>NZ_ATUX01000001.1 GCF_000420425.1 Schaalia vaccimaxillae DSM 15804
TGGTCAGGTGGGCGACGACGCCATCATGTGATTGACCGTCTGATCCCCAGTGGTGGATCACGATGCCGATCGGAGCAGCCCGTGCGGGGTCGTAGGTCTGGTTGGGCGAGGGGACGTTTTCGAGGGTGTAACCCATTGTCAGTTCACCGCCCACATGATCTGTCCGTCCCAGGTACCGGTACCCCAGGTTCCGCCCGACCAGAATTGCATGTGAATCTCGCCGTTAGGGTCGATGTACAGGTAGGGGTCTGCTGTGCTCATGATGTGGCCGAAGTGGCGGGCCGCAGGCCGGTCGGCGGCGTTGCCGATGGTGCCGATTCTCCAGTGGTAGCCGGACTGGTATCCGGCCGACGTTTTACGGCTGATCTGTAATGTGGCAATCCTTAGCGAGCCCACCGCAAGAACGGAGGTGATTGAGGCTGTAAATCCCGCGTCAGCAGTAAAAGCGAGGTTTGGGACTGACCCTATGGTTTCTTCTATTTTTTCGGCGGCCTGTTTTGCGGTGGTCGGGTATGCGGACACCTTATCCCCGGCGACAGGATAGGGGATTTTATATTTTGCGGTCGTTGCGGGCATGATTTTTCGAGTCCTTTCAGATCGTTGCGTAGTTCATTGCGGCCCAGGTGAGTTCTCCCGTGCGTGCCCATGTCAGCGCGGTGGGGGTTTTTGCCCAGGTGATGGAGTCGGTGGCCGTGGTCGAGCGCGTGAGGGTTAGCTCGTGTTCCCAGTGGCCAAGGCGCCGTGTGATGGTGCCGCCGTCGAGGTAGACGGCGAGGGTGGGGGCGCCTGGGATCCAGTCCGCACAATCGGTGATCGTCAACGGCAAGCCGATCCGGGTTGAGGCGTCCAAGCTGGCCATGAGCGTCGCGGCGGGCAGGGCTGGGCGTTTGTCGGACATGATGATGCCGGGGATCGTCCAGCCACCTGGTGCGGTCTGCGCTAGAAGATAGTCTGCGAGTTCTTGGGCTGCCGCCTGACTGGTGAGTCCGGTCGATACTGATAGCGTGCGTGTGCCGTATTGGTTGATCCGGTTGGTGTCGGTGGCGAGGGCTTCGTGTGATTCCCATTTGACGCCGCCGTCGCCGTCGGGCACGGCTGATTCCCATTTGACGACGACCTGTGTGGCTAGGTCGGTGGTGTCGCGTAGGACTTGGATGCCGTCGCGGGGCAGGGCTGCGGCGGGTAGTTGGTTTCCGGCTCCTGGGTCGGCTTCGATGAACGCCGGGCCGGTGGCAGGAACGATGAGGCGATACAGGGCTTTGCGTTTGGTCCGATCCTCAAGGTGGAGGAATTCGCCGAGTCCGTCGGCGGCTGACGGCCACAGGATTGCTCCTGCGCTGGTGGCGGCGTCTTTGATGAGGTCGACCAGGCCGGTGGCGTCGGCGTCTTG
This sequence comes from Schaalia vaccimaxillae DSM 15804, assembly GCF_000420425.1. Taxonomy (GTDB): domain Bacteria; phylum Actinomycetota; class Actinomycetes; order Actinomycetales; family Actinomycetaceae; genus Pauljensenia; species Pauljensenia vaccimaxillae. The sequence continues at coordinate 1,391 of NZ_ATUX01000001.1, forward strand.
GGCGCGCACGATGGTCTGGGCGGGCCTTGGGTCTGCGACGACGGTCAGAGATAGGCCGGATGCGGCAATGATGCGCGCTAGGCGTTCGCGTACGGTCTCGGTTGGCCAGGGGTCGGAGCCGACGATGCAGTTAGCCAGGGTGGTGATCACGTCGGCGGCTGTGATCGACAGTACCGGCCGGTCTAGGTTGTCGTCCCATTTGGCGACGGCTGAGGTGATCGCGCCGTCAAAGACGGTGGCCACGGCCTGGCCGGACAAGTCGGAGCGGATCGAGGGTGTAGCGCCGATCTTCAATAGCTGGTAATCGGTCCACGTTTCGGGTATCTGCGTCCATGTATTCGTATCGTCTTTCCAGGCGAGGCCGCTGCCAACGATTGTGAGGACCAGGCCCACGCGGGTGCCGTGAGCTGACGGCGGAGCAACCCATGACAGCTCGAGTGTGGAGCGGCGAAAAACGGTTCGGTTTCCAAGGCTTTGGCTAGTAGTCGCGTCCGGGTAGTAGGACTCTTTGAGGGGTTCTGACCAGTACGCGGGCGCTACGGTGACGTTATAGCCGGGTGGGACGGTCAGCGGTATGGCTACGGTGAATCGCTGGCCTGGGACGACGGCGGGCAGGGTGTTCCAGGCTGCAGGGTCGGAGCTGGTGGGGAACGCCTTGGGCGGCATGAGAATCTTGACGGTTCCCTGAGTCAGATTCGCGGTGCGCGCTGTGCGGTTGATACTCAACGTAGAGTCCCAGGCGGTAGGGGCCAGTTCGGTGGTCGACGTTTTGGGGGCGGCTTGGCCGGTGGCTGTGACGGCGATCCGCTTGCCAGGGGCGATACGTTCCATTTCGGCGGTCGGCGCCTCGGGCGGCAGCGCGATCGTGGCGGTGAGCGTGGTCGCGCCGGGCTGGTCGAGCCGGGTTGATCGACCCCACTTGACTGTTAGGCCACCTAGTACGGTGGTGGCCTGGTTTTCTAGGCTCGTCTTGTCGTCTGCGAATGGCTTGCCGTCCAGATAGACGGTGCAGGTGGGAGAGATCATGCCCCACCTCCGATTGTGACCATGCCGGTGCGGCGGTCATGGGTTTCCAGAATCTTGGAGATCTTGCGGGCTGCATCGTCGGCATCGAGGACGCCGTGAATCTCGAAGTGATTGACCACTTGGGCGGCGCGGGCGCCGTTGGCGTTGGTCGACGGCGCCGGTAGAGCGACGTCGAGGGCGGCCAATGGGGAGACGAGGGTGCGCCCGGCGGCGTTGACGCGGCCCGCTTCGCCCATGATGCCAAGGGCGACGCCTTGGCCGAAGAATCTGCCTAGCCCGATGCCGACGCGGGACGGCGAATGAATACCGAGTTTCGATTTAATGGCATCGACGGCGTTTCCTGCCATGTTTGACGCGGCGTTCCATAGGGAACTGCCCATGGAGCCGATCCCGTTGATGAATCCTTGAATCGCGTCTTTGCCTGCTTGGAGCATTTTGCCGGGCAGAGCGGCCAGGCCGGAGGTGACGTTGGAGATGATTTCGCTGGCTTTGGTTTTGACCAGGTTGGAGATTGAGGACCAGCCGTTATTCCACGTGTCTTTGGCCCAGTTGATCGCAGAGCTGATCGCCCCTCCCACGAGGTTGCCAAGCCCGCTGACTAGGTTCACGATCAAGGTGCGGGCCGAGGACACGATGTTGCCCATGGTGTCCCAGGCGCCTGACCAGTCGCCGGTGATGAGCTGGCCAACGAACGTGAAGATCTGGCTAAAGAAATTGAACATGTCGCCCAAGTAGGTGCCGATGAGGGTCACGGCGTCCAGGACGATCGGGGCGATTCCTTGGATGATGGGGCCGAGGAACCCGGCAATACTGGTGGCGAAGTCTTTGATGCCGGTTGCCAGGTTAGCCACCCAGGGGTAAGCCTCCAAGAACTTGCCCATGTCGAAGCTATCGACCAGTCCGAGCAGCCAGTCCATGGCTTGGCCCACGCCGTCGAAGATCGCAGATGCGACGGGTTCGAGGGCAACCATGGCCTTGTTCTTCATGATCTCGAACTTTTCGGCGGCGTCCATCGTCTCGGCGCCCACGCCGAGGATTGTGTCGCCGGTGCCTTGGGCGACGGACGCGAGGGTGTCCATGCTGAGAGCGCCGGAGTCGAGGGCGCCTATGAACTGGGTAGCGCCTTTAGTACCGAACAGTGTTGATGCCAGGTCAATGGCGGCGGCGCGGTCGCCGCTGGCCAATAGGTCGCCTAGCTCGCCGGTGACGCGCTTAAAGGCGTCTTGTGGTTCTTCGCCCTGCTTGGCAAGCGTGACCAGCGATTTGCCTAGTCCGCCGAGCGTCTTGTCGGCGTCTAGGCCTGCTTTGTCCAGGACGCCAACGAGGGCCGCTGAGGTTTCAAAATTGAATCCAAGTTCTTGCAGGGCGGGGCCTTGTTTGCCGAGTGAGTCGGCCAGGGAGTTTATAGACACGCCGGTGCCCTGAGAGACGCGAAATAGCGTATCGAGGCCACCGGACACTTCGTCGCCTGAGATTTTGAACTGGGTCAGGGCTGCCGACGTGCTTTGGATGTCGATTTCTTCACCCAGGATGCGGCCCGCTTCAAGGTATTGACTGGCCACGGTTTCGAGGGTTTTTCCGGTCAAACCTAGTCGGGTGTTGACGTCGGCGACGGCTGGGCCGATCTGATCGAGGGAAGCGGGGATCTGCGTTGCAATGTTCTTTGCTGATCCGACGAGTCCATCGAGGGCTTCGCCGGACGCTCCGGTGCCCACCCTGATGGTGTCGGCCATGTCGTCGAATTGAGCGCCGATGTCGTACAGGGCTTTACCGGCTGCGACGGCGGCGCCCACGGCGGCGGTGCCGATCATGGCCATGGACGGCACCATGCCGCCGATCTTGCCGATGAGGCCCTCGGAGGCGTTGCCGGTCGAGTCCATGGCTTTGACGGCGTTGGTGGCGTCGCCGATGATGCGCACGGACAGGATCGCGCTCTTACCTGCCATTGTTGGCCTCCTCGATCAGGATTAGGGCGGTTTCGATAATTTCTGGCGGCTCGGCCAGCCATGCGGCAACGGGTATGCCGGTGCGGATGGCCAGGCCGACGATGACGGCAGTCTGTGGGCCTACCGGGTAGGGTTTTCGGCGTCTGCCTCTACCTGCTCGGCGGCGTAGTCGATCAGCTCGTCGGTGACGAACGTGTCGAAGTCGGTTTCGATCAGCTCGGCGCGTTTGAGCGCAGAGTGCAGCATGCAAGCGATCGCGCTGGGCCCGTCCTCCAAGGGTTTTCCGTGGGCGCGGCAGTGGTGCTCAAACGCGATCTTGTCGACGGCGAGGATGCGCACAGTGCCGGTGGTTCCGTCTGCTAACTCGTAGTCGATCATCTGCTTCTTCATTGGGCGTCTCCTTTGATTTTGTCCAGAGCCTTGTCCAGGCTCTTTTCGTATTCGGCAACCCATTTGGGTTCGGTGGCTTTGGCTCCCTCGGTAGCGAACAGGGAGGGCTTAATGACGGCGAAGAACTTGTGCCGTGGCGGTTGTGGTGATGCTCGTTTGGCTGGCCAGACTTTGCGGCCCCACTGGATCGCGTTTGCGTAGGGGACGCTTTTCTTTCCTGCCCTGACGATTCCGGCAGTTTTGGTTCCAGCTGCGCGGATGGAGTCGCGCAGGTCTCGCGACTTCATGGGTACGAGGGCTTCGGCGCCGGTGGCGGCGATCTCGGCGGCCCGCTTGTGGGCCGTTTTCATGTCGGTGAGATCGTCGCCTGCTTGCTTGAGCTGGCGCCGAAGCTCGCGTGCTCCGCGAACCTGAACGATCGCGTCAGGGGCGGCCATGATCAGCCAGCGGCGGCAAACGTCGGCAAGCCGCCCACGAGATCGAAACTGAAGTCAGTGGTGTTGACTTTCTTGGGGTTTCCGCCGAGCTTGACTGGCTTAATCTTGCATTTTCCGGTGGCCTTGTAGCCGCCGGTGGCGGTGGTTGGCACGAATACGTAATCGGCTTCTTTACCGGCGTTTTGGTAGCACCAGACTTCCAGAGCGGTCATGTTGTATTCCTGGATGATGGTTCCGCCGATGGTGCCGAACTTGGCTGCGTCCTCGAAGTATTCATCGTGGTTCAGCAGGGCGGTGCCGCCGTCGTCAGGTAATTCGCCGTTGAGTTCGACGGATTGGCAGCGGGCGGCGAACTGGGTTGCTTTTCCTGCGATGGTGAATGTGAGTGTGCCGGGCCCGAGGCGGGCGGGGGTGATGGTGGCCATGGTTTAGTCCTCCAAGGTGAACGAGTTTTCAAAGGTGATGAACAGGGCGGGGAATGTGGGGCCAGCGCCGGGGGTCGCCGTGTCTGGCTCCATCTCGGTGATGCCAAGCAGATTGCGTAGAACGAGGGCAACCTGGGTGAGGTCGTCTAGCCCTTTGATGTGGTTGGAGTGGTCGGGGCTGATCAGGGCCGCTTTCCACTCGCACACGCCCACGTCGCGGGCATCCATTTCGATGCGCTCGGGCGCGCCCACCCAGGCGACTGTCTGACGCGCAGCCAAGGCGGGTTTGATGGTGGCGGCGTCGGTGGTCACGTGCAGGTCGGGCACAGCCTGACCGATGGTGTCGGTGATGTGGTCGGCCAGGGCACTGATGATGCTCATGCGATCCCCGTCCCTCGCAGGTAGGGGGCCAGTAGCGGCCAGGCCGGGGTAAGCGGGTCGAGCGCTGGACGGAAGAACGCGGGCGCGGTGTCGGCGTCAACGCCCGTCGCTGAGTCGCGGGACGAGGCCCTTCGGTTGAACAGGTTGGCGCCAACTTCCAAGGTGGCGGCCCGACGGATCTCGTCAGGCACCTGCGCGCCGCCGATCTTCTGGTCGACTAGGCTGCTGGCGCTGGCCGCGCACTCGCTGACCCACTCGTTATCTGAGGGATCGGCCAGCACGTATGCGGCCAGCGCTTGGGCGAGGGCGTCCATGATCAGGCGAACTTCGCAGCCATGATCAGTTCCGGCTTAGGCGCGAAGTGCGCCGCGTAGCCGTAGACAGCGAAGTCCTTGGACAGATCTAAAACGTCAGTGTCCTGCAGACGCAGGGGAGCGCCGGGCGCTTCCTTGATGCGGATCGCTTCGCGCGCGTACCCCACGGCGTGCGTGCCCGCCCAGTTGGGGATCCGCTGCACGCTGATCTCGGCAAACGAGCCAGAGCCTGTGCGCACAGAGAGCGTGCCCTGGTGGTCTGTGGGGGCGCCTGCGAACTGTAGGGCCTTGGGATCGCGGTCGAGGTGAGCCAGCGCGCGGAATACGTCGCCGGAAACGGCCAGGCCGTCGAAAACATAGGGCGTTTCGTCGTAGGCGTCGACGAGAGCGAGAGCGAAGTCGATCCAGTCGTTAACGGTCGCGCCTGCCAGAGACGTGAACGTGTGGGTCGGAGACTCTTCGGCGGTGGTCACAATTTCGTTGAACAGCGTGCGGGTCGCCGCCTCGATCTGGTTCGCGTACTCAAACGCCTGGTCATAGAGCAGATCGTCAAGTAGGGAAATGGTCGCGCGCTCGATCGCCTGCAAGCTGAGTTTGCCTAGGCCCGCGTAGGTGTCGACGGGCGCGGACTTGACCACGTAGTCGGACGGGTTTCCGGTGGCGATCTTGTCGCCCTGCTTCGCCTGCTTAGCGACCTTAACGCCGCTCTTTTCTTTCTTCACCGCATATTCGACGGTCATGCCGGTTGAGGGCAGATCCATGGTGTGGGTGAACATGTTGGTAACGATCTGCTTTGCGGCCATGCGCTTTTCGATCACGCCAAGCCAAGCCGGGCGGGCAACCGCATCGGAGGTGACGGCGCCCGAGAACGCGGCGCGCGCCTGGGCGTTGCGCTCGTCGCCGGACATGGCGAGAGCTTTGGCGTATTCGCCGATGGAGCGGAACGCGAACGCGGGAGATTCCTCGGTGGGCGTTGCCAGGTCTGCGAGGCGCGAACGGGTCT
>NZ_ATUX01000002.1 GCF_000420425.1 Schaalia vaccimaxillae DSM 15804
TTGTGTTGGTGTTGTTTGTGAACTCGATAGTGTGTTTGTTTGTTTTTATGCCTGTTTTTTGTTTTTGAGTTGTTTTTTGGTTGGGATTTTCCTGGGCTGGCTTTTTTGGTTGGTTTGGGGTTTTCTGAATTTTTTTTGTTTGGAGAGTTTGATCCTGGCTCAGGACGAACGCTGGCGGCGTGCTTAACACATGCAAGTCGAACGATGATGCGGTGCTTGCACCGTGGATTAGTGGCGAACGGGTGAGTAACACGTGAGTAACCTGCCCTCTTCTTTGGGATAACGGTCGGAAACGGCTGCTAATACTGGATATTCACTTGCCTTCGCATGGGGGTGGGTGGAAAGGTTTTTTCTGGTGGGGGATGGGCTCGCGGCCTATCAGCTTGTTGGTGGGGTGATGGCCTACCAAGGCTTTGACGGGTAGCCGGCCTGAGAGGGTGACCGGTCACATTGGGACTGAGATACGGCCCAGACTCCTACGGGAGGCAGCAGTGGGGAATATTGCACAATGGGCGAAAGCCTGATGCAGCGACGCCGCGTGAGGGATGTAGGCCTTCGGGTTGTGAACCTCTTTCGCTCATGGTCAAGGCCCGGCTTTGGGTTGGGTTGAGGGTAGTGGGTAAAGAAGCGCCGGCTAACTACGTGCCAGCAGCCGCGGTAATACGTAGGGCGCGAGCGTTGTCCGGAATTATTGGGCGTAAAGGGCTTGTAGGCGGTTGATCGCGTCTGTCGTGAAATTTTCTGGCTTAACTGGGAACTTGCGGTGGGTACGGGTTGACTTGAGTGCGGTAGGGGAGACTGGAATTCCTGGTGTAGCGGTGGAATGCGCAGATATCAGGAGGAACACCGGTGGCGAAGGCGGGTCTCTGGGCCGTTACTGACGCTGAGGAGCGAAAGCGTGGGGAGCGAACAGGATTAGATACCCTGGTAGTCCACGCTGTAAACGTTGGGCACTAGGTGTGGGGGCCACCCGTGGTTTCTGCGCCGTAGCTAACGCTTTAAGTGCCCCGCCTGGGGAGTACGGCCGCAAGGCTAAAACTCAAAGGAATTGACGGGGGCCCGCACAAGCGGCGGAGCATGCGGATTAATTCGATGCAACGCGAAGAACCTTACCAAGGCTTGACATACGCCCAGAGCTCCTAGAGATAGGGGTGCATTTGGTTGGGGGTGTACAGGTGGTGCATGGTTGTCGTCAGCTCGTGTCGTGAGATGTTGGGTTAAGTCCCGCAACGAGCGCAACCCTTGCCCTATGTTGCCAGCACGTTGTGGTGGGGACTCGTGGGGGACTGCCGGGGTTAACTCGGAGGAAGGTGGGGATGACGTCAAATCATCATGCCCCTTATGTCTTGGGCTTCACGCATGCTACAATGGCTGGTACAGAGGGTTGCGATGTCGTGAGGCGGAGCGAATCCCTTAAAGCTGGTCTCAGTTCGGATTGGGGTCTGCAACTCGACCCCATGAAGGTGGAGTCGCTAGTAATCGCAGATCAGCAACGCTGCGGTGAATACGTTCCCGGGCCTTGTACACACCGCCCGTCACGTCACGAAAGTTGGTAACACCCGAAGCTCATGGCCTAACCGTTTGGGGGGAGTGGTCGAAGGTGGGATTGGCGATTGGGACGAAGTCGTAACAAGGTAGCCGTACCGGAAGGTGCGGCTGGATCACCTCCTTTCTAGGGAGCCCTGTTGTGGGGGCTGCTGGCATTCTTTTGGGGTGTTGGTGGTTTCTTGTGCTCATGCTTTGTTCAAGGCCCTTTTTTGTTTGGGGTTTTGGGTGTGGGTGCGTTTTGGGGTTGCAGGTTTTTGAAGGCAAGCGAGCATGCTGTCGGGTTCACGTTCAACACCGTTTGGGCGTTTCCTGCCTTTTTGGGGTGGGTTTGGCTTGCCGACTGTGGGGTTCCTTGTGTGGGGTTTTGTGGTTGGTGTGGTGGGTTGTTGGTGATTTGTATAGTGGTTGCGAGCATCTTGATTTTTTTGTGGTTTTGTTTAGTTTTGTTGGGCATTCGGTGGATGCCTTGGCATCAAGAGCTGATGAAGGACGTTGCGGCCTGCGATATGCCTCGGGGAGTTGGCGAGCGAGCTTTGATCCGAGGGTGTCCGAATGGGGGAACCTAACCAGGGTTGTGCTTGGTTACCATATGCTGAAGTTTGATAGGTGTGTGGGGGGAACGCGGGGAAGTGAAACATCTCAGTACCCGTAGGAAAAGATATTCCGTGAGTAGTGGCGAGCGAAAGCGGAGGATGGCTAAACCGTGTGCGTGTGATACTCGGCAGGGGTTGCGTGTGCGGTGTTGTGGGGCTGGCTCGTTTGTCTTCTGCCGGAGGCTGGTGTGGTGTGTTGTTGGGAGTTGAACACCTTGGGATGGGTGACCGGAGTGCGTGATAGTCGTGTAGGCGTACTGGCAACATGTTGTGCGGAGTTGGTGCCCGAGTAGTGCGGGACTCGTGAAATCTCGTGTGAATCTGCCAAGACCACTTGGTAAGCCTGAATACTACTTGATGACCGATAGTGCATAGTACCGTGAGGGAATGGTGAAAAGTACCCCGGGAGGGGAGTGAAATAGTACCTGAAACCGTGTGCCTTTAAGCCGTCAGAGCCTTGTGGGGTGATGGCGTGCCTTTTGAAGAATGAGCCTGCGAGTTAGTGATACGTGGCGTGCTTAACCCGTGTGGGGTATGCGTAGCGAAAGCGAGTCTGAAATATGGCGTTGGTCGCGTGTTCTAGACCCGAAGCGGGGTGATCTACCCATGGCCAGGTTGAAGCAGAGGTAAGACTTTGTGGAGGACCGAACCCACTTAGGTTGAAAACTGAGGGGATGAGCTGTGGGTAGGGGTGAAAGGCCAATCAAACTCCGTGATAGCTGGTTCTCCCCGAAATGCATTTAGGTGCAGCGTTGTGTGTTGCCTGCTGGAGGTAGAGCTACTGGATGGCCGATGGGCCCTATGGGTTACTGACGTCAGCCAAACTCCGAATGCTGGTAGGTTGAGCATGGCAGTGAGACTGCGGGGGATAAGCTTCGTAGTCGAGAGGGAAACAGCCCAGATCATCAGCTAAGGCCCCTAAGCGTGCGCTAAGTGGGAAAGGATGTGGAGTCGCGGTGACAACCAGGAGGTTGGCTTAGAAGCAGCCATCCTTGAAAGAGTGCGTAATAGCTCACTGGTCAAGTGGTTCTGCGCCGACAATGTAGCGGGGCTCAAGCGCACCGCCGAAGCTGTGGCACTCACACGTATGACATCTGAGGACCTGAGGTTCTTGTGGTGGTGTGGGTGGGTAGGGGAGCGTCCTGCGTGCGGTGAAGCCTGCTGGGAACGGTTGGTGGAGCGTGTGGGAGTGAGAATGCAGGCATGAGTAACGAATGAAGGGTGAGAATCCCTTCCGCCGATTGACTAAGGGTTCCAGGGCTAGGTTTATCCGCCCTGGGTTAGTCGGGTCCTAAGGCGAGGCCGACAGGCGTAGTCGATGGACAACCAGTTGATATTCTGGTACCGCATGGTAACCGTCAAGTGTTGAAGCCTTTGTGCTAACCAATTGCTGCCGGCCTCTTTCAGCTTTCGGGTTGTTTGGGTGTTGGTGGTCTTGGGGTCCCGTTGGTGTGTAGGCAAGCGTGTTAACAGGGGTGACGCAGGAAGGTAGCTGCCGCGCGCCGATGGTTGTGCGTGTTTAAGGTTGTGGCCCGTTTTCTAGGTAAATCCGGAAGACATGTAGGGTGAGGACTGATGAGGCTGGCCCCTTTGGGTTGGCTGGTGGTGATCCTATGCTGCCAAGAAAAGCCTCGACGTGAGGGGATCATGCGCCCGTACCCTAAACCGACTCAGGTGGTCAGGTAGAGTATACCGAGGCGTTCGAGTGAATCATGGTTAAGGAACTCGGCAAAATTCCTCCGTAACTTCGGGATAAGGAGGACCTTCGGCGATGCGCCCGCTTTGCGTGGGTGTTGTGGTTGGGGGTCGCAGAGAATAGGGAGAAGCGACTGTTTATCAAAAACACAGGTGCGTGCTAAGTCGTAAGACGATGTATACGCACTGACGCCTGCCCGGTGCTGGAAGGTTAAGAGGAGAGCTTAGCCCCACTTGTGGGGTGAAGGTTTGAATTTAAGCCCCAGTAAACGGCGGTGGTAACTATAACCATCCTAAGGTAGCGAAATTCCTTGTCGGGTAAGTTCCGACCTGCACGAATGGCGTAACGACTTCTCCGCTGTCTCAACCGTGAACTCGGTGAAATTGCATTACGAGTAAAGATGCTCGTTTCGCGCAGAAGGACGGAAAGACCCCGGGACCTTTACTATAGCTTGGTATTGGTGTTCGCTTGGACTTGTGTAGGATAGGTGGGAGACTGTGAAGCTTGGGCGCCAGCCTGGGTGGAGTCATCGTTGAAATACCACTCTGGTTCAAGCGGTCATCTAACCTTGGCCCGTGATCCGGGTTAGGGACAGTGCCTGGTGGGTAGTTTAACTGGGGCGGTTGCCTCCTAAAATGTAACGGAGGCGCTCAAAGGTTCCCTCAGCCTGGTTGGTAATCAGGTGGCGAGTGCAAGTGTACAAGGGAGCTTGACTGTGAGACCGACGGGTCGAGCAGGTGCGAAAGCAGGAACTAGTGATCCGGCCATGGCACGTGGGTGCGTGGTCGCTCAACGGATAAAAGGTACCCCGGGGATAACAGGCTGATCTTGCCCAAGAGTCCATATCGACGGCATGGTTTGGCACCTCGATGTCGGCTCGTCGCATCCTGGGGCTGGAGTTGGTCCCAAGGGTTGGGCTGTTCGCCCATTAAAGCGGTACGCGAGCTGGGTTCAGAACGTCGTGAGACAGTTCGGTCCCTATCCTCTGTGCGCGTAGGAAACTTGTGGAGGGCCGTCCCTAGTACGAGAGGACCGGGATGGACGAACCTCTGGTGTGCCAGTTGTACCGCCAGGTGCATGGCTGGTTGGCTACGTTCGGAAGGGATAACCGCTGAAAGCATCTAAGCGGGAAGCCTGCTCCAAGATGAGGTTTCCAAGCCCACCCTTGTGGTGGGTTGAAGGCCCCCGCCAGACTAGCGGGTTGATAGGCCAGAGGTGGAAGCACAGTAATGTGCTCGTGAGCCGACTGGTACTAATTGGCCGACACTAAACCAAAACAATCCCCACTTATTGTGGGGACACAAACAAGCAAACAATGCTCGTTAACCACTATACGAATCACCACCAACCCACACAGCAAAACCCCGGCAACGGTAAACGGTGTGTGGACACATAGTTTTGTGGTGGTCATAGCGTAGGGGAAACGCCCAGCATCCCTTTCCGAACCTGGAAGCTAAGCCCTACAGCGCCGATGGTACTGCACCTGGGAGGGTGTGGGAGAGTAGGACACCGCCACAACCAAACCAAAATAACCAAGGGGGGGGCCGCAACCCGTCAACACAATGAACGACAAGTTGCGACCCCCCCTTGCTTTTGTTTCCAAAACACCCACAACAAACAACACA
>NZ_ATUX01000003.1 GCF_000420425.1 Schaalia vaccimaxillae DSM 15804
ACCTCGAGGAGCAGTTCTCCCGGGGATAGGCCTAGGCCGCAGCATCACCACGAATGCGTTCGAAACGACGTTACGGCTTTCAAGGTGACGCTACAGCACACGACACGCGCGAATAGATGTCAAGTATTTGAACGCACAGCGTGTCACGACGATCCTTCCATCACTTGCAAACCGCAAGAAACCAACGGAAGGAGTAGGCAGATGCCTTACCAATACATGCGGAGCACGACACCCTATTCAACTCCAGGCCGTCCACACGAAAGAAACAATCCGAACAGCACCCAAGCCCGCGTAGACACAATCATAATCCACCACTGGGGAAATCCCGCACTCTACGCCGATCACCCTCACGACGGAGCAAAACGCATCGCACAAGGATTCATCAATAGCAGCAGAGAAGTCTCTGCCCATTATGTCGTGACGGACGGACTGGTCATACAATGCGTTGACGAAGGCGACACTGCATGGCATGCCGGAACTTGGAACGCAAACATCCATAGCATTGGCATTGAATGCCACCCACGAGCAGACCTGTCAGACCTGCGCACACTCCTCGAGCTTATTTCCAATATTCAGAAGCGACACGGGAACCTATACGTAGCACCTCACAGATTTTTCATCAATACGCAATGCCCCGGACACTGGATGAACCATCTGGACACCATTCGCAAGGCAGCGAATCCTGGCGGCGACCCAGTTCTACCAATTGCAATTCAACCGTCACCAGGAACCTCAACAACGGTAACAATTGACGGTTACTGGGGAGCAGCCACCACGCGGGCAGTCCAGCGCCTACTAGGCCTAACGGCCGACGGAATTATCTCGAGCCAGGACATATACTGGCAGTCAAGAAATCCTGGACTTACCACAGGATGGGAGTGGGTCGGCTCATCAAGCGCGATTGGCTCGCGAACAATTCAAGCACTCCAACGGCTGTGCGGACTAGCTGCAGACGGCCTGATCGGACCAAATACGATCAAGGCACTCCAAAGACGAATGGGCACCCCCATTGACGGAAAAATCGACGAACAATCATCATTCATCATGGCACTACAGAGTCGCCTGAACAGAGGGACAATCTAAGATCCCGGTGGTCTGGCCACTGCACACCCCGTGACGGCCAGACCACCCAGGCAACAACATATACAAAATTATAACAAAAGGCCGCAACTCACTTTAATTTCCGTAAATTCAAACACGATAGACCACGGTTTAACCGACTGATAGTTAATCATCCAAAAATCTGGATCTCTATGCGCATGCGCAGGATCCACGAGCACATTCAACTCCTTCTTCTCGATCACATTATAGGCTTCCCGCAGTGTCATTCCAGATAAATCCGGAACAAAAGAGACATTAAGAATGATGACAATCAATCCAAGAAGCCCAATGACAATTTCAGCCATTACTACCTTTGACCAGAAGGGTCCCAACAATTGAACGAGATGCGACCCCTTTCTCAACATCTCAAGCACACTCCTTTTTCACAAGACCTAAAACCAATGACTTCCATTCAAGTTCAACGCGTTCGCGATCGAATTTATGATCTCTACAGCTAGCATAGAACCTCTCCCTTTCAATCCCTGAAAGCCCTGCGACAAACGTCGCTAACCCCTTCCCTTGCCACCTCGCCCTTCGATAAAAAAACTCGGATTCAAGACAACTTCTTATACAAGAACCCACGACCAAGCAACTAAAACAAACTCTTCTCATAGACTTTCGCAAATCTTGAATATCTTCAGGAAGGTAGTCCGTCTTCCGCAGATCGTATTCATCATCAAAAATCCTCCAGCCAATCGTCGTACACACAGCTCCGAAATCACCGAAAGTCACCAGACACCTCCTAATGCACAGATAAAATCTATCGTCACAACGCTCCCTTGATGACAGGTCATCGTCAATTTATCCGCGTCATGGCGCGTCACCTGCGCTTTTGCTTACGACCGTGGATCAACAGCATTGATGGTCTCGCCCCGCGAATACGTTCAAGGTGACGTTAGAGCCTTCGTGGTGACGGTGCACCGCAACGCATCTCCATGAGGTGGGATGCAGGCCGCGCACATCGCCCACACCCCGCCAGCTCCAGCGCGATACCGGCCGCCCACCTGCACCCCGGGGACTGCCGATATAATCGCCCCCATGAGCCGCGAGGAGAGGTCCCACCCGTGGCTGGTTGTGGTGTTGGTGTCGGTATTCGTCTTCGCCAAGCAGTCAGGCACCGTGAACTGGGTGCTACTGTCGGAAATCTTCCCCGCCAA
>NZ_ATUX01000004.1 GCF_000420425.1 Schaalia vaccimaxillae DSM 15804
AACCTTCTGGTTGGGATCATCCATGCGCACAGATGTAGTGGTGGATCTGGATGCGGAACGGCGGTTGAGGCGCGCATCCTGAATTGTGGAGCAATTACCGATTACCCCCGCTTGGCGGGAGGCCGTCGACGGTTGGGCGCGAGCGTTACGCGTTGCTGGTCGGACGGCTCAGACGATTGAAACGCGATGTGAGCACATTCGGAGGATGTCGAGGCAGACGGGTGTGGGTTCTCCTGCGCTTGTGCGATCCTCACATTTGATTGAGTGGGCGGCGGCGCATGAATGGAGTCGTGAGACAAGGCGAAGCATTTATGCGAGTTTGCATGGATTCTTTGCATGGGCAATGGCTGCGGCTATTACGGATGCAGATCCGACGGGGGATCTGCCGTCTGTGCGGCCATCGACGCCGGTTCCCAGACCCGCGCCTGAGCGCGTCTACGCCGACGCACTAGCGCACGCAGATGATCGAGCACGGATGATCGTTCGCCTGGCTGCGGAGGCTGGTCTGCGCCGCGCCGAAATCTCACAGGTCACCCGCGATGATCTGTTCGAGGATCTGGACGGGTGGAGTTTGCGCGTGCAAGGCAAGGGCGAGAGGGTCCGCGTCGTCCCGCTGAGTGATTCGCTGGCTGCGGAGCTGCGTCGGTTCATTGGTCGACGCCAATGGGCGTTCCCCTCCCCTACTGGTGACCACCTCACACCCCGGCATATCGGGAAGATCGGGCGGCGAGTGCTACCAGAGCCTTGGACGCTGCACACCCTACGCCATCGATTTGCGACAGTGGCGCACGAGGAAACGCGAGATCTAATCGCAGTGCAGCGGCTTTTAGGACATGCGTCAGTTGCAACGACACAGCGGTATGTCGCGACTGATCGACGTCGGCTGCGCAGGGCCGTTGAGGCGGCGGGGTCGGTGGCCTAATCGACTTGACTATAGATGTGTTTCCGTCTATAGTTAGGGGTGTTGGGAGGCAACCCCGCTTCTCAACAGGAAAGCCCCCGGGTAGAGCCGGGGGCATGGAGGAAAGGAGCCAAGATAATGGTTGAGATTATCGCGGTTCTGATCTCCGTTCCTGCTGCCATTGTAGCGCTGTTTGATTTGTGCGACAAGGTTTCGGCCTTGATCAAACGGATCGACTCCGACGCTGAGGCTCAGGACTGAGATCC
>NZ_ATUX01000005.1 GCF_000420425.1 Schaalia vaccimaxillae DSM 15804
TGTAGCGTCACCTTGAAAGCCGTAACGTCGTTTCGAACGCATTCGTGGTGATGCTGCGGCCTAGGCCTATCCCCGGGAGAACTGCTCCTCGAGGTGCTCCAGCGACGCCCCCCTCGTCTCAGGCACGATGAAAACGTAGAAGCACAGGGACACTACATTGATTGCGCCGAATACGGCGTAGGTCCATGCGGCGCCCAGATGCTCGATCATGACTGGGAAGATGTAGGTGACTACTGCGTTCATTAGCCAACCGCACCCTACGGCAAAACCTTGGGCGACGCCCCTAATCTTGGCGGGGAAGATTTCCGACAGTAGCACCCAGTTCACGGTGCCTGACTGCTTGGCGAAGACGAATACCGACACCAACACCACAACCAGCCACGGCAAGAATGCCGGTACAGCATCCGAAATCGTGCCATCGGCCAAGGTATATGGTGTGATACCCACGGCGAATACAACCGCCAGAGCGAAGAGTGACAGAGTCACACCCGTTTCTTGGTAGATGCCGACGTGGCGGCGAGCAAAGCGGCTGACCAGCCACAATCCAAAGCCTGCGCCCACGCAGGCAACCGCGCCCGTAATCACATTGATCGAGATTGAATCCGCGGAAGAAAAACCTGCAGCATGCAATATCTTGGGCAGGTAATACATGGCCGTGTTAATGCCTGTCAGCTGGTCGAAACATGCCAGGCCAATACCAATGAATACCAGGCGCCGCGTCCATTCCACTGAGAATGTGTGCCGTAACGACCACTTGCCTTCGCGCTTGGCGACCTCGTGTAATTCCACCATTTCGCGAACTTCGTCGTGAATGTCATCG
This sequence comes from Schaalia vaccimaxillae DSM 15804, assembly GCF_000420425.1. Taxonomy (GTDB): domain Bacteria; phylum Actinomycetota; class Actinomycetes; order Actinomycetales; family Actinomycetaceae; genus Pauljensenia; species Pauljensenia vaccimaxillae. The sequence goes on from NZ_ATUX01000005.1 coordinate 821, forward strand.
CGCTCAGGTTGGCGGATTCGCTTGAGTGCTCCGACAGCTTCCACGTACCGCAAATTTGCGGCATGCCAGCGGCCCGACTCGGGCATCATCCGCATGCCGATCCACAAGCAGATCGCGGGGATGGTGGCCAGTACGAGCATCCACCGCCATGCTTGTCCGTTCCCGGCATCGACGAGGACGCCGCCAATCCTGGCGATTTGGTCCCATGAATACCATTGACCGGCTTCGAGAGTTCCTGTCGCGTCGGAGGCAACTTGGGCTTGTGGTCCGCCGTGTGCTTTGGACAGCATGGCGTTCATTGAGTAGGCGAGCAACTGTCCAAAGACAATCATGAATTGGTCGAGGGCGACCAGGGAGCCTCGTACCCGAGTGGGCGCAGATTCGGAGAGGTAGACCGGAACCGTGGCCGAAGCGCCGCCCACTGCCCATCCGAGGATGAAACGGAAGAAATAGAGGACCCACACATTGGGTGAGAATGTGCAGCCGAGCGTTCCGATAATGAAGATTACGGCGAGCAGCAAGATGTTGTGGCGCCTGCCGTAGCGGTCTGAGAGGCGCCCGCCGAAGATAGCGCCGAAGGCCGCGCCGATAGCGAGGAAAGCTCCAACGAGGCCTTCTTCGAACTCGTTGATCCCCAGGCCGCCTGCTGTCTGGTCCATGTACATGTAGGGCAGGGCTCCGGCGATGACACCAGTGTCATAGCCAAAAAGCAGGGACCCGAAGGTTGCGACACCAGCCAGGAAGGCGATACGTCGTGACTTACCTGAGGCGGGTGTGGTGTCGACGAGGGCGTTGAGCTCGTCGTCGGTAATGCGCTCATGAGTCTGATGATTGTCAGAAACCATGGTGACAATTCTGCGCTTTGTCACGTTATACGAGAACTTTGTGAGACCGGCCTCACAGCCCTGTGCGTATTTGTGCTGAGAATACGGGGCGTGCCGACGCTCCTTCAGGTCACAGTGTCAGCGCAGTTGGTCTGCGAGTTCGTGGAGCTCAGTGTCGTTGAATCTATCGATCGACATATCGTTGAGCTTGAGGTATTCGTTCGGAATACCAGCTTCGATCGCGGTCTCATGGATCTTGAGTGCTTCACCAGACCCTCCGAGCACGTGGATGATACCTGATGTGAACTCGAAGGTTGTTGCGTCTGCCGCTGCGATGACAGCCGAACGGAGCTTGTCAGAGTTGATGGAGTCACCTGCGACCGAGATGGTGAGTCTGTAGTGGATTCCGTTTTCTCCGCGGCTTTCGTGTGTTGCTTCGGCTCCTGTGATTGGTGTGCCTAGTGCGGTGATGGCGTTTTCGATTTGAGTGAGTTGGGTTTCGTTGGCGATTGGGGTGCAGGCGGTGAGGCTGAGTCCGACTATCGCTGCGGAGGCGAGGGCTCCCAAGCTTTTACTGTGTGTGTTCATGGAAAGTCCTTACTTATTTTCTAGTGCTTCGATCAGCGGTTCGAGGCCATGTGCGTCAAGTCGGTGTTTGAGAGCTGCCGCATTCCCCGCTGCAACCGCAGCCTGGTACTCCTCAGGTGCATGAATGTTTCCCTTACCGAGAGCCTGTTCGTAGGCTGCGCGGAAGGCCTCCTCGGGTGATCCTGCAGTGTCGATATTGTGCCTCGTTCCGTAGGCGTCCGGAGCGCGGGTGTTGTCTTGGAAGTCGTTGAGGATATCGTCCTCTGATACATAGGCATTGACCCGTGCTCGTTCATCCGATGCGGAGGAAGTTTCCGCGTACAAGTCAATACGCCTTTGCTGAGCAAAGTTGATGTCGTTTGCTCCAAGGCCTGCCGGGTTGAAGGTTGTCGCCGGAACCCCGGTTGAGATCGAAGCCATTGAAGCCAGGCCGCCGCCCAGGGAATGGCCGGTGAAATGCAGTTGCGAATGGTCGATCCCATTGGCCTCGAGGGCTGAGCGCACTCGTGCGCCCAGTTCGGTTGCCTGCTTCTGTTGACGGGTAACCATCATGCTGCCGGTGAGGTTGTCGGACCAGTCATTCCATTCTTTATCGGAACCACGGAAAGCCAGAACGTACTGGCCATCCTCATTCACGAAGAGACTTGCGTTGGAACCTGAGCCGTCATCGTTGAACATTGATGGATCGAGGCCAAGGGCCCGAAGCTCGTCCTCGTCGGCTTCCCGCCACCCCTGGGGAAGATTCTGGGGGCTTGAAGTTCCGTCGGCATATGCTGAGTCTGAGAGCTTGGCGAAGGTTACTGGATCAATGGCAGTTGCCAAACTTCCATCCGCTGCCATACCACCGCCCTCGCCGTAGATCTTTGGCGCCTCCTCGGCGGCGATCTCCTGAAGCGCGGTCGAATAATCGTTCGCGACCGTTTGAGCTTGCGTAAGAGTCTCGCTCATTCGCTGCCGGATCGTCTCGGCATCCGCATCGATTATTGCGTTGGCTTCTTCGGCTTTGATCGTTCCGTCCGGTGTCGAAGTCGAAAAGTGGTAGATGTCCAAAGTGCCATCATCGTTGATTGAGATGTTGTGCTGACAACACGACCTTCTGCCGCATCAACATCATCCAGATATGAGGCTGCCTTGTCGCGAGTTCCACGCAGGTCTTCAGCAAGAGACTCCAGGTTTCCCGGATCCCAATCCTTGACGTCACTCCACAGCACTGAGTGCCTCTGTACTCGCTTGAAGAGCAGACTCGGCGGCAGCCTCGTTGGCAATATAATCGCGGGCCGCGAGACGCGCGTTCTCGGCGATTGAATCGAGGGCGCCGGACGCCGTTGACTGAGCTGTCGCAACCGTGTCCGTCGCGGATGGGAAGTCGGCAGCACAGGTAGTACCCGGCATCGAGGATGTGATCGCGCTGCCAGCATCGAAAGTTAACGCGCCGACGTCCTCGGATGCACCCTCCAGGGTTGCGGCGAAGGCTTCAAGGTCGCCGGAGACGATCTCTAAATCCGACACGAAACCTCCTTGTGGTCGGTTGACGCTACGTGTAGTTCTAGGTTATCGAAGGATTGGCTCCTGTAAAAGCTGAGGGGGTGAGGCATCGTGGCTCACGAGGGTGAGCCGGGATTTCGTTAGTCCTCGACTTGGGTCGCCGCTGCCGGAGTGAGGAGCGTGACATTGGCCGAGCGCAGGTTTTCACAGAGTTGTGGTGAAGGGGAAGTGTCAGTAATGAGGTAGTCGGCCAGGGATAGTGGGCCGATAGATGCGAAGAGTCGCCGTCCGGCTTTCGAAGAGTCCGCAAGGATCACGACATGCTTCGCTCGTTCTGCCATTTGGGCGAGCATCGCTGCTTCGTCCAGGTTGCTTGTTGAGAATCCCTTTTCGTCGAAGGCGCCTACGGCGATGAAGGCTAGATCTGCCTGAATATCGTTCTCTGTTCCGGAGATTGAGCTTGCGAAAGTGATAGGTCCAATCGTCACTTGCCCAGAAACGCGGACGTGTCCTCCAAAGACGTAAAGGTCGCGGCATGAGTCCGGATTGAGCTCGGATGCTAGACGTAGATTGTTTGTTGCGATGATGAGTTCTCGCTTGTTGGCCAATTCATGAATGAGGGGGAGTACTGTACTGCCCCCATTGATGAATAGAACGGCCCCGTCTGGTACGAGGTCGGCTGCGAGGGTGGCGATCGCCTTCTTCTGATGAGGCTGGAGGCGAAGTCTGTCGTCAATGCGGGTGTCGTGCCAAGGGACTGCAAAGGTGGACATTGCTCCGCCATGCGTGCGAATTAGGGCACCGTCAGTGTCGAGTTGGTCGAGGTCACGACGAATTGTGTCCAGGGAAACATTGAAATTCTGGGCCAGGGTTGCGACCGTCACCTGACCGAGGGAATTGACCTGCTGGATGATGGCTGCCTTGCGCCCTGCGGGGAGGCGATTTGAGAAGTGCTCCATGCGTGGAGCCTACCGTTTCAGCGCACAATTACGTGTCGTTACGTAATTGTTATTTATATTAATCTAGAAAATCGAAGAAAACCGCTCTAATATTGCGTTAGACATCATAAAACCGCAAAAAAATGCATGATGTCGCACCTTGCATCAACGACGATGGAGATGATCATGCGCAATATTCGATGGCTTCTGCCCGTTTCTGTTGCGGCTGTAGCTTCAATGGGACTTGCAGCCTGCACCGCAGAAGGCTCAGGAAACAACCCAACGGCGTCCGGTGAATCCGCCGACGCTGTCACCCTCGAATTCGTCCAATGGTGGGAGCCTGAACTGCCAGATGGTTCTTTCCGTGCACTCATGGATCAATTCGAGGAACAGAACCCCGGCATCAAAGTCAAACTCCTATCCGGACCCTACGCATCAACGAAGGAACAACTCATTGCCGCATCCGCATCGGGCACAATGCCCGATGTTGTCGGGCTCGATGGAGCATGGGTCTCCGACTTCTCCAAACAAGGGGCCATCGCGGATCTCTCCGAGATGATGTCCAACAACAACTACGACGAATCCCAACTTGCCAGCCAAATCAAGATTGACGGATCAACGTACATGATCCCCGTCGTCAACTTCGTCTATCCGATGTTCGCGAACACAGCCCTCCTCGAACAGGCTGGGGTCTCAGCCATTCCGTCCAACCGGAGCGAATTTGAGGACGCAGCGAAAAAGATTCACGCCGTAAGCCCTGATATCAGCGGATGGGCACTACCCCTATCCCTCGAGACTCCTAACGGAATCCAGAATGACGTCATGTCCTGGGTATGGGCATCGGGAGGGTCCATGCTCACCGACGACGGAAAACCGAATGTCACAAACGAGGACGTCAGAAGTGCCATCGAATACATCAAGGGACTGTGGGACGCCGGAGTCATTTCCCCCGGCGCCTTCACGATGAAAGAGCAGGATAAAGTCGAAGACTTCACGAACGGTCGCGTCGGCTTCATGATCGACTCTCTGGCCCACATCAACACGATCCGGGAAGGAAATCCCGACCTCACCTTCGAAATCTCTGCAATCCCCGCACAAGACGGCTACACCGGGGAACGTGGAATGCCCTATGCCTCGTGGGGGATCGGCGTCTCTGCGAACTCCCAACACCCCAAAGAGGCGTGGAAACTCGTCGAATTCCTTATGTCGCAAGACATAAACTCCGCCCTCGCCAACGACGCCAAAGCCTTCCCCGGGAACGCGCAAGCCGTGCCCGCATTCGTCAATGACGATGAACTCTTCAAGAAGGCATTTGACATCTGGAGCTCCGGTCAACCCGCTAACGAATTCACCGGACTGCCTGTCGCCGAAACGCTCATGCGCGAATTCGACGAACCATTCCAGCGATACCTCAACGGCGAAACAGACGCCGACACCATGCTCAAAGGCGTGCAGGACTCGTGGATGGAGAAGTTCTGATCGACACTGTGGGGTTCTCTCCGCAGGAGAGAACCCCACAGGAGACAACCACAGTCGACGACAGGCACTCGAACATGACACCTCGAATAGACTTGCACGTGGAAAGCGACCGGCGCATCAAGCCTCGCCACTGCGTCACCGAGCACGTCAAACGGATAACGGTTCCATACGCGTACCTCACACCGACACTTACTCTGCTCGCAGTACTCATGGCGGCCCCAATCCTCATGGTCGTCTGGTACTCGTTCCAAAGTGGTGCGATCACTGACAAGAACCCACACTTCGTCGGACTCGATAACTACTTCGACATCCTCACCGATCCGAAGTTCCATACAGCCCTCGCAAACACCGCATGGTTCGTCGCAACCTCCGTCGTCGCCCACATGATCATCGGCCTCGCCTTCGCCATGCTCCTCAACGCTTCATGCCTGTCTGCAGTCACCAAGACGTTCTTCAGAACCCTCTTCGTCCTACCGTGGCTGCTCACCGTTGCGATCATCGCAATTCTGTGGAGACTGATCCTCAACCCCAACGGCGTTGCCAACGCACTGCTGTCCGGACTGGGCCTCGTCGAGCCGCACAAAGAATGGCTCGCCGACCCTCACCTAGCCCTCGCCGCAATCATCTTCATCAACATCTGGGCGGGATACCCGTTCTTCATGATCTCAATCCTCGCAGGCCTACAAGGAATCCCCGCCGATCTCTACGAGGCGGCCGAAGTAGACGGCGCCGGTCCCCTCCGCAGATTCTGGTCAATCACCCTGCCACAACTCAAACCCATCATCATCTCGATGGCACTCCTGGACACTATCTGGACCTCCCAACAATTCGCCCTCATCTGGATGACGACCGGCGGAGGACCTCTCAATAAAACGGAAATGCTTTCGACATACACCTACAAGCTGGCCTTTGCTGAATACGCCTTCTCCTCTGCCTCAACCAGCGCCGCCATCATCCTCGTCCTGTCGATGGTCCTCGCCTTTTTCTACGTCCAGAGCCAGCGAACGAAGGACTGACATGCTCAGCAAGAAACAGCGCGCGCTCCTAACGCGCATCCTCACCTGGATCGGACTGCTCATCGGTGCCGCATTCGCCGCGCTACCCGTCCTATGGATGCTCTCATCCTCGTTCAAGCCAAACCCAAAAATCTTCGCAACCCCTCCCAAACTCATCGAAGAAGGAAGCTCGCTCAGCGCCTACCTATCGATCTTCCAGGACCCGGAGAAAATTCGCTTCTTCATCAACAGCTACATCGTCGCCCTCTCCGTCTCGGCGCTTACACTCATCGTCGCGATCCTCGCCGCCTTCGCATTCAGCCGTTTTGACTTCCCAGGCAAACGGATCCTCAACGTCATCATCATCTCAGTGCAGGCGGTTCCCCCGATCACGCTGCTGATCCCCTTCTTCGGTCTCATGGTCGCGCTCAAGCTGTACAACACGTACCACGGTCTGATCCTCACCTACATGGTGTTCACACTGCCCTACGCAATCATCATGCTCACCGGCTACTTCAACACCCTCCCACGAGAACTCGATGAGGCCGCCAAAGTCGATGGAACAACCTCGTTCGGAGCCCTGTGGCGGGTGCTCGTACCAATCTCGATTCCCGGGATCGTATCGGTCGGCATCTACACCTTCATGATCGCGTGGAACGAATACCTCTTCGCACTCACATTGACCAGAACGAACGACATGCGCACCGTTCCCATCGGCATCCAACTCCTCATGGGACAGCACTCCTACGAATGGAACGAAATGATGGCGATGTCTGTCCTTGGCTCAATCCCCGTGCTCCTACTCTTCATCTTCTTCCAGCGTTACTTCATCGGAGGTATGACCGCTGGATCCGTCAAGAACTGATCTTGGCGTACCCATAGAAAGAAAGGTCCAAACAATGTTGTGCACAGGCGACGAGATCCTGTCGGTTGCGAACACTCACGGCTTCGCTGTTCCCGCATTTAACATCTCGAGCTATTCGATGCTACGGGCGGTGGTCGAGACATGCGAGGAGAAACGATCGCCCCACATCATCGCGATCCACCCGGATGAGTTATCGCATATCGGTACCGACATGCTTACCTCGATCATCCGGATTGCGCACAAGTCTTCGGTGCCCACCGCGATCCATCTTGATCACGGTGCCTCCTACGAGCAAGTTCTCCTCGCGATTCAGTCCGGCTTCACTTCAGTAATGATCGACAAATCCTTCGCTCCCTTTGAAGAGAACGTCGTACAGACCTCGCGCGTTGTTCAGGCCGCGCACGCGGTCGGCGTGTCAGTCGAGGCCGAACTTGGCACGATCGGCGTGTCAGACAAATACGGAGAGACAGGATCGGAGGAAATCCTTTACACCGATCCCGACGACGCTGAACGATTCATTGATGAGACCGGAGCCGATTCGCTCGCCATCGCCATCGGCACTCGACACGGCCTGTACCCATCCGAAGCTAAACCCGAACTCCGGCTCGATTTACTCGCCACGATCAAGGAACGCCTCGGGATCCCCTTCGTCCTCCACGGAGGATCGAACAACTCCGACACGGAAATCTCAGGTGCAGTCCATGGGGGTATCAACAAAATCAACATCTCGTCGGATATCAAAGCCGCCTACTTCCTCAGAATGAGACAGGTCCTGACTGACATCCATCTTCGTGAACCCAACGTCATCGAACCTCCCTGTGAAGAGGCGCTGCGCGCATGCGCCGCGCAGAAGATCGACCTCTTCGAATCCGTCGATAAAGCCAGCCTTTACTGAAAGCGCACAACCATGAACAGGGGAAGGATCGTCCTCGGCCTCGGCGGAACAGTCGATCACGAAGTCGTATGGAATCTGACGCAAGTGCAAGCGCTCGCGACCCAGATGGAAATCACTATGGACGAGATCGAGGACGATCCGACCCCCGTTGCCACGGACGCCCGAGCCGCCCTCGTCTACCTGTTACAAATGATGCACCGGGGCAGGGGAGGAGAATGCCATGTCCGCAGCATTGACTCCCTGTCGGAACTTGACCGGCATTTCGACAGTCGCACGACTCTCGGCGGCACATGCGTGCGCGCTGCCGTTGCAATGGACAGGATCGGCATTGGATCCACTGTCCACCTCGTGTCGATCAACGACGACGTCAGGAACCTTCTCCCAGCCGCAGTCGCGTGGATCTGCAGCGCCGATCGGGACTCGTGCGAACCGCACGTCATCTTCCAGTTCCCCGCCGACGAAGACGTCAGGATCATCGGTGGAGTTGTGCACAGTTCGCGCCCGAACCGGGTGATCCTCGTCCACGACACCCCGAACGAACTCATGAGACTCAGCCCCGATCTGGGACCCGCTCTGGCACGTGCAGACGCAGTGATGATCTCTGGATTCAACACGATGAAGTCGCCCGATCTCTTGCGGGAACGGCTCGACACCTTGCGACGAATGATTGAGAGCGTCGCCGCTGGGACGCCGATTGTCTACGAGGATGCAGGCTTCCACGACGAGGCAATGCGCGACATTGTTCTTGACAAGATCTGCGATCTCATCGACATCCACTCTCTCAATGAGGACGAGGCCGCAGCGTATGTGCAGAGATCGTTCGACCCTAAGGATGGAGCTGAGATTGCTCGTGTCATGGAGGAATTGAAAACCCGTCTGATGGCAAACAAAATCCTCCTCCACACGAGTCACTATGCGGCGGTATTCGGAGAAGGAGCGGAGCGTTTTGCCAATGCCGCGGTCACGGGGTGCCTCATGGCATCAACGAGGTATGCGCATGGTGACTCCATGACACGCAAAGACTTTGAGGAGATGCGAACTACTCCTCGAGACCCGATTGGGACGCATCTCGCAGAAGATCCGGATATCGTTCGACATGGAATCCACATTGTGCCCTCGTACGACGTTTACGCCCCGTCACCGACAACGATCGGACTCGGAGATTCGTTTATCGGCGGTCTCATGGCTGCCCTTGGAAGTGCTGAAGAACTGTAAGCCTCAGCAAAGCCGTGAAACAGACGCTCGATACCTACTAAAACCGCCGTCGGTCAGAAAGCCTTAGACCATACCTGTGCTCACCACAGCCCATCCACAGGAACACCTGGCGAAATGAGATCAACAACCGCCAGCAAGGAGCACAGCTTTGACCGCAAACACTTTGATCATGATCGGGATCGACCTAGTCGCCATGATCGCCCTGATCTTCGGACTCTACTTCCCTCGCCACCGCCGCGCAGACCTCGTCGCAGCATTCATGGGAGTCAACATTGGCGTCCTAGCCGTCGCCATGATCTTGGCAAACTCCACCGTCTCCGCAGGCCTGGGACTGGGCCTCTTCGGTGTCCTCTCGATTATCCGCTTGCGCTCCGACGAAATCACCCAGCATGAAATCGCCTACTACTTCGCCTCCCTGTCCATCGGCCTCCTGCTTGGGATGTCCACCGCTCCATCGGTGCTCATCGTCAGCCTCGTGGCGCTGATCCTGGTAGTCCTCGCCGTTGGCGATTCCAAGCGCATCTTTGGTTCCTTCCAGAACCAACAGATCCAACTCGACCGCGCGATCGTTGACTCCGATGAACTCGTCGCTGCTCTCGAACAACAATTGGGCGTCCGAGTACTGGGCACCCGCGTCATCCGCGTGGACCTTGTCAACGACCTGACTTTGGTGGATGTGCGCTTGCGTACCGATGCCGCACCACACACTGGAACCCAACCAGCACATGCCCACGTGACCGACTTGCCATCGCGGCGAACCGTACGAGTCGGATGACAAGGACTTGGTTGAAAACCATACGACCAACCGGCGGAGACCGCATCGACCACGAATGGATGGAAAGACAATGACAGCAGCGATGCAGGAAACAATGGACACACGTTTCATGGTCCAAGCCCTGGTCCCCGCAAACATGGCCTCCATTAGCTTGGAAGAGCTCAACGCTCAGGCACGGATGCTCACCCGCGTCGACCGCAAATACACCCTCCGCGTTGACGAAGTGCCCGCGATCCTGTCCGAACTAGACGTTGACACTCGCGTCCTCGAAATCAACGGCATCCGCGCCCAAGCGTATGAATCAACCTACTTCGACACGCGCAACCTCGACGCTTTCATGATGACGGCCCGCCCGCGCCGCCGCCGCTTCAAAGTGCGCACCCGCACCTACGTCGATTCAGACCTGGCTTTTCTGGAAGTGAAGACCCGTGCAGGCCGCGGCTTCACCGTCAAAGAACGTGCGCAGTACGGCGTCGAGGACGCGGCCGCGGGCCGGCTGACCGCTCGGGGGCGCCGGTGGGTATCCGGCATTCTTGGCTCCATTGGGTACGAGGACGCCGTTGCCGCAGAACTGAACCCCGTTCTGCGGGGTACTTACACCAGGCTGACCCTGGCGATGCCGTGCGGGCAGGGGCGAGCCACCCTCGATTCGGCTCTGACCTGGACTGACCTGCGTGGAACAGGTCAAGCGCCGTACGCGGCTGGAACAGGGAGCCCAAGCGGCCGGAGCATCCAAGCCCCCAACCTGGTGGTTGTTGAAACAAAGTCTGGGTCCTCGCCCTCGCAACTTGACCACCTACTGTGGGCTGCAGGACACCGGCCGACACGGATCTCCAAGTATGCGACCGGGCTGGCTGCGTTGGATCCCCAACTACCGACCAACCGGTGGCACCGCACCCTGGGCAGGCATTTTACCGACCTGTGCTGAAGGAAATCCGGGCAGTCGCCCCGCACACCAACCACGGTAAAGACACCGAAAAAACACCGATAGAGCACCACATCTACTGACTTACGAAAAGGACTGACCATGACGAACCCTCTGAAAAAATTCACCAAACGCACCGCTCTTAAAGTCGGCTCCCTAGCCGCAGTTGCAGCCCTAGCGCTCAGTGCCTGCACCGGCACCAACGCTGCCTCCGTAGCCACCAGCGGCACAACCGCCACAGCCTCTACAACTTCGGCAAGGACTGCGCAATCCACGGCCGAAGCGGGAAGTAACGGCGACACCACCGCTCCTCCCACATCCGCCGACGCTCTAGCCAATAACGCCGAAGCCTCCTACGTGGCCGATGACGAATGGTCCGCCGAGGACGCTCAGGCCATCACCCTAACCGGAGACTCGGCCTCCACCGACGCCACAACCGTCACCGTTGATGGCTCCACCGTGACCATTACCGAAGCGGGCGTCTACAAGATTTCTGGAAAACTGGAAGGCCAGATCATCGTTGCTGCTGCCAAGGATGCAACAGTTGTCATCATTCTGGAAGATGCCACCATTACGAACTCAGGCGGATCGGCGATCTACGTGCAGGCCGCCGACAATGTCGTCCTGTCATTGACTGGGACCTCCACAGTGTCAGACGCGTCCTCATATGACGAGTCTATCGATGACAATGCCGCCATCTACGTCGATTGCGACCTGACAATCACCGGTGACGGTGAACTCATCGTCACCGGTAACGGCAATGACGGCATCACTTCGAAAGACGACCTGTACATCCTATCCGGCAAAATTAACGTAACTGCGGCTGATGACGGGCTGCGCGGCAAGGACTCGCTGACCATTGCCGGAGGTACCATCAATGTCGATTCAGGTGGCGACGGTCTCAAAGCCGACCAGGACAGTGACGACACCAAGGGATATGTGGCTGTCATGGGCGGAACCGTCACCATCGTTTCTGACGGCGATGGGATCGCGGCTTACACCGATGCGGTGCTAACCGGCGGAACAGTAGACATCGAAGCTGGCGGCGGAGCCTCAGCTGGAAAGAACGACGAGACTTCGACCAAGGGCATTAAAGCCGGAACCTACCTGATCGTTGACGGCGCGACCATCGATATTGACTCCGGTGATGATGGCCTGCACTCGGACGGAGCCCTGAGACTGACCTCTGGCACCATCACGATTGCGTCTGGTGATGACGGTATCCACGCGGAAGTTGCCGCTGTGCTCGATGGTGCTGATGCCACAGTTTCGCAATCCGTAGAAGGGCTGGAGGCCGGGCTGATCACCGTGGCTGCGGGCGACATCGACCTGACTGCCTCTGATGATGGCGTCAATGCTTCTGGCTCAATCACCGTTGAGGACGGCCTCGCAGCCACAACAGAGACCTCAGATGCTGCTGATACAGCTGAAGGACGAGGCGGCATGGGCGCAATGGGCGGCGGTGAACAGGATACCGGTGAACAACTGACAATCACCGGAGGAACCCTGACCGTTAACGCCGGTGGTGACGGCCTGGACTCCAACGGATCCATCACCATAACGGGTGGAACCACCACTGTCTACGGACCCGAGTCGGGAGCCAACGGTTCGCTGGACTACATGGGCACTGGGACGATCACCGGCGGAACGCTGCTTGCGGTTGGCACCAACGGGATGGTCCAGACACTGTCATCCACAGATGGACAGGGGTGGGTGAGTGCAACGATTTCCGGTTCGGTAGGTTCGACCGTGACGATCACAGATTCGAGCGGTAACGAGATCGCTTCCTATACGTCGGCGAAGTCCTTCGGTTCGGTGATTTTCTCTACCGAAGGGATGACGACCGGCGAAACCTACACGGTCACTGTGGATGGGAATTCTGTTGAGGTGACGGCCGGTGAATCTGCCGGCGGTGGCATGGGTGGCGGTATGGGACCCGGAGGCGGCCAGGCTCCCCGAGGCTAGGTTCTTCGAGGCGGCCAAGCTTCCCGAGGCTAGGTTCCCGGATACTCATGTTCTGGCGGTGACTTTCTCGAACTGATCTCGGCGGCAAGAAATCGAAAGAACCTATATTGGCAAGTCGCCATTGAGAAGTCTCCCGGGTTGCTGAGTCAACTTGGGGGACGATCTCGCGCGTAAAAGAGCAGGGAACGCATAGCGCAGGGTACAGGGATGAAATGTTCCACGCGGTTAGCTTGAAGAATCCCGTACGCTGAACACGTCTCCAACTTTTTCATCAGGTGCTCACCGTTTTATGCACCTGGCTAGAAAGGACCCCACCATGACATTGCCTTCAGAAAAGCTTGCAGAGCTTGGCCTTTCGTTGCCTCCGGTTGCGACTCCAGTCGCCGCGTATGTTCCTGCAGTTGAGGATCGTGGAGTCATCCGCACCTCCGGACAAATCCCAGTGGTTGACGGCGAGCCTGTCTGCAATGGCGCGGTCGGCGAAGATGGCGCTGATCCTGAAGACGCCAAGGACGCTGCACGTGTTTGTGCCCTCAACGCACTGGCGGCTGCGGCTGCGCTCGCGGGTGGAGTCGACCGTCTCGCGGGTGTCGTCAAGGTGACGGGTTTTGTTGCTTCCTTGCCGGACTTCTATGGCCAGGCTGGTGTCATCAATGGGGCGTCCGAGCTCTTTGGTGAAATTTTTGGAAGCGCACACGCGCGTTCGGCTGTTGGGGTTGCCGCCTTGCCTCTCAATGTGTCTGTTGAGGTAGAAGCGGAGTTTGCTCTGCGCGAGGACTGAAAACCGCCTGGTCGTTTGGGGCGGCGGTAAATGGAGTGGAGGCCGCTCGCTTGGGGAACTAACTTGAGTCCGAATGTGGTTTGCCCAGTTGAGAGTGCTAATCGACGCAGGCTCCAGCTAGGCGTCGGCATACCTTGGAGGGGCCCTTCTGGTCGGCGTTACATGGGGAATGTGGTCACGTCGGGGTATGAGCTCACGTCGGAGGCATGTGGCTTATTCGATTCACCCGCAAAATTAGACACAGTCGTTCCCAGCGACTGTCTGCGCCTAGATATGAATCGTTGGAATTTCAACGTTTCATGTGAATGGTGCTTCCAACCCGACCGACGACTGTGTCTGTTTTTGCGGGTTAGATCCTTAAGTTGAAGGTATTTCACTGTGACGACGTGGCTAGGCGCGCCTAAACTGGGTACCCCAGCGGGGTATCCCGCGTCTCAACACTTCTACACGAAGGACCCATCATGGTTGACACTCTGCCCGAGGCCGCTCCCGGCGGCGAACACCAGACTTTCAAGCTTGTAGACGCGCGCACGGGTAGTGAGGACGTCAAACCTCAGGGTGGCTGCGGATGCGGCGGCTACGGGGATGGACGCGGACACGGAGGTAGTGGTTGTGGCTGTGGAGGACATGGCGGAGGTCGCGATCATGGAGACAGCCAAGGACATGCTGGTGGCCACGGGGCAGGCCAAGCCGGAGGCTGCGGATGCGGCGGTCACGGAGGCGGACACGGTGCTTCGCAGGTCCAGGCAGATCAGAGTGCGGTTGCCGATGCTTCAAAGTCAACGGTTGGAGGTTGCGGTTGTGGCGGGCATGGACGCGGTTATGGTGTAGAACAGTCTCGAAGTGGAGTAGCAGGCGTTCAACACCAGCCCGGAGCTGACGAGCTCGTTATCCACTCCATCCCCCGCGTTGTTCGCCACGCAGTTCTTTTCGCCGCCGTCGATAAACTGCCGGTGGGCGAGAACCTCCAGATTTGTGCACCCCACCAGCCTGAACCACTGTTTGCCCGCCTCCAGAACTCGCAGTTCCACTACCGCGTTGAGACCATTGAAGCTGGCCCCGTGGATTGGCGTTACCGTATCACTCGTCTGAGCTAACTGACTTCTCCGCCGAGAGCAGACTTTATGGTCAAAAATCTGCCAAAAATGGGCGAAAAACGACCATAAGGTCTGCTCTCGGCGGGGGGGGGGGAAGAGAGTGGGGGGGCTAGGCCTTTTGAAGTGGCCGGTTGATCTCTACTGCCCGATCGATTGCCTCGACCGTGTCCTTCGCATCTCCAAAGAGCATCGACGTATTTTCCTTGAAGAACAGCGGATTTTGCACGCCGGCGTATCCGGTCGCCATCGAACGCTTAAAGACGATAACCTTGCCTGCGTTCCACACCTTGAGCACAGGCATACCGGCAATAGGTGAGCCGGGTTCTTCGGCCGCAGGATTGACCGTGTCATTGGCCCCGATGACCAGAACAACGTCAATGTTCTCGAAATCGTCATTGACCTCATCCATTTCCAGGACAACGTCATAGGGAACTTTTGCCTCAGCCAGCAACACATTCATGTGCCCGGGTAGGCGCCCGGCGACCGGATGAATACCGAAAGTCACCTCAACGCCCCGATCCACCAGGTCTTCGACCAAAGCGGCAACCGGATACTGAGCCTGCGCAACAGCCATACCGTATCCGGGGGTAATCATCACCCGCTTGGCATCCAGTAGCAGATCAGCCACGGTATTGGCGTCGACCTCGTGAATCTCGCCCTGCTCCTGGTCGCTCCCAGCGTCGGCCGTCGACGAGTCCGTCCCGAAGCCGCCGAGCAGCACGTTCATGAAGGAACGATTCATGGCCTGGCACATCAGGTATGACAGGAACGCGCCCGAGGATCCGACGATCGCGCCGGTGATAATCAGCAGATCGTTGTTCACTAAGAATCCGGTGAACGCCGAGGCCCAACCGGAATAGGAATTCATAATCGACACAACCACAGGCATGTCGCCGCCACCGATGGCCAGCACCAGGTGAATGCCCAGGGCCAAGGCCAGCAGTGTCATAACAACCAGGCACGTCCACGCGGCCACAGAGTGTTCCTCAACATTGGCGAAGATAACACCCAGGATCACCGATGCCAGGATGATTCCCAAGTTGAGCCAATTCCTGGCAGGCAACAGGATTGGGCGGCCGGGAATCTTGCCGGAGAGTTTGAGGCCAGCTGTGATTGATCCGGTGAAGGTCACGGCTCCAACAAACGTGGATAGGAAGACTTCCCCGTAGTGGAACCCTCCCAGGGCCGCCGATGAAGCGTCCGGCGAAGCGTAGGAGTTGTAGCCGACCATGACGGCGGCAAGGCCGACAAGGCCATTAAAGATCGCGATGAGCTGCGGCATACCAGTCATTTCCACGCGCCGTGCCAGCACCAGACCGATGACTCCACCGATGCCGATGGCTAGTGCAATGAGGATGGCCGTGGTCATGACCCCATAGTGGGGATCAGAAACGAGGGCGATCGCGATGGCCGCAACAGCGGCAATGGCCATGCCGCCCGCCCCAGCGATATTGCCCAGGACCGCTGATTCGTGCCGGGAAAGCCCTGCACATGCCGCAATGAAGAGAGCTGCTGCCAGAATGTAGGCGACGGTCACTGGCTGGTTGAGGTCAGCGACCGACAGGGAGGCTGCTCGGGCTAGTCCTGCGCCGAAGAGCCGCGGGCTAGCTGCAAGATCTGCGTTGAAAAGGTGAACGTGGGTGAGAATCATCGTCGGATTCGCCTCACTTCTTAAACATCGACAGCATGCGGTGAGTAACCGCGAAACCGCCGAAGATATTGATGGATGCCAAAACGATCGACAAGAAACTGATCGCGGCGATGAAAGGATTGGCGTTACCGATCTGCGAGATCGCGCCCACCAGGATGATGCCGGAAATCGCGTTAGTCACCGACATCAGTGGCGTGTGCAGTGCCGGCGTGACATTCGAGATCACGTAGAAGCCCAGCAGAACTGCCAGCAGCAGCACGATGTAGTGGCCGGTTGTCGCCGCCGGTGTCACCAGAATCAAAGCAACGAGGGCCAGCACCGCCACCGCGGAAAAAATCATGAGGTTGCGCCTCGAACGCTTCTTCTGCGCGGCCTTTTCGGCCTCGTGCCGGGCGAGTTCTTCAGCGGTGGGGCCAGTGGGTGCGGCCGGGGCCGCCGAAACCTTGATGGGGGGCGGTGGCCACGTGATGTTTCCGTCCACGGTCACGGCGATGCCGCGCACGACCTCGTCTTCTAAATCGATGACAAGTTGGCCGTCTTTGCCCGGTGTCATGAGTGTCAGCAGGTTGACGATATTGCGCCCGTATAGCTGGGATGCTTGGGCGGGGAGGCGACCTGCGAGGTCCTTGAAACCGATGATGGTCACGCCGTTGGCCGTTACGGTGACTTCTCCGGGCACGGTCATCGTCGTGTTTCCGCCGTTAGCCGCTGCCATATCGACGATGACGGATCCGGGTGCCATAGCTGCGATGGCTGCGTCGTCAAGGAGGATGGGCGCAGTCCGCCCGGGGATGTTTGCGGTGGTGATGATGATGTCGGACTTGGCGGCTTGGGCTGCGTAGAGGCTCATAGCTGCGGCAGCCTCGTCCTCGTTCATGGCTTTGGCGTATCCGTCGCTGGATTCTTCTTGGGCGGTGGGTAGTGCCACGAAGGAGGCGCCCATGGATTCGACTTGTTCGGCGACTTCGGGGCGCACGTCGGTGGCGAATACTTGTGCGCCCATGGAGTTTGCGGTGCCGATGGCGGCCAGGCCTGCCACGCCCGCTCCGATGACGTACACCTTGGCGGGCGGCATTTTGCCGGCGGCGGTGACTTGGCCTGTGAAGACTCGGCCGAAGTGGGTGGCGGCTTCGATGACGGCGCGGTATCCGGCGACGTTGGCTTGCGAGGACAGGACGTCCATGGCTTGGGCGCGCGAAATGCGTGGGACGGCGTCCATGGCCAGGGCGGTGATGCCGGTGGGTTCAAGGCGCGAAGCGAGTTTGGTGTCTTTGCGGGGTGCGAGCCTGGCGATGAGGGTGGCTCCGGGGTGCATGGTGGCGATGAGTTCGTCGGCGGGGGTGTCCAGTGTGGTGACGATGTCTGATTGCCAGACTTCGGCGGCGTCGACGAGGGCGGCTCCGGCTTCTTCGTAGGCGGAGTCGGGGAATTGGGCTGAGTGTCCTGCTCCGTGTTGGACGGCGACCTCGTATCCGAGTTTGGTCAGGAGGCCGACGGTGTGGGGAGTCGCTGCGACCAGTGGTTGGTCGGGACCCTCTGCGGGGACTCCGATGCGCATGGTGGCTCCTTCGGTTGTTTGTTTGATGTTTGCTCGGGGTGTCCGCCGAATGGTTGGTTGGGGCCTGCAAACACCGTTGACTTTGGTTGCTCTTATGGGAAAATTTGGAATTTCTTGAACCTTTCAAGGGTTCGAGAAAACCTTATTGCCCAAAAGTGTCGTCATTCGGGACTTGTGGCCCCATATGGTGAGACGAAAGCAAATAAATGTCAGTGACAAAGAGGCCGGTTAAGCCTTATGGCCCAGATAAACGACCAGATAAATCGCCTGCCGAATTCGATCTAGTGCGGCTACCGTTGGGGTATGAACTTCTTCGACAACGATGCAGATACTCAGGTAGAGAATGATTTCGATCGCGTCGAGGGCACGGTCGTCATCGACGCACCCCTTGAAAAGGTCTGGATGATGGTGTCCGAGCCGGGATGGTGGATCAACGATGGGCCGCTCGGTGACCACGAGGTTACCCAAGGTGACGACGGTGTATACACGGTTGTTGATCCGGAGGCTGGCGAGTGGCTCGTAGAAAAGGCTGATGAGGACCCGATGGATGTCGTGTCGTTCCGCTGGTATCCGGTGGCCGGTGACGAGCTCCCAGACGAGCATGCGACCCGTGTCGAAATCTCCCTGTCAGACGAGGATGGCGCTACTGCCGTTCACGTTGAAGAATCCGGGTTGTCGTCGGTGTCTGATGACGAGGACGAGGCGCGTCAGGTGTGGGACGACGAGGCCGGCTTATGGGATGAGGTCTTAGTCGGACTTAAGAAGCACTTGGAGTCCTAACTCCCGCTCTTCCCTGCCCTCCTCCTCCCCATCCCCGCGAAGGACGCACAAAAGTCTCGCGAGGGACGCCCGTAACTTTCCCGAGGGACGCACAAACGTCCTCTCAACTGCTGCCCGTTGCTTTGTCTCTACTGAGAGGTGGACTGTTCAGCCTCCCGCGCCGAACGCTTTTGATGCGAGTGGGCTTCGACCTCGTCGCAACTGAGCGTCCCCTGCGTAGTTCCGGAAGTGCCGTCGCTGCGAACCCGTGCGATCTTGAGTGAGTATTTGGCGCCAAATCTGGCGATATGAATTCCGGCCACATACTCCAACTTGTCGACGAAGTTGGTTGTAGTCGTCAGATGAAGAACGAGGGCATCGTCCTCGCAAGAAATGAGAAATTGCCCGATGCTTGGGCCTTCTTGATTGAAATCCATTGTGTCTGTCAACGATTCTGCGTCCCACGTTGCACTGATTTTGTGGCCCATATGGCTGTTGAGCTGGCGACCTTAACGTTCAGGCGGGGAAGTTTTCACGCGAGCGACGGATGTAACTGCTGCAACTGTAGGCGAGGTCATAAGGATCTCCTTACCTAAGTTTGAGCATCTCATATCTTGGGCTGGCATCCGGGAGATCTACTGTCGACCGGCTGTACATGGGCGTCCCTCGGCAAACTTATGTGCGTCCCTCGCGGAAGTTTTGGGCGTCCCTCGCGGGGAAGGCGACAAGGAGGGGTGACGGGCTAGGAAGAAGGGAGATTGGGCGGCTGGCGGGTGCAGGAGTAGCGTTTACCCGTCTTACGGCGCAAGCCGGACGAGGCATATCAGAAGGGGACCGCCGATGAATCCGAAGGAACAGCACAGCGCGAGGACGCAACCGCAAAGCATCGTCCTCGCTGCAGCGGAGGAAGGACCACATCTGCAGCGAACCCTGAAAAACCGCCACGTCCAACTCATCGCAATCGGCGGCGCCATCGGCACAGGCCTATTCATGGGCTCAGGCAAAACAATCTCAGTCGCCGGTCCCTCGGTCCTCCTCGTCTACATCATCATCGGTGCTGTGCTCTTCCTCTTCATGCGAGCGATGGGCGAACTCCTCCTCTCCGACCACCGATACTCAACCTTCGCCGACATTGCCCGCGACCTCATCGGGCCGTGGGCGGGATTTGTCACCGGATGGACCTACTGGATGTGCTGGGTCGTCACCGGCGTCGCCGACATGGTTGCTATCACCGGTTATGTGCGTTTTTGGTGGCCGGCCACGCCAGCATGGATCCCCATCGTCATCACGACAGCGCTGCTCTTTGCCCTCAACGCAATGACCGTCAAAGCCTTCGGAGAAACCGAATTCTGGTTCGCCCTGATCAAAATCGTCGCCATTTTGGCCCTAGTTGTCGTCGGCTTTGCCATGGTGACCATCGGCGTAACAGGAGAAAGCGGCACACCCGCAGCCATATCGAACCTGTGGGCTCACGGCGGATTCTTCCCCACGGGTTTCGACGGATTCCTCGGCGGCTTCCAGATCGCTCTCTTCGCTTTTGTCGGCATCGAACTGGTAGGCACCACGGTCGCCGAAACAGCCGACCCTGAAACCACCTTGCCAAAAGCCGTTAATTCCATTCCGATCCGCATCATGCTGTTCTATGTCGCAGCCTTGGCGGCCATCATGATGGTCACACCATGGGACGAGGTCGACCCCAACGCCTCCCCCTTCGTCACTATGTTCTCCATGACGGGACTGGGCGCGGCGGCCACCATCGTCAATCTGGTGGTCCTCACGTCGGCAGCGTCCTCGGCAAATTCGGGGATCTACTCGACCTCGCGCATGCTCTACTCACTTGCCGGACGAGGCGACGCGCCCCAGATTTTCAACCGGCTATCCAAGCGCCACGTACCCCGCAACGCCCTTTTCCTGTCCTGCGTCTTCTTGCTGTCCGGCATCGTCATTATCGGAACGGGCGGCTCAATTTCTGAAGCCTTTACGCTGGTCACGTCCATGTCTGCAACCCTCTTCATGGGCGTGTGGGTGGTCATTGTCGTTGCCTACCTGATCTTTGTCCGCCGACGTCCTCACCTGCACGCGGCCTCGTCTTTCAAGGCACCGGGTGGCCAAGTGAGCGCCTGGGTGGTGCTGGTGTTCATGGTGGCCATGGTGGCGGTGTTGGCATCGAGGCCGGACACCCGCGTCGGCTTGGTGGCTTCGCTCGTGTGGATTCTGTTCATCGTGGGGGCCGCGTTGGTGACGCGCCATCGGATGCTGCGTCGGGCGCAGGAGTCAGCTTCGGTGGATGAATGACGGTGCCTGAGGAAAGGGCCTGCTCAAGGTAACCGCCGCCGGTGCCCGCCACCGATACCTACAGAAGATGCGTCTGCCTGAGCGGCGGCCTGGAATTTTAACGCTCCCAGACCGGGTGATCGGCCTCGTGCACCTACGTCCATTCGCCGTAGTACTCTTCTTCGGCTACTCTCTTGCCCAGTGCCACGGGAACCCGGAGAGACCGGGTTGAGAGGGAGGCTGCCCAGCCTTCGACCGTAGAACCTGAACCGGATCATGCCGGCGTAGGAAGGCTCTTCACTCGTGCGCACCGTGCTGCAACGAGAGGAGAAGCTTCAGCATGGTCAGCAACACCACCCCCACTTCACCCACCTCGCCCTCGGGCACACCCGCACCCAAGCTCGGCTGGCGCGTCGTCGACATGGTGACCGCCGCAATCCTGGGCGTCGCCTGCGGCATGATTTTCCTGGTGTGGAACCAGATCGGCGGACTTGGTACCGACGTCCTGGACGCCGTAACGCCTGGTTTGGGTGGCCTCGCTTTGGGCATTTGGCTGCTCGGAGGCACCCTGGGGGGCCTGATTATCCGCAAGCCTGGCGCTGCGATCCTCGTCGAGGTCATTGCTGCATCCGTGTCCGCCGCACTGGGGTCACAGTGGGGCATCGGAACCCTGTATTCGGGAATTGCTCAGGGCTTGGGCGTCGAAATCATCCTCGCTATTTTCCTGTACCGCCGCTACAACGTGATCGTTGCGCTGCTTTCTGGTGCAGGAGCCGGTGTTGCCGCTTGGGTCCTGGAACTGTTCATGTACGGCAACATTGAAAAGGGCTCGGCCTTCCTGATCATCTACTTCATTGGCTGCGTTATTTCCGGTGCGATCCTGGGCGGCATGGTTGCTTGGCTGTTGGTCAAAGCGCTGGCGAAGACGGGTGCGTTGGATCGTTTCGCCGCTGGACGCGAGGCGCGCACGCGTGTCTGAATCAAATCCCGATACCAGCGCGGGCTTACCAATGGGCGCCCGAGTCGACATCTCTGGGTGGGGTTGGCGCCACGGCGGGCGTAAAGCCTGGACCTTAGACGGTGTGGATCTGGCCATCGCCCCAGGTGAGCGTGTGCTGGTATTGGGGCCCTCGGGGTCGGGCAAGTCGACCCTCATGGCTGGTTTAGCTGGCCTGCTTGGTGGCGAGGACGAGGGTGAGGCCCGCGGTTCCTTGACCGTTGACGGTGCCGATCCGACCCTCATGCGCGGGCGAATCGGCCTGGTTATGCAAGACCCGGAAGCCCAGGTTGTGCTGGCCCGCTGCGGTGACGACGTGGCTTTCGGCATGGAAAACCTGCGTGTGCCGCGTGAAGAAATTTGGCCTCGCGTCAGGGCATCTATTGACGAGGTCGGCCTCGACGTTGCGCTCGACCGTTCCACTTCGGCTCTGTCGGGTGGGCAAAAACAGAGGCTTGCCCTCGCGTCGGTTATGACAATGCAACCGGGACTGCTGCTGTTGGACGAGCCCACCGCAAACCTTGATCCGGCTGGCGTGGTGGGAGTGCGTGACGCGGTCGAGCGTGTTTTGGCTGACTCGCAGGCGACGCTGGTAGTCATTGAGCACCGGGTGGATGTGTGGAAGGACCTGGTTGACCGGGTTGTGGTGGTCCTCGATGGACGGATTGCCGCCGATGGGCCTGTTGAGTTGGTGCTGGCCGAGCAGGGCCAGGTGTTGCGTGAGCGCGGCATTTGGTTGCCCGGTGACGATGTCGCGGCCGAAGCCCTGGCAACGAATCACGAAGGGCAGCAACAACCTTCGGAGTTCTTGGCAGATGACCCGATCATGACTCTTCGAGGCCTGTCGATTGGGTATTCTCCGCTGCACCCGGTTCGCAGTGACATCAACTTGGATATTCCCAGGGGAGTGTCAACCTGCATCGTCGGTGCCAACGGTTTAGGAAAGTCGACGCTGGCGTTGACGATTGCGGGCCTGCTGGAGTCTTTGGCCGGCACCGTAGCGATGCACCCGAGTACCGCGGCGGACACTTCACCGACTTCTACGCTGGCGGGCGCGCCCTCGTCACAAGATCCCCACGACTGGAAATCCGCGGAACTACTGGGCCGCATTTCGATGGTGTTCCAAGAGCCTGAATATCAGTTTGTGGCGCGAACCGTGCGTGAAGAACTTGAGGTTGGGCCGCGCAAGGCTGGTATCGACGGCGACCAACTGGCTGCTCTGGTGGATGAACACCTGTCGGCTTTGGGTTTGTTGGCCCTTGCGGGTGCGAACCCCATGACGCTGTCCGGTGGTGAGAAGCGGCGTCTGTCTGTGGCGACGGCGCTTATTAGCGCCCCCGAGTTGTTGATTTTGGATGAGCCAACCTTTGGCCAGGATCGGCGCACCTGGTTGGAGTTAGTGCGTTTGCTGAGGCGGGCCCGTCAGTCTGGCACGACCCTGGTGTCAATCACCCACGACCCGGCTTTCGTCGCGGCCATGGGCGATAACGTCATCGACTTTGCCGATTACGGCACGGCGGTAGGGGCGGGTGTGGCCGGTGAGCCGAGCAACTCCGGCACCCCCCAAAAACCTGCCACCCCCACACCTCCCGCGAAGGACGCCCAAAACCCCCGCGAAGGACGCCCAAAACTTCCGCGAAGGACGCCCAAAACTTTCGCGAGGGACGCCCAAACGGCGGCAACCACCCGTAAGCGGCGCAGCCTCCTCGACCTCGTCAATCCTGTGACCCAGGTGCTCGCGCTGATGATCATAACGACGCCCCTGCTCATCACTATCGACGCAGTGTCAGCTGGAACCGCCCTCGCCCTGGAGATGATTCTCCTAGTCGTATCGCGAATCCCCCTGAAAAAATTCGCACTGCGCATGATTCCGCTGTTCATCGCGGCCCCGCTTGCGGCGCTGTCGATGCTGCTGTACGCGAACCCGGGCGGCGATATCCACTGGCAATTTGGCCCGGCCATCATCTCCGACCGCTCGATGCTATTGGCCATGGGGATCCTCGTGCGTGTGCTCGCGGTGGGAACGCCAGCGATTGTCTTGCTGTCGCGCATTGATCCGACGGATATGGGCGACGGGATGGCCCAAGTGCTCCGCCTTCCGGCGCGCCCGGTCCTGGCCACGCTGGCCGCTGCCCGCATGACCGGACTCATGGCCGCTGATTGGAAGGCCTTGGAGCAGGCCCGCCGAATCCGCGGCATTGGAGACGCGCATAAAATCATTTCCGCCGTGCGAGGATCCTTTTCACTCCTGGTGTTTGCGCTTCGACGTTCGGCAAAACTATCGCTGACCATGGAAGCGCGGGGTTTTGGAGCGGCCAAAGAGCGGACGTGGGCGCGTGAGTCCCGCGTCGGAGTGGCCGACGCAGTCATGCTGGCGATTGCCGTCGCCATTCCCGCGATTGCTCTGACGGCTGCGATTGTTACCGGCAATTTCGAACTCATCGGCAGGTGAGTGGAAAGCGGTGTGCAGACGAGGACGAGGGCGGGCCAACGTCAGGTATGAGGTCGGGCCAAGTCACGTGCAACCAACCAAGGCCGGGCGACGCCGGCCTGGGTGCGCCCTCCTGGATGTCAGGCACAATAGCGAGATGACGAGTCAAGAGATTTCGTGGGTTCAAGGTAGTGAATTGCCAGCTGAGATTGTCTCGGCCGCTGCCCGCGCGGTGAGATCGTCGCGGCTTTCGGCCTCGGAGAATACCCGCGACGTACGGCTGACCCGCATCGTCCTCATCGACGGACTCTCAGGCGCGGGCAAAACTTCATTCGAGCGTGCACTGCGGCTCGCCCTCGCCGAAAAGCTAGATGAACCCATCCAGCACATCAGCGTGGACTTGTGGTACCCCGGCTGGGACGGGCTCGACGAGGGTATCCGCGAGGCCGAACGTATCGTCGCCGACCTCAACTCTGACCGCGACACCTGGTATCAACCCTGGGATTGGGCCGCGTCTACCCCGCTTCCTCCAAAGCAGATCCACGCTGGGGGAGTGGCCATTGTTGAAGGCTGCGGTGCCCTGACCTCGTCGACGAGGGCGTGCGCCGACTTTGCGTTCTGGGTGGAGGCTGCGGGCGGCCACGATAGCCGCCGCAAACGTGCTTTGAACAGGGACGGCGACATTTACCGGCCGCATTGGGATCGCTGGGCCGCCCAGGATCAGGCAAGGGTGGATCGGGATCGGCCTCGCGAACTTGCGGATGTGATTGTGTGGACGTGATTGCGCAGACGTGGCGCACGTGCCGTGGCGATGTTACGCGGATAGTTCAACGTGCTGGCCGGTAGGATTCCCGGGTGATGAACGAGGACGAGGCCGCACCCACCAACCCCTTTGCTGTCCCCGCGCCCAAGTATGCGCAGGTGAGGCCCGACTACCCGCCCTCGATCATTGACCATGTGCTGCGCGTGTGTGGCCAGGGGATCGCTGCACGCCCAACGAAAGCTGCAGACATTGGCGCGGGCACAGGCAAAATGGCGGTTCTGCTGGCTGAGCGCGGCCTCGTAATTGACGCTGTCGAACCATCCGAAGCGATGCGCGACCAAATGGCTCAGGCCTTACCCGACGTGATTGCAAACGGCCAGGTCAGAGCCCACGATGCCACGGCCGAACGCACAGGATTGGCCGATTCGTCGGTGGAATTGGTGGTTGCCGCACAGTCGTGGCATTGGGTTGACGCCGCCCTTGCCGCCCAGGAGGCCGCGCGGATCCTGGTGCCGGGCGGCACCCTGGCGGTGGTGTGGAATCAGATGGATGTGTCGATTCCTTGGGTGAAGCGTCTGACCCGGATCATGCGGTCGGGCGACGTTCACCGGCCCGATAACCCGCCGTCTTTTGGGCCGAGGTTCACCACGCCCGCCCTCGTGGTCGAGTCGTGGGAAGATACGATGACCACTGAGCAGATCCTGGAGCTGGGCACGACGAGGTCGTCGTATCTGCGGCAGGACGAGGCCGGGCGGGCGCGCATGCAGGCGAATTTGCGTTGGTACCTGCACGAGCATTTGGGCTATGCGCCGGGTAGTAGCGTGGTTTTGCCGTACTCGACGTTGGCGTGGACTGGCGTCCGGTGGGATTGACGAGGGGTCGGCAGAACTGATGAGGGCCAGCGGGATTGACGAGGACGTGCGTCCCTCGAGAAAAACATGTGCGTCCCTCGAGGGACTTTTGGGCGTCCTTCGCGGTTACTTTTCCCAGGGGTAGACGAGGCCGATCTCGGCGCGCATCTGATCCATGAGATCCATAACCTTCAACGTGTCGTCCAGCGGCATTGTGTCCGACTCGGTCTTGCCAGCGGCCAAGCAGCGAGCCACCTCGGCCGCCTGATACTGGAAACCACCGGGAACCGTTGCATCCCAATCAGTCAGGGTGCCGTTGTCTCCCGCACGCCCCTCGCCGAAGCTGCGCAGGCGCAGGCCGGATGCGCGGTAGAACTGCTCGGGCAATTCGATGACGCCCTTTTGGAACACGACTTCGCCGTAGGTGGCGGATTTGCCGTTAAAGTTCGAGGTCGCAGTGGCGACAGCGCCATCACTCTTCAGTAGCGCCGCCGAAGCAATATCGACGCCCAGCTTAGTCATCTTCGCTGTGGAGGCGACAAGCTCAACGTCGGGGAGGAGCTGCTGGACGAAGGACATGGAGTAGACGCCCAAATCCAGCAGTGCGCCGCCGCCAAGCTCAGGATCCCAGGTGCGCTGGATGTGTTCGAGAGCCTGACCGTGGTCGGCGTGGATGGTCACAATGTCGCCGAGCAGCCCATTGCGTGCAATTTGGGTGAGGACCTTCTGGTGGGGAAGGTGACGGGTCCACATGGCTTCCATGCAGAACACGCCCTTTGCTCGGGCCGCTTCGACGATGCGTCGCGCAGCAGCGGCGTCAACGGTGAAAGGCTTTTCGACGAGGACGTGCTTGCCTGCGTTGATGGCTAACAGGGCGGCGTCCTCGTGCTTGGGGTGAACGGTGGCGATGTAGACGGCGTCAATGTTGGGATCGGCAACAAGATCTTCGTACGAGTCAAAAGCCCGAGCAACGCCGAAATCTTCAGCGAACTTCTGTGCGCGCTGCGGAACCCGAGCGGCAACGCCAGCCATAATTCCAGAGGAATAGGCGGCGACGTCCTGTGCGAACACGGAACCGATCCAACCGGCTCCAATGATGCCCCAGCGGATGGGGGGAGCATCCATGGGGTCGAGTAGTTCAACGCCTTCGGCGAGGCGGGCGATTTCTTCGGGCAGGGGCGCAAGCGCCGCGTGGGGATTCGACGTCGATGTCATGAGGCCAGTTTTGCACGGTTGCGTCGTTCTTGTCTTTTCCTTCCGCGAGGGACGCCCAAAAGTCTGCCGAGGGACGCCCAAAACTTCCGCGAGGGACGCCCATCTTTGCTGGCTATTTCAACTTGTGCGTCCCTCGCGAGTAACTTGTGCGTCCCTCGTGGATGTGGGAAGGGCGGATCGAGAGAAAACTGGCAGAATAGACCCATCATGGAGCCATCACTGCTCGGACTGGTCGCCGCCCTCGCAATGTACGCGGTATCTGTGTCCCCATCACTCATGGCCCGACTCTGGTGGTGGCACGCAGCAGCCTCCGGCATCCTCATGGCTGTCGGCTACATCACCGGCGTGACGATGCAACGCCTCGGCGCAAGAGTCATCGCATGGACAGACCTGCAAGTCACCGCATCCGAAGCCGTCGAAACAGGTTTCCAAGTCGCGCTGACAGGGATCTTCCTCATCTGGTGGCTGTACTCCGTCATCAGCTCATACTTTCGAGCACGCCGCGCCGCCGACCTCGTCGATATGCCCCGACAAACCTTCCCCGGATACGTGCTTGGCGCACTGGGATCCATCGGCGTAGCTGCACTCATCATCTCTTTCTTCGACGCCCTGCAAAGCATTGGCCAGCAAGTGCTCAGGGTGCTCGACCAGTGGTTACCGACATGGGTGGCGTACGCGGCCGCCTTCGTCATCGTATGGACCGGCGTCATCCTCTTAACCTCCCGAGTCATTCTGCGAGGAGGCATCGGCTTTTTCACCCGCCAAGCCGAAAAGATGAACCTACGCACGGCCCGAGGCATCCGACAGCCGGTGACCTCTTCACGATCAGGATCTGAACATTCCCAAGCGACGTGGGAATCGGTTGGCGGCCAAGGCCGAGTCTTCCTCGGCCGAGGGCCCTCGCAAGACGACATCGCCGCGGTCACGGGCCGGCCCGCCTTCGAACCCATTCGTGTCTACGCCGGAATGCCAACGGGCGGTGCGACTTTGGCTGACCGCGCCGACCTGCTGGTCGCCGAATTGGAACGAACCGGTGCCTTCGACCGGTCGGTGATCTCCTTGATGATGTCCACCGGATCGGGGTGGGTGGACGAATGGCAGGTACAACCCCTGGAGTATCTGACCGGCGGCGACTGCGCCACAGCCTCGATGCAGTATTCCTACGTCCCATCGGCGATCAACTTCCTCACTGGCTTGGAGGTTTCCGAGGAGGCGGCGCGCGAAATGTTTACTCGCGTCCGTCAAGCGATCCAGTCGCGTCCGGAAGGTCAACGCCCGGCGCTCTACGTGTGCGGGGAGTCCTTGGGTGCTTTCGCGTCCCAATCGGTGTTTGCTGATGGGGACGAGGTCGTCGCTTCTGTCGATGGTGCTCTTTGGGTGGGAACCCCTGCTTTTACGCCGATGCACCGAGCCTTGACTCAGGCTCGCCACCGGGGCAGTCCCGAGGTCGCGCCCGTCTTTGATAACGGACGGCATATTCGCTTCGTTAATCGGCCGGAGGATCGCCGTAAAGACGTGTATGGCAGGGAGTTGGGGCGCTGGGATTTCCCACGCGTGCTTTTTGCTCAGCATCCCTCTGACCCTGTCGTGTGGTGGAATTCGAAGCTCATTTGGACTCAACCGGATTGGCTGCGTGAGAGGGCCGGCTTCGATGTGTCTGACGATGTTGAGTTCACGAGGTTTGCCACTTTCATTCAGCTTTTGGCCGATTTGCCTGTGGCCGGTATGGCACCTGGTGGGCACGGTCATACCTATCAAGAGGAACTGATCCCGTTGTGGGAGTCGCTGCTGGGCTTTGATCGGCTAGCAGACGAGTCGGCGCTGCATCCTCGGGTTGCTTCTTTGGGAGGGACTTGGGTGAATGACCAGATGCGCGAGAGAATCAGCTTGGCGATCAATGCGAATCTGGCGCTGTCGGATCGTCAGTAGCGGGGGTGTTGTGCGGTCTGACGAGGGTGAGGATGGGCGTCCTTCGGCAAACTTATGGGCGTCCTTCGGGGAATATCAGATGAGGTCGCGCTTTTCCATGTACTTCATGGCGACCCAGCCGAAGGGAATGCGCCCATAGAACGTCATCAGACGATAGATGATCGCCGTTGGCAAACCGATAGACAGTGGAATACCCGCCACCTGCAAACCAGCAGTCAGGGCCGTCTCAACCGGGCCAATACCGCCTGGCGAAGGAATGACCGACCCCAAGGTGTTTGACGCCAAATAGGTTATCGCCAAATTCGACAGGCTCATCGACCCACCCATCGCCTCAAGGGCTGCCCAGAAGCAACCGATGTAGCCAATATTCATCACGAGGTTGCCGCCGACCACCGCTGCAATCCGGCGCGGCTGACCCACGATCCACAGCAAGCGTGGGTAAATCTGCTGCCACGTGGGAAGAACCTTCGCAATGATCCACCGGCGAATCTTGGGTACCGCCAAGGCGACCCCCGTACCAATAGCAACGACGATCACCACGGCCAAAATCGTTCCGTAGGGCAGGGATACCGAAAGCGACGACCCGGACACCACCATCACCAGCAAAAGCAAGATCACCGTGATGACCACCTGCGAAATCTGCTGCATCGTCACGGTTGTCACTGACATCGCCGTTGACATCTTTTTCTTCTTGAGGAAGCGCATATTGAGGGCGGCAGGACCAACCCCGGCAGGCGCCACAATCGTGATGATTGAAGCCGCCACCTGAGCAATTAACGACTCAGAGAACTTCAATTTCTCTGTGCTCAGCGCCATCAGCGGGATCGCACTACCCGCCCACGTCAAACACGCCAAGCCGAAGGAAGCAGCCAGCCACACGGGGTTAGCGTGGGTGACTGCGGCAATGATGTCCTCGAAGTTCATCGAACCCAAAACCACAACCAATGCCACGAACAAAATGGCGGAGGTCAGCAGTGTTCGAGGCCTAAAGCGCTGCAAGTTCGCGGGCTGCGTGGCTCCAGAACTCTCTTCGTCAGCCACCAAATCCGCTCGCAGGTCTTCGAGCAGACTTGTGCGTCGTAACGACTGGTTGACTGAGAATGGCAGGACTGGGCCTTGCAGCACTGGAGCGCACGAGGCCAAACGTTCTTCCGGCAGGCTTCGGCGAGCCATCTCAAGGGCCCTCTCGGCACCCACAGTTGAAGCTTGAAGCACCAGCATTTGAGCAATGTCGATCCGGTGATTGAGGTCAGTGGTGGCGACTTCGCCGCGCTCCCAATCCACGATCCACACCTGCTGGTTGGCGTCGACGAGGACCGAATCGAAAGATAAGTTCCGGTGTGCCACACCTTGTTGATGCGCGGATAGAAGCTGGTCCCAGGCCTGTGTGAGCATGTCGTCGGTGACGACCTCGGCGTCCACAGAATGCAGTGGAGTGGATGCGGGCAGTGCTCGACTTACCGACAGGACGGAGTCACCCGCTTGAGCGATCCCCACTGGTTCGGGGGTGCGTACCCCGCCGCGCCTGGCAGTCAGAATGGTCAAAGTGGAGCGTTCTGCAGAGGCTTTGACTGACGGTGAAATCCACCGGCTTATCCCGCGAAGACGAATGTTGTTCCACACCTCGACCAGGGTGCCGGTCAATTCTCGGCCAGGATCAAGGACCGTCACTTCTAAACCAATTCCGCTGTGATCCCATGCTTGATAGTGGCGGTTCCCATCTGGATCAGGGCGACGCGTAACCGTGTAGTCAACGGAGTCCATCGGCCCTGAGGACTGGCGTAGTTGCCCGTCCTCGTCCTCGTCAATCGACCAGGTTGTCAGCGGTTCATCTTCGGTATCTAAGTCAGCGCGGATGATGCGCGAGGGCGTGACTCCAATCGATAACAAGCCTTCGACAATGTCGACGCCGTCGGCTCGCCGGTCCTGGAAACCAAAGATCCACCTGGCCGCTGACCCGAAAATGCGGCCGATCAGAACCGAAATGAAAGCGCCGGGCAAGGTCATGGATGAACGCATGACACCCAGGAAAAGAATGACCCACAGGCCAATCCACGACCAGCGAACCGTCCTCATGTTCTGGATTTCGCCTGCGGTAGTGAAAAGGGCTGTCAATGTGACGATCACCAGGTTGATGCCAATGGCTGTGTCCGTGTTGCCCGACTGTCCGGCGACTGCGGTGGCCACACGCAGGGGCGCGGTGATGGATTCGGGTAGCAGAGCAACGAGGGCGAGGATGCCCCAGCCGCCCAATGCCGCAACAATTGCCGTGGAGATGGCGTGAGTGATGGTTTGGAGGCGGCGCCGAAGAGCCAGGGCCACGACAATGCCGATGGGAGCAATGAGCACCACCATGCCCTCGATGAGGGTGACGGGCAAGAGGAGGACTTCGCGGATCACCTGGAAACGCAGGACGTCCTCGGTCACGCCCTGGGTGGTGGCGTTAGCGAAAACTCCAACCACCCACACCGCGACGATGCCCAGAAGAGCGACGATGATGTCAACGAGGTCTTCTCGGCGGCGTTGACGCGGCGTCGCTCGGTCCGCAAAGTGGACGGAACGTGTGAGTCTTGGCATGCGTTTTTTTGTCGGCAACGAGGGCGAGAGGGCTTTTTCGGCGGCGGCGCGCGAAATGCCCGCTTCCCGGGCTGCGTCCTCGTCCTCGCGCATCTCCATGCGTCCAATCCTAAACGCGGGCGCCCTGCCGGTAGTGTTGAGACCACACCGACAATCAGGAGGACCATTCGTGATCTGGCCGACTCTACTGATAGCTGCGAGCGATTCTTCGTGGCTCAGCACCGTCATCGGATGGTTCCATGACCCCGAATCCTTACTGGTGGCTATGGGCCCGTGGGTGTGGATCGGCACGCTGCTGATTGTCCTGATCGAATCGGGTGTTCTCTTCCCGGTTCTGCCCGGCGACTCGCTGCTTTTCACAGCGGGACTTTTGCACGATCGCCTCAACCTGCCGTTACCTGCTTTTGTTGCGACTGTGTTTGTTGCGGCCTTTGTCGGTGCTCAGATTGGCTACTGGATTGGAGCTAAGTGGGGGCGCCGCCTCTTCAAGCCTGATGCGCGTTTCCTTAAGACCGAGCACCTGGAAAAAGCCGAATCCTATTTCGATGCTTACGGTGGCCGTTCCTTGGTGATCGGCCGTTTCATCCCCTTCGTACGCACGTTCATTCCTTTGGCTGCTGGTATTGCCCGCTACCCGTACGGCAAATTCTTGGCCTTTAACTCATTGGGTTCGCTGCTGTGGGGTGTAGGAATTACGTGGCTTGGTTCGGTGTTGGGCGGCGTTGAGTTCGTCCACGACAACCTTTCCATGATCATCATTGCCATCGTGCTGGTCTCGCTGCTGCCCATGGTGGTTGAGGTGGTTCTCCAGCGCCGCAAAGCCCGCAAAGAGGTTGTTGCTGCGGCTGAATCCGTCGATGTGGATCCGGCCGGTTCTGCAGCGACTTCGGTGAGTGAAACAGTGGTTGCCGAAGGGGAATGACGCCTGCGATGCTCGGAGAACTGGGGGAGTGGTGGCCGTTCATCCCATCCTTCACTGCGCTCCTCGTCGCTTCGATCCTGCCCGGATGGTTCTGGCTGCGATCAACCGTCCACTCGTCGGTAGTGGCAATTGGCGCTGCCCCGGCCTTCTCTTTCGGCATTGTTGTTATCTGCTCGCTCCTCTTTGATCAGGCAGGAGTGGAGTGGGAAGCATCCAAGGTGATGCCGGTCCTGGGGTTGTTTGCCCTACTCGGCGCAGTCACCTGGTTCTTCAATCATGCGCGGCGCACCACTGGCACAATTCCGCGCCCCGGGCGCCTTGTTGAAGCTATCGGACCGCGTCGACCTTTAGGCGCCCACCAGATCCGTGTGCGCACAGCGACGTGGGCCATGATCTTTGTTGGCTTTGTCTTGGCTGCGCTTCCAATGCTGCTGCGTGCCGACCCCCAAGATCCCGTCCAACAATGGGATTCGACTTTCCACCTCAACGGTGTGCGCTCCATCCTGTCGACGAAGAATGCCAGCCCCTTTGGGGGATTGCAGGAACTTTACGGGGGGCGCGAGGTTTTCTATCCGACCGGCTGGCATGCCTTTGTTTCGATCTTCGTGACGTCGCGAACCGTGATCGAAGTGTCGAATGTGTCGTCCCTGGTTCTTATGGCCATCTGGGTCGTGGGGGCAACGGCCTTCGTCAGTGTGATTACCACGTCGCGTGCCGCGATCCTTTCGGCACCGGTGCTGGCGGGCACTTTGTTAAATATGCCCGCCGACGCGTTGACTATGTACAACCAGTGGCCCCACGCGATGGGTATTGCCGTACTGCCCGGTCTAGCGTCTGCAGCGATCACTGTGGGACGGCGAGTGCGTGACACCTGGGGCCAGGGCGTGCGGCCACAGCTACCCAGCCTTGGGCCTGCAGTGTTCATTGCGGTCAGTGTCGTTGGTGCTGTTGGTGCCCACCCGAGTTCAGCCTTCACCCTGGTAGCGATGTTGGCCGCACCGCTATTGGTCTCTTTGGGTTGCTTCTTCAAGAATGCTGTGAGGGCGAAGTCCTTACTTGCCTCAGCCGGATGGTTTGTGGCGATGGCCGCCGTCGTTGTTGTTCCTCTGGCGGTGCTCAGCGTCGACAAAATCCAAGCGATGGGGAACTATCCGAGGTCGGGAATCTCCTGGTCAGTGGCCTTTTCTCATGCGTTTGTTCCGTATCCGCCATTTAGCCAGACTGCTGGGCTGACCATGTTGGTACTCGTCCAACTTGTCCTGGTTGCTCTTGGATCTTCGTTGATGCTGCGCGTTGGCCCTGCATTCAGGCGATGGTGGGGCGCTAGGCCCCTTGACGAGGATGCTGCTGGTGCTGCGCTGCGTGCGGAAGTGTCCGACACGGTTGGGCACATGGATCTGACAGGCGGCGTCAATACAGAGAGTGGTCGTGTCGATGAAGGAACGGCAGTCCTCGTCGATGACAAAGCCGCAACGATGATCGGCCAGCCCGAAGCTGCCCCCGTGCCCGTGCCCAAAGCCGCACCCGTGCCGACAACTGCATCGATACTCGCAGACCCCGACCTCGACCCCGAAGCCGAGGCCGCGCCCGTCCTCGTCGACGGCGCGCACATACCCGCCTGGCCGGTCGCCTCCTACCTCGTGTTCTGCGCGCTCACCTTCATCGCCTACATGCCCGACAATCCATTGCGGGAATACTTGCTTGCTCCCTGGTACATGGACGCGCGAAGAATTATGGGCATACACGGGCTGATGATGGTGCCACTTATGGCTGTTGGTTTCTCATACGTGACAGAAAAGATCCATGGCCTCGTCATTGCAATCAAGCCCGAACATCGACTGTCGGTGCGGTGGATCATCGATGTCTTGGTCGGACTGATCCTGATAGTCCTGTCTGCTTTCGGAGCGATTGATGCCCGTGTCAAAGCCACCGACTACGTCTATGACTCCATGAATCTGGGTAAACCTGGGATGGCTACAAAAGCCGAGTTGGCAATGCTTCGGCGAGCCCGCCTCATCCTGCCCAATGAAGCCCTCGTCGTCGGTGATCCCATTGCCGGCGAAGCATACATCGAAGTAATTGCCGACAAAGATACGGTTTTCCCCCAGCTCACCATGGCCAACGAGGACAAGTACTCCCAGGAAATCCTGTCCCAACACTTCAACGAAATCCACACCAATCCGCAGGTGTGCGAGGTCGTTCGAGATCTTGGCATCACCCACTTTTACGAGGACGAAGACGGCATGTACTACAACTTCATGCGCTCCTCGCGTTCGCCCGGCCTCTACAACGTCGACACGTCAACAGGTTTCGAACTGGTTGACGAGGGCG
The DNA here is from genome assembly GCF_000420425.1 of Schaalia vaccimaxillae DSM 15804. Classification (GTDB taxonomy): domain Bacteria; phylum Actinomycetota; class Actinomycetes; order Actinomycetales; family Actinomycetaceae; genus Pauljensenia; species Pauljensenia vaccimaxillae. The sequence goes on from NZ_ATUX01000005.1 coordinate 35,906, forward strand.
GCACAGCCAAGATCTGGAAAATCACCGCATGCGGCGAAGTTGAAGGCGGAGGCAAGAAAGGCTGAGCATAGGCCGACGGCGGCTCGGCATCTAACCGACGTCCTGTTTTAACGACTTTGCCTCCGGTGGATACGCCCACCCCACGTCCTCGTCGCCTTCGCTGAAGGCCCTCGCCAATCGGACTGAACTGCCCGGCGGGGGCGACCTCGCTAATCTGGCAGCATGGAGCACAACGCCACCACGATCCCCGGTCCTCAGCCCAACGGCGAACACATGCGCATCGCGTTCCTGGGGCCATTTGGAACCTTCACCGAACAAGCCGTGCGCCAAATCGCGCCCGCTGACGCCGAACTGCTGCCCATGACTTCTGCGCCGCAGGCGCTCGCGGCTGTGCGTCGGGGGGAAGCAGACCGAGCTGTTGTGCCCATCGAAAACTCCATCGAGGGCGGAGTTAATGCAACGCTTGACTCCCTGTCGCACGGCGAACCGCTGGTGATTGTTGCCGAAATGGTCGTATCCGTGGTGTTCCAATTCGCTGTCCGCCCGGGTACTCGTCCCGAAGACATCAAACGCATCGGCACGCACCCCCACGCCTGGGCTCAGTGCCGCAATTGGGTCGAAGCCACTTTCCCCGGCGCGGTGCATGTGCCCGCAACATCGACTGCCGCTGCCGCCCAGCTTTTAGCTGAGGGAGATGCCGGGTTTGAGGCTGCCCTTTGCAATGACGTATCTGTTCAAAGCTACGGACTGCAGGCCATGCACCGCGACGTCGCAGACAATCCGGGAGCTGTCACGCGATTTGTGCTCGTGTCTAAGCCGGGCGTGATTCCGCCAGCCACGGGGGCTGATAAGACAACGATCCAGGTGGCGTTGCCCGTGAACGAGGCGGGCGCTCTGCTCAAGATCCTCGAACAGTTTGCGGCGCGCGGCGTGGACCTGTCGCGGATCGAGTCGCGTCCGTCGGGCGATGGTCTGGGGGATTACACCTTCAGCATTGACATCGTCGGGCACATTCATGAAGAACGCGTGCAGGCAGCTTTGGTGGGGCTTCACCGTAATTCGCCGGAAGTGCGCTTCATTGGGTCCTATGCGCGCACTGATGGGGTCCCTGCGCGGGTGTTGTCTGGCACCAGCGATGAGGCCTTCCGTAATGGTCGGGCGTGGGTTGCCTCGATTCTGGGTGGGGGCGATGGTGTGAGTGTTCCCGAGGGCGAGGCGCCGGGCTGGCCGCTGCGCTGAGGTGTGTGGGCTTGACCTTGTGGGCCTGGCCTGGAGGCTTGTGGCTGTTGGCCGGATACAGATTCCGCGGTGAACGCAAGGCCTTACGTCTAACTGTGGTCATGCACCCACGCTTTAACTGTGTGCGACTAGCCGCAGGTGTGCGCGTTTTTTGCGTTGTACAGGGTTAGAGCAGTTTTACCCCTGTGTGGCCGTGTGTAACAGGCTGTAAGTGTGTCCAATACGAGGACTGGGCTCGCGGAGTAACCGCTTTACAGGACTGAGGGTTTCTTGCCTGAGCGTTCAGTCAACTCCTGGCACAGCAATATCGATGGCCATATGGTCAATGCGCGCGTGAATGGTGCGAGCCAATCCCAAGGCGTCGCCATCAACCTGCACAACCTGTGGGGTTTCGGCTGTAACCGATGAGCCCTTGGCTTGGCGGAAGGCGATTTTGCCGACCGACGTAGGCAGGTTCACTGTTTTAATACCCAGGCCTTGGCCGAGGATTTTCCAGGACAGGTCCGCCCAGCCCAGGACACCTGCTTGAGTGTCCACGGCGATCACATCGATCAAACCATCATCGGGCTTGGCGGCGTACGCCAGGGTGAGTGACTGCAGGTCAGAGCAGATGGCGAACATAATGGACTTCGCGGTGAGCCAGGTGATTTCGTCTTCGTTGCTCGGAGACGAGGAGGTTTCTCCCTGGAGCATCCCGGATTTGTCGCCGTCGTGATCTTGGGGAGATTCGGGGGAACGCAAAGTGAGTCTGGCTTTAATGGGCTTGGTAGCTATTGATGCAACACCCGACAGGACGTACGCCAGCCAGCCAATCTTCTTCTTGAGGTCAGAGTCGGTGTTGGCCATCGTTTCGCCGTCAAAACCCATGCCTGCGATGACGACGAAGGCGTATTCGTCAGCTTCCATGGCAGCGCCTTCATCGGTGCCGTGTTTTTTACGTGCATCTAGTACGAGTGTTCCTTCGGCAGGCATGTCGGAGGGTTCGGCGACGTCGGCGACGCGCAGCCAGCCCACGTCGAGCCCGCGGTGATTAGCTCCAAGGGCAATGCGCGTAGCTTTGGCTACGTCGCCGATGGGCAGTCCGAGGTTGCCGGCCAGGACATTGCCGGTGCCAGCCGGGATGATGCCCATCCGTACGCCGGTTCCGGCTAGGCCTGCTGCTACGGCTCGCACGGTTCCGTCTCCGCCCGAGGCGATCACGATGGAAGCGCCTTTGGCGAGGGCTTCGACGGCTTGGCCCGCTCCTGGATCTTCGGCAGTGGTTTCGTTCCAGTGGACTTCGTCGATTCCGAGGTCCTTGGCGGTATCGGTGACGATTTTCTTGAAGGCGTCCAGGTCGTCGTGCTTGGAGGGGTTGACGATGACCCATGGGTGTGGTCGCCCGCTTGACGGGTCGTCAGCGGTCGCGGGGGTGAGGAGGGCGTCGGCGATCTCTTGTCGTTTGGAGAAGCGTCGGCGCAGCCACATCCAGATGAGTGCGGCTACGGCGCATACGGCGATGACAACAATGAGGGCGATCCATGCTTCGGCTGGCATGAGATCAGCTTAGGGCCGCCGTGCCTTCCCCGCCGAGGGACGCCCAAAACTTCCGCGAGGGACGCCCAAACAAAAATGTGAGCTTCTGCAAAACGAAGTACGTATATACCCCTAGGGGTATAGTCTGTAAATCAAACGAAACGAAGGGCGCGCGTCCTCGACCTCGTCACATCAGCAGGACAACCAAGGAAGATTACCGACATGACTCACCCCACCACAGGCCAATGCCCGCACAGGCTCGTCGTTGTCGGCGGCGTCGCAGGAGGCATGAGCTGCGCCGCGCGAGCCCGCAGACTCAACGAAGACGCCGAAATCATCGTCCTCGATCGCGGCCAGCACGTGTCCTTCGCCAACTGTGGACTGCCCTACTACGTCGGTGGCGAAATTGAATCCGCCGACGACCTCCTCGTCCAAACGCCTCAAAAACTGCGTGAATGGCTCAACCTCGACGTGCGCACAGGCCACGATGTCACCGGCATCGATCCAGACGCCCACGAAGTCACCGTCCGCACCGCTCAAGGTGAACAGCAGATCGGCTATGACGCCCTCGTCCTCGCACCTGGAGCAAAAGCCGCCACGCCACCTATCGACGGACTCGACTCGCCTCGCGTATCCACACTTCGCACCGTCGAAGATGCCGTTCATCTGCGCGAACACGTGGATGACGGAGTCACGAGTGCCGTCGTCTTAGGCGCAGGATTTATTGGTGTCGAAGCCGCCGAAGTGCTCGCCAAACGAGGCATGCGAACCACTCTCGTTGAGTTTGCCGAACACGTCCTGCCTCCGCTGGACGAAGAACACGCGTACGTCATCACTCAAGAACTGCGCGCCCTCGGCGTGGATGTGCGGGCCGGGACAGCCGCCGAATCCATCGTGCGCGGCGGGGGCGGCGAGGACGAGCACGAACTTCACCTCTCCGACGGAACAACCATCAGCGCAGGCCTCATCGTGTTGGCGGCAGGTGTACGCCCAGACACTCAGGTGTTCGAAGCATCCGGTCTCGAAATGGAAGGCGGAGCCATCGTCGTAGACGAGCACGGCCGCACCAACTTACCCGACGTGTACGCGGTGGGCGACGCGACCGTGTCAACCGACCCGGTGACGGGAGTACGCCGACCCGTCGCACTGGCTGGGCCCGCAAACAGGGCGGGCCGCCTCGCCGCAGACTTCATCATGGACCCCGACCACGCGCGTCCCATCCCCGCGCCCCTGGGCACGGCAATTGTGCGGGTTGGGACAATGACGGCAGCCATGACCGGAGCCAACCGGGCCTCCCTGGACGCTGCCGGCATCGACTACACGACGATTCACCTGCACCCCAACCAGCATGCCGGTTACTTCCCGGGTGCAGTCCAGATGAACCTATCCGTGAATTTTGCTCCCGACGGGCGCATCCTTGGCGCGCAGTGTGTAGGCCGTGACGGCGTTGATAAGCGCATTGACGTGCTGGCCACTGCCATACGGGGCGGGTTGACTGTCGACGATTTGATCGACCTTGATCTGTCTTATGCTCCGCCGTTTGGGCAGGCTAAGGACGCTGTGAACCTGGTGGGAATGCTCGCCTCGAATGTGCTCAACGGGACCGTGGACGTGTGGGATGTGCGCGACTTGGAAGATGTACGCGCCTCACATCTGATCTTGGATGTGCGCACTCCGGGTGAGGTTGCCAAGGGGATGGTGCCCGGTGCGCTCAATGTTCCCCACACGCAGTTGCGCGACCGTATTGAAGAGGTACGCGAGGCTGCAGCTGGTCGACCCATTGGTGTCATCTGCCAGGTGGGGGTGCGGGCGAATATTGCTCACAGGATCTTGGTGCAAAACGGGTTTGAATCATCCATCCAGACCGGTGGCATGCTGACGCTGCGCGCCTGGCTCGGTGACCGCGCCGATTCGTTTCTGATCAAGGGGTGAATGACGTGTCTGAAGGTTCAGATTCGGCGATCGGCGGCTTCGATTGCGATGCCGACACCAAACGCAAGATTGTCAATCGGCTCAAACGTGCGCGGGGCCAGCTCGATGCTGTGATTGCTGCGGCTGAGAAGGGGGAATCGTGCAAGAACACGATCACTCAGCTCTCTGCCGTGACTCATGCCCTCAACCGCGCGGGATTTGTCATTATTGCCACCGCCATGCGCCAGTGTGTCATTGACGAGGTCGAGGGCGAAGCTGGCGCGGGAGCAGCCGCCGTGGGTGAGGGCACTGCACGTGAGGGGGCTGCACGTGAGGGGGTCCCGGCTGGCAGCCCAGCTGAAGCAGAGTCTTTGCCTACAGAGTCTTTAACCACCGAGGAATTGGAAAAGATTTTCCTGTCCCTGGTGTGAGTTTCTGGCCCGGCATTTTCACGATTGCCTGGCCAAACTCGTCGTCCGATTCGAAAACGATTAAGGAGAATAGAAATGTGCAGAAAAGTCACATGCAAGAAATGTGGAAAAGCAACGTGGGCAGGCTGCGGACAGCACATTGAGCAGGCGCTCGCTGGAGTGCCCAAGGGGCGGCGTTGCCAAGGGCACGCTGGTGAAGAGTCTGAGGATAACGCTTTGAGTGGCGCCTCGAATGTTTTGCTGAAGCTTTTCGGCCGCAAGTAGGTTGGCCCAGTTTAAGAGCTTGAAGTGTTTGTGTTTGGCTCTGATTGTGTCAGCAGCGGGCCTGCTCGTTATCCTCTTTCGGTGATGTCGAACAACGAGTCAAACGAGGCCGTTGAGGCTACGCGTTTAGCGGCCCAACAGTGGGAAACCCGCTATGCCGCCAGTGAGCAGACCTGGTCTGGCCGCGCCAACCCCGTCCTCGTCGATGTAGTGACTGATCTGGTGGCGGGTAGGGCGCTTGATGTTGGCTGCGGTGAGGGCGCGGACGCAATTTGGCTGGCGTCCCAGGGTTGGAGCGTCGACGGTTTAGATTTTTCTGCGACGGCGATTGCACGTGCCGCGGCTGCGGCCGAAGCTGACGGCATGATCGGCGTTCGTTTTCACGAGGGCGAGCTCGCGTCTTGGGGAAATGGGTACGAGGGCGGCTATGACCTTGTGACGGCGATGTTCATCCAAGCCTATGACGGGCAGGACCGTGCGAAGCTCTTGTCTGTTGCGGCACGCATGGTTGCGCCCGGTGGTCGTTTATTGGTGGTGTCGCATGCGAGCCCGCCGCCGTGGTCATCTCATGCGTTGCGCGATGATGTGCAGTCTTTGAAGGTCACGCCCGAGGGCGACCGGCGGATCGTAGATCCCGAGGCAACGTGGCATGTGGAGCTGTGTGAGGTTCGGGCGCGCGAAGTTGTTGGACCTGACGGTGTGGTCGGTGAGCTGGAGGATTCGGTGCTACTGGTGCGGCGGCGGTGATGTGTTGTTTCGCTGATAAGTAGGAACTTCAAAACTTCTTTGCTTGGCAACTGAGGAGCCTCGTAGATGGTTACTGCAGTTGCTGGCCGGACGGATGTAATCATGCACTTTATGTGCCTTTTAATTGAAGAGCTTTTCCTCGAGGTAGGCTCGCCTGATATCTGATTGCGCTGGATCCTGACGCTTTTTAATCGACGTTCTGTGCCTTCATCGAGAGTTGGCTTCCCGAGTGTTCGAGGCTATCTTTTGAAGTCCGGAATGGAAGGATCCGAATTGGACGATGACCGATGTTCTGGAACTTTTCAAAAGCAGGCAGTCGTATGGGTTCGTCGAGGCTGTCAAGGTCTTATAGAAAAACGACAGGATAGTCTCAGTTTAGTTAGATTGGCACCGCCCCTGATTTTGCTCAGAAGTGCTTGAATCCGGTTGCCTTATCCCCGCTTACGCGGGGTCAACTGGGGGAGCCTATCCAGAACTCTGTACCAATGAGGATCATCCCTGCCCCCGCAGGGTCAAAGCTCCCTGGAGAAATATCGTAATCTGTTGGAGGATTTCTGCCTAAGCGGCTGACAATCCTAAAGCATGCGAGCGGCCACGGCGCCGTCCAGAGAGAGCGTACTTATTTACGTTTGTGCGAGCGTAACCACCCCCTTTGGCCGCGCATTTTATTGTGCGTGGGATGATGCGCGCTCACGCGGGGTCAACCACAGATCGGACGAATCGCATGGTTTCTTCTCCGGATCATCCCCGCTCACGCTGGGTCAACCATGCGAGTGTTCCAAGTGGTGTGCGTCGGCCAGGATCATCCCCGCTCACGCGGGGTCAACCGAAGCCCTCGACGGGGGCATATTCACGCCCTGGGATCATCCCCGCTCACGCGGGGTCAACTTAGAAACAGAAGATATTGAAGATTCTTTAGTCGGATCATCCCCGCTCACGCGGGGTCAACCGGAGTAGGCGAGGGTTCGTGTTTCGCCTCCGGGGATCATCCCCGCTCACGCGGGGTCAACGAGATTCCGGATACGGCTGAGCTGAGGGCTGAGGGATCATCCCCGCTCACGCGGGGTCAACTCGGCGGCTGTGGCGATCATGCGTGGCGCAGCGGGATCATCCCCGCTCACGCGGGGTCAACTCCTCCGAGCATCGAGGTGATCATTGCGATCCAGGATCATCCCCGCTCACGCGGGGTCAACCGCCCCTTCCATCGCCGCGAGACCTGAGATTGGGGATCATCCCCGCTCACGCGGGGTCAACGGTATAACCGGCAGGCGTTCGACATAGCCAACCGGATCATCCCCGCTCACGCGGGGTCAACTGTGTTTGGCGTGTCCTCTGCAGCGTTCACTCAGGATCATCCCCGCTCACGCGGGGTCAACCGCCGCTTCTTCTTCCTCGCGGTGGTCGAATGCGGATCATCCCCGCTCACGCGGGGTCAACCCAGCTACACACTCTCAGTAGCCATCAACCAGCGGATCATCCCCGCTCACGCGGGGTCAACACTTCTAGATCGTTAAGATCTCAACGCAACGGAACTCTATCAAAGGAGGATTTCGTTTACTGCTGACCTAGCGAACGCTCGGCGGAATTATGAAAGCGCCTTCGGCGAGCGGCAATGGACCATGACTCCTTCGCAGGCCTGACAGCTCCCGGCATCGTCACTGATTCTTCGGAGTCTCGATAGGAGGTGCGCATGACAAGACAGCCTTCGATGTCTACAGGTTCTCGATCATGTCCGAGAGATGCTACAGAGAAGTGTTGCTCCGACCGTTCCGACCAGATCAATAAGGCGCGACCGTCGCCGATGTACGTACGCACCAGCTCCCAAACTTGTTCTCGTACTCGCTTGGACAGGTGGCCGACAAAAACCCCGGGGGAAACCTCCAGCAGCCACCGTGTCATCGAACCACGTAAGGATGCTGGTGCTGCTGACAGAACCAGGACTACCAATCCTCGGCCTCCTCTGCATAATTCTCTCCACCAGCAACAGCTCTCTTCTGGTAGTCCCAAAGAGAGACCACGTTAATGCCCAGGTCTTCTGCCTCATCAGCACCAAGCAACTGGTGGATATCCCTCACGCAGCGTTCGATAACCTTCATGGCAAATATCTGGTCCCTAACGCGTCGGCGGGTTGTACCTGTCAGATCTTCCATTCCCTCAGCGACGACATCGAAAGCTATTGGGATGGTGATCTCGGCCTTGTAGAGGTCAGCGATGTCGTAGACGAACGATCTTTCATGCCCAGTGTGCACAAACCCAAGCCCGGGTGAGCATCCTAGAGAGACGATGACACCGTGGACGATACCGTATAGTGCTGCATGCGCCGCCGAGAGAGCTTGGTTGATCGGATCTGAAGCTTCGAAGTCATCAGGACGATAGTCTCTTCGGTTCCATGGGATTCCGGTTCGTCGAGACTGTTCTCGGTACACCTCACGAATTCGTGCCCCTTCTCTGCCACGCAACTGTTGCATAGTGAGCCCGTCTACTTGCTCGCCGGAAAAACGCATGCAGTACATTTCACGTGCCACCTTGAGCCGCTTTTGAGGAGATGAGACACGCATTGCTTGCTCAATGAGTAGCCGGGTTGACGTTGCTAAGGAACGGCCATGGGCGTAGTAGCGAACACCGCGTTCGCCAACCCAGACAGCAGTGGTCCCACATTCTCCCAGCAGTGTCATAGCTTGGTGACTCACAGAGGTGCCGGGACCAAGGAACACCGCGACGAGTGAAGCAGCCGGAACACGGATGGTCCCCTGAGCATCGCGTGCTGTCAGAGCTCCATCCTCCCGATGCACAACACAGTGCTCCAGATAAAGGAAAGACATTCGATCCTGAACCCGAGGGAGCGCTGTGACTGAGACCGGCAGAATCCTGGTCATCGTTAGCTCTCTCTAACCTTTGCGAGAGTCATGAGACCGCACCCGTAAGCTTTAGACCTCCCAATTCCTGCCGTGAGGGAGTTTCGAAAAACCTCAACATCTGTCACACGAAGTAGGCCTTCATAAACTGTCTTGTTGATAGTGACTCGATCACGCACGTGATTATGAGGGTTATCTCTGCCGAACACGGGGCGTGATCTTTGAGTGACAGTGACGGAATAAGTCGACTCATCTGGCGACTCACGATTTACTGTGTTCAGCGCGAAACCGAGTCTGTCAGCACGCTCAATAAGCCACTGACGTTGTTGTTCAACGGTGACATGCCCGTGGAGTTTTCCGCGCTTTCCAATCCCGTTGGACACAGAACGTGAAGGATTTGCTGTGAGTCGAAAAACCCAAGTTTGTCCCGATTCCAGTTTGTTTAGGAATGGGTTGTAATCGAGACTTACGGCTTGGGTCATGGACAAGCCTGCGTCTGTGACGATTTGGGAACAGTCCGGACGATCTGGCGATAAAAGGAATAGTCTTGTCGAGGCCATCGAGCGATCAACTCGCCACAGCACCCTTCCTGATGGATTTGGTCCACCACTCTGTGCTGCCTTCATGATGACCGCGTGCATCACCTGAGGTGAAGCCAGGTACTTCCGCGCGAGCCTACGGCTCGGGTCGAGGTCGATCTTTGTTAGGAACACCGAGCAGCCTCCTCCAGTTCTTCCATTGGGTCGTGTGTATCTTCGCCAATGCTTGCTCCCAGGTGGAGAGTGATCCTTTCGACTTGGCGGAATCCGTACTCGCGCCGACGGGGATCGAAGGAATGGGGAACGTCGTTGTTGCCGTTCGAGAAACCGTTCCGATCGGCAACGGGAACGGCTTCCTGATCGATGAGGATCTCGGAATCGATGCCACGGTGGCGGCGGCGGAACCAATCGGAGGCTTGCCACGGTTCATCACGAAGAGCCTCAAACAGAGATCTCTCTCTTATTCCCAACGTTACCGGCTGAGTCGGCGGACATGACCTTCTGCCGAGATACAAGGGGAATACCGGACGACAAAGGGCTTCGCTCAGTCCTTCGAGCAGGGAATAATCTCCTTCGATCCCAGCGAGGAATACTGTGTCGGAAAGGTAATAACGCTGGGAGAGCGGCATGGACGTTTTTCCATCCAGAGTTCGGGCTGTATGAAAGTCTCGAAGCACCGGGCCTGGCTGATCCTTTCTCACACCGAAACTCAGGGCCATCAGATCCTCAATGGGTGCGGTCCGCCGCCGACCTTGCGCAGCGGCTAGCATCCCAATGACGCCACTTTTAGTCGGTGCAGTTTCAGTACCACGAACGGTGAATCGTGAAGAACAACCCCATGCTTGCAACGGTCCTGCAAGTCTCAAAAGCAAGACTGACATCAGTTCTGCTCCGCAGTGAGCATTCGTGAGCTAACGATCTCTCGAACCTTGCCAGTCAAGTCTGCAAAGGAAACTCGGTGGCCGAGCGATGTGACGGCGTCGGAATCCTCTAGGGATACGACAAAACTCGCAAGAGGCTCAAGGCCGTAGTTTTTCTCAATATTTTGTGCATACTTTGCAAGCCTATCGATGGATCGATCCACATAGCCAGAATCAGTACGGGAAGGAACTGCTTCTTCGAAGGCGCCGACGAAGGATACCGGCTGGTCATTTCGAATCGTTACGGCTACGGCGTCGGGGATCGTTCGATTGGCAAAGGTGTTTTGTTTGCCGGTTGGCATCGAAAGACAGAATGCCTCGATAAAAACTTCGATGGCGCGCAGCGTGGCGTTGACGTCGCCGAGGTTTTTAGTGAGCATATCGACGTTTAAGGTGGCATAGCGGTACATCGTTGCGGATGAAAACTCAACAGTTCCCATCATCCCAGCTCCTGCATCCTCTTCCGAGGAGGCTGCTTTCTGGTCGTCAACTGCCGTGAAGAAGTCGTACTCATTCTCGGCCGCATGGGTCGAGATCGCGTGTGCGACCTGGCAAGCTGCGTCAACATTAAGGTCAGTGTCGTCGGCGACCATACGGCCAAATAAGGCGATATCGACGGCGTGATTCTCCTTAAATATGCTCTTAATCTTCTTAGAGTCGAGTTCTTCTCCGCTTCGGGCCGAGTCAATGACGAGGTCAGCGATGCGGGCAAGCTGACTCGTGGCAAGGAACAAGAGATAACCGGATTCCGGGGGAGCATCTTTCTTGCCTCGAGGAGGGCTTAGCTTGATCTTCGCTGCCTTAAAGACTTCCTCTGCCATAGACACAGCCGACTCGCCCATCTCAGGCGCAACTTCGACGATCTTCTCTGCAAGTAACTCAGCGACCCTTTTGGTGCGGATCCCGATGTCGTTAGCAGTTAACAGGTTATTGAAGTAGAGACGCATGGCGCGCTTCCAGGATTGACTGGATACGCGCAGACGTCGCACGCCTCCATAGACTGCTGACTTTGGAGAACCTGAGTCGTCACGGTTCACGCACGACGGAGGGATGCTCTGGATGATGTGAAGGTCAATGTAGGTGTTCATAACGGTTTAGTTCTCCAAATTCTCAATAGGATCGTTGAGATCGACTTCTAGGTATGAATCAGCAGGGTAGGGAAAGGAAGCATATTGACGCGACCAACGTAGACGGACTGATTTAGTACCGCCAGGAGTTTGGAAGCGAACGAGGTCATCGGCCAGTGATGCGTAGTCCAACGCAATTCCGGCTGCCCTGAGTTGAGAGATGAACGCCCTTAGGTGATGACGAAGCTCAGAAAAGGTCGAAGACGTGACGAGAGAGTTGAAGCGTGCCCGCGTGGAAGAGTTCTCATCGTTTGTGCCGACTAGTCTTCGCGCAGCGTATCCGAGTCCTTGGCCGGGTTTGTACATCGCTTCAGTACGCGACTGCTGATGGAGCGCGTAGAGCGTCATTGATGTGTGGACGGCAAGCTCTTCTTTTGTCGGTTCGTCACCAGTGAAATGAGGAACTCGCACTTGAGTCAGTTCCCAAATTTCAGGTGATTCTCCAGGTGCTAGGTTCAGTGCTTTACGCAGGATTGCGACGCTGGCACGCCCCCCGGACTCGTTCTTCAAATAGCGAGCCTGGAGGCCGTGGGAACCCCCGATGCGAGAATGGATCAATCGGCCTATCTCATGGAGGGGGGCTCTTCGAGGTGTGAATGATGTAGCTGCCGTGTCCTCGTCCTTGGGGATTTTGTCTTCCGAAGTTGTCACAAAATGTCCTTTCGTCTTTGGGACTGCCACTGTTCAGTTTGGGGAGGAACAGCTTTGTTCAGGGCGGACCGGAAATAAATGAGTGCTTCGCTGACGTCCATATGCCCGTTCCTCTCGCCGCGTCCTGAGAACGCTGTATTAGGCACTTGAGTGGCGAGAATTTCCTGTTGTCGCCAGGCTTCGCTGCGAAGCAGAGCTCGCCAACCGTCACGTGCACTGGAAGGGTTCGCTCCGTTCAAGGAAGCGAGCCATTGTGGAAACTTTTGATCAATGACTTGATAGAACGCCTGTCCTGCGCGTTCTCTGGCGGAGTTTGCGGTATCTGGACTCCCGCCGCAAGCACGATCGAGATTGGCAGATAAATTGCGCAACGCAGATCCAACTTGCTCTGTGGATTCCATTGCATCTTTGACGACTCTGAGGAGTCTTAGGTTCCTAGAATCAAGGAGCCCAACTGGGAGTGAGAGAACGTCATTTACAAGCTCAGTAACCACTGCTTCTTGAGCGCCGTACTCCATGCCGATAGCGTGGAGAGGAATAATTCCACGCTGCTCTATTATGCCGTCGTAGAGGAGAGCCTGGTAGAAAGTAACGACACCAGGTGGGCGGTATCGGGGGACAGAGACTGAGCCTTTCACTGAAACTGAAGGGCTAAGCTGGGGGATGATAGTTGACAGGCCTCTCCAAAGGGCACGATCTGTCGGATGCTTCCTCGGCATGTAGACAGTCGTTTTGAATTTCTTGGTTTGTGGATCGGAATAACGCCACGCCGTCATAGGTTCAACTGAGTAGCGATTCTGAGGGGATGCCTTGTCGCCGTTTCCAAGGAAAACTCCGGTGACTCGGTTTGTGTCTCCATGTAAGAGCACACGTCGGCTCTGCCAGGTATAACAAGACACAGGACCGTGTGGTTCTTTGTCGGTTGCCCCAGCTGGGGAATCGGAATCTTTTTCCCAGGGGGCTAGATCAAGTTCAGGAATAGCATTCAAACCCTCGACCATGGAATGAACGACAGTGTTCAAGAGTAGTGTGCGCTCGAGATTACGCTCAGCTACTGCTACGACGCCGATCTGACCAGTCCATCCTGGTCCGATCGGGTACCCCTTTCCGCCCTTGACAGCGGGATCCCCGACAGCTCCAGAGCGAATACCCGAGGGGTCAAACGCCTGTACGTGAATGAGCCATCTTGCTGCTTCTGACCATGAGATTGAGTTCAACCCATTGCCTAGGCGTGTCGTGAACAAAGGCTTGTTATTAGGAACGTCTGCAATGAGTACATCGATACCGGAGATTTTTCCTGATGCTGAATGAATTCCAGAAACCTGAAAGAAAGGCCGTTCAGAGTCGGAAAGATCAAATCGGTCGCGGTAACTCTCGAGATATTCGCACGCGTCACGACCGAGACTCCCAGGCTCCTCCCAATATCTCCTCCATGTTTCAAGATCCTTGGGACCGTCCATCGTTCGATGACATATCGCCAACAATAATCGCAAAATCGCCATGTCCTGACTAGCGATCTCCCCATGTATTCCTTCGATCTGTTGAGCCTCATGGAAGAGCGAAAGTAAGGAAATTTCGTCAGGCGAACCATCGAGCCTGGTCACCCGGATCCAATTCTCGTCGAGAAGATTGAAACTGTGTGCCGTCATGTCAAATGGACCTCCTTGAGGCCGGTGATTGGGGAATATTCCAGAGTGACGCCTCCGAGTTCCGCCCGATTGTTGATGAGTGGAAGGAAAAGTTGGCCGCGGAGTTGGGGATCGTCCTGCCAAGCGGAAACATGATGTTTCTCAAGTTCATTTATTACTGTATCAATGGTTCGAGCATTTGTGAAGCGTGGTGGAAGTCGTACTGCTGACATCGCCATCGCGCGTATAGTCGTGTTCTCTGGAAGACGGTCCGTAGGGATAAGAACTCCTGGCGCGTCAGGAGCGTTGGGGAGTGTCAGTAATTCCCTCTGGCCTCCCTCACGACGGAGGTCTAAAAGGATGACTTCCAACGAATCTTCGCCGTCGCGTACCTGAGCGCGACAAGACTCATCATCATCTGAGGCAGTTGAGTGAAGCCAACCGACTAAAGACTTAGACTTTCCTGCAGAGGGCGGTTCTTCCAGTAGGAACCCTTGCGCGTCCCGCTGCTTTTGTTGATACTCCCGGGCCGCTTTTTCCTGTGCCTGCTCAAGGGCTTCTCGCCGAGAAGGGGGAGCCTCGAAAGCTTGTCCGTATACCTCCTCAATAAGTTTGTGAACATCGTCGGGCACTGTGATAGCGCCACTGCCTGAAATGACTCGATCCAGTGCGGCGGCGCTTAGGAGCATGTCATGTTCTCCATAGATTGCTTTTGCGCCGGGTTCAATTGAAGGATTGCGTGTGGAAGATGAGGGCAAGCAGTCGATATAGCAAGTCGGCTCGACGAGTGTTGACGGGCGCATACGTTTATGGCGATGTAAGCGGCCCATACGCTGCAGGATGAGATCAATTGGAGCCAAGTCGGTTACGAGTAGATCGAAGTCAACATCGAGGGACTGTTCAACTACCTGCGTCGCAACGATGATCGCGCGATCCGGCCGTTTTCGAGAGCTTCGCGGAGGGCCGAATCGGTTAAGCAGGTCGCGATCTTTCTCTAAACGGTCGCCTAGAGTAAACCGCGCGTGATTCAGACTCACGTCATCACCAAAGAAATTCTTAAGTTCCTCGTATGTTTCCTGTGCTCGACTTACCGTATTGCGCACCACGAGGACACAGCCACCTTCTGAGAGATGGTCCGTGAGGAGGGGAACGAGGCCGTCGTATTCCACCCGTTTGACACGGACGAGTGAGTGGCGTCCGCTTGATGCTGTTTCAGTGATGTTGACACCTTGGCGGCCAGCGGTGATTAGACAGGGGAACGGGGTGTTGAGTGATTCCGGTACAACGTCCTCGGAACTCTCCCCGGAGGCTAGCCGTAAACCACGTCTGTATGCCTGAACCATTGTCGAACATCGAGCTTCAGATAGGGTCGCTGATAACAGAACCACGGGTACGCCGTAGGCTGCGAGCCACGTTAATGCTCGGTCTAGGTAAACATTCATGTAGGTCGAATAAGAGTGAACTTCGTCGACGATGACCACTTTTCGGGATAGGCCAAGATGACGCATAGCGAGGTGCGGGGAACGCATCGCTCCGAAGAGAAGATGATCAATCGTGGTGACAACGAAATCAGAAAGCATTGCTTTCTTTCGACCGGAGAACCATGACATGATGGCGATATCGGCGCGCCGTCGAGCCTGAGGCGTCGTCAACGGACCGGTTCTGGCTTCTTCCTCGTCCCAACCGATATTGGATGGGGCCGCTATCGAATCTTCCGTGATATCACCCCCACCGAGAGAACCAAGAAGCCGGTCGCGAATCTCGTATCCGCGTCGGCGCAGTGGCTTAGCCTCTTCGTTCATCCGTGCTCGACCGTGAGTAAGTTGGACGGCGAAATTCGATGGAGCGCCACCATGAGAATAGGCTTTTTCGATCTTCTCCAGCCATGAGATTTCCCGAGCGAACATTGCGTCCGTAGTGGCTTGTGTTGGGAGCGCGAATAAAACTCCAGAACGTCCGGTACGGGCGGCAAGAATCTCTGCTGCCATGAGTGCGGCCTCAGTCTTTCCTCCTCCGGTGGATTCTTCGACAATGAGGATGCCTGGCAACTCCATAGATCGTGCTGCCTCGACGGCACGAGATTGTATGTCGGTGGAAGAAGCCCCTTCGGGAAGGTTAAAACGACTAGCAAGTAGGGAGTCTGGATCTTGGCCATCGTCGCGCGGACACCATGGTGTTGGGAGTTCCACTTTTCTCAACCCTAAAGACGCGCGCTTCGCGTATACCTGAGGATCCAATAGAGAGGTTCCATCATCACTAGCGCAGATCAAGGGGAAATAGGCTTCCGTCGAAGCAATCCAGTCGGCAACGATGATCAGTCCTGAGAGGTCCACGAGGAAAGCGAGCGACCAGGATCTTTGTGACCAACTATCTATAAGAGTCTGGGCGCCTGTTTTCTCCGTAACAAACGACAATAGTTCTCTTTGTACATTGGTCCAGGGTGTGTCGTCACCGATGAGGTGCTCACGGCCCGCGCATTCGTTAAGTGAAGCGTGGGTGGGGGGAATGCCGTGATGGGCACCAACGAGAGACGCCACTAAGTCCGCCTGGCCATGAGTCCATCCATGATCATCCACGAGCCAGTTTTTGGTGATAATGTGCCCGGCTAAGCCATGGGGCACTTTACGACGTTCGATGCTGTCGACGTGCTCATGATTAAGACCGTATTCTTTCATCTGATCGTCTAGTCTTTTAACCTTGCTCGCAAAAGCCGGTGAGCACTTGCCGATGTCGTGCATCGCGGCAATCCATGCGGATAAGACGCAGAACTCTTCTGTAGCGGTCAATCCTGAATCGGAGTCGGCGAATTCTTGCTCAAGAAGATTGCCGATGGTGGGAGCGAGCCAACTGTGAGCAAGATGTTCTGCCACAGCAGCAGTATCGAGAAGGTGTACCCAGAGTGGTAGCCACTCTTCGCGTTCTGGAACGTAACCAGACTTTGCCCAGACTCGACGCGCAGCAGGTGATAGCACGTGTGCTCCCTCCGTTGGATGTCTCTACGGTAAAACGCGTCATAGGCATTTGGGGCACAACAGGGGTATTCAAGTTGGTTAATTAAATTAGTCTTTGTGTGACGTTACTATTTCACTTCAAGCTTCAGCCAATTCTTTGTTAGTGAGGCATCATTCCCAGCGTGAGACGATCATATTTTTGTGGCCTGGCACCACGTTTCCGTTCGAGGATTCTGCGAAGGCCACTTGAATTCTGGGGAACTGGGTTAATTCTTTGCTGAAAAACATATGCTCCGGAATCGACTCGGGGGAGCCCGTCACCCCTTCGCTAGCTGTGACACTCGTTGCGGGGAGATTCCCATGAGTGTGGCAATGTCGCGCATGGGCAAGCCGTCTTGACGCATTGTTTTGACGGCCTCGCGAGAGGCTTGAGCGGCTGTCTCTTCTGCGATTTGAGCGGCCTCCGCGTGCTCTTTGTATCGGGTGACGATGGCGTCATATTTCGTTGGCGAAACGGCGAGGCTAACAGAGAAGTCTGATTTTGGGCGTTCGGCCATGAGTGATGCGGCGTCTAGGATCATGTCCTCAAGCTGATCAATCCGCTTTGCTTGTGTTCCACATTCGTGTCCATCGATGTCGAAGAAAGCAATCCACCAACGTTCTCCTCGTTCAACTCGCGCGTTGATTTGGGTCTTCATGAGTTCTCCTGCAGTGTCGATTCGCAATTTCGGATGATGGCCTTGGCTAGGGTTTCGTCAATCTCGCGGTGCCGCGGGACTGTTGTCTTCCAAGTACCAATTTGAGCCTTGGTGTGGTTGCCGCCTTCTTTGAGGGCGACTGTCAAACCATGGCGTGTAGTGATGAGTCTGAGTGTGCGGATCAGATCGCGTCTTTTCATCAAAGTCTACCCCTCTTGAGTATGGCAGCAAGGCCTATAGACTGGAATCCTCTAGTAACTCCGTTGTCCGGTGAACTTCTGCCGAATCTCCTCTGACGTGACACTACGAAACACCGCTTGAAAGCGGCATTCCATCAGCTTTGCCTGTGTAAAACCAATCCCCGTCCACCCCTGTGCACAACTCGCCCCAACCCACCACCCGGCCGCCTCGGCCTCGTAATGCACACGCCCTGGCCTAGGATGGAACACATGATTGATGTGCGTGCACTGCGTGAAGACCCTGAACCCGCCCGCGCCTCCCAGCGCGCCCGTGGCGGCGACGTCGAACTGGTCGACCGAATTATCGAGGCCGACGCCCTGCGGCGAACCGCCCTCCAAGAATTCGAAGCTCTGCGAGCCACCCAAAAAGACGTCTCCAAGTCAGTTGGCAAAGCCTCTCCTGAAGAGCGTCCAGCAGTCCTCGCCAAAGCCAAAGAACTGGCCGAACAGGTCAAAGCTGCCGAAGCCAAAGCTAACGAGGCTGACGCCGAAGCCGACCGCCTCGCCCGCCTGCTGCCCAACCTCATCGTTGACGGCGTCCCCACCGGCGGAGAAGACGACTACGTTGAGCTGCGCAAAGAAGGCCCCCAGCCTCGTGACTTCGCCGCAGAAGGCTTCGAACCGCAAGACCACCTCGCTATCGGCGAGGGCTTGGACGCCATCGACACCAAGCGCGGCGCAAAGGTTTCCGGCGCGCGCTTCTACTACCTCAAAGGCATCGGCGCCCGCCTCGAACTAGCCCTCATGAACATGGCCCTTGACCAGGCCGTCTCCGAAGGCTTCACCCCCATGATGACCCCCACACTGGTCACGCCAGCCGTCATGGGAGGCACCGGGTTCCTCAACGAACACTCCGACGAGATCTACTATCTGCCCGCCGACGACCTCTACTTGACTGGAACCTCCGAGGTCGCCCTCGCCGGCTACCACGCAGACGAAATTCTTGACCTTGCCGACGGGCCCAAACGCTACCTCGGCTGGTCCACCTGCTATCGACGCGAAGCCGGATCTGCAGGCAAAGACACGCGAGGCATCATCCGAGTTCACCAGTTCAACAAGGCTGAAATGTTCTCCTACTGCCGCCCAGAAGACGCCGCAGAAGAACACCAGCGCTTTCTCGCCTGGGAAGAAGCCATGCTCGCCAAAGTTGAGCTGCCCTACCGGATCATCGACACCGCTGCGGGTGACCTCGGAACCTCCGCCGCGCGCAAGTTTGACTGCGAAGCCTGGCTGCCCACGCAAAACCGCTGGATGGAAGTCACCTCCACCTCCAACTGCACCACCTTCCAGGCACGGCGCCTCGGTATTCGTGAACGCCGCGACGGCCAAATGTTCCCCGTCGCTACCCTTAACGGAACCCTGGCCACCACTCGCTGGCTGGTTGCCCTCTTCGAAAACCACCAGCAGGCAGACGGATCCGTGTACGTGCCCGAAGCGATGCGGCCTTACATGGGTGGGCTCGAAGTCCTCGAACCCGTCAAGTGAACGACTGCGAAAGACTCTGAGCACATGCTCGAAGCTGACCCGTCGCTGGCCGACGAGCCAATCATCCGGAATATGGTGTCGCCGCCCCTATCAGGTGAAGCGCCCATTGATTTCCGGTTTCTCGTCGCACAAGCGGCCGGGGCCCTGCCCCAAGGTATGCCCACCGACCCATCCAAAATCCTGATCGCCCTGGATCTAGATGGAACCGTCATGACGCTAGAAGGCGTGTCCGACCGGGTTCGCGAAACCATCGCGGCCTGCGCGGCCACGGGCATCCACATTGTCATCGCGACGGGCAGGTCCCTGGAGGCGACCCACCCTGTCCTCGATCAGCTTGGTGACCCAGAATCGTGGGCAGTGTGTTCCAATGGCGCGATTCGAGCGCACTTCTCGCCCTCGTACCCGTCAGGTTTTGAATCCGACGAACCCTTGTATTTTGACGCCTCAGAAATCATCGACCTACTAACCGATCAGGTCCCCGGTGTGTTGATCGGCATTGAAACCGTGGGCAAGTTCCTCATCTCAGGTGACTTCCCTAGCGGGGAACTGATTGAAGAGCATCAGGTTGTGCCCTTGGATGTTCTGCGGGCAATCCCCGCAATCAAGTTGGTCGTGCGCGTGCCAGATATGACGAGGTCGCAGTTTTGCCAGGTCTTAGACCGGTTGGATCTGGGGAAGGCCTGGGAATGTTCTGTTGGCTGGACGTCGTGGGCCGACATTTCTCCGCGTGGAGTCACCAAGGCCTTTGGCTTGCAGGGGCTGTGTGACCAGTTGGGCGTGCCCAGCGAGGGGACCGTGGCCATTGGCGACGGGACCAATGACATTTCGATGATTCGTTGGGCTGCGCTCGGTGTCGCGATGGGTTCGGCAACTCCTGACGTCAAGGATGTGGCCGACCTCGTCACCGGTGCGGTAGAGAACGAGGGCGCGGCTGCGGTTATGCAGGCCGTCCTCGAACACGTGACCGCCTAGCATCCCTGCCTAGCGCCGTTCTCTGCCCCGACTTCCCACGAGGGACGCACAAAAGTTCGCCGAGGGACGCACATCTTTCCCGCGAAGGATGCCCAAGTGCTGGCCTGACCGTGCTCACCCATCGAGATCCACAGTTATACGCCGATGGGGGTCGGGGCACGAACCGCCGTCGCCGCGTAACCGTGGGTTTCGTCGCGTAACTGTGGGTTTCGCTGCATGGTGATCACAGTTGCGAGCACGTCCGGGCGCCCTCGTAGGCAGGAAAGCAGGCAATAGGGGAAAATGAACTAGGCGGAGGCGACGGTGAACCGCTTGCCCCGGTGAGCGTCCTTTTCGGCCTCGTCAATCAATGCGATCGCCAGATCGGCAGCGGACAGATTCTCGCCTGCGGCACTATCAGCTGCCTCAACGTACGCCCCGCTAGATTCCTCAACCGGATAGTTCGGCGAGGGGGACACAAAAGTCCATGCTAACTTGTCTCCGGCCTCGCGCAGAAGGTCAAGAATCTTCGCAAAAGCAAGTCCTTCAGGACGGTAATCCTCGGGAAAATTGGGCGAATCAACCAGGCGATTTCCTTCTTCGTCAAGCAGAGACCCGGCACCGCCCACAACAATCATGCGACCTACAGGACGCGCGGCGAAAAGGTGCTCGAAGGCCTCGATGATTGGACGAGTTGGGCCGCCTGTGCGATCAGTGGGGACGGCGATGATGGTGACATCTGAACCATTAACGAGGTCGACAATGGCACGTGTGTCGGCCAGGTCAGCGCGAGCATCAACTGTCGCTCCTGCTGCATGTTTGGCCGAACGAGACACAGAGACTACTTCGTGGCCGCGACGCGCGGCTTCGGTGACGGCTGCTGAACCGGTTGCTCCGGTTCCACCGATAACAGTGATCTTCATAAGATGTCCTTTACATTTAACTGATCATCGGATTGTCTCGCTTTTGCATACTTTCCGCCACCTGGAATCGGTTCTTGAGCCAAACTGGGCGTCCCTCGCCGGACTTTTGGGCGTCCCTCGCGGCGGATTGGGGGGCGATGGGTGTCGTCGCTAAAAAATTAGAGAGAAAAACAAGCAACTACCGGCGTGTTAGCGATAACATTATCGCACTTGCGAGCCGACTCCGACCTCGTGAAAGATAAAGACACGTCAACGACGACTTCTCTGGAGGACACATGACCACTACAGACATCCGGGCAGCGATCGAATCCGGAGACACAGCACTAGGAATTGAGTTCGGCTCAACCCGAATCAAAGCCGTACTTATTGGCCCGGACCATCAGCCCATCGCATCCGGAGGTTTCTCCTGGGAAAACAAGCTCGTTGACGGCCTATGGTCATACGACCTCGAGGACGTGCGAAAAGGGTTACAAACCGCCTACGCCGACCTCGTTGAAGATGTCCGCACCAAATACGACGTCACCCCCACCACCTACGGCTCCCTCGGCATCTCAGCCATGATGCACGGCTACCTCGCCTTCGACGCCGCCGGAAACCAGCTCGTCCCCTTCCGCACCTGGCGCAACACCAACACCGGGCCCGCCGCCGAAGAACTCATCAAAACCTTCGACTTCAACATCCCGCTGCGCTGGTCCATTGCCCACCTGCACCAGTGCATCATCGACAACGACCCGCACGTCGTCAACCTCGCGTCCATCAACACGCTGGCTGGCTGGGTCCACGAAGAACTGACCGGCCGCCATGTCCTGGGAATCGGCGATGCCTCCGGCATGTTCCCCATCGACTCCACCGCCCTCGACTATGACCAAGCGCGAGTCGACGCGTACGACGCCCTCGTCGCAGACCGCGGGTACTCATGGAAACTGCGCGACCTACTGCCCCAGGTCCTGCCCGCAGGCGCCGACGCCGGCACACTGACTGCCGAGGGCGCCGCCCTCCTCGACCCCACGGGCACCCTGCGCCCCGGGATTGCGATGTGCCCGCCCGAGGGTGACGCCGGCACTGGCATGGTGGCCACCAACTCCGTTGCGCAGCGTTCAGGCAATATTTCTTGTGGCACTTCCGTGTTCCTCATGGTGGTGCTTGAGAAGGCCCTCGAGCGGCTGCACACTGAAATCGACATGGTCACCACGCCCGATGGCTCGCCCGTTGCCATGGTGCACTCCAACAATGGCGCGTCTGAGATCGATGCCTGGGTGTCAATGTTCGTTGAGTTCGCCAAGCTTGCCGGCATCGACATGTCCGTCCCGCAGATTTATGACGCCCTGTACTTCAACGCAATGAAGGGCGCAGCTGACGGTGCGGGCCTGTTGGCGTACAACACTTTGAGTGGCGAACCGTTGATGGGGCTCGAGGGCGGCCGCCCGCTTTTCATGCACACCCCTGATGCTGACTTCACCCTGGCCAATGCATTCCGCGTGCAGCTCATGAGCATCTTCGCGTCAATCCGAATCGGGATGGACATTCTTGCCGACGAGGACGTGGCCCTGGATCGGCTCTTCGGTCATGGTGGCCTGTTCAAGACTGAGGGTGTCGCGCAGAAGGTCCTGGCCGATGCCCTCGACATTCCGGTTTCTGTTGGTGCGACCGCCGGTGAGGGCGGGGCCTGGGGTATTGCGGTCCTCGCACGTTTTGCGGTGTGCGGGAACGAGGGTGAGACGCTGCCGCAGTACCTGGATTCTCGTGTGTTTGCTGACGCTGAGGCGAGCGTGGTTGAACCGGATGCTGGCGATCACGAGGGTTACAACCGTTTCCTTGAGCGGTACCGTCGCGCATTGCCGACTGTGCAGTCGGCTGCTGATAACAGCTGATTGGTTGACCCCTCGAAGGATGTGCGTTGTGCGTCCTTCGAGGGGTGACTTGTGCGTCCTTCGTGGGAAAGATGGGCGTCCTTCGGGAGAGTTTTGGGCGTCCTTCGCGGGATGTGGGTGTTGGGGGCTGTACGATGGCGCCCATGGGTAAAGCAAGCCGCCGCAAGAAGGTCACCAATCCTGACAAACTCGCCGCCTACCGGGCGCCGATCCCCTTCGTCGCACGCCCCTTCGAGGGTTTGCCGAAAGAGGTTGAACTCGTCGCCATGCGCGAAATCATCCCCTGCGCGACGATGACGGCAGTCACCAACAAAGAGCACGGCGGCGTCGAATTCGACCTCGTCACCCTTCTGCCCGACGGTCACCCTGCGATGGTTCGCCCCGACGGACGCATCCTCGTGGCTCTGCAAACCCGCTTCAACTCCGCGGACCTGTCCCACGACGTTGCCGCCGCAGTTCTGGCAGCCATCGCCGCAAAAGATAACGGCGATGAAGGTGTCATCGACTTTGACGTGCGCGAGCCTTCAGAGCGCCTCCAAGACATCATCGACCCCGAGTCCTTCACTGCGATGGTCATCGCCGAAGACTTCTCCTACTGGTTCTCGCCCGACGAAGACATCGACGAGCAGACTCAGCGGGCCCTGCAGCAAAACCGTGAAGAGATCATCCCCACCGAAGCCATTGCCGAAGTCCCGGGTATGTTCTGGTGCGAGATGAACCGCAACTTCGTGCGCTTCGTGACTGACATTGATGAGTCGCCCCTGTTCAACGGACTAGCTCGCCTGGCTGTCGCCGGCAAGGCTCACGTCGGCGAAGGATCGCGTTTTGTGGGTGCCTTCCGCGCCTGCGGCATTGCTATCCCCGTCTTTGAACTGGCTGAGGACGCGACAGCTTCCGACGTTGCCGCTGATGCCAAGGCTTTTGCTGACGAGCTGGATCAGGCGCTCAAGGTCGACGAACCGTTGAGTGCGGACGAGCGTCGCATCCGTCAGGGCCTCGTGTCCAGGCAGGTCACAATACGCTAAGCGCAGGTGACTGTGCCGAGGACGACCCAGGTTGCCCTCGGTGCAGTGCGTTTTCACCGCGCTTAATTCCCCTAATAGTGATCGCGGCTTCTTAACAGCGCTTCCTGGTCTAGGCCGTGCGCGATGGTCTCGGCCATACGCGCTGCTTCTTAACAGCGCTCGCTCAGTGGAGTCCCCTTAGTTATCGGAAGGGACAACATCCGCGATCAAGCCAGTGCTCGGCCATGTTTCCAAAGTGAAGCGCTCCTCGGCCTCGTCGCATGATTGCATGATCCGAAGGCCGAAGCCTTCTTCCCAAAAATCTGGACCCTGTGCCCGTTGGATCTCCACACGGCGCGCGCCGTCAGGTGTCGTGTACTCCATGCGGGTGCCGCCAGCGCTATAGCGACTCTTGAATGGTTGACGAGCGAGCTCATTGCAGAGCGCATCATGGGTGATCGTCGTGCCTGAAACAGCATCAGAACCCACCTTCAACAGGTGGAAACCTGACAGGCAAACCAAGCCGACCTGAACCACCATCACCAAATACACCACCGGTCTGATCCAGCTCGTCACAAACTGGTGGTGATCCCGATTTGACTGACCGATAACCTGGTCAAGGCGAGGCCGAGAGAACCACCACTGCGCCAACGGCAACATTAACGTGGCGACAACCAGCGGGAGACACCAGCGCAGCGCATATGAAGCCAACAGCAGCCCACCGTGGTGCCAGCGAACATCGGCTGCGACAACTACGCAGATGGCAACGAAAAGCGCGAATAAAGCGATGTAAGTGCGCTTGACAAAACTTTTCGGCCTCGCGGATTTTTGGGAGCTGAATCGAGCATGAGTTCATACGTTCCTGACAAACATTATCCTGGCCAAAACCCTAGTGGCTTTGATGACCACACTGACTCTGAGATGGACATTCCCGCGTAATTGGAAGCGTAGGAATAGAATCGTTGACGTGAGAACCGCAGGCATTGGAGCCGACAACCAGAAATCACCCCAACGCGTCGCCGCCATCATGCCCGCGTACAACGTGGAACGCGATGTCGCCTCCACCGTGCGAGCCTGCCGAGCCATCCCCGGCGTTGACCTCCTCATCGTCGTAGACGATGGGTCCGAGGACGAAACGGGACGCGCGGCGCGGGCTGCAGGCGCCGTCGTAGTCCGCCATTCTCTGCATCGAGGGCGAGCCTCGGCCATTGAAACCGGGGTGAAAGTTGCTGCCATGCGTGACCGCGTTGACGCTCCCGCCAGGCACCTGCTGTTCATCTCGCCTGACCTGGGCGAATCCGCGGTGGAAGCGACCGCCCTCGTCGAAGCTGTTACCACCGGCCTAGCAGACTGTGCATGTTCAGTACCACCCCTGGACCCAGCTGAATACCGTGGGCACGCCCAAAATGTTGCGCGCGCAGCGATCCGGCGAATCACCGGGTGGAACCCGACCTATCCACTGTCATCCCAGCGTTGTATCACGCGGGAAGCGGTTACTGCGGCCATGCCTTTCTTAAGTGGCTACGGCCTGGAGGTTGCGATGACTATGGACATCCTGGTCGCGGGTCTGTCCATGATTGAGATTCCCTGCAACTTCGTCCACTCTGGCGCTGATCAATTTATCGGCCGGCATAACCGTTCGGCTCGCTTCACCGAAGCATCTTTGGCGTCGGCTCGCATGATTTTGCACCGTAAGCGGATGCCGTTCAAAGATCGTCTTCAAGGGCTCAAGATCCAGGGGATCGGCGAACCGTATCCTCGGGCGGCTTTCGAGCGCGAGACTAGCGAAAACTAAGGCAGGAATTCGGGGAAACCGAGGGTTGACGCGGTGTTGCCCTCGTCGGTGGTCCGGCTCCTAGTACATCGCCCTTACTTTGCCCCGCGGAGACGCAGCGAATTCGTCACGACGAACACCGACGAGCACGCCATCGCCAGAGCCGACAGCATCGGGTTGAGCAAGCCAGTGATGGCTAGTGGCACCATGATGACGTTGTAGAAGAACGCCCAGAAGAGGTTCTGCTTGATGACGCGCAGGGTTCGCCGTGACACTCGGATTGCAGTAGCTGCGGTGGTGAGCTCGGAGTTCACCAGCGTGATATCAGAAACTTCAATCGCAATGTCCGTGCCTGAGCCCATGGCTATGCCCAGTCCGTTGGTGCTGGCTTGAGCTAGTGCTGCTGCGTCATTGACACCATCGCCGACCATGGCGACGGTGCGGCCCTCATCTTGTAAAGACTTGATGACGTCGCGTTTGTCCGAGGGCATGACCTGTGCGATGACGCGGTCGATGCCGACTTGGTTGGCGACGTGGCGGGCGGCGTCCTCGTTGTCCCCGGTGAGAAGGACGGGTTCGATACCGAGGTTTCGTAGCTGCTCGATTGCTGGTTTGGAAGAGTCTTTGACGGTGTCGCGGACAACCAGTACCGCTACAACCTTCGCGATAGTAACCTCCGCCGTAGCAACGTCCGCGAGGGACGCCCAAAACGCTGGCGAGGGACGCCCAAAAGTTCCGCGAGGGACGCCCAAAAGTTTGCCGAGGGACGCCCATCTTTCCCCCGAGGGACGCCCATCTTCGACCACAAGAGCATCTGAGTCTGCGGAGACGACAGCTTCAGGAGTGCGGCGATCCACAACCGTCCCCTCATACCCCGCGTTGCGGACAACCTGCTCCAATTCCTCATCCGTGTGGGGCTGCGTCAACGTGATCGTCGCCGACTCCGTTGCAAGATTGGCTGCCGCCGTTACGCCAGGAAGTTTGCGAAGCTTGCGCTCCACGCGCCCCACGCAAGACGCGCAGGTCATGCCTTGAACATCCATCGAGATGACCGCAAGTGGGTGCGCGAGGTCACTGGCCGCTGTCCCACCATCGCCATTTGGGCGTCCCTCGCCAGAGTTTTGGGCGTCCCTCGCGAGTTCGGGCGTGTCATGCGAGGACGCGCTCTGCGTCGTGTCACCGTGCGTCGTGCCTCCCGCATCTTCGGACGCGGACGAGGACGAGCCAGCATCAACGTCCCAATTCGGCACCACTGCAGCGATAACTGCTGATGCGCCCGTCTGTTCAGCCGCCGACGCGGCCTCCAAAGAAGCTACAGGAATCTGGACTCCCAATTCAGACAACCACGATGCTCGGCCTACCAAGACAAGGTCAGTTCCGCCGTCCTCGCCCGCAACCAGCCCGGAAACACCCAAGCTCGCATGATTCGTAAAACTCTCAACGGGCGGCAACAACACGGACCTGGCTTGAGCACCGGCGAAAATTGCGCGAGCAACCGGATGTTCTGATGCCGCCTCGACTGCTGCGGCTAGTGCGAGGGCGTCGTCCTCGTCAATGGGCGTCCCTCGAGAGAAAGATGGGCGTCCCTCGGCAAACTTTTGGGCGTCCCTCGCGAGGGAAGACGGGACGATCACCGACTCCAGCGACATTTTGCCCGTCGTCACAGTGCCGGTCTTATCCAGAACCATCGTGTCGATTGTCCGAGTCTGCTCCAAAATCTCAGCGGACTTAATGACAATGCCCAACTGCGAAGCCCGACCCGACCCCACCAACAAAGCCGTGGGCGTCGCCAAACCCAAAGCACACGGGCACGCCACCACCAAAACGGCCACCGCAGCCGTAAACGCAGCCTGCACCGAGCCGCCCGTAACCAGCCACCCCACCAAAGTCAGGATCGCCACGACAATGACAACCGGCACAAACACCGCAGAAATACGGTCCGCCAAACGCTGGACCGGAGCTTTCCCGGCCTGCGCCTCCGTGACCATCCGGCCAATTTGAGCCAAAGTCGTCTCAGACCCCACGCGGGTCGCACGAACTGTCAAGGCACCCCACGTATTCACGGTTGCTCCAGTGACCTCATCGCCCGCCGCGACATCAACGGGTACAGACTCACCGGTCAGAAGAGACGTATCGAGGGCGGAATTGCCTTCCTCAATGCGCCCGTCGGTGGCGACCTTTTCGCCTGGGCGCACCACAAACAGGTCGCCAACTTTCAACGACGAGGCCGCAACCCGCTTTTCCTGACGTTCACCCGTTACCGGGTCTGCCACCACCAAAGTTGCTTCTTTTGCTCCCAATTCGAGAAGCGAACGTAAAGCATCGCCGGCGCGGTACTTAACGCGGGCCTCCATCCACCTGCCGATGAGTAGGAAAACGACGATCATGCAGGCGCCCTCGAAATAGATTTCCGCGTGATGCCCGTGGACGGCGGCACGCGGGAGTAGGGACATGTGCATTGTCATGCCCAGCTGGCCGGCGCCCCCGAAAGCCAACGCCCACCAACTCCACAGGGCCGACGCGGTGACGCCAAGGGAGACCAAGGTGTCCATTGTTGTCGAGCCGTGGCGGCCCGCCTGCAGGGCAGCCTTGTGGAAGGGCCACGCGCCCCACGTTGTCACCGGGATGGACAACGCGGCGACCATCCACTGCCACCCGATGAACTGCCACGCCGGAACCATCGAGAGCACCATGGTGATAGCCGCCAACGGGGCTGTCACAATGATGTGGCGCTTGAGGACTTCGGCGTGTTTTCGGGCGCCTTCGCCAATGCGGGGTGCTGATGCGTCAGGCTCGACGGCAGTGGCTGGGCCGTGGGTACTGGTGGCGGGGGGCTGGTTGTGTGTAGCGGGTTTTGTCGAATGGGATATGGGGGAGGACATGCTGGCCTCTAACGAGGTTGGGGGTGGAGTTGGAGAGGAATTAGAAGTCTCGGGAGATTCCGACGAGTTCGAAGCCGGCCTCGGAGATGGCGTTGGTCAGTGCTTCGTCGTCAACGCCGTTGTCAGTAATGACGGTGACTTTGGAAGTGCCGCCGGAGTTGAGGATCACGTCGGTGTTTTTAACGCCGGGAACCTCGCTGAGTTCTTCGGTGACGGACATGACGCAGTGTTGGCAGGTCATTCCGTTCACGGCGAGTTCAACGGTGCGGTCGATTTCCATGGTCATGGTGTGCTCCTTGTTTGTTTGTGTATTTTGATTCGCGAGGGCGAGGATGTGCGTCCCTCGCGGGAGTTTTGGGCATCCCTCGCGGGGGCAGAGGGGAGGAGGGCGGGTGCGAAATGGTGGAAGTGAGCAAGTGTCAGGACTTGACGAGGCGGGCAATGGCTTTGGTTGCCTCGTCAATCTTTTCGGCCGCAGCCTCATCTGACTTGCGGGCTGCATCGACGACGCAGTGTGTCATGTGGTCTTTGAGGAGACACAAGGCAACTGAATCGAGAGCTGATTGAACGGCCGACACCTGGGTGAGGATGTCGATGCAGTAGCCATCTTCGGACACCATGCGCTGCAGACCGCGCACCTGTCCTTCGATACGGCGCAGTCGGGCAAGATATTGATCCGTTGCTTCTGAATAACCGTGAGCCATGTGCATCCTGCTTTCATTTTCATCATTCAAGATACCCCTAGGGGGTATGGGTGTCAACGGGGAAATCCGACAGAGTCAGATTTGAAGTCGTACAGGTGGCAGCGAGGCCCTCGGATTCGGTTCCGCTGCAGGATCACCCGCAAAATTAGACACAGTCGTTGGGTTGGCGGTCCAAGGCTAAACATAAAAACCGCGGAATTTCGCGGAAAATGCCTCAGCTCTTTTCAACTAGCGACCACGGCTGTGTCTATTTCAGCGCGTTCCCGCCGCTCGCCCAGCAAACTTCCGGGAAATAGTGGCATCCTTAGATACTAGGCAAGCAGGAGTGCCCCAGCGAGACAGGACTTGGGAGGGCAAACGTGTCGCACAATCACCGCGATCCGCAGCCCAATAGGTCCGATATTCCGCCATCATCCAGGTCATCAGCCTCGACTAGCACCTCTGCAAACCCTTCCCGTCCTGAGCGCTTGGAACCCAAGAAGAAAAGACGCGCTCGGATTCGCTCCAGACACTACGCGCCGCGTAGAGTGCCCCAGGGCTACGCGCCCGCCTACGCTCGTGCCAAACTCGTCCCTCTCGTCCCAGCCCTCATTGCCACCGTGGCCGTAGGCATTGCCGGTGAAGCCACACGCTTGCCTGAGAGTCTGCGTGAACAAGCCAGGAAACAAGCCCAATTCCTTGGTGGGGACATTTCGCAACGATCTCAACGAATCTTCTTTGACGAGCCCGGGCTCGACACGTTATTTGTGCGTGGGCTGGCTCGGACTGCCAAGCTTGGTGCACGAATTGGGCGGACCTACCTTCAAGCGCAAAGTCTCTTGAATAAAACAAGGCAACGAATTGAAACTTTCCGCAATCGAGCCGACCACAACAAAGGCAATCAGCTCAACAGTCGCACGGCCCGCATCGAAGTCATGCTGGAACGAATGCCTCGCAGAGGATTTGAAGCATTGATGACTGGCATGCTCACCATGGGGGAACAGCAGTGGGAGCACTGCGAGGCGGCGACGTTCACGTCCAGGCGATTCGCGACTCAGCGGCAGAACCTCCAACCCTTAAACCTCCCAAGGGCCACCCCAAAGCCCTTCTGCGTCGGCCTGACCCTCCCAAGACCCTCGGTGACATGTGCGCCGACATCGATGACATGTATTGGTCGATGACCAAGGGACAAACGCTCAAGATCACCCGTGTCGGCCAAGATGATCGCCGCAGGTGGATCCTGTCCTTGCCGGGTACGGCCCACATGGACTTCACGTCGACTGCTAATCCGGCCGATATGGAAGCCAACATTCGCGAGATGCTGGGACTGGCATCTGGAATCCGCGTTGGAGCAGTTGCTGCTCTCCATCAAGCTATGCGTCTGGATGGAGTGGCAGAAGATGCCCTCGCCAAAGAACCCGTGTTGGTGTGCGGCCACTCCCAAGGCGGGCTCATTGGCGTGGTGCTGGGTTCAATGGATCCAACCGAGGCGGGGGTCAATGTGATGGGAGTTCTGGGATCAGGCGCACCTGCACGAAGGATCCGTATGCGACCGGATGTGGCAATGCTGGCTGTGGCCCACGACCAAGATGTCGTTCCATCAATGGATGGCAGCCCAGACCGAGCTCCCGATCAGAGGGTGCGCATTGGGCGCAAACTGGTTCGGCCTCGTAAAGATCCGCTCTACTACGCGCATTCGTCGGCCACCTACACCGAAACCGTTCGCCAGCTGGAACGCAAGGTTGCGGTGGCGCCTTTCGGGCGGGTGGCGCGTACCGTTCGCAAGCTCCAAGATTTCCTTCCCACCGAGGGCGAGCCAACACGCGTGACTTTCTACGAGGTCTGGCAGGAGTTGGTTGAACCGGCCGAGTCGAGTCGTTTCGACACCTTTTTAAAGCTGGACATCGATACCTCGTACGAGGCGGTTGACTACGGGTCCGATTATGCTCCGGCCCCTTTATTTACGCTGCCGGAATTTGACCGAGCGTCTTTCAACTTGCCAGATATTGCATTTTCGAAGGTCTCATCCCTGGACTTGCCTAAGGTGGAACTGCCTAGAATCGACTTGGCTGCGAGCAGACGCCAGAAATCTACGAAGAACGATCCTGAGAAGAGGACACCCAACGATGAGTGACGCTTCCCCGAATGGTCCCTGGCGTGAGGTGCGGCGGTGGATGCGCGCGGCACCGCCCGTGAATAAAGGCACTGCGCCCCAGGCTCCGCGTTTACCGCAGATTTCGAGCCCGTTGTTGATTGGCGCGCTGGGCTTGTCTGCGATTGGCGCAGGGGTAGCTCTGCGTGCAATGCGCCCCGCTCGCCGAGGAGGTCGGGCCGATCGCTTCACCGAATTGGTGGTGGAGGTGGTTGAGCAGGGTGTGGCCGAGGATACTCCTGCACGTCAGGTGAGGGTCGAGGTCGGGGAAGGTTTTGGAAAGCCGTCGCTTGTGACCGTGGACGTCATTGTTGCTCCGTCCGATGAAGCCAATGATGCGGATAAGGCACGCGATCTTCTCGACCTCGTGAGTCGAGCGGTGTGGAATAACTCCGAGATCGCGCCGGTTGCGGTGCGCGCGAGGGTCCTGTTAGCACAGAACCAGAACGGCCCAGCGCTTGAAGATGAGGCGCGGGAAGTCGCGGATATGACGGTATTGGGCTTCGATGACGAGATTGCGCGCCCGGCGGATCTTTACGCTCGCTTTGGTGCGCCTGCCTCGGACCGTTCCTGGCGTCCCTGATTTCCTCTTTCTTCGCCGAGAGCAGACTTTGTGGTCGAAAATCGGCGAAAAATTGGCTAAAAACGACCATAAGGTCTGCTCTCGGCGGGGAGGAGGCGGGGAGCAGCGGGGTGCTCGTCGATTAGGCGGCGTCAGTGGGGGTGGTGCCGTCACCGCCCACCCAGCGTGCGATCTGGGGAGCCAAACCGAAGTACGAGGCCGGGGTCAGCTCGAGCAACCGCTCCTCAACTTGGGTCGGCAGCCCCAGTGATGAGATGAAGTCGCGCATTTGCTCGGCCCCAACCTCATGCCCGCGAGTCAATTCCTTGAGACGCTCATACGGGTTGGCCATCCCTGTCGCTCCTGCGATAGCCGCCGCCCGCATCGCCTGCTGGACAGCCTCACCCAACACCGCCCAGTTCGCGTCCAAGTCAGCAGCCATACGATCCGCGTCAATTTCGACCCCGTCCAAACCTCGCACAAGGTTGTCGTAAGCCAAGACCGCGTGCCCCAGCGCCACACCAACATTGCGCTGAGTCGTCGAATCTGTCAGATCACGCTGCATGCGGGACGTAATCAACGTCGACCCCAAAGAATCCAGCAGTGCTGCTGACACCTCAAGGTTGGCCTCGGCATTCTCAAAACGAATGGGGTTGACCTTGTGCGGCATGGTGGACGATCCAGTCGAACCCTGCGCAGCAAGATTCTGGTGGAAGTACCCCATGGAGATGTACGTCCAGCAATCGGTGGCTAGATTGTGAGCAATGCGCCCGGCGCGAGCGATGTCTGAATAGAGCTCGGCCTGCCAGTCGTGGGACTCAATCTGCGTGGTCACGGGGTTCCATGTCAGGCCCAGGCCTTCAACGAACTCACGCGAGATCGCTGGCCAGTTAGCTTCGGGAACAGATACGACGTGGGCAGCCCAAGTGCCGGTGGCTCCATTGATTTTGCCCAGGTATTCGGTCGCTTCAACGCGGCGTAACTGGCGCTGCAGACGGTGTGCGAAGACTGCCATCTCCTTGCCCATGGTGACGGGCGTGGCAGGTTGGCCGTGGGTATGCGCGAGCATCGGTGCGTCGGCTCCAACCTGGGAGAAACGCACCAGGCGTTCGTGTAGTCCACGAGCTGCCGGCAGCCACACCTGCTCAACGGCTGCCTGAATGGTCAGCGCATACGCAAGGTTATTGATGTCCTCGGAAGTGCAGAAGATGTGCACAACCTCGCGCAGACC
The DNA here is from genome assembly GCF_000420425.1 of Schaalia vaccimaxillae DSM 15804. Classification (GTDB taxonomy): domain Bacteria; phylum Actinomycetota; class Actinomycetes; order Actinomycetales; family Actinomycetaceae; genus Pauljensenia; species Pauljensenia vaccimaxillae. The sequence goes on from NZ_ATUX01000005.1 coordinate 69,139, forward strand.
CGGCAGGCAGGTGTCCTCACCGAGCTCGGCGGCCGCGGCATCGAGGTGTTCTCCGATGAGGTATTCGACCGCCTTGACGTCGTGGCGAGTGACGGACTCGTGCTCACTCAGGCGCTTGATTTGGTCTGCGCCGAAGTTGATGGGCAAAGCTCGCAGGTAGTCGCGTTCAGCATCGGTGAGTTCTGGCGCACCGGGCAAGACCTTGTGGTCGAGCAGATGGATGAGCCATTCGATTTCGACGTGGACCCGCGCCCGGTTCAGTCCCGCTTCTGACAGGTGATTTGCCAGGGGTTCGACGGCGCCGCGGTACCTGCCGTCGAGGGGCGAGAGGGGCTCTCCACCACCTGCGAGGTCGGTGTAGCCGTTGGCGGGAGAGAACAAGGAAGACCAGTCAGCGCTCATGGTTCCATCATTCCAGACGAGGGCGCGCCTGTGAGCCCCGGAGGCGGCTGTCACACGTCACACTTGGGCGAGGCCGTGATTTGCCCATGGGAGTCACTACGATGGCCGGGTGACGTCGAGTAGGAAACCCGCCAAACCGTCCCCGTTCGCTTTGTCGACCGGGACCTTGGCACCGACGCACCCGTTTTCTGGAAAAACCCGAATTCCAGGGTTGGATGGGCTTCGTGCCATCGCCACCTTGTTCGTTCTCGCATACCATTTGCTGCCCGATGTTATTGCGTCAGGCTTCGGTGGTGTCGACATGTTCTTCGTCTTGTCGGGTTTCCTCATTACGTCCCTGCTGCTTGATGAGAAAGCCTCAACGGGGCGGATCAATCTCAAGAAGTTCTGGGTGAGGCGTCTGCGCAGACTCGTGCCCGCTGTAGTGGTCACCTGCCTGGCTGCCACGGCGATGGCGCTGATCGTTGGAGGCGACGCACTGGTGGCGCTTCCTCGTCAAGTCGCAGGAGCGTTGACAGCAACATACAACTGGGTAGAGATCGTTCACGGCTCCTCCTATTTTGAACACGCTTCGCCGCTGTTGTTGACGAATATGTGGTCGCTGGCGGTCGAGCAGCAGTTCTATGTGGTGTGGCCTCTAATCGTGTGGGGGCTTTTGGCTTTTCCACCGAGGTACCGCATCGTTTCGGCGGCGGTCCTGGGCGCTGGTTCGGTTGCGATTCATCTGCTCACGATGGGTGATGACTTATCGCGCGCCTATATGGGTACGGATTCCCACCTGTGGGGCCTGATGATTGGGGCGGGTATCGCCTTTTATGTTCCTGATGCGATGACCACCAAAGACCGGCGTGATAGCAATGCCGACCGCTGGGCAATCGCCGGAATTATTGGCCTTGCGATTGATTTGGCGACCATGGTGTTGCTCCCCGAAAAGTTCATGTACCCGTGGGGCATGATTGCGGTGTCCCTAGGTTCGGGGCTGGTTGTTCGCTCACTGATCCCTGATGTGTCCGTCCAGGGGCCCGCACGGGTCCTCGCCAAGATTCTCGATTTGAAGCCTTTGACGTGGTTGGGTGAGCGCTCCTACGGCATCTACCTGTGGCATTGGCCGCTGTGGGTGTTGACTTTCTATGCGGCTCCCATGCTGAATGTGTGGGCTGTTGCGGCCCTGGTTGTCCTGGCTTCCATTGGTATGGCGGCTCTGTCTTTCCGATTCATTGAGACACCGATTCGTCTGCAGGGCTGGAAGGAATGGTGCCGTCATCTTTGGCATCATTTCCTTGATCTAAAGGTCTATGGCAGAGCAGCCGTCGGCGTTGTCACCACGATTGTCCTGTTCTTTTCAGGATGGGCGATGGCGGTTTCGCCTCCGAAGTCCAGCGCCGCCCTCGCCGTTGAAGCCGGTCGAGAAAAGGCCAGGATCCAAGCTGAAGCCCAGGCTGCACAGTCAGCGGCCGAGGCAGCCGCCCGTGAGCAGGCTGCCCAATCTGCTGCGGCAACGACGACGCCGATGGTTGCGGGTACTGACGTGACGGTGATTGGTGACTCCATTACGGTTGCGGCGATGGCTGGCCTCGAGGAGGCCTACCCCGGAATCTACACTGATGGCGAGGTTTCCCGTTCAATCGAGGACGCGCCTACGATCATCCAGAGTTTGATCGACTCGGCTTCCTTGCGTCCCTACGTGGTGGTGTCGTTGGCAACGAACACTCTTGTCACGGCGGAGCAAATCCAGGCTTTGGTTGATCAGGTGGGCCCGGATCGGCGGCTGATTTTGGTGACGGGTTTTGGTCCGGCTCGCACAACGTGGATTCCGCCTGCTAATGATGCCATTAGGAATGCGGCGAAGACCTTCGACAATGTGTTTGTTGCTGACTGGGGGGAGCGCATCAGCCAACATCAGGACCTTTTGGCCGGCGATGCCGTTCACCCGGCGGATGAACAGGGTGTTGCCGTTTATGTGGCGGCGTTGACGCAAGCTTTGAACGTCGCTTCGGTGAGCTGACGGCTTACGAATACCTGCGCACGATCTGTAGCACGTCGCCGGCGTAGGAGCGCCCGAATAGGTACGCGTGGATCATCATGATGTGGAGTTGGTGTAAAGTAACGCGTTCCCGCCAGCCGTCGGCTAGGGGAGACTCTTCGTTGTAGGCGGCGAGGATCTGCTCAAGCATGGGGCATCCGAACACTGCAAGTGCCGCCAGGTCTTCTTCAGCGTGTCCGCCCTGAGCAGCTGGGTCAATGAGGACCACTCCTTTCGGGGTCCACATGACGTTGCCGCTCCACAGGTCGCCGTGGGTTCGTGCGGCTCCGACCTCACCCTCGTTGATGTGGGCGCGGACGAGGGCGGGCTGTGGATGGTCGAAGTCACCTGAGGCCAGTCGCTCGCAAAAATCGCGGATCAAAGCACGGTCTGATGTGGAAAAAGCCGGACAGTTGACATATGGCAGGATGCGTTCGCTGGCGTAGAAAGCTCCCCACGAGGACGGTTCCGACGTTCCGCGGGGCTGTGTGGGAAGAGTTAGCGGAGCTTGCCCTATCCAGCCGTCGCCGTGGTGTCCTGCTGGTGGCGCTCCAAGGTGGGAGGCTCCCGCAGCGTGGGTGTGGGCTAATGCTCGGCCAAAATCCTGCGCCGTCTGCGCGCTTGGATTGGTGCGTTCTAGGCGTGGTTCTTCCAGCCAGGTTCTGCCATGGTCGAGGACGGGCACGATAGCGGCGCCGTCGCTGCCAGCATCCGCCAGCCACGTGAGTCCCGCTACCTCGTAATTGATACGTAGGGGACGCGGATCGGTCTTGCGGAAGGTTTCCACAGGCTGCCTCCTCTTCGCCAGATGAAAGAAAAATACTCGCTCGCGGCGGCCGTATCCACAGTGGCGCCTGGCCTGTTCTATCCCCAGCTTTCTTGCTTGATCTTCACTGCGTGCTCATGGGTATTTAACGTCGAAAGCGCCAATTGTTCGCAACCGGAAGGAAAGTAAGGTGTACGAGCCAAATTCTCATGCCATCTGTAATGGTCGCGTTGAGCTTGCCAACGCAATGGTTCTTGCCAGTTCTGTGAGCGATGAGCTTGCATCAACGAACTTCCCTCATTGGCACGGTGGAGCTGGTGATGGCGCCCGAGCTGAATTGCGGCGCGTGTGTGATGCCCTACAGGAAGCACAAGGACAGATGGTTTACGCGCGGGCCCTGGCCAATGTTCAAGCTGACGCCGTAGAGGCGGCGCGCATGAACAACCCATTCTGGGAAACATCACAGATCCTCGAATTAACGGGGCTGGCCGACCTTGGATAGACCATCTCCCAGAGTCGTGGTCTCAAGTTCAACGACTCAAGTCGATACCGATGCCTTGGTGCAAGAAACGTTGGCGCTGCGTCAACAACTTGGTCCGTTGATGCGCTGCCTCGCCGAACTCGATGCAGCCTACGAGCAATGCAACGCAATCTGGGGTAGCCCGTATCAAGACACAGCCAGGCTTTCGTTGACGATCAGCGCTGCCCGCACAGACCTTGCGGCGGTGCGCGCCCAGCTGGCTCAGCTTGCCGACAAGACGGCCTACAGTGCCGTCGTCTATGCCAGTGCCGAACACGACGCCGCCCACTTTGAGCAAGTCTGGCGTGCCGTCACCGACGAAGGATCCCACCCGTGGAACACGGGCTGGGGCACCGTCTACGACGCGCAATCCGCTATGACTGCGTTCAACCTGAAACCCAGCTGGCTCACGAACATTCTGATCCACCCTGGAATCGCAGGGATTTCACTAGTCGCATTCATCCTCAAAGACATCGAAGAATTCGTGAAAGGCACGGGGGACGGGTATGTGGGCCTGCGAGCCCAATACAACATCAATGCTTTATCTAAGCGTGTCGTTGACGGCGCAGCCCTCACGCCTGATTTATCGGGCTTAGAAGAGAGTAGCGACGCTGCGGTAGCTGCGGCGCTCGCGGCAGGATGGATTGGTGGATTTGGGCAGTTACGGTCCGGCAGGACGCTAGGTGTCTATGTTTCCCACAGAGATTCGTCCTCGCCCTCGAGGAAACTATCGTTCCTGGCGAGTACAGGGAAAGAACGTCCTCAGGGCATTGTTTTAGGCGCAGACCCGTTCGGCCTGCTCACCTTTGTTTCGACCCTTGGGGTATTTTCGTCCAGGTCAGGGGTTCCAGCAGCACACGTCAGCCAGACGGCTCAGAGGCGTGCCCGTGGACGACTTGCGCCTGCCCAGGCACCAACCTCGTCCCCAACACCAACGCAGCCGTCACAACTCCTTGGTGAAATCGCCAAGGTTGGTGGAGATGAAAGTAATGGCCAGATTCGGATTCTTGAGCATTCGACTCCGGCAGTCGATGGGACGTCCACGAAGTCGTGGAGCGTGGTTATTCGGGGAACTCAGGTGTGGGCGCCGGGATCGTCGAACGTCCAAGACTTGGCGACGAACCTTCAAGCAGTGGCCCGTCAGCCTTCAGATCAGTCAGCTGCGGTGTTAGAAGCGATGAGACTTGCAGGGATCGAAAAAGGCGAGCCTGTGGAGTTTGTTGGCCATTCTCAAGGGGGCATCATCGCCGCTCAGCTGGCCGCAGATGAGGCAGTTAACGACCACTATTCGGTGGCCTCGGTATTGACGGCTGCGTCTCCGACAGCAGGATTTACCCCCAGCCCAGGAGTCAAAGTGTTGTCTTTGGAGAATACTCGCGACATTGTTCCGGCGTTGGATGGTGCGGCCAACCAGACAGTCCCCGGTATCACCACCGTGTCTTTTGACGGTGACGGGTTGGCGGACGGCAGGTCGTCGGTTCCGTCGGCCCACAGCCTGGATGTGTACCTCTCTCTCATGTCCCAAATCGAAGGGGACGAAGACGCCGGTGCCGGTCTTGATGAGGTTCACGCCTGGCAGCGCAGCCGCAGCTTTATGTTGGGATTAAACGAATCAACGACCACCACGGCGCATATCTTCGACACGCATCGGGTGACTGAGTCGGGATAAGTGCCTAATCGGCGTGTGCTCTCAAGACCTTTGAGGGCGAGGTGGTGGTCACGAGGTCGCGTTGGTGGCGCAGCGGTGCTACCGTGACGGACGTGACACGGGGTGCCACCGGCTGAGAACACACCCGTTGAACCTGTCCAGTTAAGACTGACGAAGGGATGTCGCATGCTCAATCACGCGACCGCTGCAACCGTACTCGACGCCGTTCGCGGCTCTACTCCACTGGTTTCGTGCATTACGAATACCGTGGTCCAAAACTTCACCGCTAACGCTCTGCTGGCAGTGGGTGCAGCCCCCGCAATGGTTGACATTGTGGGCGAGGCCGGCCCCTTTGCCACTGTTGCCTCGGGCCTTCTGATCAACTTGGGAACTCCCAATCCTGAGCAGCGTGAGGCCGCGGTCGAAGCCGCCCAAGCTGCCACAGAAGCGGGTACTCCGTGGGTTCTTGATCCGGTCGCTATTGGAGCACTGACCCACCGCACCGCTTTGGCGAACGTGTTGGCAGACATGAGGCCCGCAGCCGTGCGCGGTAACGCCTCCGAAATCATTGCCCTCGCGGGTGAGGGCGGGGGCGGGCGTGGGGTTGAGTCCGCAGACGAGGTCGACTCTGCTCTTGAGGCTGCTCGATCTATCGCTGAGCGCTTCGGTTCGGTCGTGGCCATTTCCGGGGCGACCGATGCGATTATCTCGACCGAGGGAATCATCCGAGTGGGTGGTGGGTCTGAAATGTTGACCCGAGTTACCGGCGGCGGGTGCACTTTGGGCGCCATGATTGCCGCATTCATTGCGGCGGGACGCAGCGTCGGTGTGAGCGACTTCGAATCGGTGGCTGCCTGTCACACCGTCTACTCTGCTGCCGCAGAAATTGCTGTCGAGGGCGCCGCTGGTCCGGGTTCTTTTGCTGCGCGTTTCCTGGATGCGCTCTACACGGTGAGCGGTGCAGACCTGGATCGGATTCCCTTGTCATGAGCGTTGGAACATCCACTAGGCCAGCCCCTGATCTGACTTGCTATCTGGTCACCGACGAGGCCCTGTGTGCCAGCGTGGGGCGCAGCGTTTTAGACACGGTGAAAGCTGCCGTCGAGGGCGGAGTCACCTGTGTGCAATTGCGCGCCAAGGACGCTAATGGCGGGCCTTTCTTAGAAGATGTCCTGGAAGTGGCCGAAGCTGTCGGACACCAGGTTCCCATCATCGTCAATGACCGTGTCGATGTGTTCTTGGCTGCTCGCGCTTTGGGAGCCAAGGTTGCAGGAGTCCACGTTGGGCAGGCTGACCTGCCGGCTAGCGTGGTGCGCCGACTCATTGGCGACGACGCATACCTTGGGCTGTCCGTGGGCACTGCCGAGGAAGCCCGCATTGCTGCCGAGGAAGGCTCCGCCGACCATGTTGGGTTGTCGGTACTGCGCTCGACCTCGACAAAAACAGACACCCCGGATGTGCTCGGGTATGAGGGTTGCGCCGAACTTGCTGACCTGGTCAACATGCCGTCGTGCGCGATAGGCGGGGTCACCGTGGCTGATACGGGTGCTCTGGTGCAGGCCGGGGTCGATGGCTCTGCCATTGTGTCCGCGATCTGCTGCGCGCCCGACCCGGGGGCTGCTTGCGCCGAAGTTGTTGCCGCATGGAAGGAAGCCCGTCAATGACAGGAGCCGTAAAAACACTGACCATTGCCGGTTCTGACCCCAGCGGTGGTGCCGGAATCCAAGCTGACATGAAAGCCATGAGTGCCAACGGAGCGTATGCGATGAGCGTCATCACCGCTCTGACTGCTCAGTCCACGCGGGGTGTGGCAGGGGTTCACGCGGTTCCCGTCGACTTTGTGCGCCTCCAACTCGATACGCTGCTGGCAGATATCACCCCGGATGCGACGAAGATTGGCATGCTGGCCACCAGCGAACTGGCCGACCTCGTCGGCGAGTATTTGCCCAAGCTATCCAACACGGTGCTTGATCCCGTCATGATCGCTACGTCAGGCGACAGGCTCCTGGACGAGGACGCGATCGCCGCAGTGATGCAGTTATGTACCCAGGCTGACATCATTACTCCCAACCTGCCCGAAGCTGCGGCTCTGCTTGGCTGCGACCCCGCGACTTGCGTTGACGAGCTGGTTGCCCAGGCGCAGGCACTGCACGCACAGGGGGTGCGGCGTGCCCTCGTCAAAGGCGGACACCTGGATGCTGATGCGACTGACGTTTACATTGACGACGATGGGCCGGTGCTGTTGACCGGCAGGCGCATTGACACGGAAAACACGCACGGTACGGGGTGTTCCTTGTCGTCAGCGATTGCGGCGCTTCGGCCCCAATCGTCCTCATGGTTAGAGGCTGTGCGGGGAGCGAAAGCCTTCTTGACTGAGGCTATTGCCCATGCCGACACCCTCCACGTTGGGCGCGGTCATGGGCCTGTCCATCATTTTCACGCACTGTGGCAAAAGGAGGCCTGACATGACTTTCAGCGAAGAACTCTGGGCCAGAATTGCGCCCATTCGCAACGCTATTGATGACTTGCCCTTCGTTAAAGGTTTGGGCGATGGCACCTTGGAGCGAGACAAGTTCGACTACTACATGGTCCAAGATGCTCTCTACCTGGGGGTGTATGGGCGAGCTTTGGCCGGACTGGCTTTGATGACGGACGATCCGGATGACATGGTGTTTTGGGCGGATTGTGCGAAGAACTCAATCCTTGTTGAAAGGCAGTTGCACGCTTCCCACATTGACGTCATGGAAGCGGCGACTCCGTCTCCTGCTTGCTTGGCGTACACGAGCTATCTACTGGCGTCACAAACTAGCGACTATGCGGTGGCGGCCGCGGCGATTTTGCCGTGCTTCTGGATTTACCAGGATGTGGGTGACGCGCTTTTGGAGGCAGCAGGTGACTTGGATGGACATGAATATGGGGACTGGATTGGCACCTACGCGGATCCGGTGTTCGCTGAGCAGACTCAGCGTGTGTGTTCCATCATCGACCGTCTAGCTGACGAGGGCAGGCCTCAGCTGCGTGAGCGCATGGCTCAAGCCTTTGAGCAGGCGTCACGCTATGAGTGGATGTTCTGGGACGCAGCGTGGCGAAAGGAAACGTGGCCCGTCTGACGGTTCAGCTGTTCTGACGTTTCTTGGGAGCGATGGCTGCTGAAACAAGAGCCGCGATGACAGCAGTGATGAGGCCGCCCAAAATGCAAGACCAGAAGCCGCCGGTCTGGAAAGGGAAGCCGAGTTGGACTGAGAACCAACCGGTGAGCATGAACATCAGCGCGTTGGTCACGATTGCGAACAGCCCGAAGGTCAGGATGTACAGGGTAAAAGTTAGCGTCTTGACGATCGGTTTGATCAGCGAGTTCACCACTGTGAAGATCAGGGCGATGATTGCCAGGGTCAAGATGGTGGTGCCTATATCGGTGCCCTCAGGAATTGAGATTGAGGGGACGAGTAGTGCGGCTACCCACAGTCCCGACATCGTGGCGACGAGTCGTGCAATGAAGTCCATACCGTCATTGTCGTCTCTGATGCTTGGAATCGCCTGCCCAGACCTCAGGGCTTGGGGTTTGAACTGTCACACCACCGGTGATGCCTGCGTGGGGACCTGCGCCATTAGTCTGCGTGTTTTCACTGTTGGCCTGACTGGCCTGATTGGGTGGGCTGGGGGTTGTTGAGTGTGATGCCTCGGTTTTCGAGTTCGGTGATGATGTTGCGGCCTGGGATGAATTGGTCGGGTTGGGTGGTGGACCCGTCAGTAGGCCGACAACCAGAGGAGTATCTGACAAAGAGTATGTTTTGGTCTTTGATGAAGTCTGCTGAGACGTCGCCGCTTGATTCGGTTGCGTACCAGACCATGTAGGACGACTGGTTGTCTGTTGTTCCGTAGACAGGGGTGATCAGGCCTGCTGGTTTGAGGTAGGTCTTGGATAGTTCATCGACGATGTTCGGATCTACGTAGCGGAACTTGAAACGTGGGCCTTCGATGCGCCAGCCTTCGCAGTCGAGGCTGTGCATGTATCTGTCGCCTTTGTATTGTGCGGTGTTGTCTGCGTGTTGGGCGATGGCTGTGATGAAGTTGATGATGGCTGGTTCTGTGGTGCGCTGGTATTCCTCAATGGTGGGGCGTTCTTCGACCGGGATGTCACCGTCCCAAAAAATCTGCTCGAAGGGGTCTTGGCGCGAACAGGCACTAATGCCAAGCGCTAGAAGTCCTACAGTGATAAACACTAGTATTTGTCGAACCGTCACCGCCCACCTCCAACGATTTTCGCTATTTGCCTCAAGGTCTCCGTTCCCGGATCTAAGTAGGTCGAATGGTTCGCAAATCCACGGCTATGAGGATCATACGAGGGTGAACCTGTTGCATCTCCGGTGATGTGGGTAATGTCTGGCATTCTCATCGGGTTTGTTCCGAATGCCCAATCCGGCCCGATTCCCTGAACCAGATCACCAGTGGGGACTCCCGATACATAGGCATGACCAGGGACAACACCATACTCGTCAGCAGAATTCGCTGAACCCCCAGGGGAACCGAACATGACGAAATCATCTACAACCTTCGGGACAATCTGGGTCATTGCCCGGGCCGATGTTGTTGATCCATACGAGTGACCCAGAAGGGTGAGATGAGGATCTGTTGAGCCATTATGAATACGAGAGTTATGAATCCCCTCCAAGAACGGAGTCAGGGACTCAGCGCCGCGGGTTGCTTTATCAGTAGAGACGACGCTGAAGTCAGGTGTTTCGAGCGATTGGGGAGCCTCGTAACCCAGCCATGCCACAACAGCAACCTCATCAACATCTACTGGCGTGGTTACTCTTAGTCTCTGCGCTGCACCCGTGTAGTACTCCAGCGAATCACGCACATTAGTCCCCATTCCCGGAACCAACACCGCCACATGCTCCGCCGTATGCACATCGCCTATACCTACAGCGGCCTTCAACCGCACACCCTTCGGATCCAACGTCAACAACGAATACGGTGCCGACGAAGTTGATCCGACTAGCAAACTCTTAACCGCCTCAAGCTCCGCAAGCTGCTTTTCAATCACAGCAAGCGGCTGATGAACGGGATACGGCTTGCCCGTTGCCCGCAATGCCTTAATCGCGTCAATGTCACGCTGTGCCTTGGCAATCAACCGTTCCAACATCAAACGATTCGCCCGATCCCTGGCCCACGTAGGTACCCCATCCAAGTTACCCACCGCATCAGGATGCGAAGAGATCAACCTGGAACGCTGCAACTGCGAAAGCGAAGCCCACCATAGGCTCACCTCTTGAATAGACCACGTTGGATCAGGAACAACAGGCAAACCCCGTGAACAAGAAGAGTCCTGCGTGTCACACGATGAATACGAACCATAAGCAATAGCACGCATCCGAGCCAACAAAGTGTCATCAACACTACGAGCCTTTTCAACGGCATCCCTGACAGCAGCCATAGCATGGTGGCGCAGCGTATTTAACCGCTCACGCTCCTCATTTCGTTAAAAATCAGGATCAGACACCACGCCTTCAGCCGATATACCTACGCGTGCATCAACCGCACAAGCCCGAGCCTTACGAACCAACACCTCAACTTGCGCCACACCAGCGGCAGCCTGCGCCATTGCCATCATCAACTCAGTGACATCACGAACCTGTCGATCAAGACACTGCGAAATCTGACCAACCCGAGACTTCATCGCATCGACAACCCTGCCCTCAGAAGACACACGATCCCGTAAAAACGCCAGCTCATCAAGGGCATCAACTCCGCGCTGGCGCTCAGTCCTCAACAAGTCCGCGACCTCGTACACCGGCGCACTAGACCAATACTCGATATCCGCCCATCGCACGTCAGACATTGGATGGCCCCAGCCTCGCCGCCAAACGCGCAAAACGCTGGGTCGGATCCGTCACAGCCGTAATCGACTCTATAGCCACCACATGATTCGGATTGAACAGGCGCACGGCCTCGTCCTCGTTCATCTTCACCGCAACAACACTGCGCGCCACATTCTGACCAAAAACCGACATGTCACGACTGCGAGCGCGGAAGTCGTCATCCATCTGTGCGGCAGTATCGCGAATCGCGTTGACGCTCGACCCACCGGCAAGCCCGGCAGCCACCTGCCCGACAGCATCGCCAATCATGATCCTGGAAAGATCGTTAGCGATCTGTTGAGCGTGCGCCGCTGCCCGCTCCAGATCACCGTCGACGATGTGGAGCGCATCATTTCCGCCCACTGCGCCTATCCCTCAATATGGAAGCCGAATTCGTGATGATGCTCATCATAAAGTAAAAGCGTTCCCGCGAAAATAGGTGGCCGAGTGTCGAAGCCGATCAGCCCACTATTAATACTGCTGTTAGAACCGCGCACCACAGGGTTTCGCTCAGACCCAAAACAATGGGCTTAAAAGGTTTCCGGCTGCGCTGCGCGACCGGGAAGACCCAAGCCCGAATGATCAGTACAACCCAGACCGCGCCGATGCCAAGGGGTAGATCCAAGCCCACCATGCACCCGCCAACCAATAAACCGCTCGCAATGTGGTAGATGATCGAGGCTCGCGCCCAGCGAATATCTCCTCGCCCTCGGATCATCGAACGCACAAAGAGCACAGTCCCGAAAAAGTACAGCACCAGGATTGCGGTCGATGTCCAGATGCGTACTCCCTGGTCGCCGCCAGACAGGCTGTGTGGCACCACATCCGTAAAAGCTCCGCCGCCAACTGACAGGCTTGCAGCAACCGGCGCGACCAGGCAAGAAATGACAATGCTCAGGGCTCGTGTCACCAACGCCCGTTCTTGACGTCGGAATATGAGTCCGATGGTTGCAGCGGCTAGGGGAAGGTAGAGCCAGGCCCAGCTCAGCAGTGCCGGTCGGACAATCACGAGGGCGAGGCCGAGGACGCAGGTGACGCTGGTGTGCGACAACAAGGCAAGATGAACTGGCTTGCGACGCCGTACAGGAGTCTTTGCCCAGACCTCAACGACATTGAACGCGAGGAATGCCGCGAGCCAGGCTGCGGCGAGGAGGATGTGGATTGGGTGAGCGCCTGCGTGAGTAATGCCGATGAGCAGCGGAGATGCGGCCATGGCCCAGGCGCCGTGTTGGTCGGGTATCCATCCTGCGCGGACGAGGGCGCGGCTACGCGAAGTGCTCTTCTTTGGTGATGCTGCGCCGACCATGCACTAAGACTAAGGCGTACCTAAGCATCAATGAAAGCTCCTCTGTTGTGGCCATAGTCTGAGACGCCAAGTCCAAATAGTGAATGATCGCGGAACCATGGAAACCATGTCCGCATCAAACGCACAACACAGTCCATCCAGCCAACAGCACGGCAATAGCCAAACCCGGGAAGACGCCCAGGCCCGCATCGCCGTCACCGTCTTCCCCGTCCTCGTCATCATCGCGTTCCTGCTCGCCCTCTTCATGCCCACAACCTTCGCACCGATGGCCGCCTACACGAACTGGGCGCTCGGCATCATCATGTTCGGCATGGGACTGACCCTGACCGTCCCCGACTTTGCGCTGGTCGTCAAAAGGCCGCTGCCCGTCCTCATCGGCGTCCTCGCCCAATTCATCATCATGCCGACCATTGCCTTCCTGCTCGTCACCGTCTTCAACCTGCCCGAGGCAGTAGCTGTCGGCGTGATCCTGGTCGGTTGCGCCCCCGGAGGAACCTCCTCCAACGTCATCTCCTACCTATCTAAAGGCGACGTCGCCCTCTCAGTCACCATGACGTCAATCTCCACACTCCTGGCACCCCTCATGACTCCGGTCCTGACCAAAATGCTGGCAGGCGCCGCCATGGAAGTGTCCGTTTCCGCAATGGCTATGTCGATCGTCAAAATGGTGCTCGTGCCCGTCATCGGCGGCCTCGTTATCCGCCTCATTGCCGCCCGCTTTGTCGAAAAGATCCTCCCGGCCCTGCCGTGGATCTCAGTCCTGGGTATCTGCTACGTCGTCATGGCCGTCGTCTCTAAGTCTGCCGACAAGATCCTCACCGCTGGCCTGATGATTCTGCTTGTCGTTGTCTGCCACAACCTGCTTGGCTACCTCCTCGGATACTTCGCAGGCAAGATTGGCCGCGGTAATGAACGCGCCTGCCGTACCACCTCTGTCGAGGTCGGCATGCAAAATTCCGGCTTGGCTGCGACCTTGGCCGCCACCCACTTCAGTGCCACCCCCGAAACGGCTCTGCCCGGCGCAATCTTCTCCGTCTGGCACAACATTTCCGGCGCACTGCTGGCCATGTACTACCGTCGTCGCCCGCTCAAGGACTGACCTCGTCAGCTCTCTCAACTGCTGAATCGAATCGGGGCTGTAGGCGCATCTCGCGTCCGCAGCCCCGATTCGTTGAATTCCTAGCAGATGGGTGAGAACTGCCCTTTCATCGTTCCGTGAGTTTGCCGTCCTCCATGACGAGGATGCGATCGCACACCTTTGTCAGTCTCTCATCATGAGTGACCATCACCGTGGCCTTAGCGCGCTCATGGGTTTGCTCAGCAAGAATCTGCGCCACATCCATTGCCCTTCGAGTATCGAGGGCGGCTGTTGGCTCATCGGCCAAAATGAGGTCCGGATCGTGGTAGAGGGCAACTGCAATTGCTGTGCGTTGGCGCTCACCACCCGACAGGTCACCAGGGTAAGACTGGCGATATTTGGCAATTCCCAGGGCCTCCAAAAGTTCGTCGCGGCGCTTGAGGTCTGAACGGCTTCGAGCCACCCGATCATGCAGCAAGAACTGGTCCTCAACCTTGAGGAAAGGCACCAGCGATGCTGCCTGCAAAATGAAACCGATACGACTGTGACGCACCCGCGCCCGCTTCTTTTCGGGAAGCGTGGAAAATTCTTCTCCCCCAATCGTCACCTCACCCTGACTGGGAGTGCGCAAGCCCCCCATAATCGTCAAAAGCGTGGACTTACCGGACCCCGATGGCCCAAGGATCGCAATGAATTCTCCGGCGTGAATCGTCAGGTCGGTGGGGTGCAAGGCCGTAATCTCTTCATCACCCTGAGTGAAAGTCTTGGCTGCGTCGCGAATTTCTAGCAGAGCCGGGCCTTTTGATGAAGTGCTCATTGGATTGCCTCCACAGGGTCAATGCGGGCAACAACTCTGACCGAGATCAACCCGCCGATCAGCGACACGATAATGAACGCAGCAGTGATGAGGATTGAGAGCGAAATATTAGCGCGGAAAGGTACCGCCGCGGGCAACACAAGGCCCGAAGCAACGGTCAGTGCCAGGCCAATTGCCACGCCCGTCGTCACCAACAGTCCCGTCTGCGCGGCCCCAGCGCGGATCAGATACGAGGTCGGTACGCCGCGGGCCTTGAGAATGCCCAGCACCGGCCGCTTTTGCAACGTCAGTACGTAGATGAAAATGCCTAACACGAAGCTCGCGATGACAATGAGAGACGCGATCATCAATGTGAAGGTCAGGATCTGGACCGAATATCCGGGCAGCTTTGAAATGAAGTCATCGGCGGCGATGGCCTCGGCCTCGTTGTCTGCCAGGTCTGCGGCGAGCGTGGCGTCAGTGGAGTTCTCTGGATCAATCGCTTCGGGGACGACGAGGGCGCTGGCCACAGTCATACCGTCAGCAATCGCGTGTTCTGCTAGGGCCTGGCGATCGACGAGGACGATAGGGGCGGCCTGATACGTGTAGTCGTCAACGCTACCCACGATGGTCCACTCGTGATCAAAACCAGAGATCTTAAAAGAATCACCAACGGCCCAGCCTTCTTGTGTCAGGCTTGAGTCGATGAGGACCTCTGAGTCAGGGTCTTCAATGTTGCGTCCGTCGATCACGTCGGGCATCAAAGCTGAATCGGTGCCCAGTCCCCAGGCGTAGGCATCGGTCTTGACCAGACCGTCCTTATTGGGCTCGGCATTATTGCGACCTGCGGGAGCCTCGCCCTCGAGCACAGCAGGCGACGACAAGAGGACCTCAACGTCACTGCGCCCGCCCTCGTCCAAAACGGCCAAGAGTTTGTTGACGGTCTCTAGGTCCATGCGGGATGCCTGCATGGAACCGTCGGCGCTGTCCATGAGCACGATGGAGCCGGTGTTCCACTGGTCGATGGCGGCCCGGTAAGAGTGCGCTAAACCTGTGGCCAGGGAGACCAAGAAGAAGGTCAGGTAGGCCAAGAGCACAATCGATGTGGTGATGAGGGTGAATCTGGTCGGCTGATGCCGAATTTCACGTAAAGCCAGGAACATAGAGTCCTTCCAGGTGGGCACGATGCCCAATGTCTTTAAGAGTAGGTGACTGTCCGTCCGTCAGCGGTGTGGCTTCGCTGACATCACGCCACCGAGGCGATGCCGAAACCCACTGTTATGCGGTGACGCCGGTTCGTCTACGCACAGGCGCGGACGTGTAAGGGTGGATTTCGATGTATGCCGGTGGATCTCGGCGCAGATTTGAGCGCGACCGTTGTGCCAAACTCCGACCAAAAATAAAAACCGCGGACCCTGGGAAGGATCCGCGGCTCTTGCACGAGTCGGGGTGGCGGGATTTGAACCCACGACCTCTTCGTCCCGAACGAAGCGCGCTACCAAACTGCGCCACACCCCGTGCGACCGTTTGAGTATAGCCACGCGTTGCGCCTCGACCAAAACTAAGACGCCACCTGGACCTGCAGGATCGGTCACAGCGCAGGCGTTCAAGCGCAAAGCTCAGGCTGAACGCACCGTAATGAGTGAAACCTCGGGCCGGGTCGCGATACGCACGGGCGCAAAAGGCGAAGTGCCCAAACCAGCCGAGACATGCAACCACGCTTGGGAGTCGTCAACACTCCAATGATGGAGCCCCTTTGCATACTGGCGGTCAATGTCGCAATTAGTGATGATCGCACCGTAGAACGGCAAACCGATCTGGCCGCCGTGCGTGTGACCAGCCAAGATCAGATCCGATCCTGCGCGCGTGAGCGCATTGACGACGCGCAAGTAAGGCGAGTGAGTTACGCCCAGGCGCAGCGTCGTCGGCTGATCCCAAGACGAACTAGGTTCAACAATCCGATCACGATTGATGTGCGCATCATCAGCGCCCAACAACCCAACCTCTAAATCGCCACCTTCGGCGGGTACACGAATAACATCAGCACGGTTCGTTAGATCCGCCCACCCGGCGTCACGTAAGAAAGTTGCTAACTCAGTCCAGGGCAGGTCAGGAACAGTGCGTTCTTTGATCTTCGAAGCACCAAAGAGATAGCTGCCCCAGTTCTTGCGGTGAGGTGAATAGTAGTCATTCGAACCAAAAACGAATGCCCCAGGGTAAGTCAGGAATGGTTCATAGGCACGCGTAACCAGGTCAATACCGTGCTCGTCACCAAAGTTGTCACCCGTTGCGATTACGGCGTCGAAATGCTCAGTGCGTGCGACCTCGTCGAGGAAATCAATGAGGAACTCTTGGCCAGGAAAAAGGTGCAGATCGGCAATCTGTAACAGTGTGACATCCGGGATTTGGCGATCAGCAGGAAGCTGGATGTCGTAGCGGCGAATCGTAGGCGTACGGCGCTCCACCTGACCCCAGGCTAGGGCTCCAGCACCCAGTCCGATACCGGCTAGCGATGCAGCGCCGACGACGCGGCCGACACGCGCAATGCCTCGAAGTGCCCCATTCACTCTTCCTCGTCCTCTTCTTCTTTTTCGGTCTCTGCCTGGTTGTTGGCATTCTGACGGCCGCCGCGTTCTTCTTTTTCTTGCTGCGCGGGAGTTGGCCTGACGGGTTCAACAATCGGGGTTCCGATACTGGCCGAAGGCATAGCCTCAATCGGTGTGCCTGCCAAAGCGGCTGACATATACGGGGCCCAAATGTTCTGGCCTACGAAGGTTTCACCGTAAATCGCCGAGTAGTAAATGCCATTGATAGTCACGTACTGGACGGGGGTGTTTGAAGCATCTGCGTGACCGACCCATGCTGAGGTTGCCAAGGACGGGGTGAAGCCAGTGAGCCAAGTGTTCGAGTTACCGTCAGTCGTACCCGACTTCGCACCAAATTCTCGGCCGTCAGCAATGTGCGTCGAGCGGTAGTACTGGCTTGCCGAGGCCGTCAGCAGGGTCGCAGTCTTATTAGCAACCTCCGCAGACACCACCTCTTTGCAGCTTGCTTGATACTCCTTGAGAGTGTTTTCGTCACGGTCCACCACTGTGGTCATCGACTGGGGAGCACACAGTTTGCCTTCATTGGCCAAGGCGGCAAAAGCGCTAGCAACCTCCAAGGGAGAGGCTGTCGAAGAACCAATAATGTTGGCAGGGTATGCGGCAGTGACCTCTCCGTTCTCGCTGATGCCAAAGTCGTAGGCGGTTTGGAAAATATCGCAGAAGTCCACGCGCGACGCCATATTGACGAAGGCCTGGTTCACAGAAAGGCCGGTGGCTTTCAAGACGTTCATTGCTCCGTCTTTTCCTGCGAGGTCATTCACCGTATACGGGTCGGTGTAGATCGGAGCTCCATCACATGAGAACGCGGAGGAGCCGTAGGTGCGGTTGCGCGACCCCACCGATTGGTATGCGCTGTGGCCTTCCTTGAACCACTGAATGAGGGTGAAGACCTTGAAAGTCGAGCCGACTTGGAATTCGCCATCCGCGCCATAATTCGACATGGTTTCGCCCTCACCGACACCGTATTCGGTGTTCTGCGACATCGCCAGGACCTTGCCGGTTTTTGGTTCAACCGAGACGAGCGCATTGTCGAGGCCCGACGGGTCTGCAATCGGGATAGCCCCAGTTAAGGAATCATATGCAGCTTGCTGCTTAGTCGGATCAAGAGTGGTACGAATGGTGATGCCGCCGGTCTTTAGGAGATGTTCGCGTTCGGCCTGGGTCTTGCCGAATGCCTCGTCAGCGAGGAACTGAGAGAGCACAAAGTCGCAGAAATATGCGTTCTTCGAGCTGCCGCCTGAGCATCCTTCAGGATTGACATTAGGTTTGAGCATATCGGTGACATTGGTGGCCAAGCCCTGATCGAACTCCTCATCTGTGATTGAGCCCTGATTGTGCATCACTTCGAGGACGGTGTCTCGGCGTTCCTGTGCTGCTTCAGGGTAGGACAGAGGGTCATATTCGACTGGCGACTGGACGAGGCCGGCCAGCAGTGATGCTTCAAGGTAGGTTAGTTCGGATGCTGACTTAGAAAAGTAGCGTTGTGCGGCCGCTTCGACACCGTAGGTAATGGGCCCAAAGGGCGCGATATTGAGGTATCCGGTAAGAATCTGCTCCTTGTCCATCTGCTGTTCGATGGCCATCGCATACTTAATTTCGCGGAGCTTACGTTCCGTTGTCTGTTCAGTTGCCGCAGTAACTTGGTCTGCGTCTCCTTCAAGGTAGCCGCGTTCAGACAGCGCGTTGCGGACGAACTGCTGGGTGATGGTCGAGGCGCCT
Organism: Schaalia vaccimaxillae DSM 15804; assembly: GCF_000420425.1. GTDB lineage: Bacteria > Actinomycetota > Actinomycetes > Actinomycetales > Actinomycetaceae > Pauljensenia > Pauljensenia vaccimaxillae. The sequence continues at coordinate 87,864 of NZ_ATUX01000005.1, forward strand.
TGGGTGCCTGCGCCGCCGAGATTATTGACGAGGGCGCGTGCCATACCTGTTGGGTCCACACCGTGATGCTCATAAAATCGCCGGTCCTCGATGGCAATAATGGCATCTTTCATCTGCTGTGAGATTTGATCGCTTTGCACGATGATGCGTTGCTTGTCGTAAAAGCGTGCAATCACGGCTCCCGACGCGTCAAGCATCTGTGATTCTTCTGCCGGGTCGACGACTGAAATATCGTCTGGCAGTTCATTGAACACAGAGGGAACGGACTTAGCTGCCAGAGCAGTGGGTCCCACTGCTGGGACCAGCATGCCCGCTCCGACGATTCCCATGAGCACTGCGACGCTGACAAAAGCGAGCAGAAGTGCTATGAGTTGCGCGGGGCGCATTAGACGGGGGTGCGACTCAGACATAGGTACAGGATACGTTGTTGACGACAATCCATGGCTGGAAGAACACTGAGGGAAAATGTCAGGAATATCTGTCAGTTTGAATTAGGAAATGTCTGTGTGTATGGTCACATGTGGATCTCGAAGGCGAGTGAACCGGAGAATATCGATGACGAGTTTCGACGACGACCAGAGCTGGGTCGCCAAAGCTCTTTGTGCAGGCTATGAGCCCGATGCTCTCTTCGTCCAGGGCGCGACGCAGCGGCAGGTACGCCTACGCTGCCTCCAATGCGAGGTTCGGCTCGAATGCCTAGCTGATGCGCTTGAATCCGAAGCCAACTTTGGTGTCTGGGGTGGCTTGACTGAACGTGAACGTCGCGCAATTCTACGTCACTATCGCGATGTCAGTGACTGGTATGAGTGGCTCGCCAATTCGAAGGATCCCCTCGCAGAAGAGATTCGAGCCCCTAAAGTTCCGCGAGTCTTGGCTCACGTGCGCGGCTAGTCGACTTATTTCATCTTCTGTCGATCTTCGTCAAGCCATAGGATGTGGCTATGACTAAATGGGAGTATTCAACGATTCCGCTATTGACCCATGCGACGAAAGCAATCCTCGATCAGTGGGGCGCTGACGGCTGGGAGCTCGTTCAGGTGATTCCGGGGCCAACGGGTTCGGAAAATCTTGTTGCCTATCTCAAGCGTCCAATCGAAGACTGAATCCGTTTTTGGCGGTTGTGCGTCGGCCCGCCCGCTCACCGATTTCGCTTCGCGAATCGGTTCGAAGCCCGACCAGGCCCCACCGACGCACAACCGCCGAGAGCGGGAGAGTAGCCCGCTGGCTGATTCTTGAAATACGACTCGGCCCAGTAACTCTTTCCGAGTTACTGGGCCGAAGTGTTTAAGAAGAGATGTGGTTAGCGGGCTCGGCGAGCCAAGCGATCCACATCCAGCAGGGTCACTGCGCGACCCTCAAGGCGGATCCAACCGCGCGACACGAAGTCCGCAAGGGACTTGTTGACGGTCTCACGAGAAGCGCCAACCAATTGGGCCAACTCTTCCTGAGTGAGATCGTGAGGAACATGAACGCCCTTGTCAGTCGCGTTACCGAAACGGTCTGCCAGATCCAACAGAGCTTTAGCGACACGGCCTGGAACGTCAGAGAACACCAAGTCAGACAGGGACTCATTCGTGCGACGCAGACGCTGAGCCAGCGCCCGCAGCATGTGCTTAGCAAGAGCCGGGTTCTGATCGAGAATCTCCATCAAATCCTTGTGCTCAAGTTGGAGCAACGAAGCTGGCGACACAGCGGTGGCCGTGGTTGAACGGGGACCCGGATCGAAGAGGGTGAGCTCGCCGATAATCTCGCCCGGGCCAAGAACAGCCAAGAGCGACTCGCGCCCATCATTTGAAGTGTGGCCGAGCTTCACTTTGCCTTCGGTCACGATGTAGAGACGATCCCCCGGATCACCCTCGTCAAAGAGGACCTCGCCACGACGCAACGTCGTGTGGCCCATCTTCTGCTGAAGTGAAATCTGCTGTTCCTCATCGAGGCCACCAAAGAGCGGGACCTGGGAGATGAAATTTCCGTCACCGATCATCGTCAGGTGAACTCCAATCTGCTCGCACCCAGCGGGAGCGGGCGTCGGGAAAGCTGTCCGAGCGCATACGCAAGAATCAAAATGTGACCCTTTGCAGTTCCACGCGTCACATCCATTATGCCCCCTGGCGCTCCAGAACACCCACTAACGGCGCAAACGGGTCGAGTGTTCAGCCTCGACCTACAGATCAACGCACGTGCGACCACCCCCATTGGACTGCGCAAAATGCAGCTAAACCCTGGCGGCATCAAGCTCCAATAAAGGCCGAATCCCCGCAAGATTCCAAAGGAAACACGCGGGGATTCGATCCTGTTAGTGCAAAGAATTAACGCAGCCCGGCAGCCTTTTCTGCACGTCGACGCTCGCGGGCAGTGAAGAACGCGCCCGTTGGATTAACTTTCTCAACCTCAGCGCGCAGCGCTTCCTCTGCGCGTCCTCGACGACGACCGGAGTGCGACACAGCGCCCAAACACATCAGAGCCACCCCCAGCACCAGCATGCGGCCCGAATAACCCGAAGCCTGCAGGTGGTGGGTCAGATTCTGGCCGAACGCCCCCAAAAGACTGAAATCGTTCAAGAACCTCATCGCAGGCAAAACAGAGGTCGCCGTCAAGCCGGGCACCACCAACCAGGGAATGCCTGCGATCGTCGTGATCACACCCATCACCCACGCGCCCAGCGAGGAACGCAATGCCAACACGACCACAAGGATCGCCAACGCAAGGCCACCCAATAATTCACCAACAGCGGCGAAGTTCGCGACACCAGTGACCATCGCATTATTGTCCGCAAGAGTCATCCGCGCTCCAGCATCAGCTAGGAGATACCAAGCAATCGGAACGAGCAGGATCGAGCAGATGAGCGACCACAAATGAGCTCTAGTGCGCGACGGCACCATCGCAATAACAGTTGCGCCCTCAAAGAGAGCATCATCCAAGGAACGCGGTGTCGAGTCGATGCTGCTTGAGGAAGAGGACTCGCGGCGCGGTTTCCACGTCGTCTCCAGCTCGGGTTCTCCATTGGGCGGAGTCGCGGTCATCAGAGCGCGACGCTGCTGCGTGGTGTTGGAGATGAGAGGCTCCTCGTCCACGGTAGACGTTTCGGCGACCTGTCCGTCGACCGAATCATCCTCAAGGGCAGTCTGCGCGGCGACAGCGTCTTGCGCATCCGCATCGGGCTCAGCATCCTCAGCGGGCGGCGCCGGATCAACGAGGGCGGGTGCGTCCTCGTTGACATCAGCAGCATCCTCTTCGTCAATGCGGTGAGCCAGGAAATCTCCCGTGACCGGATTGCTTTGAGGATCGTCGTCGGCAAATACCGGCGGCAGGTCGTCCTCGTCCTCTTCGGGCTTGATGACGGGGATAGTGGTCGTGTGCGAACCAATGGTCACAGGCTCAATCTGGTTGGTTTCCAGCGGCGCTGACGAGTCTCCGATGATTTCCTCGTCGGTGCCTGCCACGGCCTCGCCCGACAGATCGACCTCTTCGCCGGTCAGGGGCTGATCACGCACGGACGACCAAATGTCTGCCGAGTCTGGCGAAGACTGCGAAGCCGCGGCAACTGAGACGTTGGCTCCCTCAGCTTCGTTGAAGCCCTCCGATTCTTCGAACTCGTCAGCTTCTTCAGAATGCTCCTGGGTGGGTGAAACCTCTTCGGCGCCCATGTCTGCGTCGATGGGTTCGAATACAAACTCAGGTTCGACGGCCAGACCGTCCTCGGTGTGCGAACCTGGCGTGTCTTCGCTGTCAGGCCTCGCGTTACCTTCGAATTCTTGATCAGACATGAGTTCCTCCTGCTCGATGCCTCACGATAACGGCGAAAAGCGTGTGATCGCGGGATTAATCTCCGGCAATGCGCGGATCACTAGGGGACTGATTCATCACGGCAGAGGCGTCCTCGCCCTCGTCGTCACCGATGCGCGCCCAGAACAGGCCGATCGTCGAGGTCGCCAGCGCCAACCCCAACGAGGTTGCTACCGGAGCAGCCATCGCCACTTGGGTACTTAAAGAAGCACCGGGCGTGACGACGTGTCCGGTAAGAGACGACCACAAGGGCTGAAAAAGATAGCTGGGAAGAACCAGCACAAGCCACGCGGCCAACTGTGGTCCCGTTAAAGACCAGCGCGCGACGAAAGCCACCGCAGCTAAGAGAACAGTCACAATGAGCGGGAAAATGGGTTCAAGAACTCGCTCAGCGATGACACCAGACAAACCTTGAGCGGCTACTGCAGTGGTGTCTGTGGGGGCAACGTGAATAAGGAGCATCATTGCTATGAGCGCCAGCGGTAGAGCCAGGGATGCCACCCATGCGTGAGGATGGCTGCGCAGCCGCTTCAAAGAATGTACCTGGCGAGCAGGGGCATCGCGAAGCGTCAAAATGAAAGCGCACGTTGCGCCCGCCATGATGCCCACCACGATGACGGGGTAAAGATTCCAGGACATGGATGCTGACATGTCGGGCCGATCCACAACTGAAGCCATGAGGAAAGGCACCGTTAAACGACCGGACAACTGCAATGCGCCCACGACGATTGAGGCAAGGAATGTGACGATCATGCCTGCCGGTGAACGGTCTGAACTGATCGAGACAAGGGCCAGCAAAATGGAGGCCAAAGCCATCCCTACCAGCCCTTCTACCGACGCAAGAGGCTGCCCCAAGGCTGTCATTGTCTGCACATCCGCCATCGATGAACCCATGAGGACCAGCGCCAAAGGGGCGAAGAAGAATGCGAAAACAGCCGAACGCAGGTGGGATGATGCCTCGAACCTATCGAACCGTGTCATAACCTCAGTATCCCTACTGATCCTGGGAGAGGCCTTGAGGCAGCGCCCAGGTGCTCGCCCTTCGGCCCCTCACCTTTAGGGTGGGGGAGTGACCATTGAAGATCTTGTCGACCCGGCCCCCGCCCTCGTTGCCGTAGCAGCCCGCCGACCTGAAGTTTCTGCAGCTTTCGACGCCGCATCTCAAGCGCTCACACAGTTGCGTTTCCACGAAGGCTTGCGCCGCAGGTGGCAGGAGGCACGCGCCGAGGCTGCAGTGCGCGAAGCGACCGGACTTGCGATCATGGCGGGGGTGAGAATCACCGTTGACGACATGCGAGTTCTGTCTATGCGTCAACCCGGGGACACCGAAGAACGATTGGATCCTGGCCAGCAGTTGGCTTTGGGAATCTGGCGCTCTCAATGGAACATGGTGTCAAGTTTCGACCCGATCAATCAGCGGATTCCCGTACGACGCAGCCTTCGCCCTTTTCCAGCTCTGACTGCCAGCGTGCACCGCGACATTTGCTCAGCTCAAGTTGAATCGGGGCTCACGTCCTCTCGTTCGGTTGCTATTCCCTCCGATTCGATGACCATGATGCGCGCTGGGGAGTATGTGCGAGCAGATATGCCTGCATTGGCGTGTGCGGGAGCGCTCCTTGCTCACTTCCGTTTCCGGCAGGTGTTTTCGCCGGCGTCGGTGGCGGTAGGAGGCGCTTTGGCTCGTTGGGTCTTGGTGTCACGCGGAGTTGACCCCACCGCAGTGGCAGTCATTTCGGCTTTGGATGCACAAGACCAGTCCGGTGCCGCTCGTGAGTTGGCGGGCTGGGTATCGGCGGACGAGGCCGGAGTTGGGCGTTGGCTCATTCGAGTAGCTCAAAGCGTTGCTTATGGGGCCGAGGTCGGGCGCGACGTTGCCTTACGAGTACAAGCGGGCCGTTTAGGTTAAGGGCGCAGCGAAACTGGTTGTACCGGAGTAGGCCGAGGCCCAATCCACAGGGGCGGCGTGTCGGCGCTATCCACAGGTTGGCGCGCGATGCTTCCTCACAGGCTGCCAATGAGCTGTCCTGGAGTGATGAAGAAGAGCACACCATTTGAAGGGACGCGCCAAACAAAGCGGATTCAGGAATCAGAATCTTTTGACCAGGTTCTGGTGAGGATGGACGCGCTTGTGGGAAGCCAAGTTGGTCTCGCCGACGCGGTCATATCCATGTGCGGTGCGAAACGGTGGACCCCAGGGCAGCGTCGCCCCGACCTCGTCCTCGTAAATGACCAAGAGACACGAACACCAGCCGCAGCTCCTTCCGTGTCGAGCCTTGATACCCCATGCGATGCACCAGATTCGTGGGCAATACCGACGGTCAGTGTGGGACCTTGCGGCCAGATTCAACTGCCCGGAGATGAAGCAATCCTTGCCCAAATCATTGACTCCATCCCCGCCAAAGAAGCAGAGCTTGTGGCTCACAGTAGCCAATTGCCGAGGCGCGTAGAACACCAGCCTCCCCTCGTGATCGTGGTGGCAGGTTGGCAAGGCGGTGTTGGCGCGAGCCTTTTAGCTGCACGGCTAGCGCGCGGATCTGGACACCGAGGAAGCAAACATGAGCGCAGTCGCGTCCTCGTGACCCTTGGCGACGGGATCCACCCCACAGGAAAAACGCCAGATCAGGGTCCAAATGGTGTGGCATGGGCAGACTTGAGAACCGAAGAAGCTGTTTTCCCAAAAACCCTGATCGACCTCCTCCCCGTCATTGACGAGGTGCCGGTGCTGACCGCTGATCACAGAGCAGGAGCAATGGGCAACGACCCCAGGCTGATCCCCCTTATTGACGCCTGCCTGTCAGGCGTTGAATCCGACCGCAGCCAGGCGACCGAACGAGGAGTTGTTATCGACGCGGGACAGTGGAATGACGCAATCGAGCAAGTCGCCGCCGCCCGAGCGGACATGCTCATTCTTGTAGGACGGGGAGATCAGGACAGCCTGGCACGTCTAGCCCGAACGCAAGGCAGACGACAAGACAACACACCCACCTATTTGGTGCACACTTGCGATCACCCCAGTCCCCTCCTTCAAGGCCTAGCAGGACCCGACGACCACGTCATGGCCCATCCGCTGCTTACCGAAACGCGCCACCGAACGAAACTCAGATCGAACTTGGCGTCGCGCAGGGCTATCGAACAGATCTGGCGCGAAGCGCGACAAATACGACGCCAAGCGTGGGCGAGACAGTGGAGGGAAGAAGAATCATGAAGATCTTGCGCCCCCGCCCCCAACCTGTGGCTACGCCCAACACCCGCAGCTTGGGGATACAGAACCCAGGTGAATACAGTCCAAAAGATCAGGCGCTACGACTCTTTGCTCGACAGCAAACAGACGTCGATGCGATCCGCGCCAGTGCCCGTCCCGGAGCGGGCGTCGTTGAAATGTCTGAATCCCTTGTACACCTACGCTCTTTAGCGTCGGGTGTCGGCCCACAACTTGCCCCCATCCTTTCCAACCCCGACGTCACCGATGTACTGATCAACTCCGCGCAGGTCTGGGTCGATCGCGGAGCAGGACTAGAACGTAGCCCTATCGATCTTGGTAACGAAAGAGATGTACGAAGCCTCGCCATCCATATGGCCGCCGCATGTGGGCGCAGGCTCGACGAGGCCAGTCCCATCGTCGATGGGACATTGCCGTCGGGAGTGCGCCTCCATGCTGTCCTCGAACCTTTGTCCACCTGCGGCACCATCATTTCGCTCAGAACCTCCACATCCGGTGGACTGGGCTTGGACGCCATGGAAGAGTCTGGCAGCGTGTGTCCTCCCATGGCGCGGATCCTGCGAGCGCTAGTGCACGAGCGTGCCAACGTTCTTGTATCGGGTGCCACCGGGTCAGGCAAAACCACCCTGCTGGCAGCCCTTCTGGGGTTGGTGCCCGCCGACGAACGAATCATCTGTATCGAAGAGATCACTGAGCTGCGGCCCAATCACCCTCACGTTGTAAACCTGTGCGAACGCCGCCCCAATGTTCAGGGAGCCGGAGCCGTCACACTGTCTGACCTGGTGCGCGCCGCCATGCGTATGCGCCCCGACAGGCTAGTGCTGGGTGAATGTCGAGGCCCCGAAGTCCGTGACGTCCTCACAGCTCTGAACACTGGCCACGACGGAGGGTGGGCGACCATTCACGCCAATGGAGTAGACGAGGTACCCGCACGTCTGGAGGCTCTTGGAGCGCTCGCGGATATGGGGGAGAGGGCGGTTGCAGCCCAGGCCGTCGCTGCTTTCGATGCGGTGGTGCACATGCGTCGTCGCCCTCGTAGTTCTCTTGGACACAGTGAGACTAGTGAAGGTGGTACGGGAATTGTCGAGTCCGCAGATGGTGGAGGCCCAGGACGATGGGTGTCTCAGATAGGAGTCCTGGGTAGACAGGGCGGTGAACTTGTGTGTTCTCTCGCGTGCAGCGCAGATGCTGAAGGAAACGTCGACTATGGGCCTGGATGGCAGGCCTTAGCAGCCTGTCTTGCTTTGACGGACGATTTGGGGCACTGAGATGACCAGGGACTTATATCTTGCATTGATGCTTGGTGCAGGTGGGGTGTTGGGTTACACCGTGGTGTCCGTACTGGATCTGCGCCGCCGAGCCCGTCAACTGGCTTATTGGCTCAGAGGCGGAACCAAATCCTCACAATTACCTGTTACATGGTGGGCTGGGCCAGACTCGAGCTTCTTTCCTTCACTAAGGGCGGGAAAGTGGCTTGACCGAAGCCGCCGAAGTCCGCCGCGTGGGCGCGACCTGGCGTTAATGATTGCCGAGGTTGCCGCGCGCCTCAACGCAGGCTCCCCCGTATCCCAAGCCTGGGCGAGTACCTGGGAAAGACTAGGCGCGGTCCCGCAATTTAACGGCATTGACGAGGACGGGGTGCCCAGGGTGATCACTGAGCTAGCGGTCCGACCCAACATTAAAACTGCCGGCAGTGTGAGCGAATTGATGGATGCTTTGTCTGCGGGCTCTGCCGCGGCGTGTGCCCGTAGGCGAGCTTGTCGCGCGATTGAGGCCGCGTGCCGTTTCACCTCAGAATTGGGAGCGCCACTGGCGCAGGTCCTTGATGTCATTGCCGATGGTGTCGATGAGTCTGAGGCTGCCGAGGACGCGAGGCGAATTGCGGCCTCGGGACCTCGTGCATCAGCCAGGGTGCTGACAGCATTGCCCCTCATAGGAGTAGCGGTTGGAGTCGCTATGGGAGCTGATCCGCTTCATCGTTTTTTCGATGGAGGTATTGGGACCGCCTGCGCAGTCATTGGGTCAGTTTGTTTGATCGCTGGGCATGTTGTGTCGCGCAAAATGTTGAATCGGATTCGTCGTATCGATGAAGCCATCGATCCAGCAATTATTGCGGACTTGGCCATCGCTGGACTTGAATCGGGGGCCTCCATTCCAACCGTGTGTCACGGTTTGGGTGTTGCGATTGGGGAGCCTGAATTGTCGCGAATTTCCCGAGAGCTGCGGCTGGGTGTTGCTTGGGCGCAGGCGTGGCAAGAGTGCCCGGATAATGCTCAGATTGTCGCCAGGTCATTGGAAGCCGCGTGGCTGGATGGCATGTCACCGGTTCCTCTTCTTGATCGAGCTGCCACGCAAATGCGTTCTCGACGAGTGGCGGACGCGAAATCCAAAGCCGAAGAACTTGGGGTCAAACTCGTTGCGCCACTGGGCATCCTTTTGCTCCCTGCCTTTGTGGCTTTGGGGCTTGCTCCCATTCTCATTCACCTGGCCGCTCAAGGTTTTGGCGGAATCTGGTGAAAACCGAATCGTGTATCCACAGGCGAACTGGAGTGGCTTGTTTCCACAGATTCTTTTGGAGCTATCGACTGGTATGGGTCGAGGCCGCGAGTCTGGAATCCCGGGGAACACCGGGAAGACGAATAGGAGACTCTCATGAAGATCATCGATCGAATCGACCAAAGTGCTATCCACGCTCAGGTAGCCGCGGCGGCTGCCCTCAATAGGGTTGAAGAGACTGCCTCGCCGCGGTCACAAGATTCAGAAGAAGGCTCAACCACTGTCGAGTACGCCATTGGTGCAGTTGCGACCGCAGGTTTAGCAGGGCTGTTGGTGGTGGTGCTGAAATCGGGTGCCGTTAAAGGGCTCATCCAGGGCATCATCGAATCGGCGCTGTCGCTCTAATGTGTCACGGACGAGGCCGACTGTCCCAGAGGCGAAGATATTCGCTGCAGGGGACTGTGTGTGGCCGCTTGCGAAGCGTTGTGCAACAGCGAAGTTGGTGGCGCAAGAGATCGCTACCCGACGAATGTGGCTCAGTCACAGTGGAATTGGCAATTGGTTTCATTGCCATCACAGTGATGATTGCTGTGATCGCAGTGATCGCTGGCATCGGAGTCACTCGGGCTGCCTTGTGTTCGTCTGTTCGCGAGGCGGCTCGGGCAGCTTCGGTGGGCGGCGACGCGGTTGCTGACGGGCGACGCGCCTACACGCTTACTGGACCACAGCCCAGGATCAACGTAAGTCGATCTGATCGTTGGGTGACGGTCACGGCCTCTGTCCCATACTCGGGGCTTGCAAGTCTTGGTGGTGGTCAGGCTACTTGTACGGCGAGTACGACTCTTGAACATGATGTTCCATGAAACGCCTAGATGATGAAGAAGGGTCAGGCACGATCGCCGTCATAGCGGTGGTTTTGGTTGCTTCTTTACTTGCGGCTGTCGTGCTCGTGTGGGCAATGGCTACCGCGTATCGCAGCAAGCTCCAGATGGTCGCCGATTTTTCAGCCTTGGCCGGAGCAGATGTATCTGCGACTGCCCAATGGGAGGAAGTTGGATCGCGTCCATGCCAGAGTGCCACTGAGGTTGCGCGTCGCAGTGGTGTTGAGGTTGCGCAATGTTGGGTGTCAGGTGTCGATACGTACGTCATTGTGGAGCTTGACTACGAGGTAGCAGGCTTTGATATCGGCTTGTCTGCTCGGGCGAGGGCGGGAGTTGATGTTGATTGACGTACTGGTTGAATACGCCCGTTCAGTGGAAGGGAAAATTCCCAGAGAACTTTCAGGTGGGTTCAATGCTTCTACAAGGACAGGTGCGTAGCGTAATAGTCATCAAGCCGAGGAGCTGGAACCCAGAAGGGTTTGTGAAGCTCAAGAAAGGGATGCATCGGGACGAACTTGCACTGTGTTGATGGGATACCACAAGGGGCCGACCTCCGGGTCGGCCCCTTGTGGTATCTAGACGGCACCGTCTGTGCGCTCTCTCTATTCCCCGCCCCGCGAAGGACGCCCAAAACTCCCGCGAAGGACGCCCAAAATCAGTGCGCCGCAGCCTAAGCAAACTCAGACACCCGGGCAACGCTGCACCAACAACTCCAAAACACTCACAGCGCCAGCCTTAGACAAAGGCTCGTTCCCATTGCCGCACTTCGGAGACTGCACGCAGCGGGGGCACCCGTCCTCGCACGGACAATCCCTCACGGATTCAAGTGTGGACCTCACCCAGTCGACAGCGCGGGCAAAACCCTCCTGTGAATGCCCGGCTCCACCGCGGAAGGCATCGTGAACAAACACGGTTGGCCGCCCAGTATCGTCATGCTCCGCCGTTGACAAACCACCCAGGTCCCAGCGGTCGCAGGTGGCAATCAACGGCAACATAGCAATCATCGCGTGCTCGGCCGCATGTAACGCCCCAGGAACGTCATCGTCAGCCAATCTCATGACAGACAACGCTCCGGGCTCCAAAGTGAACCAAGCCGACTTCGTGGGCAGCGTGCGCGTGGGCAGAGACAACTCGCTATTGCGAATGAATTCCAGGCCCGGTAGTCGCAGCAAGTCATAGTCCGTCACCCGCGACGACACATCCGTTCGTCCGAAGTACCAGGTCACCAAACCATCGGGACTGCGCCACTCTTGCTCGACCTCAACGACGTGCACCGAGACGTGCTGCTTCGCCCTCGTGCGCAACGGAGTGCGTACTTCCTCCACGACTGCCACCCGCTGTCGATCCTCGCGCCCGCTGCGTGGGGGGATTAAAGACGAGGGCGAACCGTGTTCCGCTGACGCGTCTGAGCTGTCATGGTGTGGCGAAGAAACAGGCTCCATCATGGATGACAATGACAATACGTGGAAGGTTCGCCCCTGATGCAGGTAAACGGCGTCGGGGAACACCTGAGCATCGGCTGCGCCCTCGTCAACCGTTCCAATGACTGCGCCCGAACGCGTGTCCACGATCTGAACCTCGCCAGAGCTTCCCCTCAAATCCGTAAGATCGGAAGGACGCTCATGGCGCGTTGCGTTCCAGTACCAGCCGCTCGTGCGCCGCCGCAGGTAACCCTCCTGCGTTAACTGGTCGGCCAACGAGGCCACTGATTCGCCGAAGAACTCACGATCATCCGCTGCGCCCGCGTCAACCGCATCACGGCCTGTACGCAAGGGAAGCTCGGCGGCAGCCGCACACAGATGAGGCGCCAAAACCCAAGGATTCATCGGATCGATCACGGCGGCCTCAACAGCACCCAAAACCTCGTCAGGATGCCGCACTAGATAAGCATCCAACGGATTGTCTGAGGCAATAAGCACAGACAACCCCGGATTTCCGGCGCGGCCTGCCCGGCCCATCTGCTGCAGGAGAGAGGCCCGCGTTCCAGGCCAACCCGCGGTGACTGTCGCATCCAACCCGGACACATCCAGTCCCAATTCCAAAGCGGAGGTGGTCGCCAACGCCAAGATGCCTCCGCTGCGTAGCCCCTGTTCGAGAGCGCGACGCTCCTCGGGCAGATATCCGCCCCGATAGGCTGCGACTCTGCCAGCCAAAGCAGAACCTCGCGCGGACAAACGATCACGAACCTGCGCGGCCACGGCCTCGGCCCCGCCACGAGAACGAACAAAGGTCAGTAGACGCGCGCCCTTCTCCACGAGCACCGCTGTCAGGCCTGCCGCTTCTGACTGAGCGGATCGCCTGGTCACCGGCGCTTCCAAAACGCTAATCTCACCCGCCAGCGCCTGCAAAAACTGCGAAATATCAACCTCGGAATCGTCCGCGATGAGAGCCGGCTGCCACAAAGCAAGGTGGTGTGCACCAGCAGGGGAACCATCCTCGCTGACCGCACGACACGGGCGCCCAGTCATGGCTGAACCCACAACTTCCGGGTCGCGCACCGTTGCCGACAGCATGATGACAGTTGGTTGTGTGCCCAAATGTTGGGCAATGCGAAGCAGCCTGCGCATGACGAGGGCGATGTGGCTGCCGGTAACGCCCCGCCAGTGATGCAACTCGTCAATGACGATGTACCGTAACGACGCTAAGAATCGGGTCCAGCGTTGATGCGATGGCAACATCACATGATGCAGATAATCAGGGTTGGTCAGCAGGATGTCTGCATTGGCTCGTGCCCAATCTTTCGCTTCTCGAGGCGTATCTCCGTCTGCCGTCGCGGCCCGCACATGGCGCAGGGGATTGACTCCAACGGAAAGCGGATTGCCCCCGTCAGAATTGGCAGACGAGGACGAAGCAGCGGCGAGCAACTTGTCAAGGCTTGCCAATTGATCTGCGGCGAGAGCCTTCGTTGGCGACATGTATAAGCACGTAGGGCGCCGGTGGATCGCAGAAATGCGTGAAGACGATTCGGCTGCCACCAGGTCCGACAGGATTGGCGTCCATGCGACCAAAGACTTACCTGAGCCGGTGCCCGTGGCAACAACCACGTCGCGGCCACCTTGAACCAAGTCCAAGCCTTCACGCTGGTGGGACCACGGGCGGCTTGCGCCACGCGCCTGCCAAGCGGCGGCGACCTCGTCGGCGACCCACGTCGGCCAGTCGGCTAAATGTTCGCGGCGCGCCTCGACTGTATGCAGATGAACAAGGCGGTCATCACTGGAGCTCAGCTGGCGCAGTACGTCAACTAGATCGTGCGCCCCGGTCATGCGTCAGACGGGTCCTTCGTAGCCAGCTCATCGTCCTGCGGATCAACCCAACCTAGGGTCTGAGATGCGCATTGCTTCATGTAGGTAATCGCCTCAATACCCGTCGAGATACCTGCACCAATCGCGTCGCGCAATTGAGCCTTAGAAATCCCCGCAGCCGTGTCGACAACGAAATCGGCGCACACCTGGACTGAGTCGACCTCGTCCGGCATCGAATAAACGGTGGGGAAGTATTTTTCTCTATTCCAGTTATCTGCGGCGGCAAAAATCTGTTGCAGCGACGATTCCGGCGTCAGGCCGGTGTCCCACATGGCGCGGATCGACAGGAAACGTCCCGCTCCGTCGAAAGACACCAAGAAAGGCACGCGATCAAAAACGGCGCCTGCCGCCCGCTCCTTTTCTATAACGTCAAGGTCGTAGCCCATCTCGTGAACTTCTGCCACGACCCGCTCAAAGTCCGCCGGGTAGGGGGTGGTGTCGTCGGAAGGCACAGCAAAAGGAGCGGCCATGTCAGTTCTCCTCTCCAAACGCAGCCCCGGCTTCGTCCTCGGCAGCCCAATCTACGAAACTTGGTAGAGAGTGCTCGAGGTCAGCGAAGAACCCCATGATCATCGACATCGAGGTTTCAAAGAAATTATCGAGCTGCTTTTGCGTGACACCGGAAATGGTCACGAGGTTCGATTCGGCGATCAGGCCGTAGCGTTGCCCGTCCTCGAAAGGTGCCAGATATGCCTTGGGGCCAGTGCGTGTGGCGTTGCAGTGGGCGACCTCGTCAACGAGGGCGGAAAACTGCACGTTATCAGTGGCAATTCCGCGCCACTGTGCTCGCAGCTGCAGAATCTGCGGGTTTGTGGCATTCCAGAAATAGACGGCGTTTCGAGCAGGGCAGGCCAACTCCCCGGCCTCGTATTCTCCGAAGTGCACATTGCGGTCGGTGAGCATCTCACGGATGCGCTCAGTGCTCAGAGGACAAGGTGCCGCCACGGGAACTCCTGGTGTTGATGTTGGCCGGAGGTCTAACTGGGCTTCCACTCTATAGGAGGGCTTGGCTGTGAGCGCGTTGGGCGGGGTGATGTCACGAGCCCTAGGTTGAGGCTGGTTGTCACGCTCATCATGAGATTCGACCGTCTGGAATGCGAGCCCGCGAAAATATAGGCTAAACGGATGAATGACATGGTTCGTGTTGTGCGTCTGGTGTTTGCCTCCGCATGGCTGATACTCGGATTGTGGACATGGGGTGCGGAAGATGGCATCCAGAACGATTCTGACCTCGCATGGCTGGGGTTCATGGTGTTGCTTGGACTGATGGGGGCAACCGTCTTTTGGACGCGAAAAGGGGGCGCCAGGTTGATCGGTGCCGGTGGCAGCGTCGGATGCATAATCGCGACCGTGGGACAGTTCAGCCCCTGGCAGACGTGGCTGAGTGTCGGTTGGCTAGGGGTCTCCGGATGTGGATTAGCGATCTTGCTGCTCGAAGTCCTGTCTCCGAAATCCTCCGATAGATCATCTCCGAGCTGACGCAGCCCTTCTGATGATATCTGCGACTTGTGTGACGTCCTGTTCGAGGACGAACTGGGGATAGCGTCGTTTACCTCGTTTGGGGCTGTGCAGTATGAGCCATTTCTTTGATTCAGTGCCTTTGATTGTTACTTCGACGGAATCAAGTGGCCAGATTTCGCTTGAGCGCCCGGGTTGGGCCGGGAAGATCAACGAATTGTCATTGAGAGCAAACGCGTATGTGACGCCGAATGTGAGAGAGTTCGAGTTCGCATGAGCTGCGATCCAGGCGCGGCGATACCGTGCTGTATTGAGTAACACCAGTGCTAATCCGCTGACAATTATCAGGCCGAGTATGATCTCGGCGGACCACTCTTTCTTCATAAAAGAGAGCGCGGAGGCAATGCACACGAGCAGCAGGAGAGCAGTTCCTGCCATACGCAACGCGTTGACATTGCGGCGTGCTTTGGCCAGTGGGACTGGTTTGATGGTCCCTGCGTCACTGAGTTCGAATCGAATCTGCTCCATGTGCGAAGTCTAGAACAGCCCTTGGTCAGCCACACAGGGGGTGCAGGGATTAAGAGATCATCCTCCCTTCTATTTTAGGTGGAGAACGGGTTAAGGTGGGTCAGTGACCTACTTTAATCAGGCGATCGTTGCCGCTGGTGCTGAAGATCTTTTAGACCTGCGTAGTGATATGGGCAAAGCTTTGACCTACGGGGACACATATTTGGGTGACCTTGGTAGGCGTTCTGGTGGCTTCATCTTCTCCAGGATGTTGTCAGAACATGAGGTGTCCGTTGCGAAGTTCGAATCGCTGGTGCATTCGAGTCGTAGACTCTTGGGCAATGCCAAAGATCACTTGGATGACACGATCGACGCATATGTGACGGCTGAGGCCGGGAATGTTGATGAGATCATCAGAATGTGGTCTGCCCTCGAAGCAGATCCGGGCAGCCAACCCCTCGGTCCGGCTCCTGCCGGTAGCCCGACCTCGGGCCGACTACCGTCTGAGGTACTTACGCCTCCTGACGGGACGACTGACCACTGGATTTGGAATGTGCTGAGTTGGCCCGATTATCTGTCCTTTGGTACATGGATCCGTAAGATCATCAGCTGGGTTGGCGAACTTTTCGGGATCGATGACCTGTGGATGTGGCTGTGGGAGTGGCTCGGCGGCGATTTCAATAAGATTGCCGATGTTGGGGATGCGTGGGAGAAGCTGGGTGACTGCTTCTCGGAACTGAGTTCGGAACTGAGTACGCGTATGCAGGTCATGTTCACCGGCTGGAACGATTCAGACGACGCCACCGCCGCGGGCCTTTACTTTACGAAGGC
Source organism: Schaalia vaccimaxillae DSM 15804 (assembly GCF_000420425.1). GTDB lineage: Bacteria > Actinomycetota > Actinomycetes > Actinomycetales > Actinomycetaceae > Pauljensenia > Pauljensenia vaccimaxillae. The sequence goes on from NZ_ATUX01000005.1 coordinate 104,345, forward strand.
TGTTGAAGTTCTGGGCTCATGCGAAAATCCTCTCAGCCAGCTAGGTGACCTCTACCGGTACATTGCGTTCTCATCTTTCGGCTTTTTTCAAGCGATCTACTCTGCTGTTGATGCTGCGATCGATGCGGCGATTGCGGCCTTGTTGGGATTCGGAAGTATTGCTGAAGCTATAGCGGCACTCTTCACTGGCGGCGCTACCGCAATTGCCGCAGTGATCTCAGCTTTTGCCTCGATTGTCGCCCAAATGAGTTCCTTCTGGGGGTGGATGATGACCGCGGTTTACGCTATCGTCGGGCTGGCTAGTCTCTTGGGGGTCGCCACTACTGATGTGGAGTGGGTTGTCCTACCGGAAGGATGATCAAGGAGGCAATATGGGAATGCCAGACATGAACCCGCTAGCCGCGAAGCTGATGGGGGGCGCAGACTTCCGTCGGAAGTTGAAGCAGCAGCTAGAAGACGCTGCTGATGCAACAGATGACCCGAGTTACCGTCAGCGCTTGTTGGATGTAGCAAACGGAAAACGTCCCCTACGTACCTTGCTCGCAGATCCAGCGTTCGCCGATCAAGTTGGTATGCGAACGCCGCAAGATGGAGACAAAGCGGAGGCAGAGTTTCGCAGCCGCTTAGCGCAGTCACGTCAAGATCCAGACTCCCCATGGAGGGGAACTTCGGAGGAAGTTCAGGAAAACATCAAGGATCGTCTTACATCGCTCGGGGTTCCTATTGCTGATACGGAAGAGCTCAAGTCCGTCTTTGAGGAAGCAGTCTCTTTGCGGGATCGAGCCGAGTCAGTGATTCGTGACGAGGAATCGAATGGCTGGGGTGGGTCAGTTGAGCGACTCGCCGAACGTGATGCGCAGGCACAAGGACGCCAGCCTGGCTGACCTTCGTATCCTTGGTGATACTAGATTCATGGGTCTCTCATCGAATTAGCCAAGCGAGATGCCCGGTGCTTCATGGGGCAATTGAGGCTGTAGAGAGGGCAATATGATGAACGACGGTGACTTCAGCTCTGTGGATCCTTCCCTCTCCGCCACTTTTACCCCAGGTGTTAACCCCGCAGGCATGCCAGGTTTGGGTGTGTCCTCACCTGCGTCGGAGTCGTCCGACGCGAGAGAAGTCAAGTCCTCGCAGCGTCGCCCAGCTGACGTGCGCCCTCGTGGTCAAGCAGCTCGAGCAGGTAACGGTCGAAACGATTCGGCTCCTACAAATCTGGCTGAGCCGGACCCAGAGGCCACCGATGTCATTGCTTCGGATTCTCATATAAGCGCTGGATCGTCTGCGGGCAGAAGCCGGAGTCGGCCATCTGCTGATCAGGAAGTGCGCGCAAGCGGCCGACCTCGAAGCACCACTATTTCGGTGGATGCTGCCTGGTATCGACGACGCTTGGTCCGCAGACTTTTTGGTGCTGTCCTGTGTGTTGTCGGAGTCGTTGCGACGTCCTATGTCGCTGTATCCACGCGCACCGGCCAAGCTATTGACACGGTATTCATGGAAGCGATCATGCGTTGGTCGGAGCACGCTGGGGGATTCGGTGCCCTCATGACGGGCATTGTTTCGGTTCCTGCAATCGTCCTTGTTGCTGTGGTGGTGGCTCTTATTGCCGCGATTCGTCGTCGGCCAACTTTGGCTGGGCGAGCCCTGTCGATGGTGGTGCTTGCCAACGCTTCCACGCAGTTGCTCAAGTTGGTGATCGATCGACCGAACTTGGGGATCACCACTGCCGTTGGCAATTCTTTGCCGTCGGGGCATGTGACGGTAGCTGTGTCGATTTCGTTGGCGTTGGTGGTCATCGCGCCGCAGTGGTTGCGTGCGCCGGCGGCATGGGCTGGATGGTTATGGACGTCGCTCATGGGAGTGTCGGTCATGATGTCGGCGTGGCACCGCATTGCCGATGTGGTGGCGGCGGTTTTGGTGTGCGGCGTGTGGGCTTTGTTGCTCACTCCGATTGAGCATCGGCGCCGTCATGCGCCGATCATGCACCGAGCGATGGTGATTATTGCGTTGGTTGCGGGGGTTGCGGCCGTGGCTCTGGCGGCTGGCGCTCTCTTTGGTGTTGATTTGGCGGCGGTGGCAACTCCGGGCGGTAGCGGGTACGGGTTCAGTGCTTTCCTTGCGGCACATCCGACGAGGGCGGGGCTGCTTGCCGTGTCTGGGTCGCTGGGGCTTTTCGCTGTGGTTGGCCTGGTCATTCACGAGGTTGACCGCCTGTGCACTGACTGAGTCTTCCGCCCGCCCCCCCCGATTTCCCCCGAGGGACGCACATCTTTCTCTCGAGGGACGCCCATCTTTTCCCGAAGGACGTCCAAGCGTGTTGTCGAGGCCGGATCTAGCTTGTTTGCAGCTTCTCGAATCTCCGTGGTCGGGCTAGGCGGGAGTCAGGTCGCGATTGGTTGCGGCAGATTAAAGGCGGATATGGGCGTCCTTCGGCAAACTTTTGGGCGTCCCTCGCGGGAGTTTTGGGCGTCCCTCGCGGAGAGGATGGCGGGTCTAAGGTCCTAAGAAAGTGAGTGTGTGGGTCGTGTTCGCGCAATCTGAGCGAGGCGCGCCGAGCGTGCGTAGATTTTTCTCTTGCGCACTACATACAGTGGTCACTGTTCGTCAGGGCCACTAGATGCAGTGGTTAATGACGGATGGCTCCACTAGATCTCCCGATCTTGCCAAAGCCTGCGACAAGCACCATTTGCCACCATGCCACGATATGGCGGCAACGGGCGCCCTCGTGATCGGCATGTGGTCAGGACAAAAGTAGAGCCTTCCCCAACACACCACGACTGAGGAAAGTGGCCCCATGGATCAGCGCGCCCAGACTGCATTACCCCGCTACGACGTCGACGCCATCAGCACCGTCGAGGAATACCTCGACCGCTCCGACTGGCGAGTCAACGCCAACGCCAACCAGGGCTACTCCCTGGGCGGCATGATCCTCAACTCCGCCGGCAAAATCACCGCCAACTACTGGCTCGAACAGATCTACACCCCCGAAATTGGCCACGCGCACCGCGAAGGTGACTACCACATCCATGACCTCGACATGTTCGCTGGATACTGCGCCGGATGGTCCCTCAAACGCCTCATCCAAGAAGGATTCAACGGCGTGGGCGGCGCCATCGCCTCCGCGCCACCCACGCACTTCTCCTCAGCATGCGGCCAAATCGTCAACTTCCTGGGAACGCTCCAAAACGAATGGGCCGGCGCCCAAGCCTTCTCGTCCTTCGACACCTACATGGCACCCTTCGTGCGCCTGGACAAGATGGAATACAAAGACATCGTCCAGTGCATGCAAGAACTCATCTACAACCTCAACGTGCCCAGCCGCTGGGGCTCCCAGTGCCCCTTCACTAACCTCACCTTCGACTGGACCTGCCCAGACGACCTGCGAGACGAATACCCCCTCATTGGCGACGAGGTCGTTGACTTCACCTACGGCGAGCTCCAGCACGAAATGGACCTCATCAACCAAGCCTTCATCGAAGTCATGATCGGCGGCGACGCAGACGGACGCGTCTTCACCTTCCCGATCCCCACCTACAACATCACCCCCGACTTTGACTGGGACACCCCCAACGCCGACCTTCTCTTTGAGATGACCGCAAAGTACGGCCTGCCCTACTTCCAAAACTTCATTAACTCCGACCTAGACCCGCACATGATCCGCTCCATGTGCTGCCGCCTCCAGCTCGACCTGCGCGAACTGCTCAAGCGCGGCAATGGGCTCTTCGGTTCGGCCGAACTCACCGGTTCTATCGGTGTAGTCACCGTCAATATGGCCCGGCTGGGCTACTTGCATCAAGGAGACGAGGTCGCCCTCGTTGCGCGCCTGGACGAACTCATCGACCTGGCTTCCCAATCCCTGGAACGCAAACGCGAAACCATCCAATTCCATATGGACCACGGCCTGTTCCCCTACTCCAAGCGCTACCTGGGAACGTTGGATAACCACTTCTCAACCATCGGCGTTAACGGCATGAATGAGATGGTCCGAAACTTCTCTGGCGACGAATATGACATGACCGACCAGCGCGGATTCGACCTGTGCGTGCGCATCCTCGACCACGTGCGTGACCGCATGGTCGAACTGCAGGAAGCCACCGGCCACATGTACAACCTGGAGGCCACCCCCGCCGAAGGCACCACCTACCGTTTTGCCAAGGAAGACCGCAAGCGTTTCGCCGGTATCATCCAGGCGGGAACCGCCGACCAGCCGTACTACACGAACTCCTCGCAGCTGCCCGTGGGCTACACCGACGATCCTTTCCAAGCTCTCGAAGACCAGGAAGTCCTGCAAGGCAAATACACGGGTGGAACCGTTTTGCACCTGTACATGGGCGAACGCATGTCCACAGGCGAAGCCTGCAAGCAGATGGTGCGCCGCTCGCTGACTGCCTTCAAGGTTCCTTACATTACGATCACCCCGACCTTCTCGATCTGCCCGGTGCACGGCTACCTGGCCGGCGAGCACTTCCACTGCGAGAAGTGCGCCGAGGCTCATCCCGATCGCGAACCTCAGGCGTGCGAGGTGTGGACGCGCGTCATGGGTTACTTCCGTCCCGTGCAGTCCTTCAATATCGGCAAGAAGGGCGAGTACGCGGAGCGTCAAATGTTCTCCGAGGCCGCTGCTGATTCTCACGGCGAACTCGTCTCCGCCTTCCCGCCGGTTGGACAGCGCTGACCTTTCCCTATGAGGTCGCCTAGTTCGTCAAGTCACGAGGTCGGCCCCGTCCCGCTCGGTATGCCCGAGCGCGAGGGCGGGGCCCGTCCTCGTACTTCCAGATTGGCGGCCAATGCCCGGGGGCGCCGGATCCCGACCGCTTTCACACCCGACGACCTGCAGATCGCGGGACTCGTGCCGATGTCGACGGTGGATTGGCCGGGAAAGTTTGCAGCATCCCTGTTCTTGCAGGGGTGCCCATGGCTGTGTCCCTACTGCCAAAACAGCGCGATCATCGATCCGAAGATTCCTGGCGTTGTGGCATGGTCTGCGCTGGAGGACTTACTGGCACGGCGACACGGTTTGCTAGATGGCGTCGTCTTTTCTGGTGGCGAAGCGACCCGCCAGATTGCACTTGGCGCGGGAATGCGAAGGGTGCGAGAACTTGGATTCGGCGTCGGCCTGCATACGGCTGGACCCTATCCGACACGGCTGCGTGAACTGCTCGACGAGGGGTTGGTCGATTGGGTAGGTATCGACGTCAAAGCCATGGCGGACAACTACGAGACCGTGGCCGGCAGGCCGGGAGCGGGAGCCAAGGCATGGGAGTCGTTGGGCATCGTCTTGGATCATGGCGAGGTCGACCATGAGGTCCGGTTGACCGTGTACCCCGATGGGCCACGCGACGGCCTGGAGGTTGCACATCGAGCGCTTGAAGCTGGGGCGAGGGTCTTTGCTTTGCAGCAGGCTCGCCAGGTTGGTACGCCCAATGGTTTTTCTTCCCAAGCTCACGGCTGGGATGACCAGGTTCAGGCGTTAGCGGCTGATATCGAGTTGTTGGGCTTTGAACGCTTCGTATACCGCCCGGCCTAATGATCGGTGGGTCTCGGGATAAGGTGGCGGCATTGAATCCCGTCAAACCGACGTCAGGAGCGATGATGGCTGACGACTTGAACATCGAGAATCCGCAGGCTGCTGTCCAAGATCCTGCGGCCGACGCTGAGACTCTTCGCCAGATTGCGTACCGGTATCCGCACTTGCGTGCGGCTGTGGCCGCGCATCCGAAGGCCTACCAGGGACTGCTCGATTGGATGGCAGCCTTTGGTGACCCCGGGGTTCTTCGAGCCATCGAGTCACGCTCCGCAGCATCGAGTCCTGTGGATTCGGGTGCTGTGGTGGCCGATGTCGAGGCCTCTGACGAGACCTTTGTCGCTGAGGATTCGCCTCAGGAATTCGATGGTGAAGCAACCCAGATGATGGCATCGATTGACGAGGACTTCGATCAGCCTGCTGCTGGTCCTGTTCAGCGCGCGTCAATCTTTAAGAATGCTCCGCAGGATGCAACCGCGGTCATTCCAGATCAGTATGGAGTTTCCGCTCAGGGTGGGATACAACAGGGTTCCTGGCAACAAGGATCGGCTGCATACGTTGCGCACGCTGCCCCGAATAGTCCTCAGCAGTGGCTATCTGAGCCCAGTGCAGGTGCCGGCGCTGGTGCCGGCGCTGGTGTCGGCGCAGCGGGGGCAGGATTTGGCGGTGCGGGTGGAGCGGCTCCCTCGACGAGCAATCAACCTGCGCCCTCCTACTCTGCGTCGCCTCAAGCTGGTTTCGGTGGACCTGCTTCCTCCCAGGCAAGGCCGCAGCGTCTGGCAAAGTCGAATAAGGGACTTGTCGCTACGCTCGTTGGGCTGGTTGTGCTCGCCCTCGTTCTACTTGTTGCGGTCGCTTATGTTTTCACGGACGGTTTTGGCACGGGGAAGGAACCCGCGCCCTCGGCCGGAAGTGAGCAGAGCGCTCCTGCTACTGATACTGCCGAGCCTAAAGAACCAGCGGTCGTTGACGAGCCAGAGTCTGATCCTGCTCCGGTCGAGGAAGAAGACAAGTATCCGGCGCCTGCTAATGCGCGTCAGATCACGAGCTTTAAGACACCCTCGGGCAACATCGCTTGCGTCCTTAACACTGATCAGACTGTCTGCCAGATCTTTAAGACAGAGTGGTCCGGTACGGGCTATGGCGAATGCAATCAGGCTGGGGGAGCGCTGATCGTTGAAGAAAAATCTGCAGCGAATAGCTGTGCTCAGGGAGACACTGCGTTAGTGACAGATCAGCTCGAATATGGAGAATACGCCGTGTCGGGCGACTTCGTGTGTTCGTCCACGATGGACGGTGTGAGTTGTTGGAACACCAAGTCCGGGGCGTCTTTCGCATTGGCTCGCGGTGGCTGGATGACCGGCCTGGCAGGTGAGATCACGCCGGATAAGTACACCTGGTAGAGATTCTTTTCCCGACGGGGAATGTTAATCTCCTAGAGCTTGATCAGGGTCCCAAAAGCGCTAGAGGAACGACGCCTATTCCGTCGTCTCTGCGATAAGCGTCTGGACCAGTGTTGATAATGATTGCATCGGCAATGCGATTCCCCATCAGTGTGCGTAGCCATTGCAGGTGCTTGCCATCTCGTCGATCCACTGCGGATGCAAGTTTTACTTCGATGGCAACAACCCGTCCATCTGGCCTGATGACGACTAGATCTACCTCGTGATCACCGTTGCGGGTGCGAATGTGTCCTACTGTGGCTTCTGCAGCCTGCGCTGCGACGCGAACGCATAGTGTCGTAAGAGATTCAAATAGTGGACCAATCATTCCTCCTTCTGGTGTGCGCAGGGGGTGACCTTGTCCATCAAGAAGTGAGTCGATGTCGAGGCCAAGGAGTCTGGCTGCCAGGTCGAGATCAGCGAGGTGGTGTTTAGGTGATACCCCGAAGCGCGTCATGATATTGCCAGTTGGAGTCCATGCAGCTACAGGGTCCAGAAGCCACAGGGACGTGAGAATATCTCTGTAAACCCCAGCGGTGACTCGGGTGGGTTTGTCGACTTCTCCCGGGGTTGCAGCATCAAGAATTTGCGAGTACGAGGCAGTTGATGAGCTTGCTGAGGCGTAGGTTCTCAACCATGCCAGGAGGAATTGGCCGCCTGTATTCCATGCTTAAATTATACATTTAGCAGCAATTAAACTATGCACTTAGCAGTATTTGAATTTTACAAGTAGCATTTTCGTTGGCGATGTAGATATTCATCAACGCTATCGCTATGGCCCTCCCTGGACAAACCTTTTGGACGTCTCTCGGGGGACTTTTGGGCGTCCTTCGCGAGAAAGATGTGCGTCCCTCGCGGTGGTTTTGTGCGTCCCTCGCGGCGCAGAGGGAGGGGGCCAGGTGGCCGTGGGCTACTGCCGGTGACTTTCAGCTAGTTTTCAATCGGTCCAGCTGCTTTGTCATCCGTCCAGCTACTTCTCAATGGGTCCCAGGATCGCATTGGCCCACGCGTTGTGCAGGGATTCTTGATCTGAAGGCTGGAATAAGCCTGCCAAAGCATCACGGTACAAGCGTGACAACTCATGCTTGGAGTAGTAGGAAGATCCTCCGCATGCGCGAATAGCCTGCTCGGTGGCGCGCAGCGTCGCCTCGGCCGCAGCATTCTTCGCCGCTGACAACTGTGGCATCCAGATGGGGCCTCGATCGACACCAGCCTCGATATCACGCGCCAACTCGCGAATCTGCGGGCCCACCGCATTCATCGCCAGGGCGGCCTCGGCAATACGCCAACGAATATCAGGATCGTTGGCATACACGGTCTGATTCTTCACCGACTTGCGGGTCTTGACGTGCTCGGCAGCGACCTCGACCGCCCGCTCGCCAACCCCCTGGTAGGTTGCGGCTAGAAGGATCTCGAAGTTAGAGAAGATGCCGAAAACCACCGGATCCTTGGAAGGCCCAGGTTCGCAGCGCGTCAGAATCCGATCCGCCCGCGCATGTGCGCCCTCGAGAACGGTCGTATTGGACTGGGTGGCTCGCATCCCCAGTGTGTCCCAGTCGTCCTTGATTGAAAAGCCGCCGTCCTCACGATTGAGGATTGCGAAGACAGAGTGGGGACCGTCCTCGCCAGAATCGTCGCGCCCGAAAGTCATCAGGCGAGTCCAGGCGGGCGCCAACGAGTTGAAAATTTTTGTTCCGGTGAAGCGATAGCCGCCCTCGCCGTCGGGTTCAGCTTGGGTAATGGAGCCGAAGAGGACGAGGTCGTTGCCAGGCTCGGAGATCCCGAAGCCGTAAAGTTCACCGGCCGCGGCCTCGCGCAAAATGATCTCTCCGCGTTCGTTTCCGTTGCGCACCAGGTGGCGGCCCAAGCCGACGATAATTTGATGCATATTGATACCCAAAGCGGTTCCCGGAGCAGCTTTTGCCAAGCGAGTCTGTTCGGCGGCGATCTGCTCCAAATCCAGTCCCGCACCCCCAAACTCTTGCGGAACAAAAGCAGCGAAGTAGCCGGCAGCTTTGAGGTCGGTGTAATCGTCAGCGGGGAAAGTGTTTTCCAGATCGTGAGTCGCTGCGCGCTCGTGGATCGTGGCAAGCAATTCATCGCTGAGGAACGCCATGAGAAATCCTTTCAAGGGCGACTAAGGTGATCCTTAATCTAGTAGGCCTTTGGACTTGGGGCCACCGATAGAACGAGCCGATGAATAGTCGAGTAGACAGTCAAACATTCGTATTTGCGGACCGTACTGGTGCGAGGTCGGCCGTGCGTCGAGTAGGTTGGTCCCCGTGAGCCCCAAGATTGCACCCATGAGTCCGCGGCAGCGTTTCCTCAAAGAACGTCAACGCAAGCAGAACCTGACCTTCGCTGTACTCGGCGTAACGATGGCTGTGCTGTTCGTCCTCGCTTCCTTGGTGTTCTCGGGGCTTTTGCCGGTTCCTTTCGGCAATGAGTTCAACAAGAAAATTGAATTCGCTGCCGTAGGTGATCTTGTCTGCCCATCTCCTGGCGCCATGCCGGTGGATCCGGCATCGGTTAAAGTTCAGGTGCTCAACACAACGTCAAGGCAAGGTATCGCCTCCCAAGCTACGCAGATGCTTATTGCGGCTGGATACACTCCGGTAGACCCCGGTAACTCCGTTGGTGAATATGCCGGGACAGTTGAGATCAACGCTGGTCCGAAGGCGGTCAATGCTGCCTACACGCTGGCGCGTTTCTTCCCCAATGCGAAAGTTATCCTCACCGAAGCCACTGATGACACCGTTTTTGTGATGCTTGGGACCTTCTACGACGGTGCTCTAAACGATGATGATCTCAAGCGCATCATGGAAACGCAAGAACCCTTAACCGCTCCCCAAGACTGCCTGTACTTGGAGTCTGACTGGGCCAAAGCCCAAGAGGTTGGGGAATCGGATACCGAAGCTGGTAGCGAGTCTGATGCTCAGAAGGATCAGTCTTCAGCCGATCAGTCGTCTGTGCAGCAGTCGGGAGTCCAATCAGGGGGCTAGATCTGGCTGATCTACCAGCCGTACTGGATGCCTTTTCGTCAAACGAATAGGGCGTCCGTGTTGAGGCCAGATGTTAGTGTCGGATCGTGCGTCGAAAGATCTTCATTTACGGGTCGTGTGTTGCCCGCGATATCGTTCGTGTGACAAGACGTTTTGAGGTCTCTCAGTACGTTGCTCGCCAGACGATTACTTCGGGTTTTAGTCCGCCTCTTGCGATTGATGCCGACCTGAGCTCGGTTGGAAGCAACTTCAGCCGGAAAGCATTGCAGGGGGATTTGGCCTCGAATGTTGGTCAAACTTTGCGACGGTACGCAGTAGAGTCAGACGCGATCATCATTGACATTGCAACGGAACACTGGGGAGTGACCAGACTTGAAGGTGACGCCTATCTGACGTTGAGCACCGAATTAGCGAAGTCAGGCCTTCTTGCGCGAGTCTCTCATTCGCCCGCGATTGTGATCGGTTCGGACCGCCACTTCGGTCTGTTCAAGCGAGGTGCAGCAACTCTTAAACGTCAGCTGGACGCGCTCGATGCCAGCCGTAAGACGCTTGTCCTTTGCGCACCTTTTGCGCGCGAGACAACAGACGGAGAACCTGTGCCGCCGTCAAAGAACAAGACTGCAGCCGAATTGAACTCCCTCATGGTTCCTTATGTTGAAGAACTTCAACGACTCGGGTTTCAGCTGGGCAAAACTCCACCCAAAGAACTCGTCGTTTCGACAAAAGACCATCAATGGGGTCCTGCCCTGTACCACTATGTTGATGAGATGTACGAGTGGTGGGCTGATGAGATTGATCAGTTTATTGACACGCTCTGATTTTCACTTTTAGTCGAGGGTTCCCTCGTCGTTGATCGCGCGTAGTAGGGTATAGCCGTCGTGTCCAAACCAGACGGGGATCGAGGGCGGAATCTCGTAAAGAGCTTCGGGGACAAGAGCATCGAAGGACCCGTGGGACATGAACTGTTCAATTTCTGAGAGTGAACGGATCGCGATCCCCGCGACATGATCGGGATATTGACGCGCAAATTCCGCGTAAATCTCAGGGTCGCGTTGGCCGTCGTCGCCAACAAGGACCCACTTAATCCATGGCATTGTGCGCGTTAGTTTGCGCAGCTCGCGACGCTTATGTTCTCTACCTGACCGGAACCAACCAGTATTCGAAGGGCCAAAATCAGTCATCAGGAAACCACCGTTGGGGTAGCCACCACGCTCGAGAAAATCTCGAAGCGTTGGAACCACATTCCATGCTCCAGTCGACAGATACATGACAGGCATTGTCAGCTTGGTGCCATCCTGACCAACGGGCGTCAGCTGCTTGCGCGTAATTGCTGACAAGAGTTTTGACATCCCCGGCACGGCTTCGCGTGAGGAAACCCGGTCAACGAAGGAGTATTTCGCGGCAGTTAGAAGTCGCGGAAGCATCGTGACGATCACCGTGTCGTCAATGTCAGACACGACTCCGTACTGCTCTTGTTGGCCGACGATGCGCAGCTTGACGGGGACGGGATGGCCCGCGCGGATCCGGTCCATTCCACTTGCCGTGACGGTTGTGGTACTACGAGGTCGGGTTTGCGCCCCTGCCAGATCGTCTCCTTCGCGCAGCCCCATCGCGTTGACGTCGCCCTCGTGGAGCACTTGGATCCAGGCGGTGTGGTTTCCGGCTGCGAGCCCGTGTCCGGCAACCGTCAGATCGATGTATCCGCCGCGGTCGGCGAAGGTCACTCGACGGGCCTGTCCTACAGTGACAAGGACGGGTTGGCGGGGGACCTGAGCGTCGAAGAATTGACGCCAGCCGCGCCGATCTTTGAGCCATAAGCGTTGGTCGCGTTGGCGTTCCATAATGACTCGACCCAAGATTCTGGCCCGAGTGGTTGATCCGTGTCCGCCGAAAGCGACGACTCCGGGGTGAAAACCCCAGTCGTAGAGTGTGCGTGCAATGGTCGTGGAGCCAAATTCACCGGCTGCGTTGGCAACGGAAAGCGCCAGTGACGGCGTCTCATCGTCGATGACGGGGCGCAGTCGGGCTACTCGTCGGAGAAAATGTCGCAGGCTCACGCATGTCATTGTGCCCGATGAGTTGGACTTATGGGTGAACCGGATGTGGCCTGCGGCTTCTTATCCAGCCGTACTATCTGTGTGCGAATGCCGCGTAGGTACGCGGATCGGTCATTGTCGAGGGGGCTGTGTTGAAGCCCTGACAACGAGGCCGGGTTGGAACTTTTTATGGGAGATCCGCGCCGAATCCTGCCCTGAAGCCAGGAGCATTTCAACGGCTTCGACGCCGAGTTCTTCCATGGGTTGGCGGATTGTGGTCAGCGGCACCGACATTTCCGATGCGATCGCAATGTCGTCGAAGCCGACTACAGACACGTCCTTGGGAATAGAAAGGTGCAGGTCGCGTAGTACGGAGACGACACCGAAGGCGATGAGATCATTGGCGCAGAAAATTGCGGTCGGGAAGTCTGCAGGGAGGGTTGGTGGGGCCTCGTCGGAGGCGGCGAGGTCGATCCCCGCGCCGGTCAGTAGGCTTCGTGAGCTCATGCGGCCGGCCTCGGCGGTAAAGTCCTCGCCCTCGTGGGCAACGAGTTGGATCTGGTGCTCCGGGTGTTTGGCTTGGAAAGCATCAATGGCATCTTGGACGCCGAGGGAACGTTGGCGGGCCTGACGAACCGTGTGCGGCCCGTTGAAGAAGGCGATATTGCGGTGTCCGAGGTTAAGGAGGTGCTCGATGGCGAGGGCGGCTCCGGCGCGGTCATCGATGGAGATGGAGGGCATATCCTCGGTGTTTCCGGGGAAGTCGAAGAGGACGACGGGGATGCCGCGTTTGACGATCTCGTGAGCGACCTCGAGATTTTCGTCGGCTGGGGTCAGCAGGATGCCTCTGACGGCTTGGCCGGCGAGGGCGCGCAGGAGTTCGGCCTCGGTGTGTTCATCTGCGTGGGTGGAGGATAGGGACATGACGCAGCCTGCTTGGCGTAGGCGTTGTTCCATTCCTGCTGCTGCCTGCATGAAGAATGGGTTCGTCAGGTCGAAAACAGCGACCCCAACCAGGGGGGAGACTCCACGACGTAGAGCTTGAGCGGTTGGGTTGGGGACGTAGCCGAGTTTGTAGATGGCGGCTTCGACCCGTTCACGCACGTCGTCGCGTACGGTCCCTCTGCCATTGATGACATTGGAGACGGAGCCAACGCTGACCCCTGCTAGGGCTGCGACATCTTTGACTCCTGGAGCCTTATTGGCGGGCATTTCTTGGTCCCTCTGTACTGACGTTTGTCCGGTGGTGAATTCCAGGAATAGTCCTGGTTGTGCTGCTATAGACCCATTTAACACGTGTATGTGGCGCAAAGGAATCCGGGTTTGGGGGCAATGTAGACGAAACGATTCATTTTGGAAAGGTCACGATTTGAATCGCGTTTCAATTCTGTGTTGACATACGCGGCGAAACCGTGCCAGACTCCAGATCACTGAATCGTTTCAACCTCAACGTGGAGGTGGTCGCGTGCAACGCGAAACTACTCAGCCCGTTGTCTCCTTGCAGCATGCAGTAAAGAAGTTTGGAAACTTCGTTGCGATGGCAAATGGATGCATCGAGCTGTATGCGGGCGAGATCCACGCCCTGGCCGGCGAAAATGGCGCAGGCAAATCCACTCTGGTCAAGGTCCTCGCAGGCATTCATCAGCCAAATGCTGGTGAGTTTCTTGTTGACGGCCAGCCTGCCGTCTTCAAAACCCCAGCCGAGTCCAAGGCCGCCGGAATCTCGGTCATCTACCAGGAACCGACCCTCTTCCCCGATCTGAGCGTCGCAGAGAATATCTTCATCGGCCGCCAGCCCGCCAAGGCCCTTGGCATGATCGACCACGCAAAGATGCGCGCCGATGCCCAAGATCTCTTCGACCGCCTCGAAGTTGATATCGATCCGGCCATGTCAGCAGAAGGCTTGTCCATCGCCGATCAGCAGATCCTCGAGATTGCCAAAGCGATCTCCCTGGATGCCAAGGTCCTTATCATGGACGAACCGACTGCTGCACTTTCGGGCCACGAGGTCGAACGCCTCTTCACTATTGCTCGTTCGCTGCGTGACCGCGGCGCAGCCCTGATGTTTATCTCCCACCGGATGGATGAAATCTTCGGCCTGTGCGATCGCGTGACAATCATGCGCGACGGCAACTACGTCTCTACGCGCATGCTGTCAGAAACCGACGAGCCACAGTTGGTTCGGGACATGGTTGGCCGCTCGGTCGAACAGCTCTTCCCCAAACTTGAAGCCGAGATCGGAGACGTTGTCCTCAAGGTTGACGGGCTCACCCGCACCGGTGTGTTCGAGGACGTATCCTTCGAAGTGCGGTCCGGTGAGATTGTTGGCCTGGCAGGCCTGGTCGGTGCAGGCCGCTCGGAAGTTGCGCGCGCCATTATGGGTATCGACAAGGCTGACAGCGGTACGGTCGAAGCTTTCGGCAAGAAGCTACGCAATGCCGACACGGTCGGGGCCATCAAGGCTGGCCTCGGTTTTGTGCCCGAGGATCGTCGTAAGCAAGGCCTGGTGATGAACCTGTCGGTGCTTCGTAACACCACCTTGACACTGCGTGACAAGCTCGCCAAAGCGGGCCTCATCAATGACGCGACCGAAGCTCAAACCGCCGAAGAATGGTCCAAGAAGCTCGAGGTCAAGACCTCCAGCCAGTACAACCCGGTTTCCTCCCTTTCGGGCGGCAACCAGCAGAAAGTTGTTCTGGCCAAGTGGCTGGCTACCGACCCCAGGATCCTCATCGTTGACGAACCAACGCGAGGCATTGACGTCGGCACCAAGTCCGAGGTTCACCGTCTGCTGTCCACTCTGGCCCAGTCCGGCGTTGCCATCATCATGATTTCCTCCGAACTGCCCGAGGTGTTGGGTATGTCTGACCGCGTCCTCGTCATGTGCGAAGGCCGCATCACCGGCGAATTCTCACGTGAAGAAGCCAATTCAGAGAATGTCATGACCGCGGCCACCGATCACACGAAGGCGGCATCATGAGCACCGCAATCGCAGCCCCTAAAAAAACCAGCCCTCTGCGCAAGTTCTTCACTCAGCGCGAGATTCCCGTCATCGTGGCTTTGCTCGCCCTGGTCATCATCACCTGGGCCCTCAACCCTCGATTCCTCACCCCCCAGGGTGTTAAGGACCTCCTGCTCAACGCGACCATCGCGATGCTGATGGCGGCAGGGCAGTCGCTCATTATTTCGAGCGAGGGCGTCGACCTGTCCGTCGGTGCGATCCTTGGTTTCTCAGCGTTCTTCACGGGATTCCTCTTCGCCGAGGTTCCCAACATCCCGATCATCGTCGTCTTTATTGCAGGAAGCCTGCTGGGCGCGATACTCGGTGCAATTAACGGTACGTTGGTGACGAAGGCAAAGGTGCCAGCCATGGTCATCACCTTGGGCACCATGTACGTGTTCCGAGGAGCCCTGAACTGGTGGGCCGGATCCACCCAGTACTTCGCCGGTGACCGTCCCCATTCCTTTGGTGAGATGGGTGTGGCCACAGTCTTCGGATTCCCCGTACTGACACTCCTTGCCATCGGTGTGATCGCTCTGGTGTCGATCTACCAGCGTTACTTCCGTTCCGGTCGTGACCTCTACGCCATCGGATCCGACCGCGAGGCCGCCGCCGTCTACGGCATTCCCGTCGGCAAGCGCGTGTTCTCCGCGTTCGTTATCAACGGTGCCCTCGTTGGACTGGGTGGCGTGCTCTACGCCTCCCGATTCAATGCCATGGGAGCCACGACCGGTACCGGCATGGAACTCGACATTGTTGCGGCCTGTGTCGTCGGCGGTGTGGCCATGACCGGCGGTGTCGGTTGGGCCTACGGCGCGGCGATCGGTGCCCTGCTGCTCAACACCATGACCTCGGCGCTGACAGCAGTGGGGGTGTCGAAGTTCTGGCAGAAGGCCGTCGTCGGCATGCTCATCATCGTCGCCATCCTCATTGATCGGATCTCCACGATCCGTCGCCAGGAGGCCTTGCGTAAGAAGGGAGCGGCAACATCATGAGCACCGCTAGAACCCAGACGAAGAAACAGGGCAGCGAAGTTATGCGTCGCCTGTGGGTATCCAGGGATACCAAGATGGCCCTGATCCTCATTGCAGCCGTCCTTCTCGCCCTCGTATTGATCCCGCGATTTGGCCAACCCAGGACCCTGACATTCCTGACCCTGGACGTGGCCACCACCCTCCTCATGGCCCTGCCCATGACGCTGGTGATGGTTAATGCCGATATTGACCTATCCGTCGCCTCCACCGCAGGTCTGATCTCAGCGGTCATGGGTGTTCTGGTCCAATCCGGCATGAACTTCTGGCTCGTCGTTGTGGTCTGCCTGCTTGTGGGTATCGCCTGCGGTGCCTTCAATGGCATCATCACCGCATACGTCGGGATCCCAGCCCTAGCGGTCACCATCGGTACCCTTTCTCTCTACCGAGGCCTGGCTCTGGTGGTCATCGGCGATAACTCGATCTCCGCTTTCCCCGAGTGGGCAACCAGCTTCGCCACCGGTAGCTTTGGTGCAACGGGGATCCCGTATGTGTCTGTGCCTCTGGCGATCTTTGTCCTCGCCTTCTGGATTCTTCTGCACAAGACTCCCTACGGACGAGGCCTGTACGCCCTCGGACATTCGCAAGAAGCGGCGCGCTTCGTTGGTATTGATACGAAGAAGTCACGCATGATTGCCCTGACTCTCTCAGGCTTCATGGCAGCGGTGGCAGGTATCTTCTACACGCTTCGCTACTCAGCCTCCAAGTCCGACAACGTCGAAGGCTTGGAACTGACCGTCATTGCCGCGATCGTCTTTGGTGGCGTCTCGGTCTTCGGTGGTAAAGGCTCGATCTGGGGTTCGCTCTTCGGTGTCTTCACCGTCGGTGTCCTCAACTACGCTCTACGTCTCAACCGCATCCCAGAGGTCGTCCTTGTGATGATCACCGGTCTGCTCCTCATCGGATCCGTTGTGGCTCCCTCGATTGTCAACGCCTTCAAGGAATGGCGATCGAAGTCGCAGCGATCCACCGCCAAGTAACTGCACACTCACCCACAACACTGGCGCGACCGCGCCGACTGAAAGGAAAGACGAAGATGTCTCGACTCAACCGCAGCGTCGCTGCATTTGGAGCCATGGCCATCATGGCCTCCATGTCCCTGGCCGCATGCTCGGGAGGCGCCGACACCACCACCGATAGCACCGCCTCGGGCTCCACCGAAAAGCCCGCAGCCACAGCTGACGGCAGCTACGACGTTGCCGACGCCACGATCACTCAGATCCCCAAGCAGCTCAATAACCCCTTCTCCGACGTCATGCTAGGTGGAGGCAGCGAAGCTGCCAAGGAACTTGGATTTGCCGATGCCCAGGTTGTTGGCCCGCTCGAGGCCTCGTCCTCGTCTCAGGTGTCCTTCATCAACACCGAGATCCAGGCCGGAACCAACGTCCTGGTCATTGCAGCCAACGACCCCGATGCGGTGTGCCCTGCGCTGAAGGATGCACGTAGCGCAGGCACCAAGGTTGTCACCTTCGACTCCGATGCTTCCGAGGATTGCCGTGACCTGTTCATCAACCAGGTCGATTCCAAGCAGGTTGCGCTAACCATGCTCGAGATGGTCTCCGAGCAGATCGGCGGCGAAGGCAACATCGCCATCCTGTCCGCTACCGCGACCGCGACGAACCAGAACGCCTGGATCAAGTTCATGGAGGAAGAGATTGCCTCCAACGACGCTTACAAGGGCATCACCATCGTTGACAAGGTTTACGGCGACGACGAGGACACCAAGTCCTTCCAGGAGACCCAGGGTCTCCTCCAGGCTCACCCCGACCTGGACGCCATCGTTTCGCCGACCACCGTTGGTATCGCGGCGGCTGCCCGCTACCTGTCGACCTCCGAGTACAAGGGAAAGGTTGTCCTGACCGGCCTGGGCCTGCCCAACGAAATGCGCTCCTTCATCAAGGATGAGACCGTCAAGGAATTCGCTCTGTGGGATCCCGCCCAGCTTGGCTACGTGGCCACCTACGCAGGTGCTGCTCTGCACTCGGGTGCTATCACCGGCGCCGTGGGTGACACCTTCACCGCTGGTTCCCTGGGTGAGCGTACCGTTGAAGAGGGTGGCGTTGTCCTGGTGGGTGACCCGGTCAAGTTCAACGCTGACAACATTGATGACTACGACTTCTGATCCTCGATAGTCCAAGTGGCGGGGCGGCTGGGGATATTCCCCGACCGCCCCTGCTGCTCAGAGGCCAAGCCCTTTTGTGGGCGGGTTTGGTTGAGGCAGAACGGCCTTGCAGCGGCTTGAACATGCTTGAAAAAGTGCGTATGCCCTTGACAAGGTGAAACGATTCATTTTATAGTTGCGGCTAACAGTTCCTATTCAATGACGAAGGAGGATACATGGCCGAGTTCCCAGATCTTGACAGCCTTCTGGACAGCAATGAACAGCAGTCGCCAACACGCCAATGCTTCCTGCTGAGAGTCCGCCCCGAGATGCTCGCCGAATACGTCGACGTCCACCAGCGAGTCTGGGACGAAATGCGCCAAGCCCTCACCGACAGCGGATGGCGCAACTACTCACTCTTCCTCGAAAAAGAAACAGGACTATGTGTCGGATACTTCGAATCCGATGACGTCGACGCAGCGCAAAAAGCCATGGCAGACACCGAAGTTAACACCCGGTGGCAAACGGCAATGGCCAAATACTTCCAGCCCAACGGTGGAGGCAGCGCCCAGATCCTGCCCCAATACTTCTACCTTCCCTAAACAGCGGAACCCGGGCGGCCTCGCCCTCGTCCCCACACACCACGAAATAAACCTCTGAGGAGAAACCCCATGGTCGCCCTATCTGACCTCACCGCCGAGCAGCGCCGCCTACTCAATGAACAAACCATCGAAGTCCCCTCGTGGGCCTACGGCAACTCCGGCACCCGCTTCAAGGTATTCAGCACCCCCGGAACACCTCGCGACCCCTTCGAAAAGATTGCAGACGCTGCCCAGGTCCACAAGTACACCGGCCTAGCCCCCCGAGTCTCCCTGCACATCCCGTGGGACAAGGTCGACGACTTTACCAAGCTGCGCCAGTACGCCGAAGAACTCGGCGTCCAGCTTGGCACCATCAACTCCAACGTGTTCCAGGACAACGACTACAAGTTCGGCTCCCTGACCAACACCGACGAAAAGATCCGCGCCAAGGCCATCGCCCACCACGTCGAATGCATCGACGTCATGCGCGCCACCGGATCCAAGACCCTCAAGATCTGGCTGCCTGACGGCACCAACTATCCCGGCCAGGACTCCATGCGCGTGCGCCAAGACCTGCTGGCAGACTCCCTGGCCCAGATCTACAAGGAACTCGACGACGACCAGCAGCTCCTCCTCGAATACAAGTTCTTCGAGCCCTACTTCTACACCACCGATGTGCCCGACTGGGGCACCTCGCTGGCCCACTGCCTCGCCCTGGGTGAGCGCGCCGTCGTCTGCCTCGACACCGGCCACCACGCCCCCAATACCAACATCGAATTCATCGTCATGCAGCTGCTGCGAGCCGGACGCCTGGGTGCTTTCGACTTCAATTCGCGCTTCTACGCAGACGACGACCTGATCGTCGGCGCCGCTGACCCGTTCCAGCTCTTCCGCATCATGCGTGAAATCGTCACCGCGAACGCGCTGGACAAGGACTCGGGCGTCAACTTCATGCTCGACCAGTGCCACAACCTCGAGGAAAAGATCCCCGGCCAGATCCGCTCCGTCATCAACGTCCAGGAAGCCACCGCCAAGGCCCTGCTCGTCGACGAGGATGCCCTCAAGAAGGCTCAGCTCGAACACGACGTCATTGCAGCCAATGACATCCTCATGGATGCCTTCTGGACTGACGTTCGCCCGCTGCTGTGCGAACTGCGTGAAGAAAAGGGTCTCGAGGCCGAGCCACTGGCAGCCTTCAACGCCTCCGGCTACCTTGCCAAGATTGCCGAAGAACGCGTGGGTGGCCAGCAGGCCAGCTGGGGCGCCTGATCACCACTGACACCTAAGGCCGCTCCGCCCAAAGTATTGAACCGGATGGCAGCGAATCCCACTATGGGGACACATTGCGATGGAGGGCCGTCCCGCACCCCGGCACGGGTGCGCGGGACGGCCTCATTCGTGCCAACGCCGTGACCACGAAACGAGAAATAATATGACTTGGACCGTTGCAGCAGTTGACCTAGGAGCCTCATCCGGGCGCGTCTTGCGTACCGTATTCAATGAGGGCGTCCTGAGCGTCGAGGAATGCGGGCGCTTCCCCAATGGCCCGGTGCGCGTTCCTGTCAACGGCGGCGACGACTTCGAGTGGGACATTCTTGCTCTGTGGACGGGCGTGCGTCAGGGCCTGGCCGAGGCTGCGCGCCGAGGACCCGTTGATGCCATTGGCATCGACACCTGGGCTGTGGACTACGGCCTGCTGGATGTCGATGGACGCCTCGTCGGCAACCCTCAGTGTTACCGCTCCCCGCGCACGGCGGACGCCGTTGATGCCGTCTACGCGGTGATGAACGCCGACGTGCTCTATGCTCGCAACGGTCTGCAGTTCCAGCCCTTCAACTCGATGTTCCAACTCATTGCCGACAAGGAACAGGCCCGTGCCCGTGAGGGCGTCAAAATGCTAATGATCCCCGACCTTCTTGGCTATTGGTTGACAGGTCGGCGTGTCTGCGAGGTGACGAATGCATCGACGACCGGCCTCGTAGATCCCCACACCCGCTGCTGGGACCCCGAGGTTCTCGCACTCCTCGCTGAGCACTTTGGCGTCGATGTGCCCGGTCTCCTGCCCGAACTCGTCGAACCCGGCGAAATCGTCGGCCCCGTGCGCCTGGACGGTGTTGACCTGCGGACCTCTGCGGGTGAGCCGACTCCTTTGGTTGCTGTGGGGACTCACGATACCGCGTCGGCTGTGGCAGCAGTTCCTGCAGTCGACGGCAAGCGCTTCGGTTTCGTGTCATCAGGTACTTGGTCGCTAGTTGGCACTGAATTGGATGAGCCGGTGCTTTCTGCCGACTCGCGCGCCGCGAACTTTACGAACGAACTAGGGGTGGACGGCACTGTGCGATACCTTAAAAACATCATGGGCATGTGGGTTCAGCAAGAGTGCCTGCGACAGTGGCGAGCCCAAGGAGACGCAGACCTATCCTGGCCCATCCTGGACGCTGAAACGGATGCGGCCCAGCCCATGCGAACGCTCTTCGACATCAATGACCCCGAGTTCTTCGCGCCCGGAGACATGCTAGGGCGGATCAACGCCTGGTGTGCGAAGGTCGGTGAGCCCTTGCCTGAGAACCGCGGGCAGCTGCTGCGCTCGATCACCGAGTCACTTGTGGTTGCCTACCGGCGGGCACTGCGCGAAGCCTCGGAGCTATCGGGCCGCCTCCTCGAGGTTATCC
Source organism: Schaalia vaccimaxillae DSM 15804 (assembly GCF_000420425.1). Classification (GTDB taxonomy): domain Bacteria; phylum Actinomycetota; class Actinomycetes; order Actinomycetales; family Actinomycetaceae; genus Pauljensenia; species Pauljensenia vaccimaxillae. Next base: position 125,732 of record NZ_ATUX01000005.1, read on the forward strand.
ACATCGTTGGCGGCGGCTCGAAGAATGCCCTCCTGTGCCAGGGGACCGCCGACGCAACCGGGCTCCCCGTGGTTGCAGGCCCAGTTGAGGGAACGGCCTTTGGCAATATGATCGTGCAGCTACGGGCTGTTGGGGCTCTTGAAGGCAGCCTGTCGGATCTGCGTGTGGTGGTTGCTGCGTCTGAGACGGTGACCCGGTATGAACCGCGGCCCGAGGCAATGGCAGACTGGGATGCCGCCGAGAAGCGGGTGTGTGGCTAGGCCCCGGCAGCCGCTTCCTCCCCGCCGACTCCCAGTCGTTCCTTTTTCCGCCGAGAGCAGACCTTATGGTCGTTTTTGGCCCGAAATTGGGCTGGATTTGCCCACAAAGTCTGCTCTCGGCGCATGTGGGGGCTAGAAGACGCTCTGAAAGCCAAGTCATTTCGGTTTCACCCGCAGTTTTAGACACAGTCGTTCGGCAAGTTTGGAGCGCTTCTGGCGTTTTCGCAGGTCACAGAGGTGCGCCTAAATTTGCAGCGGGTGCAGACGCCACGACTGTGTCTATTTTTGCGGGTTGGGGAAGGCTAGAGCCGGTATAAGGGCAAGACAATCGGGGCCTGCCCGTCCAGAATCGGACAGGAGGCCCCGATCCTTATGCGGGCTAGCTCTGCGTCATCCATTTCCGGCTGGCCAATGAGATGCCACCCGCACAGGCCGTGATTGCCGCAGCAGCCAAAATCACCGCGGTCGTCAAGCCAGTTGCGGCTAACGAGCCCGACTTTCCTGACGCTTTCTTGGCTTTAGTGGATGACTTCTTTGCCTCATCAGACAAAGATGAACCTGCACCATCCGAGGCTTTGTTGCCTGAGACGATCACCGTCACACGCGCCTCCGCTGACAAGGCCGGATCGGCTTGGGACAACACAACTCGATGTGCTCCCAGATCAGCATCTGTGGGAATCGTAAATGTGAAGGTCACCGAACCATCCTCATCAGCAACAGCAGAACCAATCGTCACCGGATCTGAATAGAACACAGCATCGACCGCGACCTCTGGGGCGAAGCCACTGCCTTTAATGATGATTGCTGCGCCTTGCTCAACGCGCTCGGGATCGACCTCAACTGACGGTGCAAAGGTGGGAGTGCTCTGGTCAACGGGCGTCACCGTTCGCAACACGACTGGCTCCATCAGACCTGCCGGCATTAACTGATCCGAACCATGTGTTGACGCATAAGCTATGTACTTCGCGTTCGCTACCGGATCAGTCGCGTAAGCCTGTTTCAGACAAACCCTGCGATTGTTTTGCGCAGGCTGAACTTCAATCTCGATGGTGTTCTCACCAGAGACAAGAGCCTCGGCAATATCCACACGGAACGGTGAATGCGTCAACTGCTTCGTCAAGGCTGACGGCAGTGCCGAATTCACTCGGACAGTAACAGCTTGGCCAACAGAACCAAGGTCAAGAACGGCTCCGCCCTCGCGAATCTCGTCAACATTCGACACGTTGAAGCTGGTCCGGTAGGTGCCAGCATTGGTTACGCACGCCAGCTGCCCATCAAGAAAATCCGAGGATGTCCAGTCTCCCAGAACACTGCCGCCGTCTTCACCAAAGACCTGGGATTTAGAAACAGAAGGCACCTTTGCTCCGATATTGTCCGCGGTGACTTCCAAGGTGAAATCAGCCAGTTCAAGTGTCTGATCACCGCCGAAGGTTGTGATCGAATCAGGTAGCCCAGCCGATAGATGCTCAGCGGAGAAAGCTGAACCCGCGGGCTGACAGAGGAGAACAACTGCCCCATTGGCTTCAAGAGTTGCGTTGGCCGTGCTATTTTCAACATCTGACTTGTGGATTGTGCCTTGCTCGAGGTCGAGCCAGAAGCAGGTTGCAGACGCATCTGCGACCTGCGCTGTCAGCGTTGTCGCGGAGTCAGCTGAAGTGTTACGGAAATAAGCGAGCTCAGCGCCCTCGTCGAGGCTGCGGCGGTTGAAACGCACCGAATCGTTGGTCGCGTAGGAGATCGCCGCCGTCGAATCCGCCTTAAGGGCAGTCACGAGGGTGTCCGTTGATGTCAGACCGCCCATCGCTTGAAAGATTGCGACTGCCTGCGCGTCGAGGTCGGTGTAAGCGCCATCGGCATAACCCGGCTGCGAGCTCACTGGCGTTTCGTGGAAGTAAATCGGCGCTCCTGCAGACCGCAGGGTCTGCAAAGCTTTGAGAGTTTCCAACGGAACCGAAGCGGCTTCAACGACGAGGGCGTCGTAGCGAGTGTTGCCATTGGCAATCAGTTCTCCGCCTTCCCAGACCAACCCATTGATGATCGTGTCGTCGTTGATCATGTCCCAGGCCAAGCCATTCGATTGAAGGACGTTAATCGTTGAAATCGGTGTGGCGTCGGAACCAAAACCTGCAGTCTGAGCGAGGTCTTCCAGCATGGGCTTGTAAACAGCCACGTCAGCGCTGGGCGAACCCAACTGCATGGTGTAATTCGCGCGCGACGCATAAGCGTTCAAAGTTGGCCAGTACGAGTTCAGAGGATTTTTTCCTCCATAGCAACACCAATGGTTGGCCATGCACGCCATCCTTCCTCAGTGAACAGATCGTCATCCGAGGACGATGCCTCAGAGCCGAAATAAGGGGCGGATAGGCCGTGGTAGAAGAAGTTATTGACTCCCGAAGTGGCCATCAAGTCGTAGCCCTGTTTGAGGAACTCTGGAGTGACAGTAAATGGTACTGAACCAAGAGTGAAGACCTCCGATGTCACCAGCTTCTTTCCATACAGGTGAACGCCCGAGGACACGCGTTTGAGGTTGTATTCGTTGAGGCCTTCAGTTTCTGGAATGTCGACGTACTTGGCTGCTCCCAAAATATCGATCGGGGATTGTAAGCCTGCTGGCGGTACAAGATGCCGTAGTTAGCTAGGGTCGTCGAGAATGCTTCCATTCCGTCCTGGAATGCTTCGTTCACGAGCTGCGCATAGTCGTAGTTGACACGCTTTGCCTCGTCAGCAGTCAGTCCTGCATCAACCAGGCTCACGTCGCCTCCGCTGAAGCGGCTGAGCTCAAGTGGATTAAGCCCCTGATCAGCAAAGTTCAGCTTGATAGTCGGAGCACCGTCAATAAGGAACGACTCCCCGAAATACTGGTAGAAACTGGGAATGAACTTCGTGATGTCGTAGCCGAGCAGCTCTTTCGACTCTGCGGCTGCCTGAACTACCTGGTTGTAGTGCGCATCCGTGTAGAACTCGTAGGAGTCATTGAAGGCTGCGCGCACATCACGCGAATTGATGATTTTGTTCAGCTCGGCTTGGCCTAGCCAACCGTTGACCATGTTGGTTACTGCTCTGCCATCGAGGTGGTCAACGACGCGGTTGCGCTGTCCGGTAGTCGTGTTCTCAACGATTGAGTTGAAGCCATACGAGCCAGTGTGTGTTGAATCCAAGGCGATGACCTCATAGCGACCAGCTTCAAGTCCCGCCGTATCGAGATTGACAGTAGCGGCCCCTGCTTGCGGATACAGGACCGTCGCATTCGCCAAATCAACGACTGTCTTATTTTGGTAGGTCTTGACCGATGAGAGATCCGATGACAAGGACTGGTTGTTGCTGGATAGTGGCTCGCCCTCGTCAAGGACTTTGGCAATGATTACGCTGGAAAGCTCAGCTACCGACGGATCCCATTCGGCAAAGTCGAAGCCAAATTTTTCGGTGGCGAAGATGGGGGAAGCTTCGACATCAGGAATTTGAATGTCAATGGCGGCGCCGGGGGTGATGTTAAGCGTTGACCTACCCAAGGCCATTGTGGCCTGAGAATCCGCTAGCGCCACAGAGTCGTCGTTGGCCAGGTATCCCGAACCGATATTGAGGTCAACGATGATGCCAAGTTTGTTGGCGTGGGCAATGACTTTGTCGAGTTTTTCGAAGTATTCGGGGGACTCGTAAGAGGCAATCTGTTCGATGTCGTAGCCGAGTCCTTTGGAGTCGTAAAAGTATCCGGTGGTTGTGCCATCCCCTGTCAGGAAGCCTTTGGAGAAAGCCACGATCTCAACAGCTCCGAAGCCCTTTTCGTGGAGGTAGTTAACTTGAGCAATGAGATCTTCAGTGGAAGCAGCATTGCCGGGCCACCACCAGCGCACACCTGGGCGGTAGGTGATGTCCGGATTGGCGAATTGTTCCGCGTCCAGAGTTGGCGTGGTTGCTGCGTGAGCTTGGTTATGGGCCGGTACGTTGATCATGGTCAGCGCCAGTGGGAGAGCTGCGAAAGCCACGAGTGCTCGTGCTCTGTGTTTGTGCGAAAACGCCATAGGTTTCTCCGTTGAAATCGATGGTGATGGGCGTGATCGAAACATCGATGTAACGATTCACGTGATAGGGACTACAGGCGATTCGCTAGAGGAATCTCACGGATTCGCTCGATTGAAGTACGAGTTGTCGTTGATTGTCAGCTCCGGGCTGGGCCAGATGTCGATCGCGCTACGAGTCGGGGCGTGATGACTTCGTGAACGGAGTCCTTGCGCCCGTCGATGCGCTCGAGAAGTAGCCGGATCGCGATCTGTCCTGTTTGGATCCCCGACTCGTCGATGGTGGTCAGCGAGACTCGGGAAAGGCCTGCAGTGTGTACGTTGTCGTAGCCGGTGATCGACAGGTCGTCCGGGACATGCAAGCCGAGCTCGTCGGCGGCCCGAAGTGCGCCGAAGGCGGCGGAGTCGGCTCCTGCGAATATCGCTGTCGGAGGATGTTTCCTCTTGGTGACTCTGTGTACCGCGTCGAATCCGCCGGATTCTGAGTATGCGGTGGTGATGACGTCGGGGGTTAAGCCGTGGGCCTCCATCGCGTCGGTGTATCCCTGTAGGCGTGCGGTATGGGAGAGTTTGAAATTCTGCTCGGTTGTTGTTGAGGGCATGGTGATGTGGGCGATCCGCTCATGTCCTAGGCCCGCGAGGTGGTCGATCATCAGGCGTGCGCCGAGAGCCTCGTCGGTGACCACGGTGTCGAAGCTTGAGGCGGCGCCGTGCAGTGCGATCGTGACGATTGGGAGTGTTCGGGAGAATCGGGCTAAGAGCTTCTCGTCGAGGCGTGGAGCGACGAGAATCAGGCCGTCGACTTGCAGATCGATGAGCTCCTCTAGCCGCTTGGCATAGCGGTCGGGGTCGAGTCGTCCGTTGACGATGAGGTCGTGGTAGTCAGTGTTCTCCAGCTCGTCCGCGATCGCCTGAGCGATCTCGAACTGGAAGGGTGAGGAGAAGTCGACGAGTATGACGCCGATTGAGTAGCTGTGGCCCCTCATTGCGCGGGCTCCTGCTCGAGGGCGATAATTGAGCTTGTCGATCGCTGTGGTCACGCGCTCCCTCATCTGGTCTGATACGCCGTATGCGCTGCGCAGGACCTTGGACACTGCTGCCACTGAAACACCTGCCTCTGCAGCCACGTCCTTGATGGTTGCGCGCGGTGGAGGGGTAGCCATTGATTGCCTCCGTTCTTTCGCTGTCTTGATCAGTCTATGTCTCAAGGGAGGGCAATGTCGATAACGGTATACGTGAATGCATTCCTGCAGATATTCGCTCAAGGTGGGGTTATCGAATCGTCGTTGAGTGGTGAGGTTCCTGCTGAAGTTAACCTGGAATACCTTGCGATTCCGCTTAATTCATCTTCTTGTTCGGTAGCTTTTTCGACTGCTTTTCAGGCCGTTGTCCTATGTTGGAGCAAAGCCTTGACAGTCTGGGACGCGTGTGCGTATCGTGACGCGTAGAACGTTACACGATTGGTGTGGCGCTCGGAGGATGCCTCGATTTCGTTCAATGACGGACAGTTACCGGAACGGGGTTTCAAGTGACGAAGGAGTACACGATGAGACGCAGTCTTCCTATGACAGTTGCAGGAGCCGCCGCTCTCTGCCTCACCCTCGCGGCATGCACGGGAGGCTCGACTGGACGCAGTGCCGCAGGAGTGCAGAAGACCCTCACCCTGGGTATGGCCGCCGATATCCAGGGTTGGGACCCGTCGAACCAACCTGGATATCAGGGCTGGGCCGGCGAGGCCGTCTGGGACACCGTCATCCGGTGCGATGAATTCGGTAAGCCGCTTCCCGCGATGGCTGAAACCTGGGAGATCAGTGATGACCAGAAGAGCTTTACCGCACACCTGCGCGAAGGTATGACTTTCACCGACGGAACGGCTGCTGACGCGGAGGATGTGAAGGCGACCTTCGAATTCGTCTCGCAGAACGGAGGCGCTCAGGGCAACTATGCGGGTATCGCTCTCGAAGTCTCCGATGCCAACACCATCACCGCATCCTGGCCGGAACCCCAGGCGCAGATGATCAACCGGATGTGCGCTCCAAAGATCACCAGTAGCGAAGTCATCGCATCCGGCGAAGTCAATGACGTCCCGCTCGGGTCGGGCCCCTACATCCTCGACGAGAAGGCGACCACACGCGGCTCCGTCTACTCCTTCACCAAGAACGAGGCCCACTGGAACGCGGACTCCTACCCGTACCAGAAGCTCGTCCTCAACGTCTACGACTCTGAGACCGCGGCACTCAACGCACTCAAGACCGGACAAATCGACGGCACCCTCATCAACGCCCAGACCTACGACGAAGTCGTCAACTCGGGCTTCAAAGTTGCCACCATGAACGGACAGACCACGCGTCTGCTCTTGACGGACCACCTCGGGCAGGACATCCCCGCCCTCGGCGACGTGCGAGTCCGCCAGGCGATGAACATGGTCTTCGACAAGGAAGCAATGGTTAAGTCCCTCTACACGGGACACGGTAAAGCCTCCGCTCAGATTTTCCGCGAAGGATCTGACGCCTACATCGACGACCTGACCGATCCCTACCCCTTCGATGTTGACAAGGCCAAGGCCCTCATGAAGGAAGCGGGCTACGAGAATGGATTCACCCTCCAGCTGCCGACGATGGCAGGACAGAACCACGACGTGCTCATGCCCTATGTCACCCAGCAGCTCGCCGAGCTCAACATCACCGTCGAACAGGTGCCGCTGTCGGGCGCGAATGCCATCTCGGACCTGCTCTCGGGAACCTACCCCGTCGTCCTCTGGCAGTTGGGCAACCTCGGTGATTCACTCACCGATATCGACATCGTCGTTCGATCGACCGGCTACTGGAATCTCAAGCACCAGGACGACGCCTTCATTGAGGAGCAATGGAGCACCATCCTGACGGGCGATGAGTCCCAGAAGAAGGATGCCCAGCAGGCGATCAACCAATACGTCATCGATCAGGCATGGTTCGTGCCGATGGTCAACCCCGACGGCTTCTACGCCCACACCGCCGATGTGAAGATCCCTCACATCTCGGACGTCGAGGGCCTTTCGCCCAAGCTCATCGACTTCCAGTGAGTCCGAGCAGCGGCTGGTCAGGAGTTCGACATGCTCAACCTGTTCAAGAACCTCGTACGATCTTTCGTCGTGCTCGTCATGGTCACTTTCGTGGTCTTCTCTCTCATGTATGGGAACGGCTATGGGATCGCCCGCGCGGTGCTCGGCCTCCGCGCCCGTGAAGAGGACATCCTTGCGAAGGTCGAACAACTCGGATTGGACCAGCCGCTGCTCGTTCAGTACTGGAACTGGGTGACCGGGATTTTCCGCGGAGACCTGGGACGCTCCTTCTACACGGGGCAGGGCGTTGCCGAAGCACTGTCCACTAGGGTTCCGGTCACCCTGGCCCTGGTCATCATCGCCCTGATCTTCACCGCCGTCCTAGCCGTGATCCTCGGCGTCACCGCCGCGGTGGCGGGAGGCTGGGCCGATAGGGTCGTCCAATTGACCTCGGTGCTGGGAACCGCGATCCCATCGTTCGTGCTGGCCATCGCGCTCGTCTTCGCCTTCGCGATCTACTGGCGGGTTCTGCCGGCAACCGGTTATGTCTCCCCAGACGTCGATCCCGTCGGATGGGCGGCTTCACTCGCCCTTCCCGTCACCGCCCTGCTTGTCGGATCGGTCGCGTCCGCTGCACAGCAGTTCCGCACGGCCACCCTCGACCAACTCGGTAAGGATTACGTGCGGACCCTGCGCGCACGAGGCCTAGACGAACGCGCGATCATCTTCCGGCACGTCCTGAGGAATGCCGCTGCTCCAGGACTGACCGTCCTCAGCCTGACGGTATTCGGTCTCCTCGGCGGCGCAGTCTTCATCGAGCAGGTCTTCGCCCTTCCCGGAATGGGCCAGCTGGCCAATCAATCGGCCCAGATTTACGACGTTCCCATGGTCATGGGCACCGTCCTCGTCACAGCTGTCATCGTTCTGATCGTCAACTTTCTCGGCGATCTGGCGATCGCACTGCTCAACCCGAAGGTGAGGATGCGATGAGCGCCTTTAAACCACACGCAACCGATGGGCGCAGCTCCGGCGATGAATCCATCATTCAGGCACTGCTGCGCAACCCCATCGGTCTCATCACCCTGACTTATCTAGTGTTGATGATCCTCGTTGCGATCTTCGCGCCCGTTCTGGCCCCCACGGGCCCGCAAGTCACCGATTTGTCCGCCACCAATGTCGCTCCGCTGACAGAGGGACACATCCTGGGTGGTGACGGCTCGGGCAGAGACATCTTCTCCCGCTTGATCTGGGGATCCCGACAGACTGTGATGGCCAGCCTCATCATCCTCGCGGTATCCCTCGGTGTCGGTGTCACTTGTGGACTCCTCGCTGGTTTCTACCGTGGACGCTTTGAGACGATCTCCGGATTCATCTCCGACATCCTGATGTCGTTGCCGTCGATCATCTTGCTGATCGCGCTCTACGCCTTGACCGGGCCGAACATCCCGGTCGCCATGGCGGCATTCGGCCTGCTCACGGCCCCCAGTTACTACCGGTTGGTGCGATCCGTTGTTTTGGGAGTGCGCCGCGAGCTGTACGTCGACGCCGCCCGAGTCGTGGGCCTGTCGGATGCACGGATCATCGGCAGACATGTCCTGTGGGCCGTGCGAGCCCCCGTTATTATCCAGGGGTCCTTCATCCTGGCCTCTGGCATCGGTATCGAGGCAGGGATCTCCTTCCTGGGATTGGGTGATCCTGCCGGAGTGTCCTGGGGCATCATGCTCCAGAATTCCTTCAACAGTATTTACACCAACCCTGTTGCGGTCATCTGGCCCGCCGTCGTCATCTCTATGACGATCCTGGCACTGATTCTTCTGGGCAATGCACTGTCGGACGTTCTCCAGTCCTCCGCACGTGCACGCCGCGTCCCGCGCGGCCTTCGTGTGCGCGCCGCCGCCGAGACTAAGGAACTCCATGATGGTTCAACGGGAGCACCCGACGCAGATGCTCTGCTCTCGATCCGTGGCCTGAGGGTTGGATACCCGACTGACGACAACGATTTCCGTGAAGTGGTCCATGGCGTCGACTTCGATGTGCACCGCGGAGAGATCCACGGCCTTGTCGGAGAATCTGGATCGGGTAAGTCCCAGATCGCTTTCTCCATTCTCGATATCCTTCCTCAGGAAGCTCTGCGCTTGGGTGGCGCCGTTTACTTCGACGGCGAGGACATCAGTACCCATTCGGAAGCGATGCGACGAATTCGCGGAAGACGCATTGGCTACGTGCCACAGGAACCGATGTCCAACCTCGACCCGTCCTTCACCATCGGTAAGCAGCTCGAATACGGCATCCGAGCGTCAGAGTCTGCGCCGAAGGAAGACATCGAGAAGAAAATTGTCGGTCTGCTCGAATCCGTGGGGATCTCTGATCCACTCAGAGTAATGAACCTGTACCCACACGAGATCTCGGGCGGGATGGCACAGAGGGTGCTCATCTGCGGTGCCATGGCCTGCGATCCCGACCTCATCGTCGCTGATGAACCGACTACGGCCCTGGATGTCACCGTTCAAGCGGAGATTCTCGACCTCCTGCGTGAACTGGCACGGACCCGCGGGCTCGCAATGGTCCTCGTCACCCATAACCTCGGTGTCGTCGCTGATCTGTGCGACCGGGTCTCGGTGATGAAGGACGGGCATATCGTCGAAGAGGCCGACGTGACCGATCTGTTCGAGAATCCCCAGGAGGACTACACGAAGGAACTCCTGTCCTCCTCCCTGTCCGTTGAAATGTGCAAGGAAATCTGATGAGCACCGAAAATGCCGATCCACTGCTCGAAGTTGATGGACTCGTCGTCGCCTTCCCGGGACGCCGGCGGAATGAAACCACGACTGTGATCCACGGAGTGTCCTTCACCCTCGAACCGGGTAAAACACTGAGCCTCGTCGGGGAATCGGGTTCCGGCAAGACCACGATCGGCAGAGCGATCCTGGGCCTTGCGCCGGTAACTGAGGGCAGGATCCGCCTGCAAGGCAGAGAGATCTCGTCTCTGGGCCGTGCTGAGAGGCGCTGCGTTGCTCATGACATTCAGGTCGTTTTCCAGGACCCATATACCTCCCTCAATCCGGCAATGAAGATTGGAAAGATTCTTGCCGAGCCGCTGGAAGCTGCAGGCGTTGGAGAAGCATCGATGAGGGTCAAGGAATTGCTGGACGCCGTTGGGATGCCCGCTGATTCCGTCACCCGTTACGCCAGAGAATTCTCCGGAGGACAGCGTCAGAGAATCGCCATCGCACGCGCCTTGGCGTTGGAGCCGAAGCTCATTATCTGCGATGAACCAACGAGCGCGCTGGACGTCACCACTCAGGCGAGGGTCCTCGAACTCTTCACGCAGATTCAGAAAGAGACAGGGGTCTCATACCTGTTCATCAGCCATGATCTGGGTGTCGTTAACTCCATCAGTGACGATATTGCAGTCCTGTACCACGGACGCATCGTCGAGATGGGGGCCGCTCGCAGGGTTGTTACGGCACCCCAGCACGATTACACGCGTGAACTTCTTCTGGCTGCCCCACTGGCAGATCCCCCTCGTCAACGTGAACGCCGCCGGGCTAGACGCGTGCTGTCGGCGCGCGAGCTCTGACGATTCCCCGTCCTGTTGTCACACCCCAACCTGGAGACCACTATGCCTACTCAGTCCCTTCCCATCGCAATACTGCTGCGCGCCGAACACCTGCCTGCGTCTTCGACGGTCATCGGCATAGCCAGCCCCGCCCCCCGCCTGTCCTGGCAAGTGGAGGGCGCTGCGCCCGGATGGACTCAAACGGGGTATGAGATCGAAGTGACTCGTGAGGGCTCAGTCGGCACCTTCCCGACTGACGGGGCCGCAGGAAAAGAGCAAATCCTCGTTCCGTGGCCAACTTCCCCCCTTGCCTCGCGCGAGCAGGTGACTGTTCGCGTACGCCTGGCCGGGGGCACGGATACCGATGCGCAGCGAGAGTGGGGACCTTGGAGCGACCCTGTGATATTGGAGGCCGCGCTGCTCGATGAGAGGCAGTGGCGCGCGAACTTCATCAGTCCAGTCGGCATTGGAGGAATGGGCCAGGCGTGTCCAGTCATGGGAACCGTCGTGGAGCTGCCCGATGACGTGAAGATCGTCAGGGCGAGACTGCGCTCAACTGCTCATGGCATCTACACGATTCGGCTCAACGGTGAGAATGTCGACGACTCGGTGCTCAATCCCGGATGGACTGCCTACCAGCATCGAATCCAGTACATCACCCAGGATGTCACCGAACGCCTCGTACACGGAACCAACATCATCGAGGCGACTATCGCCGATGGCTGGTATCGCGGGACTGTCGGCTACTATCACCGGAGGTGCCTGTATGGCGACCGTCTGGCACTCCTTGCTCAACTGGAGGTCGAGTTGGCTGACGGCACCCTTCTGGTCTTCGGAAGCGACGAGTCGTGGCGTGCATGGGAGAGCCCAGTGATCTCCGCCGACCTCTACCACGGGCAGGAGACTGATCTTCGACTCGCCTCGGCACCCGTAGACCCGCGTGACGAGGCGACTACCCACCCCGTTGAAGTTGTGGCTCGAGCCGATGGACATCTCGTTCCATTGGATGTGCCCAGAATCCGGCCTACCGCCATCCTGACGTGTCAGAGGATCTGGACGAGCCCGAGCGGACGGACGTTGCTCGACTTCGGTCAGAATGCGGTGGGCTGGCTGCGCATTAAAGTACGGGGACTGGACACCGGTACAGTGGTCGTCGCGCGCCATGCCGAGGTCATCGAATACGAAGAACTCGGCGTGCGCCCCTTGAGGGCGGCTCGTGCCACGGATACCTGGATCATCGCGGATGAGGGAGAGCACGTGCTCGAACCCGAATTCACCCTGCACGGATTCCGCTACGCCGAGGTATCCGGAATCGCCGACCTCTCGCCCGAAGACATCGAATTTGTGGTCATCGGTTCGGATATGGTCCGGCGAGGCTGGTTCGACTGCTCCGATGCGGATCTGACCCGTTTGCACGAGAACGTCGTGTGGTCCACGAAGTCGAACTTCGTGTCGATCCCCACCGACTGCCCACAACGCGATGAGCGCCTGGGGTGGACCGGCGACATCCAAGTCTTCGCCCCCACGGCCTGCTTCCTCTTCGATACTGCATCGTTCTTGTCCTCGTGGCTGAACGACTTGGCCGCAGAACAATATCCGGACGGCGGTGTCCCCCACGTCATCCCCACCTTCACGCCTGAACTTCCGCCTGATCCCGCGGCAGCCGCGTGGGGAGATGCGGCCGTCGTCGTGCCGTGGACCCTCTATCAACGCACCGGGGATATCGAGATCCTGCGCCGACAAATGGAGTCCATGGCCGCCTGGGTGGACAGGATCACCGACCTTGCCGGTCCCGGACTCGTGTGGTCCGGGGGTTTCCAGTACGGAGATTGGCTGGACCCGACGGCGCCGACGGAAGAACCCGCGATGGCGAAGGCCGATCCCGACCTTGTCGCCACGGCATGCTTTGCACGATGCGCGCAGATTACTGCCACCGCCGCTGAGACCATCGGCGATGCCTATCGGGCGGCGAAGTACTCAGATTTGGCCTCGCAGATCCGCGTAGCCTTCAACGAGGCCTTCGTCAGCCCCCAAGGCCGGGTCCACTCCGATTCCCAAACGGGATATGCCATGGCAATCTGCTGGGATCTGCTTCCCACTCAGGCGCAGAGATCTTTCGCAGGAGCACGCCTGGCCGACCTCGTGCGCCTTGCAGACCACAGGATCGGAACGGGGTTCGTTGGCACGCCCCTGATCTGCGATGCACTAACCGCCAGCGGTCATGAGAAGGTCGCAATGAATCTGCTTGAGCAGAAAGAATGTCCGTCATGGCTGTATCCGGTGAGGATGGGAGCGACCACCATCTGGGAGCGGTGGGATTCGATGTTGCCCGATGGCACGATCAACCCCGGCGGAATGACTTCTTTCAATCATTACGCCTTGGGTGCCATCGCTGACTGGATGCACCGAGTCATCGCGGGCCTCGATCCCACTGCGCCCGGCTACCGTACGATCCGCATCGCCCCACACTGCTTCCCTCAGCTCACCGGTGCGAGCGCACAACACGACAGCCCCTACGGCACCATCCGGTCGCAGTGGGCTCGCGAGGACGACAGGATCCGCTTCGAGGTTGAAATTCCGGTGGGCGTCGAGGCACAGATCATCTTGCCCTCAGGCGCCGCGAGCAAAGTCGGTCACGGAGTGCACGTCTTCCATGAGCCCCTGACCCAGGACTCACCGGACGATGCGTACGGAGGAGACGCAGTCGTTCGAGACGTCCTTGACGACGTCGAACTGTGGCAGCAGATCTGCTCGGAGGTGAATCGAAACCGTGAAATCCCTGTCACCCCCGACCAACTAATGAGGATGCTGCGAACCTACCTGGACTTCCCCGCTTCAGTACTCCCACACGTCCTCACTCCTTTCCCAGCCAATGCGCCGGAAGGGCAAATTCCCCGCCTCGAAGCTCTGCTCCGTGAAGGTGGATTCGCTGAATGGGCCACCCCGATCTCCGCAGAAAGGCGAATGCTGTGATACTGCGCAGTTTCCGACCCGGACAAGTCTGGATGGATACATCCGGCAGGCCGATCCAAGCTCACGGCGGCTCGTTGATCACCGTCGGTGACGACTTCTACTGGTACGGAGAGAACAAGGAATACACCACTGCCGATGGATCGATCTGGCATTGGGGAGTGCGCGCGTACCGCTCACGAGACCTTTACAACTGGGAGGACTGCGGACTCATCATTGAACCCGAACCCGACGATCCGGAATCGCCGCTCCATCCTCACAACTGCATGGATCGCCCGCACATTGTCTTCAACGCGGAGACCGGCCTGTATGTGTGCTGGATCAAGGTGATGACGGACCGTGGACAGCGTTCCTCCGTCCTGACGTCCACTGATTTTCTGGGGCCGTGGACCTTTGCCCATCAGGATTTCAAACCCCTGGGAATGAACGCCGGGGACTTCGACTTGGTAATCGACCCGACGGATGCGAAGGGCTACTACTACTTCGAACGTGTTCACTCCGAACTGATCTGCGCAGACCTAACGGATGACTACACGGATGTCACGGGATACTACTCGACCCACTTTCCACGGCTGCAACCGCCGTTCGTACGCGAAGCACCCGCCTACTTCGAGCGCGGTGGGCTCCACTACCTCGTAACCTCTGGAACCACCGGCTACTACCCGAACCCCTCCGAGGTGGCGGTTGCAGATACATACCATGGGCCGTGGACAGTGCTCGGAGATCCACACCCCGGCGATCCTTCGCGCACCTCCTTTCATTCCCAGATCAGCAGCGTGTTCAAACATCCGGGGAAGAAGGATCTGTACATCGCGATGGCGGATCGGTGGCTTCCGCACTACATGGAGTCCTCCGACGCCGCGATTCGTATGCATGCCGAGCGCTTCCGCCCCATGGGTGGGCACGCCACAGGACCCGTGCAAGACCTGACGCACGTTGACACCGCGAAAGCTACCTACGTGTGGCTCCCTTTCCGCTTCGATGACGGTCTGCCGCTGCTCGACTGGAAGGACGAGTGGCGCATCGAAGACTACGAGGACGTGGACTGAATATCTGACAAATATGGTTCGCCGCCGTGGAACTGGTGACGATGCCCCAAGAGCACCTCAATGAAAGCCGACATCATGATCATCGACGACTCGACCCTCAACATGTCCCCTTCGCAGCGAGCAACGGATCTCATCAAGAGAATGGACGTGCAGGAGAAACTCGCCCAGCTCACATGCGTCTTCCTGCGCAAGCCCACATTGACCCTGGACGATGGATCCAACCATCTCGACGAGATCCTTGAAGATCGGCCCTACGGAGTTGGCCACGTCTCGTGCCTGGAAATGCGGATGGGACGGGATCTCGGCGAATTGGCCGAGTTTCAAAAGGAAGTGCAGAAGCGCATCATGGCGCTGAGCCGCCATGCGATCCCCGCAGCCTTCCACATGGAGGCGATCAGTGGTGCCTACCTGCCCGGTGCTACCAGTTTCCCTTCAGGGATCTCGCGTGGAGCCTCCTTTGACCCCGAACTCGAGGAACGCATCGGCTCCTTTATTGGGGCGCAGGAACGGGCCATGGGCATCACCTATTCCCTGGCCCCCGTCCTCGATCTAGCGAGGGACACCCGTATGGGCCGAGCGAACGAGCCCTACGGTGAGGATCCGACCCTCGCCGCGCGTATGGGCAGCGCTTTCACGCGCGGTCTGCAAGGACTCAGCCGTCGTGGTGAGGACGCGCCTCTTAGGCGTACAGAATCCATCGCGAAACACTTTATGGGATTTCACGCCGGCGAAGGAGGGATCCATGGAGCCCACGCGAATATTCCCGAGCGCCTGATGCGCGAGGTCTACGGCAAGCCGTTCCAAGCCGCGATCACCGAGGCCGGGCTTCGAGGGATCATGCCCTGTTACAACTCCATCGGCGGTGAAATTGCTTCGTCATCCCACCACCTGCTGACTGAGGTGTTGCGCGAGGCAATGGGTTTCGACGGTGTGGTCGCATCCGACTACGGAGCCATCGGAAACATGCACATGTTCCAGCGCACGGCAGCAAGCTTCCCCGAGGCGGGGTTGGAGGCCATGACCGCGGGAATGGACATTGAATGGCATGTCGTCCAGGGATTCTGTGAAGAACTCGGTCGTTGGTTCGAGTCTGGGCGGGCTGACATCGCGATCCTCGATCGTGCCGTAACGAGGGTACTTGAGTCAAAATTCCGCATGGGCTTGTTCGACGACCCCTTCGCCTTCTCAGGGGCCGACCTCTATGCGCCCTTCGAAGATCCTCGAGGCAGAGAGCTGGCGCTGCAGTCCGCGCGCGAGTCGCTCGTGCTCCTGAGAAACGATGGAACTCTGCCGTTGTTCCCCGAGGCCGCCCAGAGCGGACTCAGCAATTCATCGATTAGTCGGATTGCAGTCATCGGTCCGCACGCGGCGAACGCACGTTATTTCTTTGGTGGGTATACCCACCTGTCGATGGTTGAAGCTACCCTCGCCGCCTCGGCCTCGATGGCTGGCATGGTCAACTTGGACAACGGGGAGTACACGTATGTACCGGTGCCGGGGACCAAGGTGCAATCTGATGAGGAGCAGCGTTTCGATGATGTACTCGACGCACTGCACCCGCGATGCCGATCGCTGATCGAGGAGCTGCGCGAGCGGCTTCCCGGAGTCAATATCACTTGGTCCAAGGGATATCAGATCGCTGGAGCCGACGACTCGGCCGCTGCTGAGGCGCTTGAGGCCGCTAAGGGAGCCGATCTGGTTATCTGCACCCTGGGCGGGAAGAACGGCTCGGGGTCGATCGCGACGATGGGAGAGGGCGTCGATGCTGTCGATATCGGTCTGCCTGCTGGCCAGGAGAACTTCTTGGAGCGTCTCGCCAAACTTGGGATCCCGGTGATCGGTGTTCATATCGATGGGCGTCCCATCTCCTCGGATGCGGCAGATCGGTGCCTCAATGCGCTTATCGAGGCCTGGAATCCCGCGGAGTGCGGGGCTGAAGCGCTGGTTGATCTCATCCTCGGTGCGATTGAGCCGAGCGGCCGCTTGCCCCTGTGTGTCGCTCACTCGGTCGGGCAACTGCCCGTCTACCACAATCACCCCAATGGATCCCAGTGGCACCAAGGATCGTCCATCGGATTCCCCGACTATGTCGACTCCCCGCATACTCCGCGCTTCCACTACGGATATGGCCTGTCCTACACGTCCTTCGCGTACTCGGATATGAACGCCTCCTGTGAACAAGTGGAAGCGACAGGCTCCGTGGCCGTCAGCATGACAGTGACCAACACGGGAGAACGGCGGGGAACGGAGGTCGTTCAGCTGTACGGGCGTGACTTGTACGCCACGATGGTTCGACCGGTGCTCGAATGTATGGGCTTCCAGCGCGTGGACCTCGACCCCGGAGAGACGGCAACGGTCGCCTTCGAGGTTCCCATGTCTCTGTTCGCATTCTTGGACGTCGATATGCGGTGGCGGATCGAAGCCGGAGAAGTTGAATTGTCAATCGGTGCTTCGAGTGACGACCTACGCGCAACCCGTCGGATCACGATTACGGACACCGCGTTCGTACAGGAGCGGACTAGGGCTTTCTGGGCCACCTCCAGCATCGTCCGCTGATAGTCCGCCATCTTCCCATTGCGTCGCTGCTTCATCGGGATCGGGGAGCGGGGATCGTCATGTATTCGCATCCATAGGAGGCTTGAATGTCCGCCATGACAGCACGTACTCCGGTATCCACAATCCTCGCCACCAAGGGGGCGGGGGAGCTTCTCATAGCGGTTTGTCCGATCGCTGGATCCGAGGAACTCAATCCCGAGCTGCTAAAATTCCCGGTCGGTGTTTTCCTGGCGTTGCATTTGGGGCCGGATTCGACGATCAGTTCCGATCTACTCGGCAAACTTGAGCAATTTGAAGACACGACGCCCCGATGGACGTCCAATCCCACGTTGCCTCCGTCGCCCTCATATGAGGACGAAGCAACCCCCATCGGCTCTGCCACAGCCGAGGTACACAGACTCGACGGAAACCCTGGGCCCTTGCGGATGCGCGAGGGCATCGAATTGGTCTTGCGGGGCCCCTCCCACGGCAACCCATTCGTGGATGTCGAGGCGCTTGCCATCTTCACTAGGCGGGACGCCGAGGACGAGGCGTTGACAGTAGGTGCCGTCTATGACGGTATGGACGAGGACGGAGCCGGTCGCTATCTCGTACGTTTCCTTCCTCCCGAGGCGGGAACCTGGTCGTGGGAGATCGCCTCTAATGCTCGTTCGCTGGACTCTCTGGCAGGTGTCTTCGAAGTTGAAGAGTCGGAGTCACCCGGTGTAGTCCGAGTTGCGGGTATGGGTTTTGTGCACGCCGACGGGACCCCGTTCACTGCTTTTGGGACAACCGCCTACGCCTGGATCGCCCAGCCTAAAGCCGTACAAGACCAGACTTTGCGGACCCTCGCCGCATCCCCGTTCAACAAGCTGCGCATGTGCCTGACCCCTAAGCATTACTCCTACAACTCTAATGAACCTGAGCGTCTGCCCTTCGAACGCACCGAACGAGGATGGGACCCGGAGAGGTTCGATCTGGCTTTCTGGCGGAATCTTGATGAACGGGTTATGCAACTAGGACAGCTGGGCATCCAAGCGGACATCATCTTCTTCCACTCCTACGACAGGTGGGGATTCGCGACGATGCCGGGCGAGGTGGATGAACGTTACCTGCGCTACGCGGTTCGTCGGCTGGCAGCACAGCCGAACGTGTGGTGGTCGATGGCGAACGAGTACGAGTTGCTCGTGAACAAGCAGAACGATGACTGGCACCGATTGGCCGAGCTTGTCGTCGCGGAGGACCATGCGGCCCACCTCCTGGGGATCCACAATATTTTCAAGGTCTTTGACCCCGAGGCGCGATGGCTCACGCACGTTTCCGTTCAAGGTGGCGGAAGCTCGATGGGTGACGTTGTGGCTTCGCTGAGGCGCAGATGGGCCAAGCCGGTGACCATCGACGAATTCGGCTACGAGGGGGATCTCGAGTTTGGGTGGGGCAACCTCACTCCGTACGAAGTAGTACGACGCTTCTGGCTCGGGACACTCGCGGGCGGGCATCTGACCCATGGGGAGACGTATCACCGTGATGACCAGCTGCTGTGGTGGTCGAAGGGTGGGGAGTTGCACGGTGAGAGCCCGGAGCGAATCACTTTGCTGCGCCGACTGGTCGAGGAATCACCTACGGGGGCGGTTTCTCCACTATTCAGGGGTATCGACGTCACCGCTGCGGGAGTTGAAGGAGAGTACATCCTTGAGTATTTCGGCGAGCGCCAACCGCGGCGGCGTTCCGTTGAACTGCCGAGGGGACTGTGGGCGATCGAAGTTATCGATACGTGGAACATGACGATCAGCCCGGTCGGCGACGATGGCTCCTGCTCGGAGCAAGCCGGGACGCATCGGCACCGGGTCGTCGTGCATCTTCCCAGTCGTCCCTGGATGGCCTTGCGGGCCCGACGCCTCGCCGACTAACACGCGCAATGAAGCGCCGTTCCACCATCCGAACACTCACATTGAGGAGGAATATGTTTCTGAGAAACTCTGACCCCGGTCGAGGGGTTCGCGCTGGTGCCGCCAGCGCACTCCTGGCCGCATTGCTGACACTCGGTTCTGGTCCCACACTCGCCGACGACGGCCTGCCAGCGGGCGAAGACGGACCATGCCAGACGAACCCTCAGGGGGCACTGATCATCACCGCATCCTGTACGGATGACGCCTATGCGACTCCTGTCATCGACTCGATGGAGGACCGTGATACTCCGATCAGCGGGCGTGTCATCACCGGTCACTTCGAAGGCACCTCTAATCGCTTCACCTTCGTCTTCCCCGCTCAGGGGTGGCAAGGGCGTTTCTTCCAGTACACCCACCCTGTGACCGGTGAAGTACTCACCGATGACGCGATTGCCTTCGGCGCTGAAGCCGGCGCTTACACTGTGCAGGCTACTGGCCAGGCTGGATACCGGCACCTCGCGGCTGCGGCGAAGCTGTCCCGTGACCTCGCAGCCGACTACTACGATGTTGAGGCCGCGTCCATCCATGGTTATCTCTACGGCCCGAGTGGCGGCTCGTATCAGACCATCGGCGGAACCGAGAACACAACGGGGGTCTGGGATGGGTCTGTCCCCATCGTCATGGGAAACGCAACTTCCATCCCCAACAACTTTTTCATGAGAGCCATGGCGAGACTCATTCTCGCCGATGACGCCCAAGCGATCTCGAATGCCGTTATCAGCGGCGAGGACCCGTACAGCAGTCTTGATGAGGCCTCCGCCGCGATGCTCAAGGAGATCACGGCGCTCGGGGTTCCCCTGTCAGGCTGGGATATGCCCGAGTATCTTCTCGCCCAGTCCTTCGACGACGGGGGACTGGGCTTTGGAGGTCTCGTCCAGGCGCTTGATCCGACATACGTCGATGATTTCTGGGCTGAAGCGGGATACCTCGGAACCGAGGATTCCCCCCTCGGAGACGCCGTCCGCGCGGCGCTGGTCGATGCAGTCCTCGAAGTGACGGGAATCGAGCGAGACGAGAACGGGACGGTGACGTCGTTGAACGTCCGCGGATTCCCGGCAGGAGCGTCCACCGAGGGCGTCGAGCTGAATGTCCTGGACGGCGCAGGGGCACAGCTCGGTGCCATCCAGGGTGCGATCGATGCCAGCTCCGGTGTTATCACGCTGATGGATAGCAATGAGGAAGCGCTGCTTCAAGCCCTGCGGGTGGGGGCGAAGATCGACGCCGATAACAGGTGGAACATCGCATTGCGCTCCTACTACCGCCACCAGATTCCTGCCTCCGGTCAGGGATTTGAGCCCTACGATTTCCTGCGCGATGACGCAGGGGAGCCCTTGTACCCCCAACGGGCGCTAAGTATCCCGGGCATGATGGCGCGCAATATCTCCGGTGGAGCCGCGTACTCCGGAGTGTTCAACGGCAAAGTGATCCTGGTCTCGAATCTCCAGGACGTTGACGCGTTCCCCTGGCACGCAGACTGGTACGCGAAGCGGATCACAACCGCAACTGGCCCAGGAGACGTCTCTGATCGCCTGCGTATCTATTACAACGAGAATGCCGACCACCTGGAGGGCGAAGTCGTCGGAGCGAAGACCGCCCGGGTCGTGCCCCACGATCCGATGGTGCGTAGGGCGCTGAAGGATCTGGCGGCTTGGGTGGAGGAGGGGATCGAGCCTCCCGCGTCAAGTGTCTACACGGTCACTGACGGACAAGTGCAGGTGCCTAAGGACTCATCACGCAGGGGCATCCAACCCGTCGTCTCTCTGACGGCTGTCGGTGGGGAACAGATCGCCGAACGCCGATTCCAGGTGAGAGCCGGCGACTCCCTTACCTTCGAGGTACTTGCGCAGATGCCGGTCGGAGCCGGGAATCTTACTGGAATCGACTGGGATATCACGGGCAGGGGTGAGTGGTCCGATCTGAGGGTATTGACGGGCACCTCAGGATCGGCTCGACTGACTCATACTTTCGCCCAGGCTGGGACCTACGACATCACCGCTCGAGTGTCGTCGACGCGTTCGGGTGGAGAAGAGCCTTTCACGACGATCTCGAATCTGGCGACCATCCGCGTCGTTGTCCTTGACTCCTCCACTGAACCAGAACCGTTGCTGGAGGTCTCGTCTTCGGTCGTTGAGCAGGGCGGAGCCGTGATGATCACCGGATCGGGGTTCGAGCCCGATGCCCGGATCACACTGACGGTTCATTCGGATCCCCTGGTGGTCGGCGTTGTGACCGCATCTGCGGATGGAGTTATCACCCTGAAGTGGGATGTACCCATGGATTTCGCAACCGGAGATCACACGGTGGTTGCCGCTGGTGCCGATGGGGCAGAACTCGCGCGTGCAGGGCTCCGAGTGACGGCGAAGACGACCGGAGCTTCAGATTCGCAGACCGTCAGTGCGGCTGGATCTGAGTCGCGCGGTGCAACGGCATTAGGGAGAGCAGGGGGTACGGATAAGCGTCTGGCTGTGACGGGAACAAATGCGACCGTCCTGCTCGGGGTGTTTGCAGTCGCACTCGGATCCGGAATCGTGCTGATTCGTCGTCGGGCATGATGGAAACGCGCGCGTAAGCGCTGTGTGTGGGGGTGGGGAGGCAACGCCTCCCCACCCCCACATGGTGATCGAGAGGGTTGTGCGTTTCTGAAAAATGGCTCTCCTACCTGATTTATTGTTTTGTGGGCGTGCTGTCTTCAAGAGTATGGGCGAAGGTGATCGTGTGTGATTGGACAGTGTGCGAATGGGCCAACATTTCCTCGAGAGATGAGTACTGCACATCCGAGAGCGCTGAAACCGAGACACCATCACAAGCCTTCAGAACAGTGCCACATTCATCATCAGACATCCCCTAGCAGGGCCAGGGGGACCACCGCAACGCCGTCGGGGCGTCGATAGGCGCTGGGGCCCGTATTGATGATGACGAGGTCGACGACTTGATCGGGGATCTGCTTGCGAAGCCACAGCAGATGCCTAACGTCCGAGTCTTCGACTGCACCCGCTAGCTTGACCTCGATGGCGAGCACTTGCCCGTCGGGGCCCTCGACGATGAGGTCAATCTCGCGATCTCCTCCCGTCAAACGGAGGTGACTCACGCGCGCATCTGCAGCGTGTGCAGCGACACGAACGCCGAGGCATACGAGGGACTCAAACAGGGGGCCGAGCATGTGCGCTCCGGAAGGCCCGGACAGACTGACCTCCGTCAGTCCGAGGAGCCTGGCGGCGAGTGCGGGGTCGGCGAGCTGGTGCTTGGGCGCCTGTTGCAGCCTCTTGATGGGGTTGTTCGCCGGGATCCAGCCGGGGACGGGATCCAGAAGCCACAGTTCGCTCAAGTGCTCCCGATAGGCGAGCGTCGTCGTTTTAGCTGGTTGGGAGCCGTCTCCACCTGTTGCAGCATCGAGGAGCTTGGAATATGCCGTTGTGGTTGAGGAGGCTGCGGCGTATGCCGCAAGCCATCGGCGTAGGGTCTCCGGTCGGCGTACCTCGAAGCCTTGATCAGGAAGATCTCGGTCGATGATCCGTTGAATGTAGGAGTCCAACATCTGTCGGCGGAGTCGCGGTGCGGTTCGCGTTATGCCCGGAAACCCGCTGGCGATGATCGCGGCGATATAGTCGCTCAACGCGAATGAGGAAAGCCCGCTGATGCTTCCGACGCGTCCCATCAGCAGATCCGATAGGGAGACGGTGGGCTGGGTGATCCCTCGCTCGTGCAGGGCCATCGGTCGCATGCGCAGGGAGAGGATTCGACCCGCTCCCGAATGAGTGCCAGCCGCGTTCATGGGAGTTGCTGAGCCGGTCAGGAGGTAGCTGCCCGGCTTCGCTCCTGCGTCGACTCGCCGACGAACCGAATCCCAGACTTGGGGCAGGAGCTGCCACTCGTCGATCAGAAGCGTTCCCTCCGGTGCTGTTGCGAGTTGGAAATCGGCTCGCGCGATATCGCGTTGCGCTGGGTCATCCAGTTGCCATTCAGCGGACGCTCGTCGTCGTGCCGTGGCGGTTTTACCAACGCCTTTGGGGCCGTCAATCGCGATAGCAGCAACTTCGGGCAGCAGTTCATCGAGTAAATGATCGACTGTTCGGACAAGGTATTCCATAGGGCTACGCTACCGTTTGCGAGTTGCCTACGCTACCGTTTGCGAGTTGCCTACGCTACCGTTCGCGAGTTGTATTTTGCCAGCGTGTGGGGGTGGGGAGGCTAAGCCTCCCCACCCCCACACGTGATCGAAAAGGGTCAGCCCTTCTTCGCAATGGACTTCCGGTACGCTTCGGCTTCCCAGTTCTCAATGAAGTGACGCTCGCGCTCATCCATGACCCGAACCGTGCCCAAACGATCAGCATCCGCGGCCACGCGCAACGCATCCGTGTAGATAGCCAGCGCATTGTCAGCGCTTGACTGTGAATCAGCAGTTGCAATCACCAAGGCCCCCGGAACCACAGCGACGATCGGCTTACGGCCACGTGCAGTTTCAAATCCGTGAACCTTGGAAGCCACCTCCACATTGCTTTCGGTGCCATCCAAAACGACCGGGAAAGAACCGGAGTAAACAATCTGGTCTGGAATGAGGGGGCCCTGGGAAACAGGCCCGGCCTCAGCTGATGAGGCGTTGCGAGCCAAACCGTCGCAAGAAACCGCGGCTGCTTCTGCTCCGACGGCGACGCGGAAAGCTTCAACCAGTGCGTCGACGTCCGCGACTACGGGGTGAGCGGGTTCAACATGGGCTGGGGAAGCTTCGATGGCGGCGCGAATCTTGTCGGTGACGAAGTGGACGCGTTTGGCGACCTCGTCGTAGGTGTTGCCCGAAACAATGATGCCGTGGTTGCCGAGCAGCACAATTCCCGGGGCAGGCTTGCCGGTGCGCTCGGCGTGCGCATTGCGAGCATCCTCAACGCCGCGAGCCAGCGGCACACCCGGGTCGATGTAGTCGACCCACACAGCGTCATCGCCCAGGATTTCGCGGGCGAGGGCGGGCCCGTCCTCGTTGCAGGTCAGGGCGTTAGCGGTCAACGGGTGCAGGTGCAGGACTAGGGGCTCTGGGATGAGTGCATGGAAGAGGATTTCCACGGAGGGACGGCGGCCGTCATCCTCACCTACTCGGGCCTTTTCGGCGGCAACGCGCACGGGGTCACCTTCGACCTCTTCGTCGGAGTGGAGAGCGTCGAGCAGCACGTCAATTTTGAGGGGCACGAGGTCTTCGGCGGCGAGGGTAGCCAGGGGGACGCCTGAGGGCTTGATGTGGAGAATGCCGTCGACCTTGACCGAGGCGTTGCCTCCACCGGCGCGGGAGAATTCGGTGTCTCCGCCGATTTCGTTGGCGGCGCGGATGAGTTGGGCGGTGATGTCGGACATCGGGGCATCCCTTCTTCCTTGAAGAGTATGAAACGTTTCAGTTAAAGGCTAGGAAAAGATGAGGGGGCTGTCAATGTTCTCAATGAAATCAACGATTCTGCGTAGTTAAGTCAATATGGGCCACTCCGGTGAATCGCTCACCATTGAACACAAGCTCGACTCCTTCGGGGATGTCGACATCAAGCCGGTTATGCGTAGCTACAACGCAGATGTCTCCAGTTGCTGTCGGAATTACGGCAGACGCCCACTCCAGTTCACCCAGGAGCGGATCGACTGTGAATTCGCGCCACCCTGGAGACAGGGGAGTAGCCCCCAGCACCAATGACGGTAACAGTTCTGCGGGTCCGGACGACCAACCGTGGCACAGAGACTTACCGAAAGGCCGTCCATACATTTCCGTCGACGACTTACCGTCGAGGTCGAACTCTTCCCAGAAGGTTGCAGTATCGGGACCGAGCATCGACCCCCACAGATGCAGCATCTGCGCAAGAGTCTCGGTTCGTGCACCCAGATGCGCAGCCGCCCGCAGCGACCATGCCCGCATCGAGGGCGTGCCCGAGGCCGTCGCCAAAATCTGCGTCAGAACACCAATGTCGTCGCTATCGTGGGGCAAGGAGGCCAGAGTCGCTAGGGTGTTCGCAAGAGGTACGGGTGCAGAAACACCATCGACGTACTCACGCCAAGCTTGTTTCATGGGATCCCAGGCAAGAGCGGACAAGGTTGAAGACACGGTGTGGGAGCACTGCTCCCACTGCGGATCGGGAACCGAGCCGCAGGCAGCGACGACGCGGCTGGCCGCATTGAGAGCTGCGAACCACAAGGCTTGAAATGCGGTGGAGACTCGTTGGGGATCCAGCGTTACTCCCCAGTCTAAGAAGACTCCACCGGGACCGGACTCTGGGAAAGAGTGCTGGTCCTTGACGGTGCGCAGTAGTCCGTCTTCGCCGGCGCATTCCATCAGACCGTTCATCACCGATCGTAGGTCGGGCTCGACCTCGCGCAAGAACTCGACATCATCAAAATGGTCAAGGACCAGTGAAAGAGCGAATATTCCCCACAGCGTGTAGTCAGCGATGCCATTGGCATACCCACGGCGCGAACGCAGCAGGGCATTGATCCCATCGCGAATGATCTGACGATCCCCAAAAGCGTAGGCGTTGGGCAAAATTGCCGAAGCATTGTCAGTCAGCCATGGGACGCGATCACGTTTAATACCGTCAACAACCAGCGTCTGCATGACGGTTCCCAAGGTTGTCGCGGCTACCGTCCACATACGCGTCAACTCGGGGTCGGAGCAGACGAAGGCTCCGCGGCGAGGGAACCGGCGCGTATGAGCCAAAACCTGAATTGATTCAATGCCTGCGCCTTCGGCATGCGCGTAGAGAACAGCAAGGCGATGACGTGAAACCCAACGTCCCGGAGAGTCTTCGACAAGGTCTGTGCGTGCTTCGCCAGCAGCAGGGGCCGCTAGGGCTTCAGCTTTCGATTCGCCAACGGTCAATACAGGGGCGCTATCCGGCGAGCATTCAATGACAACCTGTCCCATTACCGGCAAGGGAGCCAAGAAAAGGCCGTCACCTTGCGGGGCCAACTCAATAGGGTTGACTGGCTCCCGGGCTGTATGCGGGGGCACGGACGACCCTAAACGCTGATCTGCAAGCTCCCACGATGTTCCAAGCAGGCGTGTCTCGACTCTGACTGTCTCAGTTTGACCAGACAGAGCAATTGCACAGGGGCCACTGGCCGCCTCGACTGTCAGAACTGCCTCGGAACCGGCCACAAGATTGTCCCCAACTTCTACGACCCTCCCGCCCACATCACGCACAGTCCCAGTGCTGGCCGCCAGTATGGCGCCGCCGTGACCACTGATCCGGAACTGGGCAGATCTTTCAGGAAGGACCGCGTTGACCGGATAGCACACGTGCTTCATTGTCCGATCGCTTTCGGTGACCATCTCCTGTAGGGCTCCGCGCGCAAACTGGGCACGCGGATAGAACCATTGCAGTGCTGACTGGTCAGTGTGCTGGTCTGACGCCCCCTCTTCCTGGCTACGCAAGCTCAACAGGGGGAGGGGGCAAAGATTCAGAATGTCGGCTCGACTTAGCGACGGCGGTGTAGTCACGATGCAGGTGCGTTGACTTCGACAACCGAAGGCTTCGTCACGGTGATTCGATATTCGCCATGGCTGACGCTTTCGGGAGCTTCGTCGCCATTCACGCAGACAGTCGATTCAGCGGTCACCGGCAGGTCAAGCATTGCTGTCACACCGAATGGGACTGTCAGCGCAACTTCAAGATCGCCTGTTTCTTGGACCTTCCAGTCGATTGCCAAGGCTCCGTAACCGGTGTCGATTGCGGCTTTTGCTTGAGTTAGAGCCGATGAGGGGCGTGGACCAACGCGTACAGTGCGGTAGCCGGGTTCCACAGGTTCGAGGCCAGCAACGTTGCGGTACACCCAGTCAATGACCGCGCCGTAGGCGTAGTGGTTGAAGGAGATCATGCCTCCCTCGTCGTCCTCCATTTCACCTGCATGGATGGATCCGTCAGGCTTGATAGCGTCCCAGCGTTCCCACACGGTAGTGGCTCCTCGGTCCACCTGGTATAGCCAGGATGGGGCATCGCGACGCAGCAGCATCATGTACGCCTCTTCCCACTTTCCGCTGTGGCTAAGAGCGAAGAGCACCAGAGGAGTTCCCAGGAATCCAGTGGCAATACGGCCCTTTTCGCGTCGCACCTCATCGGCGAGCGACTCAACGAGGGCGGCCCTCTCCGCCACGGGCACGATTCCGAACTCGAGACACATTGCTGCGCCTGTCTGAGTGCGGTGAGCGTCCTGGGACCAGCGTTGCCACACGGCGTCGGCGACGCGGTTGGCTAGTTCTTCACGAGCTTGGGCTTCGTCCTCGTTGCCAAGGATTTTCTCGGCACGCGCAAGGATGCGAGCGGATTCAACGTAGAAGCAATTCGCCACGAACAGAGCTGGGGTCTTCGCATTCCACGGTTGTGCTGCCGGAGCGTCGGGGTCAAGCCAGTCGCCGTATTGGAAGGGTTCTTCGGGTAGTAACACCTCATGACCTGCACGGTTCTTGAGGTGATCGACCCACCGACGCATTGAGTCGAGCTGATCCGACAGGATTCGAGTGGATCCGGTGGAGACGTAGGTGGACCACGGCACGATGGTGGCGGCGTCGGCCCAACCGGCACGTCCCATATGGTTGATCTTTTCTCCACCCATGGAGACGTCGTCAGTCAAAATATTAGGGACCAGAGAGGCAACGGCTCCGTCCTCGTCCTGGGAAATTTCGACGTCACGCATCCACGATGCCCAGAAGGATTCTGCGTCGAAGAGTGTGTTGGCGGTGGCGGCAAAAGCCTGTGCGTCACCAGTCCAACCGAGGCGCTCATCTCGCTGGGGGCAGTCGGTGGGGATGGACACGAAGTTGTCGAGCTGGGACCACACGACGTTCTCATGGAAACGGTCGAGGGTGGCGTGCGAGCTGGAGAAGAGGGCACGGCGGGTCAAATCTGAGGAGATTGCTACCGCCGTAGCTGAGACGATTTCGACCGGGCCGGTCACATCCGCGTAGCGGAACCCGTGGAAAGTGAAGGCTGGCTCTAGGGTGACTTCCCCGTCTTCGCCCAGAATGTAGGTATCGGTGGCTTTTGCGCTGCGAAGGGATGCAGTGTGGAGGCTGCCGTCAGGTTCGAGGACCTCAGCGTGACGCACCACGACCTGTGCGCCGGGTGCACCCTTGACAGTGAGAGCAACCCAGCCGGAAATATTTTGAGTGGCATCCAAAACGACAGGCTGGGATGCGTCCTTGGGATCTCCGGACAGAACATGCATGTCGAATTCGTCAACGACTCGCACAGGGGGCGTGGGGCGAGGCTCGAAGACAGAGAGGTCTTGGTCGATGATCTGTACGGGCATCCACTGCGTGTCATCGAATTCGGGGGTTGAAGCGTCGGCTCCGTCAATCCGCAGATCAATGAGGGAACCGTCGTAGATGGAAGCGGAGCGAATCTGACCAAAGCCACCGGTCCAGCTTTCGTCGGTTTCAATGGTGACCGAAGAGCCATCTTCGGCGAAAATTTCGAGTTGGGCGATGGCGCCGGAACGGTCACCGTAGATTTCGGTGCGCGACGCAAACCCCATGCGGCCGCGGTACCAGCCGTCGGCGACAGTCAGTGAAATGGCGTTATCGCCGACGTGGATAAGGTCGGTGACATCGTATGTGTCGACGAGGATGCGGGTGTCGTATTCAGTCCAGCCGGGGGTGAGGTGAGCGTCTGAGGCGGCTTCTCCGTTGATGCGCGGACTTACCAGTCCGAGGGCGGAGAGGTAGAGGCGCGCTCGCACTGGCGTGAAGTCGAGTGAGAACGTCTTGCGCAGGATGGCGGTGGGGCCTTCGAGCTCAGAATCGATGCCGATCACTCGGGCTGTTAGGGATTTGGTGTCGAGGCCGGCTTCGATGCGAAGAGGATCAGACCAATTAGACCACCCCTGTTCGGTGGCGATGCGGACGCTGTAGTCGCGGCGCTCGCGGGCAATGAAGGTGCCGGCTGGAGCTGCAACGTCGAGTGATTGGGCCGAGGCAATGGGTTCCTCGAGTGTCCACTCGGAGTCATTGGAGCGGTGGCGAATTTGGTACCCGACTTGATGCGTTGAACCAGAGGTAGCGTTAACTGTCCAAGTCAGGCCGGTAGGAGCCAATGGTGTGCCGATGAGGGACTCATTGAATCGTGATGTTAGGGATTCGATATGGACTGTGTGGTCTGAGGATTCTTCAGTGGGCAGGTTCATCTTGCAGCTCCTCGAATGGGTCCCAGTGCTTCTTTGCAGGGACGGTCAGTTGTTCATTTTTTATTGAAGCGCTTTGATTAGAATTGTGCAAGGGTTTCCCGAGTTCAGCCATCTGTTCTTCTTGGTTTAGATGCTTATTATTTGTTGCAATTGAGCGAAAAGAAGCAATCTTTTGCGTTCTGATCACAACGGAGAAACAAAATAGTGAGATCTCTTGACGCGAAGGAAAAACGATCCTATCGTACAAATGCAATGAAGCGCTTCAACTTCATGCTCGCGCCGTCCCAATGGAGGGACGGTGTCAGCCCCCTAACGCACGAGGAAGACAGCATGAGAATTCGTAAATCAGCCGCAGTGTTTACTGCAGCTGCACTCATTGGAACCATGGGACTGGCGGCTTGCTCCAACAATGGCAACTCCGGTGCCTCCGCAGACGGTGTCGCAAACCTGTCGATTTACATTGACTCAGATCCCTCGTCGATCGCCCTTTGGGACGCCCTCCTTGAGTCCTTCAATTCGTCGCACACCGATATTCAACTCTCCTACGAAACCCACCCCACGGGTTCTGAAGGTGACAACCTCGTCAAGACTCGTCTGGCTAACGGCGATATGAACGACGTGTTTTGGTACAACTCCGGATCCCTGCTCAAAGCCCTGAGTCCCGACAAGACTTTGATCGATCTGTCCGACCAGGCATGGGTCTCGAAGACGAACGACAACTGGAAGCAGGCGGCTTCGACCGAGAATGGCCTCTACGGCCTGCCCGTCGGAGTCTCGTTTGGCTTCGGCATGATCTACAACAAGGACATTTACAAGGAACTCAACCTTGAGATCCCTAAATCCTGGGATGAGTTCATGGCGAACAACGAAAAGATCAAGGCTGCTGGAAAAGATCCAGTCGTCCAGACCTACTCGGATACCTGGACCTCTCAGGTCCCAGTCCTAGGTGATGCCGCGAACGTCCTTGCTGCAGATCCTGAATGGGCAGACAAGTACACCCACAACAAAGCGAAGTACGCTGACGAGCCCGCGCTGGCCGGCTTCCAGCACATGCAGGATATTTTCGAGGCCGGCTACATGAACGCTGACTATGCGTCAGCCACCTATGATGACGGTGTACGCATGCTTGCCGAAGGCACAGCCGCCCATTACCCGATGCTCACCTCCAACGTTTCTGCGACCATCGGCGCCAACTACCCCGAGGCCGACGCCTCCCTTGGTGTGTTCCCCATCCCCGCAGATGATGCTGCGAATACTACTTTGACCATTGGTACTCCCAACGGCATGTACATCCCCAAGACCACTGAAGGCGCCCAGCTCGAAGCCGTCTACAAGCTGCTCGACTGGCTCGCCACCTCTGAGGCGTGCGCTGTCGTGGGATCGGCTATCACCGTTGGTGGGCCCTTCGTGAACAGCGACTGCGAACTTCCCGATACCGCCACTCAGATGGTTGGCGATATGGCTCCTTACTTCGAAGAGGGCGATACGGGTCTCGCACTTGAGTTCCTCTCACCCATCAAGGGTCCGTCGCTTGAGCAGATCACCGTTCAGGTGGGATCCGGTATCTCCTCGGCCGCAGAGGGCGCTGCCCTGTACGACCAGGATGTCCAGAAGCAGGCCCAGCAACTCGGTATCGAGGGCTGGTGACCCATGTCTGATGCGCCGGGGCCGTACCCAGCCGGTCGGCCCCGGCTCGCGGCACTGGAGGAAAAATGACAACGACCACCCCAACATCGGCACCGATACAGCCAGAACCAATAGCAGGAAAGACGAAAACGAAGAAGCGCCGGGGATCCAAGCTTGATAGCTATTACCCGCTGTATTTCCACATCCCTGCGGGAATTTTCTTTATCGTCCTCTTCCTCATCCCTACGCTTGCGTCTTTCTACTTCTCGCTGAACCGCTGGACTCTCTTCGAGATGGACTTCATTGGACTCGATAATTTCGTCCAATTCTTCAAAGAGCCAGCGCTAGTAAAAGGCTTTATTAATACCTTCATCTACGCGTTCATTACCTCGGCAGCAAAGGTCGTCCTCGGCCTCGCCCTCGCGGTTCTGCTCACGTCGCAAGTGTTCGGACGCAACTACCTACGGTCCGTTGTCTTCTTCCCCGTACTCGTCTCCACCATCGGTGTGGGCGTCACGTGGAAGGTTCTCCTTGATCCCCAAGACGGCCTCGTCAACAGAGTTTTGTCGGTCATTGGTATTGACGGACCCGGCTGGTTAACTAACCCGAATCTCGCCCTTTTTTCTGTGGCCGGCGTTGACGTGTGGAAAGGCGTTGGCCTCGCGACTGTTATCTACATTGCTGGCATCGTCGCAATCCCGAAAGACTACGTGGAAGCCGCCAAGATGGATGGCGCCGGATCTTGGGAAATCTTCAAAAACATCACTTTGCCTCTGTCTCGGCCAGCCACAGTTACCGTCATTATCTTGTCTCTCATTGGTGGTTTGCGTTCCTTTGATCTCATCTGGACGATGACGCGGGGCGGCCCTGGATTCTCCTCTGACGTCATCGCATCAGTCATTTACAAGCAATACCAAGCTGGGTTCTACGGTCTATCCACCGCTGGAAACGTCGTCCTGTTCCTGGTGATTGCGCTCATCGTGATCCCACTGAACATCTGGCTGAATCGAAAGGCGGATAACCAATGAGCGCCGCAGTCACAGTCTCCGAAAATAAGAAAACGAAAAAAGGCCTGATCCCTGGGATCGTTGCGATCCTGGTTAGTGTTGTCGTTTTTATCGTCCCGTTTGTCTTCATCGTCCTGACGGCTTCAAAAACTCAGAAGGAAGCCTCGCTGCTTGACTTCTCTTTGCCCACAGAATGGGCGTTTGTTGAGAACTTTAAAACGGTCATCGCAACCCAGGACTATGTGATTATCCGAGCCTTCATTAACTCGGCGATTGTCACTGTTGCTGCTGTTGCTATCCAAGTAGTCCTGGGTGCGATGGTCGGATACGTCTTGCAGCGACGTAAGTCGAAGTGGAACCCGGTCATTAACCTCTTTGTGATGATGGGCCTGATCATTCCTCCGGCCGTCGTGCCGACTATTTGGGTGCTTGACGGGATCGGTTTATACAAGTCATTGGCCGGTTTAATTGCCGTACATGTCGCGTTTGGTTTGTCATTCTGCATCATGCTGTTCCGTGCCTTCGTTGCCACCATTCCCAAAGAGCTTGACGAGGCTGCTGTAATCGATGGTGCGGGTCCCCTTCGTCTGTTCTTTACGGTGATCTTCCCGCTGCTTCGATCAACTATTGTCACGGTCGTTGTGGTTCAGGCAGTGTCTGTGTTCAACGACTTCACCTACGCCCTGTATTTCTTGCCAGGAGCGGGAAATGAAACTGTTCAATTGACGCTCTACAATTTCCAATCGCAGGGCTTGAATCAATGGAACCTCCTATTCATGGATGTCCTATTGATTACGATCCCCCCGCTCATTATGTTCATGTTCTTCAACCGTCAGATTCAAGAAGGCATGACGGCTGGAGCAGTGAAGGGCTAAGTCGTTTTGGTTCCCGAATACGTTCGGGATGGAAGAGGAGAATTGCATGCCTGCCGCAGTGGGAGGCGCCCCCAAACTACACGATGTGGCTGAAAGGGCGGGAGTTTCTTTGGGGACCGCATCCAATGTTCTCAACCACCCCGAACGTGTGTCGCCCTCGACCATTGACCGTGTGCGCCGGGCGATTGATGAGTTAGGTTTCGTGCGCAACGCAAATGCCAGTTCTCTTGCCGCAGGCGGTTCGGGCAGCATCGGACTAGTTGTCATCTCGCTGGCCAACTCGATGTTCGTCGAGGCGGCTAGAGGCGCTCAAGCAGCAGCTCGCAAAGCTGGACACAACCTGCTTCTTGCTGACTCCGTCGACGACTTCCAAGCTCAAGGGGACAATGTCGACTCCTTTAACGAGGCGCGCGTGGCAGGTTTGCTCCTTGCTCCGATGCAGGATTCTGCCCACCACATCGCCAAGTTAAAAGCTCGAGGTGTTCCTGTTGTCCTTATTAACTATGACCAGGGTGACGGTGGTCAGTGCACCGTCGTCGTTGACAATGAGCATGTTGGATATATGGCTGTACGCCACATGATTGACATTGGGTGTCATCATATTGCATTCGTTGCAGGTCAAGACGAGGAATATCAACCCGTGCGGATGCGGCGTTCGGGGATCCATCGTGCTTTCGCCGAGTGTGGCCCAGAGGTAGTCTTCGAAGAGATTAACGTTGACAACATTAAGGAATCTAATGCTGTTGAGGTTGCACTGGAAATCTTAGATCGCCCCAGTCAGGACCGGCCAGATGGCATTATTGCGGTAACTGACGGGCTAGCCGCAAGCATCGTCAACACTCTGTGCTCTCGTGGAGTGTCAATACCTCATGAAATTGCCGTCATGGGATGCGATAACAACCTCTTCGCATCTGACTGCGTTGTTCCGTTGACCAGCATTGCTATGCAGGGATATGCGATGGGCGAGGCGGCAATCAACCTGCTATTAGCAGAGATGGTTTCGGTCGATACTCATGTGCATCAGCGAACTGTTCTTACTCCTGAACTAATCGTTCGCAATTCGACTATGCGTCGGGAGACTACCTCTCGATAGTTGTTGTGAATCCTTTCATTGACAGGTTGGGTTGTGGCCTGCATCATTGGTGTTGCGTCGTTGTTGGCAGTGTTGCTGGTGGTGACGTGGAGTTAACTCATCGCGGAGCGTTGGTCGTTGTGGCTTTCGCGTCTTTGCCTTGATTGGGCGGTGTCGTCTTTTCTGTGGCTTTGCATGCTCCTGTGTTGGGTGCGTGTGTTTTGGTGTTGGTTCGATCAGTATGGATTGGACTTTTGTATGTCTCGTAGTTTGTGGAATGGTCGAAGGCGACTTGTGGCGGTTGCAGGTGCTGTTGCTGTCATGGGTGGTTTTGTTGTGGCCGGTCCGGCGGTTGCGGCGCCTTCGGTGTTGAGGGTTGTTGATCCGGCGGTGAATTCTTTGGCTGACGCTCAGTTGGTTGATGGGGTTCCTGTTTTTTCTTGGAAGTCTGAGTCTGATGCGAGGGCGGCTGTTCAGTCGGCGTATCAGGTTCGGGTGATGGATCCGTCTGGAAGTGTTGTGTGGGATTCTGGGAAGACGGAGTCTTCTAAGAGCATTGATGTGCGGTATGAGGGTCCTGAGTTGGCTGCTTCGACGTCGTATTCGTGGAGTGTGACGGTTTGGGATGGTCAGGGCAACGCGTCTGATCCTGTTGAGTCGCAGTTCCGTACGGGTTTGCGGTCTACCGATGGCGTGACGAACTGGGCGGGCGCCCAATGGATCACACAGACCTACGACGAGCCGACGCGAAACGAAGACCGTTTCGACACGATGAACTTCCAACTCTCCGCCGATTTCAAAATCAACGAAGGCGGAGCCTCTCTTAACTTTGCAGGGTACGACGACGACTATCTCGCAGCAGCCGTCAGGCAGATTGATGGAGTCTGGCACTTCCAGCTCCTCGAAGGTGACGGCAACGGTAACCTCTCCGTCTTCGCTCGCGAGCGATCTGCGCCCAGCGGTGAAACATGGACGCAAGAACAACTCTTCGAACCAGTCGATATCGTCCTGGAAAACTTCGACCCGACCCAGCCGCACACAGTGACGATCACGCAAGACGGTCCAATTGACAACGTCTTCCCCAGCGGATCTGCGTGGACGATCCAATTAGACGGCAACAATTTGACAGCGTTTAACCTGGCAGGCAACCGCAAACTCATTAGGGCCGGGCTGCTCGGGTTAGGGCTGCAAGGCCTCAGCGCACAGTACGCCAACCTCAACTTGACGATGCCCAAGGCGACTGAACCCGAGAAACTCAACGAAAACGTCGAGACCCTCACGGCGGATCCGGCCTCGTCAATCTTTGCAGGACTCGACGGTGCAGAAATCAAAGACGGTTGGATTAACGTCGACGGAACAAGCGTTCAGGAAACAGATCCGCGCCCATCTGACGGACTGTACCGAAAAGCCTTCTCCGCTCATGGAGACATCAAATCCGCACACCTTTATGCCAGCGCACTCGGAGTCTACGAATTCGAACTCAACGGACAAAAAGTCGGTGACTCCTACCTCGCTCCAGGGACTTCAGACTTCTACAAGACAGCGCTCTACAACGTCTACGATGTCAGCGATCTGATCACTAACGGAGTCAACGCGCTTGGAGCCGAAGTAGGTGACGGCTGGTACTCGGGCTCATACGGAGCGCTTCACAAACCATATGGCAGCCAGCCTTCACTCAAAGCTCTCCTTCGACTCGAGTACGCCGACGGATCAGTTGCAAACATTCCCACGGACTCAAGCTGGTCCTACTACGGCAACGGTCCGATTACTGATTCCAACCTCATGGATGGCGAGAACTACGATGCCAACCTCGAACCCGCTATTCAGGGCTGGTCAACAGCCTCCTTCGACGACTCCTCGTGGGAGCAGGCTCAAATTTCGGCAGACACTATCGGGCGTGTAGTGGGCGATGAAGCCACCGCCATCAAACTCATTGAAGAAATTTCGCCGGTTGAGCGAACAGTGGATGCTAACGGAAACGTCGTATTTGACTTCGGTAAGAACCTGGTCGGTGTTCCACAAATTACTGTGACCGGCCAGCCCGGGCAGATCGTCAAGCTCTCCCACGGTGAAATGCTCAACGATGCTTCAGCCGGAGCCGACGGTCCAGAAGGAACCATCTACAACGCCAACTTCAGGTCCGCAAAGGTCACGGACTACTACACGATCGGACAGAGCGGAACGGGCACATTCCAACCCAAGTTCACACTCCACGGATTCCGCTATCTCGAGGTATCCGGTGTCGGAGGATTCCAACCTCAAACAGTGCAATCAGCAGACGTAAAAGCCATGCTCCTATCTTCTGCTGACAAACTCACCATGAGTTTCGAATCTTCAGAAGACGGCTTCAATAAGCTGTACCAAAACACCATCAACGGCCTACGCGGCAACTTCCTGTCAATCCCCACAGACACTCCTGCTCGCGATGAACGAATGGGATGGCTTGGAGACATTCAGGTCTTTGCACCGACCGCATCCATGACAGCTGATGTGCGCGCGTTCCTAGGAAAGTTCACCACCATCGATATGGCTGACAGCCAGCTTGAAGGTGGGCACTATCCGCGATTTGCCCCCTGGCATTCAGGTTGGGGCTTCGGCAATGGTGCCTCTGACCCGTGGACTGATGCTGCCATCATCGTCCCTCATGCACTATGGCAGACATATGGTGATGTCGCGATCATCGAGGACAACTACGCTCAGATGAAGGCATACGCCCAGGCTCTCCACGACGACAAGCGTGGAGCCGTCCTCGGCGACTGGCTAGCGTTCGCAAAGACAGACACACAGTTTGTCTTCCAGGTCTATAAGGTCCACGCCATTGAACTCATGGAGCAAATGGCGCGAGCTGCGGGCCATGTCGATGACGCTGACACCTACATTGCGTGGCGTGACCAGTGGAAAGCCGAGTTCCTGTCTACCTACTTCCCCGATGGCAGCACAACGCTTGTCGGAGAAGATTTAAATACCCAGGCCGCCTACTCGATGGTCCTCCAATTCGGTTTGTATCCTGATGGCCAAGCAGAAACTCTCGCAGCCCACCTCGCAGAGTTGTCGTTGGCTGGCGAGAATGGCGAACCGACGCTGACGACTGGTTTCCTTGGAACACCCGTGATCCTTCCCGCCCTATCGGATAACGGACAGGTAGAAGCCGCCTACAACTTGATCCTCTCCCACACATATCCGTCGTGGTTGTATTCGGTGGATCAAGGGGCAACAACGTTCTGGGAGCGTTGGAACTCGTACACCAAGGCCGACGGATTCGGAGACGTCTCAATGAATTCGTTTAATCACTATGCGTACGGCGCGGTGTCGAAGTGGATTTATAACAATGTTGCTGGGATTAATTTGGATCCGGCGTCGCCGGGATATCAGCATTCGGTGTTGAGGCCTCTTGTTGATCCCAAGGGTCGTATTTCCTGGGTGAATGCGACGTTTGCTTCTCCTTATGGTGACATTGTGTCGAATTGGAAGCTGGGTGATAACGGCAAGCTGTCGTACAAGGTCGAGGTTCCGGCTAATGCGTCTGCGACGGTTTATGTCCCCACTGTTGGTGAAGGGGAGACTGTTTTCGAGGGCGAAACTGCTGTGAGCAGTGGAGTTGAAGGCGTTGAACTTGTTGGCATCGAAAATGGTGTGGCTGAGATCAAGGTTGGATCGGGTTCATACTCGTTCTCAGTTGGCGTTGCGCCGGTTGATGATCCTGTTGTGTCGCCTGGTTTGGTTGTTGATCCGTCCAGGGTTGCCCAGGGTGGTTCTGTTGAGTTGAAGGGTTCTGGTTTTGATGCGGGTTCGGTTGTGACGTTGACTGTTCACTCTGATCCGGTTGTTGCTGGGACTCCAACGGTTAGTAGCGACGGGACGTTTGCGCTGGTGTGGACGGTTCCCGCTGACTTTGCGGTTGGTGAGCACACGGTGATTGCTACCGATGCTGAGGGTGTTGAGTTGGCTCGGGCGACCATTGAGGTGGTTGCTCAGGGTGGGGCTGACAAGCCGAAGACGGACACGAATCAGAGTGCAGAGGTCAAGGATCAGTCTGGCGTTGGCAAGGATTCGAAGTCGAAGGGCAAGGCCGGTAAGGGTTCCTTGGCTCGTACTGGTACGGACACCGCGTTGCTTCTTGGGGTGGCTGCGGTGTTGGCTGCTGGTGGTGTGGTTGCCCTTGGTCGCAAACGCAAGATGATCAAGTAACAGGTATGCGGCTGTCAGGCCGTTCCTGTGATTGATGGTGGTGGCCTCAAACGAAGCGTTTGGGGCCAC
Organism: Schaalia vaccimaxillae DSM 15804; assembly: GCF_000420425.1. Classification (GTDB taxonomy): domain Bacteria; phylum Actinomycetota; class Actinomycetes; order Actinomycetales; family Actinomycetaceae; genus Pauljensenia; species Pauljensenia vaccimaxillae. Next base: position 164,090 of record NZ_ATUX01000005.1, read on the forward strand.
CACCACCCATAACGTGAAGCAACCTCAACCCAAACGAGGCCGAACAACAGCTTCAGTTTCGCGTTTCAAAGTACCCAAGCCGATGAACATGAAGAACACCATGACCCAGGCAGCGCCCACCATCATCACATAGCCGCCGTAAGATCCGAATCGGTCGATGGGGGGACCGGCAACAGCTGACCCCAACGACACACCAAGGTTCATTGACGTTGACATCCAGGTCAGACCTTCAGTCAGCTGCCGGGCGGGAACAACCTTGGCAATAATCATGTTGACGTTTGTCATTGTCGGGGCGCAGGCCATTCCTGTGGCAACCATGACAAGCGCCATAATCCACAGATTATGCGCAAAAAGGTACATTGACGTACCTGCCGCTAAAGCAACGACCCCAATAGCGAAGAGTTTCCACAATGGAGCACCCCACGGGCGGGCTCCATACACAAGGGCAGCAGCTAAAGACCCGAGTGAGAAAATCGCCAGCAAAACACCCGACATTGCCTCAGCACCCTGCTCCTCGGCGAAAGCCACTACCGCCACATCGTTCGAGCCAAACATCATGCCCGCCCCGATGTAGGTCAACGCCATCACGACAACAGCGGGCCTGCGGATGACCGATTGGCGAACCTCGCCTTCGATACGTGGAACGGGAGTGGGCTCAGACCTTCTCTGGGACAAGAACCCTGCCCCGCCAAGCGCCAAGAATGTGAAGGACAGACTAACTCCTGTGCCCGGATGAATCGTCGTCCCCAGGACGGTTGACAACACTGGCCCAAGGATGAATACCAATTCATCCATTGCAGCTTCAAAAGCATAAGCAGTTGTCAACTGGCCAGGCTCATCCACCACATGAGCCCACCGCGAACGCACCAGCGCCCCGGGAGAACCCCAGGTGGCACCCGCCAACGCCGCGCACACGAAAAGGATCCAGGCAGGCGCATGAGTCAAGGCTGCAAGCAATAGTCCCAATGTCGACAATGCCGACACCGCCAGAGACGGTCCCATGATTTTAAGCTGCCCGTGTCTATCAACGAGCCGCGACAAAGTTGGGGCACATAAAGCCAAGGCAACGACATTGACGGCGGACACAGCGCCCGCCATCGAATAGTTCCCATACTCCGCCTTGATCAGCAGAATCGTGGAAATACTGGTCATCGACATGGGCAGGCGCAGCACCAATCCCACGAAGGAAAAGCGCCAAGCTCCCTTCAGCTTCAAAATCTCAGCGTATGTCGACAGCATCCTTCCAGCCTATCGGCGCTCACACCGCCGTCCCCCAGCAGATCGCGTGGCGTTGAGCACCCTAGGAGCCCGGATCCTAGACCTTCGGTTTTAGAGGGCGCGTTAATACATCCCCCTAGCTTGATCCGCCCTCGTCGATGAGCAACCAGGAATCAGTCTGTCACTTCGAAAGTTCCCTGCTGGCCCTTCTCAGCCAAACTCATCGCATGATTAACGAAGTTGTAGTGTCCGGCTTCCAGCGGAGTGAACTCCACGAACCCGCCCTCGGCTGCCTGCAGCGCCAATACCTGGGCAGCGCCACCGCCCGTCCCTCCACCGCGAATCTCATAGAAACCTTCACGCCACACAGTGTCGAACTGGGTGCCCACCACATGGAAAGCCAGTGGAATATTGGGGCCAGCATCGAGCACCCACACGCGCACCCGGTCACCGGTCTTGATACTGATCGGATGGGCTCGATACTGGAATGCCGTGCCGTTAAAGGTCATGGCATCGGGCTGGAGCGCCGCCATTTTCTGCGCGTTTGCAACTTCGCCATCCCCACCCAAATACAATTCCCCGGCGATCATCACGTATTCGTGATCCACCGGATCTAAGTCAGTCGGATCAATGACAACCGCCCCATACATGCCGTTGGCAATATGCATCGACATGGGTGCAGTCGAGCAGTGATACAGCCAGATTCCCGCATTTTCAGCGACAAAAGTGTACTTAAGGGTCTCCCCGGGCTCAATTGAGCGCATGTTTTCATCCGGTGACACAAGGCCCGCATGGAAGTCGATTGAGTGACTCATGGTGCCCTCGTTAACCAGGGTGATGTGGAAAGTGTCGCCGACCTTCCCGTGCAACACCGGCCCCGGATTTGTGCCGTTAAAAGTCCACGTTTCGCGCGTCAGGTTGTTGGTGACCTGCTCGGTCTGCTCGGTCACGGTAAAGGTGTAGGAATGCTCGTTGCCCTCCGGCACCGGCGCGAGCTTCGGGTCGCGAGGCTCCACAGTCTGCGCGTAGGCGATGAGGTCTTCGGCGTTGACTGTCGACGAGGACGAGGCAGCGTGCCCGCTGTGACTATCGTTTGAATGTGCCGCGTGGGACTCTGCGTTGGTGCTCGTCGCCCCGGTTGCGTGGATGGTTAAAGTCATGCCGGATTGCTCATGGCCGGGTAGGGAACACCAGCCGCGCATGTCTTGGGAAATCACCCCGGCCTCGATGACAACGGAATCACCTGGGGCAACAGACCCAGAAGATTGCCCGTTTTCGAGCACGAGGTCGTGGCGCTGATCGCCGGTGTTTTCGAAGGTGATGACCAGTTCGTCGCCGACGGGCACCTCGATGGTTGATGGCGTAAAGGACATGCCGTCCACACCCACTGTTACTTCGGTGGTGTGGCCGGTGGGCGTTACCGAAGCCGACGAAGCTTGTCCGGCCGGCGTTGTTGTGGCCGTCGAAGATGTAGAGGTCGGGTCTGACAGGACAATTGCCAAGATCACTGCTGCCACACCGACGACAGCCATGACGGCCATGCCAGCTCGCGACGTAGGGGAATGGTCGCCCGAAGGGTTCTTTCGGCCCGGCTGAGCGGCCCCAGTAGTGCTGGCGGGTTGTTCAGTCATGAGTGCCTCCGGCAGTTGTTGATCGTGTTGGAGTAGTTGCGTTGTGGGACCGTGCAGCTCTGGCTGCTTTGGTCTGGCGAACGCCAGAGACCGCGATGAGCGCAATATCGATGATGTAGGTGGCCAGCAGAAGGATCCAGCACGCCACTTGTATGCGCTGATGGTTGGTGACAGTGGTCATCGCCAAGAGTGCGACCACTAAGTTGCGTGCTGTTTCGCGAGCGGGAGCCCATGACTCTAAAGTGGTGACTCCTTGGCGGACGATGGATGGTCCGCCGCCGATGACTACGGGCATGAGGTAAACCAATGCCCCCATGAATACCTGGCCCAAGCCGCCTAGACCGATGACGGGCAGCCACGATAAGTTTGCTGCCCTTAAAGCTGTGGCGTCAGGCTGTGTCATAGTTGCGGCGGCGACAGCTAGGACTCCTACGAGGATCCATGCCACTCCCAGGCACATCGACCAGGCGCCGTACTCTGATGGGCCTTTTCGTGTGGCAGTACGTGCAAGTGGGAAGACGATGCCGACGCCAGCTGATACGGCGACTAACAGCAGGCCAGCTCCCATGGTGCGAAGCTGGCCAAAGCTTGCTGCCGCGATGGCTGTGAGGAGGCCAACTACCCATGCGGGTAAAGCTGCGGTGGAAAAACGTACGGCGTCCGGGTCGATCCGAGTGCGGATGGCTGTGGGCCCCAGGGTGATGATGGTGCCTCCCATGGTCAGTCCCACCCAGCCTCCAACTCCGCTGATTGCGTGAGCCAAGGTAATAGTGTCGCGGGTTCCAACCAACCATGTGGGTGCTGTCTGGCTAAACATGGCGACGGTGGTCAAACCTGCGAAAACGCAGGTAAGGACCAAGAATGCGGCGGCGCAGATGTAGTAGCGGATGACGACGGCAAAGCGTGAAGCCAACCGGCTGCGTGCCGCCAGAACCAGACCTAGACCATGCCACGCGGCAATCACCCCAACCAGGGTTGCTCCGGTGATTGTTCCGATTACCCACCCAGACCACATTGACACGATGAGCAGAACAAAAGTGGCGTTGAAGCACAGGATGCGGATGGTGTTGTCTCGCCCTGCACGAGGATCGTTGGCTGGCAGGCGTAGAAGGGCTCTGCAGAAATACCACGACCACTGGAAAATGCCGTTAGTGAGGACTCCCAGGGTGACGACGTGGACCATGGTCCACAGTGGCTGAGGCAAGATTCCGCGGCTAAGAATTGTCAGGGCCCCTGCCAGTGCAGCGGTTAGTAGCCAAAGGGTGGTCAAGCGGTCGGTGCGTGCGACGCGACTTGCTCGTTTCGCTGGTTTTTGGGTGCCCGAATGTCCGATTTGTAGGTTCATAGCGCGGTCTCCTGTGGCTCACCCGCGTTTTTAGACACAGTCGTGGAAACCGTTGGTAACACATCCGCAGAATTCTGCGGGTCGTCAGCGGGGAGATCATGCTCTCCGGGCACGACTGCGTCTATTTTTGCGGGTGATTCCAAAGAGACGGCGCTCCGGACACGTCGAGCCTGTCGAACCGTCAGTGTCAGGGTCACCACCACAAAGATCAACATCCCCATGACGCCAAGCGTTCCGCCGAGCCTCCAAGCCCCGTCGGCTTGCCTGACGCCGGCCACGATACGAAGTAGCAGGGACGCTTCAAGGAAAACGAAAGCCAACCATGCGATCGGGTGGAAAGGTACTTCGCGTTTAGCGACCGCAGGGATGATGACGGGAGCGTGGGCCAGCACCATGGACACGACGAAACCAATGGTCAGCGCATGTACGCCTGTGTCATATGCATAGCCGTCATAGGTTGGGGGTGCCACCACCCACATAATCGCGGGTACCAGAGCCCACGAATAGCCGGTCAACATGCAAGTCGCTGCCAAGCGGGGCAGTCCCGGTAGCTTGATTGTCCTACGGGCCACGTCATGCCATGCGGTGTCGATGGCCATGATGCCGAGGGCTAATCCAAGGATTGGATAGCCAACATTGGGCACAATCAGGATCGCTACTAGGCCCAAGATGACGCCGCATACCTCAGTAAGGATCCGTCTTTCGGTTCCCGCAGCTAAGAAATTGAGTCGCGCTAATTCCAAGCGTTCACCAATGATCGTGATGACTAGAAACATCAGCCACCACCGGACAATCTGAGGAACTTCCAGGCCGCGCCACCACAGCAGTGCTCCTCCAAATCCAATAAAAGCTCCGAGTCCTTGAACGAGCACGGCGATGGACTGTTGGCGTTTGTTCCACACGTGAATGTAGATGGCAATGAGGACCATCATTGCCAGGGTCCACAGGAATCCGGGAAGCATTCGGGCCGGTTGAAAGCCAGTCAGGTGCGATGCAACGAATTGGGGGATCGGCAGGTGTGCCAGAGTGTTCCGAAGGCCCTCATTGAGTGCGACGCCCACTGCTCCCACACCTGCGGCGCCAGATAAGAGTGGAGCCGCGTACGCCCACCGCCGGGGCCTGCTGGATCCGGACTGGAGGGCTACAGCCCGTTCAAGACAGATCGCGGTCCCCAAGAATCCGTAGATCATGAGGATGCCGTGGATGGTTCCCAAGTCGGTGGAAGAAATGGGGGCAAGTGCCCCAAGGCGTACGAGGGCGGCGTTGAGCCCCATGAGCAGTGAGACAGCGGCGAAAATCAAGAAGAATAGGCGTCCCCACGGCAGCGGAGGATTGGGAACCGCTTGTTTGTGTGGCGCCTGGGCTGTCATAGCGAAGAGCTCCTGGATGACGGAATGGACTCTTTATTAAAGATAATCGGAGCCTCACCTAATTTGCAGAGGTGATTTCCTCACAATGTCAGGGTTTTGCCGCCAAGAGAGGGGCCGCAACCTCCTGGGTTGCGGCCCCTCAACGCCTGCAGTTCCTGACGACTGTCCAAGCCTGTCAGATCAGCCCAGCGCGTCAGAGACAAGTGCCTTGGCAGCTTCCTGCACCTGAGTCAGGTGCTGCGCACCCTTGAAGGATTCTCCGTAGATCTTGTAGACGTCCTCCGTGCCCGACGGGCGTGCGGCGAACCACGCGGATTCGGTGGTGACTTTCAAGCCGCCGATTGGTGCGTCGTTGCCAGGAGCGCGCACGAGCTTTGCGGTGATGCCGTCGCCAGCAAGCTCTGTGGCTGTGACGTCTTCGGGGGAGAGGGCTGCCAGCTTCGCCTTTTCCTCGCGGTTGGCGGGGGCGTCGATGCGGGCGTACGCCGAGGCTCCAAAGCGTTCGACCAATTCGGCGTGCAGTTGGGAGGGGGTCTTGCCGGTGACGGCCAGGATTTCAGACGCTAGCAGCGCCAAAATGATGCCGTCCTTGTCTGTGGACCACACGGTGCCGTCCATGCGCAGGAAGGACGCGCCAGCAGATTCCTCGCCCCCAAAACCAACGGAACCGTCAAGCAGTCCGGGCACGAAATACTTAAATCCGACGGGAACTTCGATGAGCTTGCGGCCCATGCTGTCAACGACGCGGTCAATGAGCGCTGAAGACACCAGGGTCTTGCCCACGGCTGCATCATCTCGCCAGCCTGGACGGTGGGTAAAGAGGTAGTCGATGGCAACTGCCAGATAGTGATTTGGATTCATCAGACCGTCGGGGGTGACAATGCCGTGGCGGTCCGAATCCGCATCGTTGCCCGTGGCAATGTCATAAGGCGTATTGCCGTCTGCGTCGGGTGTCATGGTCTGACGCAGCGAAGCCATGGCGTTGGGAGAGGAACAATCCATACGGATCTTGCCGTCCCAGTCCAGTGTCATGAAGGGCCAAGCAGGGTCGACTACCGGATTAACCACGGTCAGATCCAGACCGTAGCGCTCTGCAATGGCAGCCCAATAGTCAACGGAGGCGCCGCCGAGAGGGTCGGCTCCAATGCGGATGCCTGCTTTGCGGATTGCCTCGATGTCGATGACGGTGTCGAGTTGGTCGACGTAGCAGTGCATGTAGTCAAAGGACTGAATGCAGTCGTATTCAAGCAGGTCGCTGCCGGTCACACGGGGGACCTTGCGCCAGCCTTCTTCAAGGATTTCGTTGGCGCGGTTGGCAATCCATCCGGTGGCGTCTGCGTCTGCGGGGCCGCCGTGAGGTGGGTTGTACTTGAAACCGCCGTCGCGAGGCGGATTGTGGGAAGGCGTAACAACAATACCGTCGGCCAGTCCCGGGCCCGTCGTGCGCAGATTCTGGGGTGCGCCGTTTGCGCCCAGGATGGCTACTGAAACAGCGGGGGTTGGCGTGTAAGAGTTACGCGAATCAATGCGAGTCTCGATACCTGCGGCTGCCAGAACTTCGAGGGCGCTGCGCCAGGCAGGCTCAGACAGAGCATGGGTGTCGCGGCCGATAAAGAGGGGCCCGTCGATCCCCTGTGATGCGCGGTATTCGATGATGGCCGCGGTGATGGCCACGATGTGGCCCTCATTGAACTTGCCGTCCAAAGAGGAACCGCGGTGACCGGATGTTCCGAAGGTGACCCGCTGATTGATATCACGCGGATCTGGTTCGATGTCGTAGTAGGCCGAGATGACCTCGTCGACGTTGATGAGGTCTTCTGGAAGGGCAACTGTGCCAGCTCTTTCATGCATGGGCTAAGTGTGGCACCCGTCGCCCTCGTTTGTGTACTGCCGACCGATCTGCGGAACTCTTTCCCGCCGTCCTCGAAGGGAGCGAATATGGAGATGAGGGCGGAACCCGCTACTCTTATTGACTGTAACGGCGGTCACGCCGAATCCGATTCAATGACGAGGACGTCAGGAGAACTCCCGTGGGATGGTTCGATTCCGTTGAACACAATCGCTGGTTGTCTGCCCAGATGCAGGCTCTGATTGCCGAGGCAGAGGGCGCGATCGTTGCCACGGGCTTTGCCCACCTTGACGATGACGGCCAGCCTGATCTTGAACGCAGCATCGACCTGGCCGTTACAGCGCGTATGCTCTATGTGTTCTCTCTAGGGACCCTTATGGGGCTGCCCGGCTCGCGCCGCTACGCCGACCATGCCCTCAAATCGCTCACAAACTACTTTGTTGATCCGGTTAATGGCGGCATGTGGACGTCAATTAAGCCTGAGCCGGACGACCCAGGCCACGGTGTGCCCTGGGATGAGGCTGGCCGCTCAAAGTCTCAGTACCACAATGCCTATGTGATCCTGGGTGTGACGGCGGCTGCTGTAGCTAACCGCCAGGGCGCCTATGAGCTCCTCAATGAATTGCTCCACGATCAGGAACGTCATTGGCTTGAGGGCCATGATTTGGTGCGCGATCAATTCGATGAGGCTTTCACGCAGGCGCTGCCGGTGCGTTCAATGGGAACGCTGTTACATACTGCGGAGGCATATCTGGCGGCTGCTGAGGCCACGACTGATCCGGTGTGGCTTGAGCGAGCCGAGGCAATGGCCTCGTTCGTGCACGAGGTTGCTGCAGCGAATGACTGGCGCCTGCCCGAATACTTTGACGCGCAGTGGAAACCCCTAAATGGTGAGCCTCAAGGCCATCACGATCGGCGTCGGATCTATCACGGTTACGTGGTCGGCCACGCCTTGCAGTGGTCGCGTCTGGCGCTGCAGATTCGCGCGGGACTACGCTCCATGGGACGCAGCCAGCCCGATTACCTCAAGGAAATGGGAATCGAGCTTTTCGAGCGTGCGCGCGTCGATGCTTGGCGTCGCAACGAGGGCGAGCCCGGTTTTGCCACGGTTGTTGACCAGGATGGGCAGCCTTTGCCTGGCGAGGACGAACACCAGCAGTGGGTGGTGTGCGAGGGGATCTGTGCGACGGTCGCGATCCGGCGCGCCATGCTTGACGATGGCGCCGGCATTGCCGAGGTCGAGCACTATGAACATTGCTACCGCTCATTCGTTGACTACGTCAACGACTACCTCATTACGCAGCCGGGTCGATGGATTCGTCGCCTGGACTCCTTGAACCGTCAGCTGGTGTTGGCAAAGTCTTCGCGTTGGGATGTTTACCACGCAGTCCAGTCGATGTTGGCTGCGCGGGTCCCGTTGTGGCCGCCATTTGCTTCTGCGCTTTCGCGCGATCTGCTAGATCATCCGGAAGAACCGCCGTCGGATAAGAAATCTTGGAATTTCTTCTCACGTCACTGAGGGTTGATGGCCGTCGCCGAAGTCCTGTGGAGCTAGCAGCAGACCATATTGAGATGGACTGCATTTTGTGTGGATGTGCCCACGGGGCGGTGATTCAGGTACCATCAGTGAGTCCGGAGGGCTGACCGAGTGGCCGAAGGTGGCGGTCTTGAAAACCGCTGTGTCAGCAATGGCACCGGGGGTTCGAATCCCTCGCCCTCCGCCAAGCCGGTCGAATGAGGCCTTAGTGTGTTTGGAACAACGCGCGAAGTACCTTATTCTGGGCGGCACTGGAGACGTCGCATAGTCCGGTCGAGTGCGCCTCCCTGCTAAGGAGGTAGGGGTGCATAGCCCCTCGCGGGTTCAAATCCCGCCGTCTCCGCATTGGGAACCCCGCCATCCTTGTGATGGCGGGGTTTTCTGTGTTTAACGGGGGCTCAGGTCAAAGTGAAAGATTTCGCACAGTGCAGGCAACCTAAATTAGGTTAGCCTATGCATTGTTAACACTTTCTTTTTGCGAAAGGCATGATCGAATGCGTCTCCGAAACACCATCGTGGCAGGCATTGCCACCCTCTCTGTTGTGATGCTGTCCGCCTGCTCTAGCGGTTCAGCCAATCAGAGTACCGAGTCCAGTGCCAGCCACGACACGGCGGTTGCCACCACCATTGAGCACGCATTCGGAACCACACAGATCCCAGAAAAAGTCGAACGAGTCGCTACCGTCAACTGGGCAAACCAAGATGTTCCCCTGGCCCTAGGCGTTATGCCCGTTGGCTTCGCAGCTCAAACATGGGGCGTCGAAGACGACTCGCAAATGCTCGAATGGACCAAGAAAGCCGTTGAAGAAATGGGGGCAGAAGAAGCCCCCGTCCTCTTCGATGAGACCGACGGAGTCAACTTCGAAGCAGTCGCAGCCACCAACCCCGACGTCATCCTTGCTTCATACTCTGGCCTGACCAAAGAGGACTACGACAAGCTCTCAGCTATCGCCCCGACCGTCGCCTACCCGACAGTGGCATGGGGGACCCCCTGGCGTGAAATGATCACCATGAACTCCAAGGCCATTAATAAGGTCGAAGAGGGCGACAAGCTTGTGGCCGACCTCGAAAAACAGATCGCTGACGAGGTCGCCAAGTACCCCGAACTTGAAGGCAAAACTGCAGCCTTCTTCTACGGATCTTCAGCAGACATGTCGCAGATCGGCTACTACACCACCACTGACCCGCGCACTGCATTCCTGGCAGACCTCGGCCTTGGTGTGCCCGAATCCGTCAAGACAGCTTCCGAGGCCGACCCCACCTCCTTCTATGTCCAGGTGTCAGCAGAGAACGTCGACCAGCTCAGCGATGTTGATGTCATCGTCATGTACGGCGAAGAATCCGAACTAGCCGCATATCAGGGAGACGCGCTGATCGGCACCGTTCCAGCCATTAAGAATGGCGCGGTCGTGTTCGTCGGAAATGGCGCATACGCAGCATCGACCAACCCCACCGCCTTGTCGATTCCGTGGGGAATCTCCACCTACGTCGCTGACATCGCCAAGGCAGCAGCCAAGGTCAAGTGAAGCCAATGGCAGCCGGTGAGCCGCCCTCGACCCGTATAGAAAATGTTGAGGGCGGTTTCGCCGCGCCCACAGGCGTGCTACCGCGGCAACCAAAGAGACGAGGGCAAGGCCAAGTAGGCGCCGTTGCTCTTCTCCTCCTAGTTCTGGCATCCGCGCTCGCTTCACTTGCATTCGGAGCCAGAACAGTGTCCGTAGGTGAACTTCTTGAAGGCCTGCGAGCCACCGGCTCTAGCATCGGTGCGTTGGCGGTTCAAGAACGCATCCCGCGCACCGCAATCTGTTTGACTTGCGGTCTGGCGCTAGGCATTTCGGGCGCATTGATGCAATCCATTACTCGTAACCCGGTAGCTGACCCCGGCATCCTGGGAATTAACACGGGGGCATCACTGGCCGTCGTTATCGGCATCGCCTTCTTTTCAGCCTCGGGCCTATTCACATTCTTGTGGTTGGCGCTCATTGGTGGGATTCTCACCGCGATCTTTGTTGAGTCCATTGGGTCGGCTGGGCCAGGTGGACAAACTCCCATCAAACTAGCTCTCGCGGGGGTTGCCACCACGGCAGCTTTGTCCAGCGTCGTCAGCGCAATAATGCTGCCTCGGGCGCAGAGCCTGGACGCGTTCCGTTTCTGGCAGGTGGGCTCACTTGGTCGAGGTACATGGGAATCTTTAGGAACGATTGGCCCCTTCGTCCTCGTGGGAGTGATGCTGGCAATGCTGGTTGCGCGTCCGCTTGACTCCCTTGCCTTAGGGGACGAGGCCGCGGTCGGCTTGGGAGTCAATGTTCCCCTTGTCAAAGGGATTGCTGCCCTTGCTGGCGTGCTTTTATGTGCAACGGTTACCGCAATCGCAGGGCCTATTGGTTTTGTTGGTCTTATGGTTCCTCACGCTGTGCGGATGCTAGTGGGCCCAGGACACGTGTGGCTGCTGGTGCTGTCGGGTTTGGGCGGGGCATTACTACTTACCGTCGCAGATGTCTTGGGGCGTGTCCTCATCGCCCCGTCGGAAATCCCTGTCGGGGTGATCACCGCTTTCGTGGGTGCCCCAATGCTCATCGCGATTGCTCGAGGAGCGAAGGTGAGGTCCCTATGACCATGCACTCACCTGTGTCGTTGTCAGCATCGCCGATAGGAACTCAGGCGCTGAAGCAAGGATTTACTGAGCCGGGGCGGCGCCGTCGGCGTATACGCCTGGCCTGCATTACGGGCGCCTTAATCGTGCTGGTCGTCGTCCTCTTCGGATTGGACGTGATGATCGGAGACACCTGGTACACGCCGACTCAAGTGTGGGCGGTCATCTTGGGCAGTGATGTACCGGGCGCGTCCTATGCAGTGGGGACATTGCGTCTACCCAGAGCAATTCTTGCGTTGCTTGCGGGCTTGGCTTTTGGCATCTCGGGTCGGGCTTGTCAGACCATGTTGCGAAACCAACTGGCCAGCCCTGACATTGTTGGAATCACCTCAGGTGCGTCTACTGCCGCCGTCGTCTGCATACTGATCTTCAACATGTCGGGAATGTCCGTCAATTTCATCGCACTGGCCGCAGGCTTAGCCACCGCTCTGGCAATTTTCTGGTTGTCAGGATCAGGCAATGCCCAAGGTGGCAGGCTCATTCTCATTGGTATTGGCGTATCCGCAATGTTTACTGCCGTGACCAACTACGTGCAATTACGCGCCTCAATTTATGACGTCACGGATGCGATGCGGTGGCTGTCAGGTTCGCTGTCGAGCGCCTCATGGCAACAGGTTCCCTTGCTTGGAGTAGCGGTTGTCCTCCTGGGGGGACTGCTGGTGTCTCGGGGGCGTGACTTGCGCATCCTCGTACTGGGAGACGAGGCCGCCGCCGGACTGGGAATCAATGTAGCGCGCACTAAACTTGTTGCTCTTTTAGCGTTGGTGGGGCTGTCAGCATTTGCCGCTGCGGCTACAGGGCCCATCGCTTTTGTGTCTTTCTTGGCGGGGCCTATTACGGCACGCGTTGTGGGGTCTACTGATTCGACACTGTTGGGACAGTCTGGCCTCATGGGCGCCATCCTCGTTCTTGGGGCTGACCTTGTGGGGCAACATGCTTTCTCAACGATGCTGCCCGTGGGTGTGGTCACGGGCATTGTTGGTGCCCCGTATCTTCTCTTCCAATTGTTCAAACTCAATCGTTCAGGAGCCACCGCATGAGTGCCACTATTCCTGCAGGCAATGCTCCCGCAGGTGTCGAGCTAGAGAGGGCAAAAGCCCGGACTCTTCAAGCCCGCCAACTTAGCGCCGGCTACGCGAATCGCACCGTTGTAGACAGGGTTGATCTACTCATTCCTCCGGGCAAAATCACTGTCATTATCGGTGCGAACGCATGCGGAAAGTCCACGACCTTAAAATCATTGGCCCGAGTCTTGGCACCTATGGATGGTCAAGTGCTTCTCGATGGTGTCGATATCCGCCAGATTGGGACGCGCCGAGTGGCCCGCAGGCTTGGTCTATTACCGCAACAACCTATTGCTCCGGAAGGAATCACTGTTGCTGATCTTGTAGCCAGGGGACGCCACCCGCACCTGGGGATGTTTAAACCCACGTCATCTACGGACCACCAGATCGTTGAAGAAGCGTTGATAGCTACCCGTACGGATCAACTTGCCGACCGTCCGATCGATGAGTTGTCAGGTGGACAGCGCCAGCGGGTGTGGATTGCAATGGCATTGGCTCAACGCACGGATGTGCTGCTTTTGGACGAACCAACAACATTCCTCGATCTTGCCAATCAGATTGAAGTACTTGATCTCTTGCGCGATCTCAACGAGCGTCGTGGAACAACTGTGGTGATCGTGCTCCATGACATTAACTTGGCGGCTCGATATGCGGACCACATTGTTGCGATGAAAAAGGGGCGCATTGTTGCGTCGGGAGCACCCACCGACATTGTCGATGAGGCGTTGATCCGCCAGGTGTTTGATCTTCAATCGCGTGTGATTGCTGATCCTGTGTCGCTTACGCCGCTGGTGGTTCCTGTGGGCCGCCACCATTCACGTGGTGGCTCTGAGACGGCAGGCCCGCGATGAGTAGTGTGGAAGTGGCCGAGACACAGCCTCAGCCTTTTGGTTTCTTCCATGTCAGCGTTGCAGGTATTTGTGACGTTACTGCGAGCATGCGCCGTGTGACTTTCACAGGCCAGTCCCTGGAGCATTGGGCTGATCCGGGATGGGATCAGCGTATTAAGTTGGTGTTACCTGCTGACGAGGGTGGCTATGCGCATTTGCCGATGGGTCCCAACTGGTATCGAGACTTTCAAGCCCTTCAACCCCGGCAGCGGTGCACGATTCGCACTTACACAACCCGGGCTGTGCGCCACGAAGCTGCCACCGGCCTGGTTGAAGTGGATGTCGACATGGTTCGTCACGGGATCGTAGGTCCGGCATCGCGGTGGATTGAATCAGCGCAAGCGGGCGACGAAGTGGTTCTGTTGGGGCCGGATTCTCGTTGGGAGGGGATTAGCGGGGGAATCGATTTTGTTCCGCCTGCTCGCACCGGGGCCTATCTCATTGGGGGTGATGAGACTGCTGCTCCTGCGATCGCGCGCATCCTTGAAGACCTTCCAGCCTCGGCCACCGGCATCGCGGTGGTTGAGATGCCTTCGCAGGCTGACGTTGCCTATCTGCCTTCCCACCCGGGCTTTGACGTCCGTGTCGTATGGCGTCGGTCAGAAGCAGAGCGTGGGCTGATGGTAGACGCGGTGATTGAAGCCGCTCAGGAATTGTGCTCGCACGGTATCCCCCAAGACCTGGAAGAAATTGATGTTGATCAGAGTCTTTTGTGGGAAGTGCCTCGTCATGCCAAAGGAGGAGCGGCTTTGAAATCTGCGAGCCACTACGCGTGGCTAGCAGGTGAGGCTGGTTCAGTTAAAGCGATCCGCCGCCACCTGGTCTCTGAGGTCGGATGGGATCGTCGGTGTGTGGCGTTCATGGGGTATTGGCGTATGGGGCGGGCCGAAAACTAAGACTGCTTGTGTGCGCTGGCGCACAGTCGCGTATGCTGTTCCAGTGAAATTCTTGAACGGTTTAATGCCCACCTTTGACCTGACCTATGACGACGTCTTCATGGTTCCATCGCGTTCTGCGGTTGGCTCTCGCAACGCCGTCGACCTGACAACGCAGGATGGCTCTGGGACCACAATCCCCCTGGTTGTCGCCAACATGACCGCCATTGCCGGCAAGCGCATGGCCGAAACGGTGGCGCGCCGCGGCGGTCTCGTCATCATCCCCCAGGACATCCCCGTCGACGTCGTGATCGAAACGGTCAACCAAGTCAAAGCCAGCCACCTCGTCTACGACACCCCCGTTGTGGTCAAACCTCACCACACCTGCGGCTACGCGCTGGGTCTGCTGCCCAAGCGCTCCCACGGTGCCGCCGTGGTGGTTGAACCAGAAACGGGCGTCCCGGTTGGCATGGTGAACGAAAAGGATGTGACCGGCGTTGACCGCTTCACTCAAGTCCGTGAAGTCATGTCCACCGAATTACTCACTCTGCCCGAAGGCATTGATCCGCGTGAAGCCTTCGACATTCTCAAAACCCATCACCGCCGCCTCGCTCCAGTTGTTGACGAGGACGGGCGCCTCGTTGGTCTGCTCACTCGCTCCGGTGCTGTGCGCTCCACTATCTATCGGCCGGCCGTTGATGCGAATGGGAAGCTGCGTATTGGTGCGGCTATCGGAATGAACGGCAATCCTGCGGATAAGGCCGCTCGTCTTGTTGGAGCAGGTGTCGACCTAATTGTCGTGGATACGGCTCACGGCCACCAGGACAAAATGATCGAAGCGGTGAAGTCTGTGCGCGCGGTGGTGCCGGAAGGCTTTCCGATTGTTGCGGGCAATGTTGTGGCGGCTGACGGAGTGCGCGACCTCGTCGAAGCTGGAGCGTCAATTGTCAAGGTTGGTGTGGGGCCGGGCGCGATGTGCACGACCCGCATGCAAACGGGTGTGGGCCGACCTCAGTTTTCTGCCGTTCTTGAATGCGCGCAAGAGGCTGCCAAGTATGGAGCGCACGTGTGGGCTGACGGGGGAGTGCGCCACCCGCGTGACGTCGCCCTGGCGTTGGCTGCTGGGGCGTCCAATGTCATGGTGGGTTCGTGGTTTGCTGGCACCTATGAATCGCCTGGTGACCTGCAATATGACGCCAATGGGCGTGCCTACAAGGAGTCCTTCGGTATGGCGTCGAAGAGGGCGGTGAGCCACCGAACCGCAGACGAATCGGCCTTTGACCGCGCCCGCAAAGCTCTCTTTGAAGAGGGAATTTCTGTGGCACGCATGTATATCGACCCGGAACGTCCCGGGGTTGAAGACCTGATTGATCAGATTGTGTCGGGTGTGCGTTCCTCCTTCACTTACGCGGGGGCGGCGTCGATTCCGCAGTTCCGTGAGCGGGCGATTGTTGGTTTGCAGTCCGCGTCGGGGTATCGCGAGGGCGCGCCCGTGCCGACATCTTGGTGAGGTTGCGCAGCTGACTTTGGCCCGTCCTCGTTCCTTATGACGAGGGCGGGCTGAAGTTTTGAACGTGATCTTGGAAGAACGGGTCCGCAAATGGGGGCGGGGCCACGTAGGGTAAGGGGGTGACGACAGCTCTTTACCGCAGGTACCGTCCCGACACCTTCGACCAGGTGATCGGGCAAGCTCACGTGACCGATCCTTTGAAGGCGGCTCTTCGCGCCAATCGGGTGACTCATGCGTACCTGTTCTCTGGGCCTCGCGGATGCGGTAAAACCACCTCAGCTCGCATCCTTGCACGCTGTTTGAATTGTGCGCAGGGGCCCACCGATACGCCGTGTGGCCAGTGCGATTCCTGCAAGGAATTAGCCACGGGCGGTTCAGGGTCTTTGGATGTGGTTGAGATTGACGCGGCGTCGCATGGCGGCGTTGATGATGCGCGTGACCTGCGTGAGCGCGCCACCTTTGCCCCGGTGCGTGACCGCTACAAAATCTTCATCATCGACGAAGCCCATATGGTGACGAACCAGGGCTTTAACGCGCTGCTCAAACTCGTTGAAGAACCCCCCGAACACGTCAAATTTGTTTTTGCCACAACTGAACCCGAACGCGTTATTGGCACGATCCGTTCGCGCACCCATCACTATCCTTTCCGACTCGTTCCCCCCGATGTTCTTGAGCCGTATTTACATGGCCTGTGCGATGAAGAATCTGTTGATGTTGGAGATGGCGTCCTCGGTTTGGTGATGCGCGCGGGCACAGGTTCTGTGCGTGACACTTTGTCTGTTTTGGACCAGCTGATGGCGGGGTCGGTTGATGGCCGCGTGGACTATCAGACCGCCGTGTCTTTGCTGGGCTACACGGACAATGCCTTGTTGGATCAGAGCGTTGATGCTTTGGCCGGTGGGGATGGAGCTGCCGCCTACAGGGTGGTTGAAAGAATGGTCGAATCCGGCCACGACCCGCGTCGTTTCGTTGAGGATCTTCTTCAACGGCTACGTGACCTGCTCATTATTGCTGTCGCCGGTGACGGTGCGAGTGAAGTTTTAGCTGGAACTCCGGTGGATCAATTTGAGCGCATGCAACATCAGGCGCGCAATTGGGGTCCCCGTGGGCTTTCGCGTGCGGCGGATCTGACTGATGAGGCTCTGCGCGCCATGACGGGAGCCACTTCGCCCAGGCTCCAACTTGAGTTGTTGATCGGGCGCATCCTTGTTCCCGCTGACGTAGCTGCACCTGCCCAAGCTGGTGGCCCGGCAGTTCAGAATGCTCCAATGCCTGGAGCGGTTGGAATGTCTGGAGGAGGGGCTCCCGAAGAGGGCCGTTTTGGCGCGAGGGAAGCTCGCGAGGCTCTCAAACGTCGTCGTGAATCGCAAAACTCGACCCAAGCACCAACGCGTCCGCAGGAGGGTACTTCTTCAGCGGCTTCGGCATCGGCCGGGGCACCTAGCCAGCCTGCTACGCCACCAGCTGGTGACACTGTTGGTCAGCGTCCGGAACAACCTGTGGCTCCGCGTCAAGAAACTTCCGTTCCTAGTGCAGACGCCGCGGCGCCGACCAACCAGGGGTGGCCCGAAGCGTCAATCCCCGGTAGGGCTGCATCTCAGCCGGATACGGCCTCCTCGCCATCGACTGATCAACAACCAGCAGTTGATACTGCCCAGGCTCCGGTGGCGCCCCCTGCCCCACCGGAAGTAGCTTCCCAGGACACTTCGGCTCCACCAGCTCAGGCGCAAGGCTCCGAACAGCCACAGACCGTGAGCGCTGCGGCCGTATCAGGCCGCGAAGCCGACATGATCCGAGGCCGTTGGAATGAGATCGTTGAAAGACTTTCCTCCATTAGTCGCGTGACCTGGTCCCTGGTGGGTGGCAACGCTCAACTCGGTGCTGTCGATGGAACCCAGGTTGTCCTGCTCTTCCCCGTTGACCATATGGCCGCTAACTTCGTGCGAGGCAATCGTGGCGCCGACGTTGAAAAAGCCATTCAGGAAACAACCGGTCTAGTAGTGCAAGTGAGTGCACAGGTAGGACAAGCCTCTGGCGGCAGCGCCGTCACCGCCCCTTCGGCTCCTGCATCCCAGCCGCAGGCTGCTGCGTCCTCGGCACCACAACCTGAACCGGCCGCCGCTCCCTCTGCCCCCGCGCAACACCCAGATCCCACACAAGGATGGGTTTCGGAGCCGCCCCCTTTTGAGCAAAGCGAGTATTCGCCTCGGCCAGAACCCGCCCCAGAATATGAGCGTGACAACCAGGGCGAAGCATCTGATTCACCTCAAGAAATTGAAGACACCAGCCTAGGCGTTGAACCCGAGGCTGTGGGCGGACAAGAAGAACCGAAAGCCCCGCAAGGTGAAGATGTGCGGCCAAGCGAGCCGGTTATTCATCGTTCAGGCTTTAGCGTCTTCACCTACCCAGGTGACGACGACAATCACGACAGTCAATCTCAATCAGACAACACGGCAGAAGTGGCAACGCAACAACACGCATCCGCTGTGGCTGAACCGGCAGCGCCAAGGCCCCCTGCCGTTGAGTTTGACGACGAACCCGAAGACGATGACACGGACGTGCCCGCCTACCAAAGCGATGACCCCACTGAATCAGATGCCACCGCATCAAGCGAACTGAACGCCAGCACAAATCTTTCAGGCTGGGATGTTCCCGTGGCAGTCCCCGGGGGCCAAAACTCTGTCACTTTCCAATCCGATCACAGTGACTGGTTCCAACCTGAGCCCGTTACTGAGCCAAGTGCTGTCCCCGAGGTTCCACGACCCTCCGGTCGTCTGGCTGCCATACAAGCCCTGCGTGAGCAACAACAGGACCATGCTCGTGACAATGCTGCCCCCCGTTCATCCGTCCTCGATGATGACACCGCCAGTATTGATGACGAAGACATTGAAAACTCCGCCTTTTTTGGCCTGCCAGCAGTCCTGGAGATTCTCGGAGGTAAAGTTATCGAAGAAAAGTTTGACGAAGGAAACCGCTGACCCGTGTACGAAGGCGCCCTACAAGACCTCATAGACGAATTCGGCCAACTCCCCGGAATCGGACCTAAATCGGCCCAACGCATGGCCATGCACGTCCTCGACTCCGAACACGAAGACGTTGCGCGACTCGTCGATGCCATCAACGCCGTGCGTCACCGCGTCAAACACTGCGAAATCTGCGGCAACCTCACCGAAGACACCACCTGCACCATCTGCCAAGATGTCCGCAGGGATGACACTGTGATCTGCGTGGTCCAAGAACCCAAAGATATCCAAGCCATTGAAGGGGCGCGGGTATTCCGCGGCCGCTACCACGTCCTCGGCGGTGTTATCGACCCCATCCACGGGATCGGGCCAGAACAGCTGCGCATCAGCCAACTGATGAGTCGCCTTGGAAACGGGCAGATCAACGAAGTCATCCTGGCAACCAACCCCAATGTTGAAGGCGAAGCTACCGCCGCCTACCTGGCGCGAATGCTCGGCACGATTGGAGTTGCCACCTCGCGCCTCGCTATGGGTTTGCCTATGGGCGGAGACCTCGAATATGCCGACTCCGTGACATTGGGGCGAGCCCTCGAAGGCCGTCGCCAAATGTAAAGCGGGTTTCGCACTAGGCCGATCCCTCCGTGGAGGTGATTGGGGACCACCTGGCGGCGAACATCCACAGTAAACCCACAGCCCCCAGACGGTGACCCGGCCACGTCCTCGTGGCAGAATCACTATGTGAACTCAGCAGCCCACGCCACCTTCGTCCGCGCCGACGGCACACCCGCACGCATCCTCGTGGTTGATGACGAGGCCGTCCTCGCCGAACTTCTTGCCGCCTCGCTGCGCCACCAAGGATGGGACACGAAAACTGCGGGAAACGGTTGGGAAGGTCTCGACCTAGCAGACGACTTCGACCCCGATATTGTCGTCCTAGACATTCAGATGCCCGGACTTGACGGCATGGAAACCCTGAGTCGCCTACGCAAGAAGAACCCGCACCTGCCCGTCCTTTTCCTCACAGCGCGCGACGCCGTGGCAGACCGTGTGGCAGGCCTGCGAGCAGGCGCCGATGACTACGTCACCAAACCTTTCGACCTTGACGAAGTGACCGCCCGAATTGATGCGCTCCTACGCAGGTCCGGCATGGCCTCGGCTACCGTCTCCCACGTGCTGACCGTGGGCGACCTCGTCCTGGACGAAGACTCGCACGACGTCACTCGGGACGGCGAACCCGTGTCGCTGACCAACACCGAGTTTGAACTGCTGCGCTACCTCATGGAAAATCCCAACGTCGTTTTGTCGAAGTCTCAGATCCTCGACCGCGTCTGGTCCTACGACTTCGGTGGACAAGCCAATGTTGTCGAACTCTATATTTCCTACCTGCGCAAGAAACTTGAAACGGATCGGACTCCGATGATTCACACCGTACGCGGGGCAGGCTACATCCTGCGACCCGGCGAGGACATCAGGTGAGACGCACCAGTCGAGGTTGCGTTCGACGCAAACCACTATCAACGCGTGTCAGCGTATTCCTGGCAATCATCGTCACTTTGGCACTGCTAGCGATGGTAGCCAGCTCGGGTTTCGCGATGCGTACCTGGATGACCAACCAGGTCGAACACAGCCTGATCGACAGCCTTCGGCGTGCAACCCAGGACAAGAGCAGTACCGATCAGGTTGCGCCCCTGACTCAAGCAGCCCAATCAGGAAGCCAACTTGGAGCCAACAAGCTCGACGAGGATCACGGGCCGGGCGCAAACGGCAAGGGTGTCCCGGAAGGGCTCAACGGCCCCGGACTGGCGGAAGGATCTCTGCGCGCCTCCGAAATCAACGGGCAGTTAACTGGCGGGGTGATCCATGACTTCGACATCGTCGCACTGTCAGACCGAGCCCTCCAAGAACTCACTGAACTGCCAGACGGCAAGCGACCACACACCGTGGATATTGACGGCTTGGGTTCTTTCCTTGTGCGTGTCGGCCAGGACACCAATGGTCAGCGCGTCATTGTTGGCCAGTCAACCGCCCAGATTGACACGACAACACTGGCTCTTATGGCGGTTGAATCTGCGCTCGCCCTCGTCATCATTGTTGCGGCGTCGATTATTGGTAGACGCTGGGTGGTTCGCGAAATGCGTCCGCTTGGTTCTGTTGCCGCCACTGCCCGCCACATTGGCGCTCGCGATCTTGCCTCTGAAAAGGTTGAGCCTTTCGACCGTGTCCCCGCCGACGTGGCGGTACCTGGAAGCGAAGTTGGCGATGTTGGCCAGGCTTTGAACTCCATGATCGACAACGTTGAAGGAGCTTTGCAGGCCAGAGCCGAGTCGGAGCAGAAATTGCGCCAATTCGTTGCCGACGCATCTCACGAGTTGCGCACGCCATTGGCTTCCATCCAGGGGTACACCCAGTTGTTGCAAAAGGACTCCATCGAGGAAGAACTTGCGCTGTCGCGTATTGCTTCCGAGTCGAAGCGTATGTCGGGGTTAGTTGAGGACTTGCTGCTCTTGGCCAGGCTTGACGCTGGACGTGAGCTGGTCAGCGTACCAGTAGATGTTCTGCCCTTGGTGTTGGATGCGTTGTCCGACGGGCACGCGGCTGGCGGAGACCACGAGTGGAGTCTGGATATCGACGAAGATATTGCAGACGAGGGAGGGTCTTTCATCGTCATGGGTGACGAGGCTGGCCTGCGTCAGATCCTGGCAAATCTTGTGACGAATGCGCGGGTGCATACCCCTGCAGGAACTCGCGTCACAGTGGGAGTCCGGGCGATTCCTGTTGGCGAGGGCGATGTGGTTGCTGATGCTGGATCCAAACGACACGCGTGGAGGCCTGGGGCAGGCCCGGCAGGCTCGATTCGACTCAGTGTTGCCGATTCTGGCCCCGGAATCCCCGAACATCTGCGATCCACGGTGTTCGACCGATTTGTTCGTGGAGACTCGTCGCGCACGCGTAGTTCCCAGGCGGGCGTAACCGCCACAGGTTCGTCAGGTTTAGGCCTGTCGATTGTGGCGTCTCTTGCCCAAGCTTTGGGCGGGCGAGTAGATATGACGACATCTTCAGACGGGACAACTTTCGAGGTCTACCTGCCCCGTGCGGTGACAGACGCTGATAGCTGATTGAGGATCCAGCGTCGCGGCTGGCTATGGCTTTTGCGAGTTGTACGCCCGGATCCGCCGTTGTGCGCGGAGCCCCACCGTTATACGTCGGTGCCTGTTCGTAGACGAGCCGACGTCGGTGCATAACGGTGGGTTTCGGCGAACGACTGTGGGTCTCGGCGAGGGCGGGTGGCCGAGACCGAAGCTCAAGCAACGGTTCCAGTGCGCGTCTACGCCAGCAGAGACCGATCGGACAATCCTGCGCCCAGCCCCCCTCGCAGACGGTCAAACTCAGAGAGCAGAGAGTCAACCGTTGCGGCGGCTTTTGCGAGTCCCGATAGTTCGAACATAATGCGGCCTTCATGCATCATGATGAGCCGATTACCCATTTGGAGTGCCTGCTCCATGTTGTGCGTGACCATCATGGCTGTCAGGTTCTTCGATGACACGGCCTGATCTGTCAGCCTGGTAATTAAATTCGCGCGTGCCGGGTCCAACGCAGCCGTGTGCTCATCCAGCAAGAGCACCTTCGGGTTTGAGAAGGTTGCCATTGTTAACGACAGCGCCTGGCGCTGACCGCCGGATAGCAGCCCAACCTTGGTGGTCAGACGATTTTCTAGCCCCTGTTCAAGGGGAGCCAGAACCTCGCGGAAGAGCTGACGTTTCTTGTGAGTCAGAGCCAGGCCGAGGGTGCGCTTACGACCTCGTGAATAGGCTAAGGCCAGATTTTCCTCAATAGACAGGTGGGGTGCAGTGCCCGCCATCGGGTCTTGAAACACCCGGGCCACCAGGTTGGATGTCTTGTGCTCGGGCAGCCTCGTGGTGTCTTGTCCGTCGATGGTGATACGACCAACGTCGGCCTGGTAGCGACCCGACACAATATTGAGCAGCGTCGACTTTCCGGCTCCATTCGAACCGATGATGGTAACGAAGTCGCCCTCGTTCAAAGACAGGGAAACGTTGGATAGGGCGACACGTTCGTTGACGGTGCCTCGGAAGAAGGTCTTAGTGACGGCTTCAATCTCAAGCATCAGAGCACCACCTTTTCGTTGTCGCGTTCTTCGGGCGAATGGGTGATGTCCGGTTCGGGCACCAGGGTTCGGGCGCGACGTTTGGCTCGGATGTCAGCAAAAATCGACACTCGGGGCAGCATGAGTGCCGCGAACACGATGATCGCGGAAATGAGTTTCATGTCGTTGGCTTCCAGGAAGTCCACACCGAGTGCAAGCTGAATGATGACGCGGTAGATCACTGATCCGAGCACCACGAACAGGGATGTGACCCAGACTCCCCGCGAGCCAATGAGCGCGGTTCCGATAATGACGGACGCCAGACCGGCAACGATCAGGCCAATACCCATCGAAATATCTGCAAACCCTTGGTATTGGGCGACGAGGGCGCCCGAGGCGGCAACCAAACCGTTGGACAGCGCCAGACCAAAGATTTTGTTATTACCTGTGCCGACGCCCTGAGCGCGAGCCATGCCCTCATTGTCACCAGTGGCCCTCATGCCCAGACCGATCTGGGTGGACAGGAACCAGTTAAAGCAGGTGGTGACCACGGCGACGAGAACGGCGAAGATTCCAACGGACACCCACGAGCCGAGCAACCCCTCCGCGCGCAATGGGCTCAGTGTTGTATCGACACCACGCAGTAAAGGCACATTGGCTTTGCCGAGGATTCGTAGGTTGATCGAGTACAGACCAATCTGGGTGAGGATGCCCGCCAGCAGCGGGTGGATGCCCGCCAGAACGTGCAGAGCTCCGGTAATGAGGCCGGCGACACAGCCTGCGAGGAAGCCACATGCGGTCGCAAGGAAGGGGTTTTGTCCGGCTGTGATCATGACGGCGGCCACGGCTGCGCCCGTGGTGAAGGACGAGTCGACGGTGAGGTCGGCGATGTCGAGGATTCTGAAGGTCAGGTAGACCCCCAGTGCCATCAGTCCGTAGATCAGACCGAGGTCGAGAGCAGTGAGCACGGATTGTCCTTGCGTGTTGACGGGGTGTCGGGTGTGACGAGTTGTCGCGGTATGGCGAAGTGCCTGGGTGCGACAGGTTGCCGAGTAGAGGGCCGGGGTCTGGCTCTTACTCGATGGTGATGGCTTGGGCGAGGAGGTCCTCAGGGATGGTCAGACCGATGACGGCGGCGGTGGAGGTGTTGATGGTCAGCTGGTATTCGTTTTGGGTTTCCACGGGCAAGGTGGCGGGGTCGGCACCTTCGGTGAGGATCTTGATAGCCATTTCGCCGGTCTGGTAGCCCAGGGTGGAGTAGTCGATGGCGTAGGTGGCGAGTCCGCCGTTGGCAACGGAGTCGGATTCTCCGACGACGAGTGGAATCTTGGCGTCTTCGGCGGCCTGGACGACTGATGTGAGCGCGGAGACGACAGTGTTGTCGGTGGGCGCATAAATGGCATCGACAGACCCTGCCAGGGACTGGGCGGCCTGCTGAACTTCAGCGGAGTTGGTGACGGTCTTTTCAACGACGGTCAAGCCTTCGGCCTCGGCTGTTTCTTTGGCAATCTTGACCTGGACTTCGGAGTTGACTTCGCCCGAGGAGTAAATGATTCCAACGGTCTTGGCTTCAGCATCAAGTTGCTTAATGAGTTTGATCTGGTCTGCGACGGGGTTCATATCCGAGGTCCCCGTGATATTTGATCCGGGTGCTTCCAGGGAATCGACGAGCTGAGCAGAAACTGGGTCGGTGACGGCGGTGAAGAGGACGGGCGTATCGACGATGGCTTGGGCTACGGCCTGGGCCGAGGGGGTAGCAACAGCGAGGACGAGGTCGAGGTCGCCCTCGGCGAACTTGGAGGCGATAGATGTGGCGGTGGCCTGATCGCCTTGGGCGTTTTGTTCATCGAATTCGACGTTGATTCCGGCGTCTTCGAAGGCTTTCTTGAATCCTTCGCGCGCGGCGTCCAAAGATGTGTGGGTGGTGATCTGGGTGATGCCGATCCTGTAGGTGTCACCTGAACCCGCGTTTGTCGTGTCGCTGGAGGTGCCCGTGGCGTCCGTTGAGGATCCGGAGCATCCAGCCAGGACGAGGGCGGCCGCTGTGGCGGCGGTTGCGACAAGGGTAGTTCTGCGGGTCATGGCGGAGCCTTTACGTGTTGACGTCGATATTCCTGAGGCGAAGCGTGGTGTGGCGCTTCGCCCGATTGGTTTCGACGCTAACGGTCAAAGACTGCGTTGAGTTGAGGGTGTTCACTTGGTGAACAATCTGCGGACTATTTTCTTCCGCTATCTGAGATGGAGAGGGGTTGCTTTAACCTCGCGCCGAGAGTAATCCCAAGGCCACGCGTACGCGGTAGCGCGCGTCCGCGCCATCGTGGGCACCAATAACAGCGTCGGCGCCAGTGCGGCACTCATCCAGCGTGTGATCGGCGAGCAACGCGCCGACGCCAGCAATGGCTCCCGATGCCATCGACAAAGACGTCACTCCCATGCCAACAAGAACCGCCGCCAAGAGGGGATCGGCTGCAGCCTCACCGCACACGCCCACAGGCTTACCTGCCCGGACACCAGCCTGAGCGATATGCTTGATGAGGGCTAAAGGAGCTGGCTGCCACGGATCGGAATACTCAGCTAGATCAGCTGACTCGCGGTCAGTGGCCATCGTGTACTGGGTGAGATCATTGGTGCCGATGGACACAAAGTCGACGACCTCAAGGAATTGATCAATGAGGATTGCCGTGGCAGGCACCTCGATCATGATGCCGGCTTTCAACGACACCCCAAAAGTCTCATTGCGTTCGGCCACCAAAGATACGAACCATTCGGCTTCGGACAAAGTGGATACCATCGGCGCCATCACCCACACGTCGACCTCGGGCGACGCCATTGCTGCCACAGCAATCGCATCCAACTGATTCGGCAACACCTTCGGGAAAGGCCCCGTGGTGCGAATCCCGCGCACGCCCAAAGCGGGGTTGGGCTCATCGCGCAAAGTCGCATAGGGCACTGGCTTGTCAGAACCCGCATCCAGTGTCCGGATGACCACTTTGTGGCCCGCCCACGGCTCCAACGCCTCCACATAAATGCGCGTCTGTTCATCAACGCTGGGCTCAACTGAAGTTTTGAGGAAAGCTAACTCGGTTCGAAGCAGCCCCACGCCCTTGGCTAAGCCGGCATCGTGTGCCCGGTGTGATGACTGGGGGTCTGCGACATTGGCGAGAAGATCAATATTGACCCCGTCCGCTGTGCGCGCGGGACCGGACCACTGACTGACCTTCGTCGCCCGATCACGATCCAGTCGGACGCGCTCGGCGGCCTCGTCCTCGTCAATACCCGTAGAGATCGTGCCCTGCGTGGCATCAAGGAGAACTGCTTGCCCATTGTGGACTTCGCCCAGGCCGCGCGCAGCAACAATGCACGGGATACCGAGTTGGCGCGAAATGATCGAGGTGTGAGAGGTTGGCCCACCAAACTTCGTCGCAATACCCAAGCAAGTAGCGGGGTCCAAGCCTGCCGTATCGGCAGGGGATAGGTCGTCAGCCAAAAGGATGAAAGGAGTATCTAGATCGGGAATACCCGGCTCGGGAATCCCTTGTAGCCGTGCCAGGACACGATCTCGGACATCACGCAGATCCGTGACCCTCTCAGCCATGAGCCCACCAGCAGTTTCAAATTGGATGACGAAACGTTCAGTCGCCGCCATCACAGCCTGCAAAGCTGGGATTCCCGAACGGATACGAGTCGAAACATCCTTCGTCCATGCACGGTCAGTGGCCATCGACGCAGTCATTATGAGGACCTCAGCCGCCTCACCGTCAGTGTGCGAAGCCTTCTCGAAGAGACCATTGGCCACCGCGTCGCTGGCTTCCAGGAAACGACCAACCTCGTCCTCGCGCACATGGTCGGGCAAATAGGGAGCTGATTCGGGAGGAAGCGCAGGCCGGTTGATCCACGCGGAGGTGCCATACGCCACTCCCTGAACGACAGGGGTTCCGTAGATCTTCGCTGACATGTGGGCCTCCTCCTGTGCGAGAGCTTGTGCCCTGCGTGCAATAACGATGAATGCCTTGCGTTCATAGCAAACGACTCAGCCGTGCGCTGTGGATCGGGTGGATCACACGGGAACAGAGTATCCCCCAGGCCTGGCCGATGATTGCGAACGGAAAACCATGCCGCAATATTGATCTCAGCCGCCCTGCGAGGGCATCTGCCAGCCGGCGTGTGGTGTTGAATATGACCGTATGCCGGGCGCCGCCAATCTTGGCGCTCCCTTTACTTAGGATGGCAAGTGGATGCGGCTTCAGCCGCCCACCCCGCAAGAAGCCGTTGAACCGGCAGAAATGAGTAGAACCTGTGGCGCTGATCGTCCAAAAGTACGGCGGCTCATCCGTGTCCGACGCGGAGGCCATGAAACGTGTAGCCAAACGCGTGGCCGAAACCCACGAGGCCGGACACCAGGTTGTCGTCGTCGTATCGGCGATGGGCGATACTACTGACGACCTGCTCGATACAGCCGCAGAGATCACCAAAAACGCTCCCGAACGCGAAATGGACATCCTTTTGTCAGCTGGAGAACGCATCTCAATGGCTTTGCTGTCCATGGCTGTCAACGAGCTTGGAGTTCCCGCCACCGCCTACACCGGCGCCCAGGCCGGCATCCGTACAAACTCAAACTTTGGTCGCGCCCAGATCATCGGCATGGTCCCTGAACGCATTGCTCGCGCCATCAAGGACGGCCAGGTTGCGATCGTCGCAGGTTTCCAGGGCGTATCCAAGGACGAGGACGTAACCACCTTGGGACGCGGCGGATCCGATACGACGGCTGTTGCACTCGCCGCGGCACTCAATGCTGACGTGTGTGAGATTTACACCGACGTTGACGGCTTGTTCTCAGCTGATCCCAGGATTGTTCCCAAAGCTCATCGCCTGCGCACCCTGACCCAGGAGGAAACCCTGGAGATGGCTGCTCACGGCGCTAAGATTCTGCACTTGCGTGCCGTTGAATTCGCGCGACGCTACGGCGTTCCTCTGCACGTGCGCTCCTCCTTCTCTGAGAAGAACGGCACGTGGATCTCTGATACTCCTGCAAATCCCCAGCTCAAGGGCATGGTGCCCGCCGCGGCCCTGGCCAACCCCGAGGAAGAACACATGGAACAGCCCGTTATCTCAGGAATTGCGCACGATCGTTCCCAGGACAAGATCACCGTGACGAACTTGCCGAATACTCCCGGCCAGGCTGCGCGCATCTTCGAAATCTGCGCTGAGGTCGGCGCCAACGTCGACATGATCGTTCAGAACGTGCCGGTCTCAGACCCCACGAAAGCCAATATCACTTTCACCCTGCCCGAGGGGGATGCGAAGAAGACGCTGGCAGCCTTGGAAGCTCATCGAGCAGAGATCCAATTCGATGATCTGCGCTACAACCCGAATATCGGCAAGCTGTCACTCATTGGTGCGGGGATGCGAACCAACCCGGGTGTATCTGCCAGGCTCTTCAAGGCCTTGTCTGAAGCCAATATCAATATGGATCTGATCTCGACTTCAGAGATCCGCATTTCCGTGGTCACTAAGCTCGACGATCTTGATCGTGCCGTTCAGGCGGTCCACACGGCTTTCGGCCTCGATGCCACCGAGTCTGAGGCTGTCGTCTACGGCGGCACTGGCCGCTGATCTTTGGTCGCTTTCACGGCCAAACCCTACTTCTACCCAGGCCTCGCGGCCACACATAGCGCTTGCCCCAATAAGTGGGGCCCACTGAAGGAGAACTCATGAGCGGACTGAACGTTGCGGTTGTTGGAGCCACCGGCCAGGTGGGGCGTGTGATGCGCACACTGCTGGAAGAACGTGACTTTCCTGTTGCTTCTATTCGTTTCTTCTCGTCCGCACGTAGTGCGGGCACAACCTTGACTTTCAAGGGTCAAGATATTGTGGTCGAGGATGTTGCTACGTCTGACTTCTCCGGCATTGATATCGCGGTGTTTTCTGCGGGTGCTACTGCGTCGCGTCAGTACGCTCCGAAGTTTGCCGAGGCCGGCGCTGTCGTGGTGGATAACTCGTCGGCGTGGCGCAAGGACCAGGATGTCCCGTTGATCGTGTCTGAGGTTAATCCCGAGGACGCGTCGAATCGTCCCAAGGGCATTATTGCGAATCCGAATTGCACCACGATGGCTGCCATGCCTGTGCTTCGCCCGCTGGTTGATGCTGCGGGTGGGTTGGAACGCCTGTTCGTGTCGTCCTACCAGGCGGTGTCTGGTTCGGGTGTTAAGGGTGTGCAGGAGTTAGTGCGTCAGACTCAAGCGGGTGTGACCCAGGATCTGTCGGCCTTGGCCTTGGATGGGCGTGCGGTGACTTTGCCTGATCCTGAGGTGTATGTGGCTCCTATTGCTTTTGACGTGGTTCCCCTTGCGGGCGCCATTGTTGATGACGGCTCTCTGGAGACAGATGAGGAGCAGAAACTGCGCAACGAGTCGCGTCGCATCCTGCACATTGAGGACTTGAAGGTGTCGGGTACTTGCGTGCGTGTCCCCGTGTTCACAGGCCACACTTTGACGATCCACGCGGAGTTTTCAGGTCAGATCACGCCTGATCAGGCTCGCGAGATTTTGGAGTCTGCTGCGGGTGTGCGCGTTGTGGATGTGCCGACTCCCCTGGAGGCTGCTGGCCGCGACGAGGTGTTGGTGGGTCGCATCCGCCAGGACCAGGCGGTCGATGGTGGCCGAGGACTGGTCATGGTGGTGTCAGGTGACAATCTGCGTAAGGGTGCGGCCCTTAATGCCGTCCAGGTTGCCGAGGTCGTTGCCGCCGAGCTCCTCGCCTGACTACTCCCTCTTCTTCTTTCCGCGAGGGACGCCCAAAACTCCCGCGAGGGACGCCCATCTATCCCAACGAGAGCTGATTCGGATAGGGTCAGACTATGACCACCACGCGGATGCCCGCTGCAATTCTGTGGGACATGGACGGCACCCTTGTTGACACCGAAGCCGTGTGGTCTGCGTCCTCGGACTATGTCTTCGGCCTCCACGGGCGCGCGCTTTCGGACGAAGACCGGATGCTTTTGCACGGCTCCTCTGCCGACCATGCCGTCGAAGTCTTCCGGCGAGCCATCCCAGAGGTCGACCCACGCGTCCTCTTTGACGAGGGCGAAGCCTACGTCCTTAATCGGATCACCCAAGATCTGACCGTCATGCCGGGTGCTATGGAACTGGTGGACGAGTTCGCTGGCTGGGGCATCCCTCAAGGCGTGGTGACTGCATCGAATACCGTCATCGTCGACCTTGTTTTTGAACGTCTGAATACGACGGCTTTCGGTGCCCGAGTCACAGGAGATTCCGGGGTGGCTCAAAAACCTTCACCCGAGCCATATGAGTTTTGTGCCAAACTGCTGGGCGTCGACATCAAGGACTGCTTGATCTTTGAGGATTCGCCCTTTGGTCTACGCGGTGCCAGAGCTTCAGGTGCCCGAGTTTGGGATGTCACTGAGCGGCCTCTTGAAGGAATCACTGTCGACAATATCCTTGAGGCTTTAATTCTATGAAAACAGTTCGAGGCAAAACTCTTGTGAGCTTCTGCCTCGAACTGTTAGCAATGAGCGATTGACCTCTTCCAGATCAACCAAGCGGCAAGATCAGGCCTGTTCGCCGGACTTCTTTTCTGCCGCGGCAATGTCGGCGCGGACCTTGTCCATGTCGAGTTCTTCAATCTGGCTGATGAGATCTTCTAGGGCGGGTCCGGGAAGTGCGCCAGACTGACGGAAGATTGCCACTCCGTCGCGGAAAGCCATGAGGGTGGGGATCGACGAGATCTGGGCGGCGGCAGCGATCTGCTGCTCAGCGTCGGTGTCGATCTTGCCGAAGACAATGTTCGGGTGCTTCTCAGAAGACTCTTCGAATACGGGGCCGAATTGGCGGCACGGGCCACACCATGAAGCCCAAAAGTCGACCAGGACAATGTCGTTGTCGGCGACGGTTTTTTCGAAGTTGTCGTTGGTCAGGTTGACGGTAGCCATTGTTCTCCTTGAGTCTTCCGGTTTTGCCGGTGAAGTTCTGAGTCGAGGACTTTCTCCCCGTTCACTAGCCTCAACGATGCCCGATGTGTTTCTATTCCGCGCGATGAAGCACATTCGTTGTAAATCGGCACTGTTGTTCTGGTCAGTGGTGCATGGGGCAGCGCATCGCAGCAGCATCACGCTCTGCGTCGCTGCGGCGCGCGTCCTCGGCCCGCAACTCCGTGACCAGGGCGGCGGCCTCGCCCTCGTCAGTGAGTGCTGTCGCCGCAACCTTCTCTGGGCAGACCCCGATACCACGCAAAATGAAGGTTTCAACTTGAACCAGTGAAGCTTCACGTTCTTTGGGATCGAGTGGCAGGCGTTGTCCAGCCAAGGATGAGTGGATGAGCGAAACGAGGGCGAGTGGATTCTGACGTGGAATTGCGCCAGTGCGCATCGCGGCGTCGAGGATGTGGAGTAGGACGTGCCCGATGATTCCGGCATGATCGGCGAGGTGCTCAGAGTTCTCACGCGACATCTGCCTGCGTAGGTTCATGGAGGATGCGACATGGTATCGCGCTGTTATTTCCAGGTGCGATCGCAGGTAGATCCGCAGCTGTTCGATCGGATCGTTTTCGCCCTCGAGGGCTTCTTGAAGAACTTCAGTAAATTCGGAGGTCACTTGGCGCATGTAAGCCAGCAGCAGAACTTCTTTGTCGGCGAAGTGGTTGTAGACGGCGGTGCGTCCAACTTCGGCTCGTTCAGCGATCTGGGACATGGTGATGGTGTCAAAAGACTGTTCGGCGAGGAGGTCGCCGAGCGCCTCGAAGAGGCGACGCCGTGTCAGACTACGATGGTCGGCCAGGCTTTCCCCGATGATTTTTGGCATAGAAACATTCTGACAGATTTGGGTGAATTGTCGTTAACCTAGGTGACGTATTCGCGCGCACTGATTGGCAACCGCCAGAGCAATGAGGAGGTCGTGGCCGATCCAGTCGAGGTCTACGATCTCAGCTAGGTTCATCCATCGCAGTTCAAGATGGGACTCTTTGCAAGTGGGTGCAGGCGAATGTGAGGGCACTTCACACAGCCACACGCCCATGCGTCGTCCCTGCAGGATTGGCCACCACCCGTCCTCGGGCCCGTGCACTTGAGGGCCGACTGTGACCTGGCAGTCCAGCTCCTCTCGGATTTCGCGTACGAGGGCGTCCGTGGGTTGTTCGCCGTGCTCGATTTTGCCGCCGGGTAGTTCGAATCGCCCTCGCAGGTCTTGCGGGTAGGCGCGTGCGGCGCACAGCAGGCGGGTGGGATGTGACAGCGAGTCGACGATCGCAGCGGCGGCAACGGGGCGAGGTGTTGGTGTGGTCGCAGAAGGCGACGAGGGCGGGTCTGGGTGAGTCACGTTCACCACCATAAGTGCGAGGGTGTGAGTGTGGGGTGCGTGGCGAACTCCCGATTACAAATATCACCCGCGAGGGACGCCCAAGTTTTGGGTCCTATGGATGAGATTGTTTGGCTAGCGCGGTGACTGCCCGATATGATTGCCTCCGTTCCAACATGTTGAGAATGAACATGCGGGCGTAGTTCATCGGTAGAACGAAAGCTTCCCAAGCTTTAGAGGCGGGTTCGACTCCCGTCGCCCGCTCAGGTATACCTCCTCTTGTCAACTTTGGTGGATCGACCCTCAACATTTATCCGGTGTGTGGTGTGGTCAGATCTGCGTGTTTCAGGTGTTGTGTAAGGCTAAGTGGTCGAACGCTTTGTCGAGGTTCATTGCGAAATTTGCTGCCGCTAGTGAGTTCGAATTGGCAGCTTTTCTCTCGGGGGTCGTTGGGCGTCGCATGCTTGCCAGATGGCAAGCGGGATACGTTGAGCTTCCAGATTTCTTTACGAGACAAAGTGAGCATTTCAATCATTCGGGAGGTGTCAAGAGAACTGAGAGAAGGCCGTGGGGTGAGACCGGCCTTTAGTTTATTTATGATCTTTATATCTTCTAGAAGAATGCGAAGAAAGCCGCTTCGGTGACAGTGACGGCAATCGTTCCTGATGAGTCTCAGTACAAGTTCGCCGAAGGTACTAAAACCTCGTGAAAGTTTGAGGCCAAGGCTGAGACAAAGTGCTGTGGTTGGCAAAAACCAACCGATCCGCACCCGTGGCCGGTTCATCCATTGTCACAAAGATCATTGTGGCGACAGGGTCCTTTGTGGGCTTGGGCTGCACAGCAATGTACGCCTTGCGTGCCTTCGGATGTGTCGATCTGCGACCAGATTCATGGCGGGTGGACAGAACCAATTCTGCGTAATTGTCGACCTTGAACAGGTGACAGATTTCCCCCAGGGCTTACCGCTACCAAAACCCTTATGAGCTGGCATGGTTGTGAGCCGTTTGAACCCTGAAGAGCCCCTGATTCTACCCTGATTCTTCCAATCTTGGCGGCTAATCAAGCTTTTGGGTGCTTAGGCTCTGTCTATCAACTCGACTATCCACACTTTACTTCCTGGAGGAAATATGCCCACCAAGGTGCGCTCAGCTCAGGTGTTCAACGTTCTCAAA
This sequence comes from Schaalia vaccimaxillae DSM 15804, assembly GCF_000420425.1. Classification (GTDB taxonomy): domain Bacteria; phylum Actinomycetota; class Actinomycetes; order Actinomycetales; family Actinomycetaceae; genus Pauljensenia; species Pauljensenia vaccimaxillae. Next base: position 197,580 of record NZ_ATUX01000005.1, read on the forward strand.
GTTCTTATCTGGGTTGTTATAGCCATTGCCCTGGTGAAATTCGCCTTCTTTCCTGGCGTAGCCGCAAAAGATGTAGCTCAATCCCTTGATCCTTCTGCTGACTACGGGCAGATAACGGTTGCTCCCACGCGCGGTGACATTACGAACTCTTTGTCTCTACAAGGGACGATTGAGGCTGATGAAGCTGCTCCGGTCAAAGCGACTCTTGATGGGGAAGTCAGCTATCTATACGTCAGTGATGGTGCTGCGGTTAATGTTGGTGATCCGATCATTGAGATCCGTAAGAAAATGCCTGGTGAAGACACCCAGGTTCAGGATGAGGAAGGGAATGTCACGACTGTTCCCGGAGAATCCTGGTACAAATACGCTACAGTTCGTGCTTCTGCCGCAGGAACATTGCGTATGAATGCCCTGTTGGGGCAGCAGTTTGCCATTGGAGATACCGTCGCTACGGTCGCACCGTCTAGCTATTCAGCAGTTGCTAACCTGACCTCCGATCAGATGTATCGCATTCAGGATGTGCCAGCGTCGGCGACCATCAGCATCAAGAACGGTCCTGCTCCCTTTGAATGCACAGGCGTGACCATAGTCACTCCAAAACAGGCTGCGGCACCCAACCCAAAGGAGTCGACGGATTCGTCGTCATCTTCGTCATCATCTTCTACCTCGATCCGAGCAAAATGTTCTATCCCAGCAGATCAGAAAGTCTTTCCAGGATTGCAGGTCAAGATGGATCTTGTAGCTGGCCAAGCTACCGGAGTCCTTCTCGTTCCCGCTTCCGCTGTGGAAGGTCGCTACCAGTCCGGCTTCGTTTATGTACCTGGTGATGATCCTCAAAACCCGGTCAAGACGCCCGTAGAACTGGGACTGACTGACGGTAAAAATGTTGAGGTGAAATCTGGTATCGATGAGAGCACGCAGATTCTTGAATACACGCCAAATGCGCAGGCGGAGAAGGATAAGGAAGCCTCAAATGGACCGTCTGAAGGATCTGGGGAAATGACGGGCTCGGCTGACGAGGGCGCTACCGGCGCTGGATCGGCGCAGTGATATGCCACTGATTCATCTAGCGGGGGTTACCCGCAGCGTCGTTCTACCTGATGGGCAAGACTTACATATCCTGCGTGGAGTCAATCTTGATGTCCGTGAAGGCGAACATGTGTCAATTGTTGGTCGATCCGGTACCGGAAAATCGACAATGCTCAACATTATCGGAATGCTCGACAAACCAACGAGTGGCGAATACACGATCAATGGTGAGGATGCAGTGCACCTGACCGAGGCGCGTCGTGCGAGAATGCGCGGAGACTCATTCGGCTTCGTCTTCCAGCAATTCAATATCTTCCCGGCCAGGACCGCTCTGGAGAATGTTGAAGTGCCGCTTCTATACACCGCGGGCGCTGACTTTTGGCGGCGCAAGCAATTGTCACAGCAAATGCTTGAACGCGTCGGATTAGGAGATCGAATCAACTCCTATCCAACGCAGATGTCCGGAGGCGAGCAACAACGCATTGCTATCGCCCGTGCGCTTGTGCGCGCTCCGAAAATCATTTTGGCTGATGAGCCAACCGGCGCTCTAGACCCGGGTACCGGACGTGTAGTCATGGAACTCTTGGAGACGGTGGCTCAAGAGAACAACGCAGCACTCATCGTCATCACCCATGACTCTGCTGTCGCAGCTCGAGCGGATCGTGTACTCCAGCTCGGTGACGGTCATCTGACTGATATCACAGGGAACAGCCGAGAACATCTTCCTTCTAGGGACGAGGATTCTTCGACCGCGAATGCGCCTTCGGATTCCAGTGGTGCAGCGATCACTCAGGAGGTTACAGCGTGAAGATGCTCAACCAGTTGATTGGTGCTCTTGTTGAAGCATGGGGCGAAGTTAAGGGTCAGAAGAGTCGAGTCATCCTTTCCCTGGTGGGTGTCGTTGCAGCGGTGGCTGCAATGTCTACGGTCATCGCATTGGGAGATCTTATGGTCCAATCCAGTAAGGAAATGTTGGAGTCATCTTCCGGTCGAGCGACGACACTGCACGTCACGGTATCGAAGGAGAGCTCATCCTCGTCTGGAGAGTCTGCTTCAGACGCCGGAGCCTCGGCACCGGGAACGGCAGGAGACGAAGGTAACGAGGGATGGTCGAGTGCTGCCACCGGTGTCGTCAATGACCCGATCGGTAAGGCGATGCTGACCGTCGCCGAACGCCTCAAAATTCCCTATTGGTCTCGAATGGAATCGGCGCCTATTGAGCTGACTGAGATTATTCAGGCGCAGAATTCTGGTCTTTTTCAAGGGCGGGCTGTTGCTCAGCCCGAGTTCGGTTGGCAAGGGGTGAGCGTCAAAGCCGTGGATCCGAATTATTCGGTGATTTTCAGAATCAAGCCGCAGGTGGGTCGATGGATTGACGACGCTGACATTGATCAGAGGGTCACCCCGATCGTTATCAATTCGATTCTATGGGATTACATGGGGCGTTTCCCCATTGATGGTTCTCAGCCAATTCTGTTAACAGCTAATGACGGAAGCGGTGCCCGTTTCCGAGTCGTGGGCGTTGTCCAGTCGCCTTCACAATGGGACAGCCCTACCGCCTATATGAACTACGACGCATGGCAGTTACTAAAAACACCTGATAAGACAGGTCAGGGAGGTGCCAATACGGAGATGCTCGTATGGGCGGGTGCTGATCAAGCAGATCAGGCGCGCAAGATTCTGCCGAAGGCGGTCGCTGCCGTTATGGGGCAGGGGTGGTCTGGCAAAGTTCAAGGTGGAGAGACTCTGGATGCAGGCCAGTCTCAGATCAATTCGATTCAGAGGGGCATTATGGTCGTTGGCGGTATCGTCATTTTCTTGGGAGCCTTGGGGTTGCTCAACGTTGCGATTGTGACGGTGCGTCAAAGGGTACGAGAAATTGGTATTCGTCGCGCAATGGGGGCTTCTGCGATGCGCGTGTTCTTTGCGGTATTCCTTGAATCTGTGGTCGCAACTTTCGTCGCAGGCGTGCTGGGTGTGGCCTTAGCCGTGATCATCGTTCGTTTCATGCCCCTAGAATCCCTGTACATAACCCTGCAAGAGCGTCCGTCGTTCCCGGTGAGTGCGGCGGTTGTCGGAGTCTCAATTTCCACTGCCATCGGTGCTTTATGTGGCATCATTCCGGCCTTTGCGGCGATCAAGGTCAAGCCCATCGACGCAATCCGCTATTGAAAAGCCGTAACGCATAAGTTCAGCGTGGCAAAGTAACCGCGTTCGTTTCAGAGTCGTAAGAGATGAGTCCATCGGCAAGCAGACCGTTGATCACACGCTGTGCTTGATTGATGGACCCTCCGGGTAGAGTTGCTGTTGCGAGGGCCTCTTGCAACGTCAACGACTCGACAGAAGGGAGTGCCGTTGATGGAGCCAGGTCCTGGTCCTTGCCAACGTGCAGTGCGCGCAGGGCCGCCATGATCTTACCGCGTGCCTGACGGTCAGTGCCCTTCCATGCTTGCCCCTTGGGTCGTACCTCGGATCGGGGAAAGCCCGCCCTCGCCCACGCGCAGTCGCCCACCAGCGGGCACGTTGGGCACGAGGGTGAACGCTGGGTGCAATGCAACGCACCGAACTCCATGAGTGCAACGTTCCACTGGGCGGCCTCGACACCCAGCTCTGGCAAGAGACTCGTTGCGTGGACAATCTCTTGTCTGCTAGGAGAGGCCTTTGGGGCAAACTCCTTGCCCTTGAAGATACGTGTAATGACACGGCGAACATTCGTATCGAGGACGGGTAAACGTGCGTGAAACTGGAAGGACGCTAACGCCGAAGCCGTGTAGGGGCCAATACCAGGCAAAGCAAGAAGTTCATCCATAGAGGCAGGCACCTGGCCGCCGGGGCGTCGCGTAATGGCGATAGCACACTCGCGCAGCCGCAAAGCGCGCGACGGATACCCTAAATGTTTCCACTCGACGAGAACGTCGGCGGCAGACGCCACTGCTAAATCAGAAGGGGTTGGCCACAGCTGCATCCAACGCAACCAGATCGGTTCGACACGCGGGATTGGTGTTTGTTGGCTCATTACCTCGAACACCAGGGTTGCCCAAGGAGACACGTCAACGCGCCGCATAGGTAGATCGCGACCGTAAGTGGCATACCAATCCAGTAGGCGCGAACGGATAGTGGTCAGCACGTCGCTATCGGAGGCTAACTCTTTGGTCATGGGGACAGGGTATCGCCAGAACTAAAGGCGGCAGATTTGATTGAAGGATGTGGCGATGTTGGTCAAGGTCAGGTTTACCTCAAGAAGCTGGAGAACGGCAGTTGTGTCTTAACAGGGATTGAGCGCGTCAATTATTGGAAAAGAGGGGTCTTCTTATAGACTGCCAATCTGGATGGGACGTGTGTCCTGACCAACGCGGCCCCTATTCTGCGACCGCGATCAATACAGTAATAGGAGTCATTCGATGACTAACCCCACTCCGCAAGATCCGAACTCGCCCTACGGCGCTCCGCAGGGACAACCCCAGTATTCGCAGCCTTCCTACGGCCAGCAGCCTGTCGGCACCCCCACTGGAGCAGCCAAGTCCTTCGTCGTTGCCATCCTCCTGTCGATCTTCCTCGGTGGTATCGGTGCCGTTGACTTCTACATGGGCCATAAGAAGACCGGTATCTACAAGCTCGTCCTCACCGGGGTCGCAACCTTGCTCTACATGATCGGTTTTAGTATGAGCTTGACAGCAGTTGCAAATTACAGCGAGCCCAGCGGCATGGGCGTTACGCTCATCAGCGTGGGTGGCCTGCTTTACTTGGCGATGAGCGCCTGGGCCCTCGTCACCATCATCTGCGTCATCGCGCGCAAGTGGATGTATGCCACCGACTCTAACGGAGTTCCGCTGGCCTGACCCGGTTCAAAGCATCTCGCTAGGCGAGCGTCGCGCGGAACGATTCTGCGCGGCGCTCGACTTTTATTCAACCTACATGTCGGGGCAAATCCCGGGGTGATTCAGGGCCCTCCCCGATGGGGAGAGTGAGAGGGGAAACGCTACAGTGAAAGCGTTACGCCTAGCGCGCCCTCGTACAAGAACAGACAAGGTACACAGATGACAACGCCCGATCCTCAAGATCCCACCTACGGTCAGGCTCTCGATACGACCTCTACCTCTTTTGATGCCAACGTCGGCCAACACGATTCATACGGCCAACAGGGCTACCAGCAGCAAGGCACCTACAATCAAGCACCCTACGGTCAAGCTCCCTATGGCCAGGCCGCTTACGGACAGCCACAACCGGCTTACACCGCTCCGGTTGAGCAAAAACCCATGATTGTGGCGGCCCTGCTCGCCTTCTTCCTTGGATACCTCGGAGTCCACAATTTCTACCTGGGCCACGTCAGCAGAGGAGTCATCCAACTCATCCTCACGCTGACCATCATCGGGTCTTTTGTCTCAGCCATCTGGGCATTCGTTGAATTCATCCTCATCCTCATGCGCTCAGGCTCCTACGCCTACGATGCTAGGGGAGTGCCGCTGTCCTGAACCACGAGACCCGCATCGTTGACCATGCCGCCCTCGTTCCATGTTGACGAGGGCGGCTCTATAACTCACTTTGATATGGAAGAATCGGACCATGCTGCTCAGTGATCGCGATATTAAAGCCAGCCTGGACTCCGGGCGTATTCAGCTCGACCCGCTCGATCGCGGACTCGTCCAACCGGCATCCATAGACGTGCGCCTCGACAGGCTCTTCCGTCTCTTCGACAACCACCGCTACTCGGTCATCGACCCAGCAGCCGACCAATCAGACCTCACACACCAGGTCGACGTTGGCCCAGACGAACCCTTCGTCCTGCACCCTGGCGAATTCGTTCTAGGAGCCACCTACGAACTCGTTACCCTCGGCGACGACATCGCCGCCCGCCTCGAAGGCAAATCCTCCCTCGGGCGCCTTGGCCTGCTGACCCACTCCACTGCAGGATTCATCGACCCAGGATTCTCCGGCCACGTCACCCTCGAACTGTCCAACACTGCAACCATGCCCATCAAGCTCTACCCCGGCATGAAAATCGGACAACTGTGCTTCTTTAACCTGTCCTCACCCGCTGAACATCCCTACGGCTCAGGCCCCCTCGGTTCGCACTACCAAGGTCAGCGCGGTCCCACGCCCTCGCGCACCCACGAGCGTTTCAACAGGACACGCATCGAACGCTGAAATTGCCCATGCCCGACCAATCTTCACAGCCTCCACCTGTACCGCAGCGCAGGTCTCTGCGTGAGCGAATGACTGACGCTCAAGCGATGCGTCAGCAAAATGCCCACAACCAGGCCATTGAGAAAACAACCAACGTTGGGCACCTGCTCACTCAAACAGCAATCACCGGGATCGGGGGACTTGACGACCTCGACACCGCGTTCAGCATTGACGAAACTGGACTTGTTGAAAAAATCCCTTCCGCTGCGCCCATTGCCGCAACATACGATGTGCAAGGTGAAGCCGGATACATCGACCTCGACTTAGCGCAGAGCCACCACCTGTTGCTCACCACTGATGAGGTCGACCCCAGTGAGCTGGAAGCGCTCGCGGTCTCCGTGTGGGACGACGCTGGATGGGTGAGCGCCGGCGACCTGCGCCTGACCTCCGACGCGCGGCTGTTGGGCCCCTGGCGAATTGACCAAAAAACTCGGAGTGCATTGACTACCCCAGCCAACCTCACCAACGCCTGGGTCGTGCACTGCCCCCAAACCCGCGGGTCAGCCCCGGAAGAGGCGCTCGTGGCATCCGACAACCTCGCGCAAGCATTCCCCGAAGGCATGCCCGTCGGCCTCGAGTACCGGGTGCTCCTCACATTGACTCGCATGGCGCGCAGACTCGCAGCCGGAATCCGAATCTCCGGATCAGGACACTTCATTGAACCCGACCCGGACTCGGCAGTTTCGCTCAATGTCTACACGCCTCGTTGGATCGCGCCGGTAGATCTCATCCAGGCTCTCAAAAACGCCTTTGCGGATGTGCGTGACGTGCGCGACGTAGCGCCCCCACCTGTGCCTGCTAAAGCTAAACGCGCCGACGTCCAGAAGATTGAAAAACTTCGCGCAGACCTGGGACCCGTCCGCCACGACATTGCCACGAAGATCGCTAAAGCCCGTGCAGAAACTGAACGAAGGGCTCAATCGGCTCAACCGCAAGTGGTCGACGGGTACGCGGTGATCGCCAAGGTCGGAAACCGCTCCGACATGATGATCGAAGTACGCACTGTACCCAGGCCGCCGCGCGTGCTGCGCTGGGAGTCGTGGACCACTGGGACCATCGTGGAATATCAGCTGCGGTGGTTACCGGGGGGCACCATGGATATTCCTGTTACCGGATTGAGCCGCACTGCGCGCTTGGAGCGTATGCGTTCCACTGAGAGCATCGAGAAGGCCGCTGGCATCGTTGTTTCGTTGGTTGGTGGTTCGGTCGTTGACGAGGACGGGTTTCTCGTCGGCCTCGAACAGAACTGATCTGGCTGGGGCACTGGGTGCTCTCCGATCGCGAGCCAGCCCGCCCGCTCGCCGATGTCGCTGTGCGAATCGGCTCGAAGCCCGACCAGGCCCCGCTGACTCACGATCGGATCGCCGCTTCCTGCGCGAGCCAGCCCGCCCGCTCGCCGACCTCCACTGCTGTGCGTCGACGCCTGCTCGTAGACGAACCGGCATCACTGCATAACGGTGGACCTCGGCGAAATCCATTTCCTTTGCCGAAGCACAGGTTGTCTTCAGGGTCTTCTCAGCCGAGTTCGATCAAATGGACTCATCAATGAAGGAGGCCCAACAATGGAGCAGAATCAAACGATTCGCGAGGTCGAACTCATCTTCGACGACGACACCGCGCAGCAGCCCCGATCCACTGCAGAAACGCCCGGAGGCCTGGGCGGACATCGACTTGCAGGCGGCCGAGTCCCCACCAAAGCCCTCCTAACAACCATGGGTGTCACCGGAATTGGCGGGATCATTGCTGCCAACATGGGAACGGCAGGATTTGCTGGACTGACCTCCACATACGCAGCTGCCACTTCAGGGGCCCCCGCTTCTGCAAGCAGCATCGCGTCATCCCTGCTCGGGCCGATTGGAGCAACCGCCCTGGTTCTCGGATCCTGGTTCATCATGCGGCGCAAAGGCCTGCACTCCCAGGCATCAGCCCTTCTTGTCACCATGTGGAGCTCCCTGCTGATCTCAGGGGTTGTCTCCGCCTTCACGATCGGAGCCACCCCCTTCCTGGTGAGTGCCATTGCTTTTGCTGCGGCAGCCACTACCGCAGCCACAGCCTTGCTTGGACGATCCGGCCGCGGCGTCATTGGAACTAGTGCAGCCGCAGCGCTCACCGCTGGAGTGTTAGTGATCGGTGGGCTGAGCGGTCTTCTGATCGCTTCCGGTGGAGCGACCGTTGTGGGCGCCATCGGCTCGGCAGTCGTCGGAGTCTGCGGAGCACTCTTGGGTGTCAAAGCCTGGAACCGCTGGTGGGCGCCGGTAGTTGAATACCGCGAGAGGGTCTCCTCCTACGTCAACGCAATGTTCGCCGCAACATCGGCAAGCGTCTACTGACGCGCCCCAGCCTCGGCTACTTTAGAAACGGCCACGGGCCCTGTTCATCAGGGAGAACCCCGTGGCCGTTTCGCTGTCCCCTCCTCAGTTCGTCAGGGAACAATCGGGGGAAATCCCAATTGAGCAGGTAGGACACCGATTATTAACGTTGAAGTGTCTCGAGGGGCTCGCCCTCGTCAATCCTGACAGCACCAGAAACGAGGAACTTCCGTGATCGAAGCAGTCGGTCTAACGAAGAAATACGGCGACAAGATTGCCGTCAACAACATCACCTTCAGCGTTGCTCCTGGAACCGTCACAGGCTTCCTTGGACCCAACGGCGCAGGAAAGTCCACCACTATGCGCATGATCATGGGCCTGGACACCCCAACCGCCGGAACTGTCACCGTCAACGGACGTGCATACAAAGACCTGGCCGCGCCACTGTGCGAGGTCGGTGCGCTCTTGGACGCTAAAGGCCTACACGGATCACGCTCTGCTCGCGCCCACCTGACGCAACTAGCCATCTCGAACGGCATCCCGACCAGCCGGGTCGACGAAGTCCTTGACCTGACAGGCTTGACCGCTGTCGCTAAGAAAAAGGTCAAAGGATTCTCGCTCGGTATGGGCCAGCGCCTCGGAATTGCCGCGGCCCTGCTCGGCGACCCAAAGATCCTGATCTTCGACGAACCCGTCAATGGGCTAGACCCCGAAGGCGTCAAATGGGTGCGCGAAACCTGCCGACGCCTCGCCTTCGAGGGACGCACAGTGTTCATCTCGTCGCACCTGATGAGTGAAATGTCCCTGACCGCCGACCATCTCCTCGTCATTGGGCGAGGACGAATCCTGGCTGAAGGGCCTGTCGACGAGATCATCGCTTCGGCCACCTCCGACCTCGTCAAAGTGACTAGCCCAAACGCCGACGCCCTCGCCAATGCAATGAGCGCCCTCGGTTTTGCGTCGCAGATGACCAGTCCAACCACGCTGACCACAACCGCAGCCGACGCGCCGCAGGTTGGCCAAATCGCGGCAGCTAACGGGATTGTGTTGCACGAGCTCGTCGCCCAACACGCCTCCCTCGAAGAGGCCTATCTGGAATTGACCGGCGGCGAAGTCGAATATGCGACCGGACAGCCCACGGCCTGAGACTGCACAAGGGAAGAACTTAGCAATGAGCACCAACACCATCACACCGGACTCAACCGTCCCAACCGTTCCATCACGCAGCCAGCGCAACGCCGTGAGTTTCAACGGAAAACAAACCCTGATGCGGGCCATCCGGGCCGAATGGGCAAAAATGGCGACTCTCATGTCCACGTGGATCACCAGCGTCATCGCTATTGCTCTGACAGCAGGCTTGGGCGCGGCCATTGTCATCATGACCGCCAACGAACCTGAACTCGCGGAGGGCGCGTCATCAAACATTATTGTTGCCGTCCAATTTGGCCAAGTCGTGGTCGCCGTTTTGGGTGCCCTGGCGATTACAGGCGAGTACTCTTTGGGACAGATTCGGTCGTCTTTGGCCGCGGTTCCTAAACGCAGCCGACTCTTCTTCGCCAAGGCTGTCGTTGTTGTAGGCTTTGGTTTTGTCTTAGGTTTCGTATCAATGTTTGTTGCCTGGACGATTGCCGCGATCTTTGTGGGAAATAAAGCTGGTTCGCTCACCGACCTGGAGTTCCTCGGATACTTCTGGGGCACTGGCCTGACCTACGCGGGAACAGCCTTGTTGGCATTGGCATTCGGATTCTTGCTGCGCTCGACGGCAGGCGCGATCACCACGATCATGACGCTGCTTTTCGTGGTGTCGATTCCTCTGTCATTGATGGGGATCAAGTGGGAGTGGATGTACAAGGTGCGTGCCTTTGAGCCGCTGAACCTGGCGTCCTCTGTCTACGATCCCTTCGAGACGATGATGGAGTGGGGAGTGGCCGATACGACTCAATTCCTGACCCACACGCAGGCAGTGCTGGGCTTTGTGGGATGGTCGGTCATTCCGCTGGCTATTGCCTGGGTGGTGTTCTCTAAGCGCGACGCTTAATTCCCGCTCCTTCCCCCGCCGAGAGCAGACTTTGTGGTCATTTTCAGGCGATTTTTCGCTGATTTTTGACCATAAGGTCTGCTCTCGGCGGGGAGGGGTAGTTAGTTGGAGCGGCGGATCGACTCTAGGAGCATGACGGCGACGTCCTTGACTTCGGGAAGTCTAGTAGTGCTCGCCGACGAGGATGCGTCTGGCAATGCTGTCTCTGACGAGGCCAAATCCAAAGGCGCTGCGTCAGAAGCAGGTGCATCGCCAGGAGCCTGCGCAATGAATCCAGCTGAAGCTCCCGAGGCACCCCCGAGCATTTGCGAACAGAATGGGCAGGCTGTGGCTACAACATCGGCGCCAGTTGAAGCAGCTTCAACAATGCGAGCATCGGCAACGCGAGTCCCGCGAGTCTCCTCAAACCAGGCGTGAGCTCCTCCCGCGCCGCAACACATTGCCCGATCCCGATTACGAGGCATCTCAACAACCTCAACACCGGGAATAGAAGAGACCAGCTCTCGCGGTGGCTCGTACACCTGATTGTGGCGGCCCAGGTAGCAGGCATCGTGGTAGGTGACGCGCACCGGCAGTTCCCTTGGGCTTTCGGGTGTAGACGAGGACGAGGCCGAGCCCTGCGACGCGGTATCCGCCGAGGCCTCGGCTCGTTTCGCCGGCTTCAAACGGCCTTCGCACACCAGGCGATTAAGCAGCTGCGTGTGGTGGACAACCTCGAAAGAACCACCCAGTTCTGGGAATTCTCCGGCAATCGTATTGAAGCAATGCGCGCACGAGACCACGATCTTTTGGGCCTTGGCTTCATGCAATGTGTCAATCGCTTGGGCCGCGAGCATTTGGAAAAGCACCTCGTTGCCGGCCCGGCGAGCTGGATCTCCCGTGCAAGATTCACCTGAACCCAGTACAGCGAAGGACACGCCGGCAACGTGGAGCAGCTCGGCGATGGCAGCGGATGTTTGCTTGGCTTTGTCGTCGTAGGCTCCGGCGCACCCCACCCAGAACAGGTAGTCGACTTCTTGAGCTGAGGCCACGTCCTCGCCAATGACCGGAACCTCAAAGTCGAGGTTTTTCGCCCAATCCATACGCTTGCGAGCCGGCTGATTGTAAGGGTTGGCCTTGGTTTCCATGCCCCTAAAGGCTCGCGACAACTCGCGTGGGAACGCTGACTCCATGAGGACCTGGTGGCGGCGCAAGTCAAGAATGTGGTCTATGTGCTCAATGTCGACAGGGCACTGTTCAACGCAGGCCCCACACATTGTGCAATCCCAGAGCACCTCTTCAGATACCACGCCCGGCACGAGCGGCCCAGCCACATCCAAGACGCCGGTGGGTCCGGTGGCTCCTGACACAGACAGAGCAGACAGCACGTCGAAGGTGTGGGGGACAGGTTCAACGCCCTTATCCAGCAGCATGTGGTCTTCGGCCTCTAAGGCAGCCAGACCACCACCTCCGGGAACATTGGCGTCTACGACTTGCTGGGTTGCAATCTCTTTCTTTGATGCAGACTCCATGTGGTCGCGCAAACCCATGACGAAAAGTTTGGGAGACAGCGGCTTTTGCGTGTTCCACGCGGGGCATAATTCCTGGCAGCGCCCACATTCGGTGCAGGCATACAGGTCCAGTCGTGCCTTCCACGAAAAGTCCTCGACCGTGCCAATGCCGAGGGTGACGTCCTCGTCGACCTCATCGAAGTCGTCGGGAGAGGTGACCGGCTTACCGTCGATGAGCATGTGGTCGGCTGGTCCCAGGGACTTCGAGCCGTCGGCGTTGCGGCGCGCATACAGGTTGATGACGGCGACGAAGCGGTGCCAGGCCACCCCCATTCCGGTTTGGACTCCCAACACCATCATCCACACCATGGACACAACGATTTTGATCGCCGAGAACACGACAATACCATTGGCCAACTCAACCGATGAACCCAAGACCTGGCCGGCCAAGGCGCCTACCCATGCGGTCAGCGGGAAGTGCCAGGCGGTGGCATGGGCGCCGTGCTCAGGCAACCCAGACATGAGCCCATATTCGAGGCCGCGCAAGACGATCACGCAGATGCAGACCATCAAAATGACAAGCTCAACGAAAAGCGCCTGCCACCTGGTCGAACCCAGGAAACGCGACGCCAGGCCTTGCGCGGAACCGTCGCGCGGATGGGGGCGTGTCAGGGACGAGGGCGAGGCCGCGTCCTTGATCCCAGCGTCTTGGGCAGCTTGAGCTGCAGCCGCGTCAGGGTCGTCGTTTGACAGTGCGGCTTCTGCCGGTGTGCCGGCCCCGGCGCGGAATCGAACCACCATGAGGTAGATGATCCCGATGAGCCCACCCCAGGCGAATACCTCGGTTAGCCATTCCCACGCGAAGAAATGTCCCAGCACTGGCAGCGACCACGTCTGGTCGCGCAACTGCATGTAGCCCGACACCAGAGTGAAGAAAAGAATCGGGAAAGACAGCATGACCAGCCAGTGGGAAGCTTTCACCCACGGCCTGCCTTTGAACTCTCGGTGAGTGAGCATTGCCGACACAACGCCCCAAGTGCGAACACTAATAGGACGCAGACGGCCCGGATCCGCGGTTCCTGCGGCCACCTGACGCCACATGTGCCCCAGGCCCCGTAAGAAGGAAAGCACCCCAAAGAGGGTCGCGAAGAGCGCAAAAACCCAGCAGACAACGCTGAGGGTGGGGGACGCCATGTGTCTCTCCTTTCACGAGGGCGGGCAGCTAGCCTCCATATTGTCGCACTGTGCGCCAACCTTCGAAGGGCGAGATTGCTTGAGTGCCGATAAAATCGAAGTCCGCTCACACAGAGGAGTCTGCGCATGCTCGTCCTGATCGCCGTGCACCTGTGCGCTGCGATCCTGGCGGCTCCCCTCGTGGCCAAGTTGGGGCGACGTAGCCTCGCGCTCCTAGCTGTCGCGCCGGCAGCCGCCGTCGTATATACGCTGACCCAGGCTCCGATGATTTTGTCTGGCGAGGCGATTACTCGAAGCGTGCCATGGGTGCCGGGCCTGGACCTATCGATCACCATGCGCATGGACTCTTTGTCGTGGGTGATGACCCTCATTGTTGGCGGCGTTGGGGCCGCGGTGTTGGTGTACGCCTCGCGCTACTTCACTGACTCCTCGCAAGGTTTACGCAGATTCGCCGCGGTCTTCACAGCCTTCGTCGCAGCCATGCTGGGCCTGGTCAACGTCGACCATTCAATGGGCCTCTACGTATTTTGGGAAGCGACCTCTATTTTGTCCTTCCTGCTGATCGGCCACCACTACGACCGCAGGCCGGCGCGTCTGGCGGCCCGCCAAGCCCTGTTGGTGACCTCATCGGGATCCCTGGCAATGTTCGCCGGATTCGTCATGCTGGCCCATGCTCCCGGCGGATCCTACAGTCTGTCCGAACTGGTCGAATCGGCGGCAATTGGCGGCCTCGCAGTTGGATCCGCCCAGGTCATTGTCGGTGCCCTACTCGTCTTGGCGGGAGCCTTCTCCAAGTCAGCGTTGGTTCCCACCCATTTTTGGCTCCCAGGTGCAATGGCCGCACCAACCCCCGTTTCTGCCTACCTTCACGCAGCAGCCATGGTCAAAGCCGGCGTGTACCTGGTGGCACGCCTGACTCCCGGGCTGACCAACATCGATGCCTGGTCTCCCGTCATCGTCATATTCGGCTTGACGACGATGATTGTGGGCGGCTGGAGGGCCCTTAAACAATTCGACCTCAAACTCGTCCTCGCCTATGGCACTGTTTCCCAGCTTGGCCTCATTACTGCAGCTGTTGGTTACGGCAGCGCATCCGTGGCGGCAGCGGGTATCACCATGCTGGTCGCCCACGCTTTCTTCAAATCGACCCTGTTCCTCATCGTCGGAGCCGTCGAATCAGCCACCGGAACTCGTGATCTCAGGCGCCTATCGGGCCTTGGTAAACGCAAGCCCGTACTCGCTGGGGCGGGGACGCTCGCGGCCGCATCGATGGCGGGCATTCCGCTGACTACCGGATACCTCGGTAAGGAAGCCTTCATTACAGCGCTGCTGCACGGAAGCGAAGCCGCGTGGTCTTCCCACACACTCGACCTACTCATCTTGGCGGTGTTGGCCGTCGGATCGGTGCTGACGTCCGCCTACTCATGGCGAGCATGGTGGGGAGCTTTCGGGGTTCGTGATGTCCCAGCGGATCCAGAATCAGCCAACGAGGACGAGGGCGAGCACACCCAGGAAACGACCCACTGCCTGCCTACTCCACCCATGATGACTGTTTCGATTGGCATCCTGAGCTTGGGCGCCTTGGCCGGTTTGGCTCCGGCATTCCTGGAGAAGATCATCGTCCCAATTGGTGGCTCTACGCCAGGCACTGCCCACTTGGCGTGGTGGTCGGGGTGGGGGCCTGCCTCGGTAACCGGCGCAATCTTGGCAGTTGCTGCGGTGCTGGCTTGGCGAGCCAAAGGCGTTGAATCCTGGCAGCTCAAACACACCGTCCCGCTTCGCGCCACCGAGATCTACGCGTGGAGTCTACGCGAAATTGAGATTGTGTCGGCGAGTATTACTCACCGGATTCAACGCGGTTCCCTCCCGTGGGACCTTTCAACGATTTTTGTCACCTTCGTAGCCCTCGTTGGTTCTGCCTTAGTCCTGCACACACCCAGTAATTTGACCATCCGCTGGGCGGACTCTTGGGTGCAAATCGTCCTTGCCCTTGTCATCATCGTGGCTGCCGTGGGTACTGTGCGTTCGCGAGGGCGCCTGCGAGCCGTTGTTGCGCTCGGTGCTGTCGGTTTGGGGGTCGCGGTGCTTTTTGCTTCCCAAGGGGCTCCTGATCTGGCAATCACCCAGGTCGTGGTCGAGGCCGTATCCATCATTGTCTTTGTCCTGGTTCTACGCCGGCTGCCCCGATTCTTCTCTGACCGACCACTGGCAAGAAGCCGCTGGTGGCGCCTGGTTGTGGCTGTCGCAGTGGGCAGCACAGTGGTCATCGCTGGGCTTTTTGCCTCCTCGTCCAGGATCCACAATCCCGTCTCTGAAATCATGCCCAATGAAGCCAAAGAGTTCGGGCACGGTCTCAATATTGTCAATGTCATCCTGGTTGATATTCGAGCGTGGGATACCGTTGGGGAACTCTCAGTGCTGTTAGTGATCGCAACGGGCGTTGCTTCTCTGCTGTATGTGCGTGCACGCTCAGGCAGGATCGAGAGGGCACCGTCTGCTCCCAACGGACATGAGGCATCCGGTGGTCAAACTCCGCGGGCATTCCTACGAGGCGTGATTGCCCTAGAGCAGCAAGACCGTTCCATCGTCCTCGAAGTTGTCACGCGTCTGCTCTTCCCCACGATGCTCGTCATTTCTGTGTGGCTGCTGATGATCGGCCACAATAACCCCGGTGGAGGCTTTGCCGGCGGAGTTGTTGCAGGCCTGGCCTTCGTTCTGCGCTACCTGGCCGGTGGACGCCACGAACTGGGCGAAGCTATGCCGATCCCCGCTGGACGCATCCTTGGCCTCGGCCTCTTCATTGCCGGAGCCTCAGCCATGGCACCCCTGCTCTTTGGGAACGCAGTCCTCGAATCCGTGGCGGTCGACCTCGACCTCGGACTGCTCGGCCACCTGCACTTCACCACCGCGATGGTCCTCGATGTCGGCGTCTATGTCCTAGTGGTCGGGCTGATCCTTGACCTCATTAGCGCTACCGGCTCCCAGATTGACCGCGACCCGGAAGAACCAGATGGCACCGAGGGCCTGCGAGATGAGGCAGTGACGCAGAAAGCAGGTGTCCAATGAACGGACCATCTGTTGTCCTCATCCTCGTCGCGGGGGTTCTAGCTGGCGCCGGCGTCTATTTGATTCTTGAGCGAAGCTTGTCCCGGATCTTTATCGGATTGGGGCTACTGACTCATGGCGTCAATGTGCTTCTTCTGGCTGGTGGGGGAGCGGCGGGACGCCCACCTCTATTGGGGAGCGAGGACGAGGCTGCTATTGCTGATCCTCTTCCTCAAGCCATGATGCTCACCGCCATTGTCCTATCCCTTGGAACAACAGCTTTCGGGTTGGCCTTGGCGTATCGTCAGTGGCGACTGACTGGCCACGATGAAGTCGTTGATGACATTGAAGATCGGCTCCTGGCCGAACGTAGCCTCGACGATTTCGCCAACGATGAGGAAACGACCGGAGACGAGGACGCCGACATTAACTACGACCGCGATGAAGAAGACGCCCCCGACGCGCAGGACTGGAAGCAGGAGGAGACGCGATGAGCCAATTCTCCTGGTTACTGCCCGTACCCGTTCTCCTGCCGCTGCTGGCGGCAGGCCTCGCCCTCGTGCTTGGACGTTGGCCGCGAGCCCAAAAGACCATCGCTTTGGTTGCCCTCACGATCACCACTATCGTCTCGGCGGTGCTGGCAGCCGCAGCCAACGAAGGCCCAGTGGTCCTCGATGTTGGCAACTGGGCGGCGCCCATTGGCATCACACTGGTAGCTGACAGACTTGCGGCCACAATGCTTCTGGTCAGTCAGATTGTCACCCTGGCGGTCCTCATCTATTCGATGGCGCAGTCAGTCATTGACGAGAACCCTCAAACGCCTGTTGCCATCTACTTTCCGACCTTCCTCATACTGTCAGCTGGGGTAGCCAATGCGTTCCTGACCGGAGACCTCTTCAATCTCTACGTCGGTTTTGAGATCCTCCTAGCAGCATCCTTCGTTCTCATCACCTTGGGAGCCACACGAGGGAGAATCCGAGCTGGCACGGTTTATGTTGTTGTCTCCCTGGTGTCGTCCGCAATTTTCTTAGCTGGCGTTGCTTTAACCTATGCCGCTACGGGCACTATCAATATGGCGCAGCTTGCCCAGCGCCTACCCGAAATTGACCCGGGTACATCGCTGATGATCCAGGTTGTGCTCTTGACAGCCTTCGGGATTAAAGCCGCGATTTTTCCTCTCCACGCGTGGCTACCTGACTCCTACCCGACTGCGCCAGCACCGGTGACCGCAGTGTTCGCGGGCCTCATGACGAAAGTCGGTGTCTACGGGCTGATCCGACTTCAAGTCCTACTCTTCCCCGAGGGCCGTCTGACCACGCTGTTGACCATTATCGGAATTGCCACCATGCTGCTGGGAATTGTCGGAGCCGTAGCCCAGGACGACATCAAGCGACTCCTGTCCTTCACTCTTGTTAGCCACATCGGCTTCATGATCTGGGGCCTAGCCCTCGTAGACGAGGTCGGGTTGGCGTCAACCATCTACTACGCCGCCCACCACATCCTGGTCCAGACGACGCTCTTCCTCATCGCTGGGCTGATTGAACGCAAAACAGGGACCACGTCGCTGGCCCGTTTGTTCGGCTTGTATCGCACAACGCCGGTGATTGCCGTGCTCTTCCTGATCGCCGGCATCAACTTGATAGGCATCCCACCCTTGACGGGATTCATTGGCAAACTTGGGCTGGCACGCGCCTCAGTCGAAGCAGCAACACTGCAAGCGTGGCTGCTACTGGGCGCAGGAATGGTCACTTCCTTCCTCACCCTCTATGCCGTCATTAAGTGGTGGAACCTGGCGTTTTGGCAGTCCGACGAAGACTCGCAGTCCTACCTGAGCAACACGAATGTGCGCCCAGATGCCACCGATCGAGTCAAGCGGCGAGCCGAAAAGCAACTGGAGCGAGCACGCCAAGCTCACCGCTCAGTGGCTGCACCCTCGCAATCCGCTTCGGTTCTGTCACGAACAGAAGCAGAAATGGGTCAGTCAACGAACTCGCGAATTATGTACGGCGTGGTCATTGGGCTCATCGGTGTTCAAGCCGCCATGGCGATCTGGTCGGGCTCCGTGTGGGATTACGTAGAACGTGCAGCTCAAGATCAGCGAGCAGGCACTCCCTATGTGACCGCTGTTTTGGGTGAGGACGGACGAGGCTCAGGTAACTCGGATGAAAAGTCCGGAGGTACCAAGACCACGGAAGGTGCACCAGATCCGACCGCACCCCAATCTGAGGGAGGAGCGCGATGAATGTTCGACAGCGAGTCCGCTCCGTGTCACCCATGATGACCCTGTGGCTGACCCTGGTGTGGCTGGCTCTTTTCAGTAGCGTTGAACCCCTCATTGTGATCGCCGGTGTCCTGGTGGCGATTGCCATCCAGTGGTTCCTCCCGATGCCTCGCACGGCCACCAGGTGGCGGCCACGCCCCCTGGCCCTTATTCGCCTCATGGTGGTTTTTGTCCGAGACGTCATCGTCTCTGGCCTACAGGTCACGTGGATCATCTTGTCGGGACGCAAGGTCGACAACGGCATCGTCAGGGTGGACTTAAGATCCTCCGACCCTGTTCACTTAACAATCCTGTCAGCTATGACGTCACTGGTGCCCGGGTCCATTGTGATTCGCATTGAATCGGAAGCTCCGCGACTCTATCTGCACATCCTCGATATGGAACGTCAAGGCGGGGCGGACAATGTGCGTCGCAGGACCCTGGCTCAAGAGGAACGCATCTTGCGGGCCATCGCCCCGCCTGAACTGTTCGAACCGGCACTCAAGGAGGACCGATGAGCGTCTTAGATGTCGTGCACGCTCTCGCCCTTGCCATGGCAGCCACGGCCGCCCTGCTGACATTGGTGCGTATTAGCCGCGGGCCCACACTTTTGGATCGAGCCATTGCCAATGATGTGCTCGCTGCTTCGGGTATCGCCATTCTCGCTGTCATGGTCGTGACCTGGGCGCGCGACGAATTGGCGATGGTCATGCTCCTATTCGCGATCACAGGATTCTTCGGGTCAATCGTCATTGCCCGTTTCGTCAGGCCCGAAAGCGCCGATGAGCGACGAATCCTCACGCCTGAGGAAGCAGCCGAACAGATACGCGTGAGAGAAGAAGAAGCACTCCAAGCAGAGTTGGATGAAGCCAAAGACGCTGAGGAGGCAGCCCATGAATGATCTGACCTCGTGGATTGGTGCACTCCTGATCCTCATTGGTGTGGGCTTCACCCTGGTCGCCGCTATTGGCTTAGTTCGGATGAATGACCCGTGGACCCGAATGCATGCTGCATCGAAACCTCAACTGCTCGGACTAATGCTGGTGTGCGCCGGAATTGTCATTGAACGGTGGAGCCTGACCTGGCTTGTCCTTTCAACCGTTATCGTGATCTTGCAGGTCATCACCGCGCCGGTTGGATCCCACCTGATTGCGTGCGCTGCGGAAAAGACCGGCACCGGTCACTCGCACTCCGGCGACGACCTGGTTGAAAATGATCTGAGTGCTGACCGGCCGAACTACGAACGGCCAAACAACCGGTGAACGAGGCCGGCCCACCCGAGAGGCAATGACATGGTTCAACTCCACCGACTCCGACTCAGCATCGATGATTCCTCCCTCATACCGGTTCTCAACTCGATCCGTGCCGAACTTGAGTTACCCGAATCCTTTCCGCCTGATGTATTGGCCCAGGCCGAACGGGCATGCGAGCAATGGGAACAATTCCTCGAGGCAGTTGGTAGAACCAACCCACTCTCCTTGGATGACGACTCATCGGAGCGCCAGCTGTCCTACGCCCAGCTCGTCACCTTCAAAGACGTGGCATTGCCTGCTCACGCCGGCGTCTTCCCTGACCTCGACCCGCAGGCCCTACCTCGTTTGGACGCGACTCACATCCCGTTCGTCACCATCGACCCGGAGGGCTCGCGCGACCTGGACCAAGCTGTCCACTTCCATCGGATCCGCCCCGATGATGCCACTGCCCCTGAAGGTGGGGCCGTCCTCATCACCTACGCAATCGCATCCTTGGCAACTTTCGTGCCCGCCGGATCTGCCCTTGACCAGGAGGTTCGCTCGCGTGGCCTGACCGTATACCTGCCCGACGAATCTACGCCCCTGCATCCGCCGGTACTGTCCGAGGACGCGGCCTCGCTTCTACCCGGACAAGTAGCTCCGGCTTGCGTATGGCAGATCGTCCTCGACGAGGACGGCCGCCACCTGTCCGCAACCGTACGCAGGGCCTTGGCTCGCTCACGCTCTCAGCTCACCTACGAACAGGTTCACGAGAGTTGGCGACGCTCAACGCCATTGCCTAATACTCCGGCTGACATGGTTGAACTACTCCAAGAAGTTGGCAACCAACGTCGCAGGATCGAAACGGAGCGCGGCGGAGTGTCCTCGCCAACCCCCGAACAAGAGATTGTGCGACACAAGGACACGGACGGTTCGAGCCGCTATCGCTTGGAGTTTCGAGCAAATACTCCCGCGGAGGAATGGAATGCGCAGATCAGTTTGCTCACCGGAATATGTGCTGCTGAAAAAATGCGGGCTGCTGGCCTAGCGATCTTGCGAACAGTGCCGGCTGCCGACGATTTTTCTTTCAGGCGTCTTCGCTCAGTGGCTAGGCTTTTACATGTGGAATGGCCGTCGAAGATGCCGTACTCGGACTTGGTTCCCACACTAGATCCGCGCGATTCTCAGCATGCATCTTTCCTTCTTCAGGCGATGAGTCTGTACAGGGGTGCCGCCTACCAGGTGTTTGCTCGCCATCCGAAAGAAGGGCAAGCGGCTTTTCCCGCTCCAGGAGACGCCCAGTCTCAGCATGCTGCGATTGCCGCCGAATACGGGCATGCAACGGCTCCGCTGCGCCGCCTCGTGGATCGGTGGACTTCGGAGATATGCCTGAGCTACGACCAGGGTGTGCCCATCCCAACGTGGTTGGGTGACTCCATTGACGACATTCCTGGGCTTATGGCCGAGGCCGGACAGCGGGCCTCCGCTGCTGAACGGGCAGCCGTTGCGGCGACCAGCGCCAAGATTTTATCCGGACACGAAGGGGAACTTTTCCACGGCGTTATTACGGAAAGGCGCGGGCAGGAGCGAGGGCGTGACCACGGACCGCGCTCCGAACGACCCACAGGTGAGGAACGCCAGGACGAAGAGCAGGGGGAACGAGGAAAAGTCATGGTCGTTGAACCGGCTGTCATGGCCACGGTGGTTGCGCTGCAGGTTGACGACAACCTGCCGCTTGGGGAAGAAACCGATGTGCGCCTGGACTTGGCTGATGTGACTCAACGTAAGGTCCGATTTACCTGGACCGAAGGCATGGAGTGATGGAATTGGGGCCCAAGGTAGCCTGACTCACGTTGAAGGACCTGACCAGACCAGTCCGGCGTATGGCAAAGTTGACGTAGGACCCGCCGCACCCAACAACGGAAGGTGCGCGGCCTAGCCCTCGTCATGAATCAGGAGCCCCGATGAGTCAGACCACCCCCCTCGACTACGCGTCCTCCGGCGTCGACACCGCTGCCGGTGACCGAGCCGTCGAACTGATGAAGACAGCGGTTTCGCGAACCCACGATTCCACTGTCCTGGGCGCCACCGGTGGCTTTGCAGGAATGGTCGACGCGTCGGCTCTGCTGGGTATGGAAAAGCCCCTGCTCGCGACCTCTACTGACGGTGTGGGCACAAAAATTGCTATCGCCCAGGCCATGGATATTCACGATACTATTGGCCAAGACCTGGTGGGAATGGTTGTTGACGACATTGTCGTCATCGGTGCTCGCCCCGTCCTGATGACCGACTACATTGCGTGCGGGCGCGTCATCCCCGAGCGTATCGCTGCGATTGTGACGGGTATTGCGCGGGCCTGCGAAGCAACTGGAACCCCTCTGATCGGTGGAGAAACAGCCGAACATCCCGGAGTAATGGATCCTGACGATTACGACATTGCCGGAGCTGCAACCGGAGTCGTGGATGCTTCAAAGGTGCTGGGCCCCGAGCGGGTTCGCGGCGGCGACGTCCTCATTGGCATGGCGTCTTCGGGCCTACATTCCAACGGTTACTCGCTCGTGCGTTCCGTGGTGTCGCGCGTAGGACAGTCACTGGAAGCCCACATTGACGAGTTTGGGCGCACCCTCGGTGAGGAATTGTTAGAGCCGACCCGCCTGTACACGAAGCTTTGTTTGGATCTCATCGACCGATTCGGTGTCGGAGCGGGCGCGGAGGGCGCCGGGCAGGCTGATATTACTGGCAGGGCTGAGGCTGGTGAAACAACCGGCATCCACGCCCTGTCTCACGTCACTGGCGGCGGCTTAGGCGCAAACCTATCTCGAGTCCTGCCTGTCGGAGCTGTTGCTGACGTGGACCGCTCATCTTGGGCAGTGCCGCCGGTGTTCGACTGGGTCCGCCGAGGTGGCGACGTCACCTGGCAGGGTATGGAAGACTCCCTCAACCTGGGTGTTGGCATGGTGGGCGTTGTTGGCGCTGATTGTGCAGACGCTGTTGTTGACGCTATTCGCGCAGCCGGAACCGATGCGTGGATTCTTGGCTCAGTGTCTATGGACCAGTCCGTTGCGGGAACGCCCAGCGGCGCAGTTGCTTCAGATGGGTCGCGAGTGATCTCGGGAACCAAGGGAGTCAACGCTGGTGCTGTTCGCCTGCATGGAAACTACCGCCTGGCTTGACTGCCGCCCCTTTGTCCGTCGAGAGCAGACTTTGTGGTCAAAATCAGCCCTTCTAGGAGGTTTTTTGACCACAAAGTCTGCTTTCGGCGTGAAGCGTGAAAGGCGAGTCTTAGAGGCGGGGCTGCGTCACTTAGACGAGCCGGTCCAGAAATCCTCGTCGAGGACGGGATCGTCGTCCTCATCTTCAGCATAGTCGGCGTACTTTGCGTACAGATCGTCCGTATCCTCGTCGTCCTGCTCGTCATCGTCAGCCGCGTAAGCGGCATACGGGTCCGACGTTGCAAGCTCGCGCTGAAGAGCATCGAGGTCGGTATCAGGGCTGAAATACTTCAGCTTACGTGCGACTTTCGTCTGCTTAGCCTTTTGACGGCCGCGCCCCATGGGGTCGACCCCCTCCGCATAGTTCGGGTCCGCTCTGGGCGGTGCCCTGGGTGATCAAAATGTGTCGTGGGACCATCATAGCCATAGGAACGGTCATCTCTCTTACACAGAAGCCCCTGTGTGCCCCGGCTCATGTTCAAAAGCGAATTAATTGAACCTCAAAAGAGGACCAAGTTCACGAATCCACCACAACCGAACGCCGGCAAAGCAGACCGCAACAGCACCTGTGCCGCCGGGCCAGAGTCCCAAATACCGTTCCTAGCGGCGCCTGCGAGCCAGACGCAATCCAATGAGAGCGACTAAAGCAACTCCGCAGCCCACCGCGATGCCGACCTTCTTCAACGCTTCTTGGTCACCTGCGCGCGCCTCATCAATCGTTTGGGCGACGAATGCTTTTGTCTGGGCGACCTTCTCTTGAGCCGTAACCTTGGCCTGACCCATGAGATAGTCGGGTTGGAAACGCTCAACCAACGCGTCAACCGTTGCGCTCATTTCGGCACGGGTCGCAGCCAATTCAGCTTGGATCTGTTCCTCGCTGCGAGGCTGCGGTGTTGAATCGAAGTCTTTCACTTGCCCAGTCCCTTCTTGATCGCATCCACGTCTTTGGTTAAACCGGCTTTGGGATCGGGCTTATGTTCGCTGCTCTTCTTGAGCATCGAAGCCCCGATCGCAGCAAAAATGACAACGATCAGTAGAAGGATTCCAGCGGTGATGAGTGAGGCCGCCCACGCGGGAAGAACAATTGCGATAGCCAGCTCGATGGAACGGAAAATCCAGCCGAGCAAGTAAAGCGCGAATACGGCAGCTATGGCCAATAGCGCGCCGGCAGTTCCAGCCTTCTTGATCAGCGCAGTGGCTTTAACCTTCGTCAGCTCGATCTCTCCGCTAATGAGCGTGGAAACTTGCGCTGAGAGGGCGGCGAAGAGTTCACCAATGGTTGCCGGCCGAGCTGAATCCGTTGCCAGCGAAACAGGGTCAGGAACCGGGGTGCCCGGAACAGGAGGCTGATCAGGTGTCGTCATCTCTTGCGCTCTCTTCCTCAGACGCCTGCGTCTGATCCGTGTGTAGCACCTAGTTTCTCACGACCAGCATGCAACGTGCAGGTCCAGGAAGCAGACGAAGTTTTGGTGTCTAGTCTTCAGGCACCACGGGACCGGGCAGATCGGAGAGGATCTTGCGGGCCTGGCCGATGACCTCGTCGACCTCAGGATCAACTGCTTGGGCTATTGGACGGCCAATGAGTTCGGCGCGAAGAGGATCAGGATCTGATATTGCTTCGACGGAATCCGGCTCCCTTGGCGCATGGGCATCCTCGGCTATGTCTTCTTGGGTGCCGGGTTCTGCGTCGGGTGGGGTTTCTTCGGTCGAGATTGCCTCAATCGCGGCAGGCAGAGAGGCGGCCATGACGCGGGCCAAAGACTGCGAATCGGCAGGCGAAAGGTCAGCGGCTACTGTGCCATTGACGAGGACGACCGTGCGATCACACAGCGAAGCGACCTCTGTGCTCATGGTGGCAACGACAACAGCAGCGCCCTTTGCCGCCACAGCCGACAGGATAGAAAAAAGCTCAGTTGAGTCAGCCGGTACATCCGACGGGTACTCCACGAGGAAAGTTTGCGCCCCGCAAGCTAGCCCGGCTGCGATCTGAACCTTGATGCGTGAAAAATCGTCGAGGGCCCCAATCGCGGTGTCCTTGTGGGCGCGCAAACCCGTCAGATCGATGGCTTCTTCAAGGTCGTTCCATTCAGCTACAACCCCGGTGGACGCCAAAGGTTTGACCAGGCATTGCCGCACAGTTAGGGATGTATCCAGCGCCCCGCCCTCGTAGATATGGGCGATGGGTGCGATTCTGCCGCCGGTGCGCATCCGCCAACTACGAGGCCGAGCTGCTATGACGTGTCCTTGCGTCGGATCAGCTAAACCTGCCAGGAGGAGGAGCAGGGAGTCAGATGCGGCGCCGTCCTCGTCCACGAGTGCCGTCACGGTGTGGCTTCGAAAGCCGACAGTCACATTGGCCAGCAGTGGCTGATCTTCGGCCTCGTCCCAGTAGGACAGGTCGCACACGTGCAGGACGACGCGGCGTCCGGGGCCTGGCGCAAAGTGTTTCTTGGTTGAGCGCCACCACGGCTTCTTCCCTGGCAGATCGGTGGTCGACATGGGTCTTATTGTTCCAGTCGAATCGGAAAAATCCGACCGCGAAGCGGCGAGTGTGCTGATCTCTACTAAGGTTTGCGGCTTTCACGATTGCGTGACCCCCACAATTCCTCTTCTGGGTAGACGCATCGAATTGTCGTACCCGTGACAGCGAGGAACATCTTTTGGTGGTTACAGGTACGCAAGAACCCCGAGTTCGTAGTGAACCTCGGGGTTTAATGCTGGTGGCTCCGACCGGCGTCGATCCGGTGACCTTTCGATTTTCAGTCGAACGCTCTACCAACTGAGCTACAGAGCCAGTGACCGGACCAACTGGTCTAGTCGGCGACCCCGACGGGACTTGAACCCGCGACCTCCGCCGTGACAGGGCGGCGCGCTAACCAACTGCGCTACGGGGCCTCACAACAGGTGTAAGACCTATTGAATTATTCTTCACGTTTCGACAAAAGCCGACACCGCTGAAGAGTACCCCCAACGGGATTCGAACCCGTGTCGCCGCCGTGAAAGGGCGGTGTCCTAGGCCACTAGACGATGGGGGCCTATCGGCCTCCGGACTCGCGTCCGAGGACGGGTAGAAGCATAAGCAGAAGATGGTCCTGAACGCAAAACGCACAGATGTGAAGCGAGACACTCCCCTCACAGGGGATACACAGACCCCAGACATCTAAGCCCGATAGGCTGGTCTCATGCTCAGCTTCGCCACAGCATTCATGCCGCTAGAAACCGGAGATCAACCCCAGTCCGGGGTCGCTGAAGAAACCGTTCGCAACGCCCTCGACATCGCCTCCCTACTGGTGGGCGTCGTCACTGGAATCGTTGCGGGATTCTTGGCAGCCGCGATTCTCTCCGGCTTCTTCAAACGTGTCCTGCGGCGCAGCCCCGCCGGTTCAGCCCTGGTTAAGCGCGTTCGGACGCCCCTGTATTGGACGGCAATGTTCTGGGGTGCGTGGATTGGCCTGCAGGTCACGCTCTTGGACACTGACTTGGCTAACTGGTCGAACGGGGCGCTGGTGGGCACGGTGTCTCACGGCATTTTGATCCTGGCAATCTTTGGGATCACGTGGATCGGCTACGCGGCCGCGTGGGTGTTCGAGGACGCCGCTAAAGTCCGCCAAAACATCGACCAAGGGCGTGCCAGGCGCTTCGAAACCCAAGCCCAGGTGGTGCGACGCCTCACCCAAGTGGTGGTCGCTATCATTGGTATTTGCGTAATTTTGGGCACTTTCGAGGCCGCGCGCCAGGCAATGACCACATTGCTGGCTTCTGCGGGTCTGATCTCGGTGATCGCAGGTCTGGCAGCTCAACAAACTTTGAGCAATGTGTTCGCTGGAATCCAACTGGCATTTACTGATGCAATCCGCGTGGGCGACGTGGTGGTAGCCAATGACAAGAATGAATCCGGAGCCATCGAAGAGATCACCCTGAGCTACATCGTGGTGCGCCTGTGGGATGAACGTCGCCTCATCATTCCGTCGACGTACTTCACATCCACCACTTTTGAAAACTGGACGCGCAGGGCTTCAGCGCAGCTCGGAACCGTCCTCATCCAGCTCGATTGGGCGGCACCTATGACGCTGGTACGCGCCAAGGTCGAACAGATTCTGTCGGCCACTGACCTGTGGGATGGACGCACCTGGGCGGTCCAACTCACTGACGTGGATGCCTCCACCATCACCGTGCGCGTCCTGGTCTCTGCAGAAAACTCTGGAAATCTGTGGGACTTGCGTTGCCACATCCGCGAAGAGCTCGTGTCATGGATTGTTAATGAAGAACCGTGGGCCAGGCCCTCGACTCGCATCCAACCAATGCAGACCATCTCGGTTGAGGCAGACAAATCCAGGGAAAAGATGGCGGCGTTGGCGGCGGAACTGTCCACTATTGCCGAGGACGAGGTTGGCCCGACCGACACGGTCACCCGCGGTTCAGCTGTGGTGGCTGCCGCTGCGGCCAGCGCCGCAGCCGATGATGATCCGCAAGAGGCAACTCATGCTGCGCGCCTGTTCGCAGCCCGACGCAAATACAAGCGAGCTCGCCGCAGAGCCATGGCCGACCGCCAACGAGACCTCGCTGAGGGAGTGGCCCTCGAGCCGGGCACGGAAACGAAGGTCATGAGCGCTACCGCTTTGCAGCAGGCTCTGGCTGCCCGCAGCAGTGACGGTGAACTGACCCAGACAAGTTCTGGGCGTGGAGAAAGGCTTTTCTCTGGTTCTCCTGACGCCGAGGAACGCTCAGAGATCTATGCGGGTCCCGGTGAAGAAGCATTGGCTGAGCGTGAAGCTGTAGCGCAGCGGCGCAAGCGTGAAGCCATGGGTGGCGATCAGGCAGAAAACCACGACGAGGATCAACGCGACAAGCTGAACTAGGTTGCCCGTTTCGCCACGATCGCGGCGCATAGGCTTAAAGCCCTCCCGCCCTCGTCCTCGTGTGGCGCGCTCAGCCTCAGCCGCCGACAATGGAAGCATGACGGACTTTCCTAGCCTTGACGCAGCAGCCACCCGCACTGACGAAGAATGGCGGCGCATCCTCAGTCCCATGCAGTACCACGTGCTGCGCGAAGCTGGCACAGAACGTCCTTTCACCGGCGAACTCCTCAACGAATTCCGCCAGGGTTCTTACCATTGCGCAGCGTGTGACGCCGAACTGTTTGACGGCGACACGAAATTCGAATCAGGCTGCGGATGGCCCAGCTTCTACCAGTCGAAAGACAATGCGACCACCGACTTGGAAGATCGATCCCACGGCATGGTGCGCACCGAAGTGCGGTGCACGAATTGCGGATCCCACCTGGGACATGTGTTTCCCGATGCCCCGAATCAACCCACAGGTTTGCGCTACTGCATGAACTCTGCGGCCCTGGTTTTTGTTCCGGCTGAGTGAGGACCGCCTTCTGACCCGTTTGCGCACGGTCATTGTGGCCGTGGCATCCTAAACGGGTGTCATCGACCGCCCTCGTTCAACGCGTCCCCGCCCAGCTTTTCATCGTCGGTTCCGCCCTCGTCCAATATGTAGGGGCCGCGATCGCGGTGGGTGCTTTCGCGCAGATTCCTCCGGCATCGGTCGCCTGGTGGCGGGTGACAACGGGTGCGATCATTTTGTTGGCGTGGCGCAGACCCTGGCGCGATGGGCTGACTCGAAAGGACCTATTTCGGTCCCTTGTTTTCGGCGTGATTCTCACACTTCTCAATACGACTTTCTACGAGGCAATCGCTCGCATCCCCATGGGTGCAGCAGTATCCTTAGAGTTCCTTGGACCCGTGGCGGTCGCCGTGGTGCGAGGGCGAGGCTGGGCGCCAAGGATTGCGGCGGTCCTGGCTTTTGCAGGGGTGGCCTCCATTGGGGGCTTTGGGCTCGACCTGTCCGACCGCAACACCCTCATTGGAGTGGCGTGGATTTTGGCGGCCGCAGCCATGTGGGCCGGATACATTGTCCTGGGCCAAAAAATTGCGTCTCAAAGGTCTGGCATTACCAACTTGGTGCTGGGCTGTGCTTTCGGGTCGTTGGTTTTTGCCCCGATTACGGGCAGGGCAGGCATCCCCGTCCTCTTCGATCCACACCTGCTGCTCATTGTGGGCGCTGTGGGACTGCTGTCCACGGTCTTGCCCTACACGCTGGAGGCGATGGCAATGTCTCGTCTGAGCGCCGCAACATTTGCTTTATTTACAGCGATGCTGCCGGCGACGTCAGCCATCGTAGGTGCGGTGATGTTGCGTCAGTCGCCGGCAGCGGGTGAGGTTATTGGTCTGGTGCTGATCTCAATTGCCGTGTGGATTGCTTCGCGGCCAGAAAGTCGATGAGCATAGATCCTGGGATGGGTCTTGGGGCAATTGCGTTGTTGGAGCCTCGGATTGAGTTGGCTGAGCCGCGTCTTGCGTTGTTGCTGGGGTCACGGGCGCTGGCGTGGCTGCTGGCGCAGCATGTGAGCCAGTCTGGCCGTGAATAATCTGGGCGCGCAGGCGTGCGTGGGTGTCAGGATCAATGTGGCCTTCGGCCAGACGCATGTCGAGGATGGTCAAAGGGTTTCGAGGTGTCGGCGCGTAGCGGCGCACAGCCCACACTCCCACGGCAATGAGAGCGGCCACCACGAGCGCAGCGAAAACCAGCCACGCAATATCGAGGTTGTCAACGCCGTGACCACCTGGGCCCTGAAAAACTTGTCCAGTTTGGCCACCGGTGGTTCCGCTGCCGTTTCCGGGAGGGGTTTGATCCATTGATTCTTCTCCTATTCGAAGTGATGTACGAACAGGAAGGATCCTGTAGGCGCAGGCTATTTGGAGCCTTAGATCAAGCTGTGCGCCAGATGTGAAATCTGAGCCTCATGGTTGGGGTGAGTCAAGATGCCGGATAGAGGGAGCGTTGCCTCCCCGAGCAATCGTCCAAAAAACCAGCCAAGACATTAGGGAACCGGTGATCATCACCAGGATCATGGGGGTGGCGCTGTCGCCTCCACCGGAGGTCGCCAAAGGGGAGGCCACCCCGTTGGCAATGGACTGCATGAGGCCTTGAACAGCCGAGGCTGTGCCCGCATGTTCGCGGGCGTGGCCCAGTGCCAGGGCTGAGGCGTTGCCGAAGATGAAAGCGTTGGCACTCATGAGGACAGCAAAACCAATGCATGTGGGAATGAGCGGCAGACCCCACGCGAAGTTTGACAGCGCCAGGATGACGACGCCTGCTCCGGCGAGGCACAGTCCGAAGAAAATCAAATGCTTGGGTTGGAAGAAACCAATGAGTCTGACGTTGACTAACGCCAGCGCAGACGACAGCAGGGCGTTGCCCGCAAACACCCAGGAGAAGGCAATGGGGGACAAGCCCAGCTGTTCTTGGAGCACATAGGTTGAGTTTGAGATATAGCCGAACATGCAGAAGCTTGAGAACACCGACGTCAGCATGAGTCCGACGAACATGCGGATGCGCAGGACCTGACCCACTCCCGTAAAGAATCTGGAAATGCCACCACTGCGCCGTTTGTTAGCGGGTAGAGACTCTGGCGCCCACCTCCAAGCCGTTGCAGCCATCAGCAAAGTGAAGAGGGCGAGAACCACGAATACGACGCGCCACGGAGCATAGGTGACGATCAACCCACCCACCACGGGCGCAATCATGGGGGCTAGGCCGCCGATTGCTTGAAGGAGCGACATGGTGCGTGCCAGCAGATGTCCGTGGGCAACATCAACGAGGATGGCTCGCCCCACGGCAGCGGCGGCACCGCCGCCGAAACCTTGAAGGAAACGCCCAACCAATAGCACCCAAATGTTCGGTGAAATGATGCAGATGAGCGAGCCCACCAAGGCAACCAGACCACCCGTAATCATGGGTTTACGTCGCCCAATCTGGTCAGAGAGTGCCCCGCCGACGATCTGACCCGCTCCAAACCCCAGGAAGAATGCGGTCAGAGTCAGTCCCACCATCGTTGAGGTGGTCGCCAGGTCCGAAGTGATCTGCGGGAAGGACGGCGCATACATGTCTGTGGCCAGCGGAGGAACCGCGTTTTGCAGAGCCAAAGTGACCAGCAGGGAGACGGTCACTGCACCGCCGATGAGGCCGGAGCCGCCCTCGTTGTCGTCGGTCGTGCCCTTGCTCAACTCATCCTCTTTTCTTCAGTGCCGCTGTTCAAGCGTGCTGCCGCGGCGGCCACCTCATCCCTGGAGGGACAGGTCGCCGGACCCACCCGGGTGGCGGCCAATGCTCCCGCACAATTTGCCAGGAGTAGCGCCCGCTCGATGGGCATGTCCTCAACCATGCACGCAGCTAGTACACCCGAATGAGCATCGCCTGCGCCGTTGGTGTCCACCGGCGTGATCAATGGCGTCGGGATGTGCGTGGGTTCGCCCGATGCCGCGTCGCAATACCAGGCTCCGTCGGCTCCGCAGCGGACGAGGACCGGCGAAGTAAGAGCGCGGGAAAGCCAGTGCGCGGCCTGCGCGGGGCCGACTGGCACGGATTCGGTGTTGAGGCAGGCTTCGTCGCAGAGCCTATCGGCCAGAATCTGGGATTCTCGTTCATTCATTGACCACAGCGGATGCAAGGCTTTCAAAGCCAGCAGGTCCTCAAGGTTCACTTCTCCAACCATGGGGGACACATCTACGAGGACGCGCAGGTCGTGCGGTGCGGCGTCGACAAAAGCGCGCAGGGCGTGAGCATTGTCGACGTGAGCCAGGGCGTAGCCGTCAACATGGATGACATCACCTGGGTGTAGGCCGTTGCGAGCAAAATCTGCCCACGCGTCGGCGGGGACAAAACATTCGGCACCCCTGGTGGAAATGAAAGTGCGTTCGCTCGATGCATCCGTTAACGCCACGCAATAGCCGGTGTCCATGCCCGGGACTCGCGGGCCCAGCGCCTCCACGCCAATGTCGGCCAGAGCGCGATCAACGATGGACGCGAACCCGCCCTCGCCAATTCCAGACAGGCTGATGGCCGCAATGTCCATCTGCCGGGCCGCATACAGGGCGTTGAAGCCGCCGCCCGCGTGCATGCCGGCGTCATCGGCAAAAACGTCGCCTCCGGGTTCGGGGATGGCATCCGTGCGCAGGGCCAGGTCAACGATTACCTGGCCGAGTTGAACCACCCTGCCCTTCCGCGGTGCGGATTCCAGCCGCAGGTTGACCAGAGCTTCAGCCGTGGAGCGCAAATCGATTCCGCTGGTCGATTCGATCAATGCCACATCGACGTCGGCGAAAGCAGCCGGGCCCAAGCAAGCGCCCAAAATCGCGCCCGTAATGGCTCCAATGGTGTCGGTATCTCCGCCAAGATTTGCCGCAGCCAACACCGCCTGCATGGGGTCATCGGCGTATTTGCGAGCCAAAGCGAAAGCCGCAGGAATGGACTCAGTTGCCTCTACCGACGTGCCAATATGTGCACGGATCATCTCAATGAAAGGCTGCGAATCTGAAGGAGCCTGCGCTAACTCCAGGGCTGTGCGGGTCCGTGCAAGAACATCAGCATGCTCATTCCACGCGCCCTCGTCGCCTCGTTTTGATACCAACTCGACTGCGCCAGACAGAGCCTGGGCAACGGAGCATCCATCCACTCCTAAGGACACCGCGGCCGCAACCAGCGCGGCGGATTGGAAGCCCTGACGGGTTGCATGGGTGACTTGGCAGGAATCCCAGACGCGGGTGAAGAACAGATCAGTCGTAGTGGTGGGGGAGGCAATGCCAATGGGGGTAACTCGCATGGCCGCGCCGTTGGTGGCTCCCGTGGTGCCAGTGGTGGTGGGGTCGGCGCCCGCGCGAACCGCTTCAAGCGCGGCCTTTGTGGAAGGGCCGAGCAGGTCGAGGCTGCCGCGACGAATCATATCGTCTTCCCAGGCCAGCAGCGTCTGAGCGAATTGATTGGGATCAATGCGCCCGCCGCCTGCCACCAGAAGATCGGCTACGAGCAGGGCTTGTTCGGTATCGTCGGTGACGGAGCCCGCGGGCATGTTTGGAGCGTAAGGCTGGTCGGGTGACGCAGAGGTCAGGCCGGTGATGGCGCCATAGTGTGTGCGAATCCACTCTGGAGACATGGCTTGCGTGGGCATTCCGAGGGCGTCACCAACCGCAAGGCCGGTCAAAGCGCCCAAGGCCCGGTCGCGAATCGATAGCTGAGAAGGCACGATAGTCATGGCGGCTCCTTAGACGATCCAAACGTCAAACAGCCCCCGTCGAGGGCTTCGACGAGGGCGACGGTAGGCCCAGGGGGACTCGAACCCCCAACCCACGGATTAAAAGTCCGCTGCTCTACCATTGAGCTATAGGCCCAGAACTGCACCGCTCGGCGGGCAAGTCCTCGATCATTGTAGAAGAAAGAAGCCCAAATGGACGAACCGCGCATCCCTCGGCGCCCCGCCATGCTTGATCCTGCGCGGGCTGAGGCGATTGTTGGTGACGAAGATCCCGCTGCGGGATCCGCTGTTGCCCACACTGCGGCGTGGGCGCTGCTGGGTGTCGGCGACGAAGAACTCGGAACTGATGCCGTTGAGAGGCTTCGCCGTGTTGTACGATCTGAGGGCGTTGATGTCATTGCGCACGTGTGGTCGCGTAGCCCTGAGTTCACCCTCCCGGGAGCCTTGTGGCGTCTCTACCTGCTTGAAGAGTGGTATCAGCGTGATCGTCTCGCTGTTGAAACCCGCTATGAGGAGGGCTTAGGTGCCCAGATTGTCCCCGGTTTGGAACAACCTGTGCGGGCTCGAAACCTTGAATCTGTGATGGATGAGGTCTCATCCATGTTGCGCGGAGACCTCACAGACGACGACCTCGACTGGGTACTCGCAGCCGCCGCGAAGGTACTGCGCATTGTCGCGGCGGGGGAGACTCACGGGGCTTCGTGGATTGTTGATCCCAGTGACCCGTTGGCGTATCCGGTGACAACCAGGGCCAAAGCGTTGTTGCGTACCGCCGAGGAGTTGGACGCGGCCTCGCGCGAAGCCCAGGTCGGCGCCCTCGAATAACCCCCATTCTTCGCCGAGAGCAGACCTTATGGTCATTTTTGCCCGAAAAATGGGCCAAAAATGCGCATAACCTTTGCTCTCGGCGGAAAAGATGGGAACATAGGCCAGGATGTGGCCCTCGCCTCGTCCTCGTAAGTCCTCGCCCCCGCCCCCGGGACCCTGATAACCCAAGAAAGGGACCCCAATGTCCGACGAGCAGACTTTCTCCGCCCCCGATGAAAACTGGCCTGGACCCGACGCCGAAATCCCCGAAGATTCCTATGCCCCCAACGTAGATCCCGCTGCGGCCACCGTCCAGAGTGCCCGCGCCGACGAAATGTTCCTGCGCGCCGACGAGCAGGAGCGCCTAGCCGGGGTTGAACATGAGGATTCCGAATACGACGATGACGCTGACCCGCGCACTCCTTTTATCCCAGCGCTGTCTACCGCCATCGACATGACCCAACCTATGAGCGAGGACGACCCCCTGCCCAAGGGACGCTTTGCGGACAGGGAAATCTCGTGGATGGCCTTCAACCAGAGGGTCCTCGAACAATCCGAAGACCCCAACCTTGCCCTGCTGGAGCGAGTCTGGTTCTCAGCAATCTACTCATCCAACCTCGACGAATTCTTCATGGTGCGAGTTGCTGGACTCAAGCGCCGAATCGCCGCCGGGATCGCGAAAAAGTCCGCGTCCGGCCTTGAACCGCGCCAAGTCCTTGAAGGCATCCAGGCGCGCAACCGCGAATTGTCGACCCGCCAGGCTCAAGACTTCCAACGCGACCTCATGCCCGCCTTGGAAGAAGCCGGAATCCACCTGCGCCGCTGGGAAGACCTCGCCGCAGACCAACAGTTGGAACTGACCCGATACTTCCGCCGCCAAATCTTCCCGGTTCTCACGCCGCTGGCCGTAGACCCGTCCCACCCCTTCCCCTATATTTCGGGCCTCTCCCTCAACTTGGCCGTCGTGGTGCGAAACCCGATCACCGCCAAGCTGCACTTTGCGCGCGTCAAGGTCCCGCCCTCACTGCCGCGCCTCATTAACGTCGACTCGGCGGTTCATGGCGGACGCGCCGAGGACTACGTCCAGACCGAGGACGGCGCCACCTTCGTCACCCTTGAAGATGTCGTGCGCGCGCACCTAGACCACCTCTTCCCCGGTGTTGAGATTGTTGAAGCCCACGGATTCCGTGTTACTCGCAACGAGGACGTGGAAGTGGAAGAAGACGACGCCGAAAACCTGCTGACCGCCATGGAGGAAGAACTACTGCGCCGCAAGTTCGGCCCCGTGGTTCGGCTCGAAGTTGAGGACTCGATCTCTGACTTCGTTTTGGACTTCCTGGTTGACAAGCTCGAAATTACCGAGGCCGACGTCATCCGCCTGCCCACACCCCTGGATCTCACGCTGTGCAATGAGCTGCATGACCTGGAGATTAGTGCCCTCAAGTACCCGCCCTACGTTCCTGTGACGGCGGCGGGCCTTGCTGAGTTTGAATCGTCAAGGTCGGGCGATATCTTCGCCCAAATCCGAGCCCACGACGTGCTACTGCATCACCCCTACGATTCTTTCGCGACCTCTGTGCAGTCCTTCATTAGCCAAGCGGCGCGCGATCCTCACGTTCTAGCAATGAAGCAGACGCTGTACCGGACCTCCGGTGATTCGCCGATCGTGTCGGCCCTTATTGAGGCTGCCCAGTCGGGCAAACAGGTTGTGGCGATTGTCGAAATCAAGGCGCGTTTCGACGAGGAAGCCAATATCGGGTGGGCCCGTAAGTTGGAGCGCGCCGGTGTCCACGTTGTTTACGGCATGGTGGGGTTGAAAACTCACTGCAAGCTGTCCCTGGTGGTGCGCCAAGAATCTGACGGTCTGCGCCGCTACTGCCATGTCGGCACCGGCAACTATCACCCCAAGACGGCCCGCGGCTACGAGGACCTGGGCTTGCTGACATGCGACCGAGACGTGGCCCAGGACCTGACGCGCCTGTTCAACCAGTTGTCCGGCTATGCGCCGCGTTCCACCTTCCACCGCCTGCTGGTGGCGCCCCTGTCGATCCGCGATGGATTGATTGAGCGTATTAATGGCCAGGTTGCTCGTAAGAAGGCTGGCCAGGATGCGTGGATTGGTATCAAAGTGAACTCGGCCGTGGATGAACGAGTGATCGACGCTCTTTATCGTGCATCCCAGGCTGGTGTGCAAGTCGATGTGCAGGTGCGTGGCATCTGTGCGATCCGCGCCGGCGTGCCCGGCCTGTCAGAAAACATCCGGGTCCGGTCCATCCTTGGGCGATTCTTGGAGCACTCGCGGATCTACGCGTTTGGGCATGCAGGTGAAGAGGAAGTGTGGATCGGTTCTGCCGACCTCATGCACCGCAACTTGGATCGTCGCGTCGAGGCGTTGGTGCGCATCGTGGACCCCGACCAGATTCACTATCTGGCAAACCTGGTGCGCCGCGGAGTTTCACCAGACACGGCCTCGTGGGCGTTGCGTAAGTCCGGCAAGTGGAAGCGCAACCAATTCGACAAGGACGGCCAACCCCTGGCTGACATCCAAAGCGAACTGATGGCGGGGGCCTCCGCCAGGGTGGTGGGCCGTTAGTGGAATGGCGTTACTGACCGGCTTCGGGGTCAGACGGCTGCGGGGTGTCGGTGCGAATGATTTCGATGGTCATGTTTGTGGCCACGGCAGCCACGGCTCCGACAGCGACGATGACGGGCGCGGCCGCCAGGGCGATGCCCCCGACGACGACTCCGGCATCCATGGGAATGGAGAAGAGCTCGCGGCCGTCTTCGTTGCGCAAAATAACGCGTCGTACCGTCGTGTCCTTGTAGAGCTTTTTAATGGTGTCGACGACTTCGGAGCCCGACAGGGTAATACGTTCATTGTCTGAGTTGTGATCCGTCATGGTTTGGTCCTTATCTGAAAGGGGATTGTGTCTTTAAGTTTGGCAGGGGATTGTCCGGCTGTATATCGGTGGAGACACTGATTTGGCCCCGAGATCAACGGGGGTGATCGCCCTGAGGCGGTGGCAAGCGTCTACAAAGTCACATGCCAGTAAGCGAAACAAAATGTGGATCGCCGCCAAGACAGCAGACATCGACCAGTAGCATGACGGGAGGACGGCGTCGTGCGGACTCGTCGCACGGCTGAGCTTTCCTCAACCTCTCTCGAAGGGAACAGGCCTGTGTGCGGCATTGTCGGTCACGTTTCGAATTCGCTGGTCAACCAACAAATCTACGATTCGCTGCTGCTGCTTCAGCATCGCGGTCAAGACTCCACCGGTATCGCCACCATCGAGGGCAACACCGTCCACCGCGTGAAAGCCAAAGGCCTGGTGCGCGAGGCCTACCGGACCCGCGACATGAGAACCCTGCTGGGCAACGTCGGCCTGGGGCATGTACGTAACGCGAATACGCCGGGCGCCTCCCAAGAAGATGAGGTCCAGCCCTACTACGTCAACGCCCCCTACGGGATTGTCCTGGTCAACAACGGCAACATCACGAACTCGCGAGAACTCACCGACGAGCTCTACCGCATTGACCGCAGGCACCTGAACTCCGACTCGGATGCGGAACTGCTGCTCAACGTCCTGGCCAACGAACTCCAACACCACATCCCAGATGACGGGTCGGACCTCACCCCCGAAGGCATCTTCAGTGCCGTGGATGGCGTCCACCAGCGCGTCGAAGGCTCCTACGCCACAATCGCTCTGATCGCCAGCCGCGGCCTTCTTGCTTTTAGGGATCCTTTCGGCATCCGTCCCCTGGTTCTGGGCCACCGCCTTGACGAGGACGGAGCCGACGAATGGGTGGTCTGCTCCGAATCCCTGGTCCTGACCGCCGGCGGCTATGAGCTGGTGCGCGATATTGCTCCTGGCGAGGCCGTATGGATCTCCACCGAGGGCGAGATGAGTTCTCACACCTGGGATGGTCCCACCCGCCTGGTCCCGTGCGCCTTCGAGTACGTGTACCTGGCTCGCCCCGACTCGGTGATGAATGGGGTGTCCGTCTACGGTTCACGCCTGCGCATGGGGGAAAAGTTGGCAGCCACCGTGGCCGAACAGATTCCTGTTGACGAAATCGACGTCATTATGCCGATTCCGGATTCGTCACGTCCCTCCGCTATGGAGCTCGCCCGAGTCCTGGGCATTGAATACCGCGAAGGCTTCCTCAAGAACCGCTACGTGGGCCGCACCTTCATCATGCCCGGGCAGAAGGTCCGCAAGAAGACCGTGCGCCAAAAGCTCAACCCCATGCCCGTTGAGTTTGCTGGCAAGCGCGTCCTGCTGGTCGACGACTCG
This sequence comes from Schaalia vaccimaxillae DSM 15804, assembly GCF_000420425.1. GTDB lineage: Bacteria > Actinomycetota > Actinomycetes > Actinomycetales > Actinomycetaceae > Pauljensenia > Pauljensenia vaccimaxillae. The sequence continues at coordinate 235,774 of NZ_ATUX01000005.1, forward strand.
GTGGTACGTGGCACGACCTCGAAAGAGATCATTGAAATGGCCCGTAATGCAGGAGCGGCCAAGGTCTACCTGGCCTCAGCAGCACCCGAAGTTCGCTACCCGCACGTCTACGGCATCAACATCCCCACGCTGGATGAATTGGTAGCCACGAATCGCACTGTGGACGAAATATGCGAGGTGATTGGCGCCGACAAGCTGATTTATCAGAAGGTTGACGACCTCTATGACGCCATCGTCGAAGGTTCGGATCTGACCGAATTGGACATGTCTTGGTGCGATGGAAAATACGTCACCGGCACCATCACCGACGAGTACCTGCACTGGGTGGAAGATAACCGAGTGTCCTGACACGACAGCGGACCCAGCTCAAGCCCGGTAACCTTGTGGAGTGTCCACAAAGAATCGCCCATCACCGATCCCTTCGCGCCTTGTGCGTTCGGCAGGATCTTTAGTTTGGCGATTCACGGATCCTGAACGGTGCGCAGAACCCGGCGACAAGATCGACCCGCGTGACATTGAAGTCCTCATTGTCCACCGGCCTCGGTATAAGGATTGGTCGTGGCCTAAAGGTAAAACGGAAGCTCACGAGCCGATCATTAGCGCCGCCGTACGCGAAGTCGAAGAAGAAACCGGACTGCCCGTCGTCCTTGGTGCGCCACTGACCACCCAGCGTTACCGCTTGGGTTCTGGACAGATCAAGGAAGTGCGTTACTGGGTGGGTACCCTCATGCCCACAGACCCCTCCGAAGCTGGGGCGGCAGCCGAGCGTACCCGCGTGCCGGTACACCTGGCTCCGGCCTCGGAAATTGACGAATCTCGTTGGGTGAGCCCCGACAAGGCTGAGGACATGCTCACGAGGCGCGGTGACCGCCGCCTTCTTGGAGAGCTCACCTCACGGGCCAGCCAGGGCCGCCTCGTCACATCGACCCTCATCATTGCTCGACACGCAAAAGCCACGTCGCGTTCGTCCTGGCCGCTAGATGAGCAGTCCCGACCACTGACCCGTACCGGTGTTCGACAGGCCCTCGCCCTCGTCGAATCGTTGAGCGCATACGGCGTCCAGAACGCCTATGCATCACCGTGGGCGCGCTGCCGTCAAACCGTCGCACCGTGGGCGGGCGTTGGGGGAGTGCCCGTGTGGTCGGTGCCCGAAATTACCGAGGACGCTGTGGAACTCAACCCGCAGGAGGCCACAGATTTCCTCACCGATATGGTGCACGCCCCTCACGCGCCCTCGATCATCGTTGGCCACCGGCCGACTTTACCGACGCTTTTTGCACCCATCCTGGCCGTAACCCCAGCAAACTTACATTCGGCTTTCCCAAGTGCCAGTCCGTGGCTAAGCACCGCCGAAATGCTCGTCGTCCACATCTCTCACGAGGACGAGGATGCGCAGGTGATAGGTGTCGAGCGTCACCTTACGCGGCTCAGATAGCCTGATTTTCTTCAACGTACCTTCAATGTTCACCTTTCGTTCACTCGAGTTCGGTGCCGTGGACATTTCCGGCTCCTAGTTTGTCGATTGATCGGTTAATCCGACTCGCGACAATGAGCCGCCTGGAGATGGCGGCAGAACGGAAGATCTAATGTCCATCAACTCCCGCTCCCCCTTCATCCGCTTCGGTGCTTTGGTAGGCGCAGGCGCCCTCATGCTCGGCCTGGCTGCCTGCGGCGGCTCCGACACCTCCGAATCCACTGCCGCCTCCGGCTCCACCACCACTGAGTCTGACACCACCGCCGAGGCTCTGACCGGCTCACTGGCAGGCGCAGGAGCCTCCTCCCAGGAAGCCGCCATGGAAGCCTGGAAGGCCGGCTACGCGGCCCTCCAGCCCGACGTCGCCGTCTCCTACGACGGCGTTGGTTCCGGTGCTGGCATCACCCAGTTCAATGACGGCCAGGTTTCCTGGGCTGGATCCGATGCTCCCCTCGAAGATGAAGAAATGACAGCAGCCGAAGCTCGCTGTGGCGGCCCCGCCTGGGACCTGCCCGTCTACATCTCGCCGGTGGCCGTGATCTTCAACCTCGAAGGCATCGACAGCCTCAACCTTGATGCCGCCACCAACGAGGGCGTGGAACTGCCGGACCTGGCAATCACCCCCGTGCACCGCTCCGACGAGTCGGGTACCACCGAAAACTTCACTGACTACCTGACAGCAGCTGCTCCCGAGGTGTGGACCAATGAGCCGGCCAAGGCATGGCCCATCGAAGGCGGCGAGTCTGCTGCTAAGACCTCCGGCGTTGTTCAGGCCGTGACCGCAGGCAACGGCACCATCGGTTACGCAGACGCATCCCAGGCAGGCGAGCTTGGTACCGCAGCCCTGGCTGCCGCCGATGGCACCTTCGTCTCCTTCTCAAACGAGACCGCTGCTGCCGCAGCCGACACCGCCACCGCTGTTGAAGGCCGGGAAGCCAACGACATTGCTCTGGCTGTCAACCGAGTTCCCGAGACGAACGATTCCTACCCGCTGATCCTCATCTCCTACTCGATCGTCTGCTCGACTTACGAGGATGCCAACGAGGCTGCCCTGGTTAAGTCTTTCGTCGGCTACCAGATCTCCGAAGAGGGCCAGCAGATGGCCTCCGACAATGCTGGAGCTGCCCCGCTGTCCGCTGACATGCGTTCCAAGATCCAGGCCGCTCTCGACGCCATCAAGTGACCTATCAGGGCGCGCGGCTGGTCGTAGAACCGGCCGTGCCGCCCAGGTCAATCCCCTCAACCCTGCGCCCCCAAGGGAAAACACATGAACAGCTCCGGCACTGGCAAGACGGGCAATATCGTCTTTAAGACCGTGTCCACTGCGGCTGCGACCCTCATTCTCGCAACTCTCGCCGCAGTCGCAGCCTTCCTCATTATCGAAGCGTGGCCTGCGATCTCAGATCCGTCCGTGCAATTTAAGGTTCAAGGATCATCCACCCCCGTGTCGATCTGGGCTTTCACCCTGCCCCAGATTTTTGGCACCGTGCTCGCAGCCATCATCGCCATGGTGATTGCGGTCCCCGTTTCTGTTGGAATCGCGCTGTTCATCAGCCACTATGCGCCGCGTAAACTCGCCCAACTGCTCGGCTATATGGTTGATCTTCTCGCTGCGATCCCCTCAGTCGTCTACGGCCTGTGGGGAGCAATCTGGTTGATCCCCTTGCTGAAACCCGTGTGGACGTGGCTGGGAGAACATATGGGATGGTTCCCCCTCTTCGCTGGAGAAGCCTCACCCACCGGCCGCGTCATCGCCTCGGTATCCCTGATCCTGGCGGTCATGGTTCTGCCGATCATCACCTCCGTCACCCGCGAAGTTTTCCTCCAAACCCCGGGCCTACACGAGGAAGCCGCCCTCGCACTTGGCGCAACCCGCTGGGAAATGGTCCGCATGGCAGTACTTCCTTTCGGACGTTCAGGAATCGTGTCGGCCTCCATGCTGGGGCTAGGGCGCGCACTGGGCGAAACAATGGCCGTGGTTATGGTCCTCTCAGTCGGATCGTCCTTCTCCTTCCACATTCTCGAAGCTGGCAAACACTCCACTATCGCAGCCAATATCGCCCTGCAATTCCCCGAAGCCACAGGAATCAACCGTTCTGCACTGATCGCCACCGGCCTCGCCCTCTTCGCCATCACCCTGGTGGTCAATTCCATTGCCCGATGGATCGTGTCCCGACGCGCCGAATTCTCTGGAGCTAACTGATGTCCGCGATCACCACAGCCACTGACAGCGCGCCAACCAAGCATGATCCGAAGAAACTATTTGTCTCGGAGGATCCAGGTTGGGATCGGCTACGCGCCATTAAAGACAAGATCGCATGGGTTGCCGTTTCCGTAGCCTTCCTCTTCGCAATGATCCCGCTGGTCTCACTCATCTGGACTGTGCTGTCTCGGGGCATCCTGCGGCTCAACGCCCAGTTCCTCACCACAGACATGGTCGGGGTCTTTGGAGGCATGACCAAGGGTGGCATTCTGCACGCTATCGTTGGCACCCTTCTCATTACTCTGATGGCTACGCTCATTTCCGCGCCGATTGGCATGTTCACCGCCATCTACCTGGTCGAATATGGCAATGGCGGCAAGCTTGCTAAAGCCACAACCTTCTTCGTCGACGTTATGACGGGTATCCCGTCGATTGTGGCGGGCCTCTTCGCTGCCGCACTGTTCACTTTGACGGTTGGAACCGGCTATCGAGCCGGCATTATGGGTGCGGTCGCTCTGTCAGTTTTGATGATCCCAACAGTGGTGCGCTCCAGCGAGGAAATGCTGCGCCTGGTACCGAACGAATTACGCGAGGCCGCCTACGCGTTGGGTGTGCCCAAGTGGAAAGTCATCGTCAAAGTTGTTCTACGTACCTCAGCGGCCGGCCTAACCACCTCGGTCATGCTGGCTATCGCCCGCGTCATTGGAGAAACCGCGCCCCTGCTTATCACCGTTGGTTTCATCGAAAGGATGAACGCCGACGTCTTCAATGGACGCATGACCACCCTGCCCATCTTCGTGTACCAGCAATACTCGCAGGGCGCGGCAACCTGCCGTTCAGGCGTGGCGGACTGCATGACCACGATTAACGAGGAACGCGCATGGGCAGCCGCCCTCGTCCTCATCCTCCTGGTGATGATCCTCAACATTATTGCCCGCATTATTGCCAAAATCTTTTCCCCTAAGGGCCGCTGACCCTTCCCGCCCTCATCCATCAAGGACATAAAATGACCACCCTGCTCGATATTCGCCACGAGAAGATCTACTACGGCGACTTCCTGGCCGTTGACGACGTGTGCGTTGAAATTCCCGCCAATTCCATCACCGCCCTCATTGGGCCGTCTGGCTGCGGCAAATCCACTTTCTTACGCACCCTCAACCGCATGCACGAAGCCATCCCGGGGGCTCGCGTTGAAGGCGAAGTTCTCTTGGAAGGCCAGGACATTTACGCCAAAGACGTTGACCCCGTCCAGGTGCGCCGCCGCGTCGGCATGGTGTTCCAGCGTCCCAACCCCTTCCCAACAATGTCGATCCGCGAAAATGTTCTCGCTGGCGTCAAGCTCAACTCTCGGAAAATGTCCAAGGCAGAGTCTGAAGAACTCGTCGAAGAATCGCTGCGAGGATCCAACCTGTGGAATGAGGTCAAGGACCGCCTCGACAAACCAGGCTCGTCACTGTCCGGTGGCCAGCAACAACGCCTGTGCATTGCCCGCGCTATTGCGGTGCGTCCTGAGGTGCTCCTCATGGACGAACCCTGCTCGGCTCTGGACCCTATCTCGACCTTGGCCATCGAAGACCTGATGAACGAACTCAAGGACGAATACACCATCGTCATCGTCACCCACAATATGCAGCAGGCCGCTCGCGTCTCCCAACAGACCGGCTTCTTCAACCTTGAGGCCACCGGCAAGCCCGGCAAGCTCGTCGAGTTCGACAACACGGAGAAGATCTTTACAACTCCTTCGGTTAAAGCAACCGAAGACTACATTTCCGGTCGCTTCGGCTGACCGGACCGAAGGGAGAGATCTCTTTCCATAGTCGTCCCGGGGGCGGGACGAGTTGGGCCGGAACACCGCTACAGACAGCGGGTTCCGGCCCAACACTATTAAGACGCTTCAACGGGGATGACCAAAATTCACTGCTGTGAATTCTTCGCGCTACGGTCCAAGTCGCCCCCATTCATCACGTGGACCAAACAGGCGATAGTTCGATCCCCCTGCTCCCAGGATTCCACGGTTGGCCGAGTCCATGTGACCTCTAGCGCCGAGGAAATATAGGGCGAGCCAACATAGTCCTCGAAACTATCAATGCAGACGGTTTCTGCTTGCCTATCCAGGGTTCCCTCTCCGGGGAAAGTATCACCCTCGACCTCGTGTACGAGGCTGACTTCGGCCTGGTGAAGCTCCGAACAGGAGCGTTTTTCAACCGTGACGGAGTTGGCGGTCGGCATCTGGAGGCAGTCGCCGACTTTGAGGCTACGTGCCGACGAATCCGAACAGGCTGCGGCCCCCAGCACCACCGTGACCAACAGGGCGATACATGCGCCGCGCACGAGGGCGTGTGGACTACGTCTCAACACTTAGATTCCCAACGCCAAGCTGATGATCCAGTACATGACGGCAGCCACGAAAGCGGCGGCAGGAAGGGTGAGGAACCAACCGCCCACGATATTGCCGGCCACACCCCAACGCACCGCCGACAAGCGCTTGGTAGCGCCCACACCCAGGATCGCCGAGGTAATCGTGTGAGTGGTTGAGATCGGAGCGTGCAGGACAAAAGCCGACAGGTAGAGCACCGATGCTGCGACAGTTTCGGCGACGAAGCCGCGGGCCGGATCCAGGTCGATCATCTTGCGGCCCAGGGTGCGCATAATGCGCCAACCTCCGGCGTAGGTGCCCAGCGAGATTGCTCCGGCTGCCGCGAGCTTGACCCACAGGGGGATTGTCATATCGCCGGTGACAGGGTCGAGGATGTTGTGGTGTTCTCCGTAGCCGCCAGCCAGCAGTGCCATGACAATGACGCCCATGGTCTTTTGCGCGTCCTGCAAGCCGTGACCCAGCGCCATAGCCGCAGCCGAAATGGTCTGCAGAACACGGAAACGGCGCATTGTGCGGTGGTAGGGCAGGTTCTGCATAGCTGCCAGCACCAGCTTCATTAGGACGTAACCCAGGAAGAAGCCGACCAGAGGAGAGGCAAACATCGGGATGACGACGTGCTGGAGGATGCCACCCCACATGACCGTAGTAGCCGAAGCAAGTCCGGCGCCCACAAGCCCACCGATCAAGGCGTGGGACGAGGACGAAGGTAGGCCAAACCACCAAGTGATGAGGTTCCATACGACCGCACCGACCAGGGCTGCTAACACAATGATGAGCCCCTGGGTCTGCAAGATCGGGTCCGGTGAAAGCGAATAGTGGGTGATGTCGATGATGCCTTCGCCGATGGTTTTGGCGACCTCGGTTCCCAAAAGGGCGCCGATGACATTCATAATCGCGGCCATGAGGAGGGCCACCCTGGGGGTGAGCGCACGTGTGGACACCGATGTGGCGATCGCGTTGGCTGCGTCGTGGAAGCCGTTGGTGTAGTCGAAGCCCAGGGCGATCGCAATGACCAGGACGACGAGGATCAGATTGAGATCCACGGTGTCAGGACTCCTTCACCGCGATCGTCTCAATGCCATTGGCAAGGTCTTCGAAGGCATCGGACGCCTCTTCGAGAACCTCGATGACATCCTTGAGCTTGATGATCGTCACCGGGTCAACACCGGAGTCGAAAAGGGTGGTGAGCGTCCGACGGTAAGTCAGATCGCCCTCGTTTTCGAGGCGATTGATTTCAACCCAGTAGTCACGCATGTCCAGCGGCGACTTCAGGGAAGGCATTTGCTTGGCCGTCTGGTCTGCGCAGCGAGCAATAATGTCGATCTGCTCAGCCAACAGGGACCGAACAGCCTCGGGGATTTCGTCAATGCCGTACATGACGATCATGTCGCCGGCCTCGTCAATGTAATCCATGCAGTCGTCGAGGTTGGATGCCAGGCGTCCGAGGTCTTCGCGGTCGAAGGGGGTGACGAAGGTCTGGTTGATGCGTTGGACTATCAGGTGATTGAGGTCATCGCCGCTGTGTTCAACTTCGTGCAGTTGGTCGCGCAGGGCGACACGCTCGGTGGGGCTGGCGCCCAAAATTGAGGCGAGCAGGGTCGTACCTTGAACGAGATAGTTGGCCTGCTGAGTAAACAGGTCGAAGAACGAGGGGCCGTTGGACTTGCGAAGGGCCACTGGGATTCCTCCCTTAGATTTGATTGGGGCAACCGGTTCTGGTCACCAGACGCAGGGTCAGCCTAAAGCACCGATGGGGGTAAATGGCCACCTGCTTGATACTGATTGTTCACCATTTCGTCCCCTTTCATGGCCGTTGTGCGATGTTGCACACATGATCACGGGACTAACCGCCCGCGCGGATCGCAGCGGAATCAGTCATGATTGACCTTGTACATCGAGGTCAACCAAGTCCTCGAATACCCGAGTGCCTCAGGAGGCAATATGTCCGTGACAGAACAGGATGTGCGCGCAGCAGCGCCCGCCAACGCTCCCGAAGACGTCCTCAAGTGGGTCGCCGAAATCGCCGCGCTGACGACGCCTGACGCCATCGAGTTCTCCGACGGTTCGCAGGAAGAGTGGGACCGTCTGACCTCTCTCATGGTTGAGAACGGTATGTTCACCAAGCTCAACGACGAGAAGCGCCCCAATAGCTTCCTCGCCCGTTCGAAGCCGTCCGACGTTGCCCGCGTCGAGTCCCGTACCTACATCTGCTCCGAAAAGGAAGAGGATGCAGGCCCCACCAACAACTGGGCCGATCCGGCTGAGATGAAGGAGACCCTGAACAAGGTCTTCACCGGCTCCATGGCCGGACGCACCATGTACGTCATCCCCTTCTCGATGGGTCCCCTGGGTGGCCCGATCTCCCAGCTGGGCATCGAGATCTCCGACTCACCTTACGTTGTGTGCAACATGCGCATCATGACCCGCATGGGCAAGGACGCCATGGACCTTATTGCCGAAGGCAAGCCGTGGGTTCCCGCCGTTCACACCGTGGGTGTGCCGCTGGTTGATGGCGCTGTTGACGACAACTGGCCCTGCAACGACGAGAAGTACATCACCCACTTCCCCGAGACCAACGAAATCTGGTCCTTCGGTTCGGGCTACGGCGGCAACGCCCTGCTCGGCAAGAAGTGCTACGCCCTGCGTATCGCCTCGACCATGGCCCGCCGCGACGGCTGGATGGCCGAGCACATGCTCATCCTGCGTCTGACCCGCACCGAGACCGGCGAGAACTTCCACGTCACCGCCGCCTTCCCCTCGGCCTGTGGCAAGACCAACCTCGCAATGCTCCAGCCCACCATCCCCGGCTACAAGGTCGAGACCATTGGTGACGACATCGCCTGGATGCGCCCCGGCCCCGACGGCCGTCTCTACGCCATCAACCCCGAAGCCGGCTTCTTCGGCGTGGCCCCCGGCACCTCCTACGACACCAACCCGATGGCGATGGAGACTATGAAGGCCAACTCCATCTTCACCAACGTCGCCCTGACCGACGATGGCGATGTCTGGTGGGAAGGCATCGACGGCGAGACCCCCGATCACCTGATCGACTGGCACGGCAACGACTGGACTCCCGAGTCCGGCGAGAAGGCTGCTCACCCGAACAGCCGCTTCACCGTCCCGGCCTCGCAGTGCCCGATCATCTGCGCAGACTGGGAAGCCCCCGAGGGTGTCGCGGTTGACGCGATCCTCTTCGGCGGGCGCCGCGCCACCAACGTGCCGCTGGTTGCCGAGCAGTACGAGAACGCCCACGGCGTCTTCATCGGCGCTTCGGTTGCCTCCGAGGTCACCGCTGCAGCCACCGACGTCAAGGCCGGTTCGCTGCGCCACGACCCCTTCGCCATGCTGCCCTTCTGTGGCTACAACATGGCCGACTACTGGGGCCACTGGATCGAGATGCAGAACAAGCTCGGCGACAAGTTCCCGAAGGTCTACCAGGTCAACTGGTTCCGCAAGGACGATGAGGGCAACTGGCTGTGGCCGGGCTTCGGCGACAACTCGCGTGTCCTGGACTGGATCGTTCGCCGCGCCGCTGGTGAGGTCGAGGCCATCGACGGCGTGACCGGTCGCTACCCCAAGTTCGAGGACTTCAACCTGGACGGTCTCGACATCGACGAGTCCGTGTGGGCCAAGCTCTTCGCGATCGATCCCGACGCCTGGGCCGCCGAAATGGACGAGAACGAGCAGTACTTCGCTCAGTTCGGTGACAAGGTCCCCGCTGAGATCCATGAGCAGCTCGCCAAGTTCCGCGAGCGCATCGCCGCCGCCAAGGCCTGATTCTGATCAGAATCCCTTGTTGGCAGCGGTAGCTGCTTAACACGATGCCCCCGACCGCTTCGGCGATCGGGGGCATCGTGTGCTGGCTGTACGATCAATCCTTGGCAAGAATTAGAGGGAGAGTTACAGATGGAGTCACGGCGCCGAGCTACACGCCTCTTTTTGTCTTCTCAACGCTATGCGCCTGATGGTTCAGAGCGTCGAGTTGGAAACCTGATTGTTTCTAGTCTGATCATTCCCATCCTTTTGGCCTGTTACGCGGCAGTGGGCATTACCCTGTCCGACGGTTGGCCCAGACTCTTCAAAACCTTTGGTTCTACCAGCCAGGATGTTCCGGGAGTCTTGGCAACCCTCGCTCTCGGTTTGGCGAGCTTGGCGGTGGCGCTGGTGGTCATCCAACCCAAGGAATGGAAGGACCTACGCCAAGAAGGAGCATCCATCTTCGCCATCGAGATGGAAGAAAAACGCGCAGATTACATTTCGGGTGCACTGACTTTGCTGTCGCAGATGGCGGCCGGAATCGCTGCGGTTTCTGTTGTCTACGCGGCAGAGTCTCGTCAAGCCATTGATGTGGTGGTAGTGCCAGTGATGATTGGCATGTGGGTGATCATCGCCCTGATGCCAACTTTTGTGCGTCGCTCCGGAGCCGGATCTCTTGTCGCATACACGGGCTACATTCGCGACCTAGCCACTTTCCTGCGTGGCATCGGGACAGACAGCGATATTGATGACGGTTTTTTAGCTACCGCCAGGCCGCGACGTCCTCGCTGGTGGCGTGGCACGGCCACAGGTTGGGCGATCATGGTGATTTCGCTTGGCTGCGTAGCAATGGGAGCCATGGCTCACGACGCTCATCCCGTACGGGCCGCCCTATACACCGTGGCGCTCATCTGGATCATCACCGCACTGGCTTTCTACTCCACGATTCAGTTGCGTTTAGGCGACAAAATTATGTCATGCTTCTCGCTCATTGTTGTCGTATGCATTGACATCTTCATTTTCGTCGAAGCAGCGGTTGCAACTTTAAACATGCATGGACCTGCCAAATGGGGGCGCATCGGCTTTTATGCCCTGTGTTGTTTCAGCGCGCTACTCCTACACTTGCTTATCCGCAGGTGGTGGATGATGCGTCGAGAAGAATTTACCGGCCTAAGCTCTTTCTTACTGGAAACACTTTGTGCCAGAGCTCAGGGAGCAACCCAGTCGATTCTTGACGCTGCACTTGTCGTTGATGGCTCTCAGGATGATGCCGTTCGAGAAGCCACGATCCTCTTGGATCGAATCGACGAGGAACTCATCCGTTCCGCGCCGGAACGTTACGTCGACGCCACTCGAACAGCCATAGGTTTGGCGCGCAGACCACAAACCCAAACTGCCGGTAACGGCCAGCCACCGCTAGACTGACCGAGGCGAACCCGCGACCCGCTAAGGAGATACCCGTGGCCGAATACCTCAATGACGGCGAATTGGCGCGCGCCAAAGACCTGCTCCAAAGGATGCAGTCAATTTTCGCGTCAAAAGTCGTTGGCCAAGAAGAACTCCAACGTGCCCTGACCGCCGGCCTGCTCGCCAAAGGTCACGTCCTCATCGAATCGGTGCCCGGACTTGCCAAGACCACTGCCGCACAAACCCTGGCCGCGTCCGTATCGGGTAGCTTCCGGCGCATCCAGTGCACACCGGACCTCATGCCCAACGACATCGTGGGCTCCCAGATCTGGAACCAAGCCACCGGAGGCATGGAAACTCAGCTCGGTCCCGTCCACGCCAACCTCGTGCTCCTGGACGAAATCAATCGTTCTTCGGCTAAAACCCAGTCGGCCATGCTTGAAGCTATGCAGGAAGCACAGACGACAATCGGCGGCGTGAACCACCCACTTCCTCAACCCTTCATGGTGATGGCCACCCAAAACCCCATCGAAGAAGAAGGCACCTATGTTCTGCCAGAAGCTCAGATGGACCGATTCCTTATCAAACAGGTCATCACCTACCCCAAGCCTTCCGAAGAACTTGAAGTCCTCGAACGGATCGACGCGGGCACAATGACCGCGCCCATTGACGTCGAACCGATCTCCATCGACGACCTCATCGAATTACAAAAACTGACAAAGCGGATCTTCGTCCACTCAACGCTCAAGGCCTACATCGTCGACATCATCAACACCACCCGTGGAGCTGGTCCCAATCCTCTTCCCGACTGGTCCAAGCACGTGCGAGTGGGAGCATCCCCGCGCGGAGGCATCGCACTCATGCAGGTCGCACAAGCCCTCGCCCTGATGAACGGACGCAACTACATCGTCCCCGATGACATTAAGACCATGCGTCACTCAATCCTGCGCCACCGCATCATTCGCACCTTTGACGCCCTCGCCGACAATGTCTCAATCGAAGGCCTCATCGACGCTGTCTTTAACGCCGTTCCCGTCCCCTGATCGACTGAGACCAGCACAGCCATGCCAGTCAGATCGCGTGAAATCCATGCGCTAGCGAGCCGCATCCAATTGCCCGTAATGCGCAAATTGCTGTCCCTCATGGAAGGACAGCACGGGTCGGCGCGCGCCGGAAAAGGCTGGGAGTTCATGGACTTGGCGCAATACCAGCCAGGTGACGACGTCAAAGAAATTGACTGGGCAGCAACCGCACGCAGCGGCTCACCAATCATCAAACGCTTTGAAGCCAGCGCCAACCTCCAAGTCATCCTCGTCGTCGATACCGGCCGAGCTATGGGAGCCCTGGCCCCCTCAGGCGAAACGAAAGAAGAGATCGCCCTCGTCGCATGCGAAGCCATCGCCTGGCTATCCGTCGCCCGCGGTGACCAGATCGGTCTTGTTGCAGGAGATTCCACACGCACCCGGCACATGCCTGCCCGCTCAGGAAACGCGCACGCTGAAACCATCATGCGCAGAATCGAAGAGGACATCACCCTCGAATCCCCCGCATCTGACGTCCTCGCCCTCCTTGACCGCGCCGACAGAACAACCAGACGACGCTCCCTCATCGTCTTAGTCACCGACGAAACGCAACCAACCCCAAGCTCAGAAGCCGACGAAGTTATCAAACGACTCCTGGTGCGTCACCAACTCATTTGCATCTCGATCGCCGATATCAACCCCACAACCCTGGACAAAGACACCCACGTGATCGACGTCGACGAAGGCCCACTGCCTGACTTTCTACTGCGCGACCAACAACTCGCAGCCCAAGCCAGCGCCATCGCCAACCAACGCAAAAACGCCGTATCCGCGCTCCTTGACTCTCGCGGCGTTATCCAAGTGTTGGTAGGTTCCTCCCAAGACGTCCCCCGCGCCCTCATGCGCGCACTCGAAAGGGGGAGCCGTGTCAGGTGACATCGCAGACCAACTGCGCGACCCAGTCATCTACCCGCATTGGATGTGGGTGGCTGGCCTCATCCTCATCCTCGCAGTGATCATCTGGGTCACCGCCATGATCCGCAGATGGTGGAGATCAGACGAAACACGCATCGAAGAACTCCAAACGATTAGCCAAGTACGCCGAGATAGCTACCACTGCTATGTCAACGACATTGAGGCCCGACACCGTTCAGGAGAACTCGACTCGCGTGATGCTCACCTTGCGGTAGCTGGCCTCATGCGAGCGCTTGGAACCGAAAGAACAGGTCGCGACCTCGAAGTTGCCACCGTCGCCGAAGTTCGTCAACTCCTGCCCATGTGGCCAGCCCTGGCTGACCTGCTCCAGGCCTGCGAAAGCCCCTCCTTCGACGGCAATGCTGACGATTCGCAGGAGGTCGTGACCCGCATCCTGCACCTCGCTCATCAGGCGGTGGACGCATGAAATACGGATGGCTCATTCCTCTGGTCATTATCGTCATCGTGGCCGCGTTGGTTGCAGGCTGGTTCCTCTCGCGTGAGGCTGCGCGCCGCTCAGGTAAAAAAGGATGGGTAGCCAATACCGGATACGTCCGTGAGCTACCCAAGTACCAGGCGTTGGTGCGGCGCTCGCGGCTTATGCTGGCCGGGGCAAGCTTAAGCTTCGCTCTGTTGGTGGGGGCCGTGTCCATTAGCGCAGGATCTCCCGTGGACCGCAGGATCGAGGACGAGCGCCTGGCATCGCGCGACATCGTTTTGTGCCTGGATGCATCCGGCTCAATGATGCCCTATGACGGCCAGATCGGTTCCTCATTTAGGCAGATCATCGAACATTTCTCCGGTGAACGCATCTCTTTGCACCTGTGGAGCGCGCGAACAATCATTAAGTTCCCGCTGACCGACGACTATGTGATGGCCGACGAAATCCTTGAGGAAATGAGCACCATCATCTCCGAGGGATATATGGGAGAAGCCCCCGATGGCTCAAGCGTCTACGTGACCACTGAACTGCTCGACTACCTTGAAGGAGTCGACGACCCTGATCGTCAAGCCTCCTCCCTGGCAGGAGACGGCCTCGCCTCGTGCATCCTGAGCTTCGACCACACCGACCAAGAACGCTCACGAACGGTACTGCTTGCCACGGACAACGAAATCATGGGGTCGCAGATCTACACACTCACCCAAGCAACCGACCTGGCAAAAGACCAAAATGTTACCGTCACCGCCCTCTACCCAGGGGAAGGCGACTACCTCACTGCCGACGGGGAAGAACTGCGCGACCTCGTCGAATCCACAGGCGGAACCTTCTACGACGCTTCTGACCCGGGCTCCGTCGCCGGAATTATTCAAGATATCGAAGCTCAGCAGCAGGTCGAACTCGAAGGTCAGTCCCACGTCATCGAAACCGATAAGCCTGAAACGCCGCTTGCATGGATCGTCGTTGGGCTACTCGCATTACTGACGGTGCTGGCGGGGGCGAGGCTGTAATGGTGCTTCGTCCTGTATTCGAGCCCGCCATCATCGTCCTCATCATGATCCTCGGGTTAGGCATGGTCGGTTGGGGGTGGCTGCGCGCCACCCGGCGCCGCCCCCTTGACGTTGTTCGGCGCGGGCTCATGGTCGTCCTCGTCGCCATCATGGCTACGGGCCCCTCCATCCCAGGCGAGGCGCGCGAAATCGTATCCGCCACCGAAGTGTGGCTGGTCGTGGATCGAACCGGATCAATGGCAGCCGAAGACTGGGATGGCAAGAGCCCCCGCATCGACGGTGTGCGCAAAGACGTGAAAACCATCGTCGAAGCTATGGCCGGCTCGAAGTTCACGATCATGACCTGGGACTCCGATGTGCGCACAGTCTTGCCGCTAACCACCGACCTCATGGCAGTGGACTCGTACATGAAGACCTTCAGTCAGGAACTGTCGGAAAACTCCCAAGGATCCTCGCCCGACCGGCCAGCACTCGGATTGGCGCAAGCCCTTGAACGCTCTGAGCGCAACCATCCGGAAAATATACGCGCGGTATTCATCTTTACCGACGGGGAGACCTCAAATTCCGACCACTGGACTGCAACGACGGACGCGCAGGAAAGCGACTGGAACGCCGTTGCGCCTTACGTCGACGGCGGCCTCGTCATTGGATACGGCACCGAGCAGGGCGGCCCCATGAAGGTCAAACGTCTAGGGCCCGCAGACGCCTCGGATTCAAGCCAGTCGGCAGGCGGCGCGGCAGACGAGGACGAGTACATCCGCGATGAGTCCTTGCCCGGATCGCCTATCGCAATCTCCAAGATTGACGCAGAAAAGCTCCAGGCCATTGCCGGACGCCTGGCAGTGAGCTACGTGCACTCCCCCGATACCTCGGCCATTGATGGGTACGGACGCGACCTCATGAGCAGAGCAGACGTGATTTCCAAGGCTCGAGACGCCTTGGCAACCTACCGCGTCATCATGTGGCCCTTCGCCCTCGCTCTTGGAGCATTGCTTGCGTGGGAAGGCGGAGTTTTGGCCGCGCGCGCCCGAGTCCTGAGGAGAGCCCATGCGATCTAAGATGCGAAGAAGCGCAGACGAACTCCTGCCCTTTGGGGCGCCGGCCGCTGGATCCGGTGCTGCCCAGATGGGAGGGGCCTCGGCCTCGTATGAGCACAAGCAAGTGCGCTCCAAGAAAGCGCTGCGGCCTTTGCTGTGGTCGCTGCCGGTGCTCGTTTTGATTCTGGGCGTGGCCGCATACCTCATAGCGCTGCCGCTGTGGTCGAAGAGTTCCCTTGGGCATTGGGATGATGGCGACGTCGCTTCGGCCCAATCCGACTACGTTGGGCAAGCACAGGCAACGAGCATCGGCATTGAAAAATGGGTGGCCGAGTACAACCTCGGAACGACCAAGCTGTACGAGCACAAGGTCGATGAGGGCGTCCAGCTTTTGCGCGGAGCCTGGGATCTGGTCCCCAAGGCCATGGAGCTTTATGACGGGCGGATCGAAACCTACTCCTACGAATGTCAGGTTCGGATCAACCTGGCGCTAGGAATCGAAGCGCAGGGCGACCAGCTTATGGCTGATGAGGAATGGGCACAGGCGCAGGCTTCCTACGACGAGGCCATGGGAATCGTGTCCCCATGCCAAACCGCCGGGCAGGCCGATCAGCAAGATCAAGATGAATCGGGGGCCGATCAGAACCAGTCAGGTGGTTCGTCGGAGTCCGACTCGGAATCGTCAGACGGAGAATCTTCTGATTCTGATTCTGGACAGCAGAATTCTTCGGATCAAGATTCTGGAGAACAAGCCGATGAGTCGACCAACCGTCTAGGAAATAAGTCGCGCGAGGCTGGCAATAAAGCCGAGGGCAATGGTTCGGGCGGCTCTGGGCAACAGGGCAGCAAAGAGGATCAGAATGAAAGCTCGTCAGGTGAAGAACAAGCTGACGAGTCCCAGGCAGGCAGGCAAGGTTCACAGGGCGATTCTGGCGGGACAGCAGGCTCACAGCCCCCGGGTGAAAACGGCTTCGAGGGTGAGACTCCGTCGCAAAAGCGTCGCCGTGAAGAACTTCAGAAGAAACTCCAGCAGGGCGCTGATGACCAGAATCGTTCATACGACGAGTCGCGCACAGGCAACCCCAACGGGGCTTGGTAATTTTCTCTTCCCCTCCGCCGAGAGCAGACTTTATGGTTAAAAATCGCCTGTTTTCAGGCTGAAAACGACCATAAGGTCTGCTCTCGGCGGGGAGGGAGCAGGGGAGGGCTGGGCAAGGGCGGGTGAGAAAAAGTGTGAGGTCTGTCCGAGGTTGGTGAACATGCTCCCTTTGAGCGCGCCCGCCCCGATAAGGTGGAGCCTGTGAAGGTCCTCTTGGTGGGCAACGGTGGGCGTGAACACGCCCTGGCCCGAGCACTCGTCCGCACGTCCAACGCCGATCACCCGGTTGAACTCGTCGTTCAAGCCGGGAATCCTGGATTGGAACCCCTGGGCCGTTCCCTGGTGTTCAACCCCCTAGACCCCGCCGACGTGGTGCGTCGCGCCGTCGCCGAAAAAGTCGATCTGGTGGTTGTCGGCCCCGAAGCCCCCCTAGTTGCGGGAGTAGCCGACGCCGTCATCGAAGTCGGAATCCCCTGTTTTGGTCCCACCCAGGCCGCAGCCGAACTCGAAGCCTCCAAGTCTTTCGCTAAGCAGATCATGAACGAGGCCGGCGTCAAGACCGCTCGTTCCTTCACCTGCCGCACCATGGACGAGGTCGACGCCGCCCTCGACGACCTGGGTGCCCCTCACGTCGTTAAGGACGACGCTCTGGCTGCAGGCAAGGGCGTCATTGTCACCGAGGATCGTCAGGCCGCGCGGGAACACGCCGAAGGTTGCCTGTCGCGCCCCGATGGCGCCGTTGTTATCGAGGACTACCTCGAAGGTCCCGAAGTGTCCCTCTTCTGCCTGGCCGACGGTACCACTGCCATCCCGCTGGTACCCGCCCAGGACTTTAAGCGCGTCGGCGACGGCAACGAAGGCCCCAACACGGGCGGTATGGGCGCCTACACTCCTCTGCCGTGGCTGCGCGAGGACGCGGTTGATGAGATCGTCGAGACCGTTGCCAAGCCAACAATCACCGCGATGAAGGCGCGCGGCACTGAGTTCCGCGGCCTGCTTTACTGCGGCCTGGCAATGACATCAAAGGGCATTCGCGTTGTCGAGTTCAATGTGCGTTTTGGTGATCCAGAAACCCAGGTCGTCCTCGAACGGCTAGATTCTCCGCTGAGCGAGCTGCTCTACGCCGCTGCCACAGGTAACCTCGCGGATGCGCCCGCGCCCGTGTGGTCCACGGACGCGGCCGTCACAGTCGTCTTGGCTTCGGGCGGATACCCCGGTCCCACCGACACCGGCCACATCATCGCTGGCATTGAAGACGCTGAAGCCCTTGAAGGCGTCCACGTCATCCACGCGGGCACCAGTGAAGAAATCACTTCTGACCCGGCCGACGTTGCCGCAGGATGCTGCGGTTTTGAACCAGACTCGGCCATCGTCAACACCGGTGGCAGGGTGCTGGACGTGACTGCCCGCGCCGCCACAGTTGAAGAAGCTCGCGTACTGGCCTATGAGGGAGTCGCCAAGATTCACTTTGAGGGCGAACACCACCGAAGCGATATTGCGACCTGGCCGGCCGACCTCAATACCGCCGGGGCCTGAGAGCCAAGCTCGGGAAACGCAGAAGGATCAGGGAGGACACCATGACTGACCGCTACGAATTGCCCGGATGGGTCCATGTGTCCTCGGGCAAGGTGCGTGACATTTACGCTCCTGCTGATCTTGCGACAGGTCACCAGGTCGACAACCCTGATCGCCTGCTTCTGGTGACCTCCGACCGTATCAGCGCCTACGACTACATTCTGTCCACGCTGATCCCCGGCAAAGGCAAGGTTCTCAACCAGCTGGCCATCTGGTGGATGGGCCAGATGGGTGACATCATCAGCGACCACCTGCTGTCCACCCGTCACGATCCGACAGACCCACAGTCGGTGCCCGCAGCCGTTGACGGACGAGCCGTGGTTTGCAAGGCCTTGAACATGGTGCCCATTGAATGCGTTGTCCGCGGCTACTTGACGGGTTCGGGCCTGGTCGAATACAACGAGGGCGGGGCCGTGTGCGGTATCGCTCTTCCGGGCGGCCTCGTTGAGGCATCCCGTTTGGATACCCCGATTTTCACCCCCGCTGCCAAGGCGGAAATGGGTGACCATGACGAAAATATTTCTTTCGAACGGACCGTTGCGATGGTCGGTGAGGACCTGGCCGCACAACTGCGTGACACCTCGATCGCACTGTACGAGCGGGCCCGAAGGATTGCCGGCGAACGCGGCGTCATTATTGCTGACACAAAATTTGAGTTCGGCATCGAACCGACTACGGGCAGCCTCGTTCTCGGTGACGAAATCTTGACGCCCGACTCGTCGCGTTTCTGGCCTGCTGACCAGTGGCAGCCCGGACGCGTCACCCCCAGCTTCGACAAACAGTACGTCCGCGACTGGCTGGCTTCCCCCGAATCCGGGTGGGATAAGTCCACTGGCGATCAACCTCCAGCTCTGCCTGACGAGGTCGTGGCCGCCACGACGGACCGCTACGTCGAAGCCTTCCGCCGGATCACCGGCGAAGACCCCCAGCTCTGATCCGCGCGGTGGATCGGGACAACCAGCAGTCGGGGCCGCGCAGGGCGGACCCCGCACAAACAAGGAGGAACGCCGTGGGGCGAATCATCGTGGAAGTGATGCCGAAGCCGGAGATCCTGGATCCCCAGGGCAAGGCGGTCGGCTCGGCTCTTCCCCGGCTCGGCATTTCCAGCTTCACTTCGGTGCGCCAGGGCAAGTGCTTCCACCTGACGGTGGACGGCCCGGTCACCGACGAACTGCTTGAGGAAGCCCGCCGCGGCGCCGAAGAGGTTCTGTCCAACCCGATCATCGAAGACGTGGTCCGCGTGGAGGCCATCAACGAAGATGACGAGCGTTACGCCGGAGGCACCAAGTGACACGCGTTGGTGTTGTAACCTTCCCGGGCACTTTGGATGACCAGGACGCTGCCCGCGCGGTGCGCCTCGCGGGCGCCGAAGCAGTTTCCCTGTGGCACAAGGACGCTGATCTGCGCGGTGTCGACGCCGTGGTTTTGCCCGGTGGATTCTCTTATGGCGACTACCTGCGTTGCGGAGCTATTGCTGCTACGGCCCCCGTGATGAGCGAGGTTGTGCGCGCAGCCGAAGCTGGTATGCCGGTGCTGGGCATCTGCAACGGCTTCCAGGTTTTGTGCGAAGCCCACCTTCTGCCCGGTGCTTTGATCCGCAACGATCATCAGAAGTTCTTCTGCCATGACCAGGTGCTGCGCGTTGAAAATGCGAACACCGCATGGACTCGTTCCTTCGTCGAGGGCGAGACCATCACCATTCCTCTCAAGAACGGTGAAGGTAACTTCCAGGCTGCTCCCGCTGAACTTGAACGCCTTGAAGGCGAAGGGCGCGTCGTGTTCCGCTACGTTGACCTTAACCCGAATGGCTCGGCTTCCGACATCGCGGGTGTGACCAACGATGCTGGGAACGTCGTGGGTCTGATGCCTCACCCCGAGCATGCGGTCGAGCGCGGCTTTGGTCCTCTGGGTGTTGACGAGGACGGCGCTGCCGCCGGCCACGGCGGCACCGATGGCCTTAAGATCTTCACCTCCGTCCTGACGGCCCTGGTCGGCTGACGCGGCCCGCCCTCGTAGAAACGATCGGAAAAGACGAATGACTGACAACACTGTCACGAATCCCCGCGAGCTGCCCGACACCGTCGAGGATGCGGCCGCAACCCCCACCAAAGACATGCCGTGGAAAGAGTTGGGACTCAAAGAAGACGAGTATCAGCGCATCTGCGATATTCTGGGCCGACGCCCCACCAACGCCGAACTCGCCATGTATTCGGTGATGTGGTCTGAGCACTGCTCCTACAAGTCCTCTAAGAAGCACCTGGCCGAACAATTCGGCGCCCGCACCACCGACGAAATGCGCCGCAACCTCCTGGTCGGTATGGGCCAGAACGCTGGCGTCGTTGACATTGGCGGCGGTTGGGCCGTGACCTTCAAGGTTGAGTCTCACAATCACCCGTCCTTCGTTGAGCCCTACCAGGGTGCGGCCACGGGTGTGGGAGGCATTGTCCGCGACATTATTTCCATGGGTGCCCGCCCGGTTGCCGTCATGGATCAGCTGCGCTTTGGCGCTGTGGACCACCCGGACACTGCCCGCGTTGTGCACGGCGTGGTGTCGGGTGTGGGCGGCTACGGCAACTGCCTGGGTCTGCCCAATATCGGTGGTGAAACCGAGTTTGATCCGTCATACCAGGGCAATCCGCTGGTCAATGCCCTGTGTATCGGCACCCTGCGTCACGAGGATATTCACCTGGCCAACGCCACTGGCGAAGGCAATTTGGTGGTGCTTTTCGGTGCGCGCACCGGCGGCGATGGCATCGGTGGCGCCTCCATTTTGGCCTCGGAAACCTTCGAGGACGGTATGCCCGCTAAGCGTCCCTCCGTGCAGGTGGGCGACCCCTTCATGGAGAAGGTCCTTATCGAGTGCTGCCTCGACCTGTTCAGGGCTGGCGTCGTCCAAGGCATCCAGGACCTCGGTGCGGCGGGTATCTCCTGTGCGACCTCGGAATTGGCGTCCAACGGCGACTCCGGTATGCACGTTGACCTGGAGAATGTGCTGCTGCGTGACCCTACGCTGACCGCCGGCGAGATCCTGATGTCGGAGTCGCAAGAACGCATGATGGCGATTGTCACCCCCGAGGATCGCGATAAGTTCTTCGAGATCATCGACAAGTGGGACGTCGAGGCTGCCGTCATCGGCACTCTCACGGGTAACGGGCGCCTGACTATTGACCACCATGGGCATCGCATTGTCGATGTTGATCCCAAGACCGTGGCTCACGATGGTCCCGTCTACGACCGCCCCTATGCTCGCCCCGCATGGCAGGACGCCCTGCAGGCGGATACCTCCGATTCGCTGGCACGCCCGGCCTCGGGCGCTGAGCTGGTGGCCGACCTGACGAAGGTTCTCGGTGACGTCAACCAGGCATCCAAGGCGTGGGTGACCGACCAGTATGACCGCTACGTGCAGGGCAATACCGCTTTGGCCCAACCCGACGATGCGGGTGTGATCCGCGTTGACGAAGACACCAACCTGGGTGTGGCGCTGTCTACGGACGCTAACGGCTGGTACACGAAGCTCGATCCGGCGACCGGGGCTAAGCAGGCCCTGGCTGAGTCCTACCGCAACGTGGCCGTTGTGGGCGCAGAGCCGGTGGCGATCACCGACTGCCTGAACTTTGGTAACCCCGAAGACACAGACGCTATGTGGCAGCTGGTGACCGCTATGACTGCTTTGGCTGATGGCTGCATTGAGTTGGGTGTTCCCGTGACCGGCGGCAATGTGTCGCTTTACAACTCCTCGGGTACGGAAAAGAACCTGCCGACTTCGTCCATTAATCCGACGCCCGTCATCGGCATGCTCGGCATTATGAAGGACGTGACTCGAGCGAATCCTTCAGGCTTCACTGAGGACGGTCTGGCAGTTGTGCTGCTGGGCGAAACCCGCGCCGAACTGGATGGATCCGCGTGGGCGCGTATTGTCCACGATCACCTAGGAGGTCTGCCCCCCAAGGTTGACTTGGACGCCGAGGTCGCCCTCGGTAACGTCATCCGCGCACTGTCCGAGGCCGATGGGCCTGACGGCCGCCCGCTGATCCGCGCCGCGCATGACCTGTCTAACGGTGGCCTGGCTCAGGCCCTCGTCGATTCGTCGCTGCGTTTCGGTATTGGGGGTTCCTTCGATATCACCGAGGTCGCGGCCCGCGATGGGCTCAGCGACTTGGAGATGCTGTTGTCGGAGTCCCAGGCGCGCGCCATCATTGCTGTTCCCGAGTACGCGTTGGAGGCCGTGCATGCGGCAGCCGAGGCCGAGGGTGTCGCAGATGTTCGTTTGGGAACCACAGGTGGAGACATGTTGGTGGTTCAGGGTTCGGAGCTTTTGGCTGACGCTAATAACGGCGCGGGTTGGGCAGTGGATCTTGATGATCTGCGCTCCCTGTCTGAGTCGGCACTGCGCGACCGCTTCTGAGAAGTTTCGACGTGGGTAGCTGATCAGGGTTCTCCCTGATTGCGCCCCGAAACGCGTCGAAGAATTTCCTTCAACCCCGGTATCCGGTACACACTGGGTGCCGGGGTTGCCGCGTACATGACTCGTGGACGCGTTGCCACGATCTGATTAACTGTGAAGGAGCCTCATGGAGACACCGATGTGCCGCCTTATTGCCGCGTGGGCGGTTCATGCCCTGACACTGTCTGGAGTGGTATGGGCGCTCATGGCTGCCATTAGTTTGGCTCAAGGCGACATTGGGTGGATGTGGGTGTGGCTTGGAGTCGCCCTCGTCGTTGACGGAGTGGACGGCACCTTGGCCCGCAAGGTCGGAGTGCGTGAAGCGATCCCGTGGTTTTCTGGCTCCACTGTTGATATCGCAGTGGACTATATGACTTGGTCGTTCCTGCCCGCCCTCTTCATGTACTGGTATCTGCCCTTTGGCTCTGACAAGGTCGCATTAGCAATGGCCATCATTGCTGCAGTGTCATCCTTGTTCTGCTACGCCAGTGAATACGAGAAGTCTGCGGACAACTACTTTGTTGGTTTCCCGGCTGCGTGGAATGTCGTGGCCGTCATTATGTACGTTCTGGATACGCCCGCTTGGATCAATATCGGTGCGACCGTCATCTTGGCGATCCTCACCCTGGTTCCCCTTCACTACACCCACCCCTTTAGGTGTGTGCGCTTCCGCAAGATCAACCTGGCATCGGTTGCCGGCTGGATCGGAGCGACAGCAGCCATGGTTGCCTTCTATCCGAATAAGCCCTGGTGGCTATTGGCGATCTTCTGGGTATGCGGTGGCTGGTTCATCCTGTCGGGCATTATCCGCACCGTGGTCGGTCCGGATCGTCCAACCAAACGACCGCGCCAATCAGCCGCAGGCGAGGCCTCTGCGAACCACGACGTCGCGTAGCCACCGAAGCACTTCGAGCAGGATAGCCCCCAAGAACATCGCGGCTACGAAAGCCAGGACTGCCGGGGGCGCGTGGCGACCGTGCATCCAAAAGTAGATGTAGGGGGCAATAAAGGTCACGACCGTGACGAAGAAAGCTAGAACGCGTTCCCAGGTGCGGCGTCCGGCCACCATCGTGATGATGCCCCAGGTGTAGGGGATTGCAGTGACCACATCAATGAGCCACAGTATCCACACTTTGCCCGTGAAACCGGGAATTGCAACAACGGGCAGGGCGCGCAGCAGCGAATAGACGAACACAACGACGTATGCGATGAACTTTGGGTTGCGAGCCAAGCGCAGAGCCCAGGGTCTTTCAATAATGCGCACGCCGCAGGTTCGAGCTGCCCGGATCGAGGTCGAAGAGGCCGTCAGTGCGTCAAGATCGGTGAGGGCTCGTGCCAGGAGGGGGCGGCGAATCGGGTCGTTGGACCACTGGGAGATGAGCTGAGGCAGGCTGATCGCCACGGGTGTGATGCCATCGCGTTCGGGGCCGGCTCGTTGAACCAGATCTGGGCCGAAAATCTTGTCGATGGAAGCTAGGCGCGTGGTTTCGATTGCTGCAATCCACAACAGGTGGCGGTGCTGCGCACCCTCGCGAATGTGATCGACGAGGAGGTGCACGGCGGCTGGCGCGAGGGCTTCGATGCCCGCACACTCGCAGGGTACGAGGTCGGAGATGAAGGAGACGTCGTGGGTGTTGCGGGGGTTGAGGTCTCCGGCTCGGTCAACTCCTGCGCAGTTAACGAGGACGGTCGCGTCCCATTGCAATGTTCGGGCGATGCGCGTATCGAGGATGGAGCGTAAAGCTACGGCTTGCTCCCATAGGCGCATGTGATGGTGTTCCACTGATCCTCCTGGATTCAATTTTGGCTGATCAGAGGGCTGTCTGTCTGTGGGGGTTCGCCCTGATTTCGTTTTGAACACTAGGCTGGGGTGGTGGCGAAGCGACGCATTGACTCAGCAGACGGTATGGCAGCACTCGCGCAGTGGCGTAGCGACAAGCAGGCGACGCCTCGGCGTGTGGTGGCGACTGCCGTCCGATTCACTTTGGAAGAGTTCGCAGCAGCTCACCCAGGCCGTTCTGTCGAGGTACGTGTGCCTCCGGCGGGCGCGGTTCAGGTGATTGCTGGTTCGACGCATCGGCGGGGAACACCGCCTGCCGTCGTTGAAACCGACCCCCACACGTGGCTGAGTCTGGCTACCGGTGAGATTACCTGGGAGTCAGCTTGCGCAGCAGGAGATGTTCAAGCCTCGGGTGAGCGTACGGACCTGGCAGGGTTCTTGCCGCTGTTATGAGGTGGGCTCAGGCTTCGATCTGGCCGACCGATTTGCCGCCGTACCACTTCTTAGCGCCGCGTAGGGCGTAACGCTGAGTCACAGCGACAATGGCCGCGGAGGCTGCGGCAAAGAGAATAACGGAGACCAGCGCGGCCTCGTCGTCGTCCTCTTTGGGAATGTCATGTCCGGTGACAAGTTTCCATCCGATTTCGGTGACCTTGTTGGCTGCTAGAGCTGACAGACCCAGGGCGCCGGCGCTGGCAATCTTCCAACCGAGATCTTCCATGATCATTCCTTCCGCGCGATTGTGTTACCTCCATCATGCCTTACGAGGCGCGCCCGGCGCATCCGGGGAAGTGTCAGGGGGCCGAGGCCGCCTAGACTTGGAGCAGTTCGTTCCATATTGAAGGACCGTCATGACTGTTCATCGTTGCCGCACTCTCGGCGCACTTATCTCGGCTGGAGCTGTGCTCGCCCTCGTTGTATCCGGCTGCACTCCCTCGGTGTCAACGACGGCGCCCACCGATCCCTTCGCCCAACCGATCGTGCCGCGGGCAGCTACGAATCCAGTAGTGCACGATGAGGCGCAGTCGGGAACCTTGGGCGCTGGAGAGCCTCGCACCGGCCGCGGGGTTGTGCGCACCGCCGTCATTGAGGGAGCCCAATTACCTGAGGCTGTCAGTGAAGCGTTCCGGGCAGACACAGGTTTTGAACTGCAAGTGACGCAGGGCGTGCGCGTGAGCGAGCTGACCGCGCAGTCCTTTGACGTCGTTGTTGGATTGGATCCTACCGATGCCCAACTTATGGCCGCGGCAGGAACTATCGGTACTCAGGCCCCCGAAGATGCTGTAGCGATCGAGGACAAGGGCGTGGATGGGGTTCCGGCTGCCATCGCATACGGGCGCGACGACGTGTGTGTGGTGGCCGATGCGGTGTGGATATCGGCTAATCGCGTGGCTGTCCCTGCTGGTCTTGACGACCTCATTAAGACGAGCTACGCGTCGCAGTTGGTGATTCCTGACCCTTCGACGTCGTCGATCGGTCGAGCTTTCATTCAGGGTGTCGCTCAGGCAAAGGGAGGCGATGCTTCGGCGTGGGAGGGCTCTGTTAAGAAGGAAGGCGTCCAAGTTGTCGCATCGGCGGACGAGGCCATTGCTGGCTGGAGTGCACGCGCCTCGGCAGGTGCGGGGATGCCTTTCGTGGTTGCTCCGCGTTCGACCTTGTCGCTGGTGTTAGCCAATACGGGCGTTGAATCCGCGGGGGTTGCGGCTGAAACGACATGCGTTCAGAGGTACCTATATGCGGCGGGGGTCGCCGGTGAGGGCGAAGAGTATTCAGATGGTGCGGAGTCTTTGATGGCCTGGCTGCAGGGGTGGCAGGCTCAGCGTCAGTTGGCGCAGCTAGGAGCAGTTGATCCACTGGATCTTGGTGCGAGCCAAGACTCTGCGGCCCAGTGGTTCCTCACTCCAGGGGAAGGCGCGATTGTGCTGGGCGATTGGTCACCGGAGGTGTCGAGGGCGGCTGTGAAAACCTGGGTGGAGGCGGTCAGTCAGTGAGCATCGCAGTGTCGACGCGGCACTCCTGACCGATCTTCATCGGCGCAATCTCGCCGCGTTCGCGCATCTGCTCAAGACGTGGAACAACCTTCTCCTTGACCTGCCACGGATCAATCGTGTTCAAGTAGATGCGCGTACCGCCTTCAAAACCGGCAACCGTTGAAATCCTCCACTTAAGCAGGATCCTCCAGCGCATCGGCGTTGATACCGAGGGCGGACGGTGATACCACTCCTCATTGCAAGGAACATCGGTACCCGTAGCAGCATGAGCAGCGTGCAAAATATCGGAAACGCCGCGCATCTGTTCGTCGCTGACCTCCCACGGGTTGCGAGGAGTATGCAAAGGCCATACTGCAATGCCGGGGAAACGATGCCCGAAGCTAGCCAAAGCTACCGCGTGGTCGTTCTGGGCGATCAACAGTTTACGAGTCGCTCCCACCGTCCAGATCGTCTCGTAAATATCGGGCTGAGAGCGCACACGGTCAAGCTCTGCCTCATTCTGAACGGATAGCTCATCGATGGCCACCAACTGCTTGTGCAAGTGATCGAAGGACGCTCCCGCAGGTTTGAGCCAGTTCTGGAAAGCTGCAACATATCGGACATATGGGTTTAACTCGTACAAATCCTGCATGGAGCGAGCCGTGTAGGCCGTGTACTGGTAGTGCTCTTCGGGAGTCAACGTGCCCGAGCCGGCGAGCTGGGTATTATTCGTCGCCCCATCAATGTAGTGGCGCCGCCCGACGATCAGATCATGCCCGCCGGAGAAAAACCCGTTCGCCTCCTGCAGCTTGGCTGAGTCCGACATTGCTGCGAATTCGCCCTCGGAAACACCAGAAGCCAGTAATCGCGCCTTGACTACTTGCATGATGTGCTCATACCCGGCGCTCGACGCCAGATATTCGGCCATGCGGCGGTGCGCATCCTCGGAAGGGACATGACCGTGGTTGAGGTTCCAATACTTGTAAGAGACGATCTCAAATAGGTTGGGAATACGGCGAAATTGCGCGGTTGTGTCTGCCAACTGGTCTGCGGGCAGCCCGGTTAATTCTTGCCACGAGCCGTCGTCGGTGCGAACGAGGCGCGACTTCTCCGGCGGAGTCTCCAAATAGCGCCCCGAGCAGAAAGCACAGTGATGGCCCGCGAAATCATGGTCAATAGGGGATGGATCGGGGTGAGGAATACCAATTGGCCGGTGGCCTCTACCGGGTACAGTCCACACCTCCGTCCCCGTCAGGAGGTTCTGCTGCTTGACCGTCCCATCTGCGAGTCGCACAATGGCGCGGTCGGATCGGGAGAGCTCCTTTGCCATGGCTTAACGATACCTGGCATTAACGGCGACCGAGATTTAAGACAATGGGTGGCGGGGAGATCTGATTAATGGCTGGTTGTTGTCCATGAGCGTAATCTGAAGCAATGCCAGAGTCTCATCTTTTTGCCCCCCGTCTCTGTTGGACCTGTCGATGTGTCGAATCGACTCTGGATGCCACCCATGTGCCAGTACTCAGCGGCTGAAAAGGGCGCCGAACTCGGGCGTCCCACGGATTGGCATTACATCCACTACGGTGCCCGCGCTCTTGGGGCAGTGGGGGCGATCATTGTTGAAGCCACCGCAGTGACCGTTGAGGGAAGAATCTCCATTGGATGCCTGAGCCTGCATGATGACGATCAGATTCCGTCATTCGCTCAGCTCGCCGACCTCATCCATGCAGGCGGTGCAAAAGCCTTTATCCAACTCAACCACGCAGGTCGCAAAGCATCTTCTCCGCGAGGCTGGGAACATCACCTGGGCCAACTCAGCGAAGAAAACGGCGGTTGGCAAACGGTTGCGCCCTCGTCGATTCCATTTGCCGAGGGCGAACGCGAGCCATTCGCCCTGGATGGCCAGCAGATTGAACAGACTATTGCGGCATTTGAAGCGGCTGCTGTGCGCGCAATCGAAGCTGGTTTTGATGGAGTCCAGATCCATGGTGCTCACGGATACTTGATCCACCAATTCCTCTCACCGGCGTCGAATACGCGTACCGACCAATGGGGAGGCAGCTTCGAGAATAGGACCCGTTTTCTTCGGACTATTGTGCGCCGTCTCCGTGACATCATTGGAAATAACGCGCTCCTAGTGCGGTTGTCGGCAACCGACTGGGTTGAGGATGATGCTAGGCCAGGCGCGAGGTCGTGGACAGTTGCGGATTCCCAGATCCTGGCCGTCGATTTGGCGCGCGACGGCATCGACATGGTCAACATCTCCACGGGTGGAAACCAAAACGTAGCGATCTCATTAGGTCCCGGCTACCAGGTTGAAGCCGCCGCAGCCGTACGCGACGCACTGCGAGAATCCGGTGCCGACATACCAGTGTCTGTTGCGGGGATCATCACCCAGGCTCAACAGGCTGCAAGCATCGTAGAGTCACAGCTGGCTGACGTGGTTGAGGTGGGGCGCCCTCTACTATCAGATCCTATGCTCGCCAGAGCCTGGGCTAGTGCCCTTGACGCCGAGGCAGCCCCGATGCCGGTGCAGTATCTGCGAGCGTTCAAACGCTAGGGCTTAGGCAACCAACCCTTGGCATTCTTTGAAAGTTCAGTGAGTAAGTCCGCCGCTTCCTGCGCCCGATCTGCCTGTACAAAGAGGTGGTAGTGGCGGGCACAGGCGATCGCATTGGCAACAATGGAGCGCGCCGACAGAATCTGAGAAATCGTGGCGGTAATGCCCACCGAATCCAGGTCAGCCTGCAGGCCTAGCGAAATCAGCGTATAGGTTTTTTCTGTTGGCAGTCCTGCGGCAAGGGCTTGGTCCTTATCGACGACGACGGTGTAAGCATCAATGTCACGAATGATCGCGAAAGCATCGATCCCTGTAGGGATCTGGTCAACGAGCGCGAACACGTACTCGCCTTCGGGGGTAGCCGATAAAGAGGCGAGAGCTTGATCAAGATTGGGCATTCCGGACATGCATACAGAGTAGCCAGAGCATGGCGACACCGTGGACACCTGTCCACGGATGGAACACGCTTGGGTGGGGCCGATAATAATGTGAGATCAAAGGCGGTCAAGAGTGTCGGGATGCGAACCCGTACGACCAGCTTCTCCTTCGTCCAAAGCATCGATTCGGGCAATCTCCTGGTCGCTGAGTTCGAATCCAAAGACGTCGAGATTTTCTGCCTGGCGTGAGGGTGTCACCGACTTAGGAAACACAACGTCACCGCGCTGTAACGCCCAACGCAGTGCCACCTGCGCGCCCGAAACCCCGTGTGCTTGGCCGATTTCAACCAGAGTGGGATCCAATGCGGCTCGTCCTCGTGCCAAAGGAGACCATGCCTGGAAGACCATGCCGTTGGCCTTTGTGAAGTCGCGGACCTGGCGATTCTGGAAGAAGGGATGCGCTTCTACTTGGACAACATGAGGCGCAACCGTTGCTCGCGACATGACCGTTTCAATATGTTCAACCTGGTAGTTGGACAAACCGATAGCGAGCGCCCGCCCTTGCCCATGGAATTCTTCGAGGACGGGCCACGGCAGGGCCACGTCTCCTCCGTAGTGCATAGGCAAAGGCCAGTGGATTAAGAAAAGATCAACGTAATCGATGCGTAGGTCGCGCAGGGTTTGCTCGAAAGACTCGCGGGCAACTTGCGGTTCGTGGTTACCGTTATTGAGCTTGGACGTGATGAAGAGTTCCTCGCGCGCAATTCCAGAGTCGGCAATTGCGCGACCGACCTCGTCCTCGTTGCCGTACATCTGAGCGGTGTCGATGTGGCGGTATCCCAGTTCGAGGGCGCTCGAAACGGCCTCGTACACGCCCTCGGTCACCTTGTAGGTTCCGAAGCCAAACTGGGGCATAAGCCGGCCGGTGGGCAAGGAAACCTGCGGAATACTGGGTGCGGGCATGACGGTCACCTGACTAGTCGACGGGGAATGAATACGCGAGGGCGCTAACCCTTCGCACTTCAGTCTGCCACGGAACCTGGTGCTTGCGCAGGGCCTGCGAACTGGGCGTTGTAGAGGCGCGCGTATGCGCCGTCAGCAGCCAAGAGTTCGTCGTGGGTGCCGGTTTCAACAACGTCACCGTCTTCCATGACCATGATGACGTCCGCGTCGCGAATGGTGGAAAGGCGGTGAGCAATGACGAACGCTGTGCGGCCTTGGCGCAAACGCTCCATAGCGCGTTGGATGAGTACCTCTGTTCTGGTATCGACCGAGGACGTGGCTTCGTCCAAGATCAAGATGTCGGGACGGGAAACGAAAGCTCGCGCTATCGTCAGAAGCTGGCGTTCTCCCTGGGACACCGTGTCCCCGTCGTCGCTTACGCGTGTCGCATATCCATTGGGGAGCTGGCGGATGAGTCGGTCGGCTGCGGTCTGTCGGGCGGCTTCGACAACCTCGTCGTGAGTGGCTTCGGCAGCGCCGAAAGCAATATTTTCTTCGATGGTGCCGTCGAAGAGCCACGTATCCTGCAACACCATCCCGATTCTGGCGCGCAGAGAATCCTTGTCGAGGGAACGAATATCGACTCCGTCGAGCAGAATCCGTCCCGAGTCCAATTCGTAGAAGCGCATTAGCAGGTTCACCAATGTGGTTTTGCCTGCCCCAGTTGGCCCGATAATCGCCACCATTTGGCCCGGCTCAACACTCAGCGACAGATCTTTGATGATGGGCTTTCCCGCAACGTAGGAAAAATTCACATGGTCAAAGACCACCGAGCCTCGGGTGTGGCCCTCGACCGGATTGGCTGCATCCTCTTCCATTTCTTTCGCGTCGAGGAACTCGAAGACCCGCTCAGCTGACGCCACGCCCGACTGCAAAGAGTTTGCCATTGAAGCCAACTGGCCGATGGGCTGAGTGAATTGACGCGAATACTGAATGAAAGCCTGAACCTGACCAAGGGACATCGATCCCGAAGCGACCATGAGGCCACCGCCCACAGCGACGATCACATAGGACAGGTTCGAGATCAGATTCATGAAGGGCATCACCAGATTCGAAATGAATTGGGCTGCAAAACTCGAACGATACAAACGAGAATTTGCCTGAGTGAAGGAATCGGTGAACTCATCTGCTAACCCGTATAAGGCAAGGACCTCGTGGCCGGTAATAGATTCCTCAACCAGGTCAGACACGTCACCCGTCGACTTCCATTGTTGGCGGAATTGGGGCTGGGCGCGCGACATGAGGACGCCAGACAAGACCACGCCCAAGGGGATGACGATCAATGCCAGGATGGTGAGCTTGCCTGACAGGGTGAGCATCATGGCGAAGATGCCGATGACAGTCAGGATTGCTTGGAAGAACTGCGAAAGAGTCTGGTTGAGGGTCTGCGTAACGTTATCAACGTCGTTGGAAACCCTTGACATGAGGTCGCCGCGTGACTGTGAATCCAGGTAAGACAATGGGAGGCGTTCAATCTTGGATTGAATCTGGTCGCGCATCCGCCAACCCATGTTCTGAATGATGATGCGAATAATCCAACCGCCCAAGAAAGAAATGAGTGCGGAAGCTGCATAGATGGCACAGCACGCCAGCAAGATGTGGCCGAGTTCATCGAAGTCGATGCCGACTCCTGGCATGACATCCATGGCGGAGAGCATGTCGGCCAGTCGGTCGTTCCCCTGGTCGCGCAAGGCAGCGACGGCCGCGTCTTTCGAGGGGGCGTCGGCGATCATTCGTCCAACGACACCGTTAAAGACGGTATCGGTTGCCTGGCCGAGAATTCGTGGAGCAATGACCGACAGGGCAACAGAAATTGTGGAAGCAATGATGGTGAGTAATACGAGCCAACGGTCGGGCGTTAGACGGCCTAAGAGTCGGATGAAGGAGCCCTTGAAGTCTTGAGACTTTTCAGTTGCGCCCATTGCGCCGTGTGGGCCACGCATGCCGGGGCCACGCCCGGCAGGTCTGCGCTGTGCATGCCGGTTGGTACTCATGCTGCCTCCTCTTCGCTCATCTGGGAGTCAACGATTTCTTTGTATGTGGCGCATGAAGTCAGGAGCTCTTGGTGCTTGCCGCGACCGACGATGTGCCCGTCCTCGAGGACGAGTATTTGGTCGGCGTTCCGAATCGTTGCCACCCTTTGACCCACGATGAGGACGGCGGCCCCATCCGTGTAGCGCGGAAGACTCAAACGCAGACGGGCATCGGTGGCGTAGTCCAGAGCCGAGAAGGAATCATCGAAGATGTAAAGGTCAGCTTGGCGGTAAAGGGCTCGGGCAATGGCTAGGCGTTGGCGCTGCCCACCTGAGAAGTTTGAACCACCGGCCTCGACCTCGTGGTCGATTCCGTCGGCGAAAGAGGAAACAAATTCGCTGGCTTGCGCGCCCTCGAGTGCCCACTGGACGCGTTCACGCTGGGCAGCATCTGGATTCTTCGTTCCCGAGACCGTGGTCGCGATGGACCCCGAGAACAGGTAGGTGTGCTGGGGGACAACGGCGATGCGCGAACGGACGTCGGCAAGGGAGAGTGCGGTCAGCGGGATTCCCGAGGCCGTGACAGCCCCCTGCGACGGGTCCATCATCCGAGGTAGGAGATTAACCAGAGTGGTCTTGCCCGACGCAGTAGCCCCAATGATCGCGGTGGTTGTTCCGGGTGCGAGGCTCACGCTGATGTTTTCTAAGACGGCTTCTTCAGCTCCCGGATACCGCAGAGTGACATTTTCCAGTGCGAAAGCCCAGGTTTTCGAAGGCGACTGGGCCCGCTCGCGCGGCGCAGGATCACAAATTGTTGGAGCGTGTTTGACAACGGCTTGGATCCTCTTGGCGGAGACGTTAGCTCGCGGAACCATAATGAAGATCATCGCCGCCATCATCACGGCCTGGGAGATCATGGCAACGTAGGTGATGAAAGCGGTTAATTCCCCTACCTGCATCTGCCCGGAATCAATGAGATCAGCACCGAACCATTGGACAGCAACGGTTGACAGTGAAATCACAATGGTGACGGCGGGGAACATGATGGCAAAGCAGGTTCCGATTTTCAGGGCTACCGAGCGCAGCCGGTCATTGGCGCCGCTGTAGCGCTGGCGGATAAAGGTTTGGCGTACGAATGCCCGGATTACTCGAATGCCAGCGAGTTCTTCTCGTAGCACCGTGTTCATGTCGTCGATGCGTTCTTGTTGAAGTTGGAAGAGGGGAGCCAGACGCCTCATGATGAGTGCGATGATCAATGCGAGTACTGGCACGAGGACGGCCAGAAGCCACGAGAGTCGAAGATTTTGATTGAGTGCTTGAATGACACCGCCGACGCCCATAATGGGTGCGCCGATCATGACTGAGAAGGTCAGCAGAGTGGTCATCTGGACCTGTTGAACATCGTTGGTGGAACGGGTGATCAGCGACGCTCCGCCGAAGGCGTGGAAGTCTTGGCTGGAAAAAGTGTGGATGTGGGTAAATAGGCGGTGGCGCAGTGTGGCTCCTAGCGACATGGCTAGACGTGCGCCGAGGTAAATAGCGATAGCAGTGCAGATCATTTGGCCAGCTGCGATAACTAACATTTGCAGGCCGAGTTGCCAGATGAGGTCGGTGTCTCCGGTGGCCACTCCCTCGTCGATAATGCGTGCATTGAGGTTGGGCAGTTCGAGGGCGGCAATGGTTGCTGCGATCTGCAAGACAATGATTGCCAGAACTTCCCAGATTCGTTTTTTAAGGTGCTGCCATGCCAGTGTCAGGAGCATGTTCCTTGCTTTCGTAAAAACTTGATTTTCAGGTTACTGAAAATTGTAGATCTGGCCGACAACGATCAGCTTGTGAAGCTGTGTTTTGGGTGGCGACTCACACGGATATGATCGACCTATGGCTTGTTCTCCTCGTCCTCGTACCGCTGCCTTCACAAGCGAACAGATCGAACTCGGCCTCTTCCTCCTCATCGCTCATGCATACTCGGCGCGTATCGAGGTCGGTTCCCCTCAGGTTGATCCCGTGATCCAAGGAGTGCTGGGGAAAGTTCTCGGAAAGAACGGACTTGGTGATGCGCAAGTTGCGCAGGCGTGTGCCGCGATCCAGGCGGCCCGCAAGGCCGTAGAAGGGGGGTGGTGTCCAAGCGTGTCGGCAGGGCGAATTGATGAAGCTCGCAAGGAACTTCTAGCCCAGTGGGGAGTGGAATCAAGTAAGGGGGCGCTGATCTGGCCGCCCGCCTCGCGAACGATCGCTGTGCGGCTGGGGCAAGGGAGCTGGGCCGATGCTCTGGCTGCATTTTCAATCCCTGTTTCCAATCTGGGGCGTCAGCGCGGCTCGGGGCGTTTTGGCCCCGAGGAGATTCGACGGGCAATTCGTCACTACTTAGACAGTTTGGATGAGGGTAAAGGGGTGGCAAGTTTTGCGGGATACAGCCAGTGGGCTGAGGAGGCGCGAGCTCGTGGAGATGTTCAAATCCCTTCTCCTGCAACGGTTCGTCAACGATATGGCACCTGGGCAAAAGCGTTGGGTGACGTTGAGGTTGAATGTGTGGTAAAAAATGGGGTGTAGGCCACTAAAATATTGTCGGGCTAACGTTTTGTCAACATCACGGGTTACGATGGCTCAATCTGAATGAAGCCCTGTGGTCGTTTCGCAGCGACCTTGAAAGTGAGATCTGATGTCTGTTCGCAACGCTCTACTGGCACTCGTAGCCCAGCAGCCCGCTGGCGTCTATCGCCTCAAGCAGATGTTTGAAGAACAGACTTGCGGAGCTTGGCCTCTGAACATCGGACAGGTCTACCAAACGATGCAGCGCCTCGAGCGCGACGGACATGTCATGTCCCACGCAGAAACAAATGCGGGACGCGACTCTGAGGTCTTTGAACTCACCGACACAGGCCGTGACGTTCTGGCTGAATGGTGGTCCACGCCTGTCGCCCGCGAACACCCCGAACGCGATGAACTTGTCATGAAACTTGCTGTGGCTGCCGCAGACCCAACGGTTGATGTCGCCTCCCTAATCCAGACCCAACGTCGCGCGACGCTGACCGCTCTGCGTGACATCACACGGCTCAAGTCCAGTGCAGACGACTCCGAGTTGGCTTGGAAACTGATCCTTGAACGTCATGTCTTCGACCTCGAAGCAGAACTGAATTGGCTTGACCACATCGAGTCGGGTGCAGTGTCCGAGGCCGCCCGCCGCGCCGCCTTCGCTGCAGCCAAGGGCCGCTCCGCAACGTGGGCAGGCGTGGAATCTATGATTGCTGAGCACACGATCGTCTAATGAGTCTTGCACCGGTCCCCTTACAGATGGCCGGCGTCGGACATGAGTACGGCACCGGCCGCGCAACCCTCAGAGCGCTCGACGGAATTGACCTCGAAGTCAAGCCCGGCGAGCTTCTCGCTGTCATGGGGCCCAGCGGGTCGGGCAAAAGCACGCTACTGAGTATCGCTGGCGGACTCGAAAGTCCCATGGAAGGCACAGTGATCGTTAACGGAGTCAATCTCTCCTCACTCGACTCCGTCGAGCGTGCACGCATCCGCAGACAGTCCATCGGATACGTCTTCCAAAACTACAACCTCATCCCTTCCCTGTCGGCTGTAGAAAACGTTGAAATGCCTCTGCAGCTCGACGGCATCAGCACAAGAAAGGCTCGTCACGCGGCCCTCGTTGCCCTCGGAGAAGTTGGCGTCGCTGACTTGGCCGATCGCTTCCCTGAAACTTTGTCTGGTGGACAACAGCAACGCATTGCGATTGCTCGTGCCCTCGTCGGACGCCGGTCAATTATCCTTGCCGATGAACCTACCGGAGCCCTCGACTCCAATACTGGCGAACAAGTGATGATGACGCTGCGCGACCACATTGACGCCGGAGCAGCGGGCATCCTCGTCACCCACGAAGCACGTTTTGCGGCCTGGGCAGACCGCACCGTCTTTCTGCGCGACGGACGCATCGTTGACCGTTCCCGCACAGACACCATGGCGGAGCTCTTCAAGCCGGCGCGATCATGACCGCCATGTTTTCGCGGCTGAGAATCCTGGGGCGTCGTTGGGGTGTTGCTTTACGCGTCACCCGCAGAGGAATCCTGCATGACAAAGGCAGATCCCTATCAGCCGTGGTGGTTATCGCTCTGCCTATTGTCTTAGCCATCTCCTCCATTAATCTGTGGGGTGCTCTGGGGTCGCCCAGATACGCTGCATCCCAGCGGCTGGGGGACAACTCGTCGGTACAAGCAGTCGTGTCACGTTTATCGTTGGGGCCAATCCAGCAAGATGCCACCGCTGAATCTGTGATCAGCGTCGACACGGCTCCGGTTGTTGACGTCAGCCTGGAAGACTTTACCCACCTCATTCCCGTAGGTAATACGACTGTCGCCGTCGACTTCCTCTACCAGGTGACCACCCAGGTTCGAGGGCGCAATGTGCAGGTCGTCATTCCTTCAGCGGAGCAGACTGCATCACTGGATGCTCCCGGAATTGATATCGACGCATCAGGGCGGCTGGAAGCAGGGCAAGCTGTTCTGAGCCGAGACGTCGCCGAACAGATTAGTGCTGCGCCAGGAGACATCATTGACCTCTCCGTTGAGGTAGAAGTTGGTCGATTCTCCGAACGTATTACAGGCAACGCTGAGGTTGCTCAGATCATCGAAGGTGAAACTCGGCGTCTCATTGTCGGCGACTCAACGTTGGATGTTGATCGGCTGAACATTGCGGGGAAGACCTATACGTCGTGGTACGTCGTGGGTGTGACACCGGTGAACTGGCAGGACATTGAGGACTTGAACAAACTTGGTTTTGTTGCAATCTCCAGGTCTGTGCTCGCCGACCCGCCGACTTTAGACGAGTTGCCTTCCGCGGTCGCCACGCATCGGTCTGCGGCTCCCATTTTTAACCCGTGGCAGTTTTTGCTTATTGTTGCTGGGGTTTTGCTGATCCTCGTCGAAATGGTGCTGCTGGTTTCCCCAATCTTTACAGTGACGCAAAGATCAACGATGCGCACGGTTGCGATGATTGCTGCCAACGGTGGTGACCGGCAAGATCAGCGGCGTTTGATGATTGCCCACGGTGTGCTTATTGGCAATGCTGCGGCTGTCGTCTCAACCGCTCTGTCGATAGCAGTGGCCTTTGGTATTGGTGCCTACCTCGGACTTGGAATCACGATCATTCCGCTGTGGACGCTGTTCCTGGCGTTCGCGCTTCCGGTGGCTTTGTCAGTGGTTGCGTCTTTGACGCCAGCGAAGTCCTCTGCGCAGATGGATGCCTCTGCGGTAATCTTGGGGCGAACCTGGATGCCTTCTCGTCTGGTTAGACGTCAGATCGCCTATCCGATCATGCTGCTTGCAGCTTTGCCCATTCTGATCGCTAGTGCCTGGAGTGGCCACGTGATCCTCTTGATTCTGGGCGTCACTTTACTTGAAGCCGGTTTAATCGGTTCCTTACCGTACATCATTAAACAATGGTCAAGTCCGCTGCCGACCGCTTCCATGAGTTCAAGACTTGCTTTGCGTGACGCGGTGCGTAATGGACACCGCACATTCCCAGCGATGGGGTCCATTCTCACGACAGTTTTTGTGGCCAGCGCTCTGCTGATTACCCTCTCCTCAACTAATGCCGCTGCGTGGAAAGTCCACGCCCATGTGGGTCAGCACGGGCAGGTGTTTGTGACCGGTATTGATCCGGCTGATTCCATCCAACACGCACGTCAGATCCAAGACCGAGCTACACAAGCGCTTCAGCGTGAACGCTCAGTTTCTGATTCGGTTGTCATGCAGGGGCTGACGTGGAAGTCAGGGGTAAACGGTCCCGAGGTCATTGTTGAGGCTGTATCTGGTCTGGACGGCTCCACTGTATCGCTGTCGGATGAGGCTCCTGCCATGGCGGAGTTGGACTTGGCCTACATCGTGGACGATGGTTCTTATCTTCAAGCGTCGGGACTGCTTGGGGATGATGAGTTGGTTGACGTGGTGACCACCCTTGAAAGAGGCGGGGTACTGGTGCCGGAGGAACATCTGGTATCCGGAAGAGGAACCGCAACGATTCGTAGCGTTGAAATTGAAGATACGTTGATTGCATCCGTGGTACAAGGTGGTCAAGTATCTGATCCCCAGGTGCTGGTGTCTCAAGATTTTGAGGCGGCCGTCTTTGATAGTGTCAATGTGATCGTCCTGTCTCCCCAGGCAGCTTCGGAACTCAAAGTGCCGGTTCGTCCTCTCGGTGCTCTGGTGACTTTGGGAAAACCTGTGAATACCTTTGAAGCCGCGGGTATGGAGTCTCGGATTTCTCAGCAGGTTGTTGGTGCTTCGATTAACGTAATAGCGCCGTCACCTACCGCGGTGTTGCTACCGTATTTGGCTGCGTTGGTGGCACTGGTTGCGGCAGCTGGAACTGTGGCGATGGTGATTGTCTTGTCGTCCTCGGACATGCGCCCAGATCTGGATATTTTGGATGTGCTGGGTGCCCAGCCGCAGATGCGACGCAAGGTTACGACCTACCAGGGATTGCACTTGGCATTGACGTGTATTCCGGTGGCTGTGCTTTCGGGTCTGATCGCCGGAGTCCTTGCGGTTGTGTCTTTGGACCGTTCTGGCATCTTCACTTCTCAGGTGGGATCGATGGTCCCGGTGATCCCGTGGGTTGCATTGGTGGGAATGCTCATTGGGATGCCTCTTGTGGCGGCGGTTGTCGCATTTGTTTTGACTCCACGCCGCCAAGAGAGACTGCGCAGGATCAACTCCTAAGTGTTGAGGCTTCCGGCAGTGTTGGCGTCAGTAGTGCAGGTGGGAGTCTCGGCCTCTGAGTTGGTCAAGTTCGCGGCGTTCTTTCTTTGAGGGACGACCGGTTCCTCGATCTCTGATTCCGACGGCAGCTACAGACAGACGAGGCCGGGGCGGGGTGAGATCCTCGTAGCAGGTACACGCCTGGGGTGCTCCGACACGTTTGACGAGTAGCCCAGTGACTCGCAAAATTCGGTCAAAGCCTTCAATACGTAGACGCACTTCATCACCGACGCGCAGTTTTTGAGCGGCCTTAACTGAATCACCATTGACCTTGACGTGTCCTGCTCGGGCTGCTGATGTTGCTTGCGAGCGCGACTTAACCTGCCGGGTCGCCCACAGCCACGTATCGACACGCACCGTGTCTGCGGTGGCTAGGGCCCCGGCAGGAATGGGTTTGAGGGCTTCAAGCGCGTCAAGCTTCTCAGCGTTGTTCTGGTCGTCGCTCACCATCCGATCCTACCCGCGAGGGACGCCCAAAACTTCGCCGAGGGACGCCCAAGTTGGGTCACTGCCACTGAGCTCTTTCTGGGTCAACGCCGTGAGCACGAGCATTCGCATCAATCACATCTTTCAACCATGCTGCAAGTCCCGGTCTGAGATCTTCGTAGTGCGCAGTGAAACGAGGATCTGCCACGTACATCCGCCCCAAGAGAACATGCTTAGCTGGAGTGACTTCAAACCAGTTCATGCTGCGCCGGTGCTTCTCAGCTAGCTCATTGGCACGAGCGCTCCCTGCTTCCTCACCCTCAGCCATTGCTGCTGCTAACTGCAACTCAACCTCGCGGATTCGCTCAAGGTCTTCCTGCTTCTCTTGAAAGCTCTGCTGGGATAGATGACTCTGAGCTTTGCTCCAGTCGTCGGTATGTCCCCACTTCTCTTCAGCTTCCGCTTCGTAGGCCATCCACTGCGACCCATAAATTTCGGCTTGTTCTTCCATACTGATCGAACGTCCCTCCTGATGCTCGGTGAGCATCCTGTCGACTGCCCGGACCATCCGGTGCAGGTGAGAGATGCGTTGAGTGAGCAGGTTGCGTTGAGACAAAAGATGATCGATTGAATCAACGTCAGGGTCGTCAAGCACCGTCCGAATCTGAGACAGAGTCATGCCGGTTTCTCTATAGACCAGCACCTGGTGAACTCTGCCAACATCCTCAGACGTATAAAGGCGATATCCAGACCAAGTACGTCCGGAGGCATGCACGAGGCCGATGGCATCCCAATGGTGCAGAGTGCGAATACTGACTCCTACAAGGTTAGCAACGGCTCCTACCGTCAGCCCTTCATCGGTGCTTGAAACCATGCCTGCTCCTTTTCACTACATCTGTCACTTGGCTCAGCATGGTCCTTGACGTTGCGTCAGAGTCAAGCAAACATTTGAAAGCTGAGCCTGCCAATCAGCGCAATCACCACCGCAATGAGCACGGCTCGCACAAAGCGCGGCCCTAAGTGGGTAGCCGTCCGAGTTCCCAACCAGCCACCGAGCATATTTGCCACTGCCCTCATGGCACCGAGTTTCCACTGGATTGCTTCCTGGGAGGCGAAGAAAATCAAAGCTCCAAGATTTGTCCCAGCGTTGACCACCTTCGTCATCGAGGTTGCTTTCAGGGTTGGCATATGAGCAACCATCGTGAATGCCAAGACCAGAAAAGATCCTGTTCCCGGCCCCAGCATCCCGTCGTAAAAGCCCACGAGCAGCCCAAAGGGAAGGTCACATTGTTAGGTTACTTCAGCCCGCGAGCCACCAAGAATCTGTCATCGTTGCGCAGTATTCGTCTGCGCCGTCGAGGGTGACACTCCACCTTGCGGCAGTCCCGTCAGTGGGTACATTCTCAACCTTGACGGTTTGAGAATACGTGAAATCCCCAGACAAGAGCTTTTGAGGCGTAACCCCAGCTGTAACCCAAATATCGAGGGCACCAAATTCAGCCATGGAAGTCTCTGGCGAGACTTGAATGGTTCCTCCGATGGTTGACGAGAATGCAGTTCCTTCGCACACGTCAATAGTCGTTTTAATTGCGGACCGCGGCATGAAGATCGAAGCGGCGTCGGCAAACTCAGCCATTTGTGAACACTCTTCACGAACCTGCTGAAGGCCGGCAGATGGGAGAGTTTTGAACTGGCTTACAAGTTCAACGAGGTTGGCCCGATTTTCCACGGTCATTTGTGCACACCAGTCGCGGCCAGCTTTGGCGCCAGATAGCGCGTCGTATTCGGTTTGAGCGTCGAAAATTTGGTCTCTGATCTCTTCAGTTTGTTCAGCCAAGGATGCCTTCTCTTCTTTGAGGACGGAAAGTTCACGATTTGCTCTGGCTATTTGGGAAGTGAAAATCACCGTGAGGACAATGAAGACGACCGCTAATACAACACCGGCGAGGGCGAAGATTGAGACTGGGTGGAATCTGCGGGGCTTGGTCGTTGTGGGTGCTTGAGGATTTGGCGTTGTCATCGCAGCTCCTCCAATTGCTCGCGGATGATTTCCAGATCGGTTTGAGCGTTCTTCAGGTTTGTTTTCTCCTGATCCACGAGGCTGCGTTCATCCTCGACGGCTTGAGGCAGCGCAACCGACCCAACAAAGGTTGCCAGTGCGGTGCACGCGAAGATGAAAGCGCCCACCCAAATGATCACAGTCGATACGATCATCGACGTCCGAGCTTTCGGTCGAGCAGAGGCGGGGGACGAAGGCGATCCCGCAGCCTGGGAAGGCAGATCACGCAAGTGGTCAGTCCAAGTTGTCCCGTCCCACCAACGCAGCCTCCCCGATCCAGCGGGATCGGGATACCAACCTTGAATCGGAGTGCTCATCAGTGCTCTTCCTGTTCGCCAATGAATCGCCGTGTCGATTCTTTGGAAATGATCTTTTCACGAATTCGTTCAGTCGGTGTCGTGGCACGTTCCACGTTGTCGAGGGTAGGGCACAGGGTGTGCTCTGGTTAGTCTGGGAACATGGCATCCCTGCTTACAGTCAACCCGCTTCTGACTCTTTTCTTCGTAGTCGGCTTGGGAGCCGTCCTCGGCGCAATCAAATTTGGTCCCCTGCGTTTTGGGGCTGCAGGCGCCCTTTTTGTCGGCTTGGCCGTGTCGGCGTGGAGCCCAGCTTCGGGTGAAGGTATGGGCATCGTGCAGCAGATCGGTTTGGCCTTTTTCGTGTACACGGTTGGTATTTCGGCTGGAGCAACTTTCTTTGCGGATCTGCGCAAACAGGCGGGCTTATTGCTCAGTTGCGCCGCGGTATGCGTGGCGGGAGCGACGATTGCCATTGTTGGCGGGAATCTTTTGGGTCTAAGCAAGCCTTTGACTATGGGGCTTTTTACCGGTTCGTTGACGGCGGCCCCTGCGTTGGATGCTGCTACCCGTGTGACTGGGGACCCCGATGCTGCGGTGGGGTATGCCTTTGGTTATCCCATTGGTGTGGTCGTTGGGATCATTGTTGTGACGATGACGGTGACCCGGCAGTGGCGTGGAGATAAGGACACGCCCTCGCTGGCTGGGGCCGGTTTGGACACAGTGACTGTGCGCGTGCGTGAAGCAGTGTCAACCCGGGCGATTGCTCCGTGGCGTGAGCAGCGAATCCGGATGTCGTATTTGCGTCGCAATGACCGTACCCGCGTGGTCATTCCCGGCGAGACATTGGAAGCCGGTGACCTGGTGTTACTGGTGGGCGATCGGCGCAATCTTGACGAGGCCACGCCTTTAATTGGTGAAGCTGTCGAGCATCATCTTGAAGATGACCGCACGGATGTGGCTTTCGAACGCATTGTCGTATCGAACCCGGACGTGGCGGGCCGCTCGGTAGCTGAACTCAATTGTGCTTCCCGTTTTGGAGCTGTCATTACCCGAGTGCGCCGCGGCGACCTTGATCTTTTGGCACGCGACGACCTCGATTTGCAGCTTGGAGACCATGTTGCGGTGGTTGTCCCCACCAAGGAGCTGGACGCTGTTCAAAGATGGTTGGGTGATTCTGAGAAACGCGTGGCCGAGGTCGATGCCATGGCTTTTGGTATTGGCATGGTGTTGGGCCTTTTGCTGGGAGCCGTGCCATTCCCAATGCCAGGTGGCGCGACCTTCGAATTGGGCTCCGCAGCTGGTCCTCTGATTGTCGGAATGCTGTTGGGAGCTTTGCGTCGTACGGGTCCTCTGGTGTGGACGTTGCCGTCGGCTGCGAATCTGACGATCCGCCAGATCGGACTCATGCTCTTCCTAGCAGCTCTGGGGTTGAATGCTGGCCCTGCGTTGGCATCACTTCTAGCGTCCGACCTGGGGTGGAAAGCCGGGTTGCTGGCGGTAGTGATCGTTGCAGTGTGCTGCGTCTTGCAGTCTCTAGCGGGTCGTTTCCTGGGGCTGTCGGCGGCAAGGGCGGCCGGGGGAGTGGCCGGTTTCCTGGGTCAGCCCGCCGTCTTGCAAGCAGCGGATGCTCGGGTGGCAGATGAACGTATCGAGGCTGCTTATGCGACGCTTTTCGCGTTCTCTATCGTCGTGAAGATCCTCCTCGTCCCTTTGATCTGGTCGCTTTGAGAGTTTTAGGCTGGGTTCGTGGCTACTCCTGATTTCGTCCTCGAATTACGCAAACATGTGGGTCATGCGCCGCTGTGGATGCCAGGGTGCACTGCCGTCGTCATGCGCCCAGTGGGTATTGGCGAGGTCGAGGCTTTGCCTGATGGGCTCCGAGGCTGGTCGAAGGGGGAATTGACGCCCCATGAGGTGGAAATACTGTGTGTTCGCCGTAGCGACAATGGCCAGTGGACTCCGGTGACGGGCATTGTTGATCCGGGTGAAGATCCTGCTGTGGCAGCTCGGCGTGAAACCTTGGAAGAGGCAGCCGTGTCAGCTGAAGCCACGCGTCTGCTCGGTGTGGAAGTGGTTGGCCCGGTGACTTATGACAATGGGGATGTGACCACGTATTTGGACGTGGCTTTCGCGTGCGAGTGGCTTTCTGGGGATCCGCTGCCTGCTGATGGTGAGAACACTGAAGCGCGTTTCTTTCGCGCAGATTCCTTACCGCAAATGAATGACCGTTTCCGCCGAACGGTGTCCAGGGCGCTTTCGGGAGATCAGGAAGCGTCCTTTATTCGGTGACCTGTACACCGTACTGTGGCGCACATCTTCCCGTTTGAGAGGGGTTAATCGCGCCATGAGCGGCCATTTGTGCATTCCAGTTGTGGGACCAGAGTCCTAATGGTGTGATGGAGTCATGAACACACCAAATGAAATCGCATACTCAGTCACTGCTCAGACCACCGGCGGCCGGGGCGGCCGCGCAACCACCACCGATCCGAACCTCACCCTCGACATGCGAGCACCGCAGGAACTCGGAGGCCCCGGCGGCGGCGCCAACCCCGAACAGCTTTTCGCCATGGGCTATGGAGCCTGCTTCCAGGGCGCCATGGGATTGGCCT
This sequence comes from Schaalia vaccimaxillae DSM 15804, assembly GCF_000420425.1. GTDB lineage: Bacteria > Actinomycetota > Actinomycetes > Actinomycetales > Actinomycetaceae > Pauljensenia > Pauljensenia vaccimaxillae. Next base: position 280,408 of record NZ_ATUX01000005.1, read on the forward strand.
CCAAGGAACTCGACATCCCCACCACCGATTCGGTTGTTCGCACCAGCGTCGGCATTGGCCCGGAGGGTGATTCCTTCGCCCTCGCAGTCAAGATTGAGGTGTACGTGCCCGGCGTCGACCTAGCTGACGTCCAGCGCCTCGCCGACCGCACCCACGAGCTGTGCCCCTACTCCAAGGCCACTCGCGGCAACGTGCCCGTCGAGGTCGTCGCAGTCGACTCCCTCTGATCAGGCAGCACGCCAATAAGCACCCACCGCCCGTGAGAGGGCCACGAGATCATCCACGTGGCTCATCTCGCGGGCAGAGTGCATTGACAGCAATCCCACTCCCACATCAACCGTGGTGATCCCCAAACGAGTTGCCGTAATTGGACCAATCGTGGAACCACACGGCATGGAATTATTTGAGACGAACTCCTGGCACGGCACCTCCGCAGCTGCGCACGCCTTCTTCCACAGAGCAATTCCTTCGCCATCAGTTGCATAACGCTGATTCGCGTTGATTTTGAGGATCGGGCCGCGGCCCATGACAGGTCGATTGTCCGGATCGTGACGGTCCGCGTAGTTCGGATGAACCGAGTGCGCAGCGTCGGCGCTGACACAGCTCGAAGCCGCGTACATGCGGGCAAGCCCGTCCTCGTCCTTGCCCATCGCAAACGCAGTACGCCGAAGGATGGTTTCGAGGACCGGACCAGCTGCGCCCTCGCGAGTCTGCGAACCGATCTCCTCATGGTTGAAACACATGAACACCAGGACGTCCCCGGAAGAAGGCAGTCCCTCCTGAGCGATCTTTTCCAATGCCACCAGGCCCGCGTGGGTCGAAGACAGGTTGTCTTGGCGTGATGCCGCAAAGAAGCGTCCATTCTCGCCGAAAGTGCCCGGCCCCTGCTGTGGGGTGAGGATCAGGTCATGGGCGGCCACCTCATCACGGCCAGTTAGGCCTGCCATTCGCGCAATGTAGTCAAGCAAGTCAGAATCAGAATCCACAGTCCACACGGGGTGCATGTGGCGTTGGGCGTCCAGTTTGAGTCCTTCTGAATTGACACCACGGTCCAGGTGGATCGCCAGCTGAGGGATACGGGCGAGAGCGCCCGTGCGCACCAAAACTTCGCGGCCATCTAAGGTGATGAGTCGGCCGGCTACACACAATTCACGGTCCAGCCACGAGTTCCACAGCATCCCGCCGTAGACCTCCACATCAATCTGCCCCCAACCATCACCAGTCGTTGACTGGGACGAGGGCTTGACCTGCAGAGCCGGTGAATCCGTGTGCGCTCCCACGATGCGAAAACCCACATCCTCACTGACTTCTTCGGGAACCACCCACGCGGCAACCGCGCCGCCGCGCACCATCACATGACCGCCAGGCGAAGCATCCCACGCATCCGTTTCTTTCTGGCGCGCGAACCCCAAGTCGACCAGGCGCTGAGCCACCAGGTCGGCTGCGTGATACGGCGAGGGCGAGTCCAAAATGAAATGCTGATAGTCGATCGTGTGTGCCTGCGTGTCAGAAAGCTCGAAGATAGCCATACATCCCATGGTAGAGGGCCGTATCCTCAAGGTATGACGACACTGCACAAAATCCCCACCTACCGCCTCAATGACGGCATGGAAATTCCCGCGATCGCATTGGGAACATACAGCCTCAATGGAAGCGCGGGAGTCGACGCGATCGTCAGCGCGATCAGAGCCGGATACCGCCTGTTGGACTCAGCTTTCAACTACGAAAACGAAGGGGCATTAGGTGAATCGGTGCGCCGCTGCGGTATCAGCCGCGACGAATTAGTCCTCACGTCCAAGCTGCCCGGGCGCCACCACCGCTACGAGCAGGCTGTGCGCACCGTCGAAGAATCTCTCTACCGCGCACACTTGGACTACTGGGATCTCTATTTGATCCACTGGCCTAACCCTGCTCAAGGGCTTTATGTTGAAGCCTTCCAAGCTCTCGTAGATTTGCAAAAGAAAGGTGCGATCCGATCGGTCGGCGTATCAAACTTCCTGCCTGAGCACCTCGAAACGGTGGCCGCACAGACGGGAGTCATGCCCGTCGTCAACCAGGTAGAACTGCACCCATACTTCCCGCAGACCGAGCTGCGCCAAGCCCACGAACGCCTCGGCGTGCGCACCGAATCGTGGAGCCCGCTAGCTCGCAAAGTCCGGGGCGTGGACGACCCGGTTATCATTGAGCTTGCGCAGGAACTCGGACGTAGCCCCGCCCAGGTGGTTCTGCGCTGGCACATCCAACTAGGAACGATTCCCCTGCCCAAGTCGGCAACGCCGCAGCGTCAAATCTCCAATCTCGACATCTTTGACTTTGAACTCAACGACGATCAGATGGCTCGTATCGCCACCCTTGCCCGGCCAGACGGACGCATGGCCGGGCAAGATCCCGCAGTCTACGAAGAGTTCTAAACGATCCCGTTCAGTCGGCTAGCGGGACGCGGTAGACGTTGGTTTCACGCAACTCGAACCCGATGCGCTGATATAGGCGGTTGGCGGCCTCGCGGGTGGGGCGGCTCGTCAAATCTACGGTTCGTGAACCAACGGCTTTGGCGCGCTCCATAGCCGCATGCACGAGGTCGGCTCCCGCACCCTGCCCACGTGCCGCCTCGTCCACGACGACGTCTTCGATCCATGCACGCACACCCGTCGGAATCTCGAAGGTCGCCAAAGACAGCATCCCCAGAATCGGCTGCTCGCCCGACTCATCGGCCTCGTCTGGACGGAACACGAAGAAGTCCACTCCCGGCTGGCTGATGAAACGCTCGCAGCCGGCAGCGTCCAGGGGTTTTGCTGAACGGGAAAGCTGGGGGAGCAGGCGCGCCATAGCGTCAACGACCTCAGGGGTGGATTCGGTGATGAGTTCAACAGCCATGTTTATTCCTCGCGGAGTATGGATTGGGTTTCGGGAACGAGTGTAGGCCGGTGTATCAGTGTTCCAGTGTCACGGTCATGCGTGGCCATAACCTCAGCCTAACAAGTGCTGTAAACGTGGGACCGTCGGCAGATAGGCTGGCTGCACTGAACGCGTCGTCGAGGACGAGTTGTTCCCGCCATCAAGCTTCTTGGCGAAAACAAAGCGTTTCTGAACAACATAGGAGACAACAAACAGCGCCGAATCAACGATTGGCTTAGCTAACCACAGGACAACACCAGCTGCTGTCGCCACCTTGATGAGCCCATAAGACGCAGCCAGTATGGCAACAGCTAGTACGCCGTAAGCCACAGCACTTCGCCCCACCCGAGCCTTGTTGGAACTCAAGACCCTGCGATTCACGAGGTAATTGACCGTGCAGGAAATCACCCTGGCGATCACCACGGGAGCCAAAAGCGAACCCATGAGCGCATTGAGTAAAAGAACCAGGATGTAGTCGACGATTGAGCTGGTCAGGGACGACGTCACGAAACCCAAGAGCGGCGCATAAATACGAGCCGAGTCTTGAAGGGGGCGAAAATGCGAGGTTGGATTACAGGCCTCGTAAATCGTCTCAATCGGCAACTCGATGACATCGAGGCGGCGTTGGCGCATTTCGATCAGCACCGACAGCTCGTACTCGTAGCGGTCGCCCTTAACTGAACACATCCATTCAAGCTGCTCGGCGGGCAAGCCCCGCAAGCCGGTCTGGGTGTCGCTGAGCTTCCAACCCGTCGACAGCCGGAAGAACATGGCGGTCGCCCGATTGCCAATGCGGCTACGCAACGGAACATCTCCAACGAATTCGCGCACACCCAAGACAACCTGCCCGGTGGATTCAACCCGCTGGCCCACGCGCACAATGTCAGCAACCGTGTGTTGGCCGTCCGCATCCGCGGTGACAACGGCCTGCCTAGGGTATGTTTCGCGGATATGCGACAGGCCCGTGCGCAGGGCGAACCCCTTACCGCGGTTGGCCTCATAGGACACAACGTCGGCTCCAGCGGCGCTCGTGGCATCGAAGAACAGGGAGTAGTCGGGGCCTGAACCGTCGTCAACGACAACCGTGCGCATCTGGGGGTCTACGCGGTGGAGTTCGAGGACGAGTTGAGATAAGCGAATATCAGGCTGATAAGCGGGGATGAGGACGATCATGAGGCGCTCCCGATGTAGAGAATGTCGGAGGTGGCGCGTTCGCCGCCGTTGGACGGGTTATTGATGACTTGGCCGTTGAACCACATTTCGGACGAGCCTCCGCCGTCGAGGTTGTAGGCAGTGGTGGCGCCCAGATCAACCAGAACTTGGGCTAGTTCCGTCATGGAGGCTCCGGCTGAGGTGTCGGAGCGTCCATCGACCACGACAAAGACAAAATGGTTTTCGTCGATGATTCCGATGGCGGTTCTAGGCTGATCTCCTTGGATTGAGTGGTTACCGAAGTTGGTGTCGATCTCGACCTCGTCGATTCCTTCGATGACGCTGCCGCCCTCGACGAGGGCTGGGCCGAAGGAGAGGGTCTGCCACACTCCTTCGTCCACGAGGGTTTGAGCATCAGTGGCGGTTTCGTCGTAGATTTTCATTGAGCCGTCGGAGTAGATGGCGAGTCCTTGGCGCACTCCCTCGTCCCTGTAGACGACACCGTTTCTAATGATGATTCCGGTGTCTCGGAAACCGTAGTAGTCGCCGTTGATAGCAAAGACTGCGTTGTTTTCTTCGGCGATGGAGGACACGAGGCTGGTGATGTTTTCGCCGTAGGTGTCTTTAGCGAAGGCTGAACGCAGAGCTGAAGTGTCAGATAGTTGGACGTCTGCAACGTAGTAGGTGAAGGCTTGGCTTCCAGTGCCGGACGTGTTCGTCGAAATGGTGACGGTGGTGCCGTCGGACGAGGTGTAGGAGTTGTTGGTGATCGTTTCGGTGACAGCGGCGGTGGAATCCGTGCTGTTCGTTGTTGAGGAGGTTTGTTCGGCCTCGTAAGACGAGGCGTTGGTAACTGTTGCGTGTTCGATGACGAAGCGGTCGAGGGCCCAGGCGGCGGTTCCTCCCAGGACGAGGGCGAGGCTGGCGCTGCCCACGATCAGCGTGTTGCGTAGCTTGTGCGACTTTTTTGCGTGCCGCGCAGGTGCGGCTGAGTATTCAGGAGCCGTGTATTCGTTCATGGCAGTAAGACTGCCGACGCTGCTTCGGTGCAGCGTATGGACTACCTGTGGGGCGGCTGTGGGGTTTTCTAGGCGGGCAGATTGCCTTTAGCCGTGTTGTCTTCGATGATGCGTTCGCTCAGTTCCCACAGTGTCTGTGAGCCGGGTTTTGTTCGACTTTGGCGAGCACGCACCTGGCTGGCTTTGACCGAGTGAATCTTCCAGTCCTGCCCGTCATTTGAGTTGTTGAGAAGCAGAGGCTGGAGGTTATCCATTGCTCGGGCGAATCGAGCCTCTGGGGTTTCTTGGGCTTCAAACTCGTCGAAGAGTGCGCTCAATTCGTCGCGTTGATCGGGCGGCAGGAGGGAGAAGAGCTTGTCTTTGGCCACTTGTTCACGCTGCGCTTGATCGGCTTTTCCAGCCTCGTCATAGGCGTAGGTATCACCCGCTTCGATCTCCACGATGTCGTGGATGAGGCACATGATGAGGGTTTTTCCAATGTCGATGGGCTCGTTGGAGTATTCGCGCAGCAGATACGCCATGACTGCCATGTGCCATGCGTGCTCAGCATCATTTTCGAGGCGGCCACCATCTGTGAGGTGATTGCGACGCAGGATGTTCTTTTCCTGGTCGATCTTCAATATGAAGTCGAGTTGGCGTTTGAGGCGGTCGTCGGTGTCATTCTTCATGGAACTGCGGGGCGGTGATGTGCAGGTATTCGCGCAGGCTGGATGTGAGGAACTCGTGGTCTTCAATGTGGGGAAGATTGGATGCGAGGAGCACACCAACCAGGGCTGAAGATCCCACAGTTCGAATAGGGAATCCGCCGCCGCACAGTGCGTAGTCTTCGTCTTTCAATCCGTGTTGGGCAAGACCTTCGTCTTTGAGGCGGCATTCGTAGGTGGCGCGTAGTGAGCTGGATTCGAAGGTGGTGACGGTATTGAACTTACGTCGCATCCACAGTTCGTTGAGGTGATTGGTGCCATCGGGCAGGTGTTGGAAAAGGATGGACCCGTTGGGAGTGCGGATGGACACAGCGATTGTGGTGTTGAGTTCGCGGGCGCGTTCAACCATGAAGATGCCGAAGTCCCAGGCGCTGCGATGTGTGAAATAGGGGAATCGCAGCAGGTCCTCTTGTTGAGCGAGGATGTCGATTTGTGCCTGTAAGTCGCTCATGTCACGCCTCATTGAATTCGGCGCGAAGGGTGCCTTCGAGGACGTCGATGGGGGCTTCATGGCCGGTCCACAGGGTGAAGTTGCGTGCTCCTTGGCGGGCGAGCATTCCCAGTCCGTTGACGGTCTTGGCGCCCTGGGCTTCGGCTTCTTTGAGGAAAAGCGTGTCTGCGGGGTCGAAGACGACGTCGCAGACGGTCATCGCGGGTGTGACTGTGGTGTAGTCGATGTCGGGGCGTTGGTCGGATGCTGGGGCTAAGCCGATGGAGGTGGCGTTAATGAGGATGTCCGTGCCGGCGGGGGTGGCGTACGTGCCTGACCATTCGGCTGCTGTGCTTTCCGCTTGGGTTTCCTGACTGACGAGGTCGGCGAGTTCCTCAGCGCGGTCAAGGGTACGGTTGACGATGGTGATGGAGGCGGCGCCTGCCAGTGCGCATTCGACTGCGATTGCGCGCGCAGCTCCACCGGCGCCTAGTACCGTGATGTTCTTGCCGCTCAGGTCTTCTCCGGTGGCTTGGAGGGCTTCGACGAAGCCTTTGCCGTCGGTGTTTTCTCCGAAAAGGGTGCCGTCTTCACGTACGACCACGGTGTTGACTGCGCCAATGATGCGTGCTGCCTCGGAGAGCTCGTCGAGGTAGTTGAGCACGGTGATCTTGTGCGGCATTGTCAGGTTGACGCCGCGGAAGTGCATTGCGCGCAGGCCTTTCATGGCGTCAGGGAAGTCGTCAGGTGTTACTCGCGCGGTGATGTAACGGTAGTTGAGGCCCAGGGCTTGGTATCCGGCTTCTTCCATCACTCCGGTCGGGTTGCCGTCGACGGGGTCGCCGAAGACGCCAGTGAGTTCTGCGCGGTAGTTTTTGCCCATGGTGAATTCCACTCCTTTGTGTGACTACCACCAGTTTAAGCGGTAGCGCGGAAGCGACGCGCCGCAGTTCTTTGCGGTTATTCACGTTTCGGTTGGAAATCGGGACTGTTTTCACCGATTTTTGGCCCGCGGCAGTGATATTGCAACAGGTACCACTGCCGGAACAACGAACCTTGGGAAGCCTGGCTTTTGGGGCCGCATTTATCGCGTTTATTTCGTGGGAGCTTGGTTTTCTCAATGAATATTTGTCTGAGGTGGCGCGCCCCTTGCCAATCGAGGTCGAGTTTCTCGAGGCCATTGAACTCGACTCCCATAGATCCTGTCAGAAGATTGTCGGGTCGATCTGCCACAACACTGGCCGGCTACGTCGGGATCGTAAGAGATCTCTTTCGCTTGTCTGAAAGTTTCGGCTCCCGGGGTTCTTCATGCTCGAATCCGCTATGTGACCTATTGGTGTGTCTTCCCGCTACCCCTACATGCGGAATGCCGTGGTGCATGGTGATGGTCCAGCCGTTGGATTCAAGGTTGCGGTGGTGGTACCAGCACAGCAAGACACCGTTATCAGTTGAAGTGGAACCGCCGCGTGAGTGTTCGACGACGTGGTGGACTTCGCACCAGCTTGCACGAACGGTGCAGCCCGGAATGATGCAGCCGCCATCACGTAGGGCGATTGCACGGCGCTGATGGGCAGTGAAGACCCGTGAACTGGAGCTGATATCAGTGATGCGTCCCTGTGCGTCAAGACTGATTCGTTGAATTGCCCCGGCGCACCCGATATGACGAGCCACAGTTGCCGGAACGGCACTGAATTCTTCAGAGCTTCCTTGAATGAAAGCGACACCAGGACCTTCGTTGCCACCACGTTGGCCTAGTGGATCGCCATGTTGATCTCGTGGATCGCCAGGCTGTGCGACGTTTGCCGAAGCACTATCCATGGGCGGCGTCAACTGGTCAATTGTTGTAGCGACGACCAGGGTGGGAGGAGCTCCGCCTAACAGAGGCATCGATTCCAGTCCTGCTGCCTGAGCCAGGATCCCAGCGAAAGCGTCGTGGCGTCGTTGAGCTGGAGTGCGTAGATCAGGAACGGCGGCAACCGAATTAGCTTCGACTTCTTGGACACCAGGCTCACCCAATCCGGCATCTAAAGCGTGGTCGGAGGGCTGCCCCAACCCAGGGGCGAAGGCGCCGTCAGCTATCTGCTTCCGGTCTTGATCTAACGCGTGGTCGGGCGCCTTTTCCGCTAAAGGGTAACCAGACACCGGGCATGGGCCACCCGCATTCAATGCGACGGCATTGACCTTCGGATTGAGGTAAGCGTCGAAGAGCTTTTCAAGTTGCGCTGCGACATCCGGCAACAATTCCCCTGTTACTCGCACAGTGCCGTCTTTGACCCGACCGATCGAAAAACCGCGCCGCCGTTGCTGGACGGATTCATCCGGTAAGGCACCATCGGGATCCAGTGCCATAGACCATGCCTGAGCCATTACCTCAATTTGGGCAACAGTCATTCGAGGTTGAGTCACCTCACTCCAGAATCTTGGCGCCGTATTCGTCGCTTCGCCGCGGATCTGTGCGGCATCAGCGGTCAGTTGGGTGCGGAAGTTGCGCACGTCCTCGTCATCTAATCCGGTGGCGGCGCCTACGAGTGAGGATTCTGCGGCGATGACGTCATCCATGAGCGCACCGTGGTCTTCGGCCGTTGCCAAGGTCTTTTGGATAATGGCCGTTGCCTCAAGGTCGATCGCTCCGGATTGGACTGCGGATGTCAGTGCGGGGAAGCGTGGTGACAGGACTTCACCGGTCAAACTGGTACTTGGACGCACAGACGTGCCCAAGCGCAACCGAGAGCGTGCAACTCTGCCAGAAGTAGAGCAAGTCCGCTCCAAGAGCTCTGAAGGATTGCGTGCGCCGTGACGATAAGAGAGGCGTTGCTCGGCCAATTCGGGACGGCTCCGGTAGGAAACTTCCCCGGCGAGCAGCGTCTGTCCAGATTCGGCCAGCCGACCCAGGTGGGCAAAAACCTCAACGAGGTCGAGCAATTCCTGGTCGTTGACAATTTTGAGTTGATCAGAGGAAAACAGGTGCGCAGCGCGAAACACCAACACTTCGGCGATATAGCGGAAGTGCTCGCTGGCTCGGGTCATGTCCTCCATGAACTCATCGTCCAGGTACCCATGTGCATTTGCGTACAACATTGGCGTATCTCGGGCCCGAAAATGAAGTCGTTATTAAACCGTTATATTTGGGCGCGGGAGCTGCGACTGAGGCTGGGCTGCAACTAAGCCAGAGTCGCTCCGCCCTGCATGAGGGCGTTAAGAGCGCTCTAACAAAACAGCAACTTCAGCGTGAACCGTGTGAGGGAACATATCGAAAAGCCTGCCCTGGGTGGGCTTAAGTGAGGGCATTGCGGCTAGGTCCTTGGCAAGGGTTGCAGGATTGCACGACGAATAAATGACTGTGTGAACATTGCTGTCCTCCAACCACTGTGCCAATTCCGCGCCGATCCCACGACGTGGAGGATTCACCACCACAACATCGGACAAATCCTCCAGCGCCTGATTGTGTGCCCACTGCGTTGCGTCGGCTGCAATAAAACGCGCAGCTCCTCGACCCAAACCCGACTCGCGCGCCGCCGTGATCGCGGCAGAAATTGCACCCTCGGATACTTCCACGCCGGTTACGTGATCAACGCCGGCAGCCGACGCGTGCAATGCGAAACCGCCGACACCGCAATACAGATCCCATAGGGACCGAGGATCGTCCGCAGCCGCCCACGCGGCTGCCTGCCGGTACAATTCGGCAGCGACCTCGGCATTTGTCTGGACGAAACTGCGCGGGCCGACGTGCATGGTCAGACCGTTCATCGTCATTGGAAGCGTCTTGTTCTTCGACAGGATGATCTCGTCGGGGCCTTCAACAATTGCCTCATGAGTGGGGTGGATGTTCGCCGTGACAACGTCGGCTGCTGGCACCAGTTCGCGCAGCAATGGCAGCGCTCGGCGCAAATCTGCCACGCGATCACGCGAACGCAGAACAAAACGAACCATCAGCCGGTCCTCGGCTCCAACGGTGATCAGAATATTTTTGAGTTCCCCTCGCTTGGTAGGAACGTCATAAGGCTCCAAATCGAGGGCGCGAATGAGCCGTTTGAGGCCAGGTGTTGCTGCATTGATTGCCGGGTATTGAATCGGGCATCCAGGCAGGTCCACTCCGCGCCGGTCAGGGCCCAAAATTCCCAGGGTTGGTCGCCGTCGGGTTCCGCCAACCACCAGTTTGGCGTTCGTGCGAAAACCTGCCGGCGAGGACGCGCAGGCATCCAGCCATTCGATGCTTTCAGATCCGGGAACGAGGGCGAGCGCAGCTTCGACTCGGCTCTGTTTGCGAGCGATCTGCGTGGGGTAGGGGACCTCAATGTGGGTGCAGGAATGGCAGGCCCCGCAGTTCCAATGTTCGCAGTTCATGGAGTCGATGGTGTCATGACGAGGACGCAGATGCACATGGCTGGTCCGATGATCTGTTCATGAGGAAGAAGAAACGAGCTTCATCCTCGCCTGCGAACGAGGATGGTCAGAAGGTAGAGGAATAGAAAGTGGCGGGAAAGACTGAGAAAACAAAAAGGCGTGGCACGACGAAAATGAACGTTAAAACCAAGGGTCACCGGAAGGGCTCTGCGAGGTCGGTCGATGTGCAGATGAGTCGTAAAGCGCTTATTGCCTTGCGGTTGGCGTTGGCCCAAGCGGGACCTGTACCGTTTTTTGAGCAGGCAGAAGATTCTCTGGCTCGGGCAGAACGTCAGATGCGAAGGCGCTATGGTAAAGAAGCGTTGGAATCGGCTATCTGGACAGCTCCCGCGCAGTATTATCCACGGTCTTCAGCTATTAAGACTGTGGAAAAGGCCGTGTTGAAGGGGCGATGGGTTGAGATCTTGTATGCCGCTGCATCTGGCGAGCTCACCCAGCGAGTGGTCGCGCCACTGAGCTTGATTGGGTCGAAGCAAGGGTGGACATTGCGGGCGTGGTGCTCGTTGCGTGGCCAGGAGCGCTGTTTCCGCTTGGAGCGCATCGTACGGGCTCGGTTGATGCGCGATTGAAGGTGGAGAGTGAGGGGCACTCGCTTAGTTCTTCATAAGCTCCTTCCGGTGATGTCGCTCAGGAAATTGTTGAGGAGATCAGACAGAATTTCAGGCTGCCCTGTATTGAGTTCATGTGAGCCGTCATTGATAACTCGCATACGGGCCTGTGGGATAAGGCTTGAAATTTCGCGAGAGGAAGCCAGGTTCGCTTTATCTTTACTGCCGCACACTACAAGCGTCGGCATGTTGAGAGTGGGCAGGCAAGGGCGCAGATCGACTTCGGCTACAGCATCGAGAATTTGAAGCATTCGTGCTTTCGATAGGTCAGGCATTTCAAGTGCTCGCGCTGGAAGCCCGTGCATAACAAGACGTTGAAGGCGCATGAGGAATCGCGGCGGGTGTGCCTGGCTGGCGCATAAGGTGAGTGATGAGATTCGGTCGGGGTGGTTGATGGCTACTTGAGTTGCGACCATTGCCCCGAGTGAGAGCCCACACAGGTGTGCGGTGGAGATTGTGCGTGCATCGAGATCGCGGATGATTTTGTCGGCAGATTTGCTCAAATTGAATGGGGCGTCATCGTTATGCGTACCTGGTAGGCGGAGAGCAATGCCTATGAATTCGCTGGGTAAATGGTCAATCTGATAGGTCCAGGACTGGGGTGTTGCGCCGAGACCGTGGAGGAAAATGACATGCTGCTTGGGCTGAGGTGGCATGAAGTCAGGTTGCATCTGCTCAGTCTCCAGATGAGTGCGGAATAAATCAAAAAAATCAAAGTTGAGTACAGTAGGCTCAAGTTTTGGGATTTCGGGTTGCGACATGTTTGCCTGCTTCCTAAAGTTGAGTACAACAGACTCAAGGAAGTACTGGGATCATCCCAGACGAAAGGACAACAATAATGGCACGTGCAGTCGGAATCGACCTCGGTACCACCAACTCAGCTATCGCCGTCCTCGAAGGCGGCGACCCCACGATCATCGCGAACGCAGAAGGCGCACGCACCACTCCCTCGGTGGTGGCCTTCTCCAAGACCGGCGAAGTTCTCGTCGGTGAAATCGCCAAGCGCCAGGCCGTCACCAACGTTGAGCGCACCATCTCCTCCGTCAAGCGCCACATGGGCACCGACTGGACCATGGAGATCGACGACAAGAAGTACACCGCGCAGGAAATCTCCGCACGAATCCTCTCTAAGCTCAAGGCAGACGCGGAAGCCTACCTCGGTGAGCCCGTCACCGACGCCGTCATCACCGTCCCCGCATACTTCAACGACGCTCAGCGTCAGGCAACTAAGGATGCAGGCCAGATCGCAGGTCTGAACGTCCAGCGCATCGTCAACGAGCCCACCGCAGCAGCCCTGGCCTACGGCCTCGAAAAGGGCAAGGAAGACGAACTCATCCTCGTCTTCGACCTCGGTGGCGGCACCTTCGACGTGTCCCTGCTGGAAATCGGTAAGGATGACGACGGCTTCTCTACCATCCAGGTGCGTGCCACCGCTGGTGACAACAAGCTCGGTGGTGACGACTGGGACCAGCGCATCGTCGACTGGCTGATCGCCCAGGTCAAGTCCAAGACCGGTGCCGACCTGTCCAAGGACGCCGTCGCCCTCCAGCGACTTAAGGAAGCCGCTGAGCAGGCCAAGAAGGAACTCTCAAGCGCCACCAGCACCAACATCTCCCTGCAGTACCTGTCGATGACGGCTGACGGCCCTATCCACCTCGACGAGTCGCTCACCCGCGCCAAGTTCGAAGAGATGACCGCCGACCTGCTCGAGCGCACCAAGAAGCCCTTCCACGACGTCATTCGCGACGCCTCCGTGACCGTTTCCGAGATCGACCACGTCGTCCTCGTCGGTGGCTCCACCCGTATGCCCGCTGTGGCAGGCGTCGTCAAGGAACTGACCGGTGGACGCGAACCCAACAAGGGCGTCAACCCCGACGAGGTTGTTGCCGTCGGCGCAGCCCTGCAGGCAGGCGTCATCCAGGGCGACCGCAAGGACGTCCTGCTCATCGACGTCACCCCCCTGTCCCTCGGTATTGAAACCAAGGGCGGCGTCATGACCAAGCTCATCGACCGCAACACCGCGATCCCGACCAAGGCCTCGGAAGTCTTCTCCACCGCCGAAGACGGCCAGCCCTCCGTCCTCATCCAGGTCTACCAGGGTGAGCGAGAGTTCGCCCGCGACAACAAGCTGCTCGGCACCTTCGAACTGTCCGGCATCGCCCCGGCCCCCCGTGGTGTGCCCCAGATTGAGGTGGCTTTCGATATTGACGCCAACGGCATCGTGCACGTGTCCGCCAAGGACCGCGGCACCGGCAAGGAGCAGTCGGTGACCATCACCGGCGGATCGGCGCTGGCCAAGGAAGATATCGATCGCATGGTCAAGGAAGCCGAAGAGCACGCAGCCGAAGACAAGGCGCGCCGCGAAGAAGCTGAGACACGCAACATGGCCGAGCAGACCGTCTACTCGATGGAAAAGCTGCTCAAGGACGAGGCCGACAAGATCTCTGAAGAGACCCGTACTGCGGTCCAGGCCGACGTGGACGCAGTCAAGGAAGCCCTCAAGGGTGAAGACACCGAAGCCGTCAAGACCGCCATGGACAAGCTCAACGAGTCCGGCATGAAGATCGGCCAGGAAATCTACGCCGCCCAGCAGGCCGCCGAAGCTCAGGGTGAGGCTCCCGCTGGCGACGCTGGCGCAGAGTCCGCAGATGACGACGTTATCGACGCCGAGATCGTGGACGAGGACGAGAACAAGTGACCGACGCTGAGAACCAGGGCTTCGAGCCCGAACCCGACGAGGGGAACCTCCCCGACGAGGGCGAGGCCGGGGCCGACTCCACCGAGTCGACCCCGGCGGTTCCGGCCGACACCGAGTCGGCCGACGGCCTCGACATGTCCGCCTTTGAGGAGCAGGTCGAAGACTCTGACCTCGCCAAAGCCCTCGAACGCATCGCCGAGGTTGAAGACCAGCTCGCTCGCGCCAACGCTGACCTCTACAACCTCAACCAGGAGTATGCGAACTATGTTCGCCGCTCCAAAGAATCTGTTCCCGCCCACCGCGACAGCGGCCAAACCGAAGTCATTGAGGCGCTCATCGGCGTCCTCGACGACATCGACGCGGCTCGCGCACACGGTGACCTCGAAGATGGGCCCTTCGCAGCCATCGCGACCAAGTTGGAAGATGCGCTTGCCACGCGATTCTCGCTCGAACGCTACGGGCAAGCAGGTGAAGACTTCGATCCGCAGTTGCATGAGGCTCTCATGGCTCAGACCAACGAAGAGGTCGACCACCCCGTCATCGCGCAGATTCTGCAGCCCGGCTACAAGCGCGGGGAGAAGATCCTGCGCGCAGCCAAAGTCATGGTAGATAACCCTGCCTGACGGAAGGAACGAATACACGAATACGAGTGTTCACACGATCGAATCCCCACAGCCGCACACGGGCGCATCAGCGCCCGCGATTCTGACAAGGAGGTGACCTGCGGTGAGTGAACAGGAATGGTTTGGTAAGGACTTCTACAAGACGCTGGGAGTTGCCAAAGACGCCGACGATGTGACGATTAAAAAAGCCTATCGCAAGCTCGCGCGCACGTGGCACCCCGACCAGAACCCGGGAGACGAAAAAGCCGAAGCGAAATTCAAGGAGATCGGCGAAGCCTATTCGGTGCTCTCCAACAAGGAACAACGTCAACGCTACGACGCTATCCGGCAGATGGCTGGCGGAGGAGCCCGCTTCTCGGCGGGTAGCGGCGCTGGTGGGCCGGACCTGTCCGACCTCTTCGGTGGCGCTTTCTCTGGCGGAAACGTCCGCTTCTCCACGAACGGTGCAGGCGGCACAGGTTTCGAGGACATCCTCGGTGGTCTCTTTGGAGGCGGCGGGGGAGCTGGGTTTGGCGGCGGCTTCGGCGGCGGCCCAGGCTTTGGTGCTCCCAGAGCTTCCAAGGGTGCCGACCGCAAAGCCTCGATGACCATCTCGCTGCGCGAATCCCTAGACGGCGCCATGCTCTCAGTGGGCGTGGACGGAAAATCGCTGAAGGTTCGCGTCCCTGCAGGGGTGAAGAACGGCCAAAAGATCAGGCTCAAAGGCAAGGGGCAGCCCGGTACTAACGGCGGCCCAGCCGGAGACCTTGAGGTCACGATCAATGTTTCGGCGCATCCGGTGTTCCTTCGCGACGGCGACAACCTACGCGTCACCGTGCCCGTGACATTCGCTGAAGCCGCCCTGGGCACCAAGGTTCAAGTTCCCCTCATGGATGGCAATACGGTTACCGTCAAGGTGCCCGCTGGTACTCAGTCCGGCTCCACGCTACGCGTGCGAGGCAAGGGAGTGCAGACCTCGAAGAAGCCGGGTGACTTGCTGGTGGACATCCAGGTTCGCGTGCCAGACAAACTGTCTCGCGAACAAAAGAAAGCCATGGAGGAGCTCGCCAAATCCTTCGAAGGGTTCAACCCTCGCGACGGCCTCGTCGAACAGGCGAAGGCGTGATCCAACATGGCGCCCAGACGCAAGAACACCAATGGTGACGCAGACCTGACCTTCGTCATTTCCGTGGCCGCCGAATTGGCTGGCATGCACGCCCAAACGCTGCGCCAGTACGACCGTCTCGGCCTCGTCACCCCCGCACGCACCAAGGGCGGGGGCAGACGCTACACCCGACGCGACGTCCAACGCTTGCGCGACGTCCAGCGGATGAGCCAAGAAGATGGCATCAACCTGGCAGGCATCCAAAAAATCCTCGAACTTGAACGAAAAGTCGAAGCCCTCGAAGAAGAGCGTGCGATCCTCCACTCCCGTCTCGAGGAAGTTGAATCGCGCCGCAACCGAGTCTTTGCTGCAACCACTACCGGTGAAGTGCGTCCAATACAACGAGGCCAGCGTCCGTCCTCGTCTGCTGGCGGCGAGGTCGCAGTGTGGCAGCCGTGGAGACCTTCATCGATGCCTCGTCCAACTCGCAAAGTGCGTGCCGTTATCGAAGCTGGCCCATCGGGTGTGCGCGTCATCGAAGGCACAGTTCGCGCCGTCGAATAATCACCGCCGTTAATTCGCGGCAGTGCGATGCCTCATCATGATGACTCATACCTAGTGTGGTGTGGGCCACTGTATATTCAACGGTACGTCACAGGATAGGTAAAACGGAAGAGCCAAGGTGGGCGCTACGCTGAATGACATGACTGACCGCCACCACTCGTTACGCCTTCCACTGCGTTCCCAGATTGCTGTCCTGGCCGGAAGCGCTGCTCGCTCCGCATCGCGGGCCCTGGGAAGAGGGGCAGGAGGCATGATCGGTGGTGAAGTGGCCTTGAAAATCTCTCCTTCGGTGCTGTCAGACCTTGCCAGGCCCGTTCAATCGGTGATCGTCTCGGCAACCAACGGCAAATCCACCACTACCCGCATGATGCGCACGGCCCTGTCCCAGCTTGGCGAGGTTGCCTCCAACACCAACGGCGACAATATGACCTCCGGTGTGATTACAGCTCTCATGAACTCCCGCAGTGCGCGCTTTGCCGCCCTCGAAGTTGACGAAATGCACGTGCCCGCCGTGGCCCGCTGCGTGCGCCCCGCCGTTTTTGTGCTCCTCAACCTCTCGCGTGACCAGCTCGATCGCGTTGGAGAGATCGGCTCCGTTGAACGTCGGCTGCGTCAGGCTGTGGAAGAAAATCCGAACGCGATTGTCGTAGCCAACTGTGATGATCCCTTAATCGTTTCCGCCGCTGCGTCGGCTAAGAATGTTGTGTGGGTAGCTGCTGGGGCCAGCTGGGGCAACGATTCGACCGCTTATCCGCGAGGCGGCAGGGTTGTCCGCGACGAGGATGGGTGGCATTTGGTCCCGTCCGACGAGGGGGAGATTCTTCCCGAAATTTCGTCGCGTCCCGACCCACACTGGTGGCTCAGCGATATCGACTTATCACCGGAAAAAAGTGGAGGCCCTACCGCCACTCTCAACGGGCCCGAGGGTATCAGCGTCGCCCTCGAACTGAATTTGCCGGGGCGCGCCAACCTAGGAAACGCAGCCCACGCGGTTGCTGCGGCAGTGGCCCTGGGTGTTGACGCGCATGATGCGGTGCAGGCAATGACATCGGTACGCGAGGTAGCCGGACGCTATTCAACTCATGACGTGGATGGGCGAGCCATCCGCATCATGCTCGCGAAGAACCCGGCGGGCTGGCAAGAAGCCATGACAATGATCGACAGGCGCGTTGAACAAGTGATCATTGGAGTCAATGGCCAGGTGCCGGACGGAACTGACCTGTCGTGGCTGTGGGATGTGGACTTCTCCATGCTTCTAGAAGGCTCGCAACGCAAGGTGGTGGCCTGCGGTGAACGAGGCGCGGACTTGGCGGTCCGCCTCGAATACGCTGGAATCCACTGCATGCTGGTGAAAACTCCGATGGAAGCGGTGGCCGCATGTTCGCCTGGAAGCGTTGAAATGCTCCTGAACTACACGGCCCTGCGTGACTTTAAAACCATTCTTGATGCGCGCGAGAAGAAGGAGCAGCGATGAGTGAATCGACGCTGAGCATCGGTGTTCTCATGCCTGAAGTTTTGGGAACTTACGGAGATACGGGTAACGCCATTGTTCTCAAAGAGCGCGCGTGCCGCCGCGGCATCCAGGCTGAGATTGTCCAAGTTGGCCTCAATGATGCGATTCCGGAAGGGCTTGATCTTTATTCGCTTGGAGGCGGGGAAGACACCGCCCAAGCGGTCGCAGCTCAGAAATTGCGTGCCGATTCCGGTCTGGTCAAAGCCGTCGAGGCTGGGCGTCCACTGCTCGCAATCTGCGCCTCTTTGCAAGTGCTGGGGCACTGGTACCGCGATGCTACGGGGCAGCGTGTCGAGGGGCTGGGAATCCTTGATATCACCACCGATCCTCAAGGTCAGCGAGCGATCGGTGAACTCGCCACAGAGCCATTAATCAAAGGACTTACTCAGCCCTTGACCGGCTTTGAAAACCACGGTGGTGGCACGCTGCTCGGCCCCGAGGCCCAGCCGCTGGGTCGCGTCATCGCCGGTGTCGGCAACGGTACGCCGAAAGGTGCCACCCCTGTCGCGCAAGCAATCGACGGCGCGGTTCAAGGGTCAATCATTGCAACCTACATGCACGGACCCGTCCTCGCACGAAATCCTGAACTAGCCGACCTGCTGCTCGCTCGAGCCACTGGAATGGAACTGGCTCCGCTGAATGTCCCAGGAGTTGCCGAACTGCGCGAAGAACGCCTGGGTGCAGCAGGTGCTTGAGGGGACATCCCTGAATAATCCCTGAGAGTGGGGTTTTCCGGTCGTCAGTGTCAGTGTGCGTCGATACCCTGGAAGGGAACATCTGGACTCAGTGGAGGAAGCCATGTCGACCCCGAACCAGCCTGAAGAACCTCGATACGGGCAGCGCTCTGAAGGCGCCGCTCCCGATCCGCAGGTCGAAACTCCCTGGCCCCAGTACGGTGTTGTCAACGGTCAACAACCCTCCTCGGGCTCGTATTCCACCGGAGCCCCGCAGTATTCTCAATCGTCTGGCCCCGCCTACTCTTCCGCTGCCGGCCCCACGGCGGGAGGTGCTCCCTTCGCAGGCGTCCCCAAACCCGCAGGCAATCTGCCGAGCCGCACCCCAGGAGTTCTCACCCTGGTGGTGGGCATTGTGCTGGCAGTCGTCGCGGCCCCCATCGCTCTACTCATTGGCATTTTCTCCAGCATCGACATGGGTTCGCTCGTGTCCGACGCGGGCATGCTGTCCAACGGCGACACCGTCACGGTTGACGATTCGGGCAGCTACATCATCGCCTCGAACGGGTACGACGTGTACAACTGCTCCCTGATAGGTAGCGATGGCACCGAACATGCCATGGAAAGTGTCCCCGGAGCTAATACCTCCTTCATTGCCAATGGCTTAAAGCCCGGTTCCTACACCGTGAACTGCGGTATGGAAGGCAACGCACAACTCACAGGCATTACAGGTGTCGACCCTGGTTCTTTGACCAACGCTGGGTTGGTCGGCTTTGGGTGGGCTACCGCTATCGGATTGATCGGCATCATCGTGGGTGTTATCGGCATCGTCATGCTGGTTAAGGTCAACGCTCGCCGTCGCCAGATGATGAATCCGACGCGCTACTGAGGTTCGCGCTTCTGAGCTCTACTGACACTGATCCTGCGGGGCCGGCCTCGTTCACCTACCCAGCGTCTGCCACAAGAACGACCACACCAAGGCATCCATGTGCGCCCGCTGCTGGGCGTCGGCCGCCCCCGAATGGCCGCCCTCGATGTTCTCGTAGTAAGTGACGTCGGCTAAGCCTTCGCGCAGCATCCACGCGAAAGTGCGGGCGTGCGCCGGGTGGACGCGATCGTCTGCTGTAGATGTGGTCACGAGGACGGGCGGGTAGTTTTGCGCAGGATCCCAGAGGTGGAACGGGCTGAATTGCTGCACCCACTCCCACTGCTGAGGGTCATTGGGGTTGCCGTATTCGGCAATCCAGGAGGCTCCAGCCAGCATTGAGGTGTAGCGGCGCATGTCCAGCAGAGGTGCTTGGATGACGACCGCCCCAAAAAGTTGAGGGCTGCGAACGTACATGTTGCCCGTCAGGAGCCCGCCGTTAGAACCTCCCCGGATTCCCAGGCGTGAAGGTGTGGTGACTCCGCGGGAGATGAGGTCGAGGGCAACAGCTTCAAAGTCCTCGTAGGAACGGTGCTTATTTTGGGCCCGCGCCGCCTCATGCCAGTCGGGTCCGTATTCCCCGCCGCCTCGGATATTTGCCACCACGTAGGTGCCGCCCTTAGACAGAAGGGCACGGCCCAAAACTCCCGAATATCCGGGGGTTTGATTGATGCCGAAGCCTCCGTACCCATAGAGCAGGGTTGGAGCATTCGCATTAAAAAGTGGATGCCCCGCGGGTCGACCAACTTGGAAATAAGGGACGCGAGTACCGTCAGCGCTGGTGGCAAAATGTTGAGAAACCTCAACGCCTGTTGCGTCAAACATCTCCGGTCCATGGCGGACAACTCTGGTGGCCTGTGGGGCGCCAGTGAGCGCGTCAAGTTCGGTAATTAGAAGCGACGTCGGCGTGGTGAAGCCACTGACCGTCAGCCATAGGCGGTCGTCGTCGATGGGACTGACTTCGCCAGCAGAAGCGTGGCACAGCGGCGGCACATGCAGTCCTTTGACGCCCAGCCGGGTCACGTCTAAGTCGCGTCGGCTCCATTTCCCGTCCTGGGTTGGGGGAGTGAGCACCGTCAAGGTGGGGACGACATCAACCAGGGTGGAGAGCACCAAGTGATTGAGCGTTGTGGTCATTCCCTGAAGGCACGTATGTGAATCGGGTTGGAATAGCACCTCAGGCTGGATGGTTCCGGCCAGGAAATCATCGAGCCGGAAAGCCACCAGGCAACCTGCCGGGAATGTATGGTCTTTAAGAATCCACTCAACGCGGGGTGAGACCAGCATCCACTCGCGCCAGGTTGATAGTGACGCGTCGGAGGGAATGTCGATTCTGTGGGCGTTCGCCGGGACAATCCGGCCGTCCTCGTCGCGCGTAGCCACAGTGATGGGGTGCGGGATGAGCCAGGTGGTGGAGTTCATGAAGTCATGAGCCACTTGAACCCAGGAACGTTCGAAACCGGGGGTGAGGTCGGTGCCGACAAAAACTCCGAGGTCGCAGGGTAGTCCTTGAACGAGGAGGGGCGCGTCAGACAGTTCTTGGCCACGATCTAAGAGGCGTGCTTGGAGGGGGTAGCCGGAAGCAGACATTGTCCCCTCGCCAAAGTCAGTGCGCGCCCACGCCCGATCCCGACTCACCCACGACAAGGATCCTTTGGCGGTGGGTCGATGGAAAGGTGAGCTCTCAGGGAGTACCCAGGTCTTGGTATCTAAGTCGAACTCGCGGGTCTCGTCGGCGTCTGAACCGGCCTCGGAAAGATCGACGAGGGCGCGGTTGCGCTGCGGGAAAAGCACCGACGCCCCGTGCCAAACTAGGGAACGATTTTCCTGTTCGGCTAATGCGTCGACGTCAATGAGGACCTCCCACTGGTCTTCGCCTTCAAGGTAGGCATCGGAGTTTTGCCGGCGCCACAGTCCGCGAGGGTGGGATTCATCAGTCCAGAAGTTGTATGCCCATTCTCCTCGGATCCGAACTCCGGGAATCCTGTCTGGACTGGTGAGGACTTCAAAAATATTGCGCTTGAGGTCGTCGAAGATTGGTCCGCCGAGGGCGTGTTCTGCTTCGGAGTTGCGCTCGCGGGCCCAGGCAAGTGCTTGCGCGCCGTGAATGTCGTCCAGCCATTTGGGTGCGCGGCGCTGGGTGGGGTTGGACTCAAAGAATTGGGCTGACATCATATGGATATCCTGCCATCGAGTCACGCAGATGCCAGCGGTGTCTACTACGATGGGAATCCGTTTGAGACAGGAGAAGATGCATGGGTTTGTTCTCATTCTTCAATCGGGATCGCTCTGATTCGCAGTCGACCCCACAACCTCAGCCTGCGCCTGACGTTTCGGGTGTAGCAGAGCCGACACAGGCCAGCCCGCAGCCTCCTGATGCTCCAGCTGGTGTTCAGGCTGCGCCCACTGTGCCGGCGGCTAATGAGAATCGTCCAACCCCCATTTCACAGGACCGTATTAAGGCAGTTTTGGATTCACAAGGCTGGAACTGGTTTGTTGATAACGAGGGTGACCTGGGTGGTACTTGGGACAACTGCCAGTTCTTCTTCTTGTTGATTGGCAAGGATAAAGAAATCCTTGAGGTCTACTCGCAGTGGAACAACACCGCGGATATGGAAAAACTAGACCAGATCCGCCAGTTTATTCGTCGCTGGCATCATGATCACCTGTGGCCTAAGTGCTATCACCGGATCGCAGATGACGGCAGCATTCGTGTCTTTACAGAGAATGCGTTGGACTGGGCCAAAGGAGTGACTGATGAGCAGCTCCTACAACACATTCGGTGTGCATTGGGCACGGCTCATAGTTTCTACCAGGCGCTGGCCGACGAACTGAACGGCTGAGGAGGACAATCGTATGAAGAACGATCCGTACATCCCCGATGCGGTTCGCCCCATCAGCCAGGAACGGCTGTGCCGACTCTTTGATAATCAGGGCTGGTTCTGGCATATTGACGATGACGGTGACTTGGCAGGGAATTGGGATGACAACGCTTTCTACTTCCGTTTTTCAGGAGAGCAGAAAGAAGTCCTGAGCATCTTGTCCTTCATGCGTCTGACTGTGCCAGAAGAGCGCGAAGAGGAGTTGGAGATCCTCATCGAGGATTGGCACCGCGAAAGGCTTTGGCCCAAGGCATACTTCCGACGTAATGAGGATGGAAGTTTGCGCGTCATGGGTGAAGTGAATGCGGACTATGAGTTTGGTGCTACTGATGCCCAGCTCTTGCAGCAGTGTCAGTGTGCACTGTCGACTACATTGCAGCTCTTTGCTCATGTTGCTGGGCGTTTCGAACTTTCAGACCCTGAAAAAGGGCAGGAAGAAACGGCAGCAGAGTAAAGGCCGTAGCCTGTGCGCTCAGTTTGTACTCATGCCCCGCGGACCTCAAGGGTTCGCGGGGCGTTGTTCTCTGTTGGTGAAGACAACTCTTATCGAGCGAGAAATTAAATTGAGTGGAATAGACTCAAGTTTGAAATCGTTGAACTCTTCAGATGCGTCCACACGTACGACGCGAGCCTCTAGGAGAAGATATGACCGCAGATTTCACGACCAAAGCACAAGAAGCCTTCGCCAGCGCATTACAGTCCGCCAGTGCTGCGGGCAACCCCCAGGTAGAGACACTGCACCTGCTCCAAGCCCTGCTCACTCAGCCCGAAGGCATCGCCATTTCCCTGCTAGAAGCCGTCGGCGCAGACCGCATGACGATCGGCGCGCGTACCCGCAACGCCCTCGTTGCCCTACCCTCGACCCAAGGTGCCTCCGCTGGGCAACCACAGACCTCGCGAGGGCTCATGCAGGTGATCAGCGTCGCTCAAAAGCGTGCCTCGGACAAAGGGGACCAGTATGTGTCCACTGAACATCTGTTGATCGCTCTTGCAGGCGCATTTGACGAGGCTGGAAAAATCCTGTCAACTAACGGAGCAACGGGCGACGCCCTCGTGAGCGCGCTCGACCAACTGCGCCCCGAACCCATTACGAGTGCGGATCCGGAAGGATCCTTTGAAGCACTGTCCAAATACGGGCGGGACCTGACCGAAGTTGCGCGCGAAGGCAAACTCGACCCGGTTATTGGCAGGGATACGGAGATTCGTCGCGTCGTTCAGGTGTTAAGCCGACGTACAAAGAACAATCCTGTTCTCATCGGCGAACCAGGAGTCGGTAAGACCGCCGTCGTCGAAGGTCTCGCGCAGCGCATAGTTGCAGGAGATGTTCCCGAGTCTTTGCGAGACAAACGACTGGTGTCTCTTGATATCTCATCCATGGTTGCCGGTGCAAAATACCGCGGCGAGTTTGAAGAACGACTCAAAGCGGTTCTCGCTGAAATTGAAGGCTCCGATGGACAGATCATCACCTTCATTGATGAGCTGCACACCGTGGTTGGAGCCGGCGGCGGGGCCGAGGGCGCAATGGATGCTGGCAACATGCTCAAGCCCATGCTTGCGCGGGGAGAACTGCGCATGGTCGGTGCCACCACTCTCGACGAATATCGTGAGAACATTGAGAAAGACCCAGCCCTCGAACGGCGGTTCCAACAGGTCTTTGTTGGCGAACCCAGCGTCGAAGACACGGTCGCTATCTTGCGAGGCATTGCGCCAAAATACGAGGCCCACCACAAAGTGACGATCTCTGACGGCGCCCTCGTCGCTGCCGCGGCCCTGTCAGATCGTTACATCACCGGCAGACAGCTCCCCGACAAGGCCATCGACCTCATTGACGAGGCTGCGTCGCGTCTTCGTATGGAGCTCGATTCAAGCCCTGTTGAGATCGATGAACTGCGGCGCAGCGTCGACCGTCTGCGCATGGAAGAGTCGTACCTGACTGAGTCGGACTCGGATGCAGCCGACGAGGCCACTCAAGACCGCCTCGACAAGTTGCGCGCAGACCTTGCCGACAAACAGGAAGAACTCAATGCTCTGACGAGTCGATGGGAAGCTGAAAAAGCCGGACACAATCGTGTCGGTGACCTGCGTGTCCAACTCGATGAGTTGCGAACCCAGCTTGACCTTGCGGTCCGTGAGAATCGTTGGGAAGAAGCAGGACGTTTGCAAAATGGTGAGATTCCCCAGATCGAACGTCAGATTGCCGAAGAGGAAGCGCGTGCCGAGTCGGCCGAGGCTATTCACGACGCGGAACCGATGATCGCTGAAAAGGTAGGTCCAGCTGAAATCGCCGAAGTTGTTGAAGCGTGGACAGGTATTCCCACCGGCAAACTCTTGCAAACTGAGTCGGAAAAGCTCCTGGACATGGAGGCGGTCATTGGCCAACGGCTCATCGGCCAAAAGGAAGCGGTGGCTGCTGTAGCGGACGCGGTGCGCAGGTCGCGGGCGGGTCTTGCCGACCCGAATCGTCCAACAGGGTCCTTCCTCTTCCTTGGCCCGACCGGCGTCGGCAAAACTGAATTGGCAAAGTCCCTCGCCGAGTTCCTCTTCGATGATGAGCGGGCCATGATTCGCATTGATATGTCGGAGTATTCCGAGAAGCATTCGGTTGCCAGACTTGTAGGGGCTCCTCCCGGATATGTTGGCTACGAGCAGGGTGGTCAATTGACCGAGGCCGTTCGACGTCGTCCCTATTCGGTGATCCTCCTGGATGAGGTAGAAAAGGCGGATCCGGAGATCTTTGATGTTTTACTTCAGGTGCTCGACGATGGTCGGCTGACCGACGGGCAAGGTCGTACCGTTGATTTCCGCAACACAATCCTGATTTTGACGTCGAATTTGGGATCCCAGTTCCTCGTTGATCCGAGCTTGGATGAGCAGTCGAAGAAAGACGCTGTCATGTCAATGGTCACCAGCGCCTTCAAGCCGGAGTTTTTGAATCGGCTTGATGAGACCGTCATGTTCCATCCTCTGGGTAGTGATGAGCTTGCAGGCATCGTCGATCTGATGGTTGCGCAGATGGCTGATCGGCTTTCGGATCGTCGAATTGTTTTGGATGTGTCCGAGCCTGCGCGCGGTTGGTTGACCCACGCTGGATACGATCCGGCATATGGTGCCAGACCCTTGCGTCGCCTCATTCAACGTGAGATTGGAGATAGATTGGCGCGCATGTTGCTTGCCGGAGAAGTTGGTGATGGGCACCTTGTTGAAGTGACTATGACCGATGATTTGGAGGGGCTTGAAGTATCTGTGGCAGACTCGCATCCTCAGAACGGGTGAAAAGTTTCCCAGGAATGGGTGACTTTTTCAGGAACTATGACACTATTGTTCCAGAGAGAACATACGCACGGTTCGGAAGGGAGGTGTCGTGGCTGCTCAGAAGAAGTCTCGGGGTGGCTATTCGGTTGGTCAACAGACCCGAGAGTCCATTCTCATCTCGGCGATGAAACTCATCGCAGAGAACGGGTACCACGGCTTCTCCCTCAGAGACCTCGGTCGCGAGGTTGGGATCTCTCACCCTGCAGTGATCTACCACTACCCTTCCAAAGAAGATCTTCTGCGGGCGGTGGTCAAGAGAGCTGAGGACCGACTCGGCATCTTCAAAGTTGCGGTCCAGCCGAGTGAAATCCTCCTCGGGGAGAAAGTTGAATACGAGATCACCGAAGAAGGCATCGCGAACGGTACCCTCATCGACTACGCGATCCAACTTATGCGTTTTTCGCTCGAACCTGAGGCCGACCAAGTTCTCGCCCTGGACGCCATGCTGGCCACCGAAGCCTCGTCGCCAATTCATCCAGCACACAATCACTACAAGTACCGTTTCCAAGCGATCGAGGACTTCATCACCGCCGAAGTCTCACGAATGATCCGCGAGGGAACTCTTGAGTTAGCTTTGACGCCGCGCATGACCGCACAAACCTTGCTACGTCACTGGTACGGAGGAGTGGTTTCGTCACGCTACGCGGCTGACGCAATTGATGCCAAGGAATTCGTCTCTGAATTCCTTGCGCTATGCGTTCAGATGATCAACCTTTCCGCCCAGTTCATTCTTGACGTCGGAACCTCTGTACCCGACGAGGTGTTGGAGGTTTATGCGAAAGTCTTGCGCAAGTCTCGAGAAACCAGGGCATGACGGTTCTCGACGTTCCTTTCAACCATTCGCTAGCCCTGCTCAGCAGCGAACGGGTTCTATACTCGCGCGGGGACACTTCGCACAGATATGAGCTCCAATCTGTTACCAAGGTGCTGACGGCATGGTCGGCACTGGTAGCAGTGGATTGGGGTTTGCTCAGCCTGGAGACTGAAGCGGGAGTCAATGGGGCCACTATTCGCCACTTGCTTGCTCACGCGTCAGGCCTTCCTGCAGAGTCGACGCAGTCTCAATTCGGAATCGAAAAGCGCCGAGTGTATTCGAATGCGGGTTTTGACCTCTTGGGGCAGATCCTTGGCGAGGCTACGGGCACGCCGGTGCAGCGCTGGATCGAAAAGGCCGTGCTCGAGCCGCTTGGCATGTCGGCCACTGACGTTACGGGGTCTCCTGCGCGTTCGGGCATTTCAACTGTTGATGACCTGATTCTTTTGGGTCAAGAATTGCTCAATCCGACGCTCGTCAGTGCTGACCTGGCAGCGCAAGCTGGCACCATTCAATTCCCTGACCTGGCCGGAATTGTGCCCGGGTATGGGCGGCACAATCCGTGCCCGTGGGGTTTAGGTGTGGAAATTCGGGGCGCGAAGCATCCGCACTGGACGGGGATTGCGGCAGATCCGCATACCTTTGGGCACTTCGGTGTGTCTGGATCCTTTATTTGGGTGGACCGCGGCCGCGGAGTTGCTGGCGTATTCCTGGGTGAGGAGCCCTTTGGCCCCTGGCACAGAGACAATTGGTCGAGGCTCAACGACCAGCTTCTCGCCCTCGTCGACGGCCAGTAGGCTCGTCCCACTTTTTCCCCGCGAGGGACGCCCAAAACTCTGCCGAGGGACGCCCAAACTATACGAAGTCGATGATGACAGGCACATGATCTGACGCGCCCTTGCCCTTGCGTTCGTCTCGATCAATCTGGGCTCGCGTGACTCGAGCGGCAAGGGATGGCGAACAGTAGGCGAAATCGATGCGCATGCCTTCATTCTTGGGGAATCGAAGTTTTTGATAGTCCCAGTAGGTGTAGTTATCAACACGATCGCGCGTGACCTCCACCCAACCGTCCTCGGCGAAGGCAAAGAAGGCGGAACGTTCAGGGGCTGACACGTGGGTAGCGCCCTCGAACGCCGACATATCCCACACATCATGGTCGAAGGGCGCGACATTCCAATCACCTACGAGGGCGATCAATGCGCTCGGGTCGCTTTCCAGCCAAGACTTGCCATCCTCGCGTAGTCTTGCAAGCCACTCCAACTTGTAGGCGTAGTGGGGATGGTCCAACTCGCGACCGTTGGGGACGTACAGACTCCAAATCGTCATTGACGAAGGCGAGCCAGCTTGCTTTCCAACATCGGTTGAAGAGACATCGACGGTGACGCCGAGAGCACGTGCCTCAATAACTGCCGGATCGCCGAAACCTGGCTGGCTGGGAAAATGATCGCGCACATCCAAGATCGGTAGGCGAGAAATAACTGCAACACCGTTCCATTGGTTGAGCCCATGGCAGCGGACCTCAAAACCGGCTTCCTCGAAGGCAGCCGCCGGGAACTGTTCGGGCTTGCACTTGATCTCTTGGATCGCTAAGACGTCAACATCCGAGCGTTGAAGGAAAGCCAAGACGCGTTCGTAGCGGGTACGGATCGAATTGACATTCCAGGTCGCAAATCTCATGTGACCAGCCTAAGCGTTCGGCGGGGCAAAGGGGTTGTTGGTCTGAGCTGGAGGCTCGGGCTGAGCCTGCGGCGGATTTGAGATGGGCTGGACCGGAGCCTGCACGGGCGCGCTGGGTGGCGCCTGCTCAGGATCTGCCTTCAAACGATTATCCACTCGGGAATAAATAATCGACAGTCCAAAGCAAATGAGACCTGCGATGAGCAATGCGATGACCCGCATAATGTTCGATTGCGACCCCAGATCCAACAAAGCCATCTTCAACACCATGAGCATGACAACAGTTAGGCCGTAGAGGCGAACCGCCTTCGCTGAGGCTTTGAAACCAACTGCAATCGCGCCAGCCCCAATGACCAGCAAAAGGATGCTCGCTGGGATGCCGCTAATCGGGGTTGTTGTTGCGGTGGTCAGAGCCTGTAGGGGAGCCAAAGTACACACCGCTGCTGTGATGAGCCCCGTGATGGTGTGGCGAATAACGTGAGCATTCGTCCAGGCAACCAGTGCGCCAACAACCAACAAAAGGACGCCCATCAAAAGATGATAAACAGGGAATTCTTCAGCGTCATAGTCGTTGAAAACCCAAGAGGACATACCCAACTCGGCGATTCCGATAGTCACCATGACAGCCACGCCGATAGCAGCAACAACGATGCCCGCGAGTGACGAGGGCGCGTCTGGCTGAGGCACTGTGACTTGCTGGATGGGGCCTCCCGGATAAGCTGCCTGCCTAGCAACAGCCGCAGGCTTGGACACCATACGAGGCCGAGCGCCCAGTCTTTGCCCTCGGACAAAATCGTAGGCGCCGGGGATACCGCCACTGATTCCCAGAATGACAATCAATGCGAAAGCAGCGACCACAGCTAGAGTCCACACGAAAGAATTACGTCCGCTTGACCCGTCCAACACTTGCGAGAATGCGACGAGCTGGAAAGGCAGGCGTGTCATGAGCAGGAAACACAAGACGATCGTGAGAATTTTTGCGTCAGAGGCGCGTGGGTGCAGGCGGTCCGCGCCGACAATGAGGGCTATGACGAGGACGAGCAGAGCAATCCCCAGGCAGATTCCCATAATGGTTGAGCGATCGAACAGCTGGAGTAAGCCTAGGCTCGAAAAAATCCAAACGTGGTAGTGGGAACGGGAGCGGAACTCGACCCACGCTGGTAGCAGCAACGCCGCCAGGGTGATGACGGTATGGATGTCAGAGTCGTCCAGGTTGATTCTTGTGGAAAAAAGAACGACGACCATGCTAGCCGTCAGCGACAGGGAAGCGGCGACTTGCGACCCCTTGGCCACACGAGGAAGAAGTAGGGCTCCGGCTGCCACCAGGATGACCGCCATTGCTGCGTAGTGGAAGATCAGGGCTTGCGTGTCGTTTTCCACCATCCACTCGACGCGTCCCGAAGTCATTAGGTACGCAATCGGAACGGCGATCCAGGCCCACCGCCATTCCTTGTTCGTCGAATATACGATGCACAGGAATACCTGAACAATGAGGAGTGCCAACAGGCAGACGCACAGCAGTAGGCCAGCGATTGCAGAGGCTGCGATAGCTCCCTCGAAAGGGACCGATAACGCGGAAGCGAAGGTGACAATGCTGGCGGTGAGCGGATAAATGGGCCGGAACGTGGAGCTCGCAAAGAAACGAGAGCTCAGAGCCACGGTGACCGTCAAAGCGATGCAATATGCGACGACCATGATTGCCGCAGCAAGACTTTTATCTGCGGTAGGAGCTCCCTGGGTGGAAGCAAGCATCACCGTGACAATGCCGCCCAGCGTTGATACTCCAATGGTCCAAGCAGATTGAGTTTTGGCCGCAATAAAAGTCACGGCGACTGTCCACATGATGATGCAGATGAACGCGGCCACCAAGGGGAACACTTCAAGAAGAGTGCCTCCGAGGAAACCAACAAATCCGAGACCCGCCCCAATGCCTAAAGCTGTTGAGGCGGGAACCCTGAGGGCAGGTTTCGTCTGGTTAAGAATCGCTCCGGTAGCGGTCAGCGCGATGGCGACAACGATCACGGCACCGACTTTGACGATGTTAGGAATCGAGTCCCAGAGCATGGCCATGAGCGTGGCACCTGCTAAAAGGATGAGGACGGCTGCCGCTCCCGATAGTAGGTACTTGCCGATGCGCGATTCGTCGTTGCGTACGCGAGGCTGCTGAGGGTGGGATTGCGGCTGCGGTTGAATCATCTGCGGTGCAGCTGCGGGAGGTGTGGGCATCTGTGGTGCAGTCCCAAATGGGTTTAGTCCTGGCCCCTGGTACGGCGTTCCAACCGGAGGTTGGGGGAAGGGGCGGCCGGGCGCGGCCTGGTGTCCAGGTATTGACTGGTAGCCGTGTTGAGGCTGCTGTGAAGGTGGAGCCATCGGAACTTGCTGGGGAATGGCTTGCTGTGGCGCGGCCGGCTGTGGATGAGCCTGTGATGGGGCCTGTTGCGCAGCAGGAGTAGCTTCTTGGCCGCGGCCGCGGCCGCGGTTTTCAAGATCGCTCAAACGCTGGGACAAATCCCCTGCTCTCTCATTGAGTGCCTTGAGCTCAGCGAGAATCTGTGCCGCTTCGTCTCCTTGCTGAGGTGACTCTGCGGGCAGTGGGCTATCGGTCATGAGAGACCTCCTGTGGGCTCGAGGATATTCCCTATCTTAGGGATAGAACCCATCTAGAAACAGCGTTGCTTCAGGTTGGGGATAACTTCGGGTCTTGGTCGTCATCTAGGCTGGAACCATGGGAACAGCACTAATCACCGGGGCAACCTCGGGTCTGGGAGAAGAATTCTGTTGGCAGCTGGCTTCTGCCGGACACGACCTCGTCCTTGTCGCGAGGCGCGTCGACGTCCTCGAAGATCTTGCCGACCGGCTACGTAATGTCGCTGGAGTGCCTGCGGAAGTTCTGCCCGCAGATCTTTCCATTCCAGCCGACGTCGATAAAGTTGCCCGGCGCCTCGAAGTAACCGGCGAGGAGGGCGGCCCCGCGCCTATCGGACTACTAGTGAATAACGCGGGCTTTGGCCTGGGTGCCTCATTCCCCGACAACAGCCTCGAAGCCGAACTCAACGGGCTTGACGTCATGGTGCGCGCCCCCATGGTCCTTTCCCACGCAGCCGCTCGTGCCATGCGTCAGCGAGGCCGAGGCGCAATACTCAACGTCTCTTCGGTGGCCTCGCGCACTGGAGCTGGCACCTATTCGGCGCACAAAGCGTGGATCGTCGCTTTCACCGAGGGCCTGGCTGAAGAATTACGAGGCACGGGCGTGACCGCCAGCGTCGTATGCCCGGGACCCACCAAAACCGACTTCTTTACCAACGCGGGAGTCGATATGTCTGGAACTCCCGACTGCCTCATGTCCACTCCCGAACAGGTCGTTGAAGAAGCACTCGGCGCCACCAGAATCGGAAAGGTTCAGGTGACGCCGACAGCCGTTTACAAGGTGGCAATGGCAGCCATGAAGCTGGCTCCCAGGACGGTGGTCCGCCGAGTCATGCGGTCAGTCCCGCACATGTGACCCCTGTCGCCCATTTGGTGCTTAACTTACGCCAAGCCCAGGTCTTCCAGATCCAATGCGAAGAAGTAGGGGAAGCCTTTGGCCTCGATGACCTCTTTTGCTCCCGTTGCGCGGTCGACAATCACAGCGACTGCTACAACCTCAGCCCCCGCCTCGGTCAGCGCTCGCGCTGCCTCTAGGGGAGACCCGCCCGTTGTGGAGGTATCTTCGAGGACGACGACGCGCTTACCAACAACGTCCGGGCCCTCAATGCGCCGCTTCATGCCGTGGTCTTTAGCTGCTTTGCGCACCACGAAAGCGTCCAGGTCCAGGCCGCGCGAGGCCGCAGCATGGAGCATAGCAGCGGCCACAGGATCGGCGCCCATTGTCAGGCCGCCGCAAGCCACATAGTCCACGCCGGGAGCAAAACCGGCCTCTTCGAGCAGGTCGAGCATGACGTGGCCGATGAGTGGGGAGGCCTCGTGGTGCAAGGTTGCGCGGCGCATATCGACGTAGAAGTCGGATTCGCGCCCCGAAGCCAGGGTGACCTTTTCGTGGATGACGGCCAATTCCTTGACCAATTCGGACAGTCGGGCCTTATGGGAGTCGTTTGTCATTAGGCCAGACTACAGGCCGACTAGGTGTGACGATGTGATGAAAGGTAAAGCGTTGTCAACCTTGAGTGTGGGAATCGTAGTAAATATGCTAATGCT
The DNA here is from genome assembly GCF_000420425.1 of Schaalia vaccimaxillae DSM 15804. Lineage (GTDB taxonomy): Bacteria > Actinomycetota > Actinomycetes > Actinomycetales > Actinomycetaceae > Pauljensenia > Pauljensenia vaccimaxillae. The sequence goes on from NZ_ATUX01000005.1 coordinate 312,580, forward strand.
ACTCGTGTAGATAAGGAGGTTTCGCGAGTATGAGAAGAAGATTCTGTACCTTATTTGCTGGAGTATTTGTGTTGATTGGTCTGGTTCCGGGAGCCCAAGCAACTGGAGTAGTCAGCCCTGTAAGCCCAGTTCCAATCCTTGATCAAGCACATGGACGCGAGTTCTATGCATACGCGCCCTCAGTTATTCGACAGGGAGAAAAGGAATGGATATGGACATGTCAAAATTCGCAAGAAGGACAGATTGTTGATGATATTCGCTTAGATCTGCTCGAATCCGGTGTGGTCACGCAGTCTCAGGTAGCTTTGACTGCTTCTGCTGGAAGCTGGGATCAATTCCATATCTGTGATCCTTCAGTTATCCGTGTAAATGCTCGGTTGGCAGGGGTGGACTACCGGTACGCGATGTTTTACCTAGGTAATGATCGCGATGCTAGTGCTCACAACGAAGTAGGTGTTGCTTACGCAAAAAATCTGTCTGGTCCCTGGGTCAAGAATCCAATACCAGTTGTGTCTTTTGATTCAACCAGGGATCCGTCCAGGTGGGGAGTTGGGCAGCCGAGTGCTACAACAATTGATCCCGAATTAGGAACGGCTCTGCTCTTCTGGGTGGAGAACTATGCCGGGCCAGACCAGGAGACAAAGGTTTATCGGATGCCGCTCGATCTTAATGAAGACTCAGGTGTCGTTGCAGGAGAACCTAAGATCGTCACGACGGAAGGACTTAAGGGGTCAGACGGGAATGCCGATTGGCTAAACAACGCCGATTTTGCATACGATCCGCCTACGGATCGATTTTATGTTGTTCGTGAGCAGCATCCGTACCCTGTAGGAATACCGGACTGGGTGGGGGCAAATCTGGAACTCGTTTCGATTGATGGCGCAAGCATTTGGTCCGGTGGTGGAGCGTGGAGGTCTGAAGCGATTATCGGCCCAGGCCAGACGGGCTATCCGCGTAATCACAATGGAGGCCTGGTGAGAACAGAGTATGGGACTTTACCTTCAACTAACAGGGTTGATGTGATGTTCTCAATGTCGTGCGTTGATTGCGGCGACTGGTTGTGGAGCTATCGTCTTCGTCGTGTGACCGTTGAGTTGGACCGATGACGAAGACCAAAAGTGGGGTATGAATCTGGTGTCATGCCTCGCCTTGGCTGTTCTTATGTGCAGGAGCAGCCACAAGAATCTCGGATGCTTAAAGAGTGTTCAACAATGACACTCGACAGTTTTTCTTTCGAATTCTCGAAGAGTAAGGCGAGGGCTCTTTCTGCCATTGTTGTTAGGGGTTGTTCGATGACGGTTAGGGGTGGTGTTGTGAAGCGTGCCTCCTGAGTTCCGTCGAAGGAAACGATGGCGCAGTCCCTGGGAACGGCGATCGAGGCTTCGTGTAGTGCGCGCAGGGCGCCGACCGCTTGGATATCTGAAGCAACGAATAGTGCGGTGAATTCGAGGCCGGACTCCAGGAGTTCTTGGCATGCTCTGAGCCCACCTTCGCGGGAATAATCCGAGCGTTTTAATAAAGGGGATGTAATGGGGATCCCGGTTGCATCGTGCCATGCCTGGATGCGAGCGTCTGCTGCGATGCTGCGATCTGAGCCTGCAATCATTGCGATTTGATCATGGCCGTGTTGTAGGAGGTGCTCGATGCCGCTTAGAGCTCCGACATAATTGTTGATGCTGACAGTTGGGATATGGGTGTCTGTTTGTGCGGCATCGAGCGCAACACACCGAATGTGATTAGTACGCAATGCTTCGAGATTGGTCTGCGCAGTTCGGCCGATGATGATGACTCCATCGGGTTGGTGTTCCGAAATGAAGCGGATCTGATCTTGGGTGATGGATGAAGTGCTACCTGAATCGTTGAGGATCAGTGCGCATCCATAGGCTGATGCAGCCTCTCGTACAGCGCGTGCGAGTTCGGCGAAAAAGGGGTTTGAGATGTCCGGTACGAGAAGTCCTATCGAATTGGACTTCTGGAGTCTGAAAGCTCTTGCTGCCGAGTTGGGTCGATATTTCAACTCTTTCACCGCGTCAAGGACTTTTTGACGCGTGCAATCAGCGACGGGGCGTGGGCCGTTATTTAGGACGTAACTGACGACAGCGCTCGAGACACCGGCTCTACGGGCGACATCATCTCTGGTAGGTCGTTTGTGAAGGTCCATGTTCCTGTGATGACTCCATCGTGATGATTGAGGTGTTTGGGCAGATCTTTGTTCAAGTGGCTTGCGTTTACTGTAGACCCATTTTAACATCTACACATGTAGACGCTTCGTGTAGATTGTCTTAGTGTTAATCCATCGCACAACTCAAAGGAGAGAATGTGAAGAAGAATAAGAAAAGGCCACTGACTGCGGTCGCCCTTCTTGGAGTCGTAAGTTTGGCTGCGTGTTCATCGGGCGCTGGAACCTCGACAGCAGGCGAATCTGATGCTGTTGGCGGTGACGGCCAGAAGAAGAGCATCACCTTCGTTGGTGCCGATCCTGAGACGGCATTCGCCCCCCTTATCGAGTCATTCGAGAAGAAGCATCCCAACATTGACGTCAAGTATGAAAACATCCCTTTCGATCAGTACAACAATGTTATCCAACAGCGCGTCGGAGCTGATGATCCTTCGATTGATGTACTCCTGGTTGATGCTGGGGCAGCTGGATCAATGGCCTCGAAAGGATGGCTTGCTGACCTTACTGATCTTCAGGGAGAAGTTGAGAAGACCTCGATTACGCCAGCGGTTGACGCGAATATGTGGGATGGAAAGATGTGGGCACTGCCCATGTGGACATCTGCGCAGTACCTTTATTACAACAAGGATCTTTTGAGCGTAGCGGGAATCGAGGCTCCTCCCGCAGACTCTGATCAGCGATGGACGTGGGAGCAGGTCACAGCAGCAGCGAAGTCCGCTCAACAAGCGGGTGCTGAATGGGGCCTACTCTTTGACCAGACCGACCGCTACTACCAGCTCCAGCCTCTCGCCGAGTCAGCAGGTGGTGGCAGCGGTGCAACGGGGGACGACCTGCTCACCGCAGACCTCACCAACGAGGGATGGACCAAGGCCATGAACTGGTACGGCTCCCTCTTCGAGGACGGACTTGCACCTCGAGGCGTTGCCACCGACCAGATGGCAGTTCTTTTTGCTTCGGGTAAATCTGCCTTCTTCGTTGGAGGTGCGTGGTCTCTTACGCCGATCGGAGAAGGGGATCCGGTCATTAACTGGGGGTATGCGCCTAACCCGATGTTCGAAGGTGGTACGCCAGCGATGTCGACCGGTTCCTGGGCGATTGGCGTGTCCTCCTCTAGTGACGAGGCCGAAGCTGCCCGCGAATTTGCCAAATTTGCTTCAATTGATCCCGAAGGCAGTGCGGCTGCCGTCGAGGCAATTACCATCCCCCCGACCAACACCGCATCCTTTGACGGATACATTGAACGTCTCGATCAGACAATGCCCCCCAATACTGAAGGCATGGGTGCTCTGATGCTCGATGAGTTGGAAAAAGCGGCAGTCAACCGTCCCAACACTATCGGATTCACTCAAATGCAAGACGTTCTCGGTCGAGCCTTCTCGGATATCCGTAACGGTGAGTCTGTGGAAGCGACACTAAAGGCCGCTGAACTCGAACTTCAGGGGCTCTGGGACCGACTGTGATGACACGAGGATTTCGGCGGGGGCAGGGGCGGGGCCTCTTCTCAGCTGTTCTGTTTCTCCTTCCCGCCGTAGTCCTTCTTGTCATACTGCGTCTGTTGCCAATGGTTGGAGCAGTTGTTGCCTCATTTCAAAAAGGCGCGAATCAGATCCATGGGCCCGAATGGGTTGGGCTCGAAAATTACGAATATCTTCTGGGAGATACTGGTTTCTGGTCGGTTTTGGGGGTCACCGGAAAATTCCTTCTAGTGATCATTCCTTTCCAAGTAATCTGCGCATTGTTCCTGGCACTCTTGCTCAATGAGAAGGTGCCTGCGGTCAACCTCATCCGGACAACCGTCTTCGTTCCAGTTGCCGCTCCAGCAGCTGTCGCAACCGTCATTTGGGGGGTCGCCTATCAGCCACGCGGCCCGATCAACGCAGTGATTGAGGCCCTTGGTCTTCCCACGCAGCCTTTCCTCACAGATTCATCGCAAGCCTTGATGGCGATCATCATCCTCATGTCGTGGGTAGGAATCGGTTACTGGACTCTTTTCATTATCGCTGCTCTTCAGGATGTGCCCACAGAGCTTTACGAGGCCGCAGCGATTGATGGAGCAGGGTGGTGGAGGTCGTTCTTCAACATTACTATTCCGTCGATTCGCAGAACTTTGGCATTCGTCGTCGTCGCTGACACTGTGTCTTCGGTCCTGGCATTCGTTCCGGTTCAGATCCTTACGCAGGGCGGACCCGCCAATTCGACAAGGCTCATAATGTACGACCTATACAACAATACCTTCCAGCTAGGGGACGCAAACCTTGGGCAGACGCAAGTGGTGGTTCTTCTGGTTTTCCTCACCGTTATTACCGCAGTCCAGTTCCGTATGCTCAGCAAAGAGGACTAATCCACATGGCACTACCTCATCAGATCGCAACGACGAAACCGCGCATAATACTTGTCACCGTGCTGGTGTGGATGAGCGGGCTACTCTTCGCTCTACCCCTCATATGGATGTTTGTATCTTCATTGCGGACAGGGACGGAGATCTTCTCATCCCTCTACCCTTTGAGTACCGACCTTCTCATTCCTACCCGCATCACCTTTGAGAACTACACAGCTCTCCTCGACTCACCCTTTGCTCTCTCGGTCTTCAATTCAATTGTTGTCACCGCGACCACGATCCTACTCGGCCTGATGATCAGCGCGGCAGCTGCATTCGCTCTGAGCGCCATCAGCTTTAAGGGAAATAAAGCCATATTCGGGATTGTCGTCCTAAGCTTCCTCATCCCTTTCGATGCCATCGCGGTGCCTCTAGCCAACCAATTCCGAGACTGGGGCATGGCTAACACCTACACAGCGCTGATCGTGCCTGGTCTAGCCAACGGCTTCGCGATCTTCGTTCTGAGACAGTTCTTCCTAGGGATCCCCAAAGAACTCGGAGAAGCTGCTCGCATTGACGGGTTAGGAACGATCGGAGTTTTCTGGCATATCTACCTGCCGCTGTCCAGATCAGCACTCATAGGAGCGGGCTTCACCCTCTTCCTCTTCCAATGGGGAGCCTACCTGTGGCCGCTGCTCATCGCGACGGATCCGTCAATGGTTCTGGGGCCGGTGGCTCTGGCTAACCTCAACGGACAATTCGAAGTGAACTTCGGCAAGATTTTCGCCGCATCGGTTCTGTTGACGACCGTTCCAATGATTCTCTTGCTGTTTTTCCAAAAATACTTCACCGCGTCCTTGGCCACTTCGGGCTCCAAAGGATGACTTGACTCCCATGAGAAATGACAACGATATGACCGCGCAACTGATCTTCGACACAGACATCGGTACGGACGTTGACGACGCCCTCGCCCTCGCCTTGATCCTCGGATCGCCCGAACTCCAGCTCGACACATTGACGACCGTCTATGGGGATACCCCCCTGCGCGCACGGCTTGCCTCGCGCCTGTGTAGGTTGAGTAGGAGTGAGGTGCCGCTGATATCTGCAGGACAACAGGATGCTCTTTCAGGTAGACAGGTTTGGTGGCCAGGCCACGAGGGCACCCAATTCGCAGATCTGTCCGAGGAGGATTATGGCGGACGGACCGATGGTGTCGAACGCATTGTTCGCCGCGTCGTTGAACATCCTGGACAGATCGATGTGCTAGCTGTCGGTCCGTTAACCAACATTGCTCAAGCCATGCGCCTCGACTCTAGCTTTGCTCGATCGATTCGTAACTTGTACATCATGGGAGGGGACTTCAGGTCTGAATCAAGGGTTGCAGAGCATAATTTCAAATGCGATGCGGTGGCCGCCGACGAAGTTTTCCGTTCCGGAGCGAGAATCACGGTCACGGGACTTGATGTCACCGAGACGATCTCGTTCCACCCGGAACAGGTCGATAGGATCCGCCGGTCGGGTGCTTTAGGGGCTGCCTTGGGAGCAGAGATCGACATCTTCTGGAAGTTTCATGGCAAGGCGTGGAACAATCCTCACGATGCCATCACCGCCTTGGCAATGGTTCGACCTGATCTTTTCTATACCGAAATGCGCAGTGTTCGAATCTCCACAAGCGAAGAGAATCCGGGTCTGGTTGTTGATGATCCTCATGCAGCGGAGGTGACGGTCGTTGCCCGTGCGCAGGTGGATGAGGTTTGTGAGGAAATGCTTAAACGCATCCTCAGTGCCTCCTAGGACGAGTGCGGCGGGTTAGCATCGTCCGCCCGCCGCACTCGCGGTCAAACCAATTTAACCATCGGCACGTTCGACTAGTTCTATCAAGTCCCCGATGCCCTCGTGGATTGCGAAGGGACGGAAGGGGTAGTTATTGACGTCGTTGCGCGTCATGGAACCCGACAGCACCAGGTGTGCGCGCAGACCCGCCTCAACACCGGCCTGAATATCGGTGTCCATACGGTCACCGACCATTGCGGCGGACTCAGAGTGGGCCCCAATCTTGTTCAGCCCAGCGCGCAGCATCACCGGGTTCGGCTTACCCACGAAGTAGGGCTGCTTACCGGTGGCTGCGGTGATCATCGAGGCGATTGCGCCGGTGGCTGGCAACGTACCTTCATCGGAGGGGCCAGATACGTCCGGGTTGGTGGCAATGAACTTGGCGCCGCGTTCAATCAAACGCACCGCGCGCGTCAAAGCCTGGAAGTCGTAGGAACGCACCTCGCCCAGCACGACATACTCCGGGTCTGTGTCCGTCATGATGTAGCCGGCGCTGTGTAGAGCGGTGGTGAGCCCGGCCTCGCCTATGACGAAAGCTGTGGAGTTGGGGGACTGTTGGCTCAGGAATGCGGCTGTCGCATTCGCACTAGTCCAAATCGATTCCTCAGGCACGTCGAGGCCCGAGTTGGCCAGGCGCGCCGATAGGTCACGGTTGGTGAAAATGGAGTTATTCGTCAGCACCAGGAAAGGTAAGCCCTTGCGGCGAAGAGCCTCGAGAAATTCGACAGCGCCAGGTAGGGCACGGTTTTCCTTGACCAAAACGCCGTCCATATCGGACAGCCAAGCGGTTACTGGAGGCAGATCGGTCAATGACTGCGCATTTGCAAAATCGGTCATACATCCAGGGTATCGGCCCAGGTGCATGATGCGGTGGCAAACGGGTGAATGGTCGGTTGAGCGGGGCAGAAGGTGAGAGAACTACCGCTCGCCCTCGTCATGTAGCTCACTGCCGACGAGGTCCGTCCTTTGGATCGGCATCCATCGTGCGCAGCGTCAGTGGGATCTGGGTGTGCCACTTTTTTGCAAAAGTGGCGTATGGCACAAATTGGAGTGAGTGGTTCGTGAGTACTTTCCAGATGGATTCTGAGGAGATGTCTGCTTTGAAGAACCGTCTTAGTCAGGGGGCAGAGGCCTACGACGGAGTGTCTGTGCCAACGGATCAGAGTGTGGCCGTGTGGGGCTTCATGACTGCGCGGAACGGGTATGTGGCTTTTGGTTCTGACTTCGGGGAACGGTTGAAGGCTTTGAGCTCTTGGTGTCGGCGTGTGGGTAATGCGGTGGCGGATACGGCGAATCACACGGAAGCTATGGAAGACGAACTGCAGGCAATGTTCAACTGGGACGAGAACCATTATCAGTGAGGTGTGGTGATGGGTGTTTTCAGCGGGTGGATCGATGATATTCCTGGGAATGCTGAGGTTTTGCATGCCGGAGCGGAGGGGTTGTCTTCCGCGTATGGCCAGTTGTAGCGGATTCGGGACGACTTGAGCCAGAGCGGAAGGGCGGTGCCCTCGTGGCAGGGGAATGCTCGTGATGCTTTCGATGCTGAACTCGACCAAATGTGTTCTTCCGGAGCATCCTTGGCTTCGGGCGTTGAGAGTGCCCATCGTGCGGTTGATGCCTATGCGTGGAAGGTGGATTGGGCTAAAAGTAGCGTTGCGGAACTCCGGGCGCAGATGAATGAGATTGATGAAGCATGGGTGGCGACTCCTGATAATGAGCGCCGCGCGAAGTTCTTCTCGCTCATGCCCAGTGCGATGTCCTTGCTGAATCAGTATCACGAGGTTCTTGCACAGGTGCGGGCGCAGGCTGCGGCGTGTGGTGCGGTCCTATATGAGGCGGCGCATCTTGAGCCCGTGAACCTGGATGCCAATGGGGAGAATATTGGGGCCCTGCGGGTGCTGAGCGTTGACGAAATGACGGCAATATGGGAGGGCTTTGATTCGCTGTCGTACCGGGACGTGAGGCAGGGCAACATCGGGGACTGCTACTACTTGTCGGGGTTGATGGCGGTGTTGTCGACTCCTGAGGGCAGACAGTGGTTGAAGTCGTGAGTTCGGGTCAGGCAAAGACCGCGCGCGGATGGGAATCCCGGTTTTGTAGTGGATGGCTTTTATGTCACGGTCTATGACGCCCCTTTGCATCCTGAGGAATCTGCGAAACGTGAGGTGTTCGTCGATTCGACGTATCGACGCGGGGCCAATGGGACGAAGCCGAACATGGTGTCGGTGTTCGAGTCGGCCTATGGTCAGATTCATCCTGGAGGAACTCTGGACAGTGACTCGCATAACGGCATTGGTGGGGGGAGCCGGGCTGAGGCCTTCCAGGACATCACGAATGTTCCTGCCGGTGGAGTGTCACGTCATCCAGGAATCTTCGGATGGGGCCAAGGGTATGGTCACGAGGAACGGGAGCAGATCGTTCAAGCGTTGTCGGATCATCGGCCAGCTACCGCGGGTACGGGTAACGCCCCCCTGTCGCATTTCCCTGACGACGGTTGGGCAAATGCGGAAGTCATGGTTGATGGCAGCAAACAGACGATCCGCATCCCGTATGGGCATGCCTACATGGTTGAAGGGGCGGGTAGTGAGGGTGTGACGCTCCGAAATCCCTGGAGGCGGAACTGGACTCCAGATGAGAATCCTGTTGCAGCTTCTTTTGTTATGTCCTGGGAGGATTTCGGTCATTACTACGGGGATGTGGCGATTGGAGGGCCGTATCGGTGAGGGTGCTGCGTGGTGTTCTTTGGTGGGGTGTCGTTGTTGGAATGTTGGCTGGTCTGTTGTCGGGGTGTGTGCATCGTGATGCTCCGGCTGGGGATTCTGATTCTCCGACTTTTATGAGGGAGGGTGATTTTATGGCTTGCGCGGATGGTTATAAGTTCAGCATTGTTGAGAATGCTGTCTTCAGGCCCGGCGGAGATGATGTGATGGTCGTCGTCAATGGTGTGCGTATCGAGGATGGGGTAATGAAAGCCCATTTGTCGAGTGTAGGAAGCGTGGATGGTGTTGGGGCCAGTCTTGTAGTGGGTGAGGCTGTGGTGCATCCGGGGGTGGGGACGTATACGTTGTTGGATGTTGTGCCGCGTAGTCGTCCTGCGGGTCAGGATGGTGGGGGTGGTCAGGCGAGTTTTTGTTTTGAGCCTGAGCCTGGTTTTGCTTTGGATCGGGAATATTTCGGCTTGCCCGATGATTCCCAAAGTGCGGATTGAAAACCGGTTCTGCACAGCTTTCCTCAGTAGCAAGGGTTATCGTTCGGAAAAACCGCAGTCATTGAGGCTACAGAACAAGGCCTGCCCCAGTTTCATGCTCGCGAGCGGGGAAGAAACCAGGGGACACTTCACCCTGGTACCCGCCCCGCGTCAATGAGTTCAATCCGTAGGATCCGCGTCAACGGCTCCCTGCACGTCGTGGAAAAGTAGGTTGGTGACTTCGACTTGAACAATCTCCACCTTAGGAATGTCAACGAGGTCGAGCGGATCGTCGCTGGAGGTCTGCAACGTCAGCGTTCCGCAACCGAACATGCGGTCGATCAAGTCACGTTCGTGAGTGACGTCAGAAATACGAGACAGTGGCAAATCGTGGCCACGCTTATTGAAGACGCCGTGGCGGGTAATGACGCGCTTGGATGTCAACGTGTAGGTGGTGGTGGACCATTTGATGAAAGGAATAACAAAGACCTGAAACACAATCACGGCCACGAGTAGCCACACAACAATGTGACTGTAGGGCGCCCAATCATCTGGCAGATACACCGAAGCGGCAATCCCCGCCAGGATCAGGGCGATCGCGGCGACGATATTCCACAGAATTGCTTTAATGTGGGAATGCATATGACGGACGACAACCTCGCCCTGACTGAGAAGATGCTTCGACAATGCCATGTCTCAATCGTGACACGAACAGCCCCTTTCGCACTATGGTGTGCCCGATGAATGATCAGACGACACCCCAGGACGCGCCCTCGCCCTCGCCCTCGCCCTCGTCCGCAGTTGGCCCGTGGCCCGGCGGGCCCGACCAATGGCCCGACGACCCGCGCTACGACCCGGAATTGCTGGCCGGAGGGGATGCACGCAATGTTGAGGACCGCTACCGCTATTGGACGATGGACGCGATCCGCGCCGACGTTGCCGCCCACAGCTTGCCCTTTGAGGTGGCGATTGAAAATCTGGGCCACGACTTCAATATCGGGTCGATTGTGCGCACCGCCAACGCTTTGGGAGCCAGGCGTGTCCACATCGTGGGGCGACGCAGGTGGAACCGGCGCGGAGCCATGGTCACCGACCGATACATCGAGGTCGATCACTTGCCGGACGCTGCCGCGCTCGCGGACCACTGTCAGAGTGAGGGGCTGACGATGGTGGGAGTAGATAACGTAGATGGCTCAATTCCTCTGGAGCGAGCGCAGCTTCCGGTCAGGGCGTGCTTGGTTTTTGGCGAAGAATCAGCAGGGTTAAGCCCGCAGATGATTGCGTCCTGCGAGGTCGTGGTGGCTATTACACAACGCGGATCAACCAGGTCGATGAATGTTGGTCACGCTGCCGCCATCGCCATGTGGGCACAAGTGCAGCGTTATTGAACATAAGATTCGGGACTTCCTTCCTCGCATGAACGAGGAGATCTGTGACAGAATTGTTCCGGCAAATCTGTCACTCGATTAGGAGGCTATTGTGCCTATCGCAACCCCTGAGGTCTACGCCGAGATGCTGAATCGCGCGAAGGAAGGCAAGTTCGCCTACCCCGCGATCAACATCACCTCTTCCCAGACCGTCACTGCCGCCATCCAAGGCTTCGCCGAGGCAGAGTCCGACGGCATCATCCAGGTGTCCGTTGGTGGCGCCGAGTACGCATCCGGCTCGACCATCAAGAACCGCGTGACCGGCTCTCTGGCCCTGGCCGCCTACGCCACCGAGGTCGCCAAGAACTACGGCGTCACCATTGCCCTGCACACCGACCACTGTGCCAAGCAGAACATCGACTCCTGGGTTTGCCCCCTGCTGGAGCTCGAGGCCGAGCAGGTCGCCAAGGGTGGTCTTCCCACTTTCCAGTCCCACATGTGGGACGGCTCCGCTGTGCCGCTCGACGAGAACCTTGAGATCGCCAAGGAAATGCTGGAACTGTCTGTCAAGGCCAACACCATCCTCGAGGTTGAGATCGGTGTTGTCGGTGGCGAAGAAGACGGTGTCGTTGGCGAAATCAACGAGAAGCTCTACACCACCACCGAAGATGCCCTCAAGACCGTTGAGGCTCTAGGCCTGGGCGAAAAGGGCCGCTACCTGACCGCTCTGACCTTCGGCAACGTACACGGCGTGTACAAGCCCGGCCACGTCAAGCTGCGTCCCGAGATCCTGGGCACCATCCAGGAAGAGGTCGCCGCCAAGGTTGGTTGGAAGAACAACCGCCCCTTCGACCTGGTCATGCACGGTGGCTCCGGCTCCACCGCCGAAGAGATCGCCCTGGCTGTTGCCAACGGCGTCATCAAGATGAACGTCGACACCGACACCCAGTACGCCTTCACCCGTCCCGTCGTGGAGCACATGTTCCGCAACTACGACGGTGTCCTCAAGATTGATGGCGAGGTCGGCAACAAGAAGATGTACGATCCTCGCTCCTGGGGCAAGTCGGCCGAAGCCGGCATGGCCGCCCGCGTCGTCGAGGCCTGCGAACGCCTCGGCTCCGTCGGCACCAAGATGAAGTGATCATCAGCATCTAGCTGAACTGATTCGCTGAATCAGACTCGGGTGCCCCGCCGCGACTGATCGCGGCGGGGCACTTTTGTTGTTTCGGCTGGTGGGAGCGTTGTCTTCAGCGTGCGGCAATATGGGTGGTTACCGGTGATCAACGCATTTGGATGCGTTGCCTGGTTGGCTGGTGAGGAAGGTCTTTGCGAATTTCGGTGATCAACTCTGCCTGTTCAGCTTCCAGTGTCTTCACTATGTGATCGATGATCTGTTTAAGCGGCGCCTTATTGGGGTTTTTTAGTGGACGCGCCAGGAGATATCCCCATTTAGTCAGGGCAGGGAATGAGAAGGCGCAGAATAAGAGCGCAGCAACGTTGATGAAGCTGCTGTTGTCGTAGTGGAGGATGCCGACTTTGAGGAGCCATATGAAGAAGAAGAACGCGCTCATGACGTGCATTGTCCATGCCAGGAAATAGGAGGGGACGAATTCTCTTTGTGAGAGGCGTTCGATTATAGCTTGATAGAGACTGAGCATTGAGAAACCGAAGAATACGGTGACAAGCATGGCACCACTTACGGTTATGATTATGAAGTGGCGGAGCTCAGCTGCTGAAATGCTCTTGTCCGCACCCACGATCATGGTGACGACGACTAGTGGGATGACCAGTCCGACTGGGATCGTCCAGAACGCGGGCATCTCCGTGAGTAAAGATCGGTGAAATAGCCTGAGTTTTTTAGGCATTGAAAGGGAATCAGGGTCTTTGGAGCGTTGGAGTGCCCTCACTACGTGCTCAGGAAGATCAGGGAGGGACCTGCCTCGCGCCAATCGCCACATTGTCACTCGTGATTCATCGTTCCATAGCCCTCGCAGATCCTCCAACGCGGCCGCGGTGTCTGCCAGTCTCAGGACGCGTCCTGGCACTGAAGGTGGTCCACCAGATTTGCGGATGTACGTGAAGACGATCCAGTAGAGTGTCCAGAACAGCGTGGTTGCGAGGAGGGAAGACTCCCAACCGCATGAGGTCGGCTGGAAGCGTTTGACGAAGGTGATCGTTGAGACTCCGGCGGTGCCAGCGCTGATGATTATGGCGATCACCTGGACTGCGGTCTCATCAGAAATCAAACGCGCGGTGTTCTTGTGGTGGGCGAACCATTGCGTGTTGAACGGGTCGTTCCTCGTTAAAGCCGAGGGTGTAGAGGTTTGCTTTTCGACGAATGATAGACCCAGGAGTGCAAAAACCAGACTGCTTTGAACTCCGAGAAGAATCGAGTTAGGGATATTAATGTTGCGCAGGTGAATCCACATCCTATCGAGATCGTAAGGATTCCCCGAGGCGCCCTCCCAGTAAAGAACATCAAGACCGGTGACCAAATACTGCGTAGGCAGCGAGAAAAAACACTGGCGCAGCGATAAAGAACATCCATCCCACCAATCTAGCGAGGCGTTCGGCAAGGTTGTTTGATGAGGCGGAGGTTGAGTCCTTCTGCTTGGGTTCGGATTCGTTGCTAGCTGGTGTCCTACTCATAGTGCCGATGTTATTTCAAAGGGAGGGGTTGTTGGATCTGTACCTATTTCTTTGTGTGGGTGCACATGTCTACGACGCGATTCAGGCCTTCGGGGGCGGCTAGTTCCCAGCGGTTCTCGGGGTGGTGGGAATAGTAGTCGATGATGTTGTGTAGGTCGGTTGCTCTGGTAGGTAGGAGGTTTCTTTGGAGGAAGCTGGTGCCTGTGGCGTCGTTGTAGATGCAGAGGCGTTGAGCATCGAAGGGGCCAAGTTTGGGGTGAGTATTCCAGTCGAGCCGTAGTGCTTGACCGTCAATAGCTTGGAGCCGAATGTACTGGGGGGTTAGTGTGATTTCGAAGCGGGCGCCATTTTTGAATAGGCCGCGCATCCGGTACGCCTGTATGCCAGCAGCCAACAGAAGAAAAATGCCAACAAGAATATAGGTGGGGGCTTGGCCGACAGTGGCCAGCCAGTAAAAATATGTGGACATACCAAGAGCAACGACACACTCTGCCGCTAGCGCGAAAACATGAACTACACGCGTCCTTGTCACGAGTCTATCTGGATAACGCAACCACCGAGGATTCGAAGGTGCCAACTGAACGACGAGTTCCAATAGCACGGCAAGAGCAAGGAAAGCCGGAAGCGCCCTGAGTATAAAATGAAAAAGACTGATGATGCAGGAAGCTGGAATGAGAAAGAGCGTTGCTCTGAGAAGCCTCCGTTGAGCATGGGCATGCTTTTCGTCAAATACGAATGGATTCCATCCTGCAGCAGGTCTTTTCATAGTGCTCCTCCGGGAAAAGTGAGGAAACTTGGTAGAGAGTCGTCTGAATTTCCATTAGATTTTCTGACGTATTCGCGTTGCTGTTGTCCGAGGTGCCCCATCAGGTCATGGATTGGTTCGTCGATGAACTTTCGTCGGATGCGCAGCGGGACGTAATACTCGTAAGCGCTCTTGGCTGCATAAGCGCCGACGCTTGCGGTAACACCGATGGCAATGGCGGGGGATATGACACCTGTGCTGAGAACTGTACCGGCAGCGGCCGCCCCGGTGGCGGTGGCGGTGGCGATTCCTATACCTACGCCGACAGCCACAGATCCGGGTGATTCACCGGAAGCAATGTCGACTCCGGCGCTAATGAACGAGCCGACTACACCTGCGCGGCCAGCCCACTTAGCGTATGTCATTGTCGTTTTGCTACTTGAGAAAGCGCTTTGCGCACTACGGGAAGATTGGCCAGCTTTGATGGCTTCTGTTGGGTTTAAACCCAAGCGTCTCCATTCATTTGCACTTCGAACGGCAGCAGCGGCTGCTGCAGAATGGGCGAGAAAAGATTGTTGGCGGAAGTAGCTACTTGACATTTCAGTGGCAATATTGACACCCAAGTCGAGCAGGATGCTGTCGAGGTCAGGAAGGGCAATAATGTCATTGAGTTCATCGGCGATTCGCTTTGCGAAAGAATTGAACAGTTCGTGGGTGTGGGGAACGTCCTCGCACAGATATTCCCAAGTGCGCCACTGCTGCTTTAAAACATTGTTACGAGAGATCAACATAGCGCGGGAGGATTTCTCCTCCTCGGACATGTCCTGAGAAAACAAGGGGACATCCTCCAACGGATCTGGAGGAAAAATAAGAAAATCGGAAACTTGTAGTCCTGCATCGCGCGCATTCCAACGATGATCACTCATATCACGTTGTCTGTCGAATAACTCGTCAGCGTAGGCTGTCAAGCGATCTCCTAGCCGCTTGACGGTGTCAGCCCACTTGAAAGCTGCCTCCTTCATCGGTGAGGCACTATTCTCGTAGGCGTCTGCGGCAAGCCCCTGCCAATCGACTGCCAATTCCCGGCATGTGCTCAGATTCAATGCTTGATCCTCAAACACCCGACCTGATTCTACGAGCCAGTCAGCAACACGTCGCACACTCGTGTGATCGCCTTTGATATGGGTGTCAAGCACATTGGGACTCATCATTCGACTTCCATGCTAAACGAATCGGCAATTTGTTCATCCTGGGCGATCGTTGCATTCTTGGCTGCATCGAGTGCCATTGACATAGAAGCAGACCACGTTGAGAGCACTCCGTAATTGCTAGCGATTTTTGCCAAGGCTGTCAAAATATGTGACTCGAGAACTCCGCCGTCAACGTTTTCTGGCATTGACGGTGCCTGGGAATTAATCCTCTCAGCGATTTCGGCATGGCGTTCAACCATGAGTTCAAGTGCATCGGTGTCTTCGAAAAGTAAATGCGTCACTCGCTCACAAGCCCTTCTGGTCGGCGAAACTCTTTTGGAATCTCAGCATCCAGCAGAATGACGTCGAAGTTCTGGTCGCGTTCGATTTCGTCCAACCGATCCGTCGGTATCAAAACCCAAGGTTGATACGGGCCGCAATGATCCGCCAAACGGTCAAGCGCAGTGTAGGCGAGCAGGGCGATTCGACCATCCGTGAGTCGGCGTAGTTCCACTTCCGTTCCAAAAGACGTTGCGGTCCCAGACGATGGGATGTAAAGCATCGGAGGGATGATCCGGTGGCTAGTGGCCTCAGCAGCAGTATCAACCGTGTGTTGACGATAATGAACTGGTCAGTAGATATAAAGACCATCTTAAAAATGAGGATAATCCCCAGACGTTCTTGGGACGCAAGCCGCAGGCAAGACGAGGGCGTCCATCGGCCAATATCTGTGCCTCGCCGGAGGGGAACAAGGCAGATATGATGTGACGAGGGCATCATCATCGACAAAAAGGGGAACGCCATGGAGCACAACTGGACCCGCATTGAAGGCATGCTCATCGGACAACAGATTGATCCGACCGCTGTAGCCCGCGAACTACGCGAACGAGGCATCCTCGCCCAACTCGAATGGTTCCCCTCCACGCCCCAGTTGCTTGGCCTCAACCTGGCCGTTGCGGATGGTGCGGTCGCCCTCGTGCCCGCTGATTCGAGCGACGTGGTTGCAGGCCCCACCCCAGACGAGCTGGCGGAAGAACTCGCCATCCTCTTCGAGGCAGAAGTGCGTATTGGCGGGGCCGCCGCCGATCACCTTCCCGAAGGCGAATCTCCGTTGGCAGAAACGTGGCCTGAAGACGACGAGTTGGACGACGAGGACGAGTCCCCTTCGCGCATCGTCGAAATTGGCCGCACTCCAGCCTCGTCCGTTCCCCTCCTGGCAGCTCTTGAAGGCGTTGATTTGGGAGACTTGGAACTTGCCGACGACCACCGCGCTCTGCTTGCCGAACTCCCGCCCGAAAAAGCAGGCTGGAACTTCGGTGAACTCCCGCTCGTAACCCTGTCCCTGACCGACGGCGAATTCCAGGTGTTCTTGGTGACGGATGACCATCTGGAACACGTCGTCACCCATAACTGGGCGATGGATAGCCTCGTTGTGGCTGGTGGGCATGAAAACTCTGACGATGTTGCCGCTGAGGTTATCGACTTGGTCGGGGACCGCGGCGACCTGACCGCTATTGCCAAAGCCATCCCCGGAGCCGACATCCAGGCCCTGCACGCCTCAGCCTCGCTGTCTGGCGAAGAAGCAGTGTGGAAGGTCGTCAAGGCGCTGGGACTACCCGCCGGAGTTGCTGGCTTCCTCGTTGGGTCCTCGCAAATGGACGAGGTCGACGGCGTGACCGTGCACCTGGCGCGCGGAATCTCCAATGCCATTGGCCGCAGCGTCGACATTATGCTCAAAGAACCCGAATCCACGGTTCAAACCCTGTGGAACGGCTACCAGGAAGTGGCCGTCGAAAAACCGTGGATCATCCGCATAGCCGCCGCCGTTGAAGCCACGGTTGGTGCTGGCCTATTGGCTGCGTGCGTGAGGGCAGCTAAGCCGCGTTCAGGGTGGAGAATCTTCTCCGGCGTTCTAGGAGCAGTGCTGGTTGTCGATTCGGTTGCTGAGATTTCACTAGCCAAATACGTGGCGATGCGTCACGAACGTAAGACGAAGCACGACAACGAGTTCTAACGCCACCATCCTGGCTGGGGACAGTGCTCGGAGTTTTAGCGGGCCAGAGCCTCAGCCGGGAAATCCTGCGGGCGGTCAGTGAAGATACCCGTAACACCCCACTTGGCGAGTTCAGCGGCCTGGTCCACGTCGTTCACGGTCCACACATTGACCTCAAAACCAGCGTCCAGCATTGAAGCAACTTCGGCCTCGGTCACTCCCTCCACATCCGGGTGAATAGCTTTGCAACCCAGCCGTGCCGCGCCCTCCTGCCAGGTGGGGCCAGGCTGGCCTTCACGCTCAAACAGCCAACCCAACTCAATCTCAGGGCGAACCCTGTGGAAGTCAGCCAGCAACTCATGGTCAAAAGACGACACCAGCAGGCGTGAGAAGTCCTCGACCTTTCCGACAGCCACATTGAGGTTCTCAATGAGTTTTTCGCGCAGCTGAGTGCCTGCCCGGCAGGGTTTGATCTCCAGGTTCATTCCCATATTCGCCGCGTTAGCAAACTCAATAACCGTGGCCACCTCGGGAATGCGCTCAAAGGTGTAAGTGTTGGAGAACCACTTGCCAGCGTCCAAGCGGCGAATATCTGAAAAAGTCAGGTTGTAGTAGCCGCCCTTGCCGTTGGTTGTACGATCCAGTCGATCATCGTGCATGACGATCAGTGAGCCGTCGCGAATAATGTCGACGTCGAATTCAAACCATGAGGCCCCAACCTCAGCCGCCTTTGCAAAAGCCGCAATAGTGTTCTCTGGCGCCAGTGAAGACGCTCCGCGGTGCGCATAGATACGGGGGTACGTGGTCATGGATCCTCCTGAAAACTCTCAAACAGCATCTATTGTCCCGCGGCTGCCCCGGTCACGCCCACTAGGGCACTACGCCCGTGGCAGAACACGCATCGCCGGGTCTGGCTAGCGCGCCGTCCTCACCACAGATCCGGGTTCGAATCGGCTGTGGTGCCGTCCTCGTCGCCGCCCGCCGACACGAAAACCTCTTCGTCACGTTTGCCTGCCAACACCTGATCCACATAGGACGCAATCGCATCAGACAGCGGAACGTCGCGGCCTTGCTGCTGGGCGAGGAACCAACGATGGTCAAGGAACTCGTGGAAAATCTGCGCGGGCTCAAGTTTGCTTGCCAACTGCGGGGGAACTGCGCGGATGACGGGCTCGAACACATGAGACAGCCACTCGTGAGCCACAATCTCCAACGGTAAATCTGAACGTTCCGTGGTGGCACGGAAGGTCTCAATGTCGTTGAGGAGGCGCTGGCCTTGATGCTCGCCTACGTCCATGCCGGTCAGTCGCATGAGTTTTCGGTGATGGTGCCCAGCATCAACCACTTTCGGCTCAATTTCGAGGCGCATACCGGAGCTATCAGATGTCATCTTGAGTTCACCAACGTCGAAGCCCAAGTCATTCAGGCGACGAATCTTTTGAGCAACCTTGTGACGCTGATCAGAACCTTCAATGATCTCAACACCGGTGAGCTCTTCCCACAGGTCGCAGTAGCGGCTGCGAATACGGTCACCAATATCAATAGGATCGGCGTCATCAGGGAAGAAAGCCCCAGCTTGTAGATCCATGAGCTCACCGATGATATTGGTGCGTGCCAAGTCCACGTCGTAGTCGCGTTGTCCATCGGTTAGGCGCGGGTGCAGCTCCCCGGTTTCTGCGTCCACCAGGTAGGCGCTAAAAGCGCCGGCGTCACGCCGAAAAAGAGTATTCGACAGGGACACGTCTCCCCAGTAGAAGCCCTTGAGGTGGAGGCGAACCAGGAGCACAGCCAGGGCGTCGATCAGGCGGGTTGCTGTCTCTGGCGTCATGTGCTGGCTGAACAGGGCGCGGTAGGGGAGAGAAAATTGCAGGTGCTCGGTGACGAGGGCGGCGTTGAGTTCTTCGCCGTTGGGAGTGTGACGTCCAGTGATGACGGCGGTGGGTAGGACCGAGGGCGCGTCGAGGCGGTGGAGGTCCCTCAGCAATTCAAATTCGCGGTGAGCAACGGTCGGCCCGATCTCTTTGATGGCAATGACACGGCCCGACAG
Source organism: Schaalia vaccimaxillae DSM 15804 (assembly GCF_000420425.1). Lineage (GTDB taxonomy): Bacteria > Actinomycetota > Actinomycetes > Actinomycetales > Actinomycetaceae > Pauljensenia > Pauljensenia vaccimaxillae. The sequence continues at coordinate 332,090 of NZ_ATUX01000005.1, forward strand.
GTTCACGAAGCGAACAATATGACGCGAGATTCCCCGAGGAAGAGCAGCGAGAATATCCTGCGGCCAATCTTCCAATGCCACTTCCCACGGTAGGTCAAGAAGCGCGGGATCAACCGTGGCAGCTGTGATCTCAAGGGCTTGCGACATAATCCTATTCTCGCATTGATCCAGACTGTCCTCAGCCAATCTCACTGGGCACTCAGCAAGATACCGGGCTTTGAACAGACAAGGGCCCCGGCCTCACCCAGCAAATGAAAGCCAGGCAAAACCGGGGCACCGTTGATCAATCGGCTATACGTCCGATCAGTCAGGCAAACGCACGCCGGTGGCAGCGGAGAAGTTGTGCTGCTTGCCCGGAATGATGCGCGTGTGGATGACGCCGCCGCGGGCCGGAGCCGTACGCGGAGGAACGCGCACAATCAGCTGCTCCTTGGAACCGTCAGCACCTGAGCCCAGGCCGTGACCGGATTCGGCTCCAGCCAGGTGACCGTAGACGTAAGCGTCCGAGCCGAGTTCTTCGACGAAGTCGACCTGGACGGGGATGGTGTCCGGGGTGTCGGCGGAGACAGCCTCGAGTCCCTCAGGTCGGAAACCAATGGTGATCTTGCCAGCGTCGGCGTCGCTGACGGCAGCAAGGGCTGCCTGCGACAGGGGGACCCGTGCGGCACCGATCTTTGCGGTGTCACCATCAATGTCGAAGGTTCCAATGTTCATGGCGGGCGAGCCAATGAAGCCTGCAACGAACACGTTGGCGGGACGATCGTACATTTCGGCGGGTGTGCCGACCTGCTGGAGGATGCCCTTGTCGAGGACGGCGATACGGTCACCCATGGTCAGAGCCTCAGTCTGGTCGTGGGTGACGTAGACGGTGGTAACACCGAGCTGGCGCTGCAAGGAAGCAATCTGCGTACGAGTCTGGACACGCAGCTTGGCATCCAGGTTCGACAGAGGCTCATCCATGAGGAAGACCTGGGGCTTGCGCACGATGGCGCGGCCCATAGCCACACGCTGACGCTGACCACCGGACAGGGCCTTCGGCTTGCGATCCAGGTATTCCTCTAGGTCGAGGATGCGGGCGGCCTCGTCGACCCGCTTAGCGATCTCATCCTTGGGGGTGCCAGCGATCTTGAGGGCAAAACCCATGTTGTCGCGCACCGACATGTGCGGGTACAGAGCGTAGTTCTGGAAAACCATTGCGATATCGCGGTTCTTCGGAGGAACGTCAGTGACGTCGCGGTCGCCAATAAAGATACGGCCGGAGTTGACGTCCTCAAGGCCAGCGAGCATGCGCAGCGACGTGGACTTGCCGCAGCCAGAGGGGCCAACGAGGACGAGGAATTCGCCGTCTGCAATCTCGAGTTCGAGCTGGTCGACGGAGGGCTCCGTGTTGCCCGGGTAGATACGCGTGGCCTTATCAAAGGTAACGGTTGCCATGATGAAATTTTTCCTTCCCACCGGCAGGTACGTGCCGGACGATCCGAGTGGGTAGTCGTTGCACCAACAGCAGTGTTGGCGTGCGGGTCGGTCCACCGGTGACCCGCCTTTGAAAAAATAGCATGGCGAGCAGGTTTAAGAAACCTTTTATCGCTATTGCCTGTGCTCACAAGTGTTCCGGTGTACTGAAATCTTTTTCGCTGCCCGTAGATGCGCCCAGTACCGTCCCGCTGAACCACAGATGAGACAGGGTCCCTGTAACCTGTTCGCGTGGATGTTGGGGACGAGATTGGCGGCTACACGTTGCGCAGGCGGGTCGGCACCGGTGGTGCTGGCACAGTCTGGCTCGCCCAAGATGGCGCCGGACAAAACGTTGCCTTCAAAGCCATCCACCCAGCCTTCGCCGCTTCCGAAGCCGCCCGCGACCGCCTCGTCCGTGAAGCGCGCACCGTCAACTCCGTGAAGTCCGACTGCGTTGCGCATGTGATCGACATTGAGGTCGACGCCAGCCAACCCTTTGTGGTCTCAGAGTTCATCGAAGGGCCAACCCTGGCCCAAGTCATCCAATCTGGGCCGATTTCACGCGCAGGCGTGGCTGCTCTCGCCCATCATTTGGCCGAGGTTATTGACGCCGTTCACGCGGCCCACATCATCCACCGAGACATTAAGCCATCCAACATCATCTGCTCGCCCTCGGGCCCTTTTCTCATTGACTTCGGTATCGCAATGGCAGACGAGGACGACCACCTGACTCGCACCGGCCTCGTATCGGGAACCGCCGGATACACCGCTCCCGAACTCATGCGCGCTCAACCTGCTGACACAGCCGTCGACTGGTGGGCATGGTGCGCGACTCTCCTGTCCGCCGCGACAGGCAGGCCTCCCTACGGCACTGGCGACATGCAAGCCATCATCGTCAACGTCGTCAACGGGCTTCCCGACACCGCCGGATTATCGCCGAGGGCAGTCCAAGCTTTGACGGCGGGGCTGTCCGTGGACCGCGAAGAACGCCCGTCGCCCTCGTTGATCGTTGCCGACCTGATGGCTGACGCGGGATGGGCTCCCGGCGCCCTCGACTATGTTGCGGTCGACTGGCATGCGCTGCTGTACAGGGGGGAAAAGACTGAGCGGCTCCAGCCTGGTGAGGTGCCGGTGCTTGACTCCGCTGACGTCGCACCGGCGGTGTCATATGCCCCAGATACGGTAGTCGTCGACGAAGAGGTCGACTTCGATGAATATGAGGAAGAGGAATACGAGGGCGACGAAGAGCCTGATCCCGACGGCACGCAGATCTACGAGTCCGAGTGGAGCAACGATGAGCTTGCCCAGACTCGACCCATGCCTACGGGAGCGACACCTGTTGTTCCCCGCCCCAGGGCTATTCCGGCCATGCAAGGTGTGCCGACGCAGATCTATCAGGACCCGTATCAGCCGAATCAGCCTTGGCTACAGGCTCCTATGGCTGGACCCGGTGTCTATATGCAGCCCAACGCTGGGTCATGGCTCCCCCCTGCACAGACATATATCCCAAAGCGTCCCAAGACTCCATGGATTCTGGGCGCAGTCAGTATGGGTGTTTTGGCTGCTCTGCCTTTGATGATGGGCCAGACCGGCGGTCTTGTTGCTCTTTTTGTTCTGGTGATCTTTACGATCCCCGGAGCGATGTGGCGATGGCTTGAACAGCGGCGCATCAAACATGGAGGTGCGCGAACTTCAGATGGTGTTGCCCTCCTGGGAATGGCACCGCTACTGGCGCTGCGTGCATTGGCTGAACTTGTTTTAGGTTTGGGGCTCGGCGCACTCATCCCCTACGTGGTTTGGCTGGTGTATTCGCCTGGAGTTTACGGACAAATCCAGTGGAAGCGTCCCCTTGACTGGTTGACCAGCATGACGCCGCCCGTTCAGTGGGATCAAGCTTTGGTCAGAGCCGACGTGAATGCGGTGGTGTGGGCGCTGCTCTTCTTGGAACTTTTCACACTGTGGCTAAGCCCCACCACCCCATCGCTGCGGGACGGCTTTTCACGAGTGACGATGAAAATGTTTCGACCCGTCGGATTGAGAATCGTGCTGATCTTCGTCGGCATTGCTTTCATTGTGGGAATGTGGATTGCGACAACCGGAGGATATGGGCCAAGCCACTGATCGTCGGCAACGACTAGCTCGACTTGGCGCGAAGTTTGAAAAGCTGTGGCATCGCAAACATCAAGGGGTTTCTTCGTCTCCCTGTGGCTACGCTAAGAAAGTTACCGAATCAGGAAGGCTCCCACAATGGCGAAGAACTCTACGGCCAATGACGCAGCCCGGCTCAAAGCCCAGCAGATGCGCGAAGCCCAGGCAAAAGCCGACAAGCGCGTACGTAACATCATTATCGGCGTCGTTGCCGTCATCGTCATCGCGATCGTCGCGGTGGTCGGTGTTGTTGTCAGCCAGCAGGTCGCTAAAGAGAACGCTGCTCGGTCGGCGGATTCTGCAGTTCTCGGCTCCTATAAAGACGGTGCTGGTGTCATCGTCACCGCTAATGGTGTTTCCAAAGAAGCGGACGAATCTTTGCCGACGCTCACCGAGTACTTCGACTATTCGTGCCATGCGTGTGCAGATATTGACGGTTTCATCGGTCAAGATGTCACCGACGGTGCTCTCAACGGCGAATACAACCTCGAGATCATCCCCGTTGATACCGTGAACATGCCCTACGCCGGCGCAGCGACCTCGGCCTCGTTGATCGTTGCGGAAAAGGATCCAAACAATTGGATCAAGTTCCACCATGCATTGCTGTCCTACTTTGCTAGCCAATTCAACTCTGGCAAGGGCAGCGTGATCCAGGATGCGGATGCGTCCTGGAAGCAGGTTAAGACTATTGCCGCCGAGCAGGGTATTGCCCAAGATCTCATTGAGACGTTCCCCGTCAACGCCGCTGATGAATACCTGGAGATCACTGGCAAAGCCTGGCGTGAGGCAAAGTATCAGAACCGTGATGCTAATGGATCCATCGGCACTCCGGAGTTTGTGCTTAACCACACCTCCAAGATCGCATTGGCTGGTAATGACGCAGCGTCCATCCTTGAATCCCTGCGTTCGGGCATGAAGCTTGAGTCTGCTGAGTCAGGCACACAGGTGTCCCAGTCGCAATGAAATTGGGCTGGTAAGTGGCTTGGGGGTTCGGCCGATTCGTCCGGACCCCCAAGTTCATGGCACACTTAGTGCGCTGAAACGCTTGCCGCCTTAGCTCAGTTGGTAGAGCAGCTGTCTTGTAAACAGCAGGTCATCGGTTCGAGTCCGATAGGCGGCTCCAGCAAGAAACGGCCCCAGCATTGAGGAAACTCGATGTTGGGGTTGTTTTGTATGTAGACAGATCGTTAGTTTTTAGCCATTCATGTAGCCATTACTACAGCCAAAGATGTCGCTGATGGGCGTCCTTCGCGGGAGTTTTGGGCGTCCTTCGGGGGAAAGAAAAAGAAGAGGCGAGGGCGCTAGAGGCGCCAGTTGACGGGGGTGGCGCCTTGAGCGGCAAGTAGGTCGTTCGCCTTCGAAAAGGGTTTCGAACCAAAGAAGCCGCGCGAGGCTGACAGGGGAGAAGGATGCACAGACTTAATGACCGGTGTGTCCCCGAGGCGAGGCTCCAAAGTCTGGGCGTCGCGCCCCCACAGGATCGCCACCATCGGCTTGGGGGAACCGTCCTCGTTCTTCCTGCGCACCAGAGCATCGATGGCGCACTCCGTCACTTCCTCCCAGCCGCGCTTGCGGTGAGAGCCGGGCGCGCCTGGGCGAACAGTGAGCACTCGATTGAGCAGGCAGACACCCTCGCGCGACCACGCCGACAAATCTCCCGAGGAAGGGGCAGGAACCCCTAGATCGGATTCGAGCTCCTTAAAAATGTTCTGTAGGGAACGCGGCAATGCCACTCCAGGTGCCACAGAAAAACTCAATCCCATGGCGTGCCCCGGTGTTGGGTAGGGGTCTTGGCCTACGACCAAGACCTTGACCTCGTCGAAGGGGTAGGTGAATGCCCGCAGAACATCTGTGCCCGCTGGAAGGTAGTGGTGACCGGCTTGGATCTCGGCGCGCAGCATCGCTCCAAGCTCGTGGATACGGGCTTCGACGGGAGCCAAGGCTTGGGCCCAACCTGGATCAATGAGAGCTGACAGAGGCTGCGGTTTGATTACATTCACGCCATACAGCCTAAAGCTCGGGTGGCAAAGACGCGCCCACCCGGATGTCCTTTCAATAACTGCAGTGCCGTTACCCTGGGAGGGTGAGTGCACAGTATCCAAAGGATGAATTTGACCGCGCCGGCGAGGACATGCCCGTGGGCATGCATCGGCCGCAGCCGTCGAAATGGAAGTCCGTGTGGCCTTTCTTGGCTATCTTGGTGATCGTTCCACTGCTGGGCTGGGGAGCCAGCACGCTCCTGACGAACCGCGGCATCGTCACGCCCGAAACGGTCAATGAGCTTGCAGGACAGTCCTCCCAATCAGCACAGCCCCAGTCCGATGCAATGTCGGCGGGCCCGCAAAGTATCCCCGTCGAACCTGAACCAGTTGTTGAGGAACCTCAGTCGGAGCCCGAAGCTGCCGAGAAAGAAAAGCCTGAAGCTGAGGAACCAACGGTTGATCAAAACCTCGCTGTCAAGGTCCTCAACGGAACGGGAATCAACGGATATGCCGCCGAGCAGGCAGGCATCCTCACGGGCGCTGGCTATTCCTCGGTGAGTGCCGCCAATGCCACCGGCTGGCAGGCCGAGGTTAGCACCGTCTATTACGAGGGTGAGGATAACCTCGCGACAGCCCAAGATGTTGCCTCGCGACTAGGCATCACGAATGTGGCGTCAACGACGGGATTGAGCGCCCCCGTCACCGTGATCTTGCGCTGAAGGTCTTATGCCGCTTGAAGCGGTGAGTGTGAGTCCCTGGCCCATGATGGGCCGGGGACTCATTCGCTATCAGCGGACTATTTCAGTGTGTGGCCCGCTCGTCTTGCACTCGCATGTGTCGAGTGCCAAACTTGGCGTTAGCACTCGCCACGGCAGAGTGACAAGACCACACGGTCCGGTGAGGCCCAAGGGCGGTCGCGAAAGGCGCGGCCACCACGAAGCCGTCCGTCGCGGGCATCGGACCCGATCCGCAATGCGGAAGGGAAACTGACAAGAATGTCCAAGATCATTAACTTCGACGAGGAAGCGCGTCGCGGCATGGAACGCGGCCTGAACCTTTTGGCCGACACCGTTAAGGTGACGCTTGGCCCCAAGGGCCGCAATGTCGTCCTCGACAAGAAGTGGGGCGCTCCCACCATCACCAAGGACGGTGTCTCCGTCGCCAAGGAAATCGACCTCGACGACCCCTTCGAGCGCATCGGCGCCGAACTGGTCAAGGAAGTTGCCAAGAAGACCGACGACGTTGCAGGCGACGGCACCACCACCGCCACCGTCCTCGCCCAGGCTCTCGTGCGTGAAGGCCTGCGCAACGTGGCCGCTGGCTCCAACCCGATCGCCCTCAAGCGCGGCATCGACCAGGCTGTCTCCGCCATCGTCGACCAGCTCCACAAGGACGCCAAGCCCGTCGAAACCACCGAGCAGATCGCAGCCACCGCCTCCATCTCGGCCAACGACACCGAAATCGGCGACCTCATCGCCCAGGCCTTCGAGAAGGTCGGCGCCGAAGGCGTCGTCACCGTTGAAGAAACCAACTCCTTCGACACTACCTTGGAAACCACCGAGGGTATGCGCTTCGACAAGGGCTACCTGTCGGCCTACTTCGTCACCGACAACGAGCGCCAGGAAGCCGTCCTCGAAGACGCCTACGTCCTGCTCATGGACTCCAAGATCTCCAACGTCAAGGACATCGTCCCCGTCCTGGAGAAGGTCATGCAGACCGGCAAGCCTCTGGCCATCATCGCCGAGGACGTCGAGGGCGAAGCCCTGGCCACCTTGGTCGTCAACAAGATCCGCGGCACCTTCAAGTCCGTGGCCGTCAAGGCCCCCGGCTTCGGCGACCGCCGCAAAGCCATGCTGCAGGATATGGCCATCCTCACCGGCGGCCAGGTCATCTCCGAGACCGTTGGCCTCTCGCTGGAAAATGCCGAGCTCGACCTGCTGGGCCGCGCCCGCAAGATCGTTGTCTCCAAGGATGAGACCACCATCGTCGAGGGTGCAGGCGACAAGGACATGCTCGATGGTCGCGTCCGCCAGATCCGCCAGGAAATCGACAACACCGACTCCGATTACGACCGTGAGAAGCTCCAGGAGCGCCTCGCCAAGCTCGCTGGCGGAGTTGCCGTCATCAAGTCCGGTGCCGCCACCGAGGTCGAACTCAAGGAACGTAAACACCGCATCGAAGACGCCATCCGCAACGCTCGCGCAGCCTCCGAAGAGGGCCTGGTCGCTGGCGGCGGTGTCGCGCTGATCCAGGCTGCCTCCCAGTCCCTGGGCGCCCTTGACGGACTCGAGGGAGACGAGGCTACCGGCGTCAACATCGTGCGCGTCGCCATCTCCGCTCCGCTCAAGCAGATCGCAGAAAACGCTGGCCTCGAAGGCGGCGTCGTTGCTGACCGTGTTGCTGGCATGGACGCAGGCCACGGCCTGAACGCAGCCACCGGCGAGTACGGTGACCTCATGGCCGAAGGCATCTCCGACCCGGTCAAGGTCACCCGCTCTGCTCTGCAGAACGCAGCTTCGATCGCAGGCATGTTCCTGACAACCGAGGCAGTCGTTGCCGACAAGCCCGAACCTCCGGCTCCCGCCGGTGGCGAGGACGCCGGCATGGGCGGTATGTACTGAGCCAACACACGCAGTAGCTCATAGCTCACTGAGTGAAACTGGGGCCGTTCCCGTAAGGGGAGCGGCCCCAGTCGCGTACCCACTAGTTCAGCCGCTAAAGAGCGCCGACGACTGAGCTTCTGCTTCCGCGTACACATTGGCAGCCATGTGCATTTGAGAACTAATTGAGGTTAACGAAGCCTCAACCTGGGCTTGGGTTGCTTGCCACTGCGAGACTGTGCCGGAAAAATTCGCGTGAGCAACCCCCGTCCATGTTTCTTGCAAGGCCATGAGCTCTGCCAGCATGGCACCCACTTCTGAACGGATCCGGTCGGCTGTGGCCGCGACCCGCGCCGCAGACAGACTGACCTGGTGTGAATCCACCGCATACATTGCCATTGTCAAACTCGCTTTCGTCAAAGCGCCCCGTTTAGGCGCCGCTACTCGACGCTAAGCAAGTAGGAATAATCGCGGCTAGGTCGATGGGGAAAACGGTGGATAACCCATGCCTGACGTTGCCTGTGGATACAAGGGGAGTAACGTCCAGGCCGCGAGGAATCAGTCGCGCTCGGCAGGAATATCGAGATCGTCAATAGCTGATTCCAAAGAGGAGGTCGTTTCGTCCTCGTTGGAAGCGGCCTTGTCGTCGATTGGCTTGAGAACGGGCAACACGCCGGTGGTCGTTAAAGGATCATCGTCGTCGCTGGTGCGTGACGGTGTTGCTTTGAGCGACCGCCTCTTAATGATGATCGTGCCAGTTGAGGTCACGTCCTCATCGCTGCGCGAATCCACATCGTCCTCGTCCTCGGAATCATCATCGATGTCACTGTCTGCAGATTCTGCGCACAGCTTCGACAGCGATTCAGTCAATCGGGTCTGTTCGACCTCGAGATTGGCGCGAGTGGCATCCTCCCACTCTTCGCCCAATGGAGAGGAATAGATCTTTTCGCGCAACAAAAGTTTGTCAACCACCGCTTTTCGAGCTTTGAGGTAGGTGACATCATCGAGCTCGGCGAGTTCTGTGCGCAGATTTTCTCGGAACTTCTTATATTCCTGTGGCGACACGGACAACATCGCCAAATCAGCATCCATTAAAACCTGAGCATCAAAGTCAGCGCGAGGAGCTCGGTGACGCACCAGGTAGGTGATGAGTTCGTCGACGCGTTCAACAACTTCTTCACTGACCCCGAGGGCGGTCAAGCGGTTGTACGCATGGTTGACGCAGCGGGCGGTGGCAAAATCTGTATCCGTCTGATGCATCTTGACTTCCAGAGCCTTGTTGAGGAAAGCCCCGTGATACCAGGCGGCAATACGCAGAACGTCTGGATCGTGCGCGGTATCAGCGATCTCGTCAATGTGGGCGAGAACGTTAATAAGATGGCGCAGATTGTGTACGTGGCGATCGGGTGTGCTCCAACGTGCGGCGAGGTCGAAAGCCTCGACGTCGAGCTCATCGGTCGTCGCTGTTGCGCCGATCTGCTGCATAGCGTCTACGAAAGCGCTTAGCAGCCACTGAGGTGCCTGTGCACCCATGGGCAGCTCCTGTGTCAGGTGATACCCGGTTATGCTAATCACCCACGTGGTAACTCGGCATCTCCGGTGGCACGAATCACTGACCGATGGGTAGTTCGATGCGTACGGTCAACCCGCCGCCCTTCGTCCTCGTCAACTCAGCGGTGCCGTGGTGAGCCGACAGGATCCCCGAAACGATGGCTAATCCCAAGCCCGATCCACCAGTCGTCCGATTGCGAGACGTATCGGCTCGGTAGAAGCGTTCAAAGACGCGGCTACGGTCGTCATCGTCGATGCCAGGACCGTGATCCCGGAACTCGACCACGGCACGACCGGACACAGTCCCCAGAGCGATCTCAACGGGGGAACCTTCAGGCGTATAGCGAATGATGTTGCCAATGAGATTGGTGAATACCTGCTGGATGCGGTCACGGTCAGCGCTCACCACCAGAGTCATCGGCGGTTTACGCCCCGAAAGGTCCTGCAATGCTGCGGCGCGAGTCGAATCCAAAGCCTGCAAGTCGAAGACTGCGTTATCTGCGAGCTTGACCAAATCAACGTCGGTGAACTCCAGTGGGCGCCCCTCATCCAGACGCGCCAGCGTCAAAAGGTCTTCAACAAGAGTTGCCATGCGGGTCGACTCCGATGAAATTCGCCCCATGACCTCTGAAATGCGTTCTTCGGGCACGCCGCCCATCGAATACAACTCGCAATAGCCTGAGATCGCGGCCAAAGGGGTTCGCAATTCGTGAGAAGCATCGGACACGAAACGTCGGATCTTGTTCTCAGATTGCTGCCGGGCTTCGAAAGACTGCTCGACCTGGGTGAGCATGGCGTTCAAAGACAACGACAACGATCCCACCTCGGTGGTGGGGGAACCGGACTCGACGCGCTGGGTCAGGTCGCCTGCTGCGATCTTGCCAGCCGTGGATTCGATACGGCGCAGGGCAGACAAGGACCGGCGCACCAGCCACTTACCGATAACGCCACCCACCAGGACGATAACCGCGGCCGTGGTCGTCATATATAGGGCTGTTGTGCGCAGAGTGTGCTGGACATCCGCCAGAGGCAGAGCGATCGTCATGACGCCAATCGGCTCGGAGGAAGTTACCGTGTAGATCGGCACGGCAACAGCTCTCCACGTCGCCCCACGTTTCGTTGACTGGACGGTCACGGGAGTTGTCATGCCCGAGGCTGTGTCGGCACTTTCGCCGACTGTTAAGAGTTCAGGGATGAGGGGAGTGCCGGCTGCTTCGAGAGTCTCCGGGTAGTAGCTGACTTCTTCCTGAGACCCTTGGAGTTCACGGCGAATGTAATAGAGCGTAGGAATTGCCGATTCTCTTGAATCAACATGACCGTAGGATGCGGTCGTCACCGAAAAAGCAACCGAGGCTAGCTGCTGGTCCACCTGGGATACGAGGTGGCGCTGCAAAAGACCAATCATGACGGTCCCCGACATCATCAGTCCCAAAGCTAGAAGCCCTGTAATCACGGCGACGAGCTGGGTTGATAGCGGTCGGCCATCCCAGGACCTTTGCAATCGACCGATCGGTCCCATCCCCATAGGTCAGCCCCTCGATCAGTCCTCGGCGCGCAGGATGTAACCAACTCCCCGCTTAGTGTGGATCAATTCGCCGCCTGCCCCCTCAACAGCGAGCTTGCGACGCAGATACGAAATATAGGATTCGACGATTGCAACTTCGCCATCCCAGTCGTACTCCCACACATGGTCCAGGATCTGTATTTTGGACACCACGCGGCCCTCGTTGAGCATGAGGTAGCGCAACAGTTTGAACTCTGTGGGACTCAGGTCAATATCAATACCCGCCCGGGTGACTTCGTGCGCGTCCTCGTCAACGACGAGGTCTCCGACGCGCAACTTGCCGTCGTCCTCTTCAGAACCCATGGTGCGCCGCAAAATCGCGCGGATGCGTGCGACTACTTCTTCGAGGCCGAAAGGTTTGGTCACGTAGTCGTCACCGCCCACTGTCAGGCCTTGGATCTTGTCGCGCATGTCGTCGCGAGCCGTCAGGAAAAGGACAGGCACGTTCACTCCCGCTTCGCGCAGACGCCGCGTGACGGTGAATCCGTCCATATCTGGCAGCATGACGTCCAACACGATGAGGTTGGGATGCTCATCCATGGCCAGGCGGTACGCAGAGGCACCATCCTCGGCAGACAGGACATCAAAACCGGCGAAGCGTAGGGAGGAGGCGAGCAGGTCACGGATATTGGGCTCGTCGTCGACAACAAGTAGACGGGCTTCACCGGTGTTTTCTTGCGCAAGCATGACACCATCATCCCCGACTGCGCTGAATGTTTCCTGGGAGTTGTGTGGGAGACAAGTGGGACTTTTCTGCGCCTGTTGGCTAGCCCCCCCAAATGATGTGCGAACATAGACGCTAACGAGAAGAAAGCGAGATCATGGCTGATCTGATGACACCCGAAGGCGTGGACTTCCACCCCGTATCCCCGGCACTGACAAAAGTCCGCATTATCGGAAACCTCATCTGGACACTTCCACCTCTCATTGGTTTTGCCATCGCGGCCGTCCTCGTTGAACCGTTGCTGTGGATCGGCGCGGGCGTCTTCGCGCTCCTCATCCTCTGGTTGCTGTGGCTCATTCCTCGCCAGGTGCGGGCAATGGCTTTTGGGCAAGGTGCAGATGAGTTCTGTATCCGCAAGGGCGTCATGTTCCAAAGCCTGACCCTGGTTCCCTACGGACGCATTCAATACGTCGACGTGTCCCAAGGGCCCATCGCCCGAGCCTTCGGCATCGCCGAAATCAAACTCAACACCGCTTCGGTGGAAACAGCGGGCACCCTCAACGGTGTCCCCGCCGACGAGGCCGCCCGCCTGCGCGACCTTCTGGCCGAACGCGGCAGTGCAGAATTGGCGGGCCTGTGAGTACCGAAGAAAAAGGACGTCCGGTCAAGGTGCGAAAGACATCCGTCGTTGACGAGGGCGTGCCCGCCGACCAGTGGCGCAAAATCCATCCGATCTCACCGATAATTAATGCGTGGAAGGCGCTCGCGGCGCTCGCGGCCTTCGTGGTCTATCAGAACTACGAGATCTTTGCTGATCTTGCACAAACAGATTTTGCGCGCCAATTCAGCGGCGGACAGATTGCCGTGGCTCTTATTGGTTCTGCCCTTGTCTTCCTGCTCATCGCGGCCGGATACTCGTGGCTTGCTTGGCGAGCCACCTCTTTTGCTGTCACAGGCACCGCTGTGTGGTTTAGACATGGTATTTTGCAGCGATCCCAGCGCCATGCGCGCCTGGATCGAATCCAAGCCGTCGATCTCTTCCACCCGCTGCTCGGACGAATCTTTGGCCTGGGTAAGCTCAACATTGAGGTCGCGGGAGGAAACGACTCGAACCTGACTTTTGGCTACCTCAAGACTGAGGAACTGGAAGCCCTGCGCGCTGAAATTTTGGCCAGGGCAGCGGGCATCGTCCTCGACGAAAAGAGCGAAGCACCCGACGACGGCCAGGACGTGTCACACGCGGGCCTGCCAGGACATACTTCTTCTCGACCGCAGGCTCCCGTGGCTGCTGAGCGTTCCCTCTACACGATCCCCGTCGGCCGGCTTGTTGGCTCCATTGCTTTGTCAATGGGGGTGGCGATTATGGGGCTCATCGCAGTGGGGTTGGTTGTTGGAATCGTCGTCCTAGCGTTCGTTATTGGCCCAGAGATTCTCGGTTCACTCCTAGGTTTACTGCCCATTATTTTGGGTATTGGTGGATTCATATGGAGCCGTTTTGCAGGGGAGTTCAACTTCACGGCCGCGGTTTCAGCCGACGGCATCCGGGTGCGGCGAGGCCTGCTGGAAACCCGATCACAGACCATTCCTCCGCGCCGCGTCCACGCGGTTCAAGTGACGCAGCCTTGGCTGTGGCGCCGCAAGGACTGGTATCGAGTGACCATTGTGCAAGCCGGCGTGGGGGGCAAATCGGGTGAATCATCCAATGATTCGGCGGCTGCCCTCGCCGGACACGTCCTTTTGCCTGTTGGTACGCGCGCCGAAGCCGAACTCGCCCTGTGGCTAGTCATACGTGATCTGGGAGTTCAAGATCCGCAGATATTCTTGGATGTGGCGTTTAAGGGGCGTCGGGACGGGCAGGGTTTTGTCCCGGTTCCGGTGAAGGCCCGTTGGCTTGATTGGTTCTCCTACAAGCGCCGTGCCTATGCGTTAACTGATTCCACTTTTGTTGTGCGCGACGGGTGGCTCACCCACACGACGGCTTTTGTTCCCATCGAGCGCGCCCAGTCTCTCAACCTCAACCAGGGGCCGATTGAACGCAAGCTCGGCCTGGCCAATGTTCACGTCAATATCGTGCCCGGCCAGATCCAGCACAGAGCCAACCATGTTGAGGTGGGCCAGGCCAAAACATTGTTGGAGGAACTGCGTATCAAGTCTGGCTTGCGCCGTTCAAGCGAGCCTCCCGAAAAGTGGATGATTCGGGTTTCGCAAAAGATTGACAATCTGCCCGCTCAAGGTATTGAGGCTGAAGGCAGTCTCTTTGACGAGGACGCGGCAAGCGAGATCACTCATGAGTGAAGATCGCGCCGGACGTTTAGGCATTGGCATTATCGGCATGGGCCAAGTCGGCCCGGTGCTTGGTTCAGCCTTACGTTCTGTTGGTCACCAGATCGTTGGAGTCAGTGCATCCTCTGAACGTTCCAAGGAACGCGCCGACGCCATGCTGCCCGGAGTGCCGATCCTTGAGGTGCCCGAGGTTATTGAGCGCAGCGAGGTCGTCATCCTGGCGGTTCCTGACGACCAGATCGCTCCATTGGTGGCAGGGTTGGCTGAATTAGGTCGGTGGCAGTCCGGCCAGATTGTTGTCCACCTATCTGGTGCTCATGGGACGGGGATCTTGGCTCCGGCCATTGCGTCGGGGGCGATTGGCCTGGCCATCCACCCGGCAATGACTTTCACCGGATATTCCGTCGATGTCCAGCGCCTGGTCGGTACTCCCTTCGCGGTCACCGCCGCAGCCCCGTTCTTGCCGATTGCCCAAGCGCTTGTTGTGGAGATAGGCGGCGAGCCGGTAGTGGTTGCCGAGGACGATAGGACCCTCTACCACGCTGGTCTTGCCCACGGGGCGAATTTCCTGGCCGGCCTCGTCGTCCAAACTACGAGGATTCTTGGCGAAGCGGGGATTGAGAACCCCGCGCTGTATGTGCGGCCTTTGCTCGAGGCAGCGCTTGATCGAGCCCTGTCTGAGGGAATCCAAGGGATCTCTGGGCCGGTTGCTCGCGGTGATGCCGGGACTGTGGCAGAACATGTGCGAGCCATGGCTGCCAAGTCTGAGCTGGGTGGGGAGTTGGATACCTACGCGCATATGACTCGTACTTTGGCGGATCTGCTAGAAGGCGGCCGTAAGTTGGGTGAGCGCGAGGCGACGGCAATCCGCGCCTCCCTCAACCCGCCCGCCTGACCTCCCGCGAGGGACGCCCATCTTTCCCGCGAGGGACGCCCAAAACTTCGCCGAGGGACGCCCATAGGCGGCGCCGCCCTCGTCCTCGTGCACCATGTACTACGTCAGACGGACCTCCCAACCAGTCCACCCCCCTCTGACGCACCACTTCGTGCACACCGGCGAACCCACATATCGCCGCAGCCGTTCCGCCGGGAGTGAACCCCAGCACGGAAATGGGCACGCGGCCCCAGCGGGGACCACAATGGAGACATGAGCGAACGCCCCGTCCTGACCCGCACGCGCTCCGAGCTGGCATCCGCCCTCGACGCATTGCAAGGCAGCCGCGCCCTAGTCATGACCATGGGAGCTCTGCACGAAGGCCACCTCCAACTCGTCCGCGAAGCCAAAACGCTCGCCGACCACGTTGTAGTGACAATCTTCGTCAACCCCACCCAATTCGCCCCCGGCGAAGACTTCGACGCTTACCCGCGCACCCTCGACGCAGACATGGAAGCGCTCGCATCTGTTGGCGCCGACCTCGTGTGGGCACCCGAACCGGATCAGGTGTACCCCGAACCCGTGCGCGTCTCCATCGACCCGGGGCCCATTGCGCGCGTTCTCGAAGGAAAAACCCGGCCCACACACTTCGCCGGAGTTGCCCTCGTGTGCACCAAGGTCATTGGACTCGTACGCCCAGATGTCGCCCTGTATGGCCAAAAGGACGCCCAACAACTGGCCATGCTGCGAACTGTCTTTAACCAGCTCGACCTTCCCGTCACCGTTCACCCCGTGGCGATTGTGCGCGATGAGGACGGCGTCGCGCTGTCGAGCCGAAACCAATACCTTAGCGAGGACGAACGGGTACGCGCGCGAGCACTATCTCGGGGCTTGCAAGCAGCCGTCGCTCTTGCAGACGAGGGCGCATCCGCAGACGAACTAGTCGTCCGTGTGATGAAGGAAATTGACGACGAGGGCGGAATCGTCCTCGACTATGTGGCTGTTGTCGATGACGGAACTTTCGACGTCCTAGCAGCCAGCGCAGGTACTGAACTGGCAGACGAGGACGCGCTCGCTCACGCGACACCCGTCGCCGATGCGACTGCACGTGCTGGCCGCATCCTGGTTGCTGCGAAAGTTGGAACCACACGCCTCATTGACAATATGGGCGTGGCCCTACGTGCCGCCGGAGACCAGGGAGGCAACGAGCAATGAGTGAAGTCATGCGCGAAATGATCCAAGGCAAGATCCACCGCGCCACCGTCACCGGCGCCGACCTGCACTACGTCGGGTCGATCACCGTGGACGCCGACCTGCTTGCAGCGGCGAATATCGCGCCCGGACAACGAGTCGACATCGCCGACGTCAATAACGGCAACCGCCTGTCCACCTACACGATTGCAGGCGAGGCCGGCTCTGGCGTTGTCCAACTCAACGGCGCTGCCGCCCACATGGTTGACGAGGGCGACCTGGTGATCATCATGGCTTACGCTCACGTCCCCGAATCGCAGGTGCGGGACTGGAAGCCCGCAGTGGTCTTCGTTGACTCTGACAACCGCATCGTTGAAGAAGGCACTAATCCGGGTGCGGTCCCCGAAGAATCCCAACGCGCTGTGGAACTGGGCTTGAAGTCGTCGGGACGCTAGGAAACCGGTACTTGGCCAAGGAGCGAGGCCCGAACAGAGTCCGGCATCACCATTCTTGAGCCTGCCAACAACGAAGAGTTGCGCGGGCGGGCGCTACCATAGGGGCGTGACTGACGTGAAGCCCCAGAACGAAACCGCCGCCAATCCCGACAACGAGGACGCCCCCGAGCAGGTGCGTATCCGCGCTGAAAAGCGTGAGCGCCTTATTGAGTCGGGCGTCGAAGCCTACCCGGTTGTCCTCGCGATCACCTCGACTATTGCCGAGGTCCGTGCCAAGTACGCCCACTTGGAACTGGGTGAGGAAACCCAGGATGAGGTCGGTATTGCGGGCCGAGTGATGCTCGCGCGTAACGGCGGCAAACTCTGCTTCGCAACCCTCATGGACGGCGAGGGCAACCGCATTCAGGTCATGCTGTCGGCCGCCGAGATCGGCCTCGATTCCCTGGCTGCATACAAAACAGACGTCGACCTGGGAGATCACCTCTTCGTGCATGGTCGCGTCATTTCTTCGCGTCGTGGTGAGCTTTCTGTCATGGCGTGCCCGGGCAGCGCTCCAGCCGGCCTGTTTACCCCCGGAATCAACGAGGGCGATCCGGTTCCCGCGTGGCAGGTTGCCGCTAAGGCCATCCGACCCCTCCCGAAGACCTACACCGCCGAGGACGGCACCGAGGTTGCGCTGTCGGAGGACATGCGCGTGCGTCGTCGCTACCTCGACATGATTGTGCGCCCGTCGGCCCGAGACATGGTGCGCATGCGTTCCAAGGTCGTGAAGTCGTTGCGCGACTACTTTGACGAGGCCGGGTTCATCGAGATTGAAACCCCGATGCTACAAAATCTGCACGGGGGAGCGGCTGCCCGCCCGTTCGCGACCCACATGAACGCGTACGACACGGAGTTGTTCTTACGCATTGCCCCCGAACTGTTCCTCAAGCGTGCGGTTGTCGGCGGTATCGACAAGGTCTTTGAGATCAACCGCAACTTCCGCAACGAGGGCGCGGATTCTTCCCATAGTCCTGAGTTCACAATGCTTGAGGCTTACGAGGCTTACGGCTCCTACGACACGATGGCCCGCCGCACCCGTGAGTTCATCCAGAAGGCGGCGCGCGACGCCTTGGGCAGTGAAGTCGTGACCTTGGCCGATGGGTCCTCCTATGACCTGTCGGGCCAGTGGGCGGAAATTTCTATGTTCGACGCGACCGCTGAGGCACTGGGCCGCGAATTTAGCGTTGATACCCCGCGCGATGAGCTGGTGCGTATTGTCGAGGAGTTGGGCGAGGACGTGGCCGACCACTGGGGTCCGGGCAAGGTTGCCGAGGTGATCTTCGAGGCCGCAGTGGGTGACAAGCTGTGGGCCCCGACCTTTGTGCGCGACTACCCGGAGGATTCGTCACCGCTGACCCGCGGACACCGCACGAAGCCTGGCCTGGTGGAAAAGTGGGATCTGTATGTGCGCGGCTTTGAGTTGGCGACGGCATACTCTGAGTTGGTAGACCCGGTGATCCAGCGTCAACGCTTTGAGGCTCAGGCTTTGGCTGCCGCCGAGGGCGATCCTGAGGCGATGGTTTTGGATGAGGACTTCCTCATGGCCATGGAGTACGGCATGCCTCCAGCTGGCGGTATGGGCATGGGATTGGATCGTTTACTCATGGCTCTAACCGGCCAGGGTATTCGTGAAACCATTACCTTCCCCCTGGTGAAGAAGCTCTAAAATTATCCTGCGATGACTCCTGTGTCCGGTGGCGGATCGGCTCCGCGTAAGAAAGCTAAGGGGCGGCCGGCTGTTATCGATCGGGACAAGATTGTTGCGGCAACGCGCCTTATTGCTCCTGAGAAGTTGACGATGCAGGCTGTTGCCTATCAGTTGGGCGTTGATCCGACTGCGTTGAACTACCACGTAGGTGGGCGTGATGGGCTGATGCGTCTGGCTGCCACCGACCGGCTGCGTATGGCGTTGGATGACGAGGCGTTGGCAAGTGTTGAGGGCCCGTGGCAAGATGTTCTGCGTACTTTCGCGCGAATGACTCGCGGTGCAGTTGCTTCAGTTGGGGTCCTGGCCAAACACGTTGATTTGGGAGCCACTGGGTTGGTGCCCTTCCTCAAAGTCATTGACATTGCTGTCGGTGCCCTAAAGGACGCAGGATTTTCAGAAGTTGATGCCGGTAGCGCTGTCGGACTCATTTCGCATCATGCAGTCATCGCAGGCAGGGCCCTCATCGGCTGGGAGTCGGGAAAAACTGACGGCCACGACTGTACTTTCGGTGAGCTAGGTCGAGATGCTGATCAGGCATTGCCGCACGTCTCTGCTCTGATGGCCTATTACCTCAATGTCAAGGATTCTGCTACAGCGACGCAGGAGGCGCAGCGTCAATTTGAGTTTGGCCTCGATGTGGCGATCCGCGGCTTGGAGGGGCGTCTTGCTGCGCAGGTGATGCAGGGGCCCGCCTAATTCTTGTGCGGCTTAGATGCCGTTCGATGGCGGACGCCCCTCGTACACGGTCAGGTCCAGCAGCATCCGAGTATTACCCAGGGTGTTGGGCTTGTAGGAGGCGAGGTCGAGGAACTCTTTAACGCCGTCGTCGTGGGATAACACCATTTCCTGGAAGACATCTTCGCCAACCGGCGTACCTTGAATCTCAACGAAGCCGTGGCGGGCAAAGAAGTTGACCTCGAAGGTCAGACAGAAGACGCGCTGGAGGTCGAGGAGCACCGCGCGGTCAATGAGTGCGCGTAGGATTGCGGCTCCGACGCCGCGGTGGAGGTGCTTGGGTGCCACTGCCAGCGTGCGGATTTCGCCGATGTCGTCCCACATGACGTGCAGAGCGCCGCAGCCGATGAGCTCTCCGTCTTCGTCATCGATCGCGACGATGAATTCTTGGACGTCCTCGAAGTAGGCGATGAGTTCTTTATTGACCAGTATCCTGCGTATGGCGTACGGGTGGACGAGGGCGGCAATATCGCGGACGTCCTTGGGGCGTGCATGGCGCAGGTGGAAGGTCATCGGCCGCCTCGGGCCCGGGCGACACGGGTGCGTACGAGCTCGAGGAGTTCGCGGGCTGCTCCATCGTCGAGGACGAGGTCGGTGATTACGCGGGCACGTAGAGCCCCCAGGAGTGGGAGGGCTTTGGACGCGCCGGATACGACGCAGAGCCTCTTGGGGATTTTGCGCAGAGTTTCAGGGCTGGGGCCGGAGGCACGTTTATTGAGCTCCATGTCGGTGGAGCCGTCCTCGCGAATGAGCACGGTACACACGTCGCCAACGACGCCGTCACGCTGAACGGCAGCGAGTTCTTCGGGTTCGAGGAAACCACCGGAGTAAACGTGGGAGGGGAGGCGTGCAGACATGGAGCCGACGCCAAAGAGCGCGACGTCGCAGGCGTTGATTGTATTGAGAACGTTTTGGATGGAGCGTTCTCTCCACAGGGCTGTTTTTGTGTCTTCGTAGTCAAAGAATGCGGGCACGGGGAAGTTGACCATGCGTCCACCGATTGATCGTGCTGCTCTCGAAATGATGGCATCGGCGTAGGGCATGCCCGATTCCGTGGCGGTGGACGCTCCATTGAGTTGGACGACGGTGGAGCCAGGAAAGTTGACTTTTGGCATGCAGCGGGTGATTTCCGAAGTCGTGTTGCCCCAGGCAATGCCCAGGGTGGTGCCCGGTTTCATCATGTCGGTGAGTCGCTCAGCGGCTACGAGTGCCACGTTGTGAAGCCGGTTGACTTCGGTGTGGACATCGTGGACGGGCACGACTGATGCTTGGACGCCGAAGATGTCGGAAATTTGGCCTGCGAGAGTACCTTTGAGTCCGGGTGCCGCTGACACTGAAATGCGAACGAGGCCAGTGTCGCGGGCGTAGGACAGCAATCGTGAAACTGAGGAGCGTGAAACTCCGAGGTGGCGGGCGATGGTTTCCATCGTCTGCCCTTGCAGGTAATACATTGAGGCTGCTTCGTGAGCCTGTTCATCACGGATCGTCACAGTTTGTATCTTGCCATGCACAAGCGTGCACGCGTGACGATTCTGGTGGTCAATGCTCTTTTGTGTGTCGATTGTGACCCGGTCACGTATGAGCGCGTGAGGGCATAAAGTGTGCACAAACGTCCAATGGTCGCGGGTCGATGTGCATCCGGGTTGATACTTGTGCTTGTACAACCGGACTGGTCCCACCGCCAGTCGGGATCACCGAACCGGAACGATTTGCGCCAAAACAGCGGGATCGCCGCTCAAACACCGGGCATTGTCACCCAGCCGGTGCGAGGATAGCGCCGGGGAGAGATCCCTCCCGGAGAAAATCTTCGGCGGAATTTGCCGCCGACGAGTTCGATGCGAAGAAGCATCGAAGAAAGGCTGAAGAAATGTCCGCAGGTCAGATCTTCATGCAGGAGTTCCTCGGAACCGCAGTCCTGCTGCTGCTCGGTGGCGGTGTCGTCGCCCAGAACATCCTTCCCAAGACCAAAGGCCACGGCGGTGGTTGGCTACTCGTCAACTGGGGCTGGGGTCTCGCAGTCCTCGCCGGTGTCTACGTTGCCCACGGAACGGGTGGCCACCTCAACCCGGCCGTGACCATTGCCAAGGTCATCGGTCATATGTTTGATCCAGCAGTGACCCTCGCTGGCGAAATCCCCGTTACCGTAGCCAATGTTGCGATCTACATCGTCGCCCAGTTCCTCGGCGCTTTCCTCGGCGCCGTCCTGTGCTGGCTCACCTACAAGAAGCACTTCGACGAAGACTGCGACCCAGCCATCAAGCTGGGCGTCTTCTCCACCGGCCCTGAGATTCGTTCCTACGGATGGAACCTCTTCACAGAGGCCATCGGGACCGCCGTCCTCATCCTGTGGATCTGGGTCTCCGGCTACACCGAAACAGCTATTGGCCCGCTCGGCGTTGCTCTCATCATCGTTGTCATCGGCAACTCCCTGGGCGGCCCCACCGGCTACGCCATCAACCCTGCCCGTGACCTCGGTCCGCGTATCGCTCACGCGGTCCTGCCCATTAAGGGCAAGGGCGGCTCCGACTGGGACTACTCCTGGGTTCCCGTCGTTGGCCCGGTCGTCGGTGCAATCGTCGCAACCGTCATCGCTTTCGTTAGCGGCCTAGCCTGATTCAGTAGATGCAACAACTAGACGTCGGAGTCCCGGGCGGACTTCGCCACGACACCCACGTCTTTAATTTTAATCTGAAGCACAGAGAAGTGTCAGAAGGGAAAACATCACTCATGTCCGAAGCTAAGTACGTTCTCGCAATCGACCAGGGCACCACCTCGTCGCGAGCCATCATCTTCAACCACTCCGGTGAAGTCGTCTCCGTTGGCCAGCAAGAATTCACCCAGATCTTCCCCAACCCGGGCTGGGTTGAACACGACCCCGTTGAGATCTGGCAGTCGGTGCGCTCCGTCGTTGCAGACGCCCTCCAAAAGGCTGACATTAATCGCCACGAACTCGCCGCCGTTGGTATCACCAACCAGCGTGAAACTACCATTGTGTGGGACAAGAACACCGGTGAACCCGTCTACAACGCCATCGTCTGGCAGGACGTGCGTACTGGTGAAATCGCGCGCGAAATTGCCGCAGGAGACCCGCTCGGCACCGAACGCTACCGCCAAATCACCGGCGAGAACATCTCCACCTACCCGTCGGCCACCAAGGTTAAGTGGATCCTCGACAATGTTGAAGGAGCCCGCGAACGTGCCGAAGCCGGAGACCTCCTCTTTGGTACCCCCGACACCTGGGTCCTGTGGAACCTGACCGGCGGGGTCAACGGCGGCGTCCACGCCACCGACGTCACCAACGCCTCGCGCACACTTCTCATGGACGTGCGCACCCTCGAATGGCGAGAAGACATCTGCAAGGACTTCGGCATCCCCATGTCGATGCTCCCCGAAATCAAGTCCTCTTCCGAAATCTACGGTTACGGACACAAGAACAGCCTGCTCATCGACACCCCCATCGCTGGCATCCTCGGTGACCAGCAGGCCGCGACCTTCGGCCAGGCTTGCTTCGAAAAGGGCATGGCGAAGAACACCTACGGCACCGGCTGCTTCACCCTGATGAACACCGGCGAGGAACCCGTATTCTCCACCAACGGACTGCTCACCACCGTTCTCTACAAGCTCGGTGACGCCAAGCCCGTGTACGCCCTTGAAGGCTCTGTGGCTGTTGCAGGGTCCCTGGTCCAGTGGCTGCGCGACAACCTCGGAATCATCACCAAGTCCTCCGAGATTGGCAAGCTTGCCGCAACGGTGGAAGACAACGGTGGCGTCTACTTCGTCCCCGCGTTCTCCGGCCTCTTCGCCCCATATTGGAAAGGTGATGCTCGCGGTGCGATCGTCGGCCTGACGCGCTACGTCAATAAGGGTCACATCGCACGCGCTGTCGAGGAGTCCACGGCCTTCCAGTCTGCCGAGCTCATCGACGCGATGAATGCCGACGCCGGCGTGCCGCTCAAGGAACTCAAGGTTGACGGCGGCATGACTGCTGACGACCTGGTCATGCAATTCCAGGCAGACATCTCCGGCGTGGACGTCATCCGCCCCGTCGTTGCTGAGACCACTGCGCTGGGCGTCGCCTATGCAGCCGGCATCGCCGTCGGATTCTGGAACGGAACTGACGACGTGATCGCCAACTGGCAGGAAGACAAGCGCTGGACCCCGTCCATGGATGAGGCCGAGCGTGATCGCACCTACCGTCTGTGGAAGAAGGCCGTCACCCGCACTTTCGACTGGGTTGACGAGGACGTCAAGTGAACGCCTGATCGCCCCTGACAACAGGCAGGGCCCAGACTCTCCTCAACGGAGTCTGGGCCCTGCCCATGTTTGAGGCAAATAATCTGACGGAGATAAGACCGCTAAGATCGCCCTATGAGTAACGAAATAAGTAATCAAAAAGCTAATGCCCCGACCTACCTCGTTGTCGACGGCGAAAACATCGACGCAACCCTGGGAATGTCAGTCCTAGACCGAAGACCCAACCCAGAAGAACGGCCCCGATGGGACCGAGTCCTTGAAGCCGCCTCAGAACAATGGGGAACCAAAGCCAAGGGACTCTTCTTCCTCAACGGCTCATCCGGGTTCTTACCAATGGGGTTTGTTCAAGCCCTGACCGCTATGGAGTATTCGGTCATTCCGCTGTCGGGACCCGAAGACATGAAGGTGGTCGACGTTGGTTTGCAGCGCACCATGGAAGCCATCTGCGAGCTTGGAAGCGGATCGGTGATCGTTGCCAGCCATGACGTTGACTACCTGCCTCAGATTGAGGAGCTGCTCGACCAGGGGCGGCGAGTGGCAATCATGTGCTTCAAGGAGTTCTTGTCTTCTAAGCTGCACGAGCTCGAAGAGCGCGGGTTAGAAATCATCGATCTTGAGTACGATGTCCAAGCATTCCAGGTCAAACTTCCCAGGCTTCATATCATCGACATCGACGACTTTAATCCTTTCGATTATTTGTGACCTGGGAGGATCGGGCGGCGAGGCGTCCTCGCCCATGAGGCGAGCTGCTTCGCGCTCGTCTCAACGCCCGACCCACCGCGGCCACCTCGCCGCCCGATCCAAGAGGGCGACGGCTAGCGTTTTCGCCCATGAGGCGAGCTGCTTCGCGCTCGTCTCAACGCCCGACCCACCGCGGCCACCTCGCCGCCCGATCCAAGAGGGCGACGGCTAGCGTTTTCGCCCATGAGGCGTCCTCGGCTGCAACAACACAGTGCCCCGCTCGGATCGAGCGGGGCACCAGTGTATTGACCAGATCTATGTGATCAGCCCTGGTTCTTCAAAGCGGCTAGGCGAGCCTCGATCTCAACGTCTGAGGAATCTGTTTCGAGTTCAGCGAACTGAGACTCCAGGGACGAGGCTGCAACTTCGGCTTTGCCCTGCGCAAGAGCCTCCGTGCGACGCACCTTTTCTTCGTAACGAGATAACTCTGAGGTCGGATCCAAAACATTGATCGTCGAAATCGCGTCGGTGACCTGAGCCTGAGCTTCAGCAGACTTCTGGCGAGCAACCAGTTGGTCACGCTTGGACCGCAGCTCGGAAAGCTTGTCCTTCATCTGAGCAAGCCCGCTCTTGAGTTTCTCCACCACCTCAGTTTGGGAAGCGATCATCGGAGCAGCATCAGCAGCCTCGCGTTCAAACTGAATCTGCTTACCAATGGCGACCTTAGCCAGACCATCCCACTTGTCAGCACCAACCGAATCACCAGCATTACGCAGCTCGTCAGCCTTAGCCGAAGCTGCAGCTGCCTTGCGACCCCAGTCAGCAGCCGTGGCCACATCGTCAGCATGATCCTTCTCAGCCAGACGCAGATCGCCGACAGTTTGAGCGACGGCTGTTTCAGCGTCAGCAATTGAATTGGTGTAATCGCGGATCAACTGATCCAGCATCTTCTGCGGATCTTCAGCCTTGTCGAGAAGAGCATTGATATTTGCCTTCGCAAGCTGGGTGATACGTCCGAGAATGGATTGCTTTTCTGCCATGACGGCTCCTTAGTCTTCGAATCTGAGTTGTTTGTAGGGGACGTGATTTCCAAGTCGATCCTATCGGTGGGAATGACGAGATGCTTGGGTATCGCTGAGGATTGGCTGTGAGCGCAAAAGATTTAGAAACTTGAGGTTCGGCCGCCGCCAAAACCACCTCCACTGAAGCCACCTCCACTGAAGCCACCTCCACTGAAGCCGCCTCCACCGCCACCTCTGGAACTGCCTCCGCCGCCCAAGAGCACAGACCAGAGCAACGCCTCGCCCAATGAGGAGCCAGACCCGGACCCAAAGTCAGACTCATCATCGAAGCCTGTGTGGTCGCGCGTCCTCGACAGGACCTGGCCAGCCAGCACGCTTGCATTGGCCGCGTGGCTCATTGCAGCGCTGGGATCCTTCGGTAGAGCTGACTGTGCCTGCGACAATGCAGTCTCGGCCTGCGACAGCAACGAGCGCGTTGATAAGCCAATTGCACCACGCCGCCCCTGGACAAATGACTGCGCACGTATCAATGCATCAGTCGCATCTCGAATCTGAGCTTGAGCGCGCACTGCCTGCTTTGCGCGGGCTTCATCAGCACTACGCAACGGCTCCAACGCAGCGTCCAAAGCCGCCTCAGCCGTGCGAAGTCGCTCCAAAGCTTCAAGGGGATCAGCTTGAGAATCTCGCGCCTTGAGTGCCGTGTCAACGGCAGCCGAGGCATCCGCTAACAATGGAGCAAAGGCCTGACGGTCAGCGCCAAGTCGCGTTACATCTGACATGTCGGAGGTAATCGAGGCGATTGCAGCCGTGAGCGACTCCTGTACGCCGGCCAGGTCGTTTTGAGCATTCATCACCGCGCCGACTTGGTGCTGAGCCATTGCCAAGCCTCGGCGAGCAGTATCCAAAGCAACCAACGCATTGACGGCGTCACTTTGAGCCAAAAAAGCAGCGCGCTCAACCGCCTGACGAGCTGAATCCAAAAGCGCACGTGCCTGTTCCGGATTGTCCAGGAGAGATGAAATCGAGGCCGCTGGGAACATTGCGGACAAGGACTTCAACTCGGCCTCAGCAGCTCCGATGGAAGCCTGCGTCTCGTCGATGCGGCCGCGCACCTCCGCGGCTTGCTCGGACACGCTTGCCTGCGAGTCGCGCAGGGCCGCGAACTCCTTTTGTTGAGCAGTCAGCCGCGGTAATGCTTGATCCAGGGATGACAGAATCTGCGAGGCAAGCGTTGCGCGTGAACGCGGATCTGTTGCCTCGTTCATTTGACGCTGCAGGTCAAAGCCGTGGCGTATGACTTTGTGTGCTTCTGCGAGGGCGTGCGCGTAGGCATCCGTGCGATTCTGGCCGAATTGGGCGCGAGCGAACTCCAGTTCGTCATTGGCTGAACGCGCCAGTTCATCGGCTTCGAGCAGACGGCGATTCGCCAGGTCGGCCTTAGCTTCCCATGTGGCCAAATCGCGAGCCGCAGCATCTTTGAGGTTCTTGGTGTTCTTGCGTGAGCCGAATAGGGCCACCAAGGCCATGACAGCGGCGCCGCCCACCGCAATGGCGACGAATAGAAGGAAGGCCGAATTCGTCGAAGTGACTGGCGACGATCCTGACGACGAGGACGAGCCCGTGGAAGCTGAACTGTTAGTGTCCCCGGCTGCCTGGATTGTGGTCTCAATGAACGTCAATGCGGCATCTGTTGTTGCCTGCGCCGTCAGCGGATTTGAGGCTGCGAGGATCTCCTGCGCGGCGCTGTGGGCGCGGGTTAGATCGGAGTTAGTCACGACCTGCTCGCCCTGGTTACCGCACGAGGAATGATTACGTTGCTCATAGGCAATGACATAAACGATCGACTGGCTGGACAATCCCGAGTTTGATCCCGCTGACTGGCACCACTGAACGCCATCTCCACCAGACAAGTCAGGCACTGCCACAAAGTAAATATCGAGGCCTTCGGATCCAGCATCAGATGCTGCACTACGAATCTCATCGACTTGATCTGAGGAAAGGAAACCTTCGGGATCGACGACTTTATCGTCGATTGTCACGGGAGAGGTTGCTAGCGTCGAAGCAGGCAACGTGAAAATGCTGGTCACGGCCAGTGCGGTTGCCGCTAGTGCTGTTGTAATGCGATGAACTCTGCCCACGGGTTCTCCTCATGTTCGGTGTCACCGACGAGTCGTCTGGAATGTGTGTATCCCCAGATTACGGTGCGATGAGTCGATGTGCCCGTGAAGAGCCAAGCACAGATGTTCGCCCTCGGCGTGGCTGATTTTGAGCAGAAGACCGCGGCGACCACTATCATGGTGCAAGGCCTCTGGACGAGGCCATTAACTTTTATCGACTGAAAGAGGACGGCCATGCCCACCGGCAAGGTGAAATTCTTTGACGCAGATCGCGGCTTCGGTTTCATCGGAGGAGATGACGGCGTCGAGGTGTTCCTGCACGCGTCGGCACTGCCCGTCGACGCTCCCAACCCGCGTCCTGGCACCCGGGTCGAGTATGGGATTGCGGATGGACGAAAAGGCCCCCAGGCCCTGTCGGTCAGGATTGTTGCTGAAGCTCCGTCTGTCGCACAGAACCGTCGCCGCAAGCCCCAGGCCATGGTGCCCGTGGTCGAAGACCTCATTAAGTTGCTCGACGCGTCATCCAACTCGCTGCGCCGAGGAAAATACCCCGACAACGCAGCCAAGATCGCAATGGTGCTGCGCGCCGTTGCTGAGGACTTCGATGCCTGAACAGTCCAAACGTATCCGGCCGGTGAAAACGGATGCTGTCCTAGAAACAGCAGTCGACGTAGCGCTAGCCGCAGCGCAGGCCGTTGCACACCCTCGGCCCGTCGGTGAACACCTGGGTTTCTCAATGGACGCAGAACGACTCGGCACTCACTGGTTTGCTTCCACCGATCCGGGATATATGGGTTGGTGCTGGACAGTGACTGTTGCACGCGTTCCTCGAGGTCGCACTGCCACCGTCTGCGAAGTCGATATGACGCCGCGAGATGGGGCCCTTCTTGCTCCCGACTGGGTTCCGTGGGAGGAGCGTCTGCGCCCCGGAGATATCAGTCGCGAGGATGCTCTGCCGTACCAGGCTGACGACGAACGGCTCGATCAGGGCTACGAAGATTCCAGCGAGGACGCAGACCTGCCACTCATTCGTGAGCTGGGCCTGGGACGTGCCCGAGTCCTGTCTCAACAGGGGCGCGCTGACGCGGTGAAACGATGGTATGCCTCCGAGCAGGGGCCGAAATCGGGGCGCCGCCCTCGTCACACCTGTTCTTCATGCGGCTTCCTGCTCAAAATGTCAGGATCAATGCGAACTGTTTTCGGTGTGTGCGCCAACGAATGGGCCCCCGACGATGGTCGCGTGGTTAGCCTCGACCACACCTGCGGAGCGCACTCAGAGACCGATGTCCCCAAAAATGGCACGGCGTGGCCGGTGCGCCCATCGCGGATCAATGACGCAGCCTTAGAATCCGAGCCGATGTCACAAGATCGCGCCTCGGACGATCAAGGACGTTGACGCCTCGAAAACAGCGGAAGATCGCCCAAACGCACGCCGTTTTTTGGTCGCCCAGGAGATCTGGGCGTCAAATAGTTGGCGAAACTCACGTTCGACTTTTTTGCGGCCCATCACACTGACCGTGCACGATTGAGCATGTGAGCACACAGCACAAGACCGCCCCATCCCAATCTGCGGTCGCACAGTCCCTTGATAAGTTCTTCCAGATCAGCCACCGCGGCTCGACGATTGGCCGCGAGATTCGCGGCGGCTTCGTTACCTTCTTCGCGATGGCCTACATCCTCGTCGTGAACCCTGCGATCCTGTCTGCAGCCCTGCCTGAAGACGGATCCATCACCACGCGAGGAATCGCAGCGGGCACCGCCCTCGTTGCTGGTGTCATGACCATTCTCATGGGCGCTATTGCCAACTATCCGCTGGCACTAGCTGCAGGCATGGGACTCAACGCTATGGTCGCCTTCACCCTCGTGCTAGCTAATGGCCTGACCTTCGGACAGGCTATGGGTATCGTCGCCTGGGAAGGTATCCTCATCACGATCCTGGTCCTCACCGGATTCCGCGAGGCCGTCTTCCGAGCAGTTCCTAGTGCTCTCAAGACCGCCATCACCGTGGGCCTGGGCCTCTTCATCGCCCTACTCGGTCTGCTCAATGCGGGCATCATCCGAGCGGGAGCCACTCCGATTGAATTCGGTATTGCCGGCTCGCTTTCTGGCTGGCCGATGCTGGTCTTCATCTTCGGCCTCTTCCTGACAATCGTCCTGTATGTGCGTCAGGTCAAGGGTGCGGTCCTGATTTCGATTATTGCGGCGACCATCCTGGCTGTGATCGTCCAAGCGATCTCCCCGCTGGGTAGCCTCTCCGAAGACAACCCCACTGGCTGGGGCACCACCATTCCTGCGCTTGAAGGATCACCGGTCGCCGTGCCGGTTTTCGATACGCTGGGCAAGGTCGACATGTTGGGCGGCTTCACCAAGATGGGTGTCGTGGCTGTCTGCCTGACGATCTTCTCGCTCATGCTCGCCGACTTCTTCGACACCATGGGCACCATGGTTGCGGTTGGTGGCGCAGGCAAGCTCCTGGATGAGAACGGCAATCCCCCTCGCACGAAGGCCATCTTGCTGATTGACTCACTGGCAGCAGTTGCCGGCGGTGTCGGCGGCGTCTCCTCCAACACCTCCTATGTTGAGTCCGCCGCAGGTGTGGGTGATGGTGCGCGCACCGGCCTCGCCTCGGTGACCACCGGCATTCTCTTCCTTCTGTCGACCTTCCTGGCTCCACTCGTCGAGGTCGTACCCACCGAAGCCGCATCAACAGCCCTCGTCTTCGTGGGCTTCCTTATGATGCAGCAGGTGACCGAGATTGACTGGACCAAGGTCGAGCACGGAATCCCCGCCTTCATGACCATCGCCCTCGTGCCCTTCGGATACTCCATCTCGGTGGGTATTGGCGTTGGCTTCATCACCTACACCATTGTCATGGCCGCCATGAATAAGGCGAAGAAGGTTCACCCGCTTCTGTGGTTGGTCTCCCTCCTCTTTGTCATCTACTTCCTGACCGGCCCCATCCGGGCTCTTATTTCCTGAGCATGTGATCTGTGAGCGGCCCGCGAGAGACTTCTCGCGGGCCGCTCTATGCTGTAACCATCCCACTCGTATGCACCTACGGAGGCGCACTCGCCCGTGTCCCGCACCTTCCACTCGCTGAGGTTTTACAACTTTCGACTCTGGTTCATTGGCTCGATCATTGCCTCAACCGGAACATGGATGCAGCGTGTTGCCCAGGACTGGCTCGTTCTGACTGTCCTAACAGAGAATTCTGGAACCCAGGTGGGGATTGTTACCGCCCTCCAATTTCTGCCCCTGCTGATCCTGTCACCCTGGGCCGGCGTCCTAGCCGATCGCCTTAACCGTCGGTATTTGCTCCAAGCCTGCCAACTCACCACCGGCCTTCTGGGATTGATCCTCGGCATCCTTGTCCTGACGGACATGACGCAACTGTGGCACGTCTACGTCCTCGCCCTCCTCGGTGGAGTTGCTTCGGCATTGGATTCGCCTGCCCGTCAAGCTTTCGTGTCGGAACTGGTGCCCGCCAACTCCTTACCAAACGCGGTAGGTCTGAACTCCACGGCATTCAATACCGCACGTCTCATCGGCCCCGCTGCTTCGGGCCTCCTTATTGAGTGGGTTGGCATTGGGTGGGTATTCATCGTCAATGCCGTCCTCTTCTTGGCTCCTGTCACTGCTCTGGCACTGATGCGAGTCGATGAGTTGGTGCCGCGTCGAATTGTGCGGCGCGCCAAAGGGCAGATCCGTGAGGGCTTGGTCTATATCCGTAACCGCCCTGACATTCTCGTGCTTCTGGTGACCGTTGCCGTCGTGTCAGCCCTGGGAATGAACTTCCAGTTGACCAGCGCCCTCATGGCTACCGAAGTGTATGGAAAAGAAGCCGGCGAATACGGGATCTTGTCGTCCTTCATGGCTATTGGAGCACTGACAGGCTCGCTCATTGCAGCACGCCGCACTCGCCCCAGAATGCGGCTCATTATTCTTGCTGCCGCCGCCTACGGCCTCTTCGAGATCGTCTTGGGGCTGGCACCCAGTTATCGGTCTTTCGCAATTTTGTCGATCCCCGTCGGGCTTGCCATGCTGACCTTTATTACGGCAGCAAACGCCCTCATTCAAGTCACCACCGACGAGACGATGCGTGGGCGCGTTATGGCGATCTACTCAATGATCTTCCTGGGATCAACGCCCATCGGTTCTCCACTCATCGGATGGGTAGGGGAGCAGTGGGGAGCGCGATGGTCGATTCTTGTCGGTGGTATCGGGTCCCTCGGCATCGCCCTCGTGTGTGGACTGTGGGCGATGGCCTACTGGGATGTGCACATTCGTCTGCGGCGAGCGCGTCTGAGCATTGAGGGGCCTCTGGAGCGCGCGTGGGCTGCACAACAGGCTGCTGAAGCGGTTGAACGTGCGCAAAAAGGCGACTGAATGCTGATCTAGGACCGGTGTTCGAGGGCGTAGTCGATACTTGTCAAAAGCGCGTGGACATCCTCGATGGGGGTGGCCGGCCAGGTTGCAATGCGCAGTTGGTTCGCCCCCACGCCACGGTAGGCGCCAATATCGACAATCCCAGCTTGGCGCAGATGAGCAGCTAACGCTTTGGCGTCTACTGCCTCGTCGAACTCGATGGTGGTCACGACAGGGGAGCGTAGGGTCGGATCGGTGACGAAAGGACGGGCCACTTGAGACGCCTCGGCCCACGAGTAGATCGCATCCGAAGCCGCTTGTGCACGCGCATACATCGCGTCGATACCGCCATTGTCAAGCATCCAGTCAATCTGTTCAGCCAGCATAATCAGCGTTGCCACTGCCGGAGTATTGAGAGTCTGGTCCTTAACGGAGTTAGCAATTGCTGATTTCAAATCGAGGAACTTAGGGATCCAACGATCCGATGCGGCGCTCAGTTCTTCGGCGCGAGCAACCGCCGCGGGCGACAGGATCGCAACCCACAGGCCACCATCGGAGCCGAAACACTTCTGGGGAGAGAAGTAGTAGGCATCTGTTTGCGTCAAATCTACTGGGCAGCCACCTGCAATCGACGTGGCATCAACCAGCGTGAGGCAATCGGTACTTCCGAGGCGTTCCACGGGAGCGATGATGCCGGTTGAAGTCTCATGCTGCGCGTAAGCGAAAACATCGGGGACGAGGTCGCCATCTGTTTCGCGTCCGGTCAAGCGCGCTAACTCGCCATTATTGGCGCGCACAACAATCGGTGCTGATAGGTGAGGAGCGGCCGCTGCCTCGTCGGCGAACTTTGCGCCAAACTCTCCTGACACTGCGAAAACGGCGGTCCGGCGGATGAGGGATGCGCAGGCAATATCCCAGAAAGCGGTGGCGCCGCCATTGCCGAGGGCGATCGTGTAGTCGCTCGGGACGCTGAGCAACTCGGCGAGCCCGTGTCGAATCCGTGCGACGAGATTCTTGACGGGGGGCTGACGATGGGAGGTGCCCATGAGGCCCGTAGATGACACAGCTGCGATCTGTTCGGGGCGAATGCGAGAGGGCCCGGAACCGAATCGGCCGTCTACTGGAAGGATCTGAGGCGGAAGGGCGGGGAAGGTCTCCATGCCCAAAATGTAGCGCGATGGAGGCACCAGACTAATTCGATGACATTCATCGTTCGCATATTGGAAAATGAGGGTGCGCTAAGAACCCTTGAAAATAAAGGTAATTATTGATGTTGTGACGCTGATTGGGCATATGACCATATTCTGAAGCTGAAGCCATAGCCAAACGGTGAACTGGAGGAGTCCGACGTGAGTGACCTCATCGATACCACCGAGATGTACCTAAAGACCATTCTTGAAATGGAAGAAGACGGGGTAACACCCCTGCGTGCGCGCATCGTTGAGCGCCTCGGTCACTCGGGCCCAACCGTGTCCCAAACAGTTGCGCGAATGGAGCGCGACGGGTTGCTGCATGTCATGAATGACCGTCGCCTAGATCTGACGACGCAGGGGCGCGAATTGGCAACTGAAGTGGTCCGCAAGCATAGGTTGGCTGAACGCCTCCTGCTTGACGTTATTGGGTTGGATTGGGCTCGCGTACACGAAGAGGCATGCCGCTGGGAGCATGTCATGTCCGATCAGGTCGAGGAGTGTCTGATCACTTTGCTGAAAGACCCCACCACCGACCCCTATGGCAATCCGATTCCTGGTGCGGATTCCGTGCGGCGTGGAGAATCGGTAGAGATCGCTGTGCGCAGTCCCGAAGATGTGATCATGAGGATTGTGCGTATTGGTGAGCCGATCCAAGCCGATGAGAATTTGATTCATTCCTTTGATGAGCTCGACCTGCGTCCGGGTGCGACGGTGGCGTTGTCGGTGCATGGGGAAGTCGTGCGCATCAGCGCCGTTGACGAGGCCGGAGGGGTGCGTGGATACGTGACGATCCCAGTGTCGCTATCGCCACATCTCTTCGTTGAAAAAGCCTGACACCTGCGAAGTTGTGAGGCTTTAGCGAATCGTTTTCTCTATCTGCGACACGTTTTCGTTACCGTCGCGTGACATTTGAGTAATTTAGGTTTACAGTTTCTTTCGGTCGCACAGACCAACCCTGCTCTGACGCACCTAAGTTGGACCGCCAGAGACTAGGTATAAAAAGTCCGACACGGGGGACCCAATAATCTGACCCGCAAGGGTCTCGGGGTGAAGTTCGGGAAACCGAACCGGGCTCTCCTGCCCGAATCCGACAGCTGACCTCGTAGGTATCACAAGGAGAAAAACATTCGTGACATCTAGGCCTGCTCCGCGTCACCGCATGGCGCGTCATCCGCTCGCCCCGATCGCTGATCTCGCTGACACCATCACGTCAATGAGTCCGGTACGTCCCACCGCTATCGCATCCGTGACAGGCCTTGCTTTGACAGCCGTTGTCGCCGGTGGTGCGAGCGCTGCTCCCGGTGGCCAGTCAGACCAGCAGAGCTCCTCTGACGCGACGGCCACCACCGTTGCTGTCGACGAGGTCACCACCGTTGAGGTCCCCGATATTGCTTGGCAGATCGACGAGATTTCTGCTTCCGCTGAAGCTCCCGTCGTCGAAGAGGTCGTTGAAGAGCCTCAGACCCAGGCGGCGAATCGTTCTGAGGCGCGCGAAGAGGTTTCAACCGGTGGTGCTTTGGCTGCCGCTGATGCCGCAGTGTCAGCAGCCGGTGGAGACGTTGCTTCCATCGCCCTGGCTCTGACGGGAATCCCCTACGTTTATGGCGGTGAAAGCCTGGCTGGTCTGGATTGCTCCGGACTCGTCCAGTACGCCTACCGCCAGGTCGGCATCAATCTGCCTCACTCGTCCTCGGCCCAGGCCGCCGGCGGCACTGTTGTGTCGAACCCGCAGCCCGGCGACATCGTTGCCTACCCCGGCCACGTCGCGATCTACGTTGGTAACGGCCAAATGGTTGAGGCAACCGTTCCCGGTCAGCTCTCGCAGGTGTCATCGGTGCGTTCTGGCGGATACTTCGTGCGCTACTGATTTCAATATCTCGTCTGTTTTAAGCCCGTTCGATCCTTGTGATTGAACGGGCTTAAACATATCCATCACGGAGCTTCGCGAAAATTGCAATGATGAGGCACAATATGAACTGACTCACATCACGAGGAGGAAATCATGGGTGCCACCGAAGTCATCCTGGTCGGCGTTGACGGCTCGACAGAGAGCTTGGCCGCTGTTTCCTGGGCAGCAGACAGAGCCGTCAGAACAGGAGCACGTGTCCACGTGCTCTGTACTTACGCGCTCGCATCGTATTCCGCAGCGGCTCTCGACGGCGGCTATGCCGTCCTCGATGACGAAGCTCTTAAACGCGGCGCACAGCAAGTCATCGACGAAGCGCAAGCTAAAGCCAAGGAACGAGGCGCCCCCAACGTCTCCGGTTCAATCGAACCCGGTGACCCCGCAGGCGTCCTCGTCGAAATGTCACGCGAAGTCGACCTTGTTGTCGTTGGTTCGCGTGGAGGCGGCGGATTCGCTGACCGACTCCTAGGCACAGTGTCATCAGCGCTGCCAGCCCACGCTAAGTGCCCGGTGGTAGTCGTTCCCAAGCACACGGCAGGTAAGAAATTCACTCCCGTGGAAAGAATCGTCGTCGGCGTCGACGGCTCCGACGTGGCCTCGTCGGCTCTGCGCAAGGCAATTGACGAGGCCGAGCTTTGGGATGCGAAGATCACCGCGGTGTCGGCAGTACCTATCGCCACCGGATCTTCCATGATGACATGGTCACCCACGGCGGCCGATCACTCTAGCCTGCTGCGCGACGTGCGAAAAGGCATGAACATTGCCATTCAGGAAGCCCTGGGAGATCGAACCATCGATGTTGCGCGGCATGCGCTCGATGGCACTGCGGCGTCGCTCCTCATTGAGTTCTCCACAGCCGTCGACCTCGTTGTAGTGGGAACTCGAGGACGCGGGGGACTGGCAGGCGTTCTCCTGGGATCGACCTCGCAAACAGTGTTGAGTCACTCAACCTGCCCGGTGCTCATTGTTCCCTCCGATCACCTGGGCAAGGTCGAAACCGCCCACGCTCCCGACTGGGGACGACGCTTGTAACGGCACAGAACAACTTTGAGGCGATGAGGGCCCGCACCAAGTCTGGTGTGGGCCCTCATGCTTAGGACACCTCATACTGCTGCTAGACTCATCCACGCGAACCGGCGGGCAAGCCGGATCAGCGCCCTCGTAGCTCAGGGGATAGAGCACCGCTCTCCTAAAGCGGGTGTCGGACGTTCGAATCGTCTCGGGGGCACAAGTCGGGGCCTCACCGCCAGGTGGGGCCCCGAGCGCATCTTTGGACCTATGACGAAGGTGTCAATCCAGTTGGACACGGCGGCGCCTTCGCCCGCCAATAGGGTGCGACCAGTACCGTGGAATCGTGGCTTCTAGTTTCTTCTCCCGGCACCACGATGCCGACGACGCGCAGAACGGACAGGACGCGGGCACTGCCTCGCGTCCCGACGAAACTCGTCCCATCGACCTGTCGACCGCCCTCGACACCTGGAAGAGGGAACTGACCCAGGTCACCAGCATCGATGGCGAGCAAGCGCCTCGACTGACCATCGGCCAAGCCCACCCCGGCGGTCTGTCCCAGCTATACACCGACCACCCGACCCGGCTCTCGCTGCTCATCCGCGAACCTGCTTCGCACCAGCGCGCCCTCGAACGGGCCATGACAATCATTGAAAGCGCCCAAGACCTCCAGGCACGCCACGGTGTGGGGACCGTCCACCTATCCATTGGGCAGGCCCGTTGGTACGACGATGGGCAAGCAATCACCTCAGCCGTTCTTCTGCGGCCAACATCGCTCGAACACAACGGTGACGATGTCATCATCCAGCTGCTTTCTGGAACAGAACTCGACCCCGTACTGCGAGCTGCCCTTAAAAAGCACGGTATCCAAATCTCCGCTGCAGACATCGTGGAACGAGCCACCACCGCCCACGGATTCTCCGCATCTCGAGCACTCGCGGACCTGCGTACAGCCGCCTCGGTCCTCGACCGTTTCGAATTGCGCGACGAACTCATTATCGGCATCTTCGAACACCCAGCCACCGGACTCCTGCGAGAACTCGACGGCACTGCGGTCGTTGCCTCCTCTGACATTATCCGCGCCCTAGCAGGCCACGAAGAGGCACAAACCCTGACCCGTGCGCCGCTGCCCGAAGGCAACCGCCTGGACCGCGATCCCTGGAAAGAACGCGGTGTGGGCGACCTGACGCCCAAACAGCAAGACGTCGTTGAAGCCATAGCTCAAGGACGCTCCGTTTTTATTGACATGCCAGACGGCGCGGACGACTCCACCCTCATTGGAGCGATCCTGGCTGACGCAGGGTCTAACGGTCGATCCGTCATCCACATCGCAGGTTCACCGTCGCGAACCGCACGCGCCGAACGACGGCTGCGCGACCTCGGAATCGACGAGATGGCAGTTCGCATCGACGGAGCATCGCGGACTAAGCGCGCCCTGGCTGCCAAAATTTCCTACGCCATCACCGATACCTCAGCCGTATCCGATCAGTCGCAGATCGACGAAATGCGTTCGCGCCTGCGAGAGGTACGCCAAACGCTGTCCTCATACACCACCTACCTGCACCGACCTTTCAAACACTTCGGGATCAGCGCCTTCGATGCCCTGCAGGTGCTCACCGATCTGACCAGCGCCAGGCCCAGCCCGTCGACAAAAGTGCGCTTGCGTGAAGACACTCTTTTCGCGGTCGCCAAAGACCAAGGCGTTAAGGCGCGCGAATTGCTCCACCGCGCGTGCGACCTCGGTATTTTCAACAGGGCCACCGAACACGCTGCTTGGAAAGGCATCGTCATTAATGCGCCCGAACAGGTCAATGACGTTCTCTCACGGGTCGCTCGCCTGGCAGACGAATCGCTGCCCCAATTGCGTGTCTACATGGGAGCAGTCGCAGGAGAAGCGGGTATCACCCCGGCATCGACCCTGGTCGACTGGGAACACCAACTCGAGATGTTCGAGGGCGTGCGCGCAGTCCTGGACGTCTTCCAACCGCAGATCTTCGAAAGATCCGCCGCAGACATGGTGATCGCCACCGCCCCCAAACAGTGGCGTCGCGACCACGGCATCAACATCAAGCGGGCCGAACGCTCCAGACTCATCAAGAAAGCTCAAGACTTTGTCCGTCCAGGAGTTCATATCGACGACCTGCACAAAGAACTCCTCCTGGTCCAGGAACGGCGAGAAGTGTGGCGAGCCCATTGCGAGGACGACGGCTGGCCGACACTACCCCAACGCCTCGACGAGATTGGGGCCCTGACCGCTTCCGTGCGCGAAGACCTTGATCGGCTCAACCCCTATTTCTCCACAGCACATCCGCATATGGAGAATATGAACATCGGCGAGCTTGCAGACTTGTTTGATCGCCTGACAGCTGACCCCGAGGGTGCCTACGAACTGCCCAAACGGGTGGGAGTCCTGAAAGAACTCAATGCGATGGGCTTGGACGGCCTCACCCAAGATCTACGCAAACGACACGTGCGTCGCGAATTGATCGACGCCGAGTTGGACCTCGCATGGTGGGCTTCCATCCTTGGCCTCATGCTGGCAAATGAGCCGCGCCTGGGAGGTTTTGACCCCGCTCGACTTGAGTCCACACTCCAAGCCGGACGAGAACTCGACCGTGAACAAGTCGCATCTTTGGTTCCACAAGCCATCGATCAGCTCCATCGACTGCGTCAGCAAGCACTGGCAACCCGACCCGAACAATACGAGACACTCACCGCCGCTCTCGACGGGCAAATCTCCGACATCGAATTGCTTGAAAAGTTCCCGCTGGCCCGTCACCTCGTTCCCGTTGTCATGACCGTGCCCACCCTGGTGCCCGCCATAGTCAAAGAAGGGCACAAGGTAGATCTGCTCGTCCTTGACGAGGTCGATGACCTGCCCCTTGCGGAACTCGTCCCCATCATTGCTCGAGCACGCCAAGTCGTGGTGTTGGCCGATCTTGACAACGCCACCGAAAATGGTGCAGCCCAGCGCCTTTCTTCAGTGTTGCCGCGCCTGCGTATGGATGTCAGCGGAGCACGGCTCAACGACCAGGTGGCACTACTACTGGCCCGCCACGGTTTTGACCACACAGGTGTTCCAGTGCCCTACACCTCCGTCAACGGGCCCGTGACCGCACTGTGGTGTGACGGCACTGGCATGCCAGCTCCCGGGGCCGCTGCCGTCGAATCCACCACCCCTGAAGTCGAAGCACTTGCAGAACTCATCATCAGCCACGCAGTCGAACAGCCGGATAGGACACTGGCCGTCATAGCGCTCAACTCGCGGCACGCACAGCGCATTCGCCAAGCCGTCACGAAGCTGCGTAGCGACGAGCCCGGCCTCGCCGACTTCTTCTCGAGCGCTTCGCCCGAACCCTTTGTTGTTGTCGATCCCAGCCAAGCTGCTGGCATTTCCAGGGATCGGATCATTATTAGCGTTGGATTTGCTAAAACACCGCATGGGCGAGTCATTCACGACTTCTCCGAGCTCTCCACCCAGCGCGGTGCCAACCTCATGGCTGACGTACTGCGAACAGTGCGCGCTGATCTCACTGTGGTTGCCAGTATTCGAGCCTCTGAGATTGACCGCAGCAGGCTCAACGCCGTGGGTGCTCAAATGCTCTTCGACCTGCTCGAAATTGCGCAAGGCCAATCCGGTGTCGGCTCCGACGGATGGCCGGTGCTCGAATCTGAACCGGATCGCCTACTCGTGGACCTGGCAGACCGGCTCTATGGTATGGGCCTGGAAGTTGTCCCCAACGTCGGCATTCCGGGA
The DNA here is from genome assembly GCF_000420425.1 of Schaalia vaccimaxillae DSM 15804. Lineage (GTDB taxonomy): Bacteria > Actinomycetota > Actinomycetes > Actinomycetales > Actinomycetaceae > Pauljensenia > Pauljensenia vaccimaxillae. Next base: position 371,645 of record NZ_ATUX01000005.1, read on the forward strand.
GGCATGAGGATCCCGCTGGCTATCGGACACCCGGATGTGCCGGGTCGTCTTCTGGTAGCGATCTTGACCGACGATGCCGAATATGTCAGTGAACCATCAATGCGAGTGCGCGATCGTATGCGCCCGGCCCTGCTTGAGGCTCAGGGATGGAAAGTGCACACCGCCTTGTCGATGGCTGTATTCATCGATCCAGGTAAAGAAGCTGACACAATCGTCCAGCTTGTTCTCGACGCGGTTGATGAAATCGCCGGACCAGTCATGGCAGTTGTCGACCCTCCGCAAGAAGCCCCTCATGAGGAGGAATTGCCCTCGATTGAGGACGAGTTCACAGGACCAATCGTCGTCGACGAAAACCCCGAACTCGATGATCTACTGGCCCAGACCAGTCAGGCTCGTGAACGAAGCGACGAGTTGCAGACCGGCATGATTGAAAAGATCGTGATCGAAGAAGCTAATGTCGAGAACCGTTATGAACGCCCCGCCATCGCAAGGGGCCTTCCCTTGGCGGCGTACTCGGATGACCAACTCGACGAAATGGCGATGTGGGTGCGCTCCGACGGTGTCGAACGTACGCCCGAAGAAACAGCCGAAGAACTGCGCCTGGCTCTGGGGATCACTCGAAGAGGCTTCCAGTCTGATGCTGTTTTGGGCAATGTGGTGCGCCGAACCCAGCCCATCGATGTCATGGAGAACCGGAGCGGCTCTGATTCAGAATCCGACGCAGAACAGGACTGAAGCGTGGCCGGAGCACATGCCCCCAAAAAGAAACGTAGGGTTGCCACCTACGTGTCACCGGTTGACCGCGACCTTTTAGATAAGGGTCTACCGCCGTCGTGGGAAGATCGTGTTCGGGCTGAAGATACCCGTCCAGGATCAATGGCAGATTCAGCTGACCGCGGCGACGGGGCAAATGATCGTCGACTGATCGACAATGTTCCGCCTCACTTTCAGGCACGAACCTAAAACGGCAGCTTCTTGACGATCAGACAAAATAGGGCCGGCCTGCACTCAACGGTGCAGGCCGGCCCTAAGTGATCAAAGGATCACAGAGACTTCTGAGCCTTGAGGGCATCGCGGATTTCCACGAGCAGCTGAGCCTCGTCAGACAGAGCGGGAGCGTCCTCTTCGGTGGTCTCCTCAGCGGCCTTGCGCTCAGCCAGCTTGTTCATCGGGACGACAATGAACAGGTAGAGGGCAGCTGCAACCAGCAGGAAGTTCACGAGGGCGGTGATGACAGCACCGGGCTGAACGACCGCGTCGCCGAGAGAAAACTCGAGGAAGTTATCAAAGTTCGGCTTGCCCACGAGGCCGCCGATGAGCGGGTTGATGACCTGCTCGACCAGGGCAGTCACGACTGCGGTGAAGGCTGCGCCAATCACCATGCCGACGGCCAGATCAATGGCGTTGCCACGAGAGATGAAGTCTTTGAAGCCCTGAATCATGGGGTTCTCCTATTCGGTCGCCTGATCCGGTGGATGTGAGCCGCGTAAGACCAAGCTAAGTGTGCTGGTTCCCGACTGTCCGAGAACCTGTTGTACTGACGAAGAATCGACGATGACGTCGGCTCTTACTGAATAGGACGCCTCCCATTGGGAGACGTCCTCGTTCGAAAGAGAGGCTATTAGGACTTTCGGCACCAATAAAGTAGCTGGACAGACGGTTTCGTCACACTCAACAGGAATGCTCCATAGATCCACCACGTCACCAGCGGCTAACTCAGGAACATGAGCGGCATCCAACACCAAAGAAACCCTCGATTTCCCAGACGAAAGTGCCCGTGATTGTGCAGACCCAGCCAAGAGGGACTCCGTGATGATCGTGCCCCGAGCAACTTTAGGGCCGCGCCAATGTGACCCGATCGACTTTACGTTGGGTACAGCATCGGCTGGCGCAGCCCGCGAGGGTACTCGTACAAGAGTGAAATTCTCATTGGACAGTTCCTGACCCTCTTCAAGGTCTTGTGAAGCCACCAGGACATGCATGCCTGGTGACGCGCCGTAAAGAACAACGAAAATGCCCATCACAATGGCCAGAGCCGACAAGGAAACCAGGAGGCGTTTAAGAAAAGGCCAGGAAGATAAAAACGACATGGCACGACTATCGGTCCGAATCTCGCCTCTTTTCCAGGCTCGGCGCAAAAGCTGTGGATTCAAACGGCCACCGAAAAGCTGTGGATAAAGACGGCTCAACCGCCCAAGATCACACCAGCACTTGGAGTGATCACCGCATCCACTCGGCAGTCATGATCCTCAACAGGCCACGTCGCCTCATCGACAAACTCAGCGTCGAAAACCGCGGCCACCACAGCCACCCCAGCGCGGCGCTCGAGCAAGGCTCGGTCATACCAACCCCCGCCCTGTCCTAAACGATTGCCCCGTTGATCGACAGCCAAAGCCGGCACCAGGACGACATCGACTCCAGCCAAAGCATCGGCACCAAGGATCGGAGTATCCGGTTGCGCCGGCCATGCAGGATCAGGTTGAACCAGACTGGCGCCGCCCTCGTGCCACCCCCACGCGGGTTCCAATAAACGTGAGCCGTTCGCCACAAGCACGGGCAATAATGCGCGCCGACACTCACGGACAATTCCCATGACATCCGGCTCACTGCTTGTCGGAACGAAAAGAGCCGCCGGAGATGAAGTGGACACACCTAGCTCAGCGAGCACCGTCCGCCATGACTCCAAAAAATCCTCGGCCAGTGCGTGGTGGTCACGCCTGGCCCTGCGGATATCCGCCCTGATTAACGCCTTGCCCTTACTCATCGGTGCCCTCCAGGCTTGCCGTCGGCTAATGTTTCAATCATGGCAGACAAGAACCAACCAGTAGTCCACGCAGTTGTCCCGTCAGCAGGTCGAGGAACACGATTCCTTCCCATTACGAAGTCAGTGCCCAAAGAGATGCTGCCGGTGGTTGACCGGCCTTCCATTGAATACATCGTGAGAGAAGCCACCGAGGCTGGTATCGAAGATGTCCTCTTCGTGACACGCGCCGGAAAAACCTCCATCGAAGACTACTTTGACGCCGAAGAAGGCCTTGAAGCAGAACTCGAAAAAGCAGGCAAAACCCGAGCTCTCGAATACGTTCGCGAATACAAGAAGTACGCCCGCATCCACTCGGTCCGACAGGGCAAACCACTGGGACTGGGACACGCAATCCTCCAGGCCAAGCGCCACGTCGGCGATGCCCCCGTTGCAGTCATGCTTCCCGATGACCTCATGGAACCTCACGCCAAACTCCTAACCAGGATGATCCAAGTGCGTCACGCCCTTGGCGGCACGGTTGTTGCGCTCATGAAAGTCACTCCCGAGCAAGCCACCGCATACGCCTCAACCTCCGTTGAGCTCCTTGACATTCCAGAAGGAGTTGACCTGGAGGACGGACAACTCGTCAAAATCACTGACGTTGTTGAAAAACCCCCGCTTGATGAGGTCAAGTCGGAATACGCTGTCATCGGCCGCTACCTGCTCGACCCCGCGGTCTTCGAAGCGCTTGAAGATATTGAACCTGGAGCAGGCGGTGAATACCAGCTCACCGATGGCTACGCGCGCATGATTGACCTTGATCCGGCCCAAGGCGGCGGACTGTACGGCGTCGTCCTCGACGAACGTCGCTTCGACACCGGCGACAAACTCGGCTACATCCAAGCCAACGTCGCGCTCGCCCTCGAAGACCCAGAACTAGGGCCCGAACTGCGCGAATACCTGCGAGCTGAACTCGAGGACTGACCGATGCGCTCCGTCGCCGACTTCTACCAAGACTGCATCGCCGCAGTCGGCCAGCAACCGCCCCTCGAGGTGCAACTGGCCGACGCGGTCTCATGCGTCCTTGCTGAGAACGTCCAAGCTCCCTTCGACCTGCCCGTAGCCGACCTGGCAGCCTGCGACGGCTATGCGGTACGTTCCGCAGACCTCGAAGGAGCCAGGCCTGACCACGAGGTCGAGCTGAGAGTCATGGAAGAAATCCGTGCGGGCGACATTAACCCCGCCGCTCTCGTCGCAGGCACCGCCATCCGCATTGCGTCGGGTGCCCCCATGCCTTCCGGGGCGGACGCGGTCATCGCCCTCGACTTCACCGACCGAGGCATTGCCTCCGTCAAAGTGCGTACCAGGCCAGCTGTCGGTGAAAATATCCGACGCAGAGCCGAAGACGTTGAAGAAGGCACAGTTGTCCTGAAATCCGGCACCCGAGTCGGAGCTCGCCAAGTTGCGCTCCTGGCAGGGGTTGGCCGCTCGCGTGTCCTTGTCCACCCGCGTCCGCGGGTCGTCATCTTGTCCATCGGAGACGAAATCGTCGAACCCGGGCGCCAGGCCCGCCCCGGCACCGTCTTTGATGCCAACGGACACGCTCTCTCAACGGCAATCGCCGACGCGGGAGCACAAACTTTCCGCGTGGCCGCAGTGCCAGACGAACGTAAAAAACTACGCGAAACCATTGAGGACCAGTTGGTGCGAGCCGACCTCATCCTGACCACGGGCGGAATCTCCTACGGTTCCGGCGACACCGTGCGCGAAGTTCTGGGCGCCCTAGGCACGGTGCGATTCGACAATGTCGCCGCGTGGCCAGGCCACATCCTGGGTGTCGGATCAGTAGGAGGGGACGACTCCGGTCAAGGAGGAACCCCCATCTTCTGTTTGCCTGGTGATCCCGTGTCGGCCCAGGTGTGCTTCGAGATCTTTGTGCGTCCCGCGCTGCGACACATGCAGGGCTGGACGGTCCTGAACCGGCCCAGCGTGCGTGCCACAGTGGACCGTTCCTGGTACTCACCGCGTGGTCGACGCGAGTTTGTGCGCGTGCGCCTCGTAGGTGATCCCAAGAGCGGATACCAAGCGAAAGTCATGGGTGCCCCCGCCTCGCTGCTGCTATCGGCGCTCGCGGAATCTAACGCCCTCGCCGTAGTCCCAGAAGATACGACTAATGTGCGAGCCGGCGATCGGCTCCAATGCATGGTCCTGGACTGATGCCCCTTTTTGCGCGTGTGTGGGGTCGCCTTCCCGGCGACCTGACGGTGATCTGTATCGACCCTGTGGGGCGCGGTTTCATCCGGCCGTCCTCCACGGGGGCGTCACCGGACCCGCAACGCATCGTTATCCGGCCTGCCCTGGGGTCAGATCACGTTCGGATTGACACAGCACGGCGAAAAAATCACTCCTTCTTAGGTCAATGGGAGGCGACTCTTCCGGCAGGCAGTGACGAAGTTCTGCCCAGCCTGCGTGAATATTGCCGTCAGGCAGACCGGCAAGCGCGCAGAGGTGAGGCTCTTGTCATGGTTGTCGAGGCTGACGGCGTTGTTATTGGACAGTTTTCGTTGTCGAATGTCGTGCGCGGAGCAATGTCGCAAGCCATGCTGGGCTACTGGCTGGTTGAGGCGTGGGCTGGTAGGGGAGTGGGAGCTTTGGCCGGCGCGGTGGTCCTCGACTTGGCCATTGGGGAGTTGGGGCTGCATCGGGTTGAAATCTGCGTGCGTCCTGAAAACGGCCCGTCGATGGCGCTATGTCACAAGTTGGGGTTGAGGCGCGAGGGCGTGCGTGAACGCTACATGCACATTGGCGGGCAGTGGGCTGATCATGTCGCCTTCGTGTGCGATGCAGAGGGGATGCCTGCTGGCGGCCTCGTCCTTCATCATTGGGGAGTTGGACTCGACGAGCCTGGGCGCGGTGTAGAGACGGCCAGTAATGCTGGCGGACAGATGTGAACAGTGTTGCTGATGTGACACGTGTTGCCCACTTGCTATGTGAGAGGCAAAAAACCCGCGTTTGAAACCGAACACTCCACCGATCCTGACCCCAGAAAGCGCCAAGCTCATTTAGCGTGAACGAGTGGAGTACGGCGGACTGATCATCATTGCAACCTTGGTTATCATCCTGTCCACCGTGCCGCACCTGGTTGCCCGTCGAACGGCGATCACACAATCCCGAGAGATCGATCGATTCTCCCCGCGGATGCGCATCATCAAAAACCCGGAACCGCTCACACGCAACTGCACGCAATCAACAACAGCGATCCTCGCACTGCGAAGAGTGGCCGTCCTCGAGAGTGGAGACAACATGGAACGAGCAGCCTCCAAGCCGCAAGTCCGCGTTGACCGGCGCGCGAATCACAACGTCCGTGAGATCGCTAAGTTGCGAGCCCGACGGGCAGCCCGCATCTCCGCAGAAGCCGCTGCCGGGCGTCGCCGCATGGTCATCAGCGCCGTGCTCGCCCTCGTCACCGGAATCGTTGCCATCGTCGCAGCACTAACGCCGATGAGCCTGGCATGGACGCTGGTGTCCGGACTCGCCCTCGCGATTGAGCTCGGGACATCGCGTTTGGCTGCAGTTCGATCCGAAAAAGCGGCGCAACGTGAAGCCAAGATGCTTGCCGAGCTGCGTGGCGGCAACCAGCACGACCGCGTACAAGGCGACGGCGATGCGCCTGCGGATTCCCATGCGCAGGAATCACAGGTAGTAGCTCGCGAAGCCATCGTAGAGACTCGCGTCCAGGTGATCAGTGAAGGTGCCAAGACAGAGTCAGTCGAACCAATCGAAGATGAGGCAAACGCAGAGGAAGTGAGCACTGATGCCAGTGCTTCTGCCGGTGACCAACCAATCGATACGACCGCGGTGGACCAAACTGACGATGACGCAGTGCTCAGCGAAGCAACGGCTTCGGTGGAACGGCGTACCTGGTCAGTGGCGTCAGTGCCTGCACCCACCTATGCCATGCGGGGGCGAATCGCTGGCCGCATGGTCCATCCCGACACCGACCTGCGGGGGATTCCGAAGGTTGAAGCACGCGTTCCGGCGCGTCCCAGCGAAGTCACTTTGACCTCTGGTACGCGCTCCACCGATCAGGTTGTTGCCTCTTCTGTTGTGGCGCTGGATCTTGACGCTGTGCTGGAGGCCCGTCGAGCACTGTGACCACAGCATTTAGTGCATGGACATACAGCGCGTGGGGAAGCTGTGTGCAGGGCAGTAAAATGTGGCCTTGGCTGGCCCGTCGTGAGGCATGCAACGTCCAGGTGATTTCGCATCTAGAGCTTAGGCAGTGTTAGACTCGCACTCGTCCTTGGGGCTATGGCGCAGTTGGTAGCGCGTCTCGTTCGCAATGAGAAGGTCGGGGGTTCGAATCCCCCTAGCTCCACCAGATTGGATGTATTAGAACACCTGACATCGGTTGATGTGGGTGCGAGGGCGGCGAACGGCTCGTTGAGCTGGATCGCCGCTTTTTCGTCTTCGGTGATGAGGATGCGTTGGTAGAAGGCTTGGTTGGCGAGCCGTTTCCCGTGGTCGTCGGTGCGCTCATACGTGGTGGCGCAGTCGGCGAGGAGTCGTAGTGCGGTGGCGAGGTGCTTCCGGGGGCCTTCGTGATCACGCCGTTCCGCTTCCAGCCGCCGGGTGACGTCGTTCAGGGCAACCCGGATGCGGTCTTGGTGGCGTTTGAGGGTGTCGAGGTCGATGGCATCGGCGAAGTGGGCCTCGAGGAGCTTGTCCGCCTCGCTCTCTAGCCGGGTCTTGGTAGCGGTGAGGTCGTCGATGGCCTGGGAGCGTTCGGCAAGGCGTTGATCGAACTCGGCTTCGACCCGCCCTGCGAGTTGCTGGTACCTGCGTTCGGTGATGGTGATCTGTTGGTAGCAGTCGGCAACGAGTTGCTCAGCGACGCCAACGGGCACCGCCCTACGCGTACAGGCGGTGCGCTTCGTGGCTCGGCCGCTGCAGATGTAGTAGGCGTAGCGAATACCTTGCTTGTTGCGGGCATAGTCGAGCTGCAACCGCGCCTTGCAAGTGCCGCAGTACAGGGTGCCTTTCAGGTAGTGGTCGTGCTTGCGGCGGCGTTCGCCGGCGGTGGCGCGGGTGTCCAGAAGAGTCTGAACCTGCTGCCACGTCTCTACACCGATGATCGGTTCGTGGGCGCCGGGGTGAAGAGCCCCTTGGTAGCGGACCTGCCCGATGTAGTACGGGTTGCGCAGCAGTTTGAAGAACGTGGACCGCCCCACCGGCCCCGACGGACGCTTCGGCGTCGGCACCGTGGTCAATCCTCGTGCGGTGGCTTCGGTGAGCAGGTCGGGGACGGTGTGCTCGCCTTTGGCGTAGGTTTCGAAGGCCCACCGGATGAGGGGCGCACGGTCGGGGTCGATCTCAACGGTCCGGTACTCCCGACCCTGCGCGTCGCGCTTGCGGATGTTGCGGTAGCCGATCGGTGCCCGGCTTGGAGTGCCGCCTGCGGCGACTTTCTGGGTCATGCCCTTGGTCACTTCGGCGGCGAGGTTGCGGGAGTAGAACTCCGCAATCGAGGACATGATCCCGTGCAGCAGCATCCCCGACGGGGTCTCGTCGATGTTCTCGGTGGCGGAGACCAACTGGACACCGGCGTCGATGAGCTGGCGGTGGATGTCGACGTCATCGAGCCGGTTACGGGCCAGCCGATCCACTTTGTGCACGATGCAGTAGGTGACCTGATGGGTCGCAATGTAATCCAGCATTCGCTGCAGCTCGGGCCGCTTCGCCGACCTGGCTGACTCGCCGGCGTCGACGAACTCCGCGACCACCTGGGCACCAAGGGTTTCGGCTTTGCGGCGGTTCGCCTCACGCTGGGCCGGGATGGAGAATCCTTCGTCGCGGCCGCCGGTGGTGGCTTGTTCCTTGGTGGAGACCCGCTGGTAGGTCACCGCCGTCACCCGCCCCTCACCCGGGACGGTCAGGATCTTCGTGTCGGCGGTCGTCGTCATGGTTGGTGGTCCTCGTCGTCGAGTCGGCTACAGGTGCGGTCTGGTCGTGGAGGCGGTCGGCCAGGTGCAGCACTAGCGCGACCAGCCGGTCCATGTCTGGCTCGCCCCGGGGCACGGGTTCGGCGATCAACCGCCGCCCGTTCGGTGTGGTGCGTGCATGCCTCATGCCCCACAGGTGGACACCCCACCCCAGAACCCACGGGGACAGTTGGAGTGGTGACGGTTCCGGAAAATGTCCGGCACCGACTCTTCGACCGGAGTCGAGCAGGGCGGTGGCGGGTGGGGTGGTTCACGGCGGGGGAAAATTTCCCCAGCCGTGCAACCCAACCGGATGGTGCACGATCCGCACTGCCTCGCCGCGGCCCCCGATACCGGGGTCCCACTGACGGCTCACTCTGCAGGTGCGCACCGTGCCCCAGATGGAACACCCTGGCAGTGGCCTCCACGACTACTCCAGGTAAGGGGCTTGTGTCGAGCAGATCAGGCATGAATGCGCAGATCACCGTCTAATCTGCGCGTATCCCGGACATCGTCCGGGGCGGGCAGCGGCTGCCCGCACCACAAGCAACCCGTCAGATCGTCTGCCGTCTGTCGGGTCCGCTGGTGATACTGGTTGCGGTATGCGGTTGGGGTGACGCCCATGATCTTGGCGAACTGCCCCGCCGCATGACCACGATTCCGCCACCCCACCCGGACCCCAATGTCGGCGATCGTCATGTCCGACTCCCGCAACAGGCGAGCCATCTCCCGCACCCGCAACCGAGCCAGCAACATGATCGGCGGGACGCCGAACTGCTCCACGAACAGGCCCCCGAGCCGCGACGGCGACAGATGGGCATCCTGTGCGAGTTCGGCCAAGGTCCACCGGTGAGCGAGATCAGCTCGCATCCGAATGACCGTGTCACGGATCTCTGTCCTGGTAGGGCCGAGGCCAGAGTGCTCTGTGGCCGTCATCGGGGCAACTCGCTTCGCTGTCCACAGCACGGGCATTTCAGGCTTGCTCGTTGGGTCGCGGTACGTCGATACGCGGATGGGCTGACCCCGACGATGGCGGTGAACTGTCGTGCGGCGTGGCCGCGGCTGCGCCACCCGACCTGTGTCATGGCGACACCGATCGGAAGATCAGTCTCTATCAGGAGCTCGGCCAGTATGTGGGCGCGAAGGTGAGCCAGGTACTGGATGGGAGGCATCCCGAAACGTTGGCTGAAGGCCCTGCCCAATTGTGACGTAGACAGGTGCACGAGGTCGGCAAGGTCACGAAGTCGCCAATCCCGTCCGGGGTCTTGAGCGAGGAGCCGTGCTGCATGGTGTACGGCTGTCTCAGTCGGGCACGCATGGCTGGGGGTGGTCTCGTCCGGGCAGACTCGCCACGAGGGGTCGATGCTCATCGCCGCCGCCTTCCTGAGGACGACTGCGTGCGGCGGGACGGTGGCGAGGAGCCCGTGGTCTTGAACAAGTCCACCCATGCCTCGACGGGCAGGTCCTTCGGCAGTCCGGCAGCGTTCACGCCCTGGCGTGTCAGCCACGCCTGTGCCGCCTGTGGCGAGCCGAGCGAGGTGTTGCGCGCGAGGATCTGGGCCAGCCCACGTCCGGGACCGGTGTAGACGCGGTGGACCAGGGCATGGAACTGGCGTCGCCCTGCCGGCGACAGCAGCGGATGTTCGCGACGGTGAATGGTGAGGATTCCGCCGTCGACTCCCGGACGCGGGGTGAACGCGCGAGCGGGAACACGACTGTGCAACGTGAAGGTGAACCAGGGCGCCCATTGCGCGGTCATCATCGTGGCACCGCCAACGCCCGCTCTGCGCCGCGCAACTTCCCATTGCACGAGCACGATGGCATCGGTCCATGCCGGGGCGTGCAGGATGCGTCGCAGCATTGCCGTGGTCTGGTGAAACGGCAGGTTGCCGACGAGCACATGCGCAGACGTGGGAAGCCGGTAGGTCAAGAAGTCATCGGCGACGACCTCCACGTGCGACGGGAGCCGTTGGGCCAAGCGTCGGGCGAGCCGGGTGTCGATCTCGACGGCTGTCACCGGTCGCCCGAGCTGGGCCAACGGCGAGGTGAGTGCTCCGTCACCGGGGCCGATCTCGATGATCGGACCCTCGGTGGCGGACACGAGCCGTGTGATCGTGGCGACGGTGGATGGGTCAGTCAGGAAGTTCTGGCCATGCTCATGACGGCCACCTCGATAGGTAGGCACTGTTTGCTCCGTGGTTGTTGCGGAGCCGGGCACGCTTAAAGAGCCGCCCGGCCGTGATCACCGGGGGCGGGAGCAACAACGCGTGGGAGTGTGCTCGCCGCCGTCAGCGGCTGCGCAGACGCAGCGAAGCAGTGCCGTAAACCAACATGCCAACCAGCGTAGGCGACCCCACCGCCACTCGGCGACCCAATAACCCGTCCATGCGTCAAAGACGCGCAGATCCGTATCACCACCGGCCAGAACCAGCTCACAGTCTGTCCGTGCCCGACGAGCCTCCACACCTCCGCGAGTGACCCCATAGAGCTGCCACGCGTCTTGCAGATCGAGGGCACGGTGCTCCAGATGGCAGTGCTGACGCCTCGCTGAGCGAGTTTGCTAGTCGCTTGAACTTGACCGCAAGGCGTAGGTCGCGATGAGGTCTGGTCGTTCAGAGAGGAGCGTTTCTAGGCGACTATCCGGCCAAAGCTCTATGAATGGCATCTTTCCGTCGGCATTGTGCTTCTCCACGACTGCCACTGCATCTGATGTGAATCTTCCGCTCGTAGCAACGATCAGCCCTCGAATGACTGGCGGTTCCCATGTCGACAGCGCAGCCATTGCAGTCTGAATATCAATCGGCGCAACCGACTTGCTGGTCCAGTGCTTCGCTTGGATAACAACGCGCTCAGTCCGGGTCGTTCCCCCGTCATCACGAATCACGCGCTCGGCCGAAAGGTCTCGTCCCCGATCCGGTGCACGGGTCTTCATGAGCCAATCAACGTTCTGGTAGCTCGGGAATCCCATGAAGAGATCGAAGAGCAACCGTTCGAACGCTTCATCATCGAGCGTGGCCCACAATATCGCGGTGGAGATGCCCCCGGCCGGGCCAGCCGATGCCGCCTGCCCTAGGTCGATGTCAGGGACAGGGAGTGGATCAGCCTCTGAGAGGCTGGCGGCTTCAAGATCAACGCGAACAGAAGGCCAGTCCAGCTCGGCAATGTCGTGCCAGTCGTGCCCTTGACTGAAGTGCATATGACGATGCATGTCGCCCCACCGTCCACTACGTTCGGTAGTGTCTCCGAGGAGTCCTTCGATCTCAGCGAGGGCTGCCTTGACCGCAGTGGTCCGTTCATCCGCGAGAGTCTCTGACGAGTCTCGCGGCACACCCTCAATGATCTTGGGGAGGGTATCTGTAATGGTCCTCGCAAGGGTCGTGAGGCGATCGCGAATGGCGCGACGGCGTGCTTGCCCCAGCCGGAAGCGGTAGTCCGCGAGCTGAGCGCCGGGCTCCCGTAGTTCATTCATGAGGTCGAAAGCCGGCTCGCCAATATCGAAGTAGTCAATGAATGCCTGGCCAGCCTCGTCGATGTCAGGAAGTGACTTATCGATGGACCATCCGTCGATGGGTGGTAAGCCCGGCAATAGAGCGTCCCATGTTCGCCGCAGATCTTCGTACTCTCTGCTCGATCCACGAGCGGGCCCTGAGGGGATCATGGGTTCAGCGCGTTGCCAAACAGCTTCCAACTTGGCCAAGTTGGCCGCAGCGCTGTCCATCACTTGAAGAAGCTCGTCGAGGTCCACGCTCAAGTCTCCCACGGTGTAAAGGTAGCTGCATGGCCTCAGCGACACCAGGCGGAGGTCCTCTCTCGCCCGAGGGCGCGGGCATTGAGGCCTTAGCCTCGATCTGCAAGAGGCGTGGGCGGCTGGGCGTCGGCCGCCTCACGGCGCTAGCCTGGCCCAGATTTGAGGAAGTGCGCCGGTCCATACTGGGACAGCGACCAGCGGCCTACCTGCCACTCTGGGGCGGTTTTTCCACTCTCGTCGATCCGGACCCAGCGCAGATCTGTCTGATGTCGCTCGGCATTGACAGTCAGTCTGACGTCAGTATGCGCGACTGCTGCCGCCACGTGGCGGACGCGGAGGATCTCCCACTCTTCAAGTCTCAACTCTTGGTAGAGGAACTTTGCCTCTTCGGCGAGCTGACCGACGGGTCGCTGCGTGGGGCCAAACTGCATGAAGTGTTGGCCCATTGGGCCCCATTGGCGTCTACTCCAGCGTTCGAGAAAGTCCGTGCAGGCGGCGACGAGTTCCGAGGGGTGATCGCTAAACGATCCCTTCTGGTGTTCATGGGGTTCCCATTGGTCAAGTCTGGTCTTGTCCGCTTGTACTTCGCGCCAACGTGCCAGCGCCTCGCGAAACGTTGGGACGGGCTCAACCGGGGCTGCTTGGCGTCTCCGGGAGTCGGCCCAGTCGGCGACTGCGAACAGCCTGTTCCATGCCTTTGTCGCGACGACTTCATTGTCGTAGTTCACCAGTGTTCCATGCATGATTCCGTTACGGGATAGTTCGGTGGTTTCATCCACGCTCATCTTGTAGTGGCCCTTGATGAATGACTGGTGGGCGTGGCTGAGGCCCAGGTGGTGCCCAACGACGCTGTCCCAAGCAACCATGTCCTCGGGTGGCCGCGCATGCAACCCCTTGCGTTGAGCGGTGTCCAAGTCGTTGACGAACCCATCCATGACTGAGAGTAAAACGAGAACGGTGCTGTAGAAGCGACCTGCTTCGTAGTCAACCAGGGCCTTCCGCAGCAAGGGGATGCGCGGCCGCATCTCGTCGAATCGGTTGAGTCGGCGAAGCGGGAATGAAATTCGCTCCTGCGTTTGGTAATACTCGATGAGCCGCCGCTCAGCGACCTCAGGGTCTTGAGCTGAGATGATTTCAGCGATGGCTTCTAGATTTAGATCGCCAGTGAAGACCCAGCTGCGGGGACCCAGTAGGGCATAGAACGCGTCGACAGTATCCGTGATCCGCCGATGCTCTTCTTGGAGGCGCTTGAGTTCCTTTCGCTGGTCTCGTGGCAGCAGGAATCCCAGCAGTCTGAACGCAGCCATCTGCTGCTCCAACTCCCTGACTGAGGGGAGATCGCGCGCAGACCCGTAGGGGGTTGCCGGTGGATGGTCCGTCATGCCGATAACGCTAGCGGTGAGTGCAGGCAAACCGTGACGGACCGCACTCCTCCGGCTCGTGGGCGCGCTACACACGTCATCGCGTTTTCGCCCACACCGTGCCTCGATGGACTTCAAAGCGCTTCGCAACAGCAGTGGCACTCTGACCGTCGCTCCGGGCGGTTCGGATCGTGTCCACTTCCTCCGGCGTCAGTGGTGTTCGGGACCGTCTCGTTGGGTTCAACACCACCCCGGGACCTTGCTCGGGGGCTGCCAGTTCCTGGCTGGCCAAGCCCCGTTTGGCCTGTTCCCACGCGGAACTCAGCCGTTCCAGCCGCTCCCAGGTGTTCGGGCTGAGTCCACCGGCGTCCACCAGATAGAAAACGGCTCCAACATTGAGGAAACTTGATGTTGGAGTCGTTTCGAATATAGCCACAAAAAGCCTACTGCAGGCATTGGTGTAACCACTGGGGCATTTAACCCTGTCTTGCACCGTCAGCTCATTCCCCTGACCTTAAGTGGTGTAGGCATTGGGTTTAATCCTGTCTTGCGTCCGTGGGTAGGTGTGGTTGACGTTCGCGGGGTGCTCTTTGAGGGGCGCCCGCAGAATTAGACACAGTCGTCAAAATTTGCTCACCAAGCCTGCTGACGGATCGTTGGAATATCAACGTTTTAAGAATAACTGGTGCCTACTAACACACGCGACTGTGTCTGTTTTTGCGGGTGATTAATAGGATGTGGCAATGCCCCATACTCTGACCACGCAGCGCCTGATGGTGTCAGGCCTTTTCGTGGCTCCTTGTGAGCATTCACGTCGATGTGACCAGATGGCTAGACTGCATCAATGATTGAGATTTTGCGTCAGCGTTTCCTGCTTAACCCAACTCGTCACCCAAATGTTGAGTGGGGAGACGTGGAACGCTGTTTGTTGGACCGCCCGCGGGTCCTTGCGTCATTGTCGCAAATGGAACAAACGGGTGGAGAGCCTGATGTTATTGCTGCCAATGACGACGGTGGGTTGGTCTTTGCGTTTGCTGACTGTGCCCCAGAAACCCCTGAAGGTCGCCGTTCTTTGTGCTACGACGATGAAGCCCTCAAATCGCGGACAAAACATCCTCCGCGCGGGAGTGCTTGCGGGCAAGCCACAGCAATGGGAGTTACTTTGATGAACGAGGCCGAATATGCCTACTTACAAACGTTGGGTGAGTTTGATATGCGAACCTCCAGTTGGCTGGAAACAGATGTGGCTGTACGCGGTAAAGGTGGGGCGTTGTTTGGCGATCGCCGGTATGGTCGTGTTTTCACTTATCACAATGGTGCTGACTCCTACTATTCATCGAGGGGATGGCGTGGGATCCTTCGAATACGAGCTAATTGAGTCGTGGCAGGCTGTGTATTTCGCAATTTGGCGGATTGGCCGCTAGTCTGATGGGGCCCCAATAGCTCAGTCGGTCAGAGCAGCGGACTCATAATCCGTCGGTCGTCGGTTCAAGCCCGACTTGGGGCACCACTGATGAACTGGCCTTGTAGAGGCGGGATTTGTCCTCTTTTGGGCATCTAGCGAGTGGGATCCGTGGTGGTTGTTACTACTGTGTTTCTTCTTTACGTTCCTGACGGGTGGTGTGGGGCTGTGTAGCATACTTGCATGGATGCTAAAAATAGTTGGGCATCGCATCGTTTGGCGCTGCATCGAGCGCAAGATCCGCGCCGATACAGGCCGTTGTGCGCATTGGTTTCAGTTCTTTTTTCTGTTGTTCTGTTTTTTGCTACCACGATAGCTTTTGTCTGGTTCGACTTGTCGCGTGCTCTCAATAAGAATTCTCTCGACACTGCTGAAATTCGTCAGTCGATTTCCGGACAGTCTGACGACGAGAAAAAAGTGGATCCTCTTCTTCCGGGTGAGCCTCTCAATATTCTTGTGTTAGGAATTGATTCGAGAAAAGATCAATCTCCTAATTTTGGATCTATTGAAGATGCTGAAGGTGTGCGTGGTGATACGACGATCCTAGTGCATATATCGCGTGATCGAAGCTCAATGACTTTAGTTTCTATTCCAAGGGATTTGATGGTTCGGATTCCGAATTGCCGTCTTCCGAATGGTGAAGAGTCGATGGAGACTTTTGGTCAAATTAATTCGGCGATGATGATCGGTTCTGGTGCTGATTATGATATTGCTCATGGTGTTGCGTGCGCACAGTCAACGGTTGAGAATCTTACAGGTCTTCAAATCGACAACTTCGCGGTAGTTGATTTTAGAGGGTTTGAGAGTGCGGTAGATGCTCTTGGAGGTGTTTGGTTCGATGTTCCTCAAGACGTTGAGGATCCGGAGGCGAATGCTCATCTTTCGAAGGGATGTCAATTACTAAATGGTGAGCAAGCCTTGGGATATGTCAGGGCACGTAAATCGCTTGGTGATGGATCAGATACGTTGAGAATTGGAAGACAGCAAGAATTTGTTGCAGCTCTTGTGCGAGAGGTCTCCCGGAAAGTTTCAAATGGCGATCTCCCAACTTTTATTACTTTTCTTCGAAGTGTCTTAAGTGTTTTGCAAGTATCTCCGCAACTTGCATCTCTTGAAACTGATCTATCGTTACTTGTGACAGTCGCAAATCTCCCTCAGGAAAATACGCGGATAATTACGATGCCGCGTGAGCCGTGGGTAGAGGATCCCAATCGGGATCAGCCTCAAGAGCCGTATGCTTCTCAACTCTGGCAATCTCTTCGTGAAGACACCCCGTTGCCAAGCGAAATCGGGTATCTCTCGGGTGATGGGCAGTCATCCGTGGCTCCGGAGGCGACAGATTTGGAGCAGGCTGAATCTCTTGAGGAAGAGGAAGAGATGGAGTCAACGATAGCGCAATCATCAGTGGCGCCTGAGACGCATCCGCAGGTTACTTGTCCGCCTAATAGCCGTTGAGCTGGTGTTCTTTCAGATAGGAAACTTTAGTTTATTGTTTTTAGAGCCTTTTGCCTTCATGCCTCTTCCTGTTGCTTGCGTATCAAGATAATCTGATGAAGTCACACAATGACGTGTGACGTAAAAGGATCGAGGTCTTCAAATGTCAAACATCAGATACTTTAAAAAGGAGTGTTCACCACCGCTGTGACGGCGGCACTACTTTTTGTTTCCACTGCGGCGAATACCATGGAGATATCCGAACAAACAGAGAGTGCGTCGAATCGGGACGTTCCAGTGGCTCCTTATGTTGATGGTTCAGAGATTGCTCCGTTGTGTATTGGCCTACCAACAGATCCGTCGGAGCTTCCGCAACTGGAAGATATGTTGTTCATGAGAGCCGCCTCTGTGGAATGCAACGACGCATACACGCAAACGGTCATGAAAGGGACCGCATATGTCCGAATTCCAGCGTGGATGCCTGCTCACGGTTTTAGTTACAATTGCTATCTTGAGCGATGGTCTGAAAATCGGGGGGTAGCTGAGCTCCAGTATTCTTTGAAACACTGCAACGGCCAGCAAATTGCAGTAGATGGTGTTTATGGGCCGGCAACTGAACAAGCAGTGAAGAACGTGCAGTACATCCATGGTCTCTATGTCGATGATGTGTACGGTCCTGCAACTGGAAATGCGATGAAGTGGAAGGCATATAACAGCCAATGCATTCGTGTGTCTCTGACCTGAGGTAGCTCCGAGTCGGCATCTTTCGCTACTTTCCGTTGGTTGAGCGGTTGTGATGCCAAAGAGATTCTTGGCATCACAACTGTCTCAATGAGACTCAGACTCTTGCTCAGATACGGGTTTTATCTTCTCCGAGGGGTGTTCTACGTTCTCGAAGAGCAGCTCGTATCGTTCATTCGCGCAATGTTTCTTACTGCGGCGTCAGAAAGTCTGATTTTAGTCGCGTCGCATCAGTCGGCTTGCCTGAGCCGCGAATTGCCGAGCGACAACGGCTCTGAGTGATGTGTCAGTTGATGTGAACATCTGGCGCTGAATGAAGGCAAATTGAGTCTAGGTCGCTCTGAGTTTTTCACAGTATGGATTGGTCGAAAGGGCACTGTGACTGCACGCTTACGTTTGGTCTGGTGCCGTCTACGTGTTCACGGACATTTTAGCGGCGGTGTCTAGGTAGCTGGGATCCTTCGACTCTTGAGCGACACTAGTTATTTCTGCGATCGGGTTTTCATCCTCTGAATGTTTGATGGAGCCGATGACACCTGCGAGTGTTTGTTCCAATAGGTGCTGTAACAAGAAGATAGAATTGGCAAGTTCTTCAAGCTCACCTAGATCAGAAGTCGAGGTTTTTGAATCAGATGCCTTCTCAGCGCGTGCGGCTCTTGAGAGGGGCCGAGTCTGAGGTGCATAGCTTGCTCCGTCCGAACGCGTGAAAAGCACATCTCTGTACACGAACATTGGCCAGATCTTCTTGCAGTCTTTTCTACGCGAGCAATCCTGTCAACAACGACAAGATCTGAAGAAGGAATACGGATCATGCGGGCTTGCCGCACGCGAGTTCCTGAGCCGGGCAGATTACCAGCCCAACACGAATTGCGGGACTGGGGATCAAGCGACGGAATTGTGGCCCGAACGAATCCGGTCAATGAATCACGACGCTGTGAACCTCATCCACAATCGGAGTAGGAGGTTATGAGAGACATGCCAGGTGCGTGAGAGGGCATACACCCCGCGAAGCAAATGCGCCCGACTGAAACCCTGACTTACTGGCACCAGCAAAGCGAAAAATCTCGGTCATAGCAAGACGAAAGCTCGTATTAACCGCAACTTTGGGTGCCCTCCGCGGAAAATGACGCGGTTAGAGCCCTGTAGAGAACAAATAAAATCCCGCGAGGCTGGGCCTTGCGGGATTGTCTGTGCCCCCTCAGGGATTCGAACCCTGGACACCCTGATTAAGAGTCAGGTGCTCTGACCAACTGAGCTAAAGGGGCGCTGCCGAATCTCTCCGGCGACAGGAAAGAACTTTACGCACCTGGACGCCGCATTGTCCAATCCGTGAAGCCGCTCGTGACGTGGCGTTCGTCTCCCCAGGCGTATTTGAGCAAACGACCTGGCGGCACAGACCCAGTGTGCCAATTGAAAGCCTGAACGGAGAGAGGCAGGGGAACGAGATCCACCGTTATGCGTTGATGCCGGTTCGTCTACGAGCAGGCGTGGGCGGATAACGGTGGATCTCGGCGTTAAAGGTGGGGTGTTCGGGGAACGCAGGCGAACTCGGCGGAAAAGTGCACCCTGTGGCAAAGCGATACTCTTGTGAATCGCGTGACAAAAGCCCTGATGCGTTGAGAAGGCGACACTCTACACCTAGACTCACTATTTGCGCCTTATTGTGCCCGAGGTGTGCCGTACCCACCCGCTTTTACAGGCGCTGAGCGGAATGGACGGTATCAGATAGGGGCCGAAGGTGCTTTGCGCAAGGACAAAAGCAGGGAAGGATCCCCTTTGGCTGCCAGTAGCACTGCCAACCAGCCCAGGAACCGCATCTCATTCGCCAAGCTCAGCGAACCCCTTCAGGCCCCGAACCTTCTGGGTCTTCAGGTCGAGAGCTTCGATTGGCTGCTGGGCAACGACGCGTGGAAAGCTCGCGTAGAAGCCGCACAAGCTCAGGGACGCCACGACGTCCCCGACACCTCCGGTCTGGAAGAGATCTTCGAAGAGATCTCCCCGATCGAAGACGTCGCAGGCACCATGTCGCTGTCATTCCGCGACCACCGCCTTGAAAAACCCAAGTACTCCATCGAAGAGGCCAAGACCAAGGACTACACCTACTCGGCCCCGATGTACGTCACCGCCGAGTTTATGAACTACGAGACCGGCGAAATCAAGTCGCAGACCGTCTTCATGGGTGACTTCCCCTTGATGACACCGCGCGCGACCTTCATCATCAATGGCACCGAGCGTGTCGTTGTCTCCCAGCTCGTGCGTTCCCCCGGCGTGTACTTCGAGCGTGTCTCGGAGCGTTCCTCTGACAAGGACACCTTCGGCGCGAAGATCATTCCCGGACGCGGAGCCTGGCTCGAGTTCGAGATTGATAAGCGTGACGCCGTGGGCGTTCGCATCGACCGCAAGCGCAAGCAGTCGGTGACGCACTTCCTCAAGGCCATCGGCATGACAGAGTCTGAGATCCGTGAGTCCTTCAAGGACTACCCGATCCTGCTTGAAACCCTGGATAAGGACTCCGTCCAGACCCAGGAAGAAGCCCTGCTCGACATTTACCGCAAGTTGCGCCCCGGCGAGCCTGCCAACGTTGATGCTGCGCAGACCCTTCTGAACAACTACTACTTCGATTCCAAGCGCTACGACTTGGCTAAGGTTGGTCGCTACAAGATCAACAAGAAGCTGGCCGTGGATGCCGACCCGAAGTCGTCGACCCTGTCTCTGGAAGACATCGTCGCCACCGTTAAGTACATGCTGGCTCTGCACCAGGGTGAGAAGACTTTCGCAGGCATGCGCGCAGGCGAGGCCGTCGAGGTTCGCGTTGAGCCCGACGACATCGACCACTTCGGTAACCGCCGTATCCGCGCAGTGGGCGAACTCATCCAGGCTCAGGTCCGCACTGGCCTGGCCCGTATGGAACGCACCGTGCGCGAGCGCATGACCACGCAGGAAGCTGACTCGATCACGCCTCAGTCGCTGATCAATATCCGCCCCGTGGTTGCTGCGATCAAGGAGTTCTTCGGAACCTCTCAGCTTTCGCAGTTCATGGACCAGAACAACCCGCTGGCTGGCCTGACCCACAAGCGTCGCCTGTCGGCTCTGGGCCCCGGTGGTCTGTCCCGTGACCGCGCCGGCATGGAGGTCCGTGACGTTCACCCCTCGCACTACGGCCGCATGTGCCCCATCGAATCACCTGAAGGCCCCAACATTGGTCTGATCGGTTCGCTGGCCACCTTCGGACGCATCAACCCCTTCGGCTTCATTGAGACCCCCTACCGTGTTGTCAAGAACGGCAAGGTCACCGACGAGGTCGAGTACCTGACCGCCGACGATGAGAACGCGCACTTCATTGCGCAGGCTTCCTCTCCTCTGGCCGAGGACGGAACCTTCATCGAAGAGCATGTCCTGTGCCGTGTTGCCGGCGAAGACCCCAGCTTGATTGCACGCGATCGCGTGGACTACATGGACGTGTCCGCACGTCAGATGGTGTCCGTGGCCGCCGCTTTCATTCCCTTCCTCGAGCACGACGACGCTAACCGCGCACTCATGGGCGCGAACATGCAGCGTCAGGCTGTGCCGCTGCTGACCACCGAGGCCCCGCTCGTGGGCACCGGCATGGAGCGCCGCGCCGCCGAGGACTCCGGCGAAATGATCCTGGCTGCCCACTCCGGTGTTGTCGCTGAGGTCAGTGCCGACATGATCATCGTCTCGACTGACGAGGGCGGACGCGACACCTACCGCCTTGAAAAGTTCGAGCGTTCCAACCCCGGTAACTGCACCAACCAGCGCGCCATCGTCAATGAGGGCGACCGCGTCGAGGTCGGCACCGTCCTCGCCGACGGCCCCGCCACCGACAATGGTGAAGTTGCCCTGGGCAAGAACCTCCTGGTCGCCTACATGTCGTGGGAAGGCTTGAACTACGAGGACGCGATCATCCTTTCGCGTCGCGTGGTTGAAGAGGACGTCCTGACTTCGATCCACATCGAGGAATACGAGGTCGACGCCCGCGAAACCAAGCTCGGTGAAGAAGAGATCACCCGTGATATCCCGAACGTCTCCGAGGAATCCCTGGCTGACCTGGACGAGCGCGGCATTATCCGCATTGGCGCCGAGGTCACCGCTGGCGACGTCCTCGTCGGTAAGGTCACCCCCAAGGGTGAAACCGAACTGACCTCGGAGGAACGCCTGCTGCGCGCCATCTTCGGTGAAAAGGCCCGCGAGGTGCGTGACACATCCCTGCGTGTGCCTCACGGTGAAGAAGGCATCGTCATCGGTGTGCGTGAGTTCAACGATGAGGAAGACGACCTTAACCCCGGCGTCAAGCAGACCGTCCGCGTGTACGTGGCCCAGCGCCGCAAGATCACCATTGGTGACAAGATGGCTGGACGTCACGGAAACAAGGGGGTTGTCTCCAAGATTCTGCCCGTCGAGGACATGCCGTTCCTCGAGGACGGAACCCCCGTCGACATCATCCTCAACCCGCTGGGTGTGCCCGGTCGTATGAACGTCGGCCAGGTTCTCGAATACCACCTGGGTTGGCTGGCCCACCAGGGCTGGGATGCTTCCGAGGCGGTCAAGGCTGGCGAGTCCTGGACCCGTCACCTGCCTGCTGATGGCATCACCACCGAGCCTGAGTCCCTCGTGGCAACCCCCGTGTTCGACGGCCTTGAAGCCGAAGAACTCCAGGGCCTGCTGCGCTCCGTGAACCCCAGCCGCGATGGTCAGCGTCTGACTAACGAAGAGGGCAAGGCCCGTCTCTTTGACGGTCGCTCCGGCGAACCCTTCCCGTACCCGATCGCGGTCGGCTACACCTACATGCTCAAGTTGCACCACCTGGTCGATGACAAGATCCACGCCCGCTCCACGGGCCCGTACTCGATGATCACGCAGCAGCCACTGGGCGGTAAGGCCCAGTTTGGAGGCCAGCGCTTCGGCGAGATGGAGGTGTGGGCCCTCGAGGCTTACGGCGCAGCCTACGCCCTGCAGGAATTGCTGACCATTAAGTCGGACGACACGACCGGCCGCGTCAAGGTGTACGAGGCAATCGTTAAGGGCGAGGACATTCCCGAGCCCGGTATCCCCGAGTCCTTCCGAGTGCTCATCCAGGAAATGCGCTCGCTGTGCCTGAACGTCGAGGCTCTCGACGCGGCTGGCAACGCCATCGACCTGCGTGACCAGGACGAGGACTTCAACGCGCGCGAAGACCTGGGTATCTCCTTGGAGGCCCGTCCCAACGCCGCCGCGACCATTGACGCGATCTGATAGGGAGAGTTGACTTTGCTGGACGCAAGAACGTTCGACAGCCTGAAGATCACCCTGGCCACGGGTGATGACATCGCCTCGTGGTCCCACGGTGAGGTGAAGAAGCCGGAGACCATCAACTACCGCACGCTCAAGCCCGAGCGTGACGGCCTGTTTGGTGAGCAGATCTTCGGCCCCACACGCGACTGGGAGTGCGCGTGTGGAAAGTACAAGCGTGTCCGTTACAAGGGCATCATTTGTGAAAAGTGCGGTGTTGAGGTCACCCGCTCGAAGGTTCGCCGCGAGCGGATGGGTCACATTGACCTGGCTGCCCCCGTCACCCACATCTGGTACTTCAAGGGCGTGCCCTCACGCCTCGGCTACGTGCTCAACCTGGCGCCGAAGGACCTGGAGAAGGTCATTTACTTCGCCGCTTACATGATCACCGAGGTCGACGAGAAGGGCCGCGCTGAGGACCTGGCTGACCTGCGTGCCGAGTTTGAGGTGCGCAAGAAGCAGATGGAAGCCAACCGCGACGCTGCCATCAATGAGCTCGCCGAAACCATCGAAGCCGATTTGGCGAAGATGGAATCCGAGGGCGCAACCGCCGCTGAGCGTGAGCGTGCCCGTAAGGCCGGCGACCGTCAGATGGCCAAGGTTCGTAAGAACTACGACTCGGACATTGATGGTCTTGAGGAAGTGTGGGAGCGTTTCAAGAACCTCAAGGTCGGCGACCTTGAGGGCAATGAGATGCTCTACCGCGCGATGGTTGCCAACTACGGCACCTACTTCAAGGGCGATATGGGCGCTTCGGCGATCCAGAAGCGTCTGGAGACTTTCGATCTTCAGGCCGAGGTCGATGCTCTGCGTCAGACCATTGCCAATGATTCGGGTCCGCGTAAGGCTCGTGCCATTAAGCGCCTTAAGGTCATCAACGCCTTCGTTGCCACCGGCAACAAGCCCGCGTCGATGGTCCTGACCAAGATTCCGGTGATCCCGCCGGATCTGCGCCCCATGGTTCAGCTGGATGGTGGCCGTTTTGCGACCTCGGACCTCAACGATCTGTACCGTCGCGTGATCAACCGCAACACCCGCCTCAAGCGCCTGCTTGAACTGGGCGCGCCCGAGATCATCGTTAATAACGAGAAGCGCATGCTTCAGGAGTCTGTGGATGCCCTCTTCGACAATGGTCGTCGTGGTCGTCCGGTGGCGGGCCCTGGTAACCGTCCCCTCAAGTCCATTTCGGACATGCTCAAGGGCAAGCAGGGTCGTTTCCGTCAGAACCTGCTGGGTAAGCGCGTGGACTACTCGGGCCGTTCGGTCATCGTGGTTGGTCCTCAGCTCAAACTGCACCAGTGTGGTCTGCCCAAGCAGATGGCTCTGGAACTGTTCAAGCCCTTCGTCATGAAGCGTCTGGTTGAGAAGAACTACGCGCAGAACGTCAAGGCTGCCAAGCGCAAGGTGGAGCGTCAGCGACCCGAGGTGTGGGACGTCCTCGACGATGTCATTCGAGAGCATCCTGTGCTGCTCAACCGCGCACCTACCCTGCACCGTCTGGGTATTCAGGCCTTCGAACCGCAGCTCATCGAGGGTAAGGCTATTCAGCTGCACCCGCTGGCCTGTGGCGCCTTCAACGCTGACTTCGACGGCGACCAGATGGCAGTCCACCTGCCCCTAGGTGCTGAGGCTCAGGCCGAAGCTCGCATCCTCATGCTGTCGACGAACAACATCCTCAAGCCTTCCGATGGTCGCCCCGTGGCGATGCCGTCGCAGGACATGATCATCGGTCTGTTCCACCTGACATCCACGCCGGATCCGTCCATCGAGGTTGCCAAGGACGACAAGGGCGCGAAGATTGTTCCGGCATTCTCCAGCCCCGCCGAGGCTCGTATGGCCTTCGATCGTGGGGACCTGGACCTCAACGCCAAGGCGTTGATCCGCTTTGCCGGAATTGTGCCCCCGGCTGGCTGGGATGCGCCCGAAGGTTGGGAGCAGGGCGACGACGTCGTCCTGGAGACCTCACTGGGTCGTGCGATCTTCAACGAGCAGCTGCCCGTTGACTTCCCGTACGTCAACGAGGTTGTCGGCAAGAAGCAGCTGGGCAACATTGTCAACACCCTGACCCAGCACTACCCGAACGTGCTGGTGGCCGAGTGCCTCGATGCGCTCAAGTCCTCTGGTTTCCACTGGTCGACGTGGTCTGGCATCACCATTGCCTTCTCCGACATTCAGGCTTCCCCGCGCAAGCAGGAAATCCTGTCGTCCTACGAAGACAAAGCCGCTCAGATCCAGGATCAGTACGAGACCGGCTTCATTTCCGAAGACACCCGCTACGAAGAACTCGTGGCCCTGTGGCTGCAGTGCACCGAAGAGGTCGCTGACGACATGCGCGCCAACTTCGACGAGCGCAACACCGTGTACCGCATGGTGAACTCTGGTGCTCGTGGTAACTGGTCGCAGGTTCAGCAGCTTGCTGGTATGCGTGGCCTGGTGTCCGACCCGAAGCAGAAGCTCATTGAGAGCCCGATTAAGGCGAACTACCGCGAGGGTCTGACGGTTCTCGAATACTTCATCGCTACCCACGGTGCTCGTAAGGGTCTGGCCGATACGGCTCTGCGTACCGCTGAGTCCGGCTACCTGACTCGTCGTCTCGTTGACGTCTCCCAGGATGTCATCGTTCGCGAGGCCGACTGTGGCACCCGTCAGGGTGTCAAGATTCAGATCGGTCAGAAGAACGAGGACGGCCAGTGGGTCGCTCTGGACACCGTTGACACCACCGCTTACGCCCGTAACTTGGCGCGCGATGCGGTCAACGAGGCCGGAGAGGTCATCATGCCTGCCGGAACCGACCTGGGTGACGACGAGCTGGTTCAGCTTGTAGCCGCCGGTGTTGGTGAGATTACCTGCCGTTCCGTGCTGACCTGTGAGTCGGCCGTTGGCACCTGCGCCGCCTGCTACGGCCGCTCTTTGGCCACCGGCAAGCAGGTTGACATCGGTGAGGCCGTGGGCATTATTGCTGCACAGTCCATTGGTGAGCCCGGCACCCAGCTGACGATGCGTACCTTCCACACCGGTGGTGCTGCTTCGGCTGCTGACATTACGCAGGGTCTGCCGCGCGTGCAGGAGCTCTTCGAAGCTCGTACGCCCAAGACCGAAGCGAAGATGACCGAGGCTTCGGGCCGCGTCCGTATTAATGATGATGATCCGGCGAACCGCCACATCATCATTACCCGAGACGATGGCCAGGAAGACCTTGACATTGAGGTCTCGCGCCGTCAGAAGCTCCTGGTTGCCGAGGGCGACCACGTGGTTGCGGGTACTCCGCTGACCGAAGGGCAGCTCGACCCCAAGAAGGTCGTGCGCATTATGGGCCGTAACGTGGCGCAAAAGCAGCTCGTTGACGAGGTCCAGAAGGTCTACCGTGACCAGGGCGTGGGTATCCACTCCAAGCACATTGAAGTCATTGTGCGCCAGATGCTGCGTCGCGTAACGATCCTTGAATCCGGTGACACCACCTTCATGCCTGGTGAACTGGTTGACCGTATGGCCTTCCAGTCCCAGAACCGCAAGGTTGCAGCCGAAGGTGGTCAGCCTGCGGCTGGCCGTCCCGAGCTCATGGGTATCACGAAGGCTTCGCTGGCCACCGATTCGTGGCTATCGGCCGCATCCTTCCAGGAGACGACGAAGGTTCTGACCGAAGCTGCGATGAACGGCAAGTCCGATGCCCTCGTTGGCCTCAAGGAAAACGTCATCCTCGGTAAGCTGATTCCGGCCGGTACCGGCCTGGCCCGCTACAACCGAGTCAACGTTGAGCCCACGGCTGAAGCCCTGGCAAACTCCAACTACTCCGAGTTGGATTTCCAGGACGGCGAGGTGTCCGAGGACTTCCTTGACGCTCTTGGTTCAATCGACTTCGGGATGACTTTCCACGAGTGATCGCGTGAAGTGATTGTTTGATCAACTGCGAGGGTCCGGTACGAAAGTTCCGGGCCCTCGCAGTGTGTCCCGCAGTATGCGCTGTACTTCACGTACTGGTCCTTTGACCCCGATGTGACTTCACCAGTAGTCTGGTATGCGGTTCCCGTGTCTTCACGGGTCACTCTTCGTCGGCCTCAGGTCGACAGCGGGCTCCGTCCGTCGGAGCTCCGGGCGTCATTCTCTGACCCGGCCAACTCGGCCTCGTTATCATGGCGCGCCGGCCCCCAGACGGACACCTGTGCGTCCGCAGAAGGGGGGCCAGAAGTCGCGGATGACTGACTCAATAGGGCCCACGACCTTGTGTCAAGGGCCGCCGACGGAATAGAAACTGGAGTACCAGTGCCTACCATTCAGCAGCTCGTCCGCAAGGGCCGCAGCTCCAAGCGCGCGAAGGTGAAGACCCCTGCGCTTAAGGGCTCGCCCCAGCGTCGCGGCGTGTGCACTCGCGTGTACACCACAACCCCGAAGAAGCCGAACTCGGCTCTGCGAAAGGTCGCCCGTGTGCGCCTTTCCTCCGGCATCGAGGTCACCGCATACATCCCCGGTGAAGGCCACAACCTGCAGGAGCACTCGATCGTGCTCGTGCGTGGCGGTCGTGTTAAGGACCTCCCCGGTGTCCGTTACCGCATCGTGCGCGGCTCGCTCGACACCCAGGGTGTCCGTGGCCGCCAGCAGGCACGTTCCCGCTACGGCGCGAAGAAGGAGAAGAAGTAATGCCTCGTAAGGGCCCCGCTCCCAAGCGCCCCCTCGTCGACGATCCGGTCTACGGCTCCAAGGTCGTCACTCAGCTGGTCAACCGCGTCCTGCTGGACGGCAAGAAGACCGTTGCTGAACGCATCGTCTACAGCGCACTCGAAACCGTTCGCGAGCGCACCGAGCAGGACCCGGTGTCTGTGCTCAAGCGCGCCCTCGACAATATCCGCCCTGCCCTTGAGGTTCGCTCCCGCCGCGTCGGCGGCGCAACCTACCAGGTGCCGGTTGAGGTTCGCCCCGCGCGCGCCACAACTCTGGCTCTGCGCTGGCTGGTCGACTTCTCCCGTCAGCGTCGCGAAAAGACAATGACGGAACGCCTCGCCAACGAGATCCTGGATGCCTCCAACGGTCTCGGCGCCGCAGTCAAGCGTCGCGAGGACATGCACAAGATGGCTGAGTCGAACCGCGCGTTCGCCCACTACCGCTGGTGAACTGACCCTGTTGACGAGGACGGCCCCGGTCGCCCTCGTCAATGGGATCGCAGCCCGCACTCTTACTCATAACTTCGAACGAAGGAACCACACTCGTGGCACAAGAGGTGCTGACGGATCTCAACAAGGTCCGCAACATTGGCATCATGGCTCACATCGATGCCGGCAAGACGACCGTGACAGAACGCATCCTGTTCTACACGGGTATCAACTACAAGCTGGGCGAGACGCACGACGGCGCCTCGACGACCGACTGGATGGAGCAGGAAAAGGAACGTGGCATCACGATCACGTCCGCGGCTGTGACCTCCTTCTGGAATGGCAACCAGGTCAACATTATTGACACCCCCGGCCACGTCGACTTCACCGTTGAGGTTGAGCGCTCCCTGCGTGTCCTCGACGGCGCCGTCGCCGTGTTCGACGGCAAGGAGGGCGTTGAGCCCCAGTCTGAAACCGTGTGGCGTCAGGCCGACAAGTACGAAGTTCCTCGCATCTGCTTCATCAACAAGATGGACAAGATGGGCGCGGACTTCTACTTCTCGGTCTCCACCATTAAGGAACGCCTCCACGCAACCCCGATCGTCATGCAGCTGCCCATCGGCGCTGAAAATGACTTTGAGGGCCAGGTCGACCTCATGACCATGGAGTCCCTGCGCTACCCGGCCAAGGACGACAAGGGCGAGGCCACCCTCGGCTCCGTCATCGTTCGCGGTCCCATCCCGGAGGAACTCCAGGAGCGCGCTGAGGAATACCGTGAGGCCATGATCGAGGCCGCTGCTGAGGGTTCCGATGAGCTCACTGAGGCGTACCTGGAAAACGGCACCCTGACCAACGATCAGATCAAGGCCGGTATCCGCGCCCTGGTCATCGCTGGTAAGGCATTCCCCGTGTACTGTGGCACCGCTCTGCGCAACATGGGCGTCCAGCCCGTGCTCGACGCAGTCGTCGACTTCTTGCCTTCCCCGCTCGACATTGAGTCCGTCAAAGGTTTCAAACCGGGTTCGGAAGATGAGGAACAGACCGAGTCGCGTCTGCCCTCTGAGAATGAGCCTTTCTCCGCTCTGGCTTTCAAGATTGCCGCCCACCCCTTCTATGGCAAGCTCACCTTCGTGCGCGTTTACTCGGGCAAGGTCGAATCCGGCGCCCAGGTCCTGAACTCGACCAAGGGCAAGAAGGAACGCATTGGCAAGATCTTCCAGATGCACTCCAACAAGGAGAATCCGGTTGATGAGGCCCATGCAGGACACATCTACGCGGTCATCGGCCTCAAGGACACGACCACTGGCGATACCCTTTCCGCCGTGGACAAGCCGATCGTTCTCGAATCCATGACCTTCCCGGCCCCCGTTATCCAGGTTGCCGTCGAGCCCAAGTCGAAGGCCGACCAGGAAAAGATGGGTGTCGCCATTCAGAAGCTGGCCGAAGAAGACCCGACCTTCACCGTTGAGCTGGACGCAGAGACCGGCCAGACCATCATCGGCGGCATGGGCGAGCTTCACCTCGACATCATCGTTGACCGTATGCGTCGCGAGTTCAAGGTTGAGGCCAACGTCGGTAACCCGATGGTCGCGTACCGTGAGACCATCCGTAAGACAGTCGAGAAGTACGAGTACACGCACAAGAAGCAGACCGGTGGTTCCGGCCAGTTCGCGCGCGTCATTATCGCTCTCGAACCGCTTCCCGCAGGCTCCGAGCAGGAATACGAGTTTGAGGACAAGGTCACCGGTGGCCGCGTTCCTCGCGAGTACATTCCCTCGGTCAACGCTGGTATCCAGGATGCCATGCAGTCCGGTGTTCTGGCCGGCTACCCCATGGTCGACATCAAGGCCACGCTGCTTGACGGCGCCTACCACGAGGTTGACTCCTCCGAAATGGCGTTCAAGGTTGCGGGCTCGATGGCCATGAGGGAAGCTGCAAAGAAGGCTTCTCCCGTCCTCCTCGAGCCAATCATGGCCGTTGAGGTCCGTACTCCCGAGGAGTACATGGGCGATGTCATCGGCGATCTGAACTCCCGCCGCGGCTCCATCTCTTCGATGGATGAGCAGCACGGTGTCCGCGTTGTTAAGGCGCAGGTGCCGCTGTCGGAGATGTTCGGATACGTCGGCGACCTGCGTTCCAAGACGCAGGGTCGAGCTGTTTACTCCATGGAGTTCGACAGCTACGCCGAAGTTCCGCGCAACGTCGCGGACGAGATCGTCGGCAAGTCTCGGGGCAACTGAGTCCCACCGGGGGCGGTCGCTAGAATCGACTGAAAATCACCGAGTCTAGCGACCCGCCTCACATCAAGAAAAAACCCAGTAGGTCTCAGGCCCCATGGGTGTTAAAGTGACACCTAGCCAAAGGCTGAGAAAATCTACCCGAGTCCAGGAGGACAAAAGTGGCGAAGGCCAAGTTCGAGCGCAAGAAGCCGCACGTTAACGTCGGCACCATCGGTCACGTCGACCACGGCAAGACCACGCTCACCGCAGCGATCACCAAGGTTCTGCACGACAAATACCCCGAACTCAACGAGTTCACCCCCTTCGACCAGGTCGACAACGCTCCCGAAGAGCGCGACCGTGGCATCACCATCAACGTGTCCCACGTTGAGTACGAGACCGAGGCACGTCACTACGCACACGTTGACGCCCCCGGCCACGCCGACTACGTCAAGAACATGATCACCGGCGCAGCCCAGATGGATGGCGCAATCCTCGTGGTCGCCGCCACCGACGGCCCCATGGCCCAGACCCGCGAGCACGTCCTGCTCGCCCGTCAGGTCGGCGTCCCCACCATCCTCATCGCCCTCAACAAGGCCGACATGGTCGACGACGAGGAGATGCTGGAACTGGTCGAGGAAGAGTGCCGCGACCTGCTCGAGTCCCAGGACTTCGACCGCGACGCCCCGATCGTTCAGGTGTCCGCCCTCAAGGCCCTCGAAGGTGATCCCCAGTGGACCGCCAAGGTTGAGGAGCTCATGGAGGCTGTCGATACCTTCATCCCCACCCCCGAGCGTGACATGGATAAGCCCTTCCTCATGCCGATCGAAGACGTCTTCACGATCACCGGTCGTGGCACCGTCGTCACCGGCCGTGTCGAGCGTGGCAAGCTCCCGATCAACACCGAGATTGAAATCCTCGGTATTCGTGAGCCCCAGAAGACCACCGTCACCGGTATCGAGATGTTCCACAAGCAGATGGACGAGGCTTGGGCAGGCGAGAACTGTGGTCTGCTGCTGCGCGGCACCAAGCGTGACGAGGTCGAGCGTGGCCAGGTCATCGCGGTTCCCGGTTCGATCACGCCTCACACCAACTTCACCGGCCAGGTGTACATCCTCAAGAAGGAAGAGGGCGGCCGTCACAACCCGTTCTTCTCCAACTACCGTCCGCAGTTCTACTTCCGTACCACGGACGTGACCGGCGTCATCACCCTCCCCGAGGGCACCGACATGGTCATGCCTGGCGACACCACCGAGATCTCCGTTGAGCTGATTCAGCCCATCGCTATGGAGCCCGGCCTCGGCTTCGCCATCCGTGAGGGTGGACGCACCGTTGGCTCCGGTCGTGTGACCGAGATCCAGAAGTGATCCTTTAGCTCTCACGAGCCCTAGAGGCCGTCGTTCCGTCGGGAACGGCGGCCTCTTTGCGTGACGATCTGCGCCTCATGGTGCGTTTCACACCCGTTGAGGGGCGCTCGCATTTTGCGACACGCCCGAGTGCGGGGTAGTGTGGTCTCTCGGTGTCGCACTAGAGGGCAACTGTTCTTTAGCTGCGACAAGAGATCCAATGCTGGTCTGTCGGGCGATTCACATGCCTAACAGGGGCTAACGGCTTGTAAAGGTCGTGGCCGATCTGGAAGACTGGCACGGTTGCCCCGTCAGACACGGGGCGGTTCCAGGTGGCTTGCAGTCACATGGACCGGGCACTTCGCCCAAGATCTTTAGACAAGACATACGGTCCGCCTCTGACAAATGGGGGAACCGCGAATAGAGGAGCTCTCAGGAGCAAGTCGATTGCGGGGACCGGTGACGAATCTGTATGAGAAGAGGTAAGACGGCATGGCGGGACAGAAGATCCGCATCCGGCTCAAGTCGTATGACCACGAAGTCATCGACAGCTCCGCGCGCAAGATCGTGGACACCGTGCAGCGCGCCGGTGCCACCGTCGTGGGCCCGGTGCCGCTGCCGACCGAAAAGAACGTTTTCGTCGTTATTCGGTCGCCCCACATGTACAAGGACAGCCGCGAGCATTTTGAGATGCGCACCCACAAGCGACTGATCGACATCATCGATCCGACCCCCAAGGCCGTCGACTCGCTCATGCGCCTCGACCTGCCGGCGGACGTCAACATCGAGATCAAGCTCTGAGGACTTCTGCAATGACTAACAACAAGCAGCACGCTGCCGCGCCCGTTCAGGCGCTGCTCGGCCGCAAGCTCGGCATGACCCAGGTTTGGGACGCCGAGGGCCGCCTCGTGCCCCTGACCGTCGTGCAGGTTGGCACCAATGTCGTCACTCAGCTTCGCAACGAAGAGACCGACGGCTACTCCGCCGTCCAGATTGGCTTCGGCGAGATCGACGCCCGTAAGGTCACCAAGCCTCTGGCAGGACACTTCGCCAAGGCTGGAGTCGAACCCCGTCGTCACCTCGCTGAGGTGCGCACCTCCGAGCATGACAGCTTCGAGGTCGGCCAGGAGCTCGATGCTTCTGTGTTCGAAGCTGGCCAGGCCGTCGACGTTTCCGGTAACACCAAGGGCAAGGGCTTTGCAGGCGTTATGAAGCGCCACGGCTTTGCCGGTGTCTCCGCCTCTCACGGTGCTCACCGCAACCACCGCAAGCCCGGCTCCATTGGTGCTTGCGCAACTCCTGGTCGCATCTTTAAGGGTCTGCGCATGGCTGGCCGTATGGGTGGCGTCCGTCGTACCGTCCAGAACCTGAAGATTCAGGCCGTTGACACCGAGAAGGGCCTGCTGCTCATCAGTGGCGCCATCCCTGGTCCTAAGAACGGCGTGGTCCTGGTTCGCTCCTCCGTGAAGGGTGCGTGATCATGTCTGACATCCGTACCATCAACGTCACCGATCTCAAGGGCAAGAAGGCCGGCACCGTCGACCTGCCCGCCGAGATCTTCGACGTCGAAACCAACATTCCGCTGATGCACCAGGTCGTCGTCGCTCAGCTGGCTGCCGCCCGTCAGGGCACTCACGCCACCAAGACGCGCGGCCAGGTCGCTGGTGGCGGTAAGAAGCCTTTCCGTCAGAAGGGAACGGGTAACGCCCGTCAGGGCTCCATCCGCGCCCCCCACTTCACCGGCGGCGGCATCGTGCACGGCCCTCAGCCTCGCGACTACGACCAGCGCACCCCCAAGAAGATGAAGCAGGGCGCTTTGCGTTCAGCCCTGTCCGACCGTGCTCGCGCCGATCGTATTCACGTGGTGACCGCCCTCGTCGAGGGTGAAAAGCCTTCCACCAAGTCCGCGCTCGCCGCACTGCGCGCCATCGTCGAAGACCGTCAGGTCCTCGTCGTCGTTGAGCGTAATGACGAGCTGACCGCGCTCTCCCTGCGCAACGTCCCCGAGGTTCACGTGCTCTGGGCCGACCAGCTGAACACCTACGACGTCCTTGACGCCGATGACATTGTGTTCACCCAGGCCGCCTTCGAGTCCTTCCTCGGTACCAAGGAGGAGACCAAGTGAGCACGATTGAAGCGGGAAAGAACCCCCGCGACATCATTCTGAAGCCCGTCATCACGGAGAAGTCCTCGATCCTCATGGATCAGGGCAAGTACACCTTCGAGGTGGACCCCCGTGCGAATAAGACCGAGATCAAGATCGCCATTGAGGCAATCTTCGGTGTCAAGGTCGGCTCCATCGCCACCCAGAACCGTAAGGGCAAGCAGTACCGCACCCGCAACGGCATCGGTAAGCGCAAGGACGTCAAGCGCGCCATCGTGACTCTTCGCGAAGGCTCCATCGACATCTTCGGCGATCAGGCCTGAGAACCGGAGAGGGATAGAAGAACATGGGAATCCGCAAGTACAAGCCCACGACCCCCGGTCGTCGCTTCTCGTCGGTCTCCGACTTTGTCGAGATCACGCGTAGCGAACCCGAGAAGTCGCTGGTGCGCCCACTGCACAAGACAGGTGGCCGTAACAACAACGGTCGCGTGACCTCGCGTCACCGTGGTGGCGGCCACAAGCGTCAGTACCGCGTCATCGACTTCCGTCGCCATGACAAGGACGGCGTCCCGGCCACCGTCGCGCACATCGAATACGATCCGAACCGCACCGCTCGCATTGCTCTGCTGCACTACGCCGATGGCGCCAAGCGTTACATCCTGGCTCCCACCGGCCTCAAGCAGGGCGACCGCATTGAAGCTGGCCCCTCGGCCGACATCAAGCCCGGCAACTCGCTTCAGCTGCGCAACATCCCCCTGGGTACCGTTGTGCACGCCGTCGAGCTGCGCCCCGGTGGCGGCGCCAAGATCGCCCGCTCGGCCGGCACCTCGGTTCAGCTGGTCGCTAAGGAAGGTAACTACGCGCAGCTGCGTATGCCCTCCGGTGAAATCCGCAACGTCGAGGTCTCCTGCCGCGCAACGGTTGGCGAGGTCGGCAACGCCGAGCAGTCCAACATCAACTGGGGCAAGGCCGGACGCATGCGCTGGAAGGGCAAGCGTCCCCACGTCCGTGGTGTTGTTATGAACCCTGTCGACCACCCGCACGGTGGTGGCGAGGGCCGTACCTCCGGTGGTCGCCACCCGGTGAGCCCCTGGGGTAAGCCTGAGGGTCGTACCCGCCGTCCGAATAAGGCCAGCGATCGCCTGATCGTTCGCCGTCGCAAGACCGGCAAGAATCGCTGAGTAGGAGTCGATAAGCATGCCGCGCAGTTTGAAGAAGGGCCCGTTCGTCGACGACCACCTGCTCAAGAAGGTCGATGCAGCGAACGAATCCGGCTCGAAGAACGTCATCAAGACCTGGTCGCGTCGCTCGGTCATCACCCCGGATTTCCTGGGGCTGACCATCGCCGTCCACGACGGCCGCAAGCATGTCCCCGTCTTCGTCACCGAGTCGATGGTGGGCCACAAGCTCGGAGAGTTCGCTCCCACGCGTACTTTCCGCAGCCACGACAAGGACGATCGAAAGGGACGTCGGCGCTGAGCCGGCCCCACGGAAGAAGAGGCAGATTCAATGGAAGCCAAGGCGCAGGCGCGTTTTGTCCGCGTCACGCCCCAGAAGGCACGCCGTGTTGTGAACGAAGTTCGCGGCAAGGCTGCACTGGAGGCAGCTGACATCCTGCGGTTCGCTCCGCAGGCCGTCGCCACCGATGTCCGCAAGGTACTGCTCAGTGCAGTGGCCAACTCGAAGGTCAAGGCCGAACTGGCCGGCGAAACCTTCAACGAGGCCGACCTGCACGTGCTGGAGGCCTACGTCGACGAAGGCCCGACCATGAAGCGGTTCCGCCCTCGTGCACAGGGCCGTGCGGGACGCATCCTTAAGCGTTCGAGCCACATCACCATCGTGGTGGGCACGAAGGAAGACAAGAAGAAGGGAGACCGCTGACATGGGCCAGAAGGTCAACCCCACCGGGTTCCGTCTGGGAATCACCACAGACCACCGGTCTCGCTGGTTCTCCGACTCCACCACCAAGGGGCAGCGCTACTCGGACTACGTGGCCGAGGACGTTGCCATCCGCAAGACCCTGACCGACACCCTCGAGCGTGCAGGCATCGCCAAGGTCGACATCGAACGCACCCGTGATCGTGTGCGCGTCGACCTGCACACCGCTCGCCCGGGCATCGTCATCGGTCGTCGTGGAGCAGAGGCGGATCGTCTCCGCCAGAACCTCGAAAAGCTCACCGGCAAGCAGGTTCAGCTCAACATTCTCGAAGTCAAGAACCCCGATATCGACGCTCAACTCGTCGCCCAGGGTATCGCCGAGCAGCTCGCTGCCCGCGTTTCCTTCCGCCGCGCAATGCGTAAGGGCATGCAGTCCGCGCAGCGCGCCGGCGCAAAGGGTATTCGAGTCCAGGTTTCCGGCCGCCTCGGCGGCGCGGAAATGAGCCGCTCGGAGTTCTACCGCGAAGGTCGTGTGCCGCTGCACACCCTGCGCGCCAACATCGACTACGGATTCCACGAGGCACGTACGACTTTCGGTCGCATCGGTGTCAAGGTGTGGATCTACAAGGGCGACATTACCGAGCGTGAGTTCGCTCGCCAGCAGGCCGAGCAGGGTAACCGCGGTGGACGCCGTGGCGACCGTCGTGGCCCGCGTCGTGGTGGACGCCCCAACCAGGAAGCCGCCCAGCAGCAGACCAGCCAGGCTCCGGCCGAGGCTCCTGCCGCTACCGAAACCGGAACGGAGGCCTGAGCCCCATGCTCATTCCCCGTCGGACTAAGTACCGCAAGCAGCACCGTCCCCACCGCACAGGCAACGCCAGCGGCGGCACCGAGCTGGCTTTCGGCTCGTACGGCATTCAGGCCCTCGAAGGTGCGTACATCACGAACCGGCAGATCGAGGCAGCCCGTATTGCCATGACTCGTCACATTAAGCGTGGCGGCAAGGTGTGGATCAACATCTTCCCGGACCGTCCGTTGACGAAGAAGCCCGCCGAAACCCGAATGGGTTCCGGTAAGGGTGCTCCCGAGTGGTGGGTCGCCCCCGTCAAGCCGGGACGAATCCTGTTCGAGCTGGACGGCGTCGATGAGGCCCTCGCCCGCGAGGCCATGCGCCGTGCCCAGCACAAACTTCCTATGAAGACCCGTTTCGTGGTCCGAGAGGGTGGTGACATCTGATGGCAGAAAAGGGATTGACCGCTTCTGACCTCGATGCCATGGACGACGCCCAGCTGTCCAAGGAGCTCGAGAAGGCTAAGGCCGAGCTGTTCAACCTGCGTTTCGCACAGGCTGTCGGCAACCTCGAGGATCACGGTCGCATGAAGACCGTGCGCCGCGACATTGCCCGGATCTACACGATCGCGCGTGAGCGGGAGCTTGGCTACCGCACCGCCCCGAGCACCGAGGAGTGAGCCACATGGCAGAGAGCACCGAACGCAATCAGCGCAAGGTCCGTCGCGGATACGTTGTCAGCGACAAGATGGACAAGACCGTTGTCGTGCAGATTGAGGACCGCGTCAAGCACGCCCTCTACGGCAAGGTCATGCGCAAGAACACCAAGGTCAAGGTTCACGATGAGCACAACGAGTGCGGCATCGGCGACCTCGTCCTGATCATGGAAACCCGCCCGCTGTCAGCCACCAAGCGCTGGCGCGTCGTGGAGATCCTCGAAAAGGCCAAGTGATCTTTGGATCTGTTTACTCGGGCCCGGCAGTCCTAGCGGATTGTCGGGCCCGACGTGTATCTGACGGTCATGGGCCAAGTCACGCATTCGCCGGTTTCGTTGCTGCCGCGTTATGGGGTAGTCTGGACAAGTTGCGTGACTTGGGTGCAGTGCACCCTGAGTCGGTAGTGCGAGCGAGCAACATCATCACCTGATGGTGCGTTCAAACTGTTGTCGTCAACGACGATGCGCAACACGTCAATGCACGACGGGCAAGGCTCGCGGGAAGTAATGCTCCCTAGAGAACCAGCCCGATAACAGGAGTTGAAAATGATCCAGCAGGAGTCGCGACTCAAGGTCGCTGACAACACTGGTGCCAAGGAGATCCTCACCATCCGCGTTCTGGGTGGCTCGGGTCGGCGCTACGCAGGAATTGGCGACACCATCGTCGCCACCGTGAAGGATGCCATCCCCGGCGGAAACGTCAAGAAGGGCGACGTCGTTAAGGCAGTCGTCGTTCGTGCGCGCAAGGAAACCCGTCGTCCCGACGGTTCCTACATCCGTTTCGACGAGAATGCAGCCGTCATCATTAATGCGAATGGCGAGCCGCGTGGCACGCGTATCTTCGGCCCCGTCGGCCGTGAACTACGCGATAAGAAGTTCATGCGTATCGTCTCCCTCGCACCGGAGGTGATCTGATCATGGCAGCCAAGATTCGTAAGGGTGACCTGGTAGAGGTCGTCCGTGGACGCACGTCCGACGAGAAGGCGCTCGAAAAGCGCAATGCCCGTCGCCTCGCCGAGGGCCTCGAGCCCCTCAAGCCCGGTGATAAGGGCAAGCAGGGACGCGTCATCAAGGTCTTCCCCGCTGAGCAGAAAGTGCTCGTCGAGGGCATCAACCTCAAGACCCGTCACATCCGTCAGGGCCAGACCCAGGGTTCGACCGGCGGCATCGAGACCATCGAAGCCCCGATTTCCCTGTCCAAGGTCGCTCTGGTTGATCCCGACACCAAGCAGCGCGTGCGCGTCGGCTTCCGCGAGGATGTCGTCGAGCGCGATGGCCGCACCCGCACCGTCCGCGTTCGCGTGACTCGTGGTGGCGCCAAGCGCGGCATCGAGCAGGGCAAGGAGATCTGAGCATGGCCCCGCGTCTTAAAGAAAAGTACAACTCGGAGATCCGCGATGCTCTCCGCGAAGAGTTCAAGCATGCCAACGTCATGCAGGTCGGCGGTCTGACCAAGATCGTCGTCAACATGGGTGTGGGTGAAGCAGCTCGCGATTCGAAGGCCCTCGAGGGCGCGATTCGCGACCTGACTGCGATCACCGGTCAAAAGCCCATGGTCACCAAGGCTAAGAAGTCCATCGCCCAGTTCAAGCTGCGCGAAGGTCAGGCCATCGGTGCTCACGTGACGCTGCGCGGCGACCGTATGTGGGAGTTCCTCGACCGTCTGCTGTCGACCGCTCTTCCCCGTATCCGCGACTTCCGTGGTCTGTCGCCCAAGCAGTTCGATGGCAACGGAAACTACACCTTCGGTCTGACGGAACAGTCGATGTTCCACGAGATCGATCAGGACTCGATCGACCGAGTGCGCGGCATGGACATCACGGTCGTCACTTCGGCCGCAAACGACGAAGAGGGCCGCGCCCTTCTTCGTCTCCTCGGCTTCCCCTTCAAGGAGGACTGACCCATGGCCAAGACATCTCTGAAGATTAAGGCTGCTCGCGCCCCCAAGTTCGGCGTGCGCGCCTACACGCGTTGCAATCGTTGCGGTCGTCCGCACTCGGTGTACCGCAAGTTCGGACTCTGCCGTGTGTGCCTGCGTGAACTCGCCCTGCGTGGCGAGCTCCCCGGTGTCACCAAGAGCAGCTGGTAATTACGACGTCGCAGGTCCCGGTGCGCCGGAGAAACCGCGACGAGGAAGGGTTTGACAACCCATGACAATGACGGATCCCATCGCAGACATGCTCACGCGTCTGCGTAACGCGAACCGCGCTCACCACGATTCGGTTTCCATGCCGTACTCGAAGCTCAAGAACGCGATCGCCAACATCCTGGTTGAGGAGGGCTACATCGCCTCGACCACCGTCGAAGATGCCCGCGTTGGCAAGACTTTGACGATCAACCTGAAGTACGGTTCGCAACGCGAAAGCGCCATTCAGGGACTACAGCGCGTCTCCAAGCCGGGTCTGCGCGTGTATGCCAAGTCCACCAACCTGCCCAAGGTCCGCGGCGGCCTCGGCGTGGCCATCCTGTCCACGTCCTCCGGCCTGCTCACCGACCGTCAGGCAGCCGACAAGGGTGTGGGTGGGGAAGTCCTCGCCTACATCTGGTGATGAGGAGGCTGAACAATGTCGCGAATCGGTAAGAATCCCATCGCCATCCCGGCCGGCGTCGATATCAATATCGACGGCGCCCTGGTCAAGGTGAAGGGCCCCAAGGGCGAGCTCAGCCACACTGTGGCAGCTCCGATCGAGGTCAAGATCGAAGATGGCAACATCCTCGTGTCGCGCCCCGACGACGAGCGCACCTCTCGCTCCCTGCATGGCCTGACCCGCACGCTCATCGCCAATATGGTGACCGGCGTGACCGAGGGCTACGCCAAGAAGCTCGAGATCACCGGTACCGGTTACCGCGTCGTCGCAAAGGGTAAGGACCTTGAGTTCTCCCTGGGCTTCTCGCACACCATCCTGGTTGAGGCCCCCGAAGGCATCGAGTTCACCATCGAGCCCAAGTCGCAGACCCTGTTCACGGTGTCTGGTATTGACAAGCAGCTCGTCGGCGAAACCGCTGCCCGCATCCGTAAGCTCAAGAAGCCTGAACCCTACAAGGGCAAGGGCATCCACTACGTGGGCGAGACCATCCGTCGCAAGGTCGGAAAGGCTGGTAAGTGATGGCGTACTCGATCAAGGGCAAGGGCAAGGTTGTCGCGCGCAAGCGTCGTCACCTGCGCCTCCGCAAGAAGATCAACGGCACGGCCGAACGTCCCCGTCTGGTCGTTACTCGTTCAAACCGCCACATGGTGGCCCAGGTTATCGACGACACCGTCGGTCACACCCTGGTTTCTGCCTCCGACAAGGAAGCCGATCTGCTTACCGCAGAGGGCACCAAGACGGAAAAGGCGTCGAAGGTTGGTGCTCTCATCGCGGAGCGCGCGAAGGCTGCGGGTATTACCGCTGTCGTCTTCGACCGTGGTGGTAATAAGTACAGCGGCCGCGTCGCGGCTGTCGCCGAGGCCGCCCGCCAGGGTGGACTCGAGCTGTGAACGAGCCTCAAGGAAAGAGAGATCAACTGATGGCTGCACAGCAGCGAGACAGGAATGCTCAGGGAGGCTCCGGCGCAGCGGAAGGCGAGCGCCGCGAACGCCGTGGTCGCGGTAACGATCGCGATCGCCGGGGCAACAACGAGAACAAGAACGAATACATCGAGCGCGTTGTCACCATCAACCGCGTCTCCAAGGTCGTCAAGGGTGGCCGTCGCTTCTCCTTCACGGCTCTGGTTGTCGTCGGTGACGGCGAAGGCACGGTCGGTGTTGGCTACGGAAAGGCTAAGGAAGTTCCCCAGGCCATTTCCAAGGGCGTCGAGGAAGCGAAGAAGAACTTCATTCGCGTCCCGATGATCCGCCGCACAATCACCCACGTGGTCGAAGGCCGCGATGCCGCTGGCATCGTGCTGCTGCGTCCGGCCGCCCCCGGTACCGGTGTTATCGCCGGTGGCCCGGTGCGCGCCGTCCTCGAAGCAGCTGGCGTCCACGACGTGCTGAGCAAGTCGCTCGGCTCGTCCAACGCCATCAACATCGTCCACGCTACGGTGGATGCACTCAAGCAGCTCGAGCAGCCCGAGGCTGTGGCGGCACGTCGTGGCCTGTCGCTCGAGCGCGTCGCTCCGGCGGCAATGCTGCGTGCACGCGCCGAGGGCGAAGCCGAGAAAAAGGCCGCGGCTGAAAAGGCTGAGGCTGAGAAGGCTTCCGCGGGGGTGACTGAGTGATGGCACAGCTCAAGATCACGCAGGTCAAGTCCACTATTGGCACCCTGCAGAACATGAAGGACACTCTGCGCACCCTCGGGCTGCGCAAGATCGGCCAGAGCGTCGTCCGTGAGGATACGGAAGCCGTCCGCGGCGCCGTGCGCACGGTGCGTCACCTGGTGACCGTTGAGGAGGTCGACTGACAATGGCGGACTCCACCGAAAAGGTGCAGATCGTTAAGCTGCACCACCTGCGTCCTGCCCCCGGCGCCAAGACCGCTAAGACCCGCGTGGGTCGAGGCGAAGGCTCCAAGGGTAAGACCGCTGGTCGCGGTACCAAGGGCACGAAGGCCCGCTATCAGGTTCCCGCTGGCTTCGAAGGCGGACAGATGCCGATTCATATGCGTCTGCCTAAGCTTCGCGGCTTCAAGAACCCCTTCCGCGTCGAGTACCAGGTCGTCAACGTTGGCAAGCTTGGGGAACTCTTCCCCGAGGGCGGCAAGGTGACGGTTGAGGATCTCGTCGCTAAGCACGCTGTTCGCGACGGGGCTCCCGTCAAGGTGCTCGGCACCGGTGAAATCAGCGTCAAGCTTGAGGTTGAGGTTGACTCCTGGTCTTCCTCGGCCGAAGCAAAGATCACTGCTGCCGGCGGAACCCTTTCGGTCCGCTGACACGGCTTCAGGGGTGGTCCGGTTTCCGGACCACCCCTGCTGCGTGTCCACCGGATGCGCACAACTCGTTCGTTTTCACCCAGCCGTCTGGCCTCACCCGTAGAAACTCGGGTACGCTGGCACGGTCGTTCGGGGCCGAGGCCCTACACACTGCCCATCACCGAGGAGGATGCCTTGCTCAGTGCATTCGCACAGGCGTTCCGCACCCCCGACTTGCGTCGGAAGATCCTGTTCACGCTTTTCATCATGGCGATGTTCCGCCTGGGTTCGTTCATCCCGACCCCGGGAGTGGACTCGCAGGCGATTCAGACCTGTCTGGCTCAACAGAATGAGGCGTCGCTGCTCGACCTGGTGAACCTCTTCTCCGGTGGCGCCATGATGCAGCTGTCAATCTTTGCGCTGGGCATCATGCCGTACATTACGGCGTCGATCATCATTCAGCTTATGCGCGTGGTGATCCCTCGATTTGAAGACCTTCACCAAGAAGGTCAAACAGGTCAGGCCAAGCTCACGCAGTACACCCGCTACCTGACAATCTTCCTCGGTATTCTTCAGTCGACGACCACACTGTCGTTGGCACGCTCAGGCCAGCTGTACCCGTCGTGTTCAGAGTCTGTCATCGCCGATGACTCGGTCATGATGTTCATCATGATGGTCATCGTCATGATGGCAGGAACCGGCGTCATCATGTGGCTCGGTGAACTCATCACTGAACGCGGTATCGGCAACGGTATGTCCCTGCTGATCTTCACTTCGATCATCGCCCAGATGCCCAGCCAGCTGCTGAGCATTGGTCGCGCAGGCAAGTGGGGCTCGGTCCTCGCAATCATCGTCTTGCTGCTCGTCGTCGCAATTGCTGTGGTCTACATTGAGCAGGCTCAGCGCCGCATCCCCGTCCAATACGCCAAGCGCATGATTGGACGACGCCAGTATGGCGGCACCACCACCTACATTCCGCTCAAGATCAACATGTCGGGTGTTATCCCCGTGATCTTCGCGTCCTCGATCTTGGCAATGCCCACCATGATTGCCCAATTCGGTGACCCAAGTGCCTCGTGGGTTCAGTGGATCGTGGCTCACTTCCAGCCCAATAGCTGGTTCTACCTGACCTTCTACGGTTTGATGACACTCTTCTTCGCCTTCTTCTACACGGCGATTACTTTCAACCCGGACGAGGTTGCCGACAATATGAAGCGCTACGGTGGTTTCATTCCCGGGTATCGCGCCGGTCGGCCCACTGCCGAATACTTGCGCTA
Source organism: Schaalia vaccimaxillae DSM 15804 (assembly GCF_000420425.1). Classification (GTDB taxonomy): domain Bacteria; phylum Actinomycetota; class Actinomycetes; order Actinomycetales; family Actinomycetaceae; genus Pauljensenia; species Pauljensenia vaccimaxillae. The sequence goes on from NZ_ATUX01000005.1 coordinate 414,646, forward strand.
CGTCATCAATAGGATCACGTCGGCTGGTGCCCTCTACCTGGTCATTATCGCCCTCTTGCCGTCACTGATGATCATCCCCCTCAAGCTCACCAGCGGCCAGATGCCCTTCGGCGGAACCACTCTGCTGATTATCGTTGGTGTCGGCTTGCAGACGGTGAAGGAAATCAATACGCAGCTCCAGCAGCACCACTACGAAGGATTCCTCGCATGACCGCGATCATCTTGCTTGGCCCTCCTGGGGCTGGTAAAGGCACCCAGGCCGCACGCATCGCAGAAAAGCTCCAGATTCCTGCCATTTCTACCGGTGAAATTTTCCGAAGCAATATGGCGGAGGGCACCGAGATTGGCAAACAGGCTCAGGCTTACATGAATCGGGGTGAATTCGTCCCCGACTCGGTGACCAATGAGATGGTCAGGGCTCGCCTTGCGGCTCCCGACACCGCCAACGGTTTCCTTCTTGATGGCTACCCCCGCAACGTTGATCAGGCTCACGTTTTGCGTGACATGACCATGGAACTGGGTACCAAGATTGACCTTGTCCTCGAGATCCAGGTTGACGAGGACGAAGTCGTCCAGCGCATGCTCAAGCGCGCTGAAGAACTGCATCGCACCGATGACACCGAGCCCGTGATGCGTCACCGCCTAGAGGTCTACCACCAGCAGACTGAACCGGTTGCCACCTACTACGTCGATCAGGATCTTCTCCACGTTGTCGATGGAACGGGAACCGTTGATCAGGTCACCGAACGGATCTTTGCGATCCTCGACGCTCAGATCTGAGGCGGGCCACTATGGCGCGGGTTGAGCTCAAAACCTTCGAGCAGATCAAATGGATGCGGAAGGCTGGATTGGTCGTAGCAGACATCCATCGCAGCCTGCGTGAAGCCGCCCAACCCGGGGTCACAACCGCGCAGTTAGACCAGGTTTCTGCAGAGGCGATTGCTCGTGCCGGAGCCGAGTCGAACTTTCTGAACTACTATGGCTACCCGGCCACAGTGTGCATCTCAGTTAATGACGAGGTCGTACACGGCATCCCCGGTAGCCGTGTGCTTGAAGCCGGTGACATCGTCAGCTTTGATTGTGGCGCATGGGTAGGACACGCATCGCGTCAGTGGCATGGTGATGCCGCGTTTACCATGATTGTCGGCGATCAATGGATTGATGATGCAGGCTTCGCGGCTGGCACGCGAGCTGAGGGTGAGGGGCCAGCTGGGGTGCCCGCGGAGGTTTTACAACGGCGTCGGGAACTTGATGCGGTGACCCGTGAGGCCCTGTGGGCAGCCCTTGCTTCACTGGCAACAGGTCGTAGGATCAGTGCCGTGGGCGAAGCTGTCGAAGACGTTGTCGAAGAAGCAGCCTCTCGATACGGCTGGGAGGCCGGAATTATCGAGGAATACACGGGCCACGGTATTGGCTCCGCGATGCACCAGGCTCCGGAGGTTCTTAACTTTAGGACCCGCGGTCTTTCTCCCAAACTCAAGCCTGGAATGGTCCTTGCGGTCGAGCCGATGCTGACCACCGGTGGTATTGAATCCCTTACCGAGGACGATGAGTGGACCGTACGCACGGCAGATGGATCGGATGCTGCGCAATGGGAGCACTCGATTGCAATCCTTGATGGGGGAGTGAGCGTCCTGACCGCTCCTGATGGCGGAGCTGCAGGATTGTCGCGTTACGGCATTACGCCCATCGACCTGGATTAGAAAATCCGGGTGGGGTGATATTCGCCCTCGCTGCGTGAGCGAGTCGACAGCAGTGCAACTAACACATCGCCCCTTTTTTCCCGTAGAGTTGATCTTCGGGCGTGTCTGCGTCGGATTAGCTGATCTGATGCGTAGCGCCTAGTGACCTCCGGGTCACTCCAATATCCGAGACATGTAGAGGACAGACGGAGGATATGGCGAAGAAAGACGGCGTCATCGAAATGGAAGGCACGGTCGTTGAGGCCCTGCCTAATGCGATGTTCCGTGTGGAACTGAAGAATGGCCATGTTGTTCTCGGCCACATCGCGGGAAAAATGCGTCAGCACTACATCCGCATCCTGCCCGAGGATCGCGTCGTCGTCGAACTGAGCCCCTACGACCTCTCGCGAGGTCGCATCGTCTACCGCTACAAGTGACCAAACGACACTGACCGCCTACAGGCGGTGGAGGTATCAACCATGAAGGTCAAGCCGAGTGTCAAGAAGATCTGTGACAAGTGCAAGGTGATTCGTCGCCACGGCAACGTCATGGTCATCTGTGACAACCCCAGGCACAAGCAGCGCCAGGGCTGAAAGCCCCTGCTGCTCGACCCCGGGCGATGAGCCCACCAGCATCATTCCGCACGCCACAAGGCGACCCTCGGTTCGGAGGCCGAGGCCGGGTGCTCATCCGGAAGGAACGATGACGACCTCCGAGGAACAACTGGAGCACCAACAACATGGCACGTATTGCCGGCGTTGACCTCCCCCGCGAAAAGCGGCTGGAGATTGCGCTTACTTACATTTACGGAGTCGGACGCACCCGCGCGGCCGAGACCCTCGAAGCTACCGGCGTGAGCCCCGACGTGCGCGTTAAGGACGCCACCGAAGAGGATCTCGTCAAGCTTCGTGAGTACATCGAGAACAACTTCAAGGTCGAGGGCGACCTGCGCCGTGAGGTTCAGGCCGACATCCGTCGCAAGATCGAAATTGGTTCCTACCAGGGCCTGCGCCACCGTCGTGGCCTGCCGGTCCACGGTCAGCGCACCAAGACAAACGCTCGTACCCGCAAGGGCCCGAAGCGTACCGTCGCTGGCAAGAAGAAGGCCAAGTAAGGCCTGAAGGGATTGTGAGTCCCGCGGACTCCACCCTTGAAACGACTGAAAAAGGAACCGAAAAATGGCAGCTGCAAAGACTTCGCGCAAGCCGCGTCGCAAGCTTTCCAAGAACGTCACCCACGGTCACGCGTACATCAAGTCGACGTTCAATAACACAATCGTCTCCCTCACCGACACCACCGGCGCCGTCATCGCATGGGCGTCCTCGGGTCAGGTGGGCTTCAAGGGTTCGCGTAAGTCGACCCCCTTCGCTGCTCAGCTTGCAGCCGAGGCGGCCGCCCGTCGCGCCCAGGAGCACGGAATGAAGAAGGTTGACGTCTTCGTTAAGGGTCCCGGCTCTGGCCGTGAGACCGCGATCCGCTCCCTCCAGGCCGCTGGCCTTGAGGTCGGCTCGATCCAGGACGTCACTCCTCAGGCTCACAACGGCGCTCGCCCCGCGAAGCGTCGTCGCGTCTGAACCTTCCCGCGCGCAGGCACAGCCTAGCTGTGTCTCCACGTCTGAGCCCGCAACCTTGCGGGGCTCAACACCTCTGTCCCGTTCAAACGGGATCCACTGTCCGGCGTCATATGGCGGGCGCCGGTAAGAAAGGACCAAGACGTGCTTATTGCAGAGCGCCCCATCCTGACCGAAGAAAAGGTCAGCGACTTCCGCTCCCGCTTCACCCTGGAGCCCCTCGAGCCCGGTTTCGGCTACACGCTGGGTAACTCCCTGCGCCGTACCCTCCTGTCCTCGATCCCTGGAGCTGCGGTCACATCCATCCGTATTGATGGTGTGCCCCACGAGTTCCGCACGATCGAAGGCGTGAAGGAAGACGTCGCCGAGATCATCCTCAACATCAAGCAGATCGTTCTGTCGTCTGAAAACGATGAGCCGGTCGTCATGTACCTGCGTAAGGCTGGCCCCGGCGCCGTCGTCGCAGGTGACATCACCCCTCCGGCTGGCGTTGAGATCCACAACCCCGATCTTCACCTGGCTACCCTCAACGACAAGGGCAAGCTGGAGATCGAGCTGACCGTCGAGCGTGGCCGCGGCTACGTGTCGGCTGCTCAGAACAAGGATCCTCAGGCCGAGATCTCCCGCATCCCGATCGATTCGATCTACTCGCCCGTCGTCAAGGTGACCTATAAGGTCGAGGCGACCCGTGTTGAGCAGCGCACTGACTTCGACCGCCTCGTCATTGACGTGGAAACGAAGCCGGCGATTGCTCCGCGCGACGCCCTCGCCTCGGCAGGTAAGACGCTGGTCGAACTCTTCGGCCTGATGCGCGAGCTGAACGAAGAAGCTGAAGGCATCGAGGTTGGCCCGTCCACTACCGATGCGACTCTGGCCGCTGATCTGGCTCTGCCGATCGAGAACCTCAACCTGCAGTCGCGTTCCTACAACGCGCTGCGTCGTCGTGGCATTCTCACCGTCGGCGAGCTCGTTGCCCACTCGGAAGCCGATCTGCTCGACATCCGTAACTTCGGTACGAAGTCGATCGAAGAGATCAAGGAATCCCTCGCCGGCCTCGGTATGACCCTCAAGGATTCGGTCATGCCCAACTTTGGCGACCCGGAGTCCGGTTCGATCTTCAGCGACGACCAGTCCATCTGACCCACTGCGTCCGATGGACGCATCTAATCCGTAGGAGACACCATGCCCACCCCCAAGAAGGGTGCCCGCCTGGGCGGAAGCCCGGCTCACCAGAAGCTGATTCTGTCGAACCTGTCGATTCAGCTCATTGAACACCGTGCACTGACCACTACCGAGGCCAAGGCGAAGATGCTGCAGCCTTACTTTGAGAAGCTCGTGACCAAGGCGAAGCGCGGCGACATGCACGCCCGTCGTACCGTGGCCAAGAAGCTGCCCTCGAAGGAAGCTGTCTACCTGCTCTTCGACGAGATCGTTCCCGCGATGGACTCCGAGCGCCAGGGCGGCTACACCCGCCTGATCCGCGTTGGAAATCGCAAGGGCGACAACGCTCCTCTGATGCGCATTGAGCTCGTCATGGAGAAGGTCGAGAAGAAGGCCGTCGTCAAGGCTGCTGAGACCACTGCTGCCAAGGCTGCTGAAAAGGCTGAGGAAGAGGTTGTCGAGGAGACCACTGAGGTTTCCGAAGAGACCACTGACGAGGTCGTGGCCGAAGAGGCTGTTGAGGCCGCTGACGAGGCTGGCGCTGATGACGCTGCTGAGGCGACTGAAGAGGCCGCCGAAGAGAAGTGAGCCCTAGAGGCCACAGATTCTCACTGAAGGCTGCTCGCTCTGACTGAGCACGGGGCCGGATGATCTTTCGAGATCATCCGGCCCTCTCATTTTTCCTCTGTCCCGCCGAGAGCAGACCTTGTGGTCGTTTTTTGCCCCGAAATCGCCCATTTTTGACCATAAAGTCTGCTCTCGGCGATAGGGGAGGGGGAGGGATCGCCTAGGCTGGTGAACATGCCTGACGAAATGACCCTGGCCGTTGACTGCGGTGGCGGCGGCATTAAAGCCTCTGTCGTGGATTCTCGCGGAACAATGGTGGCCCCGCCCAAGCGCACTCCCACGCCTTATCCACTGCCACCAGAACTCCTCGTCTCCACGGTCGTCGATTTGGCGCAAGAACTCCCGCAGGCCACTCGAGTCACCATGGGAATGCCGGGAATGATCCGCCACGGAGTGGTCATCGCGACCCCCCACTACATCACCAAGGACGGTCCTCGATCCAGGATCCTGGCCGACCTCGTTCCCCAATGGGCCAACTTCGATATGGGTCGCGCCATTGAAACAGCCCTCGGCCTGCCAGCCAAGGTTCTCAATGATGCAGAGGTTGCGGGGGCCGGCGTCATCACCGGCACCGGCCTAGAAATGATCATCACACTGGGAACAGGACTGGGCAACGCAGTCTTTGATGGGGGAGTGCTTTCCCCGCACACCGAAATTAGCCAAGGCTTCGTACGCTGGGGGCTCACCTATGACGACTACATTGGCGAACATGAACGCCTGCGTCTCGGTGACTTCCACTGGTCCAGGCGCGTGCGGCGCGTAGTCGACTCCCTACGGCCCATGTACATGTGGGATCGGCTCTACTTAGGTGGAGGCAACTCTAAGAGAATTACCGCGACTCAACGGTCCCTACTCGGAGACGAGGTCGTCATTGTGCCCAATGATGCGGGCATCATTGGGGGAGTGAGGGCCTGGGAACTGTGACAGAGGAACCCACAAGCCCCACTGTGCGAGTTCGCCTCGACTTGGCCTACGACGGAACGCACTTCCACGGGTGGGCAGCCCAACCGGGCCTGCGAACCGTTCAAGGCCAGATCGAGGCCGCCCTCGAGACCCTCATGCGCTCGCCCACCGCGCTCACCGTCGCCGGACGTACCGACGCTGGGGTGCATGCCCGCCACCAGGTCGCCCACATGGATATGCTCGAAGACGCCTGGCGCGCCCTCGCACCACGCAACGCCCCGGCAACGAACGAAACAGTCGGTGCGGCGCTCGTACGCAGGCTCAACGGGATGCTGGCCCGCACCTACGCGCAGACTATGGTGGAACGGGGCCTGACAGTTCCCCGAGGAACAGCCGATGTGCGGATCCACGCCGCGAGCGTCGTGTCCGCGGACTTCGATGCCCGTTTTGCTGCCACCGGCCGCCACTACATCTACCGCCTGGCCGACGGAACCGTAGACCCGACCCGCCGCTACGACTGCCTGTGGGTCGAGGGCGGACTCGACCTCGACGCCATGAATGAAGCAGCGGGCCATCTGCTGGGTGAGCATGATTTTCTGGCGTACTGTCGGCCTCGCGAAGGAGCCACAACAATCCGCACTCTTCGCGAATTGTCATTGACGAGGACGAGCAGCGGCCTCGTGGAATGTCGAGTTGAGGCCGACGCTTTCTGTCATTCCATGGTGCGCAGCTTGGTCGGCGCCCTCCTCATGGTGGGCACAGGGCGAAGGAATGCTCACTGGCCCAGGGAACTTCTCGAAGCGAAGTCGCGCGAACATGCTGCCCCTATTGCGCCCGCGCACGGCCTGACTCTGGAGGCAGTGGACTATCCTGACGAGTCCCGGTGGGCGGAGCGCAGTGCGCAATCTCGGCGCAGACGCGACGACTGCTGTTTGTGAGGGATCGCCCACAGTGGCCCGAAGCCTTTTGACCAGCGACTAGCCCGACGCATAGACTGGCGAACGCTGTGCATCAGCTGGCCCTTCGACGCCTCCCACTCGTCGTTGCGACACCGACTGATGCCTCGCGCGAACCGTTGAGTGCGGGCGCGGTCTTCTCGAGATGAAGACGAGCGCCCCATGACCGAAAGAATTGAAGGTTACGCCCGTGCGCACCTATTCACCCAAGCCTGGGGACGCGGACAAGAAGTGGTACGTCATTGACGCCACCGACGTCGTCCTCGGCCGCCTGGCGACCCATGTCGCCACCCTTCTCCGTGGGAAGCACAAGCCGACGTTTGCCCCTCACATGGATATGGGCGACTACGTCATCATCATCAATGCGGACAAGGTTGCCCTCACCGGCGACAAGCTCGACAAGAAGATGGCTTACCGTCACTCGGGTCGTCCCGGTGGCCTCACTGCCACGTCCTACCGCGACCTCATGGCCAACGCTCCTGAGCGTGCGGTCGAGAAGGCCGTCCGCGGCATGCTTCCTCACAACAGCCTCGGCCGTATGCAGTTCAAGAAGCTGCACGTGTACGCCGGTGCTGAGCATCCCCACGCCGGCCAGTCGCCGGTTCCCTACGAGATCACCCAGGTCGCTCAGTGAGCTTCGGCTCCTGAGAACCGCGACAAGCAACGAGGAGAACCGTGGCTGAGACCACCGCTTCCGTCGAGCTGGATGAGGAAAACGTCCCCAGCTCATACACCACCGAGACTGAGTCAGCCCCCACCGGCGCTGGACAGTCCATCACCGCGCCCGGCGCGGGTCTGGGCCGCCGCAAGGAGGCTGTCGCCCGTGTCCGCCTGGTTCCCGGCTCCGGCCAGTGGACCATCAATGGCCGCACCCTTGAGGAATACTTCCCGAACAAGCTGCACCAGCAGCTCGTGAAGTCCCCCTTCGTGCTGCTCGACCTCGACGGCCGTTTCGACGTCATCGCCCGTATCAACGGCGGCGGCATCTCCGGCCAGGCAGGCGCCATGCGTCTGGGCATTGCCCGCGCCCTCAACGAGATTGACCGCGACGCCAACCGTCCGGCTCTCAAGAAGGCTGGGTTCCTGACCCGCGACGCCCGCGCCATCGAGCGTAAGAAGGCCGGTCTCAAGAAGGCCCGTAAGGCTCCGCAGTACTCGAAGCGCTGATCGGCGTTTCGCTGCAGCATTCGCCCCGTCCTCGTCCTGTACGAGGGCGGGGCGTTGCTTATGATGAGGCGCAATGCTGATCTGGCCCCACGGCAGCGGTAGGCTAAGTCCAGTCACGTCCAGCTAAGAAACGGAGATAACCGATGTCCAGGATGTTTGGCACTGACGGAGTCAGGGGACTGGCCAACGATCTGCTCACCCCCGCACTGGCTGTCCAACTGGGCCAAGCTGCGGCCCGCGTGCTCACGAAGGACGCTGGTGGCGCGACCTCGACGAGGACGAAGCGCCCTCGTGCCATCGTTGGCCGTGATACCCGCGCCTCCGGCGAGTTCCTGGACCACGCGATTTCGGCGGGCCTTGCATCCTCCGGAGTGGATGTGACCCGCGTGGGAGTCTTGCCAACCCCAGCGATTGCTCACTTGACGGCCACCCAGGACATTGACCTGGGAGTGATGATTTCGGCCTCGCATAATCCTTTCCAAGACAATGGCATCAAGTTCTTTGCGCGCGGCGGCTACAAGCTTGAGGACGCGGTCGAAGATGAGATCGAAGCGTTGCTTGGCAATGTTGATGACCTGCCTACCGGAGCAGCAGTTGGGCGCGTCATCAAGGGTGAGACCGTTGCCGACCAGAATTACATCAATCACCTTGTCGATTCGGTGGGTACCGACCTGTCGGGCTTACGTATCGTTGTCGATGCTTCCAACGGTGCTGCCAGTGCGGTAGGCCCGGCCTCGTTGCGAGCAGCGGGAGCCGAAGTCGTGGTGATTAACGCATCCCCGGATGGTCTCAATATCAATGACGCCTGCGGCTCAACCCATCCCGAACGCTTGCAGGAGTACGTGAAGTCTGTGGGCGCTGATATGGGATTTGCCTACGATGGTGACGCGGACCGCTGCTTGGCAGTTGATGCTCAGGGCAATCTGGTCGACGGCGACCAGATCATGGGTCTGCTGGCTGTTGGAATGAAAGAGGATGGGACTTTGGGTTCGGACACTCTGGTTGTCACAGTCATGTCGAACCTCGGTCTGCTGCTGGCGATGAAAGAGCACGGTATCCGTACTGTCCAGACTGGAGTTGGAGATCGTTACGTTCTGGAGAAGATGCTGCAGGGTGGCTACACCTTGGGTGGCGAGCAGTCTGGTCATGTCATTGACACTTTGCATGGGACGACGGGCGATGGGGTATTGACTTCGTTGCGAGTGGCTGCGCGAGTTAAGCGTAGTGGCAAGACTTTGTCTGAACTGGCCCAAGTTATGCAGCGTTTGCCGCAGACTCTCATTAACGTCAAGGGAGTGGATAAGAGCGCCGCTCACACCAACAAGTCGGTGCAAAAGGCTGTTGCCGAGGCTGAGGCCGAATTGGGTGATACCGGTCGCGTGCTCTTGCGTCCCTCGGGTACTGAGCCTTTGGTGCGCGTCATGGTTGAAGCTGCCACCCAGGAGCAGGCAGATGCTACGGCTGAGCTTTTGGCTCGAGTCGTCCAGGAGAATCTGGCTTTGTGATGCCTGGGCATCGGACGTCTGGTGGCGTCCGATGCTGCACGCTTAAAACTTGTGCGTCCTTCGGGAAAGTTTTGGGCGTCCTTCGCGGGTTATTCTTTGCGGAGTTTGAGGGATTCGACTCGGTGGTCGGCACCCTTACGGAAGATCATCGTGGCGCGCTCGCGGGTGGGGCGAATATTCTCCCTTAGATTCGGCAGGTTGATAGCGCTCCAAATCATTGACGCGGTTGCACGCGCCTCGGCATCCGTGAGCTGGGCATAGGTGCGGAAGAAAGAATCTTCACGGGAAAAGGCTGTCTGGCGAAGAGCCAAGAAACGATCCACATACCAGCCCTCAATATGTTCTTCCTGGGCATCGACGTAAATCGAAAAATCAAAGAAGTCAGAAACAGCAACGGAGATTGAACCCGTAGCAACCCTGGGGGGTTGCAAAACGTTGATTCCCTCGACAATGAGAATGTCGGGCTGGCTCACGCGTGTGAAATGCCCCGGAACCACGTCATAAACAACGTGAGAGTAAACCGGAACATCAACCTCGCCGACTCCTGCCTTAACGGAGGTCAAGAAGTTCAAGAGAGCTTCGCGATCGTAGGATTCAGGGAATCCTTTCTTGGCCAGAATCCCGCGTTCTTCCAATACCGAGTTGGGGTGGAGGAAACCGTCGGTGGTCACCAGGTCCACGCGCGGAGTGTGCTCCCAACGCGACAACAGCAACTGAAGAAGTCGCGCAACCGTGGATTTGCCCACGGCCACAGATCCGGCGATCCCGATGACGAAAGGAGTGGGACGCGCATCAGGCTCCCCCAAGAAAGCATGACGTTCCTGCGCGGTGCGCCGACGCCCGTCTACATAGAGTTGGAGCAACGCGCTCAAAGGTCGATAGATCGCATCGACCTCGCTCATATCGATGGGATCACCTAGGGAAGCGATCCGGTCGATATCTTCTTGTGTTAAAGGCAGCGCAGTTCGATCAACTAGACGATCCCACGACTCTCGATCAAAAGTCGTGTAGGGGCTGGGTTTCGGGGCGTGCACGGGTGTTGGGACCACGTGCGCATTGTGCCTCATCTTCTCCTTGCTGCGGGAGTCAATCCGAGCATTAAACCAGGTCTGTCGGGAATCACACTGCCTTTTAATGGCGCGATTCCGGTGTTCGTGGTGCAGCCAAGCGCCAAGGAGCCGGGAGTCCTGAGCACGTAGGGGCTTGGATGTGCTGGAATGGAAACATGTGTGGAATTGTGGGACATGTATCGTGCTTAGCTTCGCAACGCTCCCGACAGGTCGTTCTTGATGGCCTGGCTCGCTTGGAATACCGAGGCTATGACTCAGCTGGGGTGGCGTTAGCTTCGCCAGGCAACCTTGAAGTCATCCGCGCGGTTGGCAAGCTTGCCAATCTGCGTGACGCTCTTGACGAGGCCGCTCCCGCGGACGCTCTGGCCGCCATTGGGCACACCCGTTGGGCAACTCACGGACGTCCCACCGTTGCCAATGCCCACCCGCACCGAAGCCCCGACGGCCGCTTCGCCCTCGTCCACAACGGCATCATTGAAAATGCTGATGCCTTGCGCGGCTCCCTCAATGAAAAGGGACACGAATTCGCTTCCGATACCGACACTGAAGTCGTTGTCCACCTGCTCCAACTCGCCTACGACGATGCCAATACGCCCGCTTGGGATGGCGAACTCGCTGGAGCCGAAGATGCCACCGAGCAGGTTGGTCGCCGCCTGGTTGCCGCCATGAGGGCAGTGACTGCAGTGCTGGAGGGTACCTTCACTCTGCTGGTTGTCAGTACAGAATGTCCAGACGTTATTGTTGCGGCCCGCCGTTCCTCCCCGTTGGTCATCGGTTTGGGGCACGAAGAAAACTTCCTCGGTTCCGATGTCCTTGCTTTCGTGGAACACACCAATCGTGCGGTTGAAATCGGTCAGGACCACATTGCAGTGGTCACCGCAAAAGCCGTTACCGTTATCAACCCGCAGGGGGAGGTTGTTGCCCTCAAGGAATACGAGGTTGACTTTGCGTCCGACCGAGCCACCAAGGGCAACTGGCCAACCTTCATGGATAAGGAAATCAATGAGCAGCCTCGCGGAGTTGCCGACACTCTGGCTGATCGGCTCGACTCGCACTCGCGGCTAACCCTGGATGAAGTGCGCATCCCCGAACATATCCTGCGAGGCATCGACAAAATCGTCATGATCGGCTGTGGAACTGCCTCCTACGCCGGACAGGTGGCTCGCTACGCCATCGAGCACTGGTGCCGTATTCCCGTTGAGGTTGAACTGTCCAGTGAGTTCCGCTACCGTGACCCGGTTGTCACCGAAAAAACCCTGGTAGTGGCGATCTCCCAGTCGGGGGAAACCATGGACACCATTATGGCGATCCGTCATGCCCGCGAACAGGGCGCGAAGGTGGTGGCTATCGTCAACACAGCCGGTTCAACGATTTCGCGTGAGTCTGATGCAGTTCTGCTGACTCATGCGGGCCCTGAAATTGCTGTTGCTTCGACCAAAGCCTTTACCTCCCAGGTCACCGCCTGCTACATCCTGGGCTTGTATCTGGCGCAGGTGCGAGGCAATAAGTACGCAGACGAAGTCCAGGACTATATGGATAACCTCGCGCAGGTTCCCGACAAGATCCAATGGATTTTGGACCGAGCTGAATCGGTACGCCAATTCGCCCGCACGATGGTCGATGCTTCGTCTGTGATCTACCTGGGGCGTCACGTCGGATTCCCTGTGGCACTCGAAGGTGCGCTCAAACTCAAGGAGATCTGCTACATCCACGCTGAAGGTTTTGCAGCTGGGGAACTCAAGCACGGTCCCATTGCTCTGGTGGATGAGGGACAGCCAGTGATCATTATTGTGCCGACGCCGCGCCGTCCCGAGCTGCATAACAAGGTGCTGGCAAATATTCAGGAAGTGCGTGCGCGTGGAGCCCGCACCATTGTTGTTGCCGAAGACGGGGATACCTCGGTGGATGCTTTCGCAGACGTGGTTTTCCGGGTGCCGCCGGTGCCCACCCTCTACGCGCCGCTTCTCACTGTCATCCCACTCCAGCTCTTTGCATGTGAACTTGCAACAGCCAAGGGCTTGGACGTGGATCAGCCTCGCAACCTCGCTAAATCTGTGACCGTGGAGTAAAGACGTGGATGTTCTTCTGGCATTGACGCCCTCGATCCTTTTCGGATTCCAAACCACCCTCACTGGCAAATTCGGGGCGGGAAACGAACGCCAGAAGGTCTTAGGAACGGTCATCGGTGCTTTCATGCTGGCACTGGTTGTCACGCCCTTCCTCAGTGTCTGCTGGGACCCAACTAAGGCGGCGATTGCTTTCGGCACAGGACTATTAGTTGGGTGGGGGCTCTGCGACCAGTTGCGTTGCTTCTCTGTTTTGGGCGTGTCCAGAACCATGCCGATTACAACGGGTGGTCAGCTCCTCGGAATGGCAGCCGGCGCGATCATCCTCTTCGGCGAGTGGCGTCGAGGAGCAGCCATGCCTGTGGGGTTGCTGGCCATTGCCGTCCTCGTTGCGGGTATTGCTCTGCTTGCTAAACGAGAGGCCGGGTCGTCCACAGATTCTCTTGACTGGCGTCGAGGGGCTTTCCTGCTGATTACTTCGACCTTTGCTTTTACCGCCTATGTCCTCATTGGCCGCTGGTTTGACCTCGAAGGAGGCCAGATTCTTCTGCCTCAGGCCGCCGGATACGCGCTGTATTGCATCAGCTATTTCGCGGTGCAAGCCTGGCGTGAGCCCAATTCAGTCCAGTCCTTTGACCGCCGCTTTGTTCCGCTGATCCTTTTGGGCGCCGTGTGGGGCACCGCAGTGATTCTTCTGCAGGTTGGTAGTGCGTCGGTGGGCGTGGCCACAGGCTTCACCCTGTCGCAGTTGGGCATTTTGATTTCGACGCCGCTGGGTATCTGGTGGCTGGGGGAGAAACGCACCCAACGCGAGTTAGTATGGACGGCCATTGGTGTCGTCTTGGTGATTGCGGGTGCGGTTTTAACGGGTGTCGCTAAGGGCATCGACACCGTCTGATCTTTCGCGCACGCTGATTCTTCACTTCAGGATTGCACCATGATCAATGTCCACTTCACTACTGACATCCGCCAGGCCGAATGCTCCCACGTTGAGCAGGCACGACTCGAAGGCGACCCAGACCGCCTCATGCGCATAGCTGCCCGTGCCGTTTGCGACGAGGTCCTCGCCCTCGTCGCACAGCACGAACACGACACGTCGACGGGCGTCTGCTGTCTAGTCGGTGGGGGAGACAACGGCGGTGACGCCCTCTACGCAGCCTCCTTTATTCGTAATGAGGGTGTGCCCGCTTGCGCGATCCTGCTGTCTGCGAAGGTGCATCCTCGTGCTTTAGCTGCGGCTCGCGCCGCTGGTGTGCGAATCCTTGATGCGTCGGCTCTGCTTACGTCAGAGCAGGTCGAGGCTGGTGTGGCCACTGCGCGGGATTATTGCGTCTGGATTGATGGCATCCTCGGTTCTGGTGTCCAGGGGACGGTGCGCGAACCGCTGGCCAGTGTCATCATGCATCTTGAAAAGATCAGGCGTGCCACCTCGATTCGGGTTGTGGCCATTGAGTTACCGTCCGGGATCATTGGCGAGGACGGGCGGTTGGCAGGTCCAGTACTGGGAGCTGATGTGACGGTGACGATGGGGGGATTGAAAAATTCTCTGGTCTTAGCTCCGGCGGCAGCTATGAGCGGCAAGGTCACAGTTGTTGACCTTAGGTTCGAGCTAACGAATCCGACAATGCGACTCATGACCGGCCACGATGCGGCTCGTTGCCTGCTTGTGCCTGGAGCATTGGATCACAAGTACACGCGTGGAGTTGTCGGAGTAGTTGCAGGATCGCAGACATACCCCGGGGCAGGTATCTTGGCGTGCGCGGGCAGTGCAGCCCTAGGACCCGGCATGATTCGCCTCGATGCGCCGGCGCGGGTTCAAGATCTGGTGTTAGCGCGCGATCCGGGTGTCGTGTTGGTGGGTGGCAGAATCCAAACGGGCCTCGTGGGCCCGGGGATGGACGATTCAACTCAGCCCAGCGCCGTCGACCTTGCGCGTTTTTGTCTCTCCTCCAACCTTCCGGTTGTCATTGACGCCGGTGCCCTCCAACTTGTGCCGCAGGTACTCACAGTTCACGCAGCCCCCACCGCGATCCTCACCCCGCATGCAGGCGAAGCCGCTGCGCTCCTTCAATCCCACGGGCAGTCCTGGACTCGCCAGCGCGTCGAAGACCATCCGGTTCAAGCCGCCCAAGAGATCGCTTCGGCAACGGGAGGAATCATTGTCCTCAAAACTGCTGCGACGGTTGTGGCACAGGACGGGCAATGCCCCATCATCATGCCCGTGGGGACACCGTGGACTGGCGTTGCCGGAGCAGGCGATGTCCTAGCTGGCATGATTGCGGCCTGCGCAGCCCAATGGCAGGCAAGACGTGAGGCCCCCGCATTGGAGGATGCTCGCCTTTTGCCCCCTGCGGGGCGGGGAGAGGATTCCTTAATGGAAGCCGTGGCCGGTGCCGTGTGGATTCACGGCGAAGCTGCTCGCGTGACCTCGCAACGCCACGGGCAATATGGGGCACCCATTCGCGCGATTCAGATCGCTGATGCTGCGGGTCCAGTGATCGGTGGGATACTGGGGCGGTGACTGACATGCTCGACCCATCCGAATCTGCCTATCCCGCCAGGGCGCTTGTAGACCTGAGCGCTATCGGTCACAACCTTGCGGCACTGCGCAACCGAGCGCCCGGCTGCCAGCAAATGGCAATTGTCAAAGCCGACGCCTATGGTCACGGCCTCCTCCCCGTTGCTCAGGCAGCACTCAAAGCTGGAGCTGATTGGTTGGGAGTAGCTCAGTTAGCTGAAGCTTTGACGCTGCGGGCAGGACTAGACACCGCAGGGATTTCCCGCGCCCACGCTCCCATTTTCACCTGGATTACCACTCCCGACCAGGATCTGACTCCAGCTCTTGAAGCAGACCTTGACCTGTCGGTTTCATGGGCATGGTCCCTGGCACAGGTGTGTGCCTCAGCCCGACAGTTGGGACGCACCGCCCGCGTTCACGTCAAGATCGACACGGGAATGTCTCGCGCTGGTTCCACCCTGGCAGACTTGCCCGCCCTCGCTTCTGGGCTGCGCATGGCCCACGACGAAGGGCTCATCGAAGTGGTCGGCGCTTGGAGCCACCTGTCTCGCGCCGATGACCTCAGCGAAGAGGGAATGGCATCGACCGCGCAGCATATTGAAATCTTCGAACGCGGACTGAGCATCCTTGCCGATGTCGGCCTCGAACCTCAAATCCGGCATTTGGCTGCTACATCGGGTCTGTTATGGCATCCGAAAACCCACTACGACCTCGTTCGTCCCGGTATCGGCCTCTACGGTCTAAGCCCCGAACCGTTGATTGCATCCTCGCAAGAGCTTGGTTTGCGCCCGGCAATGACACTGCAGGCACCGCTCAGCGCTGTCAAAGTTGTCGAGGACGACACCCCAGCCTCCTACGGGGGAACGTGGCGAACACCTGGCCGACGTTGGCTAGGCCTCGTGCCCGTGGGTTATGCCGACGGGATCTTGCGCTCTGCGTCCAACGGTGCGCCCGTCCTCGTCCAAACCCCCCAGGGGACAATCTCAGCTTCGGTTGTCGGGCGAGTATGCATGGACCAAATCATCGTCGACTTGGGACCAGCCCAAGGATCCTCTGACACACCGAGCGCCCGTACCCCCGAGCCTCCAGCGCGAGCAGGCGACCGCGTCGTCCTCTTCGGTGATCCCGCGGACGGCCTGCCCGCTGCCGACGACTGGGCCACCCACGCGGGCACCATCAACTACGAGATCGTCTCCAGGCTTGGTGAACGCATCCCCAGAGTCCACATTCCCTACAAATCCCGTGAGGTCCACCAGTCATGAACTTCCCGCGCGAATACAGTGTGACCACGTCGAACGCCGATCAAACTCGCGCCCTGGGCGCAGCAATCGGCCAGATCCTGGCCGCAGGCGACCTCGTCATGCTCAAAGGGGAACTCGGCGCAGGGAAAACCACACTCACCCAAGGCATTGGAGAGGGAATGGGAGTGCGCGGCAGGGTCGCCTCCCCAACCTTCATTGTCGCCAGGGTTCATCCTTCACAGTGCGGGGGCCCCGACCTCATCCATGCTGACGCCTATCGGATCACCGACCTGGACGACTTAGAAACCCTCGATCTTGACTCTGGCCTGGACGAGGCCGCGGTCGTCGTCGAATGGGGAGAAGGCAAAGCCGAGTCCCTATCGGAAAACCGCCTCGAAATCGAGGTGCGACGGGCAACTGGCGGCACAGCAGACACGGAAGGGACTGCAATCGACCTGGAAGCGATGGACGACGGACGCAGAACAATTGTCCTTCGTCCTTGCGGCAGTCGTTGGGATGGCGTGCTCGACAACGCCTTAAGAACGGCAGAAGAGGCGATGGCCGCTCAGACGAATGAAACCGACGACGAGTAGGATCGACGCCGTGCTTGAACTGTGCCTAGACACCTCCGCAAATACCGTCGTTGCTCTCGTCGAAGACGGCCGCGTCATCTCCCGCGCTCAACATGAGTCTGGTCGACACCATGCCGAATCAATCGTTCCTTTAGCTCACTCGGTTCTAGCTGACGCGGGACTGGGCACGGTTGTGGCCCAGGCGGGGATCGATCGCATATGTGTTGGGACTGGACCCGCACCTTTTACTGGGCTACGCGCAGGCCTGGTGTCGGCTCGCGTCATGGCCACGGCCGCCCGAATCCCCGTCTACGGCGCATCGTCGCTGGACATGATCGCCCGACACGGACTCGATCGCCTATCTCCCCAAGCTCACGTCTTTGCGGTATCCGACGCGCGCCGTCGGGAACTCTATTGGGGCCACTATGTTGCCGAAGGCCCCGACGATGTTCGCCTCATAGGTCGCCTTGAAGTCGGTAGCGCCCAGATGCTCGCCAATCAGATGGTGGGCGAGCAGGCTCTCATTGTCGCGGCTGGTCAGATTCCGGCCCACAGCGTCCAGGTGCTCCAGTCCGTTGAGTTAGGGCCCATCGTTGATGAGGATCCGGCAGTGCTGTCGCGACTGGTCTCAGCTCGCCTCTCGCATGGAGATCTTGAAAGGCTGGGGACGCAGCCCGAATACCTGCGCCGCCCCGATATCCACGGGCAAGCTCCCCAGCGCCTGTGAAAATGCCGCCGCAAACTCCCGTGCATACCGGCGGGGCCAGTGAACGAAGTGAACTCGTCTTGCGGGTCGCTAATCGAGATGACGCTGAATTGATCTGTCAGTTCGAGAAAACGATTTTTTCCGAGGACCCGTGGACGCCTGCCATGATCGCCGAGGAATTAGCTGCACCGTCCAGCCGCTACACAATTGCCTCCCTACGAGGACGACCGGTGGGCTACGCGGGAATCAAAGTGGGCGGCGACCAAGCTGACGTCATGACGGTGGGGGTCTTGCCTCAGGCTCGTGGCTGTGGCCTCGGGGCAGTGCTGCTTGACGAAATGATCGCGTGGGTATCCGAGGTCGGAGTGCACTCGGTGTTCCTTGATGTCAGGCCATCGAACTATGCTGCTCTGAGGCTTTATGAGTCACGCGGATTTGTTGAGATTTCCAGACGTCCGCGCTACTTCAAAAACCCCGTCGAAGAGGCAGTGGAGATGTGTCTGAAGCTGGGAGCGAACCCTGCAGGAAAGCGCTGCTGAGATATTCGAAACTTAGCGTTTTTCTAAAATAAGGAAATCCATACTCTGCCTCAAGGGGTTTGGGGGACAAGGGTCCTAGATCTTTTCTGAAAGTCGGCGCAAGCGAAGTCGCAGATTCTCGCCGAAAACGACACGGTGTCGCAAAGATTGGATGCCTGGACCTGGCCCCCGGTCCCAAGTGAGCGACCAAAGCGGCCGATACGCTTTGGCTATGGCCACTACAAATGTCGCAACGAAGAAGCGCCGCGCGTGGACCACCAGTGTTTTCATTAAGCAGCTGATGGCCATCTCGGGCTTCGTCTTCGTCTTCTTCCTGCTCTTCCACTCGTACGGAAACCTCAAGATGTTCCTGGGCCGCGAGGCCTACGACCACTACGCGGAATGGCTCCACCACGACGCCTTCGTGCCGATCTTCCCGCACGGCGGCTTCCTGTGGGTCTTCCGCGCCGCGATGATGCTCATGCTGATCATCCACCTCGCAGCCGCCGCCTACACCTGGAAGCGTTCGCGCCGCGCACGCCGCACCCGCTACGTCGTTAAGAAGTCGGTGACCGACTCTTACGCCGCACGCACCATGCGCATGACCGGCGTCATCTTGATTTTCGGCATCCTCTTCCACCTCCTGCACTTCACCACCCTGTCGATCAAGACTTGGGCAGCAGACGCCACTGGCCCCTACGACCGCATGGTTTACACCTTCCAGTCCCCGCTGCTTGTCCTGGTCTACGCGATCTTCGTGGCAGCCGCCTGTTTCCACGTCTCCCATGGCTTCTGGTCAATGTTCCAGTCGCTGGGCTGGGTACGTCCGCAGACCCGCAAGCTCATGGTTGTGTTGTCCGGCCTGGTCGGAGCCGTCATCTTCGTGATGTTCATGGCCCCGCCGATCGGCATCATCGCCGGCGTCATCACTCTCTGAGGAAGGTCTTAAGACATGACTGACACCTTGATCAAGGGTCTGTACTACGAGGGCGAGAAGATCGCCGACACCAAGGCCCCCACCGACCTGCCCATCGCGGAAATGTGGGAGGCACGCAAGTTCAGCGCCGCCCTCGTTAACCCCACCAACCGACGCAAGCTGCGCGTCATCATCGTTGGCTCCGGCCTGGCCGGTGGCGCAGCCGCCGCCTCGCTGGGCGAAATGGGATACAACGTTGACTGCTTCTTCTACCAGGACTCCGCTCGCCGCGCCCACTCAATCGCGGCCCAGGGGGGTATCAACGCTGCGAAAAACTACCGCAACGACAACGATTCGGTTTACCGACTCTTCTACGACACGGTCAAGGGCGGCGACTACCGCGCCCGCGAAACCAACGTCTACCGTCTGGCCGAAGTCAGCGCCAACATCATTGACCAGTGCGTCGCCCAGGGCGTTCCCTTTGCCCGCGAATACGGCGGCCTCCTGGACAACCGCTCCTTCGGTGGCGTCCAGGTGTCGCGTACCTTCTACGCGCGTGGACAGACAGGTCAGCAGCTGCTGATCGGCGCCTACCAGGCCCTCGAACGTCAGGTTGCTGCAGGTACCGTCACCGAATACCCGCGCCACGAAATGGTCGAAATCATCGTGGACGAGGGACGCGCTCGCGGCATCGTTGCCCGCGACATGTCCACCGGCAAGCTCAACACCTACGTCGCTGACGCAGTCGTGCTGGCTACCGGCGGATACGGCAACGTGTTCTTCCTATCCACCAACGCCATGGGCTGCAACGCCACCGCCATCTGGCGCGCGTACCGCAAGGGCGCCTACTTCGGTAACCCCTGCTTCACGCAGATCCACCCCACCTGCATCCCCCAGCACGGCGATCAGCAGTCCAAGCTGACCCTGATGTCCGAGTCTCTGCGTAACGACGGACGCATCTGGGTGCCCAAGAAGGCTGAGGACTGCGAGAAAGACCCGCGTCAGATCCCCGAAGAGGATCGCGACTACTACCTCGAACGCATCTACCCGGCCTTCGGCAACCTGGTTCCCCGTGACATCGCGTCACGCCAGGCCAAGAACATGTGCGACGAAGGGCGCGGCGTTGGTCCGAAGATCGACGGTGTCGCTCGCGGCGTCTACCTCGACTTCTCCGAAGCCATCCAGCGTCTGGGCAAGGCAGCGGTGTCCGCCAAGTACGGCAACCTCTTCGATATGTATGAGCGCATCACGGGTGACAACCCCTACGAGGTGCCCATGCGTATCTACCCGGCCGTGCACTACACCATGGGTGGCCTCTGGGTTGACTACGACCTCGAATCCAACCTGCCCGGTCTTTACGTCACCGGCGAGGCAAACTTCTCCGACCATGGCGCCAACCGCCTGGGTGCTTCGGCACTCATGCAGGGCCTGTCGGACGGCTACTTCGTCCTGCCCAACACGATCAACGACTACCTGTCCAAGAGCTTTGGTTTCAACAAGCTTGATGAGAACTCGCCTTCTGTGGTCGAGGCTCTGGCCAGCGCGCAGGATCGTGTCGATCGCCTAATGTCAACCAACGGCACTCGCTCGGTGGATTCCTTCCACAAGGAACTCGGCCACATCATGTGGGAGTACTGCGGCATGGAGCGCACCGAGGAAGGCCTCAAGAAGGCCATCGGCATGATCCGTGAGCTGCGCAAGGACTACTGGCGTGACGTTCGCGTTCCCGGCAAGTCCATTGGCGAGCTCAACCAGTCCCTCGAGAAGGCCGGCCGGGTTGCCGACTTCATGGAACTGGGCGAACTTATGTGCATCGACGCCCTCCACCGCGAGGAGTCCTGCGGTGGTCACTTCCGTGCAGAATCCCAGACCCCCGAGGGCGAGGCGCTGCGTCACGACGACCAGTTCCTCTACGTCGCGGCATGGGAGTGGGGCGGAGAAGACCAGCCCCCGATCCTGCACAAGGAAGACCTCATCTACAACAACATCGAGCTGAAGCAGCGGAGCTACAAGTGAACCTGACACTGAAGATCTGGCGCCAGAACGGTCCCGAGGACCGCGGCGCAATGCACGAATACCAGGTGAAGGGAATCTCCGAGGAGTCCTCCTTCCTGGAGATGCTCGACGTTCTGAACGAAGAGCTCTTCGCACGCGGTGAAGAACCCATCGCCTTTGACTCTGACTGCCGTGAAGGCATCTGTGGCCAGTGTGGCATCGTTATTAACGGTGTTGCCCACGGCCCGGAGGTCACCACGACCTGTCAGCTGCATATGCGTACCTTCAACGACGGTGACACCATCACCATTGAGCCTTGGAGGGCCGAAGCCTTCCCGGTCATCAAGGACCTGGTTGTCAACCGCTCTGCCCTGGACCGCATTATCCAGGCCGGCGGCTACATCTCCGTCAACACCGGCGCAGCCCCGGACGCACACGCCACCCCGGTGCCCAAGCAGTACGCAGAGCGCGCCTTCGAAGCTGCCGCTTGCATCGGTTGCGGTGCCTGCGTGGCTGCCTGCCCGAACGCGTCGGCGATGCTCTTCACCTCCGCGAAGGTCACCCATCTTCAGCTTCTGCCCCAGGGCAAGCCGGAGAACTACAAGCGCGTCGTCAATATGCTCAACCAGATGGACGAGGAAGGCTTCGGCACCTGCTCGAACATCGGTGAGTGTGCGGCGGTGTGCCCCAAGGAGATTCCGCTCGACGTGATCTCGACACTGAACCGCCAGCTCGGCAAGGCCGCCCTCAAGGGCGTCTGAGCTCAAGCGACGTGAGGCCATCGAGGCCCCGGCCGGAGGATTTCCAACGGTCGGGGCCTCGCCTCATTTCAGCCACCCCATTGCGCCAACGTGACCGCATCCGTTTTTTGCTGCGTGCGCGGGGGAGTACCATCACGAAAGAACACTGCCTCAGAGGAGAAAACCCATGACCGATCAAACGCTCGACGCGACCAACAGCGGTACATACAAGGCGGGCACCCACATCGGCATAGGAGCTATGGTCATCTTCGGTCTGATCTCACTCGCTCTCCTCATCGGAGTCATTTTCGGCCCCGCAGACATCAAACCCATGGCTGACTCGCTCTTCCCCTGGTCCCTGGGAGCTCTAGCAATTTCTGGCATCGGCATGCTCATCGCCAATAGCAAACACAAGCCAACCGCTGACGAGGACGAGAACTGACATTCGCCGGGGCGTGCCGGTGGGCCTAGACTGGCCCTCGTGCAAGAACCACTCATCCTCGGAATCGAATCCACCTGCGACGAAACCGGCATCGGCCTCGTACGCGGCTGTGAGCTGCTGGTTGACCGAACCGCCACCTCGATGGACCAATACGCCCGCTACGGTGGGATCATCCCCGAGATTGCCTCACGCGCTCACCTTGAGTCCTTTCTGCCCACGCTAGAAGCGGCCCTAGATGAAGCACGCGTCAGTCTTGATGAGGTTGATGCCATTGCTGTTGCTGCGGGTCCCGGACTCGTTGGATCGCTGACCGTTGGTATCTGCGCTGCCAAAGCTCTCGCCTCATCTTTGGACAAACCCCTGTATGGCGTGAATCACGTTATCGGTCATCTTGCCGTCGACAAACTCGCGGATGGTCCTTTGCCCGAACCTTTCATTGGTCTTGTTGTTTCAGGTGGACACTCCAATATCCTCCTCGTCGAAGACATTGCTACGAATATTGTCGAGCTCGGCGGCACCCTCGACGATGCGGCAGGCGAGGCCTTCGACAAAGTGGGACGCCTCCTGGATTTGCCCTACCCCGGTGGCCCCCATGTGGATCGCCTCTCTCAGTCGGGTGACCGCGATGCCATCCGATTCCCCAGGGGACTGTCTGCAGGCAAAGACAAAGAACGCCACAAATACGACTTCTCATTTTCCGGCCTCAAAACTGCGGTCGCTCGCTATGTCGAGGGCGCGCACGAACGTGGTGAGACCATTCATGCGGAGAATGTGTGCGCAGGTTTCTCCGAAGCCATTAACGATTCCCTCACCTCAAAAGCTGTTCGTGCCGCCCTCGATACGGGATGCGACACCATCGTCGTGGGCGGGGGATTTAGTGCGAACTCGAGGCTACGCAGCCTGCTCAGTCAGAGAGCCGACGCTGCGGGAATCACAGTGCGCATGCCACCTCTACGTTTCTGCACCGACAACGGCGCGCAGATCGCTGCGTTGGGATCAGAATTAGTGCGTGCAGGCGTTGAGCCATCAGACTGGGACTTCTCCCCAGATTCGGCAATGCCTCTCACTCAGACGTCGATGCTGCCCCGTGGGAAGGGCGGTAGCCACTGAGGAAGTCCTCAGCCTCAATGGGATGGCCCGCGCGGTGTTCGGCGCGCATATGGCTGACCACTGCTCCCAGGCCCTCTTCTGAGTCAAAAGCCGCGGCCACAGCCCGCTGGCGTTCATAGGCGGCCCCGACTTCGAGGATTGTCAGAACGTTGGACAACTCGCGCTCGCAATCCAAGTGACGGGCGACGGGCACCAGCTTAGCAACATGTTCGCCAATGGTGTCTCGTGCGCATTGGGTGGCCCCTTGGGCATCGACGATGAGATCCGCGTCGAGACCATAGCGGGCTGACCGCCACTTATTTTCTGCCACAAACCAGTCTGGAAGAGATTCCAATTCCTCGCCCGCATCCAGGCGCCTGGAGAGAAATTCAACGAGGCAATGGGTCAGGGCTGCGAAAGCTTCGACCTCGAAGATATTGGTGGCAGCATCGAAAGCACGGACTTCAATGGTGCCCAAGGCCGGGGAGGGGCGAATATCCCAGCGCACTTCGTCAAAGCCGGACACGATTCCTGCCGTGATCATTGATTCCGCGTAAGATTCCAAGTCTTCCCAGGTGTCGAATTGGCGGGGAATACCGGCGGTGGGGAGCTGCTGGAAGACCATAGCTCGGTTCGATGCGTAGCCGGTGTCGATGCCAGCCCAAAAAGGCGAGGCCGCGGCCAGCGCCTGCATATGTCCTAGATGAGTGGTCATAGCTGATTGCAGAGGTAGTACCTTGGCGCGGTCCTCGACTCCTACGTGGACGTGAACCCCGTACAGCAGCATCTGGCGTCCCCAGTATTGGGTTCTCTCGACGAGTTCGGCGTAGCGACGTGAATCGGTGACAAGTTGGTGAGCTGGACGAGCAAAAGGGTGGGTGCCAGCAGATGCAAGGTCGATGCGTAGGGAGTCGGTAATCGGTTCAAGAAAAGCGATGGTGTCGGTGAGGTCTTTGATGCACTCAGAGACTTTGGTGCGCGGCTCAGAAGTGACTTCGACCGTGTTGAGCAACATTTCGCGGTGGACGTTGGGATGTAAATTCCCGTTCACCGTGGCGCGCTCAATGACGGCATCGGCGCTTTGGCGTAGGTCGTTTGAGTCCTGGTCAACGAGTTGAAGTTCCCACTCAACCCCGAGGGTTGAACGGGCTGATGCCGCGAATCCCATGGTCATGGCGTCCCCTTCCGTCTCCTGGCCTGTCGTGGGCTCAGAAGACCTATGTGAAGTCTCATCTCTTGGCGATAATTGCGCGATGGCGTCCCGCGATTCGAGTCAAGATGACAACACCATGTTCGGGACCGTTCAGTTTGAGACTCGACCGCAATTGAGCGGGGTCAATATCGGCGCCTCGTTTTTTTATTTCGACAACACCGATGTCATGGCTGCGAAGCGCCGCCGAAATTGCTTTGGAGCGCAGTGGCACAACGTCAAGAACTTCGAAACGCTGTATGAAAGGCGAGTCGGGGATGCTGTCGCCGGTCATGTAGGCGATATTCTCGGTCAGAAGGTGAGCGCCTAGAAGTTCTGCGAGGTGGGCGACACCGCCCGATCTAATGACAGCATTGTCAGGCTCTGACACATAACGCCCGATGGGGCCTGTGACTGCTTGAGGATTGGGTGCGTTGGCGGCATCGATAATGCTGTCCGCAAGCAGGTGGGCTTGCCCGTTACGGATCACGAGGGCGGAGCGCCCAGGCCCTTCGGGGCTTAAAGGCGGTGTCCACACTGCGGCTTCGACGAGTTCGCCATCGATACTGATCCACTGGGCGTGGCAATCTGTGGGCAAGAGTTGGTGATCAATACCGGGGGCAAGTTTGACCCCAATACTTTCGATATCTGAGCGCCACGACAGAACGTGGGAGAGGGGAGGGGACCACTGTTCTGGGTCCATGAGGCGCTTTGATCCTCGCGTTGCGGTGCTTCTGCGCGCCGGATCAGCGAAGATAGCGTCGATACCTCGTTGCCGTAGTTCGCTCATAGTCAGGTCCATGACATCGCCAAGTTCGACTTGAGCGTCGGGCAAGGCGCGCAAATTTGCGGCGGCTGCAGCTGCGGCGTCCTTGTCAATGTCGATAGCCAGAACGCGCAGGCCTAAACCTGCAATGGCCAGAGAGTCAGATCCGATGCCGCACCCTAGGTCTGCAACGTAGGTGGTACCGCCATTTTTGAATCGCTGGGCGTGCAGTGCTGCAACGATCATCCGGGTTGCTTGTTCGAGGCCATCGCGGGTGAAAACCATCGAACGAGCGAACTCGCCGAACTTTGATTCGGCGTGGTCGCGCAGTGCCAGTTGGCCCAGTAATGCTGCCGCTAGTTCGCCGGGGATTCCTGCGTCTCGAAGGGCCTGTCCGAGGGCGAGTGGATCCATTTGCCGGCGACGCGGGTCTTTTTCCAGAGTTTGGAGGAGTTCCCAGCCGGGGGATTCAAGGATCGCTGTTAGGTGTGAGGCCACAGCTAAATTGTGGCACGGCATGTTCGCTGGCGTGTTCTCGCAGGGCTGATCTTGGCTTTGGCACTCGGCTTGCTCGAGTGCCAAAGCCCGCTTAGACTCATTGACGAAGCGGTGCATAGCCGCCCAGCAGGTCCCTATCCTGACCCCCGCGACGGCAGGATTCAGGGACGGTTCATCTTTTGACAAGAAAGGGAGCACGACAGTGTCGATCTCCATCAAACCCCTTGAGGACCGCATCGTCCTTCGTCAGGTCGAGGCAGAAAAGACCACTGCTTCCGGCCTGGTTATCCCCGATACAGCCAAGGAAAAGCCGCAGGAAGGCGAAGTTATCGCCGTGGGCCCCGGCCGCATCGACGACAATGGCAACCGCGTCCCCGTCGACGTCAAGGTCGGCGACGTCGTGATCTACAGCCGCTACGGTGGCACCGAGGTCAAGTACGACGGCCAGGAATTCCAGATCCTGTCGGCTCGCGACGTCCTCGCAGTTGTCGAGCGCTGAAGCGTTCCTCGCAACACCTTCTGATAGCAGTGGCCCCGCCAATGAGGCGGGGCCACTGCTCTATGTGTTCGTAAGAACAACCGTCATTAGTCTTTGCGGCGAGGTCGCATGAGGTACATCGCCAATACCGCTAGGGCGGCTGCGAGCGCGACGAGCCACCACGGCAAGTAGGTGCCCAGTTCAAGGGCCTTTTGTTCCCACGCAATCAGCGTCTCGGTGCCGACGAGGGCACCCAGGGGATTCGAAGGCCCAACAAAGGCCAACACCAGACCGATGACAATGAAAAGAGTTCCCGAAACAACATTCGTCCACGTCGTGTCGCGACCTAAGAAGCGGACTGGACGAGGCCGTAACCAGGCCCTCTCAGAGGCCTGGGTTGATTGCCAAATCAGAGCTAGGACGAATAGTGGAACGGTCATACCGGTTGCGTACAGAAGCATCATGACCAGTCCCTCAACAGCAGATCCTCCAATGCCAGCCGCAAGAAGAACGGCACCGAGAACGGGACCGGCGCACCCCACTCCCGCAAAACCATAGGTTGCCCCCAAGAGGTAGACGGCCGCGGGGCTTGCCGAATCTGTCTGGTCACCACCAGTGCTCTTGGATGAACGTCTTAACTTCGGCATTTCGATAGCGAAAACCTGCACAACTCCCAAGACGATAATGAGTAGGGCGCCGATCCTGGTCAACGTAAACATGTGGTCGTGCAGGAAAGAACCGATGAATCCGGCTCCAATTCCCAGAGGTACCAAAACTGTGACAAGTCCCAGCCAGAACACGCCGGTACGCATTAGTAGGGTGGTTCGTGACGTGAAGGCGTACGCAAAGAACGCGGGCAGAATCATCACCGAGCAGGGAGCGAATAGGGTCAGGACTCCACCCAGTAGGGCCGCAATAGGAGCAATGGTGGTCATGCTGCGTCCGGATTCGAAGCTTGCTCCATGATGGTGGCACGGATGTCAGCTACGGCGTTCTGAGTGAGTCCGGAGATAACTGCGTCCCCAATGATCATGAAGGGGGTGCCTTGGATGCCAATTGAGTGGGCGTACTGTTTGGATTCTTCAACCCTGGTGACGGTCTGCTGTGAAGTCATTGTTGCCTGGAATTTGTCCAGATCGGGAATCTGCGCCTGTTGCGCGTAGGTCATCAGCAGTTCGTTGGTGTATTCGGGGTGGTCGTTAGGATCGGCGGCTGCGTAGACGATGTCGTGGAACTCCCAGAACTTACCTTGCTCTGCAGCGGCGATGCCGGCTTGGGCAGCTAGGGGTGAGGTCTGTGTAATTTGGGCGAGGTCGCGCCATTCGATGCGTAATGTGCCATCTTCGACCAGATCGGTCAGCTCAGGGCCGACATTATGAGCAAAGTGCGTGCATACCGGACAAGAAAAATCCGAGTACAGAACCATGACGACCTTTGCGTCGACATCTCCCATTGCTTGACCATCGGAAGGATCGCGGCGAATCTGCTCACGAATGAGATTGAGGACCTCCGGGTCGTCGGTGGCCTGAGATGCAGTGCCGCCGGCGGGTGCAGCTTGCTCAGACTCAGACGTTTGTTGCGTTGCAGGAGTTGACGCCGACTGGGCTGCGAGCAATTCAGCCTGGAGTCGTCCACGGTCTGCGACGAGGAACCCAATGGCCAGAACTAGTACCGCAATAATCGCCACGAGAATTCCTGTCAGAGAGGAACGTTTCGCGGTGAACGTTTGAGAGGCTGTGTTAACTGCTGGCGTGTCCGAAGGGGGTACGTCGCGAGATGGCTGTGAAGGCGGCGTGGTGGTCATAGGTCGTTCCTGTCGTCAATTGATCGTCCCCAAGTGTGCCACGGGCGCAGAAGTGGCGTCGCACAGTGAGTGCGACGCCACCTGTTGCTTTGGTTGTTATGGGGAGGTTACGAGGCGCGGCGTGACGAGTTACGTGCGCTGCGCACGTGTTCGCGCCGTTCCTCTTCGGTCATGCCGCCCCAGATTCCATAGGGTTCCTGAGCCGCTAGTGCGTACTCGCGACACTGATCGATGACTGGACACGTTGCGCAGATAGCTTTGGCGTTTGCTGCTCTGCGACGGCGGGTTGAACCGCGCTCGCCCTCGGGATGGAAGAAAAGCTCTGTATCGAGGTCGCGGCAGGCGCCGTCGTACTGCCAATCCCACGCGTCGATCATGGGCCCGGGGAGTCGGGAAACGTCGGTCATCGGTGCCTCTCTATCCTGCTGCTCTGTTTGGGAACTTCCTGACGAGTGCAGCGAGGTAACACTATCGAATTGTGCACAACTTATTCAAGACCGTTCCAAAAATTGCAAGCAAATTCCCAGAAACCTTCTTCAATCTGTGAAAACACTGAACATTCGGGGCTGTTGCTTTGAAGAAAAAGTGCGCGAGAGCCTGAGGGATCGCGCTCAAACGATCGCGGCTTGCGTTTCAAGTGGCGGACCTGTGCTCAACGACTGAGAATCTAGGAGACAGGCTCGCGCAACCCCTGCTTGAGGCGAGCGAGACGACGAGGGAGGAAACATGCCCAGAGCCCATCTGGTCACAACGGTGCCGCAGGTGCCCCTCACCGTCAGCGCAGTATCCGAAAAGCTTGGTGTATCCGCATCCACTTTGCGCACTTGGGAACGGCGATATGGCCTTGGACCCGGCCATCGACAAGCCGGTACTCGACGCCGCTACCTGCCCGAGGATGTCGCTCGTCTGACGCGCATGGTTGAGCTCATGCGCACCGGAGCCAGCGCAGCCGCAGCTGCCGCGGTGGTTCTGGCAGGACACGTCCCAGCGGTGGACCACAAGAATCAAAGCGTTCCCCCGAAGTGCACATCCGACCTCGCCAAGGTGGCGAGGGCAACAAACATCGAACGAGTGGCCGAGTGTCTTGAGTCGGCAGTCGCAGACTACGGTCTTGTCCACACGTGGACCCGACTCGTGGCGCCAGCGATGGAAACTTTGCGAGCAGACGAAGACGGAGAGATTCCTGCCGCGGGCCCGTCCTCGGTGTTGACATGTGCGCTCATGAACGTGCTCCGTGAAATCTACGAACAGCGCCCGCCCTCGACGCTCAGCCCCGTGCCCAACATTGTCATCATGACGGATATGTCGCATTCTTTGCCCGCCCAAGTCGTCGGCGTTGCACTCGCTTGGTACGGAATGCAGATTAAAATTCTGCGGACTGAAGGCCTCCAAGGTGTTTCAGGACTCGAGCGTTTCAGTCGACACGTACAAGCTAACGGGGCCAGCCTGGCAATCGTTATGGGAACCGGAGCATCGTGTTCCCAATTTGTCAGCGGGCTGACTGACTCTTACGACATCGACGTCGTGCTGGTCGGTGCTGATACGCCTCAGGTACTCGACAATCGGGTGACGAGAGTACGTACTGCGGGCGCGTGTGTTGAAGAAGTCATCGCACAACTGGCACCCGATGATGAAATCCCTAGTGCTCTAACCCACTGAAAAACTGGCTCTAATGGTACCGTGAAGCCTGACCGCTGAAGGCGAAGACGCAGGTGGGAGGCCGACTCATGGATATGCCTTGGGATGATCCTGCGCTCATTACGTCATTCGACGAAGAAATCGAAGCCCTGGTAACTTTCGCTGGGCAGTCGCGAGCTCGTATTGGTTTTGGCTCCCTCCTCGCTGACGGGCGCATTGATCTGGGCCAACCCATTGAACTGTGGATCACTGCCCGCATGACCTATGTGTTCTCCCTTGCTGAACTCTTAGGAATTGGCGGAGCACGTGAGTTAGTCGATCATGGTTTGAAAGCCCTGTCCGGTCCCTTCCGCGACGAAGTCAACGGTGGGTGGTATAGCGCAATCGTTCCGTATTCTGATGACGAGGCCGCTCCCGTGCCGAAAGCCAGGAAAGAAGCCTACGCTCACGCTTTCGTTGTTCTTGCTGCCTCTGCGGCCGCGCAGGCAGGACACGACGGCGCGAGGAATCTTCTTCATGATGCCCTCAATGACCAGGAAGAACACTGGTGGGACCCATCGTGGGGGCGAGTCCGCGATAGCGCGAATGTCGACTTTTCACGGTACTCCACCTATCGGGGCATGAATGCGAATATGCACACGGTAGAGGCTTACCTCGCTGCCTGGGAAACAACCGGAGACAGGGTGTGGCTCGACCGAGCGCGAGCAATCCTACGGTGGATCAGCGAACTGAACTCACGTGGCGGTGGCCGCCTCGTTGAACACTTCGACGACAAATGGCTCCCAACCCCCGAGCTCAACGCGGACCGTCCCGCAGATCCCTTCCGCCCATACGGGGTGACCCCTGGGCACGCCTTCGAATGCTCCCGCCTTCTCCTCGCTGCTCACGCGGCCCTTGAAAATATTGGAGAAAAGCCGGGGGCGTGGATGAGCCAGGCCGCCAAGGATCTCTACGAACGAGCATCCAAAGATGGATGGGCCGAGGACGGAGTTGCAGGATTCGTATATACCACCGACTACGACGGCCGCCCGGTTCTGCGTCTGCGCATGCACTGGGTTGCGTGTGAGGCGATCTGTGCGGCGCTGGCGATGGGACGACACGAACTTGCGGATGGAAACAGCGAACAGGCATTGAGTTGTGCACACGACTTTGCCACCTGGCTGTCGTGGGCTGACGAGTATTTACATGATGCGCCAGGGCATTGGATACACGAATTGGCTGAAGAAGGAGGCCGGTCAACTGTTATCTGGCCGGGCCGCCCCGACGCCTATCACGTCATTCAAATGCTGCTGATGGCGCGTACTCGACCGGGTGTTGGATTTGCAGCCAGCCTTGTACGTTGTCCGTGAGACATCCCACCAGTGCTTTATCTGGCGGGTCTGTCTGTTGATCTGCGCCCTAGACTCTTCCCATGGGAGACATTTCGACTGATCCTTTTGGCCTGACCGGACTGACCTACGACGACGTTCTCTTGCTCCCTGAGCTAACCGACGTTGTCCCCTCAACCGTGGATACCACCTCGCGGTTGACTAAGAAAATTTCTCTACGTATTCCTCTGCTGTCGGCAGCGATGGATACAGTCACCGAAGCGCGCATGGCCATCGCTATGGCTCGTCAGGGTGGAATTGGCATCCTGCATCGCAATCTGTCGATCGAAGAGCAAGCACACCAGGTTCGCCAGGTGAAGCGTTCTGAATCAGGCATGGTTGAAGACCCTGTGACCGTCGGCCCGGATGCAACTATCGAACAGCTTGATGAGTTGTGTGGCCACTACCGCGTCTCTGGCCTGCCCGTGGTAGACGAGGACGGCAAGCTCATGGGCATTATCACCAACCGCGACCTGCGTTTTGTCCCTGAAGATCAGTGGGCCACACTGCGCGTTACTGACTGCATGACTCCGCGTGATCGCCTCATTGTGGGCAGCGTCGGCGTTTCACGTGAGGAAGCCAAATCGCTGCTCGCTCAACACCGCGTCGAAAAGCTCCCCATCGTTGATGACAATGACCGACTCACAGGTCTCATCACCGTTAAGGACTTTGTCAAGACCGAGAAATACCCCAACGCCACAAAGGACGACCGAGGCCGCCTCGTTGTCGGCGCTGCCGTCGGCTACTGGGGCGATACCTGGGAGCGTGCAACCGCGCTGGCCGAGGCCGGCGTTGATGTCCTCGTCGTTGATACTGCTAACGGCGGGGCCGCCCTCGCTCTGGACATGATCCGCCGCATCAAAGCGGATCCCGCATTCGATGGAATCCAGATTATCGGCGGTAATGTCGCCACCACCGAGGGGGCGCAGGCCCTCATTGATGCTGGTGTCGATGCCGTCAAGGTTGGTGTTGGACCTGGTTCTATCTGCACTACGCGCGTTGTAGCAGGCGTAGGTGTCCCCCAGATCACAGCCATTCACTTGGCGGCCCAGGCGTGCAAGCCTGCGGGGGTTCCGCTGATCGCCGACGGTGGGTTGCAGTACTCCGGTGATATTGGCAAGGCCCTTGTGGCGGGTGCCGACACTGTCATGCTCGGCTCTTTGTTGGCAGGCTGTGAAGAGTCACCCGGCGAGGTCGTCTTCACCAACGGTAAGCAGTACAAGCGCTACCGCGGTATGGGCTCCCTGGGAGCGATGAGTTCGCGTGGGCGTAAGTCCTACTCCAAGGACCGTTACTTCCAAGCCGACGTGACCTCAGATGACAAGATCGTGCCTGAAGGAATCGAAGGCCAAGTGCCATACACGGGTTCTCTTGCTTCGGTTATCTACCAGCTTGTCGGCGGCCTTCACCAGACCATGTTCTATCTGGGCGCCTCCACTATTGAGCAGGTCAAGGCCAATGGTCGCTTTGTGCGTATCACCTCGGCGGGACTGCGCGAATCGCATCCTCATGATGTGCAGATGACTTCGGAAGCTCCGAACTATCACAGCTCAAAAGGTCAGTAATTTTGACTGCCTGAGTCGGACCCCCGTCGCCCAACGGTGACGGGGGTCCCACTTTTGACTGTGGTCTACGACTAAACTCAGCTTCAGTGGAATCAATTCCTTCACCTGCGATAGGGGAGTAGGCATGCTCATTCTCATCGACCACGCGAATGTTCAAGAGATCGAAAAGGTTCAGGAATACCTGCCGATCGACGGAGTGACGACAAATCCGACGATCTTGTATCGCGAAGGGCAAGAGCCGTTGGAATTGCTCAAGCGGATTCGCGATGCCATTCCTCAAGACGCGCAGCTGCACGTGCAGATCGTGTCCCAGCATCACGAAGCCATGGTTGCTGAAGCCAAGGCTTTGCGCTCTGCGATCCGCGGCAATCTCTACATCAAACTTCCTGTGACTCGCGAAGGCTTCAAAGCTATCCCTCGCATTGTGCAGGAGGGAATGAAAGTCACCGCCACGGGTATTCACTCGTCCATGCAAGGTTTTATGGCAGCCAAAGCCGGAGCCTGCTACGTGGCGCCCTACGTCAATCGTATGGATAACTACGGTATTGACGGTGTGCGCGTTGCCTCCGAGATTCACCGGATGCTCAAGACCTATGAATTTGAATCCGACGTATTGGCAGCGTCTTTTAAGAATTCCGAGCAGGTCATTGAACTTATCCGCCAGGGTGTCTCGGCTGTCACCGCTGCTCCTGACGTCCTTGAAGCCCTTATTAAGAATCCAGCAACTGACGCGGCGATCGCCGACCAGAACCGGGACTTCGGCAATCTTATTGGCGAAAAGCGCACCTGGTTGGACCTCATTAACGAGGCGTAAGTTCAGCGGTTGTGGATTGGCCAACTGGGATCAATGTTGGCTTCCCGCCCCTTAGAACGTAGGTAGTCAGCAAAGTTTCTTGCCCACTTTGCGTGTTCTTCCACCTGGTATTGGTGAAGTTCGCGTGTGGTTTTGGCGGCGAGCTCAGGGAACTTTGCCGCCATGCCCGCCAGCACATCCAGCGTCATTGCCACATCAACTTCTGCCGTGTGTGCATCCGGGGAAGCGCTGACTCCGTAGACGGGAGCCATATCGACCAAGGTTTTCTTACCACGACGGAATCGATCAAGAGCACGGTCAAGCGTCAACGGATCAATGACGAGCATGGGATCGACGCCCAGGCGCTGATCGAAGGTGGGCAGACCGTGGCGTTCAAGCTCACGATCGACCAGCGTGATGTCATAGGGGGCGTTAAAGGCAACCACGGGATAGCCTCTGCGCCAATGTTCGACCAGGCTGGAAGCGAGTTCTTCGAGCACTTCCTCAACTGGGCGTCCGTGCGTGCGCGCGTGCTCGGTCGTAATCCCGTGAACATCGGAGGCCTTCTGTGGGATCTCCACACCGGGATCAGCTAACCACGTGTGTTCCTGATCCGGTCGGGAGGGCTGGGCGCCTCCAATGCGAAGCACGAGGGCGGCGGTGACGAGCCGGTCCTCTTGGGGATCAACTCCGGTGGTTTCGGTATCAAAACCCATCCACGGGTCACTGGACCAAGTCATTGTTCCTCCTTCAGGTGTCTTAAGTGTGCACCGAAGCGCCCTCATCTTCGGACTCGGCACGGTTGTTATGATGGAAAGTTCCGGCGCCGATAGGATCAGAACATGAGTGACGAAGTGGAAATCGGACGAGGAAAACGCGGACGCCGCGCCTACAGCCTGGATGACATCGCGTTACTTCCAGCCCGACGTACGCGTGATCCTGAGGACGTCAACGTGGGGTGGCAGATTGACGCCTATCATGCGCAGATCCCCATTATGGCAGCCCCTATGGACTCGGTCATGAGTCCCGAAACAGCCATTCACTTTGGCAAACTTGGTGGAATCGGTGTCCTTGACCTCGATGGTTTATGGACGCGCTACGAAGATCCTGAACCCATCCTGGCTGAAATTGCCCACCTTGGTGAGGAAGAATCTATCGCCAGATTGCAGCAGCTGTATTCTGCACCCATTCAACCATCGCTCATCACCGCACGCCTCCAGCAAATTCGCGAGGCCGGGGTGATCGTCGCTGGAAAACTCTCTCCTCAACGCACCCAGCAGTATTGGCGAACTGTTGTCGATGCCGGCGTGGACCTCTTCGTCATTCGCGGGTCAGTTGTGTCGGCTGAACACGTGTCCTCTCGTGCAGAACCCCTCAATCTCAAGCGTTTCATCTACGAACTCGACGTCCCCGTCATCGTCGGTGGAGTATGTACCGACACGGCAGCGCTGCACTTGATGCGCACCGGAGCCGCGGGCGTCCTGGTGGGATTCGGTGGGGGAGCTGCCCACTCGACGCGCAGATCATTGGGTGTCCACGCTCCTATGGCAACTGCGATTGCAGATGTGGCCGCGGCGCGCCGAGACTACATGGATGAGTCTGGTGGACGCTACGTTCATGTCATCGCTGACGGCGGTATTGGGCGTTCAGGAGATCTGACCCGAGCGATTGCCTGCGGCGCTGACGCAGTGATGCTCGGTGCTGCTCTCGCTCGGGCCAAGGAGGCCCCTGGGTTGGGGTGGCATTGGGGGTCTGAGGCTACTCGACCCGATCTGCCGCGAGGCAGGCGCGTGCATGTGGGAACGTCGGGAAGCCTCGAAGAAATCCTGTACGGCCCGTCCACACGGGCCGACGGTTCACTGAACTTTGTGGGGGCGCTCAAGCGCACCATGGCAAGCACGGGATTCAGTGAAGTCAAGGATTTGCAGAAGGTTCAAGTGGTGGTTAGTCCCTATTCACCTAGCGAGAACTGACGGTCCCGCTACCAAAAGACGGTGCAGGAACGCTGAGCTTGCCCTCGCCAACACAACGGCCATGACACGGAGGACAGATGAAGTCGACACCGCATATTGACCCGCAGGCCCCCATTGCCGAGACAATCCTTTTGCCGGGGGATCCTTTACGTGCTGCCTTCGTTGCTCAGAACTACCTTGAAGACGTTCAGCAATTCAACTCTGTACGAAACATGCTCGGTTTCACTGGTACTTACGAGGGCGTCCCCGTTTCCATCATGGGGTCAGGAATGGGGATCCCCTCGATCTCACTGTACGCATGGGAACTCATCCACGTTTTTGGTTGTAAAAAACTCGTTCGCATTGGATCGTGCGGATCTTTGCAGCCTGACGTCAATCTCTACGACATCATCATCGGGCAGGCAGCTTGTTCTAACTCATCTTTCGTCGACCAATATGGGATCCCTGGAAATTACGCGCCTATTGCCTCCTTCCGGCTCATTGAAGCCGTTAGGGAACTGGCCAAAACCTCCAATATCGCTACACATGTGGGCAACGTCTTGTCCTCAGACACCTTCTACCACGCTGACGAGAGCTTCAATGAAAAATGGCAGAAAATGGGTGTCTTGGCCGTTGAAATGGAAGCGGCTGGACTGTATGCGACTGCCGCTCACGCAGGTGTTGAAGCATTGGGAATCTTTACGGTCTCTGACTCACTTGTCACCGGTGAAGCAGCCTCTGCCCATGAACGTCAGACTGCATTCACCCAGATGATGGAACTAGCACTACCCCTGGCGAAAATCTGAAGGAATCACTGTGAAGAAGAATGATGTTGCCCGGATGATCGACCACACCATCCTCAAACCTGAAGCCACCGCGCGCGACGTTGCCAGAATCGTCGACGAAGCTGCCACAATCGGTACCTTCTCCGTCTGTGTCTCGCCTTCGATGTTGCCTCTCGAGGTTCCTGCGGGCCTCAAAGTTGCCTGCGTTGTCGGTTTTCCTTCTGGCGCGGTCCACCCCTCGATCAAAGCCGCCGAGGCCGCGCAAGCCGTTGCTGATGGAGCTGACGAAGTGGACATGGTCATCAACATCGCCCTCGTCAAAGAAGGACGCCGCGAAGACCTGGAAGCCGAAATCCGAGCCGTACGCGACGCCATCCCTGCGCCTGGTCTCCTCAAAGTCATTATTGAATCGGCAACGTTGACCGACGAAGAAATTGTCATGGCATGCCAGGCCTCCGAGGCAGCGGGAGCAGACTTCGTCAAGACCTCGACGGGATTCCACCCGGCAGGTGGAGCCAGCGTGCATGCGGTGGCTCTTATGCGCGCAACCGTGGGTGAGCGCCTAGGAGTGAAAGCCTCGGGTGGAATTCGTGACGCCCAAACTGCATTGGCGATGATCGAAGCCGGAGCCAATCGCCTGGGAATTTCATCCACATTGGCAATCCTCGAAGGGATTGAGGGCTGACATGGCGGCTGCGTTAACCGAGCAAGCTCGTCTATGGGCCGAGCATGACCCAGATCCAGCGACCAAGAACCTTTTGCTTACCACAATCAAGAAAGCCGAGGACGGCGACCGTGCTGCAGCAGATGAACTGGAAGCGGCTATGGCCGGCCCCCTTGAGTTTGGCACTGCTGGCCTTCGGGGGGCGATGGGTCCAGGCGAATCCAGGATGAATCTTGCCGTCGTTATTCGAGCGACAGCGGGATTGGCCGCCTATCTTAAAGAGGCTGCCGGGCGTCATCCTCAGGTTATCGTCGGATGCGATGCTCGACATAGTTCAGCTCAGTTCGCCCAAGCAGCTGCAGGAGTTTTGTCGGCTGCGGGTTGCCGGCCCCTCATGCTCCCTCTGGCTCAGCCAACTCCGCTGGTTGCTTTCTCGATGCGCCACTTTGATGCCGATGCGGGCATTATGATCACCGCTTCACACAACCCGGCTCAAGACAACGGCTATAAGGTCTACTTGGGCGGCACCGTAGTAACTGACTCAGGACAGGGCGTTCAGATCGTGCCCCCTCACGACGCGCTCATCGCCGGGCACATTGCGGCGGCGCCGCCGGCAGATCAAATTCCTCTGTCCGATGATCTCATTGAACAGGTTGACCCCACTGAAGCCTACGTTGCCCGAGCCCTCGCCCTCGCACCCAATTCCGCTGGAAAAGATAACCTGAATATTACTGTTACTCCCATGCACGGGGTGGGAGGCGCCCTCGTCACACGAGTGCTGCGCGAAACAGGCTTCTCGAATGTGTCACTGGTGGCGCAGCAGGCCGAGCCGGATCCAGACTTCCCGACCGTCGCATTCCCCAACCCAGAGGAACCTGGAGCTCTCGACCTGGCCATGGCTCACGCCAGCCAACAAGGCAGTGACCTCATTATTGCCGTCGACCCGGATGCTGACCGGTGCGCCCTCGTAATCCCAGATCCCGACGAAGACAGCGCATGGCGTCAACTTAGCGGCGACGAATTCGGTGCAATCCTTGGTGAGTATGTGGCGTCGAATGCTCCCAAGGGGGCTGTGCTGGCAAACTCTATTGTTTCGAGCCGTCTCCTGGAACGTATTGCAATAGGCCACGGCTTGGGATACCGGCACACCCTCACCGGCTTCAAATGGATTGCCCGCACACCAGGACTCCACTTCGGATACGAAGAAGCCATCGGATATTGCTGCGATCCGCCGTACACGCGAGACAAGGATGGCATCACCGCAGCCTTGCTAGCTGCCACCCTCTTCGCGCAGCTCAAAGCCGAGGGCAGCTCGGGCGTTAGCGAGCTTGAGCGCATTGCACGCACCTACGGTTTATACGCCACATCGCCGCTCACCTTCCGGGTGAATAACCCCGAACAGATTGCCCAAGGTATGCGGCGTCTGCGCTCCCAGCCTCCCACCAGCTTGGCTGGTTCGCCCGTCTCAACAGTCGTTGACTTGAATGATGGTTGGGAGGGGCTTGAACCCACCGACGGCCTCCTCGTTCTCACTCAGGCTGGCGATCGAGTCATTGCACGCCCTTCCGGTACAGAGCCAAAACTCAAGTGCTACATAGAAATTATCCTTCCGGTGCCCGCCAACCAAGAGGTGCCGTGGGAGGCTGCTCGTAAAAGGCTCGATGCTATTAAGGTAGAGTTCGCCGAGATCATTGGGATGTGAACTCAGTTCGGCTTTGTCAGGAAGGAGACGGCGTCCCTCGGGGAAGATTTGGGCGTCCCTCGCGGGGAGGGCAAGCTTGGCAGGAAGGAGACGGCCAGGCCAGATAGCATGTCCCCAGGATGCGGCTACCGGCCGCCACGGGCCTTGAGGAAGGGCGAACATGACTTTGAGCAATGATTCGAATACCGAAGCCACTACTCCCATCATGACGGAGCTTTCCAACATTGCGTCAATGATCCAGGTCAACGAGGGCGCCACCGTTTCGCGTACCGTCATGCACGCCCAGGGCATGCGCCTAGTGCTCTTTAGCTTCGATACCGGCGAATTGCTGAGCGAACACACCGCTGCCATGCCGGTCATTGTCCAAACCCTTGAAGGCAGCCTAGAAATCACAGCTGATGGGCGCACAGTCATTCTCAAGCCAGGCGACGTCGTTCATTTTGGAACCCGTCTGCCTCACGCCGTTAAAGCCCTGGAACCGTCAAAGATGGCTCTGTACATGCTCGATCAGCGTGAACGCCCGAAGGCCTGATTCGTGGAACCTTTTGGAACCTTCCTGGTAGGTCTGGCCATCGCTGTTGGCGTGGTGGGAGCCGTTATCCAGATCTTGCCCTCGGGCATCATTATCGGTGCTGCAATTCTCATCTGGGCGATCATGTGGAATAACACCGCAGCCTGGATTGTTTTCGCAATCGCGGCAGTTGTCTTGGCTGTGGCGATGGTCCTCAAATATGTGGTGCCCGGCAAACGCCTGGTGGCCTCGGGGATTCCCAAGACCACCTTTGTCGCAGCAATTGTTGGTGGCGTCATCGGATGGATCGTAGGGCTGCCCCTCGGATTTGTAGTGGGCATCGTCGGGGGAACCTACGCCGCTGAATACCACCGCACCCGATCCGGGCAGGAAGCGTGGGCGTCAACCAAAACTGCTTTGGCTGCCATTGGCTTGACCGTCATCATCGAGTTAATTGCAGCACTGACAGCGGCCACAGCCTGGGGTATCGGCCTGTTCTTCGTCTAAATGACGTCCCGCACCTCAGTAAGCCCGGGCAGGGGCGGTTTAGCGCCGCTGCTCCAAAGAATTGAGGGCAACCCGCTGAGCCAGCAGATACAAGGCGATGGTGACGATCAGTCCCGTTATCAGCAGGACCTGGATCATACGGTGACTGTCTTGTCCCATGGCCACTGCCACAGCCAGGCAACCAATTCCGTGAAAGAGGCTGAGAACACCGGCCATTGCCAGGAAAGGCCAGGCAGCTTTATGCGCCGTATTCCAGGCGTCCTGGGACTCTTTGACCTCATCCTTCTTAAAACCCCACCGTGAACCGAATTTGAGGGTCCCGATATTCGATTCGTAGGCGGTGGTTCCCAAAATTGCGGCTATTACTAGGAAGAGGATTGCACCGACAAGGCCGAGCAGATTGAGATTCTGGAGGTATTCGGGCATCGGGCGTCAGTTCCCTTCAGTGGAGTTGGGTGCATCGACAATATCTGCGACGGTCGCTTCGAGTTCTGCGACCCAGTCGTCGGCCGAAATATCAGAAGGCATCCTCCAGTCACCACGTGGCGACAATGAGCCTCCGGCCATGACCTTGGGGCCATTGGGCAGAGTGGAACGCTTGAATTGCTGGGAGAAGAACCGCCACAGGAAGAGTTTTTCCCACTTGATGATCTCTTCGAGCGTGTACGCCGCCTTTTCATCTTGAGGGAAGGATGCTGGCCACGCGCCTGCCTCAATATCTGACCACGCATGATGCGCGAGGAAGGCAATCTTGGAGGGCCGATAGCCGCGGCGCAGCATGTAGAAGAGGTTGAAGTCCTGCAGGTTGTACGGGCCGATCTTATCCTGCGTGGACTGCATCTTTTCTCCCGGCTTGGCCGGCACCAACTCCGGCGAGATCTCAGTGGACAAAATTGAACGTAAAACCTCAGATACCGCGGGCTCGAATTGTTCGGTGTCTGCCACCCAGCGGATCAGATGCTGGATCATCGTCTTGGGAACACCCGCGTTCACTCCGTAGTGGGCCATATGGTCGCCCACCCCGAAGGTGCACCATCCTAAAGCGAGTTCTGACAGGTCGCCGGTGCCCAAAACGATGCCACCATTGTGGTTGGCGATCCTGAACAGGTAGTCGGTGCGCAGTCCAGCTTGAAC
The DNA here is from genome assembly GCF_000420425.1 of Schaalia vaccimaxillae DSM 15804. GTDB lineage: Bacteria > Actinomycetota > Actinomycetes > Actinomycetales > Actinomycetaceae > Pauljensenia > Pauljensenia vaccimaxillae. The sequence continues at coordinate 455,444 of NZ_ATUX01000005.1, forward strand.
GTTTTCAAAGGTCACATCGTAGGAGGCTTCGCCCTCGCCGTAAGGGTGACCAATGTCGGCGAGCATCTGGCGAGCAGCGGGGGTGATGTCGATTTCTTCGAAGGAGGTGCCCAGCAGCCTGCACAACTCAGTGGCGTTGTTCTTGGTGTGTGCGCTGGTGGCAAAGCCGGGCAGTGTGTACGCCAGGATGTCAGTGCGAGGCCGGCCCAGTAGGTCCATGGCGCGCGCGGCTACAACGAGGGCGTGCGTGGAGTCCAAACCGCCGGAGATACCAATGACAATCTTTGGATTGCCAATCGCGCGTAGGCGTTGGACTAACCCTGAGACTTGAATCGAGTAGGCCTCGTAGCAGTCTTGGTCGAGCTTGGCCGCATCGTCAGGAACGAAGGGGAAACGGTCAACGACGCGCATGAGCCCCAGGTCGATGCGCGGCGGCTCAAGGGTGATTTCAACGGGATGGTGGAAAAGCCCGAACGGTGAATGCTCATCGGCCATGGGTGTTGGCACATTGTCAGCGAAGGACCCCTGTCGTTTGCGTTCGCTGGCCAGGCGATCCAGGTCGACGTCGGCGTAGGTGATGACGCGGCCGCCACTGACGAAACGTTCGCCTTCGGCCAGGAGGTCTCCGGCCTCGTAAATCATGGTTTGCCCATCCCAGGCCAGATCTGTAGAAGACTCGCCTTCGCCGGCAGCCGTGTATACGTAGGCGGCGTTGAGGCGAGCCGAAGCTGCGCGCACGTTCATGCGACGATCGTCCGCGCGTCCCACTGTGATAGGCGAGGCCGAGAGGTTGGCGATCACCGTTGCTCCAGCTAGGGCTGCGGCCGAAGCTGGGGAGACGGGGACCCACAGGTCTTCGCAGATTTCAGCACTCACAACGAAGCCTGGCAGGTCTGTGGCTTCGATGAGTAGTGGGCCAAATGGCGCGTAGAAGTCGTCTTCGCCCTGCCATGTGGACACGTTAATGATGCTGGGCGTGGAGGCGTCGGGGACCGCAAAATGACGGTGTTCGTAGAACTCCCCGTAGTTCGCCAGATTCCGTTTGGGAATGACACCGAGCACATCGCCTCGGTGAATGGCGACGGCGCAGTTGTACAGGCGTGCGCCAACTTTAACGGGAGCGCCAACAAGGAGGACGGGAAGAAGATCTTTAGATGCGTCAACGATTCGAGCTAACGCGGCGTCAACTTGGTCCAGCAGGACATCGGATAACAGGATGTCGTCAATGGAATAGCCGCTGATGCTCAACTCTGGAAAAACCACTAGAGCGGCACCATTCTCAGCTGCTTCTTTTGCCACGGAGATGATCTCGTCGGCGTTGACCAGAGGGCGGGCTGGGCGTACGGGTACGGTGGCCGCGGCGACGCGGGCGAAACCCTGGTCATAGAGCGAGTGGAAATTCACTGGTTGCCTCCTCGGTGGCTTCCTCAATGTCCGCTTTGGATCATACGGGAATCGCCTGCCCCATGGTCATTGGGTACTAGACGTCGGCTTAGGTCCGTGCTCGGCCTCGTTGTTGGAACGAGGACGCGGCCTCGTGAGCGGCGCGACGCCGAAACCCAGCGTTATGCTTCCAACCCCACTGATCCGCGCCGATGCCTGCTGGTATACGGACAGGCGTCGACGCGGATCAATGGATCTCGATATGAAATTTCAGGCAGACGCGACAGACATCAGGAAGCGAAAGGCTGCGCCAAGCGCGCGATCGCTAATTCCTCATTCGTCGGGTAGACCACCAGCATCACCGTGGAATCGGGCTTGGAAATAATGCGCGGTTCGCTGGAACGCGCAGTGTTCTTCTCTTCGTCCATCTTGACGCCGAAAGGAGCCAAAGCCTCAGCCAACTCCGAGCGGATCGCCGCATCATTTTCACCAATACCAGCGGTGAAAGTAATGACGTCAAGGCCGCCAAGCTCAGCCGTGTAAGAACCCACGTACTTGAGCAGACGATTGATGTAGACGTCCATGGCTGCGCGCGCACGCTTTTGTGCTTCGGGAGCCGCGTCATTGTTAATCATTTCGCGCACCGAACGCATGTCGGCTTCACCAGTCAAGCCTTTCATGCCGGACTTCTTATTGAACAGGGTGTCGATTTCATCAATGGACATGCCCATGCGCGCCAGGTGGAACACCACCGCAGGATCAATGTCGCCAGTGCGAGTACCCATAACCAGGCCCTCGAGCGGCGTCAGACCCATTGAAGTGTCAATCGGCTTGCCATTGAGGTTGGCGGACACGGAGGCGCCATTGCCCAGGTGCAACACGATCTGCTTGAGATCGTCGCGGTCGAGCATCTGGCAAATCTCGCGCGAAATGAACTGATGAGAGGTGCCGTGGGCGCCGTAACGACGGATCGAATACTTCTTCGCAGTCTCAGCTTCCAGCGCGTAAGTCGCCGTCTTGGCGGGCAGCTGCTGGAAGAACGCCGTATCAAAGACAGCAACATGGGGGATGTCTGCCATGAGTTCACGAGCCACGTCAATGCCCTTGAGGTGGGCCGGGTTGTGCAGGGGAGCCAGCGGACACAGCTCTTCGATCTTGTCGCGCACCTCGTCGGTGATCAGGGCCGGGCCGTCGAAGAACTCTCCGCCCTGGACGACGCGGTGGCCCACAGCCACAACGTTGGCTTGTGCCAAGGTAGGGCCCTTCGTGTCAAAGAGGCGCAAAACCTCACGCATACCGACCTCGTGGTCGGGCACGGGCAGACGTTCTTCGGTGACCTGGTCCCCGTGAACATGCTTAATGTCGCCCATCGCCTCGCCGATACGCTCGACGATGCCCTTGGCAACTGCGTCGCCGGTGGCCGGGTCAACGAGCTGGTACTTGATGGAAGAAGAACCGGAGTTAATGACGAGGACGGTCGTAGACACGTTAACGCCTTTCAATGAACTGGAAGAGTGGGATACAGAAGAAGAGTAATGGACGAGGACGGGCTCGGGTTCACACGAACCCGAGCCACGCGCCTCAGCCCTGAGCTTGGATTGCTGTCAGAGCAACGGTATTGACAATGTCTTCGACCAGGGCACCTCGCGACAGGTCGTTGACCGGCTTATTGAGCCCCTGCAAGACCGGACCAACGGCAACGGCGCCGGAGGAACGCTGGACAGCTTTGTAACCGATATTGCCCGCCTCAAGTGAGGGGAAGACAAACACATTGGCGTGTCCAGCAACGGCAGAATCGGGCAGCTTGGTGGCGGCCACCGCCGAATCTACAGCCGCATCGAACTGGATCGGACCTTCGACAGCCAACTCGGGGGCCTTCTCGCGCACAATCTTCGTGGCTTCAATGACGGCGTCAACGTCAGGACCAGAACCGGAAGAGCCGGTCGAGTAAGACAGCATGGCGACCTTCGGGTCGACGCCGAACTGGGCGGCAGTGTGCGCCGAAGAGATCGCGATGTCCGCCAACTGTTCGGGGGTCGGGTTCGGGTTGACCGCACAGTCGCCAAAGGCCCACACGCGATCCTTCATCAGCATGAGGAAGACAGACGACACAATGGACACTCCCGGCGCCGTCTTAATGATCTGGAAGGACGGGACAATCGTGTGGGCGGTGGTGTGAGCTGCGCCCGAGACCATGCCGTCGGCATCTCCCATGTGCACCATCATGGTGCCAAAGTACGAAACGTCGGCGACCTTCTCGCGGGCCTGCTCAACGGTGACGCCCTTCTTTTCGCGCAAACGCGCAAACTCGACGGCGTACTGTTCGCGCAACTCGGGGTCATTAACGGACACGACCTTCGCCTGGCTCAAGTCGATCCCCAGTTCAGCGGAACGCGAAGACACGTGGTCGGCGTCTCCGACCAAGATGATGTCGGCAATCCCGCCCTCGATAATCTGCGCTGCAGCTTGCAGGACACGATCATCCTCGGGTTCGGGCATCACGATGCGCTTGCGGTCTGCGCGCGCACGGTCAATAAGGTCAGCCTGGAAGGACAGGGGAGTGACCGTGTTAGGAGCTTCAGTTTCGAGCAGACGCGAGACGGCCTCGTCATTGAGCGGCAGCGACAAAATCGGCAGCTCAGTGTCAATGTTGGCGTTCGAGGACACAGCAACGGCCACGACCTTGGCCTCGTGTCCCTTGGCGCGAGCGACACCCACTTGCACTTCCTGGGCCAACAGCTCTGCGCCGACTCCCTCGCCATCGAGGGCGAGGACGACGCCTGCCTGAGCAGAGGCAGCCAGGTCCAGTGACCAGCCAACGGCATCAAAGGTGCGTGCGTCAGCCTGGTCCAAAGCGTCGACGAGGACGAAATCAGAGTCAGCTGCGCGCACGGCCTCGACTGCGGCGGGAAGAGCCTGGGTGGGGGAGGTAGCGGCTTCGCGAGCGTTGGTGCCTGCGAAGACGTCAAGACGGGTTAGGGTGCCGCGGGTCTGGAGGGCCTTGGCGAGTTCGTCGCCGACCTGGGTAGCGGTGTCAGCGGATCCGGGTCCTACGACGATGTAGCGGGAAGTCACGGAAGCTCCTTCAATCACGTGAAAATGTGCACGACGGTTTGCATCGCGTGAATATCGTAGCGCCGCGCATGTGACAAAGACGCCGCTGAATCTGGAATCGACGAAACACTTGCAGTCCGTGAACGTATGGGCACCGTCGGATTTCCAATTGGACACTCTGGGGTACCGATGCCAATGACAGTTGCTGTGTGGTGAAGACCTCGAAAGAAAAAGACACTATTCGATTCAGGAAAGGCATCAGTGTGAATCCACGGTGATGCCGTGGCCGACAAGAAGTACGTTGACAGCTTCGTCCCAAAGGTCGATAAGGGACAAGGAAGGGTCACGCAGCCACTGCTCCTCGAGGCCTCCCATGAGAGCAAGAAGCTCGCGACTCAGTGCTTGTGCATGATCGGTTTTTGTAAACATCCCTTCGAGCAGGCGCAGTGACCACGCATCTCTCGCGATGAAGTAGTCATGGCTGGGATGCTCGACTGCGAGGGACTCATTGCGCAAGATTGCGTACAGGCGCACGATCATCGGTTGGGTCTCATTATGTTTAACGAGGGCGTGCAACATTTTGACGGCGGTGTGAACAGATAAGTTAGCTTGCCCTGATTCGACAGTTTCCCAGTCGATGTCTCCGCCGACTTTAGCCATGACTGCAAGGTCGCGATCATCACGGTCGTCAAGGACCATCTGAAGTACTTGCTCCTTCGAGCCAATGTGGTGGAGGAGGCCAGCATTTGACAGACCACATTGTTGGGCGAGGGCGGCAATTGTGAAGCCGAAATAGCCCTTGAGGGAGATTAGCCGACTAGCTTCCTCGACGATGCTCGTGACGCGGTCTTCCGCCTTCAATCGGATTCGCTTAGTCATTTCCACCCTCCTTGTCTGTCCGAGTTGTCGTGGCGGGCAGAAATCAAGTATTGCCCACCACGACAACGTGGCTGCTTCGATCTTAGGAGTTTTGGACTCCCATCTCGCGCAGCTTCTTATTTGCTTCGAAGACTCGGAAGGGGAGGAACAGTGCGAGCCTCAGCAGTGCCAGTAGGATGGAAATGCCTAGGTAGGCAAGTATTGTCACTTGAAGCACTGTTTCTGACTGGTAAGACAGGGCAGCATCGAATCCGGCTGCTCCGAGAAGCCAACCGACTGCCGCTGCTCCGATTCCCTGACCAACTTTGATTCCAATCGACGAGGCTGAGAAAGTTAGACCTTGAAGCTCGTTGCCCTTGCGTAGCTGGATGTTGTCGCCAACGGCCGCTACGTATGCCATGAAGGTTCCTAAGAAAGATGCGTTGCCAATGGCTGCAATTACCAAGGCCCCGAGAAGACCCGGCAGGCTGTCTTGGAAGAACCACCCCAGTCCGTAGCCGATCGCTGAGATCGCTGATGAGATGACGTTAACGCGCCAGACTCCATACTTCTGAGTGATTGTTGGAAGGAATGCCAGGACAACCACCATGGGTGCAAAGGCTGCCGTGGTCAGTGGGCCGAGGTAGTTTCCGTTGCCAAGGATGTAGGTTGCAAAGTAAACGCCCGCTCCACCGGTGAGACCGTTGTTGATATAGAAAAGCGTAGTGATGCCTAGGATCATCAGGAAGTAGGGATTGCGCACGACAGTTGCGATGTCGGTTCCGATGCGGCGCGATGACAGGGGGTGGCGCGTGGTCTTCTCGAACTTGATCTTGTGTTTTTCTGCCGCCGCTTCTTCTTTGGTCCAGGTCTTGAGTTCTTTGAGAGAGAAGAAAGAAATCAGCAGAAGTACGACAATGACGAGTCCATAAAGGCCACCTACGGCTGCCCATCCCTTTGATCCTTTGCCGAAAATATCGACAAGCTTGAGGGTAACGCTGGAGATTGTCAGTACTGCCAGGATCGTGAAGATGAAGCGGATTGACCCCATAGATACACGGGTCGGCTCATGCGTGGTACTCAGAGCGACTAGCGCGTTGTAGGAGATATTCGCGGCGGTGTAGAAGAAGGTGCCGATGAGTAGGTACAGCACGAAAAAGTATCCTGCGCGGGCTGATTCGGATAGGCCCTGCGGCACGTTGAACAGCATGAAGGTCCCCACCGCTAAAGGAAAGGTTGACCAGAATAGCCACGGTCTAGCTTGCCCCCAGCGTGTGCGGGTGCGGTCGAGGAGAAGCCCGAAGACGAGGTCGGAGACGCCGTCGGTGAGACGTGCGACGAGCATGAGGGTCCCAAGGATTGTTGCACCTACTCCCACGTAGTTCGTCATATAGAACATGGCGAATGAGGAAATAAAAGTCCAAGAGAAATTCATTCCGGCATCGCCTAGGCCATAGCCGATCTGCTGGAGTAGGGAGAGTCGTGGGCCTCCTTGCTGGGGACGAGTCGAGTGTGCCTGTGAATCGAGTAAGGTTGACATGATTACACCTCACTTTGAAATGAGCAGGCGAATTGCTTGTTCGTCGTGAGCGTGGAAAGCGACTTCGAGCTCAATTTCTCCGTCTTCAAGGACGATTGCGCCGACATTCCGATCCCAAGAACCTAGCTGCGTGAGGCGTACGGGAATTGATGCGTTGGCGCTGGAAGCCGCCGGGACCTCGACGGTGGCGAAGCCGAGAAGCTGGCTCTCTTCGGCATGACGACCTCCGCGTCCGTATACCTGGACAACCTGGATGCCATCGCGTTCGCCGGTGTTGGACACCTTGACGTGCATGGTCAGGATACGGTCGGCTCCCTGTCCGACTGAGCCAATAATCTCGGCGGTGTCTAGGCGGTAACTCGTATATGACAGACCCCAACCGAGTGGATAGGCCGCTTTGACGCCGAGGCGGTCAAGGAGTCTTTGTCCGTGCCAGCGGTCGTAAGTGACAGTGGTGGCGTCGCGATCGAATGCAGGCAGGTGCTCCTCGCTTGTTGGAATGGAGAATGGCAGGCGGCCAGAAGGGTTGACAGAGCCTCGAAGAACGTCGGCGAAGGCGTGTCCGCCCTCCATTCCGGCGTACCAGAGCATGAGGATTGCTGGGACTTGCTTGCGCCAACGCTCCATCATGATGGTTCCTGCGCCTACGAGGGCGACGATGGTACGAGGATTGGCATCTGCGACTGCGAGGATAATCTCTTCGTCGATGTCTCGTAAAGCTAGGTGAGAGCGGTCGCCACCGTATCCAGCGGTCATGATGACGTTTGCCTCACCGGTCGGGATCTCGCTTCCTTCGGGGAGTTCAGGATATAGAGCAGTGAGGATGGGATCGTCCATTGTGTCTCCGCCGACCCATTCGCCTTCATCATGCTTTGTAAAGCCTGCGACAATAATGGCAATTTCGGCCTCGGCAGCAGCCTTGGCTGCCGCTTTCGGATCGTCTTCGCAGACATGGATGATCTTTGCTTTGGGGTACGCAGCGCGGATTCCTTCCAAGGGGGTCACGTGCGAGGGTGGACGTACCATCGAGGAGCCGGAATCGCCCATATTCTCTGCTGTGGCAAGGCGTCCGATGACCGCGATCGAGGCTGGACTGTGTGTCAGGGGAAGGATGGAGGTCCCGTCAATTTCCTCGTTTTTGAGCAGGGTGATGGCGCGGTTGGCGACTTCCCGTGCGAGAAGGCGGTGCTCATCAGAAGCTAGAAGTGAGAGGTCTTCGGGAACTTCGTCACGTTTGGCGTAGGAACGTATTTGTGCGGCGATGAGTCGGACGCCGGAGCGGCGTACGTTGTCCCACGAGGCTTCACCCGACTGGAGGGCGTTGGTGAGGTGCTCTGCGCGCTGTTGAGTGAAGGGTCCTCGAGGTCGAGGCCGGCCTCAAGCGACTTCGCTGCATTACGCAGGCCCCAAATGAAGTCTGAAACGGTAATGCCGTCCCAGCCCCACTGGTTGCGTAAGACCTCTGTGAGAAGGTGATGGTTTTGGCCAGCCCATTGCCCGTTGACAGAGTTGTAGGCACTCATAATCGCTGCGACGCCCTCATCGACGGTGCGCTTGAAGTGTGGTAAGTACTGCTCGTGGAGGTCTTCTTCACTGATTGTGACATCAACTTCGAAGCGTTTGTTTTCCATTGAATTGAGTGCGTAGTGCTTAGCGCAGGCCATGGCGTGACGCTGAATACCTCGGGTGAGCGCAGCTCCCATTTCGCCCAAGATGTAGGTGTCTTCACCGTAGGTTTCCTGGATACGTCCCCAGGCTGGATGGCGGGGCAAGTTGATGTATACGCCACCGAAGAAATTGCCACCGACAGCGCGGACCTCAGTGCCGATTGCGTCACCCACGCGTTCCTCTAGGTCTGTGTCCCATGTGGCTCCTCGGGCCATGGATACGGGGAAGGCTGTGCCGTTTGCGCTGACGCATCCACGGGGGCCGTCAACAAATCTGGTGCCCGGGATGCCTAAGCGGTCAATCTGGCCGTGGACATATGGAGCGGTGTTATAACCGATCTGCATCATTTCAGTCATCCCCTGCCAGAAGGGGGTGTCTCCGTCAAGTAGTGAGAGTTTTTCTTCGCTGGTCAGCTGGTTGTAGAGCTTTTCTGCTTCAGTGAAGGCGTCGTTTCCTTGTTTGACAGCTTGAACTGCAGTTTCGAACGGTGTTGCCACCATGAGGATCTCCTTTGATCTACAGCATTGCAACCTACCGACTAATCGGTAGGTAATAATTTTAATTCCTTCCCCGACGTGACTGTCAAGAGCTTTCGTGTCAGCAAGACCCGCTAAGGTGTGCAGCGTGATGGAACAGAGCACAGTTAAGCGACTGGTCGTTTGGGGTGAGAAAGCATCGATGCTTGTTGTGCTCGCGGGTGTTGCATCAGTGGTCCTCCTGCTACTTCTGGATCATCCTCACCGTGCTGTCCTGAGTGTTGTTGTCATGCTGATCGCAATGGCGATCTTGCGCCTGGTGATTCCGGGTAGACCCTGGTTTGCGTGCCGCAATCGGTGGATCGACAGTGCAGTGATGGCGGCAGTGGCTCTTGCCATGTGGTACTTATCGCCTTTTACTGCCACGATCGGACTGGGCTAAGTCCCTGGTTACAACCTGTTCCGAACCTGGGCGCAGCCAACGTCATTGGCTTCAATCCAGTAACCTCAGTGTTGAGATCAAAGGGTGTATGCACCCGTGGCTGAGCTGAGCGTTGGAGGAACGATGTCAACCATTAAGGTTGCTGGGCCCGTTGTTGAACTCGACGGTGACGAGATGACTCGTATCATATGGGCCTTTATTAAGGAACGTCTGATCCATCCTTACCTCGACGTCGATCTGCGCTACTACGACCTGTCGATTCAAAACCGCGACGCGACAGACGACCAGGTCACTATTGATGCTGCCAACGCGATTAAAGAACACGGCGTCGGCATCAAGTGCGCCACCATTACCCCCGATGAGGCCCGCGTCGAAGAATTCGGCCTCAAGAAAATGTGGAAGAGCCCTAACGGTACGATCCGCAATATCTTGGGCGGTGTCATTTTCCGTGAGCCCATCATCATGTCTAATGTGCCTCGCCTGGTTCCGGGCTGGACCAAGCCGATTGTTGTTGGTCGTCATGCGTTCGGTGACCAGTACAAGGCCACCGACCTCAAGCTGGCGGGCGCCGGTACCGTCACCTTGACCTTCACGCCCGAAGACGGGTCCGAACCCATCCAACACGAGGTTGTGCGCATTCCCGAGGGCGGCGGTGTGACCATGGGAATGTATAACTTCAACGAGTCCATAGTTGACTTTGCACGTGCGTCCTTCGCCTATGGTCTCAAGCGCGGATACCCGGTTTATCTGTCCACCAAAAACACCATTCTCAAGGCCTATGACGGCGCTTTCAAGGACATCTTCGCCGACGTCTATGAGCACGAATTCAAGGCAGATTTCGAAGCTGCGGGCCTGACCTATGAGCATCGCCTCATTGACGATATGGTCGCTTCTGCTCTCAAGTGGGAGGGCGGCTACGTGTGGGCCTGCAAGAACTATGACGGTGATGTGCAATCCGACGTTGTGGCTCAAGGATTCGGTTCGCTGGGTCTGATGACTTCGGTTCTGATGACTCCTGACGGTCGCACCATGGAGGCGGAGGCCGCTCACGGCACCGTCACTCGCCACTACCGTCAATACCAGGCCGGCAAGGAAACGTCGACCAACCCGATCGCGTCGATCTTCGCGTGGACACGGGGCTTGGCCCACCGCGGCGCCCTCGACTCCACACCCGAGGTCGTCGGATTTGCTAATACCTTGGAGAAGGTCGTGATCGACACGGTCGAGGGCGGCCAAATGACGAAGGATTTGGCCATGCTTATTGGCTCTGACCAGGAGTGGCTCAACACTCAGGCATTCTTGTCGGCGTTGGATGAGAACCTGCAAAAGGCTTTGGCCTGACACAGGTTTCTTACTGAACGGGCTCATCCCAGAGTCCGTTATGTGAGCAAAGAAAAGGCAAAGGGCATGGATGGCGCATGCTTGACCTGATCCCATCACTACAAGTGCTAGGTAGCAGTCAACATGCGCACTTTCTTCAAGAACTCCGGCATCCTTGTCTGGGTCATTACGGCGATCGTTCTCGCCCTGATCCTCGGCTCGATCAAGATCGGTGACAACCACCTGATTCCCGTTGGTATCGGGCGAATCTTCGCAACCTTCTCCGACCTATTCAGCCAATTTCTGAGCTTCTCCATTCCGCTCATCATCATCGGCCTGGTCACCCCCGCGATCGCGGACCTGGGTCGAGGAGCAGGCCGATGGCTCGGCATCACCGCAGCCATCGCTTACGGCTCGACGCTCTTCTCTGGTTTCTTGACCTACCTGGCCTGTGCTGCGGTTCTGCCGGGGCTGCTAGGAGCTGAGGGATTAGAGGACGTTAAGGAGCCAGGCAGCTCGCTGGCCACCTACTTCACCGTTGAAATGCCTGCGCCCGTTGGCGTCATGACGGCGCTTCTGCTGTCCTTCGTCATCGGTATTGGCCTGGCGATGGTCCCCCGTGGTGTGATGCGCAAGGGCTTCATTGAGTTCCGCGCCATCATCACCAAACTCATTGAGCGCATCATTATTCCGCTGCTGCCCCTGCATATCTTCGGCATTTTCTTGAACCTGACTTACACGGGCGAAGCCTGGGACATCATGCACACGCTGCTGCGCGTCGTCATCGTTGTTCTCCTGCTTGAAGTGGTCATTCTCGGTATTCAATACGGTGTTGCCGGTGCTATCGCCAAGAAGAACCCCTTCAAGGCCCTGGCTACCATGATGCCCGCCTACCTGACGGCACTGGGCACTTCATCCTCGGCGGCAACCATCCCTGTGACGCTACGCCAGACGAAGAAGAATGGTATTTCTGACGCAGTTGCTTCTTTCACTGTCCCGTTGTGTGCGACCATCCACCTGGCTGGTTCAACCTCGAAGATCTTTGCTTTCGCTTTCGCGATTGCTCTGACACAGAACATTGACGTATCGCTAATTCAGTGGGTTGGCTTCATCTTCATGCTCGGTATCACTATGATCGCTGCCCCCGGTGTTCCTGGTGGAGCGATTATGGCGGCCACAGGCCTGCTGGCCTCGATGCTTGGATTCAATGAGGCTCAGGTTGCTTTGATGATCGCCACGTACATCGCTCTCGACTCCTTCGGTACTGCCACCAATGTCACCGGTGACGGAGCGATTGCGCTAATCATTGACAAGATTTCGCAAGGCCGCATCGGTCGCGCTGCCGATCCGGAAAATACCAAGGATCTGGCGTTCGACGGCATGAAGTACCTGGATCGCGTATCGGTCGACGGTGTAGTGACCTCTGAAGAGCTTGCTGAATCCGCTGCCCGAAATGGAGCAGAAGCTCTCGGCTAACCTATCCCCAAGAAAATAATGCCCCGGGTAGATGAATTTGAGCATCGCCCGGGGCATTGCCCTATTAACTCAGCGTTCTAGCTGGAATCCGCAGATACGTCATCAGTGAAGGGATACATCAGGTTCGCCTACGCTGCACTCGTGGAAAGTGACTTTCAGTCCTGAACGGCTCGGCGCGCACAGGTATAGGCCTGCACGTACAGGGCAGGTTGGTGTCCAAGGTGCGAGCCGCAGAAGACTTAACGGCTGGCCATCAATTCCTGCGCGTAGGGTGATGGCATCCCCCGTCCAAGATGCGCGTACTCGAATACGTTGCCCAGCCATATCGGGACGCGGAGTAACCGACCAGTCGGACATAGTGCGGGTGACCACGGCACCGAGCTGGGGTGCGCCATCTGAGAATTCGACACCAGCCTTGATCCATTCTGACTCGGAGGCTTCGATGAACAACCCAGCTTGGTCGAATTTTCTGGTGTAGTCGGCAGTGAAAACGACATCGATGGCTTTGCCTTCTTCGAAGGGGGCGACGAGGGCGTGAGCGGTGTGCAGGGTGAACCCGTAGGAAGTGGTCCTCCATGCATCAGATTTTTCAATGGCTTCGACGACGAGGGAACCATTCTCGAGGGCTTGGACTGCGACGGGCGCGGTTGTCCATTCGCCCACCCAACTTGCTGCGTGTGTCATGAACGACATCATACCTGTAGCGTGGTTTCGACAACGAGCTTCGCAGTGTCAGCCCAGGTGCTGTTTAGTAGAAGGGACAATAGACTTGAATTGGTTCGACACGCAACGAGTGCGCGTCACAGGAAACGGAGAATCCAGGCATGGAATCCACTAGCCAGTCCACCACCGCTCAGACCAAGATTGGTGTCCTCACCTCCGGCGGCGATGCCCAAGGGATGAATGCAGCAGTGCGAGCCGTTGTCCGCACGGCCCTTGCCCGTGGCGCGCAGCCATACGCTGTACTTGAAGGCTGGTCTGGGGCAGTCAAAGGCGGCGACGCTATCAAAAAGATGGAATGGTCTGACGTCTCCAGCATCCTCCAAGAGGGCGGAACCGTTATCGGAACCGCACGCTGCCCTGAGTTCCGGGACTACGAAGGCCGCCACGCAGCCGCCAAGCATCTCATTGAACACGGCATTGACCGCCTCGTTGTCATTGGGGGTGACGGCTCCCTGTCAGGCACAGACGAGTTCCGCAGCGAATGGCCCCAACACATGAATGAACTGGTTGACGAGGGCATCATTAACCGCGAGGTGGCAGACGCACACCCCGCCCTTATTGTCGTTGGACTAGTTGGATCGATTGACAACGACATGGTTGGCACCGACATGACCATCGGAGCCGACACTGCCCTCCACCGTATCCTTGACGCCCTCGACCAACTGACCAGCACCGCGGCCTCACATCAACGTTGCTTCGTCGTCGAAGTTATGGGACGCCACTGCGGATACCTGCCGCTTATGGCTGCAGTCGCCGGTGGTGCCGACTACGTTTTCACTCCGGAAAATCCCGCAGCCCCCGGCTGGGAAGACGATTTGGCTGAACACCTGCGTTTGGGCCGAGAAGCTGGGCGACGTGAATCCCTCGTCCTTGTCGCTGAAGGAGCAACCGACCGCGACGACAACCTGCTCACCACCCAGCACATTGCTGACGTCATTAAAGAACGCAGCGGCGAGGACGCGCGCGTCACCATCCTTGGCCACGTGCAAAGGGGCGGCACGCCCTCGGCCTACGACCGATGGATGTCCACACTATTGGGTTACGGTGCTGTCCAAGAGATCCTCAGCCGCGGCCCCGATGACATCCCATGCATCCTGGGTTTACGGCACAATCGGATCACTCGCATTCCTTTGATGAAGGCTGTTAAAGACACGCGCGCCGTCAAAGACCTCATTGCCGCGGGCGACTACGAGGCCGCCCAGAATGCGCGCGGCCGTTCCTTCCGAACGATGGTCGACATTAACGCGATCCTTTCTACCCCGCCACAACTCACCCCGGCACCAACCGAATCACCCAGACGCGTAGGCATCCTGCACGCAGGCGGTCTTGCGCCCGGCATGAACACCGCGGCCCGCGCCGTAGTTCGCCTAGGTATTGCTCGAGGCTGGACCATGCTCGGCATTGAAGGATCCTGGAAAGGGCTGGCTGACAACAAGGTCAAGGAACTGACGTGGGCTGACGTCGAGGGCTGGGCTTTCAAGGGCGGTGCGGAGCTGGGAACCCGGCGCGAAGTACCCGAAATTGAGGAGTATTACGCGCTGGGCCGTGCCATTGAACGCAACGAGTTGGACGCCCTCATTGTCATCGGCGGGCTCAACGCTTATCTGGCTGTCAACGCCATGATAACTGAACGTGACCGCTATCCTGCATTCCGCATTCCGATCGTCCTCGTGCCCGCCTCGATTGACAACAATCTGCCCGGCTCGGAACTGTCGATTGGCGCTGACACCGCGCTGAACAATGCAACGTGGGCAATCGATCGAATTAAAGAATCAGCGTCGGCTGCGCGCCGCTGCTTCATAGCCGAAGTTATGGGACGGCGCTGCGGATACCTGACTCTCATGTCCGCGCTTGCAACGGGGGCGGAGTTCATGTACCTCAATGAGGACACTCCCACCCTGGACCAGATCGGCCAGGATGCAAAGAAAATGGCCGAGTCTTTCAAGTCTGGGCGCAAGCTTTTCGTCACCCTAGTCAATGAGAATGCTTCGGCTTTCTATGACCGCGAGTTCCTGGCATCAGTCTTCGAGTCCGCTTCCCAGGGGCTTTTCGACGTGCGTCACAGTGCACTTGGGCACCTCCAGCAGGGCGGGTCTCCCAGCCCCTTTGACCGTCTGCTTGCCACTCGCTTAGCCAACAGGGCGCTGGAACATATTCAGAACCAGTTCACCCGCGGCGAGTCTGAGGGCGTCTATATCGGCCAAGTCGGCAACCGGATCGAGGCGCGACTGGTGAAGAATATGTTTGACGATCTTGACATTTCTAATCGCCGCCCCTTCGATCAGTGGTGGAGGGAGTTCACCGCGGTCCAGCGCATCGTCTCGCTCAAAGATTCTGGAGCTGAGGCTGCGGCCATCAGCATCGGCGACGCACAGGATTGACCTGTACTCTTCTCACCGGAAGACTTTCGATTCTCAGGAGCACTTATGACAGACAACCAGGTGATCGACCCGACCAAGACTCCCGCGTGGGATGCCCTTGATGTTCGGGCTGACGCATTCGATCCGGACCTGCGCACCTGGTTCGCCCAGCAACCGGACCGCGCGGCTGCATGGACGAGGACGGCTGCAGACCTGCACGTCGACCTGTCGAAGAATCTCATTGATGAGGGCGTTCTAGCCGACCTGCTGGACCTCGCCGAACAGACCGGCGTCCTCGAATTACGGGACCGCATGTATTCGGGCGAGCACATTAACGTCACTGAGGATCGCGCGGTGTTGCACACGGCTTTGCGTCGCCCCGCCGACGATGAGCTGACGGTTGACGGCCAGGATGTGATTGCAGACGTCCACGATGAGCTGACCAAGATTTACGACTTTGCTGAGCGCGTACGCAGTGGCGAATGGACTGGTGTTACCGGCAAGCCGGTTGAAACAATCCTCAATATCGGTATCGGCGGCTCTGACCTGGGTCCGGTGATGGCGTATGAGGCTCTCAAGCCTTTCGTGTCCGAGGGGCTGACCTGCCGCTTCATTTCCAATATCGACCCCACGGATGCGGGGGAGACCACCAAGGACTTGGACCCGGAAACAACGCTGGTCATTGTCGCATCCAAGACTTTCACCACTTTGGAAACCATCACCAATGCGAAGGTGGTACGTCAGTGGTTCCTAGATGCTTTGCGTGAGCGCGGTCTGGCCCAAGGTGACGATGGCGCTGCACAAGCGATTGCCAAGCATTTTGTTGCTGTGTCTACTGCGCTGGATAAGGTCGCCGAGTTTGGCATTGATCCAGCTAACGCTTTTGGTTTTTGGAACTGGGTGGGCGGACGCTACTCGGTGGATTCAGCCGTGGGATTGTCACTGGTCTTGGCTATTGGTACTGATGGTTTTGCGGATTTCCTTGAGGGATTCCATGCGATGGACCGCCATTTTGCCGAGGCTGCGCCAGCAGACAATGTTCCCCTGCTCATGGGTCTGCTCAACGTCTGGTACTCGAACTTCCTGGGTGCGGACACTCACGCGGTGCTGCCGTATTCGCAGTACCTGCATCGTTTCCCCGCCTACCTGCAGCAGCTCACCATGGAATCAAATGGTAAGTCAGTGCGACGCGATGGGGCACCGGTGACTTATGAGACGGGTGAAGTGTTCTGGGGTGAGCCGGGCACGAATGGCCAGCATGCGTTCTATCAGCTGATCCACCAGGGCACCCGCATGATTCCCGCGGACTTTATTGCTTTTGCGAACCCGGCATGGCCGCTCAAGGATGAAGACGCGGATATGCACGAGTTGTTCTTGTCGAACTTCTTTGCGCAGACCAAGGCTTTGGCTTTCGGCAAGACCAGTGATGAAGTTCGGGCTGAGGGAACGCCGGAGCATATTGTTTCAGCCCGCGTGTTTACTGGAAACCGTCCGACCACGTCGATTATGGCTCCTTCCTTGACGCCGCGGGTTTTGGGCGAGCTTATTGCCTTGTACGAGCACATCACTTTCGTAGAGGGGGCTGTGTGGGGCTTGGATTCATTCGACCAGTGGGGTGTTGAACTGGGCAAGGTCTTGGCCAAGCAGATTCTTCCGGCGATCGAGGGCGATGAGGCTGCGCTGGAGGCGCAAGATTCGTCGACCCGGGCACTCATTGAGTATTACCGCGCGAATAGAGCCTGAATCCCTATCTGATCGACGAGGCCGATCCACCTGTGTGGGTCGGTCTCGTTGCTTGACTGGTAGAGCGATGTGCGTCCCTCGGGGGAGTTTTGGGCGTCCTTCGCGGGAGTTTTGGGCGTCCCTCGGGGCGGGTGGGGCTTGGTGACAGGTGCGTCAGCACCGACGACTTTGGCGTGTCACCGACACGCAGATCCGTAACCTAAGGCTCGGAACGCGCACACAACATGCGCGAACCAGTCCAACACAGGAAAGACCATCAAGGAATACGCATGTCGGAACCAAGTCAGACTCGAACAACGAACGCACTGTCCGTGAAATCTCTGGTCACCATCGGAGTCTTCGCAGCGATCTACTTCGTTGTCCTCGCGGCATGCACCATGATGTCGATGATCTCGCCGGCATTCCACCTCGTGGGAATCACCCTCTCGACCCTCGTCAACGCCTTCGTCGTCATGGCCCTGCTCGCCCGCTGCCCAGCAATGGGCACACTGACCATCCTCGGGGCCGTCGTTACCGGACTCATGACCCTCATGGGGCAATTCTGGGTCTCCCTGATCCTCGGAATTGGCGCAGGCTTACTCGCTGACATCACTCGCCGCCTCATCGGACCTGCCAGCAAAATAGGCTCAGCCATTTCATACGGCATCTTCCAGCTTTGGCTCATCGGCCCACTCCTTCCTGTGGTTCTTACCCCTGAAGCGTGGTTCGCGCGCATTACCGTGCGCAGGGGAGCCGACTATGTTGCCGCCATGGAAGCCCTCTTTACGCCCACAAACCTCATCATTTTCCACGTGGCCAACGCTCTCCTGGGAATCCTCTTTGCGTTGCTGGCGGCAAAGTCTCTCAAACGGCACTTCCAGAAGTCCTCTATCCTGTGACCGCTCCAGCCGCGTACGCTCCCGCACTCGCGACGACGGGGCGCAAAGCTGCGCGTCCAGACGCCAGGACACGCCTCGTGCTCCTTCTGACGATCAACGTCGTAGCGCTGGGCCGTAGTACCTACCTGTGTGCCCTCGTGTGCGCTCTTCTCGTCCTCGTCCTACTGATCCTGGTTCGACGAACGAGGGCGGCCACAACCGTCGCTTTGGCAGTCACCATTGGTTCGACAGCGTACTTCGCCCTCCCCATACTTTGGGATAGCCCGTGGGCTGCAATCGTTGGGGGACTCGGATTTTGGGCCACCCGATTCGGTATAGCTGCCGGCACAGGATTCTGGCTCCTGGCAACCACCACAGTCGGAGAACTCGCGGCCGCTCTTGAACGGCTCCGAGTCCCCAGGGCCATCGTCATTCCACTGACCGTCATGCTCAGATTCCTACCGCTCGTCGTCGAAGAACTGCGTGCCATTATCGACGCCATGCGTCTGCGCGGAGTCATCCCAGGGGTGGGCACCCTCATCACTCGGCCCATACGCGCGGTCGAATATGTCATGATGCCGCTTCTAGCAGCCATGATCCGCATGACTGATGACCTGTCAGCCTCAGCAATGCTTCGAGGGCTCGGATCCAAAACGCGACGAACCAGCATTATCCGCCTGGGTTTTGGCCCTATCGACGCCGTTTACCTGATCGTCATGATCGGTCTTGTTGCACTGCGAATGAGTGGATGGGACGTGCCATGGTGATACAGCCAAATGCCCTGGTGTGCGTCAAAGACGCATCTTTTACATACTCCTCGGCTCAAGCCGCAGCTTCCTGGATGGGACACCAAAAGGATCCAGTCCACTCGCCCGCACTCCTCGGACTCAACTTGACCGTCGAACCGGGGAAAGTCATTTTACTGTGCGGTCCATCGGGCTGCGGCAAGTCCACGGCCCTGCGGTTGATCAACGGCTTGGCGCCAGAGTTTCACTCGGGAACAGCCGAAGGAGACATTGTTGTAGCAGGGGTTGACGTGATCTCCCAAGGCATGGCGGCAGCCGGTGGAGTAACGACAACCGTGTTCCAGAACCCGCGCACCCAATTCTTTACCACCGACGTCATCTCCGAGCTTGCCTTTGCTAGAGAAAACAGGGGTGACGAAGCAGAAACAATTCTGGCTGACGTTCGTCAGGCCCTGGCCGAACTTGGTATCGCCCACCTGGAAAACCGGCCGCTGGTCGCGCTGTCAGGTGGCCAATTGCAACGCGTTGCCTGCGCTCAAGCCATTGCCAGTGCCACGCCAGTGGTTCTCATGGACGAACCCACCTCGAACCTGTCGCCGGCAGGGATTGGCAAACTTGCTGGCGTCATCAAGACACTTAAAGACCGAGGAGTCGCCCTCGTCATCGCTGAGCATCGACTCCACTTCCTCAACGGTATCGCTGATGAAGTTGTCCTGATCGAGCACGGACGCACGCGTAGGCGATGGAGCGGCGATGAATTCTTCGCACTGTCAGATGAAGAACGCAGGGCCTTAGGGCTTCGAACTCTACGCAGCGTCGACCTCCCTCAGCCACATCGCAGGCACGATGGTCAGAGGCCTAGCGTGGACGCAGCTCAGGCACGCGAAACAGGTGTGTGGGTTGAGCGGCTGCGATTTTCCTATGGGAAAAAACTCGTCCTCGACCTTGAAGATCTTGCCTTCCCAGCAGGCCAGGTCAGCGCCATTGTTGGACCCAATGGCGCCGGAAAAACGACGCTTGCCCGTGTGCTTTCAGGACTTGCTAAGCCGCATAAGGGCAGTCGCATCTTCATTGACTCCAAGGTGGCGAATCGTTTAGCGAGGACGGCTTCGACCTCGTTCGTCATGCAAGATGTCGGCCGCCAGCTCTTTGCAGAAACAGTTCGACAAGACATCACTTTGGGCTCCGACCCACAGCACCTGTCAAGCAAGGACGTCGACGACCTGCTTGAACGTTTTGACCTGGCAGATGTCCAAGATCGACACCCCCTCACTCTCTCGGGTGGACAGCGGCAACGCTGCGCGATTGCGGCGGCCATTGCCAAGGGCGCGCGTATTCATATCTTCGACGAACCCACCTCAGGCGTTGACTATCGTCACCTGCGTGCCATTGCCGCGCACCTGCGTGAACTGGCTCAAAGCGGTTGCGTGGTCATCGTTATTACCCATGACGCTGAACTCATTGACGAATGTGCCGACGAGGTTCTAGTTCTTCGTGCTGTGACTACGACGGGGGGTGTAGAGTCCCGTTGAACCGCGTATCAAAAGTTGGGAAGGGACCACTCTGCGTTGTATAGGAGCGGACGGATTCTCAATGCGTTCGAGGAGTAGATCAACTAGAGAACGGCCGACGGTTTGGAAATCTTGATGAACCGTTGTCAGAGGTGGGACAGCGTATTCTGCGAGAGAGATTCCATCAAAACCTGCGATTGATACCTCATCGGGAACGCGCCGTCCGGCCTCATTCAAGGCTCGGATTGCCCCAAATGCCATCTCGTCGTTGGCGCTGAAAATAGCAGTGATATCTGAGTGTCGTGAGAGCTGTTGCGCCGCGCAGTAGCCAGACTGTGCGCTCCAGTCGCCATAGATGATAGGCCCTGGTGTTATACCGGCTTCCTCAAGGGTCATTTTCCAGACATGCAGGCGTGTATCTGCCGATCTCGATTCTGATGGTCCTGCGATGTGAGCGATAGTGCGATGACCCTGCTCTAGAAGATGAGTGATCAGAAGTCGAGTCCCCTGGATTTGATCTGCTGTGACCGAGGGGAAGTCGTCGATGAGGCGGGAGTCGGATACGACTGTGGGGAGTGAGCGGGGGATGGACAACGAGCCGCTGGTGGCTGAACCAGCTTGAACGATGATGAGGCCGTCAATTGCCTGGTGGCTGAGGTGAGTGCTCGCTTCTTCAAGTGCAGATGTTTCTGGATGGGATACTTGGAGGAGATTGACGGAATAGTGGTGTTCTTCGGCTTGTGCTGCGATTCCTGCGGTGACGAGGTTTTCGCCTGTCCGTTCGAGATTTTGGGTAATGACGCCGATCGTGTGGAAGGTGCCAGAGCGCAGTGCGCGTGCGGCACGGTTTGGTGCGTAGCCGAGCTGATTCATGGCGATCAGCACTCGTGAACGGGTGGATTCCTTGACATTGGGAGCCTGGCGGGACACACGTGACACCGTTTGAGCGGAGACACCTGCTAATCGTGCGACATCTTCTATTGATGGAGCATGCCCTTGGGGCGGTGTGGGGGTCATGATCTGAGAGTAGCAGATCAAGAATCTCCTACAGTTGATAACGTTGCCATAATGCTTATGGTGATAGCCGATCAGCGAGTAGGTCTCCTATTTTTCTTGTAAAAAGAGCGATAAATCATTATTTACTGTTTATCAAAGTGTTATCTGAAAGCTTTAAATTAGGATTGATCATGATGTATTTTGGCAACGTAAACATTTTGGTGACGGTTGGCAGTTCCTCGGTGACAACGTGGTTGCCTGACTAGGACTAGCCGCCCGGCCAACAAACAGATCAAGGAGCTTGACGATGAGCATCTCGCGAAAAGCAATGTGTGCAATCAGTGCCGCTGCTTTATGTATGACGACCGCCGCATGTGGATCTAATGCGACCACCTCAGGGCAGAGCGCCACAGATGCGGGCGAAACCTTACGGTGTGGGCCTGGGATCCAGCTTTCAATATCTATGCCCTTGAAGAGGCAGAGAAGATCTACCAGAAAGAGCATCCTGATTTCTCACTCAATATCGTCGAAACCCCGTGGGATGATCTTCAGCCGAAACTCACAACGATCGCTCAGGCCTCACAGATCGATCAGTTGCCGGACATCTTCCTCATGCAGAACTACTCCTTCCAGAAAAATGTCACGAACTACCCGGATATTTTCTCGTCCTTCGAGGACGGCAAAGTTGACTTTTCACAGTTCCCCGAGTCTGTAGTCGCCTCTTCTGTCGTTGACGGAACCCACTACGGACTGCCTTTCGACTCCGGAACGGCAATTTCGGCTCTGCGTACCGATGTCCTCGAAGAAGCTGGGTACACGATTGCCGACTTCACCGACATCACGTGGGACGAGTACATCGCCAAAGGCAAGGACGTCCTGGCAAAAACGGGTAAGCCTCTGATGTCAACAATGGCGGGTAACTCCGACCTCGTCATGATGATGTTGCAGTCGGCTGGGCGAGGACTCTTTGACAAAGACGGAAATGCCACCATTGCCGACAACGATGCTCTTATCGAAGTCTCGCGAATCTACAAAGAACTCATTGATACTGGTGTGCTCCAGATAGTCAACTCCTGGGATGAATACATCGGCTCCTTCGTCAACGGCAATGTTGCTGGCACAATCAATGGAGTGTGGATCGCTGCTAGCATCCAAAAAGCTGAGGATCAATCCGGACACTGGGCCGTAACAAATCTCCCGTCACTATCCAAACTTGACGGAGCTACTAACTACAGTGCCAACGGTGGCTCATCGTGGGCTATAAGCTCCAATGCGAATGTAGCTTTGGCTCAGGACTTCCTCGCGTCGACATTCGGTGGATCAGTCGAACTCTACGACACGATTCTGCCCCAAGCTGGTGCCATCGCTAACTGGATTCCTGCAGGTGACTCTCAGGTCTACGCGGAGCCGCAAGAATTCTTCGCAGGACAAAAGGTCTATTCCGAAGTTGTCGCATACGGTGCTCAAGTCCCGTCAGTGATTACCGGCGTTTATCACACCGAAGCAAGGGACGCCGTGAATACAGCACTCACACAGATCGCCTCAGGCGAGGACCCGGTCAAAGCATTCCAAGAGGCCCAATCAACCGTTGAATTTGCAATGCAGTGATAGCTTCGCGGAGTCGGCGTATCCGATATAGACGCCGACTCCGCGTCGCTCCCCTTAATCGGAGGTCAGTATGAAAGGGCGAAGCGACAAGCCCACGATGAGGTTCACCAATAAAAAGGCAACCTCGCAGGCACAGTCCCCTATGCGGCGAGGACAAGCCCTGACGAGCTGGTCATTCCTCATTCCAGCCTCACTCCTCATTCTGTTCACGAGCTTTTCGCCAATGGCCGAGGCCTTCATTCTGTCTTTCAAAACCGGCAAAGGAACTCGGCTCCACTTCGCTGAGCCACTCTGGTCCAACTATCTGCGGCTCCTCAACGACGACATCTTCATAATGTCGCTGAAAAACACGATGATCTACCTCATGATCCAGGTCCCGATCATGCTCTTCATCGCACTCGTACTAGCAGTTATTCTCAACCGCCCTGGCCTCAGATTCAAAGGACTCTGGAGAACAGCAATATTCCTTCCCTGTGCAGTCTCCTTAGTCTCCTACTCCCTCGTATTTCGAACCCTGTTTGCCACCGATGGCTTCGTGAATGATCTTCTCGTGTCCTGGAACCTTATCGACACTCCGATCAACTGGCTTGGACAAGCCGGAACAGCCCGCATGGTCATCATTCTGGGGCTGTTGTGGCGGTGGACCGGCTACAACATGGTCTTCTATCTGGCAGGTCTACAGAACATCGATCCGTCCACCATCGAGGCGGCACGCATCGACGGAGCCAACCCGATCCAAATCTTCTGGCACATCATCATCCCGCAACTCAAACCGATCATTCTCTTGACAGCAATCATGTCAACGAATGGAACGCTCCAGCTCTTTGACGAATCGTGGAACCTTACCAGAGGAGGCCCTGCCTACGGAACCATGACCATGTCGCACTACCTGTACGAGCTTTCCTTCCAGAAAAACCCCAACTTTGGTTATGCGGCTGCACTGTCATACGTCATCCTCATCCTCGTCGCAGTCCTCGCTCTCATTCAAATGAAAGTTGGTGATCGACGTGATTCATAAAATTCGCCACGCTCCCGAGTACCTCTTCCTCGCCCTCACATCCGTCTTCTCCGTCTTTCCTCTCTACTTCATGGCGGTTTCGTCCACGAATTCCAGTCGCGAGGTGCTGTCAACAAAACTCACCCCAGGCACGCGACTCCTGGAAAACCTTGACACCCTCATGAAAACGCAAGACCTGGCGGGGGCTATGTGGCATTCGAGCCTCAACGCCATAGCCACAACGATCCTCGCGTTAGGCATTTGCTCGATCGCGGGGTACAGCTTCGAAATCTTTCATTCGCATACTAAAGACCGTCTTATGGGAATTTTGTTGGTTGCGATGATGATCCCACTGGCAGCAACGATGATTCCCTTGTTTCGGCTCTTTGCCAGAATCGGAATGGTTAACTCAACCTGGGCAGTCATTCTCCCAGCCATCTCGACTCCCGTCCTCATTTTGCTGTTCAGACAGTCATCACGATCTTTTCCTCACGAAATTCTTGAAGCAGCCCGGATCGACGGCCTGACGGAGTTGGCAATCTTCCTGAGGATCTACGTTCCCACGATGCGGTCGACTTACGCTGCCGCTGCTGTTATCACTTTCATGACAGCGTGGAATAACTTCCTGTGGCCCAAGGTCATCCTTGTTGACAACGCCTATCAGACGATGCCAATGCTGGTCTCTAACCTATCTGCCGGATATGTCACCGACTATGGGGTTCTCATGCTGGCAGTACTGATCGCGTCCCTTCCAGCAGTCATTGTCTTCTTGGTATTGCAACGCTCTTTCGCCAACGGAATTACAGGAGCCGTCAAATGAGACAGCAGCCCGATTCCTTTGACCCGGTAGTGGTGTCTGACCCGGAGATCTTTTCCATCAACCGTATGGCAGCCCATTCCGACCACTGTTGGTATGCCGATGAGGACGAGGCGGCTCGCTTCCAGTCCTCTTTCGTCACTGTTTTAGATGGGACGTGGAAATACCACCATGCATCGTGTCCGAGTGATCTTCCCGAAAACTTGGAACTGGCTTCGACCGACATTGCCTCATGGGAGGACATTGCCGTTCCAGGTCACATACAGCTCCAGGGATACGATCGCCCCCAATACGTCAACTATCAGTATCCGTGGGACGGACATGAAACCGTTGAAGCAGGGCAAGCCCCACGCCTGTACAACCCGATATCGACCTACGCGACAAATGTGTATTTGCCTAGGCTCGGCATCGGAGAACGAATCTCTCTAGTTCTTGACGGAGCAGAGTCGGCTGTTGCCGTGTGGGTAGATGGAGTCTTTGTTGGCTACTCGACTGACTCTTTTACCCCTTCGGAGTTTGATGTCACGAACTTCGCGGATGGTTCGCACCACAGGCTCGTGTGCCGGGTTTGGAAGTGGAGCTCAGGTTCGTGGCTTGAAGATCACGATTTCTTCCGGTTCTCGGGTATTTTCCGATCTGTGCGCTTGTTGCGCCGGCCTCGTATCCATGTCGAAGATCTGGCCATCAACGTTCGGTTGAAACCAAACCTGGACACAGCGCAAGTGTCAATCGAGTGCACAGGGGCCGGAATGCACGAGGCCCGCATTCATGCCCATTTGACTGGCGTCGGAGATTTTCTCGAGGACGGGCGCAAGCTGGTCATTACCGTCACAGATCCGCATCTGTGGAGTGCTGAAGATCCTTATCTCTACCGAGCGATAGTCACGGTGGCTGACGAGAAGGGAGAAATTGTCGAAGTTATTACCCAAAACGTTGGTATTCGCAGTGTTGGCATTGAAGATGGTCTACTCCTGATCAACGGGCGACGCGCATTCCTCAAAGGGGTGAATCGTCATGAGTTTGGTCCCGGCGGGCGTGTCCCGGATGAGCAACTCCTTCTGGAAGATCTCAAAGCGCTCAAACGTGTCGGAGTGAATGCCATCCGCGCCAGTCACTACCCGAACTCGTCGGCCTTCTATGACCTGTGCGATCGTCTCGGCTTCTACGTCATCGATGAGGCTTCGGTTGAAACACATGGAATGTGGGATCGAATCATCCGAGGACGAGCCAGCATCGAAGAAGCGATACCTGGCGATTCGTCGCGGTGGAGACCTGCTGTTCAAGACCGCTTGACCTCGATGGTACGTAGGGATCGTAACCACCCGAGCGTGATCCTCTGGTCACTTGGTAATGAATCTCTGGGGGGAAGTGTCTTCAAAGACGTCGCCGACTATGTGCGCGGTATTGATTCTCGTCCTATTCACTACGAGGGCGTTCACTGGGATCCTCGCTATCCGGAGACGACTGACATTACCTCGCAGATGTATACGAGTTCCAAAAAAGTCGAGCAATACCTGCGGCACAATGTCGATAAGCCGTTTATTCTGTGCGAGTTCGCTCATGCTATGGGGAATTCTTTCGGTGCGGTGGATCGCTATATCGATCTCATGAGGAAGATCCCGCACTTCCAAGGGGTCTTTGTCTGGGACTTCGCTGATCAAGCGCTGATGACGTATGACGAAGAAGGTCGCCCTTTCTGGGGCTATGGAGGGGATTTTGGCGAATCCCCACATGACGGCGACTTCTGCGGTAATGGACTGTTTTTCGCTGACCGCACCCCAAGTCCTCAGCTCCAGGCACTTAAAGCTATTTATCAGCCCCTCATCATTGGGATCGACCAGGGCGGTATTACTGTCGTCAATGAATTCGAAGTGACCAGAACCAATATCTATCGCTGTGTGGTCAGTCTTGAACATCAAGGCACACTTCTTGAGCGTCATGACGTTGAGGTTGATATTGGCCCGACGGAATCTGTTCATTTGCCCCTCCCGTTTCAGCTACCTGAGACGCCGGGAGAATACGCAGTAGATGTGCGTTTTTTGAGAACACAGGCCTGCGAATGGGCGGAAGTCGGCACAGTCGTTGCGCGCCAGCAGCGTGTCGTGACGATCGGGCAGGAGTGTTCCAGGTTGAGCAAGATCGTGTCTTCAGCGTCGCTGCGGCCAGCGCCCATACTGGTGGACTCTACACACAATATCGGTGTTCGGGGCGATGACTTTGAAGTGTTGTTCTCCCGGATTCATGGAGGAATTCAGTCGTATTTCAGTGGACAGTGGGGTCATTCTTCACGCCAGCTTCTGAGGGGCATGCCCACAGTGAACATGTGGCATGCTCCAACATCGAATGAAAGAGGCTGGGGAGCTCCAATGATCGATGCCCAGTGGCTTGTTGCATCGAGATATTGGAAAGCTCGTGGAGATTTAGATCCGTTTTCAGTTCGCAGAGCAGATGATTGCGTCGAGGTCGAGTGGGTACTCGATCTTGGGTCGAATCCAACGTCGACGTGCCACATGCGTGCGCGCGTGTACGTCGATTCGACTCTGATCCTGTCGGCTCGTCTTGAAGCAGGAGAAGGCCTAGGGGATCCGCCAGAATTTGGCTTCCTTATTCCTGTCGATCCGCGACTGCGTCATTTGAAATGGTATGGCGAAGGACCTCAGGAAAGTGCAGTTGACCGTCGTAACGGGGCCTTTCTTGGTGTATATGAAACTGATGTGGAATCTACGCTCACCCCATACTTACGTCCACAGGAATGTGGTTCTCGAACTGGTGTGAGGTGGGCGAGACTAACTGATGATGAGGGTTTTGGCATTGAGATTCTCTCCGATTCGACGATGGAGTTTTCCGCGTTGAAAGCCAGCCCTTTCGAAATCGAAAATGCACAGCATCTCGACGAAATCGGGATTCACCGTAGGACATGGCTTCGTCCTGCACTCATGCGTCGAGGGGTTGGCGGGGACGACTCGTGGGGGGCGCAAGTACATGACGAATATCGACTTGCGGATGGTCCTCTGGACTTCACATGTGCGATGAGGATTATTCATCCGCAGAAGTACACAGGCATCCATGGCCCAGATCACGTTGCGAACTGATGGTCAATTAGGACTGGTCTCCCTGCACAACACCCATGCGGGGCTTTAGGCTTGGGGTATGTGAGCGGCAACTGTCCGCCACCCGCGGCGTCGACGACGGCGCCACCAATCTCATATGAAGGAGCGCCTCATCATGGCAGAACCTCGCATCGTCACCGTCACCGGCGCAGCTGGCAACATCGGCTACGCCCTGCTGTTCCGCATCGCCTCCGGACAGCTCTTCGGTCCCGATGTCCCCGTCAAGTTGCACCTGCTGGAGATCCCCCAGGCCGTCAAGGCTGCCGAGGGAACCGCCATGGAGCTCGACGACTGCGCATTCCCGACCCTGGCTGGCGTTGAAATCTTCGACGACGCCACCAAGGCATTCGAAGGCACCAACGTTGCCTACCTCGTGGGTGCAATGCCGCGTCGCCAAGGAATGGAGCGCGCTGACCTCCTCGAGGCCAACGCCGGTATCTTCGGCCCCCAAGGCAAGGCCATCAACGACGGTGCAGCCGACGATGTGCGTGTCCTCGTCGTAGGCAACCCCGCCAACACCAACGCCACCATCGCTCAGAACGCTGCCCCGGACGTTCCGGCCGGCCGCTTCACCGCCATGATGCGCCTGGACCACAACCGCGCCGTCGCTCAGCTGGCCACCAAGGTCAACGCCAAGGTTGCCGACATTAAGAACGTCGTCGTGTGGGGCAACCACTCCGCCGACCAGTACCCGGACCTGTCCTACGCGACCGTCGCAGGCAAGCCCGCCACCGACCTCGTGGACGAAGCCTGGCTGGCCGACTACTACCGTCCCACCGTCGCCAAGCGCGGCGCCGCCATCATCGAAGCCCGTGGCGCATCCTCGGCCGCTTCGGCAGCCAACGCCGCCATCGACCACATGTACTCGTGGATCCACGGTACTCCCGAGGGCGAGTGGGTCACCTCCGGCATCATGTCCGACGGCACCCACTACGGTGTGCCCGCCGGCCTGAACTTCGGTTTCCCCGTCACCTCCAACGGTGGCGAATGGGAGGTAGTTGAAGGCCTGGAGATCTCTGACGCAACCCGCGCGGGTATCGACCACAACATCGCTGCCCTGCAAGAGGAATACGATGCTGTCAAGGAGCTCGGCTTCGTTCACTGATTGTCGATGGGCGTAAAAACGGCGGCGGCGAAAATCTGCGCCGCCGCCGTTGCCGCATCACATCGTTGGATCCATCTGGCAGGTGGCCCCAGCTTCGGGGACTTTTCCTTCCAGTAGGTAGGCAGTGGCTTTTTCGTCTGCACACAGTGAACGTCCGGAGAAGGAACCGCCGTGTCCGTCTCCTTCAATGGTCAAAAGGTTAGCGTTGCCTAGCTGTTTGGTCAGTGAAACTGCGTGCTCGTAGGGGGTTGCATGGTCCCCAGTGATACCGACGACGAGAATCGGGGTTTTGACCTTTGATGCGTCAAAGTCCGTCAGGTCAGTGCCGGTTGATGGAACCGCCGCGCAGTCCAGGTTCTGGTGTGCGTATTCGCCAATCACTTCTTCGGTGAGTTCTGGACCTCCGACAAACTCGGGGACGCCGACTTCCTTCATATGATCAATCAGGCCGGAAACATCGGGTTTCTTTGGCGATGACGGGCACATCGCCAGGATGCCGGCCGTGCCGACGGCAGCGCCACCGTCCTTCATCAATTCGACGATCGAGTCAATCGATTCCTGGTCTCCTGCCTTTGCCTTGCCTAGCAGATCAAGTAGAGTACCCGGACCCATATACAGAGCCGTCGTCAAATAGTCTCTCAACGTTTTTCCAGTGAACTCTTCGCCCTCAGTAGGTTTGAGCGGGGCTTCATTAAGAGTATTGATGTAATCGAGCATCTCGCGTTCCGATGTAAACGGACAGGTGACAGGTTCCCCCTCGTCTGTGGTCAGCGTTGAACAGGAATCGGCCAACTTTCCGACGGCTTTCGAGACGGCGACCTGCTGATCGAAATTGCTCGTCAAGGAGGCCCACTGGGCATCGTCGGCTGAATCCAAGATCATGCGCCCAGCCTTGTCGGGGAACAGTGTTGCGTAGGTTGCTCCCAATAGGGTTCCGTAGGAATAACCGTGGTAGTCGAGCTGTTCTGCACCGCTGAGGACGCGTAGCATCTCCATGTCGCGGGCGACATGGGACGTACCCATGTATTGGGTGACAGGGTGCTTTTTGATGCATTCGGATAGGCGTACGGCGCTTGCCTCGTCCGTGGTTTCGCAGTCCAGAGGGGCTGAGTTGCCGACGCCACGCGGATCGAACCCCCAGATTTCGTAGGCCTGCCTGATCTTGTCCATCTCTGGGAATGCTGGCATGGACATCGCGTGCGTGACGCCGCTGGCTCCGGGACCTCCGGGGTTGTTGAATAGTGGTTTGCCTTTGCCGTCTTTCGCGGTGGAGGGGATGCGTACGATGGCCAGGTCGACAGTCCGAGTATCGGTCGGATCTGCCCAGTTTATCGGTGCTTTGA
The DNA here is from genome assembly GCF_000420425.1 of Schaalia vaccimaxillae DSM 15804. Lineage (GTDB taxonomy): Bacteria > Actinomycetota > Actinomycetes > Actinomycetales > Actinomycetaceae > Pauljensenia > Pauljensenia vaccimaxillae. The sequence continues at coordinate 485,577 of NZ_ATUX01000005.1, forward strand.
CAGTTCCGCATTGATAAGTTGAGGAATCGTTATGTCCGCTCGCGTCAAGTGCCTCTGTGACGTTTGAATCGAGTCCGTCCTGTTCAGTGCAGGTACGCCAGTCAATTTTTTGGGTGTAGAAGGAGGCGAAGTTTTCCTGCTGCCATGAATCGTCATGGGACTTGTCTGCTGCACTTGCCGATTGAGCCGTGGCTGAGCTGGGGATGCTAGCCGTGCATCCTGATAGGGCAAGGATAGTGGCCGATGTGACGGCTGCGCCCTGAAGTAGTCGGCGGCGTCTGTCCGAGGGGGTGGTGCGGGGATTGGCCGTAATGAATGGCACGAAAGGTTCCCTCCTTCGAAATGGTGGTCTACGAACAACCAACTTTGAGTTCCTTCGTGGAACTGGGTCGGATTCGGCGTCTGACGAGCGCCAAGAAAAAAGGTAGAAGCCGGTCCTGAACTGTTCCTGAGAATATTCTGAACAATGTAGAAAAGCCTGTATTCCTGCGCTTTTCTCCCTATAAAAAGAAGTGGTTATCATTCTCTATTTCAACAAAAGTGCAGAGCTCAGCAGGTCGCACATGGGTGCATTTGGAGAATGCTGGATAGGACTTCGACAAACTGGACGACATCTGAGCCGTCGGGCGATCAGCCCGGCGTTACTACGTCAGCATTCAAGGAAATCTCATGGGCTTCAAGATTGTTGTCGCCGCCGATGCAGCCGGTGTCGAGTACAAGGATATTCTCAAAAAGGACCTCGAGGCAGACCCAAGAGTCGATGAAGTCATCGACGCTGGGCTCGCTGTCGGTGAGGATGTTGATTACCCACATGTGGCTGTCAAGGCTGCGCGTATCGTTGCGGATGGACGAGCTGACCGTGGTCTTTTCGTGTGTGGCACCGGGATGGGCGTCGCCATGGCTGCTAATAAAGTTCCCGGTATTCGCGCGTCGGTTGCGCACGATTCCTTTTCCGTTGAGCGTTTAATTCTGTCAAATAACGCTCAAATCCTCACTTTTGGCCAAAGAGTCATCGGCATCGAGCTTGCGCGTCGGCTGACGCGAGAATGGCTCGGCTATGAATTTGACCCGAACTCGGCGTCCGCACCCAAAGTTGCGGCCCTTGAATCCTACGACGCAGGAGCGATTACCGAATCCACTGCCTGTTGAACAAACTGTCTCCCTGTTACCTTCCGCAGATAAGCGGAAGGTAACAGGGGATAAAAATACCCCATCCATTCCGATGCGGGCGATGGTGCCCGCATCCAGTCTTCAAGGACGAAGATAAATGACACCTGACGCACTTATCACTTTTGCGGGCATGGACCTTTTCTGGATGCTCCTAGCCCTCGCTGGCGGCGCTTTTGGGGCCATGATTGGCGCTAACTATGCCTTCGGATTTACCGGCTTGACCATCCTCACAGGCTTTGCGATCGGTGCTGCTACCGGTAATACGGCCTTCCTTGACTGGGTTTCCTTTGGTCCTGTCTTCGGCCCACACATTGGATTTGCTGGAGGCGTCGCGGGCGCGGCATACGCAGCCAAGAAGGGTTACATGCCTTCCGGTCGGGATGTCAACACTCAGCTTGTGGGCTTCGGCAAGCCCGATATTTTACTCGTCGGCGCTGTTTTTGGCCTTGGTGGTTACATTTTCAAGTCCCTTGTGTCCCTCATTCCCTGGTTTGGTTCCCACACCGACGCCGTTGCACTAACCGTTGTCACCTCTGGCATCGTTGCTCGCTTAATGTTCGGTAAGACCGGTGTCTTCCACAAGCTCACGGCTCCCGAGGGCGACAAGCGTTGGCTCGACTGGCAAGAAACTCCCGGTCAACTCTTGACCGTGTCTGGTTTTGCTTCCCTTCTCGCATCCGGTGCTGCCGTCATGCTTGTTGGATACCTTGCACCCCTGGCCGCGGATGCCGCTTTTGTTCAAAATAACGCCCAGATCATCCCATTCTCGATCTCTTCCGTGTGCATCTTCTTCGTTGCTATGGGCTACAAGTTCCCTGTTACCCACCACATGACGATCATCGCTGGCCTCGCTGCCATCCAATTCTTGACAATCACTGGATCTGGTTTCGCAGCAGTCCTAATTGGAACTTGCTTCGGTGTTGTTTCTGGTTTCGCTGGCGAGTATGCAGCTCGTTGGACAAACGCGCATGGTGACACCCACATCGATCCTCCGGCGGCTGTTATCTGGTTCATGACCACCGCCGTCTGGGGATCGGTTCTGATTTTCTCCTGATTCTCTAACACTTCGATCCAAAGGAACGACCGATGGACGCCGCAGCTTCTCTTACCGCATGGCCCGAACGTCTCTACGACGCATATGTCTTCGACATGGACGGAACGATCTACTTAGGTGATCAGTTTCTTCCCGGCGCTAAGCGTCTGGTCGAGGAGCTGCGCCGTCGTTCCATCCCTGTCCGATTCTTGTCGAATAATCCCACCAAGGACCCTCAACAGTACGTTGAGAAGCTTGAGAGAATTGGTTTGCCTACTCCTATCGACGAGATTGCCAACACCGTCGTGACCATGACGCGCTGGCTCGTCGACAACCACCCTGGCAAAGTCGTCTACCCGATCGCAGAAGAGCCGCTGATCCGCGCCTTCCGCGAGGCTGGGATCCCCATGAGCGAGGACCCGGAGCAGATCGATATCGTCGTCGCCTCGTACGACCGCACCTTCGAGTACCGCAAGCTGCAGATCGCCTTCGACGCCATCTGGTTCCACAAGCGGGCGATCCTCGTCGCGACGAACCCCGACCGCTTCTGCCCCTTCCCCGGCGGGCGAGGAGAACCCGACTGCGCGGCCATCATCGCCGCCATCGAGGCCTGCACCGGCACCACCTGCCAGTTCGTCGTCGGCAAACCGAATCCTGCAATGGCCGAGGCCGCACTCGGGGACCTCGACGTTGACCCGCGTGCATGCGTCATGGTCGGAGACCGTCTGCTGACCGATATCGGCATGGCCACCAACACCGGGATGTTCTCGGCGATGCCGCTGACCGGCGAATCCACGCTCGAGGAGGCACTGGCCCTGCCCGAATCCGAACGACCCACCCACGTCCTCGATCGAGTCGACCGCCTGATCCCCAAGGCCATCTGGGATGAGCTCGGCTGGACCGAGGAGAACGACCCGATCAACTGATCCGCGGGAAACCGCACCCCTAACCGCCACGACGACGTGGCCCGACGAAAGAGGAAAACAATGGTCAACCCCGGTTACGAAGGTCCTTATCTGATGGGATTCGACTACGGCACGGAGTCGTGCCGTGCGGCCATCTTCGACCTCCAGGGGCACCCCATCGCCTTCGCCGCGACCCCCTACAAGACCTACCATCCCCGTCCGGGATGGGCCGAGCAGAACCCCCAGGACTGGTGGAACGCCATCGTCGCCTCCACCCGCAAGGTCCTCGATGAGACGGGCATCCCCGCTCGCGCGATCTGCGGCATCTCCTATGACGCCACCACCATGACCGTCGTCGCCATGGACGAGAACGGCCATGAGCTGCGCAATGCGATCATGTGGATGGACGTGCGCGCAACCGACCAGTCCGCGCGTGCCGAAACCATCGACCACTGGGCCCGCCACTACAACGGCGGCGGTACCATGCCCGCCACCGCCGAGTGGTTCCCCTTCAAGGCGGCCTGGCTCAAGGAGAACGAGCCCGATGTCTACAATGCCGCCTATCGCCTGGTGGACGCACCCGAGTGGCTCACCTACAAGCTGACCGGCGAGTGGACGCTCAACATCAACTCCGCCGCCCTTCGCATGTACTACAACCGCGACCACGGCGGCTGGCCCGTCGAGTTCTACGAGCACATCGGCTGCGGCGACGTCTTCGCGAAGCTGCCCGAGCGTATCCTCGACCTCGGCACCCCGATCGGCGGTCTGTCCACCTCCGCCGCCCAGGAACTCGGCCTGCTGCCCGGCACGCCCGTCGCCCAGGGCTGCGCGGATGCCTGGGCGGGCCAGATCGGCCTGGGCGTCGTCTCGCCCGGCAAGACCGCAGTCATCACCGGCTCGTCCCACGTCATCACCGGTCAGTCCGGCAAACCGCTGCACGGCGAGGGCTTCTTCGGCGGTTACACCGACGGCGTCCTGCCCGGCCAGTACACCTGCGAGGGCGGTCTCGTCTCCTCCGGCTCCACGCTCAAGTGGTTCAAGGACAACTTCTGTCGAGACCTGACCACCGCCGCCGAGCGGCTGGGCCAGAACCCGTACAAGGTCCTCGACGAACGCGTCCGCGACATGCCCCCCGGCTCGAACGGCCTCATCATCAACGAGTACTTCCAGGGCAACCGCACCCCGTACACGGACTCCAAAGCCCGCGGCATCATGTGGGGCCTCACCCTGGGCACGACGCCCGAGCAGGTCTACCACGCGATCGAGGAAGCGGTCTGCTTCGGCGTCGCGCACAACCTCAAGGCCTTCGCCGATGCCGGGTTCGAGGCCACCGAGCTCGTCGCCTGCGGCGGCGCCACCAAGTCGCGCGACTGGATGCAGATGCACTCCGACGTCACGGGCCTGCCCGTGACCCTGACCGAGGTCGGCGACGCCGTGGTCCTGGGTTCGTGCATGCTGGCGGCGGTCGGCTCCGGCCAGTACCAGTCCATCGAGGATGCCGCGCGCAATATGGTTCGCGAGACCGAGCGCATCGAGCCCCGCATGGACGTCCATGACGAATACCAGTTCTATTTCGAGAAGTACATGGAGACCTACCCGCAGATGCAGGAGCTCTCCCACCAGATGGTCGATCACCTCGCGTGACCGGCGGGAAGAAGTGACATGTCAGTCGAACTGATCCAGCAGGCGCTCAAGACCGCCACGGATACCAAGGACATCGTGTTCGGACGCGACGTCCTCAAGGAGACCGGAGCAGTGTTCGCGCGCAACTTCCCGGGCAAGAAGGTGCTTGTCGTCGCAGACGGCAACACCTTCGCCGCCGCGGGTGACGCGGTCGTCGAATCGTTGACGGCAGCCGGCGTCGAGTTCGCCGAGGCGCCGTACGTCTTCCCGGGGACGCCCACCCTGTATGCAGGCTACGAGAACGTTGAGATCCTGCGTGAGCACATCCGCCCCCTCGAGGACGCGGTCGTGTGCTCCATCGCGTCGGGCACCCTCAATGACCTCGCCAAGCTCGCCTCCGGAGAACTGGGCCGCCCGTACATGAACGTGTGCACAGCGCCTTCGGTCGATGGCTACGCCGCGTTCGGTGCATCCATCGCCAAGGAAGGCTTCAAGATCACGCGCGATTGCCCGGCGCCGGTCGCGCTGGTCGCCGACCTCGACGTCATCGCCGCCTCTCCCAAGCGCCTGATCGCCACCGGCTACGGCGACCTCATCGAGAAGATCCCCGCGGGAGCCGACTGGATGCTCGCCGACGAACTCGGCATCGAGCCCATCGACGACTACGTGTGGAGCCTCGTCCAGGGGCCGCTCGCGGATGCGCTCAAGGACCCGGACAAGATCGGCGCGGGCGACCCCGAAGCGATCACCGGTCTGGCCGAGGGCAACATCATGTCGGGCCTGGCCATGCAGGCGGCCCAGTCCTCGCGCCCCGCATCCGGAGCCGGCCACCAGTTCTCCCACGTGTGGGAGATGGAGGGCCACGGTCTGGATTGGGAGCCGCCGCTGTCCCACGGCATGAAGGTCGGTGTGGGAACTGTCGCTTCCTGCGCCATGTGGGAGGAGGCCCTCAAGCTCGACATCGCGGCTGTGGACGCCGACGCGGTGGTGGCGGCCGCCAAGACGGATGAGCAGGTCGAGGCGGAGGTCCGCGCTCTGCTGATCCCCAAGATCGCCGAGGAATCGGTCAAGCACTCGGTCGGCAAGAACCTCCAGGGCGAGGAGCGCAGGGCCCGCGTCGAGGCGATCAAGGCCGCATGGCCGCGCATCGTCGAGCGCGTCCGCCCGCAGCTCATCTCCGCGGACGAGGCGGCTGCGCGTCTGAAGGCCGTGGGCGCCCCGTACCACCCGGAGATGATCGAGGTCGACATGGAGCGGTTCCGCCAGACTCACGTCAAGGCGCAGATGATCCGTCCCCGCTACACGATCTTCGATGCGCTCAACGACCTGGGGCTGCTCAACACCGTCATCGAGAACCTGTTCTCGCCCGACGGCTACTGGGGCAAGCACCCGCACAAGGAAGAGGCCTGATCGGGCCCGATCCCGCTCGAGGTCCGCCGCGCCCGGCAACGGGCGCGGCGGACCAGCATGGGTCGTCCGCATGCGGCCGACGACCAATCGAATCGCTACCGCGCGGCGCTGATCGCCGCGCCTCCGGCTGAATCACAGAGAAGAGTTCGCACATGATCAACGAAGATCTTGAGAACACCTACACCATCGGATTGGACTTCGGGACGCTCTCCGTGCGCGCCGCAGTCGTCCGCGTCAGCGACGGCGCGGTGCTGGCCGATGCCGTGCGCGAGTACCGGACGCCGATCATGGATCGCACCCTGGCCGTCGGAGACGGCCGCGCGTTGCCGCCCGATTTCGCGCTGCAAGTGCCCGCCGACTACCTGACTGCGATGTGCGAGGCGGTTCCCGAAGCGATCCTGCGCGCGAATATCAAGAAGGATCAGATCGTCGGGATCGGCCTGGACTGCACCTCGGCCTCGGTCCTGCTGACTGACTCTACGGGCACCCCCATGTGCGAGTATCCCGAGTTCATCAATGAGCCGCAGGCCTACCTCAAGCTGTGGAAGCACCACGGCGCCCAGGATCAAGCGGATCGGATTGTTGCGCTCGCGAAAGAACGCGGTGAGTCGTGGCTCGCCCGGTACGGCGGCATCCTGTCCTCGGAGATGCTCCTGCCCAAGGCGCTCGAAGCGTTCGAGAACGCTCCCGCCCTGTACTCCGCGACGGCGGAGATCGTCGACCTCGTCGACTGGTTGACTTGGGAGTTGACCGGGACCCTTGCCTACGCGGCGGGCGACTCCGGCTACAAGCGCATGTATCAGGACGGGCACTACCCCGATCCCGAGTTCCTCGAGGGCCTGGCCCCCGGCTTCGGATCCGTCTTCTCGGAGAAGATGAGCCATCCGATCGTCCCCCTGGGTTCGCGGGTCGGCGGGCTCATCGAGGTTTACGCCGAGGTGTTCGGGATCCCCGCGGGGACTGCGGTGGCGGCGGGCAACATTGATGCCCATGTGCAGTGCGCGTCCGTGGATGCGGTGCGGCCCGGGCAGATGACCGGCATCATGGGGACGTCCACCTGCTGGATCCTGCCGTCAGCCGAACCGATCGAGGTTCCCGGGGTCTTCGGCTTGGTCGACGGCGGCGTCGTCGACGGGTCGTGGGCGTATGAGGCGGGCCAATCGGCAGTGGGGGATATCTTCGCCTGGTTCGTCGATCACTGCGTGCCCGCATCGTATTTCGCCGAGGCCGAGGAGCGCGGTGTGTCGATCCACCGCGTCCTTGGCGCCAAGGCGGCGCGCGAGGAGGTGGGCGAACACGGCATGGTCGCCTTGGACTGGTGGAACGGAAATCGTTCGACCCTGGTCGATTCGCGCCTGTCGGGCCTGCTCGTCGGGCAGACCCTGACCTCCACTCCGGAGCAGCAGTACCGCGCGCACTTGGAGTCGACGGCGTTCGGAGCCCGCGTCATCATCGAGAACTTCGAAGAATACGGAGTCCCCGTTGATGAGCTGCGCATCGCCGGCGGCCTCATCAAGGACGCCTTCCTCATGCAGATGTACGCCGACATCCTTCGCCGTCCGCTGCGCACCGCTAAGACCCTTCAGGCGGGCGCGCACGGGTCGGCGATCTTTGCGGCGGTTGCGGCAGGGGTCTACGAGGATGTGCCGACGGCGGCCTCTCACATGGGCGGTGTGTCGGAAACCGCGTATAAGCCGAACGAAGAGCAGTCGCTCAAGTACGACAAACTGTATGAGCAGTACAAATACCTGTACGACCTGTTTGGGCGCGGCAATAGGGTGATGCATACTCTCAAGGAGATCCGTTCTCAAGCTCTTGTTCGGCGTTAATCTTCAGATGAGCGGATGGATTGGAGGAAGAACTTCTTGTGGAGAATTACCGTGAATTGCTCGCTCTGCGTGCCGCCGAGCTTTACTATTACGAGAACCTCACGCAAGGGGCTATTGCTGAGCGTATGAACTGTACCCGCTGGACGGTGGGACGCCTATTGGACGAAGCCAGGGAATCTGGCATCGTGCGAATTTCCATCAATCATCCTCGTGCCAGGATCCGAGAACTCGAGAATGAGTTGCGGGAGGCTTTCGGCCTACGTGATGCGGTAGTTGTCAAGGCGCAGGGGTCGGATGCCGCCACAGTAGGCCTCGTGGCGGCATCCGCTTCGGACTTCATTACGTCGCAGCGTCCTCGTCCCGGCTCGCTGGGTATCGCCTGGGGACGGACTCTCACTGCTGTTGCCAGGGCAATGCCCGATAACTGGACCTCCGGTCTGGAGGTCTATCAGACGTACGGCGGTTTGGTCCGTTCGAATGATGATGAGGTGGCCGATTCGATTGGTCTGATGGCTCGTAGAGGCAGGGGAGTAGGACATATGCTTCCAGCCCCTGCTATTGTCACTGATGCAGAATTGGGTTTTCGGCTCCGACGTGAACCTTCGGTAGCGCGCACTCTTGCAGCCGGGCCCTCCTCGGACCTGATGATCTATTCACCGGGGGTTTTGGAAGCCGAGTCGGTTCTCGTTAAGTCAGGTTTTCTATCCGAAAATGGAATGGAACGGCTTCGTTCCATGGGGGCAGTGACAGATATTTTCTCTCACTTCCTGGATGAGGATGGAAATCCGGTGTCGAAGGAATTGGAAGCGCGTACTATCGCAGTCTCTTTGGATGACATTCGACGCTCAAAGATGTTGCTGCTTGTTGCTTCTGGTCCTGCCAAAGTGAGACCGACTAGGGTTGCAGTGCGGTCAGGGCTTGCCCATGTCGTCATTACGGATGGGGATACTGCTCAGGGGATTCTCGACCTGTAAAAATAGTGCGGCAGTGTGAGTGGGAGGGTTTCAGTCTAAATTTGCTACGTTGCAAAAATGATGTGATCTATGCCATCATGTCCTTATGGTGATCAAAGAAGATTCATCCGCGCCTTGGTTTGACGCAGAATACCCTCGTCCTCAGTTACGCCGATCCCAATGGCAGAACCTCAACGGTGACTGGTCCTTTGCCTATGATCCCAACGATGTCGGTGTTGACGAGAGATGGTGGCTCGATCCATCACCTCTAGCGCAGAATATTCGCGTTCCGTTCCCTCCAGGAAGTTCGTTATCCACCGTCGTGGAGGAGGACTGTGATGTCGTGTGGTACGCACGCCATATCCGTATCGCGCATCTACCGTCTCCCACGGATCGAGTGCTGCTCCACTTCGAAGCCATTGACCATGAGGCTGACATCTGGATAAACGGGCATCACCTTGCCCATCACATCGGCGGATACACACCAATCTGTGTCGATATGACGGCTGCCCTCGATGGTGCTGAAGCGCTTGTAGTCGTGCGGGCGCGAGACGAACGACTCAACATTGACCAGCCACGAGGCAAGCAGGACTGGCAGGTGCAAACGCATGGAATCTGGTATTGCCGATCTACCGGAATCTGGCGTGACGTGTGGACCGAGACAGTCCCCGAATTATCCATCGAATCGGTGACCTGGGGAAGTGATCTTGTAGCCGGGACCATCTCGTGCTCAATTGCGTTGCGCGGGCATCCCAAAGGGCAGGTCAACGTTGTTGTTGGAGATATAGATGCGCCCCTAGTGTGCGCGAGTGCTCCGATCGTATCGTCGCGAGTCGAACTCGTTCTCGAAGTTCCTGCTCTAAGGAATAAGCTCGAATGGGACACGCTGGTGTGGAGGCCAGATCATCCAGTTCTCTTCGATGCCAGTATCGATATTGTCGGACCTACGCACAAAGACCACGTAGTCACCTACCTTGGAATCCGCCAAGTTGATCTCTCCTGCGGATATTTAAGGATGAATAATGATCCCGTCTATGTACGCGCAGTTCTCGATCAAGGCTACTGGGAAGAATCATATTTCACTGCCCCCACCCCAAATCATTTGCGCGCCGACCTCGAATGCGCTCAATCCCTAGGCTTCAACACTGTACGTGTACACCAGAGGACTCCAGATCGGCGTTACTTGGCATGGGCGGATCGTCTTGGCATTATGGTCTGGTCTGAATATGCCTCGGCCTACGCTTTTTCGCGCGATGCCATTGATCAGTTCGTTAGCGGGTGGAGCGAGATTGTCCGCCGGGATCTGTCCCATCCCAGTATCGTCGCCTGGGTCCCCTTCAACGAGAGTTGGGGAGTGCCTGGCATTGTTGACGATCCGCGTCAGCAAGCCTTTGTTGATGGAGTCGTTGCTTTGACTCGTGCCTTAGATGGCTCCAGACCCGTTATTGCCAATGATGGCTGGGAACAACTTGATACTGACATCATTACGATTCATGACTATGGGACAACCTATGGGCAACTCCTTGTCAACTATGCTGACGAGGCGGCAGTCGCCCAGACAATTGAGGGAATTGGACCCCAAGGGCGCACAATCCTTCTGCGTGGTGAATATGACGACCGCCCCGTCATGGTCTCAGAATTTGGGGGCATCGCCCTTAACCGTTCCGGTCCTCAAGCATGGGGCTACGGTGTAGTCGAAGATTGGCAAGCCCTCGAAACTAGGGTTGCCGAACTCTTTGATGCTCTGTACCGTTCCCCCGCCATATCCGGTGTTTGTTACACCCAACTTACAGACACTGCTCAGGAAGCTAACGGTCTGTGTTGGGCTGACCGTAGCCCCAAGATTCCGACTGACAGAATCCGCCGATTCGTCAATCCCGCAGATCGACTGAATGAGCAGATTAGACCTCGGACTATCCGTGAGATCAGCACCTTGGAGGACACATGAAGATACGAATGGATGCGCGCACAGCAATTAACAACTTCTCCTTTGTCCTCCCGTTCCTTGTTTTCTATACCATCTTCATTATTTTCCCGGTGGTTCAAGCAGCTGTCATGAGTGGTTTCTCTTGGGATCTGCTCGGTGGTGCACCGCAATGGAGTTCGGGACGCAACTATGTCGATATGCTCGGTGGAACCGGACTGACCTGGGATATGAGTCATCGTTTGATCGAACGGCTTGTCCTTATCGTCTGTGCTCTTCTTTTGATGTTCAAAGGGATTCGTCGTGACTTAAGCATCGGTGGCTGGGTACTCGTCGCACTCCTCGTAGTCTGCGCCGCACTTTTAGGCATCCATCCGGGCGAAGGCGGATCGTGGAATGATCCGCGTTTCTATAATGCCCTTGAAAACACCGTCGTCTTCACGCTCGTTTCATCCCCGGTAATCGCTGGGATCGGTCTATTCCTTGCGATTATGCTGCACCGGCGTCACCGACTTACGGGCCTGTACCGGGCGATTTTCTTTCTGCCGTACATCCTTCCGGTGTCCGTAGCCACGCTGATCTGGGGCTACCTTTTCAATCCTTCGCGGGGCCTTGTTTCCGTCTTAACCGAATGGGTCGGGGTAGGAACGATCAATTGGTTGTCTGATCCGCGATTTGCGATGAGCGCGATCATCGTAACGACCGTCTGGTGGACAGTCGGATTCAATATGATTCTCTTCGAGGCAGGTCTTGAGGATATTGATCCTGTCCTCTATGAGGCTGCGGCCCTTGATGGAGCGGGGCCCTGGCGCCAATTTCGATACATCACTGTGCCCGGTCTCAAGCATGCGACACTTCTGGTTACAGTTACCCAGATCATCGCTTCCTTCCAAATTTTTGGACAGGTGAATATTATGACCGCCGGTGGACCCGCAGGGTCGACGGATGTTCTGGTCCGCTACATTTATGAGACTGCTTTTCGTGACACGAGGCTCGGCTATGCCTCTTCGATGTCTCTCGTTCTCTTCGTTCTTATGGTAGTGATTTCCCTTGTTCAATTCCTCATGTCGAAGGGGAAAGAGCGATGATGAGACCTCATGTGAACGTGACCACCCCGGTGGAAAATAGACGAACAAAAGCATTGAATCTGAGGGCTATTGCCTACCACACGATGATGGTATTTTTGGCCACTTGCTGGGTGATTCCGATGCTGTGGATGCTTTCGCTATCTTTATCCGACAATGTGCTGCTCAAGGCAGACTCGCAGCACTTACTGCCTCAAGGAATAACCCTTGGGAACTATCTTGATGTCCTGAGTACTGGGTTGACCGATACGTGGTTCATTAACTCAATGGTGGTCTCAATGGCGACGACCGTCATCACGGTTGTTATCTGCGCAATGGCAGGCTATGCCTTTGCCAAGCTCCCCTTCCCAGGCAGGATGCTGATCTATGTGCTGTGCTTGGCGGGGATGATGGTCCCCAAGGAAGCGATGTTCGTTCCCCTTTTCACGATGTTCTCCGACATTAGTATGCACAACACCTATTCGGCGCTCGTTTTACCTAGACTTGCCTTCCCCCTCGGCGTGTTCATCATGACCCAGTTCTTTTCCCAGGTTCCTCGTGAAATGGAGGAAGCTGCCCGCGTAGACGGTGCCGGAACCTGGAGAATTTTCATCTCGATTATGGTGCCTCTTGCGCGTCCATCAATGATTGCTTTGGCAACTTTTGCTTTTGTCCAATCGTGGAACGATTACCTCTGGCCGCTTGTCTCGGCAACTAAGCCGGAAATGTTCACAGTGACGACAGGTTTGGCATCACTCCAAGGCAACTTCGCACAAGCCACAGAGCTTGGGGCACTCATGGCTCGCGGCGTCGTCGGAGCGGCGCCTTTGCTCTTGCTATTCATCTTCTTCCAGCGATATCTCATCCGCGGAATCTCAATGTCGAGCGGCGACAAATAGAACTGTTGCCACCGCGTAACCACCATAGAAAGGACCACCATCATGAAAAGTACAAGGAAAGCTGGGCTCATAATTCTCACTGCATTTGCATTGACCGGATGTGGGATCGCGGGAGGCGGATCCACATCGTCATCAGATGGCCGAGGAGATGTTGTCACCGGTATAGAGGATGTCTCCGATGAGGATCTGCAGGGCAAAACCATCACCCTGGCCCGATTCTTCGGTGATTGTCTCGAAACAACCAAGGGGGTCACTGACATATCGAAGGCGACCACGGAGTGTGAAGCGATCCAGATACTTACCAATGCATTCGAGGCAGAGAACAAATGGGGGATTAAAGTTGAACGCCTCGGCGGGGCGACCTGGGACTCCTACTATGATGGGCTCAATGCAGCTCTTGCTTCATCAACGAAACCTGACGTGGCTGTTGTTCATGGAGCTTCACTACCCTCGTACGCAAAGAGAGGGCTCTTCGTTGCAGTCCCCGACGGCATTGGCATCGATCTGAGCGATGCCACCGCACCTGCGGCGGAGGCTGTTGCCTATGAGGGGACTAATTTTGCGGTGCCATTCGACACCCATGCAGTGATTTCGCATCTGAACATGGACTTACTGAAGCAAGCTGGCCTCGTTGAACAAGATGGTACGTACACGATGCCGTCATCTGTCGACGAACTCATGGCTGATGCTGCACAGTTCAAACAGGCAACGGGCAAAACCTACATGGACATCGCCATGTCGAATGATCCAATGGCCTCACGCATGTGGATGTCCCTGATCTGGCAGCAAGGAAGCGACTTCATTGATGCGGAAAGTCAAACCGCATCAATGAACTCAGAGGCCAGCACCACCGCCCTCGAATTCCTCAAAGAACTGGCCGAGAAAGGCTACACGGATACGACTCACAACTACGACGCCTCTCAACAGGCTTTTTTGCGCGGAGAATCCGGCATTATGTTCAACGGTGTTTGGGCAGTTAATCAGTATACGCTCGAAGCACCTTTTGAATATCAAGTGGCTGACGCTCCGCAACTTTTTGACACCCCCGCATCCTGGGCAAACTCGCACTCCTGGGCCGTTCCTGTCCAAGACCATGGAGACCCTGCCCAATATCGGGCAGCATTTGAGTTCGTCAAGTATCTCTATGAGCACACGGGTGACTGGGCTATTGCAACCGGACACATGGCTGCTTCGAAAACAGCAATTAATTCCGAGGAATACATGGCAGCTCCCCACCGTTCGCAATACATCAAGACAGCCACCGAGTACGGCCACATGCCTCCGCGCATCGATACATGGCCGGCGATTGGTGATTTGATCCAGGAAAAGCTTGAGGGTGTTTGGCTCAGTGGCCAGGGTGTCTCTGAGGTGCTTGACTCGTTGCAATCTCAGGCTGAACGCATGATTCAGGAGTGAGTTACCGATACCACCGGGTCTGGGAATGAGCTGTCTGCCTGGATCCGGTGGCGGTAACGACACGGGTATGATCCGGTCATGGCCACACGTTCAGCCCGCGAACGCAGATCCGTGACGATGAAGGACGTTGCCCGAGCTGCCGGAGTCTCTCAGCGCACGGTATCCAACGTTGTCAATGACTATGTTCACGTCTCGCCACCCACTCGTGAACGAGTGCGGGCTGCAATTGAGACTCTTGGATACAGGCCAAACGCGGTCGCCCGGAGTTTGCGCGACGGAATCGCTCGAGTCATCGCCTTAGCTGTCCCAGATCTTACTTGGCCATATTTCTCTGAGATCGCCCACCTTGTTCAGTCTGAGGCACGTGAACGCGGCTACACGGTTGTCACTCTGGAGACTCAGGGTGATGAGGGTGTTGAAAGATTTGTGCTGTCGGTATTGGGCAACTCAATGATCGATGGGATCGTTTTGTCTTCGCTCGGTTTAGGAGGTGAGGAACTTAATGCGATGAACCTTGGGATCCCTATCGTTTTACTCGGTGAAAGGATCCATGACGCGGGACGTCCCCATTTCTCGATAGATAATGTTCTAGCTGCTGAGGAGATGACTCGGCATTTACTTCAGCTTGGTGCCCGCAGTTTTCTTGTTCTGGGGGCCGCTGATACGCAGATCACCAGGTCTTCTGGTGTGCTTCGGCTTCAGGGATTCCGGTGCGAACTTGGTCGTTGGGGTTTAGACGACTCGGCATGGACATCCTGTGCTGCCTCTCCATGGACCGAAGAACAGGCGTGGGGAGGTATAGTCCGTCTCAATCCAGATCAGTTGCCCGACGCGGTATTTGCAATGAATGATCTCCTTGCCATTGGAGCACTTCGGGCCTTTGCGGATCGGGGAATCAGCGTTCCAGAAAGGATCCTCGTCAGCGGATGGGATGACATTGGTGCGAGCCGTATGACTATTCCCCGTCTGACGACTGTTTCACCTGATAAGGCCTCCATCGCTCACCAGGCAGTGACGACTCTCATTGATCTAATTGAGGAAGAATCTCCCAGCGTCAGAGACATCGTTATTGGACACCGCCTGATCGTGCGTGGATCGACGGACGCTGAATTCGGTGTGGTTGGGGAGAGTAACTTATGAGCGCCCGAGGCTTTCCATTGCGTCTCCCAGTAACCTGGGGGTATGGCTATTACCGAATCGATGTCAACGAAGCTCGTTATCACTTTGTCGTGTCCTGATAAACCAGGCATCGTCCACGCCGTCACTGGTGTGATTGGTGAGGTCGGAGGCAACGTCATTCAGTCGCAGCAGTTTGGGGACCCAGATTCGGGACTGTTCTTCATGCGCGTCGAGGT
This sequence comes from Schaalia vaccimaxillae DSM 15804, assembly GCF_000420425.1. Taxonomy (GTDB): domain Bacteria; phylum Actinomycetota; class Actinomycetes; order Actinomycetales; family Actinomycetaceae; genus Pauljensenia; species Pauljensenia vaccimaxillae. The sequence goes on from NZ_ATUX01000005.1 coordinate 501,158, forward strand.
CGATTCCCCGGTCGGGCGTGAACCTGTCGAAGCAGGCTTGGCTGAGGTCGCCGATCGCTTTGACGCCGACTGGCGTATCGATACCCTCGGACGCAGGCTGCGAACCATCATCATGGTGTCGCGCGAAGGGCATTGTCTTTCTGATTTGCTCTACCGTCAGCAGACGCAGGGGCTTCCCATCGAGGTCGTCGCAGTGGTGGGCAATCATCCTGATTTGGCGCCCGTCGCCCAGTTCTACGCAGTGCCCTTCCTCAACATTGCGGTAACGAAGGATTCTAAAGCTCGCGCCGAGGCTGAACTTTTGGACCTCGTGCGTTCAGAAAATGTTGAGTTGGTGGTGTTGGCTCGCTACATGCAGATTCTTAGCCAGGAACTCTGTGAAGAAATGGCCGGGCGGGTCATTAACATCCACCATTCATTCTTGCCTTCGTTTAAAGGAGCCCGCCCCTACGCGCAGGCGCATGACCGCGGGGTCAAACTCATTGGAGCAACAGCCCACTATGTCACTGCTGATCTGGACGAAGGGCCGATCATTGAACAGGATGTTACCCGCGTCACCCATGCCGACTCCACCCCCGATATGGTGGCATCGGGTCAGGATGTGGAGCGTAGAGTTTTGGCGCAGGCCGTGCGTTGGCATGCCGAACGCCGCGTTCTCATGAATGGTTCGAAGACGGTGGTCTTCTCCCGGTGAGTTCCCCTTCGCTGGTTGAGTGATATACAGGGCATTTATTCACCGATCGGTCAGAATCGGCGGGCTTTCTGGCAAACTGTAACGGTGAGTGAAACTGTCAACCACACCAAACGCATCACGGGGTACGTGCCCGGCGGCTTCGACATGTTCCATATGGGGCACCTAAATATCCTGCGAGCAGCACGTGAACGCTGCGACCGCCTGGTTGTTGGAGTCACCTCGGATGAAGCTCTCATTCGAATGAAAGGCCGAGCCCCCGTCATTCCTCTCAAGGAAAGATGCGACCTCGTATCCTCTTTGCGTTTCGTTGACGCAGTGGTGGTTGACCTCGACCAAGACAAGCGACTCGCATGGCGTCTCCAACCCTTCGATGTGCTCTTCAAGGGTGACGATTGGAAAGACACCCCCAAGGGAGTCCAACTCGAAGCGGAAATGGCCGAAGTGGGTGCCACGGTGGTCTACCTTCCCTACACGCCGTCCACGTCCTCGACCAAGCTGCGTCGATTCATTGCACCTGAAGACTTCACAGACGAACCGCAGGAGGAATCTGAGTGAGTTTGCCTCCCGTCATTAACGGACGCGTCGACGGTAGTTTTGGTCAGCGTTTTCGCGCATATCGCAAAGCCTTGGCCGACGCCCAAAAGCCAGGGGACGGTGTTCCAGCCTACATGCGCTGGGTGAACCGAGGAGGGGCCCGAGTCGTAGCAGCCTTCGCAGCCGCAGCTGGATGGACCCCCAACTTCGTCACCGCCATTTCGGTTTGTTTATCTACCGTTGGCCTCCTGCTTCTCGTGTTCCTAGAGCCTTCAGCGTGGACAGGGATTCCCGTTGGGATCCTTCTAGCCCTCGGATTCCTATTCGATTCTGCTGATGGCCAGGTCTCGCGCGTGACCAAATCGTCGTCGAAAACTGGAGAATGGGTGGATCACGTCGCCGACGCATTCCGATCCCCGGCCATCCACGTGTGCACAGCTATTGCCGTCATGTGGCATCGGCCCGATTCCTGGTGGTTGACACTCGTTGCTTTGGCGTATGCGTGGGTCACCTCTGGCCAATTCCTCAGCCAAATCCTCGCCGAACAATTTGTCAGGGCAGCTGGACGCAAACAGACCCGAGGCGGCACACTTCGCTCCTTTATTCTGCTACCCACGGACCCTGGAACTTTGTGCTGGTCGTTTGTGTTGTGGGGTCTGGGAACGCCCTTCTACCTGCTTTACACCATTTTGGCGGCCATTGCCTTCGTACATTCGGCGATCTCACTGCGCCGCAGATACCGAGACCTACGCAATCTTGACGCCCAGGCCCAGGCAGAACTCGCTGAAGTCAAGGACTCACATGCCTGAACTGTCCGTGATCCTGCCGGCCCGTAACGCGCAGGCCACCATTGAACGTGCCGTCAGCTCGACGTTGGCAGCCATGCCCGCCGATTCTGAACTTGTCGTTGCTAATGACGGCTCTACCGATGCCACTAGTGAACGAGCGCTCAAAGGTGCCACTCGAGACAACATTGTCGATCCACGACTACGTATTATTGAAGCCTCTCCTGGACCTGGAGGAGTCTCCAGGGTGCTCAATCAGCTTTTGGCCGCCACTGACTCGCGTCTCGTGGGACGCATGGACGCCGATGACATCTCGTTGAAGTCCAGATTCACGAGGACGATTGCTGCGCTAGAACGTGGCGATGACATGGTGTTCACCCAGATGATTGAACTACGAGGACGCAGTCCCCGGCCCCGCATCCCCTACGAGATCACGCCTGAGCATATGCGCCTGCAGTTGCTCCTCACGAACCCCGTTTGTCATCCCACGATGCTGGCAACGCGTAAGATCCTCGACCAAGTTGGCGGATACCGTCAGGTTCCTGCCGAGGATTACGACCTGTGGCTAAGAGTTGCTGGAGTCGATGGCCGTATTCGTCGACTTGGTGCATGGGGATTGATCTACCGCATCCATCCCTCTCAAGTCACCGCTTCAACAAGCTGGCGTCGTGCTTCGTGGGACAACCCGGAGCAAGCCGAAGCCTTTGCTGACCTTTCATATCAGATCACGGGCCAACGGCTACCTCGGCTCGTAAGCCTTGCAGGCTTGGATGAACACGCTCAAGACAAGGCCCTTCACGCTTTTAGCGAAGCGGTCCTACCGCATATCAATGCCCTCGATGCGCGGGCAAGCGCATCGTGCAAACGCCGTCTATCTCAACGCATCGCATGGGTTCGCTCCCACCGACAACAAGGAGAATCCTCATGATTCTGACACCTGCCCCCACCGGTGGTCAGCAGATCCTGCGTCACGCCCTCGTACGACGCTGGAAATCTATTGCAGCCTGCACCCTCATAGGAGCTCTCGTAGGAGTCCTGGCTGCTCTTTTTATTCCCGTCAGTCATACGGCTACGACGACGGTAACAGTGACCGGAGCATCCGCCACCCCCGCTCCCGTTGCGCGCACATCGCTGACGACCACCGATATGGTCACTGAAGAAGCTGTTGTGCGTTCAGCCAACGTCCTTGAGTCGGTGGCCAAGGACCATGGGAAAGGCCGCACCTCCATTGAGTTGCGCGACAACCTGGACGTATCGGGAGACACTGACGGCACTATCGTCAAGATTTCTTTCACATCGAAGACCCGTCAAGATGCGGTGCTCATCGCGGATGCGATTACGGCCTCGTACTTGGCAGAACGAACCGCACTGACACGTCAGCGCGCCGAAGAGATGGCCGAAATTGTCAATGAGCAAGTCGAGACGCTGGGCGAGCAGCTTGCCGGTCTCGATACGTCCTCGGATAGTGGACGGGCAGCCGCCGACGCGATTCAACAAGAAATTCGAACTCTCAATGAACAGTCGGCCCTCCTGGAGCCCTACCACGTGGTATCGGGTCGGGTCTTGACGTCGGCCGATCAGTCACGTGACATTGAGTCTCCCGAAGGCAAGAGGCTCGTCATGATCACCACAGTCATCGGCCTATTCGTGGGACTGGTGACCGTCGTCCTGCAGGAAACCCGCCAACGCAGGGTGCGCAGTGCCAGCCACCTCGCTGATCTGACGGCTTTGCCGGTGTGGGGAATCGACGAGGACGACGCAGCCAACCCCTGGAGTGTGCCAGCTAGCATGATCACCTTGGCGTTTGAAAACGTCGGCGACGTGGACCTGATTGCACATGCGTCAGATCCTCAGGCACAAGCCCTGCATCGCGCCCTGGCTGAGTCATTCGAGGCCGCCGGTCGCAAGACGCCCGCGTTCATCGATTCTTCCTGTGGCCTGGCCAGCTTGCTTGAGTCCATCTCAGATTCACGCCGCGTCCTCGTGGGTGTTCGCGAGGGCGACGACCTGGGTGAGTTGCATCGTCTGCTGGACCGGCTCGCGATGATGAACCGCGAGGCACAGGGCTTGGTTATCCTTGGCCCCCAGCTGGATGAAGAACATCACGAGGCCTCCTCCTACCGATCGAAGCAGGGGGCCCAGCCTCATGAACACGCTCCGAGTCAGACTCATCGACGCTCGCTGGCAAGAACTGCTTTGACTCGTCGCAGGATGAAAGCCCAGGAGAAATGATGACTCACCCAGTCGGCTTTGAGGCTGGGGGAGTGGATCCTCTCGGCTCGTCCATCTGGCACGTCGATCGAACAAATGGCACTACAACGCTGATCTCGGGAACTCCTGATCAAGCTCGCGCCCTGGTTGTTGTTCGTGACAATCCACGCATTAGCGCGGTGTTAACGATCGACGGAACCGACCGGCCCGCTGCAGATCCCGCAGTGGCAGCCGTTGAGCCGGCCCCGACACGCCCTTGGGCTGAAGGAGCAGGAGCGGGTCTGCAAGCCACTGTTGTCATGTGCACCATGGGTAGCTGTGACATCCTCGGAGATGCCGTCAGATCCGTTCTTGCCCAGAATCACGACAACTTCGATCTCGTGGTGGTCGATAACGCTCCCTCCACAGGGGGAACTCGACGCGCTCTAGCTGACATTAACGATTCGAGGATGACGATCGTTAATGCCTCAACCCCAGGATTGTCACGGGCACGCAATAGGGGAGTGCTGGCTGCTCAAGGCGACTTCATCGCTTTCACAGATGATGATGCAATCTTGGACCCTAACTGGCTGACCGCCCTCCTTGATCCGTTTGCTGCGAGTCCCCTGGTCGGCGCCACAACGGGCATTGTTGTTGCGGCCGAATTGCGCTCCCAAGCGCAGCGCTGGTTCGAAGCTAGAGGAGGTTTCCCTAAAGACCTCACGGCGCGTGTATGGACCATTGGTAATTCGGCACAGAGCCTGGCAGGTCTATGCGAGCCGGGAGAAGGTGGCCCCTTGTATCCGATGACAACCGCTCGGGTTGGAGCGGGAGTATGTATGGCGATGCGGCGCGAGGTTCTCATGGAGGTCGGGCCTTTCGATCCTGCGCTCGGTGCGGGAACACCGACTCGGGGAGGCGAAGACCTCGACATGTTCGCTCGAATCATGAGAGCTGGTTATGCAATCATCCATACTCCCGACGCGTTGGTCCATCACAGGCACCGAACTGATCTAGCAGGACTCGACACACAGATTCGAGGCAACGGGTCGGGTATGGCTGCGCTGATCGTCAAGTCGGTCATGGAAAGGCCGGGCTCTCTAGTGAACCTGGTAGGACGAATTCCCGGAGTTCTGCAACGGGTGGCCCCAGGATCTGAACGCGTATCGGGCACCGACGAGGACGTTCCTGGCTCTTTGACGAAGAGCGAGATCAAAGGCTTCTTGGAAGGGGCGGGCCTCTACTTGCGCTCACGCCGTGCCAACCGCATCTCCGCCTGGCCCAGGGGTTAAAAATGACAGCAGGCGCTCGGTCTACCCGCGGGATATGGCGTCGCCCCGAACCTCTGGCCGTCGGATCGGCTCGAGGCGAAGCTTCGGCGCTACCCGCGTGGCCCTTCGTCACCGTGTACGCCGCGTACATTGTGTGGTGGCTGACCGGACCAGGGGACATGATGTGGCCAATTTTCGCCGCCATCATGTCACTGTTGATGCTGGGTAGACGAGGTATCCGCTACCCCCGGGGAACAATGATTTGGCTGTTCTTCCTGGTCTGGGTGGTTGCCTCGATGACAATGCTGGATAGCGGCGGCCGGATTCTTGGCGCAATCTACCGGCTGACTCTCTTGATTGCTCCAGCGGTCTTCGGCGTCTACGTTTTTAACGCTCGCGAACAGCTGCCCGTCAAAACGATCACTGGAACTTTCACTGCTTTCTTAGCTTCGACCACGCTGGGTGGATATATCGCCATGGCGTGGCCGACCTTGAGCTTCAAAACTCTGCTGTTCTATCTGATTCCCGCAGGCCTTCGCTCCAATGATTTCATCTCGGAACTGGTGGTGCGTCGAACGACCCAATGGGATCAAACTTCGTGGATCCAAACCGATGCCCGTCCCTCAGCTCCCTTCGTCTACTCCAACACCTGGGGCAATATCTATTCCCTTCTTCTTCCCATTGCTCTGGTTCATTTGCTGATCTTGTGGCGAGAAAAGTCGAAATGGCGCATTCCGGTTGCTCTGCTATGTATCGTGTCGGTAGTTCCCGCTGGCGCAACGCAAAACCGTGGCATGTACGTGGGTCTCATCCTTGTCGCTTCGTGGGTGGAACTCCAGCGTCTGCGCGCGGGACATTGGAAGTCGGTAGTCAGCACCTCAATCGGTGCAGGAGCCGTGGCTGTAGCGTGGTTCTTTTCCCCAGCTGCAGACTCACTTTTATCGCGACTTGCAGCATCGAGCTCAACAGATGATCGTTTCATCAACTACCTGGAAACCGTCACGCAACTTCAACAATCCCCGCTGTTGGGCTTTGGTGCTCCGCGGCCCTCCACCTCCGCGTGGTTGCCATCCTTGGGCACCCAAGGCCAGTTCTGGACGGTTCTTTTCTCCCACGGGCTCGTCGGCATCGTCCTCTTCGTTGGTTTCTTTATGTGGATGGTGCCGCGGATGTGGAATGCCACCGACCATTACGGTGCAGTGCTGGGCGGCATCATCGTGGCGACTTTGGTCGAACAGTTCTACTACGGCATGTCAACAGGGCTGATGGTGTCAGTGGTTGCGGCAGCACTGCTGGATCGTCACCACGAGGAGGCTCCCGTTTTAGGCGAAGTCGTACCGCCCATAGGTCGCTCGCGCCCTCCTTCGATCAGCAGGTGGGGTCGTCGGTGAAACCTTGTTTCTCCAGCTTCCACGTGTCGTCCTCATTGACGAAAGTGAAGAGGGTCAGCGCCCTATCTAGCGCGCCCGAGGCGCGAACGTCTTTTCCTGCTTCATTGAGGATCTTGACCTTGGTTGAGTCCACGCAGGCCTGCAATACGAAAGAGTCTTCGGTGGAAAGATCGCTGAGAATTTGGGGATCTTCGAGGACGGCGTTGCCTTCTTGGCGCAACCCTTCGTCTGCGTACTGGCTGGCTAACGCCTCGTATTCGCCCAGTGCGAATCCAGATAAGACTGAAGAAAGGTCGGTGTGTTGGCCGACCTCGGCAGGATCGACCAGGCTTTCAGCGACCGTGCTCAGCACCCACTGGGCTCGTTCGGTTGCTTGGGAGGTTTCCAAAGGCGATCCAACTAAGGAAGCGGATGGTCCTGCGGACTGTGGAGTGATCGTCGCACGTGTGGTGTTTGGGCCAGACTGCGCCGCCCCTGACATCTCAGCCGATGGGGAGGAGTCGGGGGCGGGGTCTGCTGCCAAAACCGCCCAGGAGATTCCCGCGATAAGGGTGGCTGCCACCACTATGACGAGGGCGAGAAGACGGCGTGATGAGGAGTGAGCAGACATTGCTTCAACCGATCCTGACGAATTATTGGGCCAGTGCCCGAGGATACTGCACAGTGGGAGGAAAAGATGAGTGACAGTGAGTCTTCCTCCAGGAAGAACCTCGCCAAGGGTGGCGCGATTGGTTTTGTAGGCGCAGCAGTGTCTGCGATCCTCGGTTTTTTCTTCACCGTTGTTTTAGCTCGGATGCTCGGCGCTGAAGGATCCGGGGTGGTGACCCAGGCGACCGGTGTTTTTGCTGTTGTCATGGCACTGGCCAAAGTTGGTTTGGATTCCACCGCGATTTATCTGCTCCCGCGTCTGCGCGTTGACTCTGCCGAAGAAATTCGAGGTTGTCTAAACTTCATGGCGGCGATGGCGGTGGGTGTTTCCCTTGTTGCCGTCCTTGTTTTGCAGGCGCTAGCTCCCGTCATTTGGCAGGGAGCGGACTCTCAGGTGCGTGGGGCGATCCAAGCGGTCCTGTGGTTTGTTCCGATTGGGTCGCTCACTTTGGTGGCTACAGCCGCCCTGCGGGCGTTGGGAAATATGCGTCAGTACGTCCTCGTACAAAACATCACCCTCCCGGGACTGCGCCCCATCCTGGTTGCGGCAACGGCGACAGTGGGCGGGTCCTTGAGCCTCGTGGCCGTGTCCTGGGCCCTTCCTTTCGTGGTCATTTTGGTAGCCGCGTGGGTGCTTGTGCTGCGCCACCTACCTGACATTGTTGCTGCGCCTCGGTGGCCACAGGCCTCACGTCGGCACCAAATCGTTGGCTTCGCCTTGCCTCGTACCCTTACGGCTGGTCTCGAACAGGCTCTCACATGGCTCGATGTGCTCTTGGTGGGGTTGCTCGCAGGTAACGCGGCGGCGGGTATTTATGGCGGTGCAGCCAGATTCATCCAGGCGGGGCTCATCGTCGATACGGCATTGCGGGTCGTCGTGTCTCCCCAGTTTTCTCGACTGTTACATATGAGCAAGATCGAGGAACTGCGGCGCTTGTACTCCACAGCCACCATCTGGCTGATCCTTTTTGCCACTCCCATCCACATACTCATGGCGATTTATGCTCCGGCTCTGATGAAAATCCTGGGTGATCAATTCGTCAGCGGTTCATGGGTATTAGCCATCTTGTGTTGCGGAGCGATGGTGACTTTCTTGGCTGGCAATATCCATTCGCTGCTCATTATGAGTGGGCGCAGCGGATGGGCAGCCATCAATAAAGTTGTTGTTTTGACCGTCAATGTTGTGGGCAACTTGGCATTCATTCCACTGTATGGATTGAATGCTGCTGCGGTGGTGTGGGCTGTCTGTATGGTTCTCGATGCCGTCATGGCCACGATTCAGGTTGCCAAATTCATTGGGGTGCGGCCCAGTGCGGGTGAGACTCTTATTCCTCTGATTGGAGTCTTTGTTTCGGTCGGGATTCCAGCTTTTGGGGTGTCCATGTTGTTAGGTCGAGGGACCTACAGTGGGCTTATCTGGGGTATTTTTGCCAGCATTGCAGGTTTTGCTACTATGTGCTGGATTTTGCGTTCCGCCTTGCAACTAAATGGATTGGGATCGTTAGTGCGCCAGAAGAGAGGGTAGTAAAGGTCCTCTTGTCGTGATTTGTCACGCAATTATTAACCGATTGGTACAAGGTTGATAGTTTTCGTGGAATGATTATGGGGAATCAAGTGCTGAGTAATCATTCCGCATCACTGTCCACGAAGGTTTCCATGATCATCCGCCGCCTCCTCGCCCTCGCCCCTTTGACTGCATGCCTTGCGCTGGGAGCTCAACCTAGCCCGGCGCACGCGCAAGAAGCGGCAGTCGCGGACTCGGCAATCCGCCGAGATGGGCAGACCTCCGCGACGGCGGCAGCCTCGTGCTGGCAGATTAAACAAGATGATCCCAAGTCTGCCGACGGCGCCTACTGGCTCCAAACCCCCTCAATGGATGCTCCCCAGCAGTACTTCTGTGACCAAACCACCGACGGTGGTGGTTGGGTACTGATTGGACGAGGACGAGAAGGTTGGGAAACATGGTCCCAAGGCCAGGGCGATCCCGCAGAACTCACCACTCGCGACCGCGTGCCCGCTGACTTCCCTGTCGTCCAACTCGCAAATCAAGACGTGACTCAACTCCTCGACGGCGAAGACGTGTCAAGCCTAGAAGACGGCATGCGCGTCGTGCGGGCGCTCAGCCCCTCAGGCGATTCGTGGCAGACCGTCAACATGCGCTTCAACCAGATGAAAGACTTCGTCTGGCCCTTCAAATCCGGCATCTACGTGTCATATCGCATCAACTCCAGCCCCTACTGGTATTCCGGGCGCATCTGGGATGGATTCGGTATGGACTCCGGCTTCAAACACGTCAATATGACAACACAAGCATCCACATCCCACCAGCTCGGATTTGCCTACGGCAACTGGAGCTTCATACGCGGCGATGTCCGATCTGACTCCACTTTCGTTCTGGATTCAGGGCCGACGTACCTGCCGTACTCCGAGGTTTACCTACGTCCTCGCATTTCGAATGACGACCAGGACTACCAGCGACTCCCAGACGAGGGGATCGGAGCCGAAACAGTCACCCCAGCAGTGTCCGAATTTGCGGCCAACATTGCCTGGGGAGTCACCGGCAACCTCAACGGTTCCATCCAAGAAAACTCCATTCAAACCCAAGCTTTCGAACAAATCGGCGACACCATGTTCGTCGGTGGAAACTTCACCGGAGTCAAGAACGGGACAACGGGTGAAGAACATGCCAGCTCAGGCTTGGCTGCGTTCAATGCTGCGACCGGAGAGTGGATCCAAGGGCTCACCTTCCAATTTGATAACCAGGTCAAAGACCTCATCGAACTACCTAACGGCAAACTCCTTGCCGTCGGAGACTTCACGGTCGTTAATGGAGCACAACATTCAGGGTCTGTCATGATCGACCCCACCACCGGTCAGGTCGATGAATCCTGGGATTTGCAGATCGTTAACGGTCTGTCCTCGGGAGTGCTATCCGTCAGAGCAGCCATTCTCAGCGGTGACTACATCTACTTTGCAGGCTCCTTTACTCACCTGTCAGGTCAGGGAGCAAAGCGCGTCTATGGTCGCAATTCTGCGCGCACATCCATTGAGGGCAAGCCGGACCGATCCTGGAATCCAGAATTCAACGGCACCGTTATGGCCGCCGATGTCGACCCCGAAAACACCTACTACTACGCAGGCGGACGTTTCTCGACCTCGCGATCAACCAAAGCTGACTCAGCCACTCGCGTGACCACCGACGCTCAGGCAGCCGTGGACACCTCGTTCACCTTCGTGCCCTCCCACTACAACGGCACATACCAGCAAGCCGTCAAGATCGTCGACGACAAGGTCTACTTCGCTGGTTCCCAACACTCACTCTTCGGATACCTGCGCAATCAAGGAATGGAACGGGTGTCAACTACCATTGCCCAAAACGGCGGTGACCTCCAAGCCCTTGAACTGTCCGACAATGGAATCCTCTACGGTTCGTGTCACTGCTCTGACTTCTTCTACGAGGACGCATCCGTCTACTACTTCGAGTCGAACTTCACCCGTGCGAACGAAGCCCAGTGGATCGGCGCCTGGGACGCAGCCACAGGCAAACACATTGGGTGGACGCCCTACCGCCTCAAATCCCTGCGTTCAACCGGAGCCTGGGCCCTCGAAATGGACGACGCCGGTAATCTCTGGGCCGGCGGCGACTTCACCTACTCGTTCTCGTCGACCTCTCGAGGACAATGGTCGGGAGGCTTCGTACGCTTCGACAAGCGCGATAATGAGCCACCTGCAACTCCGCAGCACCTGCGTTCCCTCAGCTCAGATGAAGACAGCGTCACCTTGGCCTGGAACCCCGTGGTCGATGCCGTCTCCTACGAGATCATCCGCGACGACCGCGTGATCGCCACAACCACAGACACTGCGATCGATGCTGCGCGCGGGGGCGAAGAACGCTACTTTGTGCGCGCCGTGGATCAGGCAGGTAACCGCTCTGCTACCACCGCGGTTTTCCAGGCACCCGCCGTTGGTGAGGTTGATGAGTCCAACCCCGTCCTCGTCGAAGATCTGGACGAATGGACCTACCTCTGGTCTGCGCAGACCCCAGCCGCGGACTGGACTAGCCTAGGGTTTGACGACTCTTCATGGGCACAGGGGCGCGCTCCGATCGGCTATGGAGATTCAACACTCAACACCGTCATCGACACGACACAGCAAACGTCGCGCCCAATCACCACATACTTCCGTAAGACGTTCAGCGTTGCCGACCCCACGCAGATCGGCGGCATTGAACTGTCCTACGTGGCTGACGATGGGGCACTCGTCTACATCAACGGAACAGAGGTCCACCGCAGCCGCATGGATGAGGGAAGCGTGAACGCTCAAACGCGGGCTTCGGCTTCAGTCAATGTGAGCCAAGCCAATGCGGATCGCGCTAGTGTCCTAGTGCCAGCCTCGCTGCTGGTCGCAGGCGACAATGTCATTGCAGTAGAAACCCACCTGAACTACCGCTCCTCAAGAACAATGTCTATGCAAGCTCGCGTCACTAAAGTGGCCGCGCAAGACATGCCAGAACCCGAACCTCAAGACACCCCAGAAATTGAGGACGTTCCCGAAGAAGAACCGGCAGAAACCGGGCTTGAAACAATTGACGCAACAGCTCTTGACGCGGGCGACCTTATTGCCACTGGCACCCACTGGTCGTACTGGGCGTCTTCTCAGGCTCCCGACGCTGCATGGAAAACGGACCTTGACGTTTCCTCGTGGTCTCAGGGGGCGGCTCCTATCGGCTGGGGTGCTCGAACTGTTCAGACCGGCCTCGACTTCCTTTCCACCGATCGACCTGCCGCCTACTACTTCGTCAGAGACATGAATCTGGGAACGATCGGATCCGGATCTGCCCTATCCCTGTCTGTTCTAGCTGACGACGGTGCTGTCGTGTACGTCAACGGCGTCGAGGTTGGACGTGAACGCATGGGCGAGGGCGACGTATTGCATTCCCATCGCGCGGCTGCCTCCATCTCCTATGCCAACGCCATGAAGACGCAGATGATCATTGATGTGCCGGCAGACCTGCTTGTTGACGGGGTCAATCGAATTGCCGTTGAAACGCACATCAACTACCTGTCATCCCCGTCCATGGTGTTCGACGTGACAGCCGCCCACTTCGTCCGCTAAGACGGGGCCGATTCGCCGAAACACTGCATTCGCCAAGGAGGAATCACCTATGTATTTGCAAGAACACGCCCAAGCTGACGGCGAAGGTGTCGGCGATGAACAGTCCCGAGCTGCCCAAATTGTTGCTCTCCAGCGGTTTGCTGAACTTGCTTTAGAACCGGGGAGGGTCACAACGTGGCTCAACCACTGGTCGTTGCTCCACGCTGACTGGGAACAGCTGGCGAAAATGGACCTGATCGGATTCGATGGGACCCTGCTACAAATGGCGTTGAATGGTCGTGGGCATCGGTTGTATCGGTCCTCGGCAGACCTGGTTTTACCCTACTTGTTTGACAAGCTTCCCAATGGTTCTCGGATTGCCTTTATTGGTGCGGCTCCCGGTGTGGCCCAGAAGGCTGCGCAGCGTCTCGAGGGGTTCGAGATTCTTGCGATTGATGGCTACGAGGGCGTCAAACAGTTACGACGTGACCCCTGCGAGTTGATTGCTTTCGACCCGGATTTTGTCGTCGTTGGTTTGGGAGCGGGGCTCCAGGAACTTGTTGCGTCGAAAGTCCACGGTTGGCTGCCGCAGGCATGTGTGTGTACGGCTGGCGGCTGGCTAGATCAGTTCGCACAAGCTGAACAGTATTTTCCGGAGTGGATTCACCGGTACCGCTTGGGTTGGGCATGGCGGATTGCCCACGAGCCTCGTCGCCTTATTGGTCGCTACACCGTGGAAGCTGTTGATTTCGTTGCCCTCAAGGGACGCTTGCTGGAGCGTTTGGAATCCTTGGGTGTTTTCACCGACCTGGGGCTGATTGTCGAGAGTAGCCCGAAGGGCTGACTTCCTATTACGGGGCCGCGGATGTCCAAAGCTGCGTTCTAGGCGGAGCCGAGCAGAGCACTTGAGATTCGAAGGCCCGTAAAGACATCAGAAGGCCTCCCAGTCGTTCGACTGGGAGGCCTTCTGTGTGTGATAGGCGCGGACTTAGCAGGCACCTTCTTGACGTAGCAATGCAGGCACTGTGCGCCACAGGATCCATGCGTCGAGGCCTAGTGACAGGTTGTTGGCGTAGTGCAGATCGAGTTCGACCGATTCTTCCCAGCTCAGGTTTGAACGACCTGACACTTGCCATAGTCCTGTAATTCCAGGTTTGACCTGGAACTTTCCGAGCACCTTTGGTTCGTATTGAGCAACCTCAGAGGGCAACGGGGGGCGAGGACCCACTAGTGACATATCACCTTTGAGGACGTTAAAAAGCTGGGGCAATTCATCCAACGAGAGTTTGCGCAGGATCTTGCCGATGGGGGTGATACGCGGATCATCTTCCATTTTGAACATGATGGCGTTACCTACCGAGGTGTCAGCGTTATTGGCCTGTGCGAGGCTAGCTTTGAGTTTTTCGGCATTGATGCACATAGTGCGGAACTTGTACATCGTGAAGTGCTGTCCGTGCAGACCAACCCGCTGTTGGGTGAAGAACGCGGGGCCGCTGTCGCCGGAGCGTACCAAGAGCCACAGAATCAGCCACACCGGTGTGAGAATGATGATCGCAATACTGGATGCTACGACGTCGAAGAGTCGTTTGACGACCTTGGTGATTAGGACACCTGCTGCGCCTGCATAGTCGCGGTGGCTGGGTAGTGCCGCGGTGGTCGTCAGAGGCTTCGTAGAGACGCTCACTAGTTCAACAGTCTTTCTGAAAGTGACCAGAAATGAAACTGACCGCTATGGATCTTGGTATTGATCTCTGGCATTCGAATGTTCTGGCGCTGAATAATCGCAAAATATCAATGATTATTCAGCAATGGATCAATACTATCCATTCGGTCAGACAAATGCGAGAGTGTGAGAGTCTTTCAGCATTCTGACCATGTGAAATAAATGACTCGGTCGATCCTGTGTTAAGTAGGTCACTACTTCTTCGATTTCTGTGATGGTGGCGATGGTTCTTCGGCGTGCGGTGGCGATAAGGTAGGAGGGTCGTGACTGGCGAATAGGTGGGAAACCACCGGGGAGCGACGAACAGGTATCAGCGGCCGCCCGCCTGGGCCGTAATGCCAACCGCCTCAGCGGTGAGTTCGATGAATAAAGGAGAACCTCTTGGATTCCCTCAATGACATGACCCTCGCCCAGCTAGATCCCCAGATCCAAGCTGTGCTCGATCAAGAACTTGAGCGCCAGCGCACAACCCTCGAAATGATCGCCTCAGAGAACTTCGTACCTCGTGCAGTCCTGCAGGCACAGGGTTCCGTCCTGACTAATAAGTACGCCGAAGGCTACCCCGGACGCCGCTACTACGGCGGCTGCGAGGTTGTTGACGTTGCCGAAGAGCTCGCAATTGAGCGTGCCAAGCAGGTCTTTGGTGCTGACTACGTCAATGTTCAGCCCCACGCAGGCGCCCAGGCTAACGCTGCCGCGCTCATGGCCATGGCGAAACCTGGAGACACAATCCTGGGTCTGTCTCTTGCCCATGGCGGACACCTGACCCACGGTATGAAGATCAATTTCTCGGGCAAGATGTATAACGCCACCGCATATGAGGTGTCACCAGACACCATGCGTATTGAGCCCGAACAGGTGCGCCAAGCTGCTTTGCGCGAACGCCCCCAGGTCATTATCGCTGGATGGTCTGCTTACCCCCGTCACCTGGACTTCCAAGCGTTCCGTGACATTGCCGATGAGGTAGGCGCTGCTCTGTGGGTCGATATGGCTCACTTTGCTGGCCTTGTTGCCGCAGGCCTGCATCCCAACCCCCTGCCTTACGCCGACGTTGTCACTACCACCGTTCATAAGACCATTGGTGGACCTCGTTCCGGCATGATCCTGTCGGCCCGCGGTGAGCAGTGGGGAAAGAAGCTCAACTCCGCGGTCTTCCCCGGCCAGCAAGGGGGGCCCCTCATGCATGCGATCGCAGCAAAGGCGATTGCCATGAAGATCGCTCAGACTGATGAATTCAAGGACCGTCAACGCCGGACCCTCGAAGGCGCGCAACTTCTGGCCGAACGTCTCAATGCCGACGATGCAAAGGCTGCGGGCGTCAAGCTGGTGACGGGTGGAACGGACGTCCACTTGGTCCTCGTTGATCTGGTCGATTCCGTACTCGATGGCAAACAAGCTGAGGATCTTCTCCACGAGGTTGGTATTACCGTCAATCGCAATGCCGTTCCCTTCGACCCGCGTCCCCCGGCTGTTACCTCCGGCCTGCGCATCGGTACGCCAGCTCTGGCAACTCGTGGGTTCTCAGCTGAGGACTTTGCCGAGGTTGCTGACATTATTGGTACGACGTTGGTTCAAGGTGCATCCGGCAACTCGGTGGATATTGAGGGCTTGAGTGCCCGCGTCGCCAAGCTGACTGACGCTCACCCTCTCTACGCAGGTCTTCACCAGTGAGGGCGCCTTGGACTGGGGCCGCTCAGGTTCTCGATGGCACTGCAACCGCGGCAACGATTAAAGCTGAGCTGAAGGAGCGGGTTGATGCATTACGCGCTCACGGCATTGTGCCCGGTCTAGGAACCTTGTTGGTGGGTCAGGACCCTGGTTCGGTTAAGTATGTGGCTGGTAAGCATGCGGACTGTCGGGAGGTGGGTATCGAATCGATTCGCGTAGAGCTGTCTCAAACTGCTTCGCAGGCTGATATTGAAGCTGCTGTAGATCGACTCAATGCTGATCCGGCGTGTACGGGTTATATTGTGCAATTGCCGCTTCCGCGTGGGGTCAATATGAACGCGATCTTGGAACGCATTGACCCGGACAAGGATGCTGATGGTCTGCATCCAACGAATCTGGGTCGATTGGTGCTTCGTGGTGTTGAACCGATTGATTCTCCACTGCCTTGCACGCCCCGCGGCTGCATCGAGTTAATGGAACGTCACGGGATTGATCTGGCTGGCAAAGATGTCTGCGTTATCGGGCGCGGGGTGACAGTCGGACGGTCCATCGGGCTGCTTTTGATGCGCAAGGATGTCAACGCAACTGTTGATGTGTGTCATACCGGCACTCGTGACCTTGCGGACCACGTGCGTCGTGCGGATATCGTCATCGCTGCTGCTGGTTCGGCTGGCATTGTCACTGCTGAGATGCTTAAACCTGGAGCTGTGGTCCTGGATGTCGGCGTGTCCCGCGTTGTTGATCCTGCCACTGGCAAGGGGAAAATCATGGGAGACGTTGCTGACGGTGTAGACCGGGTTGCATCCTGGTTGTCTCCCAATCCTGGTGGTGTGGGGCCGATGACTCGTGCCCTACTGTTGGCCAATGTTGTCGAAGCCGCATTAAGGAAGGAATTGATGCGCTGAGACTTTTGAGTGTGGTGTCTGGTCGGCACTCCGTCTAAGGCGGGGTGCCGACCATTTTTGTGTGTCCTGAGGATTATTGGGAAGGGATATTTTGTGGTGCTGCGTGAGTTCCTTCCTGAGTGTCTACAGCTGCTGTCTCTCGTGCGGTTGCTTGAAATTTCTACCGATAGTACGACTGTACTTCCTGAAAAGCCTGAAAAAAAAGAAAGTCCTTGTTCTTATCCGATGTAAGTAGTACGCTCGTACCAACACGAAGATGTGTGACTCTCGCAACGACGCGACTCAGGAGGAATAGGGAATGCAACCCCGCGTAGCTTCGGAAGTTGGTCCGCTCAAGCAGGTGATGCTCCACCGGCCAGGCAAGGAAATGCTCCGACTTACCCCGTCCAACAAGGATGATCTGCTGTTCGATGATCTGCTCTGGCTCGAGAAGGCTCAGGAGGAACATGATGCGTTCGCTGCATCTCTGACTGAGCGGGGAGTCGAAGTCCTCTACTTCCAAGAACTCCTGGGTGAAGCCTTAGAAAGCCCCGCTGCACGTCTCGAAGCTATTAACTCGATTTTTACCGAAGAAACCTTCGGGACGGCGGCAGTTAGCCCCATCGCCAACTACGCAGAACGGATGAATGGCCCGGATTTGGCTGAGCTCCTCATCGCGGGCCTGACGAAGAAAGAACTCCTTGACCGTGTAGCTGGTATATCCTCGGTCTGCCTCGAAGCCATCGGTGATGACGACTTCGTCCTCGCCCCCTTGCCCAACCACCTCTTCACCCGCGACACCTCCTGCTGGATCTATAGCGGGGTCTCTATCAACTCGATGCGCAAAGAGGCGCGTAGACGCGAAACCATCAATGCCCAGATTATCTACACCTACCATCCAAACTTCACTGAGTATGGCCCGAAGATTCTGTCTAAGGGGTTGGAAGCTGGATCGGCCACCGTCGAGGGTGGTGATGTCTTGGTTATTGGCAACGGAACAGTCCTCATTGGCATGAGCGAACGGACCTGCCCCCAGGGTGTTGAGCGTCTTGCATCACGACTTTTCTCCACGCAGGAAGTGTCTCGAGTTATTGCTCTTGAGATGCCTAAATCCCGTGCCCAGATGCATTTGGACACGGTCATGACCATGGCCGATGTTGACACTTTCGTCAAATATCCAGGTCTGGGCATGTTGCGATCGCAGACTATTCGTCCTGGAAACACTCTTAAGGAACTCGACATCACCGTCAATGCCCCCGATGCGATGCACGACGTTATCGCTGATGCTCTTGGATTGGACTCTCTGCGCGTCCTAGAACCTCCCTTCGATTCTTTGACCAATGAACGTGAGCAATGGAACGACGGATCGAATGTCCTGGCAATAAGCCCCGGTGTTGTTTCTACATATGAACGTAATACTGCGACCAACGGATTCTTGGAGGATAACGGCATTGAAGTCGTTGCCATTCCAGGAAATGAGCTCGGGCGAGGGCGAGGAGGCCCCCGCTGCATGAGCTGCCCCATCGTCCGCGAAGACGCGTGACATCACACCCATTGAGAAAGGACCGCCGTATGGCACACGCACTCCAGGGACGCCATTTCCTCAAGGAGCTTGACTTCACCCCCAAGGAATGGCAATCGCTGCTTGACTTGTCCGCCTACCTCAAGGCTGCTAAGAAGGAGGGACGCGAGGCTCAGCACCTCAAGGGCCGCAACATTGCTCTCCTTTTTGAGAAGACCTCGACTCGTACCCGCTGCTCCTTCGAAGTTGCTGCACATGACCAGGGCGCACAGGTTACCTATCTCGACCCTTCCGGGTCCCAGATGGGGCACAAGGAGTCTGTAGCTGATACCGCTCGGGTCCTGGGACGGATGTTTGACGGTATCGAATTCCGTGGTGCCAAGCAGGAGCACGTTGAGATCCTCGCTGAGCTGTCTGGCGTGCCGGTATGGAACGGTCTGACCGACGACTGGCATCCCACCCAGATGCTCGCCGACCAGCTGACCATGATCGAGGCGGCGGGGCGTCCTCTCAACGAGCTGTCGATTGCGTACGTGGGCGATGCTCGCAACAACGTTGGCAACTCCATTCTCGTCTCCTGCGCGATGATGGGCATGGATGTGCGCATGGTCGCTCCAGAGGCGTTGCAGAACGCCCCTGAGGTCGTTGCCAAGGCCGAAGAACTCGCTGCGGCATCCGGAGGCAAGGTCCTCATCACCGATTCCGTAGACGAAGGTGTGGCCGGAGTTGACTTTGTTTACACGGACATTTGGGTATCGATGGGTGAGCCGAAGGAAGTATGGGATGAACGTATTGCTCTTCTTCGCGACTACCAAGTTAATGCCGAACTTATGGCAAAGGCCGCTCCTACGGCGAAGTTCCTCCATTGTTTGCCGTCTTTCCATGATCGCAACACGACTGTGGGCGAAGACATCTTCCAGCGCACTGGACTCAACGGCCTCGAAGTGACCGATGACGTGTTTGAAGGTCCTGCGTCTATCGTCTTTGACCAAGCAGAGAACCGTATGCACACTATCAAGGCCGTCATGGTCGCAACTCTGGGGAGCTAAGTATGCGGATTGTTGTGGCACTGGGCGGGAACGCCCTCCTCGAGCGCGGTGAGAAACCGGATGCGAAAACCCAGATCAAGAACGTGAATAAGGCCGCTGAGGCCCTTGCCTCGCTCGCCTCGGAGCATGAGCTGGTCCTCACTCACGGCAACGGCCCGCAGGTGGGTGTTTTAGCCCTTCAGTCCGCCGCTGACGAAACTCTGACTGAGCCCTACCCCTTTGATACGCTCGGTGCGATGACCCAGGGCATGATCGGCTACTGGATGCTCCAGGAACTCCAGAACGCACTGCCTGGTAAGTCCGTGGCCGCCATGGTCGGCCAGACCCTGGTTGACGCGGAGGATCCTGCCTTCGACACACCGACGAAGTTTGTCGGCACAGTTTACGACGAGGATGAGGCCAATCGCCTCGCCGCGGAGAGGGGTTGGTCTATCAAGGCTGACGGCACCAAGTGGCGTCGAGTGGTTGGCTCACCCAAACCGAAGGGGCTCGTCGAGATCGAGACAGTCAAGCAGCTCGTGGAATCGGGCACCACCGTCATCTGCTCGGGTGGGGGAGGCGTGCCCGTGGTCCGCGGCGACGATGGCTCCTTGCACGGCGTCGAGGCGGTTATCGATAAGGATCTATCTGCGGCTCGCATCGCCGAGGATCTCAAGGCTGACATGCTGATGATCCTCACTGACGTCCCGCAGGTCATGAAGAACTTTGGCCAGCCTGATGCCGAGGCCATCGGCAAGACCACTACGTCGGAACTACGCGCGATGGACCTGCCAGCTGGATCGATGGGCCCCAAGGTTGATGCCTGTTGCAACTTCGTTGAGGTCACCGGTGGTACCGCTGCTATTGGGCGCCTCGCTGATGCTGTAGAGATCGTCAAGGGCACCTGCGGCACCATCATTACCACCGACGGAGACTAGGGCTGTCTCGATGACACTCGCCCCTCTCTTCCCGAGTTAAGCAACCCGGGATTCGTCGCAGTTGATGCGGCGAATGGTCAGCAAAAGAACAGGAGGAATCTAAATACTCAATGGCGTCCCACAGGGCGTCGCGGACACGGACTCCGCACATAGAACACCACATCACAAAGGAGTGAGTCATGACGAAAATCGTCAACTCGTGGAATGATTTCGATCCCCTCAAGCACGTCATCGTGGGACGCGCCGACTTCTCGGTCATCCCGCCTGAAGAACCGGCTACCTCTGAGAAGGTGCCGATCGACTCCGAGATGCGCGGAATGTGGGGTCCTCGCCCCACCGCCACCGTCGAAGCCGCCAATGAACAGCTTGACAACTATGTCAAGATCCTCGAAGGATTAGGTGTTAAAGTCGACCGGCCCACGCCGCTTCAGTGGAACCAAGCGATTCAGACACCTGATTTCCGTACCGAGTCTGGTTTCACTCAGATGCCGCCCCGTGACATTCTGCTAACCATTGGCAATGAGATCATGTCCTCGGCTAACTCGTTCCGTTGCCGTTACTTCGAGTACCTCGCGTACTGGCCGCTTATGAATGAGTATTTCGAGAAAGACCCGGAGTTTAAGTGGACCCAGGCTCCTCGTCCGCGTTTGACCGACAAGTCGTATAAGCACAACTACTACGATGAGAAGATTTCCCTGGAGGAGCGCCTTGAGCGTACTGCCGCCAAGGACTTCGTCACCACTGAGTTCGAGCCCATGTGGGATGCTGCCGACGTTATGCGTATCGGTAAGGACCTGTTCATCCAACACGGTCTGACGACCAACCGCAAGGCGATGGAGTGGTTCAAGCGCTACTACCCTGATCTGCGTGTCCACGCCGTCAACTTCCCCGGTGACCCATACCCGATCCATATTGACGCTACCTTCGTGCCACTGCGACCAGGGCTCATTATCAATAATCCGCACCGTCCCCTGCCTGAGGAACAGCGTAAAATCTTCGAGGCTAACGACTGGCAGATTGTCGAAGCAGCTATGCCAGCGCACGACACGCCGCCGCCGCTGTGCTACTCATCGGTCTGGCTGTCAATGAACTGCCTGGTGATCGATCACAAGACTGTTTGTGTGGAAGCCAGTGAGGTTCACCAGATGGAACAGATGGACAAGCTGGGCATGAACGTCATCCCAGTGCCTTTCCGCGACGCTTATGCGTTCGGTGGAGGCCTGCACTGTGCCACAGCGGATGTGTACCGCGAAGGCACCTGTGAGGACTACTTCCCAAATCAGGTTGACGATCCGACCCTGGTCTGATCACGACTCGGGGCCGCGTCGGCATAGTCGGCGCGGCCCCGGCCCGCATCCTGCCCGTATACCTCGAATAAGACAGGGGACACAGATGTCCGATTCATCCAACTCGTATTCCATGAACAAAAAGCTCGGTGCCGTCGCTATGCTCCTGTCCGCAACAGGCATGGGACTGGTCGGAACTTTCTCGCGCGGTGCTACCGAAGGACTGCTGGCCGAGCATAAAGCCGTCATCGGCTCTTTCCTAGCCTTTGGACGTATGACCTGCGGAGTTATCGGCTTTCTAATCATTGCAGCCGCGACGAAGAAACTTACGCAGGTATTCCGAATCAAGATGACTCCGGCAGTAATCTTCGGCGGTGTCTTCATCGGTCTGTCTTTGGGATGTTACATTTCCTCAACCTTGCTGACATCAATCGCCAATGCCGTCTTCCTGATCTACACAGGTCCTCTGTTCTGCACAATCCTTGCCCGAATATTCCGCAAGGAAAGGGTTTCTCTCCTTGCTGGCCTATTTCTCAGCCTCGTGTTCGTCGGAATGCTTATGACCATCGGGATCATCGGATGGAAGGATGGTTCCTTCTCCTTCGGACTAGATCTGTCGGCGACCTCCGCCGAATATCCGCACAAGCCACTGGGCGATCTTCTCGGACTGCTATCGGGAGTCTTCTACGGTCTGGCACTCTTCTTCTACGGTTATCGCAAGGACATCGACTCCGTCGTGCGGGGAACCTGGAACTTCTTCTGGGCAGCTGTCGCCACGCTCGTCATGTCGCTCGTTCTACGGCCGTGGGAGGGGGTATCAACCTTCACTCAGTCGAATTGGCTGTGGGCGGTTGGCCTGTTCCTCATCTGCGGCCTTTTTGCGCTGGGGTGGCTGGTTGTTGCCGGGCGTAATCTTCCTGCTGTTGAAATGTCGACGATCTCCTACTGGGAATGCGTCGTTGCCATTGCCTGCGGCATTTTCATCTTCCACGAAGCACTCGATCTTGTTGCGGGCATAGGAGGTCTATTGATCATCGTTGGTGGCCTTGCCCCGATCTTTATCAACTCCGAGCCCGCCGAAACGCACACCACACGACCTGAGCCGATCGAAGTGTGAAGCACCATGAGTTCTTCAACGATGGCCTCGCACTCAGGGCACAGTCAAGACGCACGCCATGCGACACTTAAACGTGCTGCATCGGCCAGCTTCGTTGGGAATTTCATCGAATGGTTCGATTACGCTTCCTACGGATATCTCGCCACAGTCATAGGCGTTGTCTTTTTCCCTGAAGAAGATGCAGCAGTTCGACTCATGTCAACCTTTGCAATCTTCGCAATGTCCTTTGTCCTGCGTCCCGTTGGAGCAGTACTTTGGGGGACGTGGGGAGATCGTTGGGGAAGACGTTGGGCACTGTCGTGGTCAATTCTCATCATGTCCGGTTCAACCTTCATCATTGGGCTCTTGCCCGGATATGCGACCATTGGTGTAGCTGCGCCGTTGTGTCTTCTGATATTGCGGACGATTCAAGGATTCTCTGCCTCCGGAGAATATGCGGGTGCAGCGACTTTCCTCGCGGAGTTTGCCCCGACTGATAAGAGAGGTAAGTACACGGCTTTAGTACCTGCTTCGACAGCGGTAGGACTACTCACCGGATCTCTCATGGTCACAGGTCTGCATTACTTCCTTGACGCGGCAGCAATGCAGACCTGGGGCTGGCGAATCCCCTTCCTTCTCTCCCTCCCCCTAGGATTCGTTGGACGCTACATCCGCGTACATCTTGAAGATTCCCCTGTCTTTCAAGAGATGCAGTCCGAAAGCTCACGCAATGAGAAAAAGAAGAACACTCCTCTGGCCGACCTCCTGCGCCACCACTCCAGGGCAGTCGTCGTAACTTTCGGAGTCGCCTCGCTTAACGCAGTCGCTTTCTACCTTTTACTCAGCTACATGCCGACTTATGTGCACGAGGAACTGGGCATGAGTGAAACAGTATCAACTGCGATCTCGTCGGTGATGCTCCTTGTTTACATCCTCGCGATTGGAGTTATGGGAAATTTCTCCGATCGATTCGGGCGGCGCAAAATGCTCATTGGAGCCTGTCTTGCTTTTATTGTGGCCTCGATTCCGGTCTTCATGCTCATGGGTAGAGCCACGCTGGTCACCGTCCTTGTCTGCCAGGTGACTTTTGCCATTATGTTGACGGTCAACGATGGAACTCTGGCGACATTCCTAGCAGAATCGTTCCCCACACAAGTCCGCTATTCAGGGTTCGCGCTATCGTTCAACACGGCAAACGCTCTGCTGGGCGGTACTGCCCCCTTCATCGCCACGGGACTAATTGCTTGGACAGGATCAAGGCTTGCTCCGGCGGTTTACCTAACGGTCGTAGCACTCGCAGCACTGGGAGCCATGATCTGTGCCCGAGACAACGCAGGTTGTGATCTAGGCGACGTGCAATAAAAGGACTCACAGTCGCCGGCTCAATGGTGAATTCCTGCGTCCCACTGAGTCGGCGGCTGTGCAAAACGACAATATGCGACTACAACTGCATACAAAATGTAAAGTTCGTAAAATCCTGGCAGAAGAACTTTCCAGGAGGCAAGATGATCCCTGAAGAATCCTCTGACTCAACTGGCACCACTGTCAGAGGGGAGGAACGTAGGCGTCAGATCATCGAGGCCGCCGCCGAGCTAGTCTACGAGGAAGGCCCCGCGGCTGTCAGCCATCGCTCCGTTGCTGCACGTGCTGGATGCTCCCTGTCCGCAACTACCTACTATTTCTCAGGGCTGGACGATCTGCTCCATCAAGCTGGTCGACTCAATATCTCTCGCTGGGCTTCGCGCGCCGAACGGGTTGCTGAGAAAGTCGAGTCAGTTGCTGGCCCATTCTCCCGGGATGAAGCCGTTGAATTAATTCTTGAGGCGACACTGCCACGCAATGTCTCCCTATACGGTCACTACACAAGCCTGATCCATGCTGGGACTTCCGAATCGATTTCGCGGGCCTATCGTACGGGGCGATCCCGCTTGAATAACGCAGTCGGGCGGGTTTTGGAGCATCTACGAGTTCGTGTTCCCGCTGAACTCGTCATCGGCGTCGTTGACGGGGCTGCCGTGTCAGCTCTGTCCGAAGGGCGCGATGTTCGCGATACAGCTTGGACGTTGCTCAGTGAATTGGCGTATTGGTCAACGGTCCGTGGAACTGAGTCGCTTGACAGTGACCACACATCGGACCCGGTCGGCGCAGATGAAGTGGACAAGGCACGATGAGAGGGAACAACGTCGAGGAGGAATTTCCGTGACACATGGACTGCATGGACGCCATTTCTTACGCGAACTCGACTTTACTCCAAAAGAATGGCGTAGCCTCATAGATTTGGCTGTGCAGCTCAAAGATGAGAAAAAAGAAGGACGTGAATCGCAGCGCCTAAAAGGCCGCAATATCGCGCTGCTCTTTGAAAAAACCTCCACTCGGACTCGCTGTGCTTTCGAAGTGGCAGCCTTCGATCAGGGGGCCCATACCACCTACCTCGATCCTTCCGGATCCCAGATGGGACACAAGGAATCTGTGGCCGATACGGCGCGTGTCCTGGGTCGCATGTTTGACGGCATTGAATATCGCGGTGATGAACAGGCAACGGTAGAGACCCTTGCTGAACTCTCCGGTGTTCCCGTATGGAATGGGCTGACCGATGACTGGCATCCCACCCAAATGCTGTGCGACTCCCTGACCATGCGTGAGCACGCCAACGGCAAAGACCTATCCCAAATTTCCTACGCCTACGTGGGCGATGCTCGCTTCAATATGGGTCGCTCCTTGCTAATTAACGGCGCCCTCATTGGTGCCGATGTGCGGATCGTGGCTCCGCACCAGCTGTGGCCAGACGACGAATGTATTGAGAGCGCTCAACAACTGGCCACACAGACCGGCGCCCGCGTCACTTTGACGGAAAACATTGACGAGGGGGTATCCGGCGTTGACTTTGTCCACACCGACATTTGGGTGTCCATGGGTGAACCCAAAGAGGTCTGGGCTGAACGCATAGCGCTACTGCGCGACTACCAGGTCAACGCCGCACTTATGGCCAAAGCCGGACCCCATGCAAAGTTCATGCATTGCCTGCCCGCCTACCATGACACCAAAACCGCTATCGGCGCCCAGCTCTTTGAAGAAACCGGAATGGACGGCATCGAAGTCACCAACGAGGTCTTCGAATCGGATGCATCCATTGTTTTCGACCAGGCAGAAAACCGGATGCACACGATCAAAGCCGTCATGGTCGCCACCCTGGGCGCATGACAGTCAGGAAAAATACCGTGAATAACGACAATACGGCAGCGACGATGAACCCGGCCCATGTGAATTCATTGACCCCAGCTGAACGCGCCCACGTCCTGGGCGAAGCACTGACCTGGATGCGTGCTTTCCGCGGAGACATTGTGGTCATTAAGTATGGTGGCCACGCGATGACAGACCCGGATGCCGGAGCGGCTTTCGCATCCGATGTGCAGTACCTGCGCCAAGCCGGAATGCTCCCCGTAGTGGTTCATGGGGGAGGCCCCCAGGTCACGCGAATGCTGGCCCGCCTCGGCATTGAGACGCCGTTCCGTGACGGGGTGCGCGTAACAACCCCCGAAGCAATGGATGTGGTCCGAATGGTGCTCACCGGATCTGTTCAGCGTTCTCTCATTTCTGAACTCAACCAGCACGACAACCTGGCGATCGGAATTTCTGGCGAAGATGGCGCTCTCTTCCGCGCTCAGCGCCGCCGCCGCAACGATGCCGGGCAAGAAGCCGACTTCGGCCTGGTCGGAGACATCTGCGGCGTTGATCCGGGAGCTGTGACGGACATGCTGGCGGCTGGCCGTATCCCCGTGGTGTCGTCCATCGCCCTCGACGATGAAGACCCCAGTGCTGTCCTCAATATCAACGCCGACGCTGCGGCCTCCGCCCTCGCTGTCGCCTTGGGTGCCACAAAACTGTTGATGCTGACAGACGTTGAAGGAATTTACTCGAACTATCCTGACCCGGATTCGCTGATCCGATCGGCCACGGCCTCGCAACTGCGCGACCTGGGTGATGCCATATCTTCCGGCATGATCCCGAAGGTGCAGGCCTGCTTGGACGCGATTGATGGGGGAGTGGGCGCCGTACACGTGGTTGACGGCCGTATGCCTCACTCCGTCCTCATCGAAATCATGACTGACGAGGGCACAGGTACGATGGTTGTTCCCGATCCGGAAGGCTCCAGTCGATGAACCTGCGCATCACCACTATGAACCTCAACGGCATCCGCGCCGCAGCCAAACGCGGTCTGACCCAGTGGCTTGAAACCGAGGCTCCTGACGTTTTCCTCATGCAGGAAGTTCGGGCCGACATTGACACCGCGACGGCACTCATGGGAGATGAGTGGGATACGGTGTTCGTACCGTGCAGGATTAAAGGCCGTGCAGGCGTGGGGATCGCGGTGCGTAAAAGCCGGGGCAGTTTTGTTGGAGAACCGCGAACGGTTCTTGACGAGGACGAGACTGACGTTGACTCGGGCAGGTGGGTTGAGGCCACGGTGCAACTTGAGGGTGCGTCGGCCCCCGTGCGTGTCGTTTCTGCTTACTTCCACTCGGGGGAGAAAGACACGCCGAAGCAGGAAGCAAAAATGGCGCATTTGCCGCGGATTCAGGCGCGTATGGAGCAGCTCTATCACGAGGCCGACCAGGGCTTGCAGACCGTGGTGTGCGGGGACTTCAACGTGGTGCGTTCAGCGCAAGACATTAAGAACTTCAAGCCCAATCACAATAAGCGCGCAGGTGTACTGGACGAAGAAATGATCTTCCTCAATAACTGGGCCGATGCGGGCTGGCATGATGTGGTCCGTGATCTGGCCGGTGATGTTCAGGGCCCGTACTCGTGGTGGTCGTGGCGCGGCCAGGCCTTCGTTAACGACGTGGGCTGGCGCATTGACTACCAGTACGCCACCCCCGCCTTGGCGGGTGCTGCTCACTCTTTTGAGATTGGTCGAGCTGAAGAATACGACCAGCGAATCTCAGATCATGCTGGCGTGAGGGTCGACTACAACCTCTGAACGATTCAAGTTGTCTCGTCATCGCATGTTGGGGCCAGGAACAGGTTTTTGGCATTCGACGAACGATGCTCTTGGACTTCAAAGCGGGCGTTAGACGGAGCGGCCTCGCAGCCTTGCGGGTGCTGACCACAAAACTGGTAGCCGCTGCCTCGTCGCCCACCAGGCCACCAGGGAACCCGCGACGCCCCCCAGGGTTCCTAGAACCAGGTGAAGGGCCGCAGAGTCGAATCCAAGGCGCATGAGCACAATGCGAACGGCCGCAAGTGCCATGGTGTGAGCCAGGAAAATGACCATTGACTGGCGGCCTAAATACGCCAATAAACGCGCCACTGGGCCCGCAGGTTTAACCAGTATTGACGCAAGAAACACGGCCACGACGCCAGCCGTGGCGCACACAACGCCCAGTGCAACTGTGGACGGCGAGCGATCGAATTGCGTAGTGGTGGGGGCTGAGGCTTGCGCAAAGATAGCCATCGTCAGATAGACGAGGCCGCACGCTGTCGCGCCGAGCCAGGTGAGCACGGGGGTTAGGCGCTCGCGGATCTGCGCGTATCCGCTCAGGCCAACAGTCACCCCAATGCCGTAGAAAAATGTCAGACCTAGACCCTGCGCGAAAATGAATGGTCCAAAGACCCCCCAGCTCGCAATGCTGATGGCAGCCGACACGACTAAGAAAACCCAGGTACGAGTGGAGGACAGCCATGGGCGTGCCACTACGGCAAATACAGACATGACGGCGATCCACGGTAGGAACCACATTTGGTTAGTCGGCACCCACAACGTCAAAACTGACTGCAAAGACCGGCCGTTATTGACCGCGTCCGCCAAGACATATTGAAGCGATCCTTGGAGGACGGACCAGATGACGTAGACCCAGGCGAAGTCCGCTAGCCTGTCGCGAAGATAAGGGCCGGAGCCGCGCCTTTGGACGGATGAATGAACCATGAGACCGGCAGCCATTGCAAAGATCGCCAGATGGATCATGTAGGTCGCCCGATCAACCACCAGGTACCACGGGGCGTCTGCTGCGACCAAGCTCGCGTTCTTCACGCCCCGCAGGACGTGCCCGAAGACAATGGCGATAATCGCGATTCCTCGGGCAATATCAATGGAGTGGTCGCGGGCAGGCATGAGTGGAGATTATCACTGGCGCGGTCCCTGCCTGCTGGCGGGTCCATGGAGACAAGTAATCAGTCTTCTCCGAGCATTTTTCGCGAGGCTTCGTGAATCGTGTCGGGACCAATGATTCCCGAGACAGGATTATGCGGCCACTCCAAAGTGTGGGGCGCGGAGTGGGTGATGAAGTTGGGGGTTTCGTCGAAGTGCACCTGAGCATCCGAGTTGGGAATCCATGTCTTGGGAGGGTTTGCCATCCAGGCACACAGCGTCAAGTAGACGCGAACTTGCAGGTTCAGCCACAAAACCAGCGTGATCAAAGTGGCTGCCGTTGCCAGTAGCGGGCCCTTCACCGACCCGACCACGGTCGTTCCAAGCATGCGAAGAACAATTGCGCCCACCGCGATCATTACGCATCCCCATACCAAGTCTTGTTTGGGAACGCGGACTCCGGAAACCACTTGGATGATGACGGCAGAGATGAGGGCGAAGATCGCCACTGAGACGGCGATGGTCAGGGCTTGCAGGGCCAACCTTGATGCCCATGTCGCGTCCAAAGACAGTAGCGACAGCAGCCAATCACCAGCTAAATCAACAGCGATACCGAATCCTGCACCTGCCACGAGGCCAACTCCGAGAGCGAGCGCACCCACCGCGTAGCGTAGGTATTGCATGACCATATTCATAGGCACTGCGATCACGCCAAACATGGCACGGGTTGAGCGTGCCAGTTGCATGACCATAGAAATTGCCGACCATGCCATGACCGCTAGCGCAATGATGCCGGTCCACGACAAGGCGTCGGTGAATATGAGGGACTCGGGTGCGACGATCCCATCGGGTGAATCGTCTGTCTTGAGCAGGTTGGGGATTGCCTCGTCAATGGCTTCAAAGAACGCCTTGCGCAGTTCGGCGTTGTCGCCCAAGACGGCCATGAACACTGTCACCGCGAGGGTGAGGGCAGCCGTTAGCGACGTGAGTGCAGTCAGTGCCATGCCTGATGAAAGGAGCAGGCCGTTGGCGGTTCCAAACCGTGCCAGGGCGCGCGCTAAGCGAGTCTCTTGCCACCAGGACAGGATCTTTTGGAAACGTTCGGCGATGGTCATGAGACTCCCAGGTCGAAGATAGCCATTGATGAATACATGCCGTTCTCATCAACACGGTCAAGGCGGAATCCTGGAACCATCCAGGATGCTTCGAAATTAGAAGCGAGGTCGAGGGCGAGGTCGAGGGCGGGCTCATCCACGTCCTGTGCGAGCGTGACGTGAGGGTGGAAGGGGAATCGCAGTTCGAAGTCGAGGGGGCCTGAACGCAGATCTTCAGCCAAGGAGTGGCACATGTCAGCGCCCTCGTCAACGTTGAGGAAAGCAACCTGGGAGATGGGCCGGAATGAGTCTGTCCCCTTGAGAGTCATTCGAAACGGCGAGTATTGCTGGGCGATTGAACGCAGGTGGCGGATGACTTCGGTACGTTCTTCGGTGGGGACAGCTATCGGGGGGACAAGGGTGATGTGCGCGGGCACCATTGACCCTTGGAGGTCACCTAAGTTCAGGCGCAGATCGGTCAGTTGTGTGACCCATGGTTCCGGGATGGCAATAACGACGCCGAGCCAGTCTTGGCCGGGGGATCGCTGTGGCAGGAACATGGTGGCCTTGTCTGTTAGGGAGCAGGGCAGGTGTCCTCATCGTACGTGGAGTATCCGGCCTGAGCGACTGGCGGGATCGAGGGGCGGAGAAGTGGGTGGTTTGTGGCGTGGATTGGCGTTAGAGTGGTGTATTCCCTCAGAATCAAAGGATGGTCTGTGAATGGCCGATGAAATGACGATTGTTGCCGGAGATTTCGAGGCCCTCGCTCAGAAGATTGATGCGGTTGAATCGCAGCTTGCGCCGGTGCAAGTTTCATCAGCCCTTTCGACGATTGGGCTGACGCTTCCCGGTGGACGCTCTGTTTCGGCTGTTCAAACGGTGGCGAATGCTGTTGATGGTGAGGGTTGGGATATTGGTAGCCGGATGTATGAGGTGGGTGAGGTCGATGGTGAGGTGATTGTGCGTTTGAGCAAGGAGTTTCTTCAGCCTGTGGGTTTTGATCATTTGGTTCATTTGCCGCCGGATCGAGGTCTTGAGTCATACGACTGGTATGACCGTCAGGATGGTGGACGAGTCACTCTTATCCACGATTTGTCTTCGCACACTCTCCGTATCATCTATACGTCTGCTTGTCGGCCAAGTGATGGGTCGACGGTTAGGGCTGATCAGTTTGTGCAGGGTTATGATCCGCTTGGTTATTTTGAATCCGAGGGCCTTGTTGTAGTGGCCGAAGACCTGACCCAACCCCAGTCCGATCAATCGGGGCACTAAGAACACGTTAAGCTCTGAGCCGGATGTCATCAACGCAGAGAGGCGAAAGCATCATGGCGCAAATCCATCGCAGCGAAGCGGTAACTCCCCACGAAGGAACCCAGAAAGCAACGGAATTATTCACCCGCACGTTCGGGGATGAGCCCACTGGAGTTTGGTCGGCTCCTGGCCGAGTCAACATCATTGGCGAGCACGTTGACTACAACGGTGGCTCGTGTTTGCCAATGGCTCTGCCGCATCGCGCCTATCTGGCTCTCAAGCCGCGTGAGGACCGTTTAATTCGACTGATCTCACCACAAACCGATGATCGCATCGACGAAGTGAATTTGGACGAGATCGGGCCGCAAGGGCTGCCCAAAACGGCGCGTCACTGGGCGTCTTACATAGCCGGTGTTGCATGGGCCCTTGAAGAAGCAGGGTACGGTCCCCTGAACGGCTTCGACGCAGCACTGTTCTCATGTGTGCCACGCGGAGGTGGGCTCTCCTCCTCAGCCGCCCTCGAATGCGCAACCGCTGTTGCTCTTGACGAAGTCAATGGCCTGGGGCTGGCCGGCACTATTGATGCCCCCAACGATGAGGGCCGTAAGATTTTGGTGGCCGCATGTCAGCGCGCAGAAAATGAGATTGCTGGCGCTAAGACGGGCGGCTTAGATCAGACGGCGTCTCTGCGTTGCCAGAAAGGCCACGCCCTCGCCCTCGATTGTCGAGATATGTCAACCCGCCAGATTCCTTTTGATCTGGCCGCGGACGGCCTTGAAATGCTCATTATTGACACGCGCGCAGCCCATTCGCTGGCCGATGGGCAATATGCGAGCCGTCGCGCTGACTGCGAGAAGGCTGCTGAAATTCTTGGAGTCTCTCAACTGGTTGATGTCGAAGATTTGGATGCAGCTTTGGCTCAACTTGATGACGAGCAGCTGTGTAAGCGCACCCGTCACGTTGTTTCCGAGATTGCGCGCACGCATGCTTTCGTCGAACTCCTCGATGAAGGGCCGCTTGAAGGCAAGCGCCTGGATGTGGCGGCTCTTCTGCTTGACGACTCCCACGATTCGCTGCGCGACGACTACGAAGTGACGTGTCCAGAGTTGGACCTTGCTGTCGACGTTGCCCGGGCCAGTGGTTCCCACGGGGCGCGCATGACGGGAGGTGGCTTCGGCGGAAGTGCGATCGCCCTCGTTGATGCGGGTGCCGGTGAGAAGGTTGCCGAGGCGATCGTTGCCGCGTACAAGGAAGCAGGCTTCGAGGAACCACACTTCATTTTCGCTCTGCCGTCTAAGCCTGCCGGTCGGGAGGCGTGACGAGGGCGACCGATCCTGCGACTTACATCACTGAAGTGTTTCATAACCTGAAATACTGGTGGGTGCCCGCCTAAACTCGAAGACACAGGCAATCGAGGGATGGAAGAAAGCAATGGGCATCAGCAAAAGAGCATGGCAAGTTGCAGGATCGGTCGCCGGAGGCGCCGGCCTCTTCGGATCCGGTGTTGCCATTGGCCGCCTACTGCGCCTTGACGCTCAGCGGGGGGACTACCGTCGCGCCTGGGAAGATCACAACCTCGCAGCCCTTAAGCGACTGAGTCAATGCGATCCCAAGGCCGACGAGGAAAACCGGCCTTTCGTCTACGTAGCCCTGGGTGACTCCTCCGTCCAAGGTGTCGGAGCCTCGAAAATCACCGAGTCTTATCCTGCTCGTTTGGCGTCGGCAATCTCGTCGGTGATCGACCGTGAAGTCATCCTTTTCAATGTGTCCCTGTCGGGAGCCACCGTTGAATCCGTTGAACTGACACAGATTCCCCAGCTACGTGGTCTGGGGTTGCTTGACGGAGAATGGGACCTGGATTTAGTGACGCTGTCTATTGGTGGCAACGACGTCATGCTCGAAGATATGACCGCCGCCAAGTACGCCGAACGCCTCAAGCGCGTCCTGGATTGTCTGCCCGAGAAATCCTTGGTGTCATCAATCCCATCCTTCTCGATCATGCCGCAAGAAACCCGAGCCCAAGAAATGTCCGACCTGGCTGTTCAAGCCGCGAAGGACGGGGGACACGTAGTGGTGGATCTGCGCTCCCTCACCCTCGAATACTCGCTGCCGACCTACACCTTCGGATACCACGCAGCCGACTTCTTCCACCCGAACTCGGCGGCCTACGCGGTGTGGGCTCAGTGCTTTGCCGACGAGTGGGCGGCGTCTCGTCGCCTCCCGGCTCCGGTCGTGGCCGACGCCACTGAATGGCTCATGTGCAGCGACCGGGTGGCACAATCGGAGTATGACGACTGAAACCCCCTGGCTCGTAGTCGGACTAGGCAACCCCGGATCTCAATACGAGTCCACCCGCCACAACGTCGGCTACTTGACAATAGATGTCCTCGCAGCGCGCGCAGGCACCTCATTGACTTCGCATCGCTCGAGTACCCACATGGCTCAGGTCCGCCTCGGCATGCTCCCAGGAGGAATCCCCGGGCCGCGAGTCGTCCTAGCAAAATCTGATTCGTACATGAACACCACCGGCGGCCCAATCTCACGGCTCGCCACATTCTTAGGGATCGAGCCCGATCACCTCCTGGTCATCCACGACGATCTCGACCTTGAACCCCATGATCTGCGCCTCAAACTTGGGGGAGGCGAGGGCGGCCACAACGGCCTGAAATCCCTATCGCAACACTTTGGAACCAAGGACTACCATCGGCTTCGTATCGGGATTGGACGGCCGCCAGGTCGCCAAGACCCCGCCGACTACGTCCTGGGACGTATCCCATCAAAGGAATGCACCGACTGGGATGTGACCTTCGAAAAAGCTGCTGACGCAGTTGAAGAGGTCATCACTGAGGGCTTCGTTGCCGCGCAGCAACGCCTCCACACCCGCTGACCAACCTGCTTGACCCATCACGCTCACTGAACACCGGAAGGCCCCGCGTGAAACTCACCGGACTGTCTGAACTTATCCAGACTGACCCTGCGATCATCCAACTTGGCGACTCCGTCGAAGCAAGGCGCTCGGGAACCGTCGTGTCACCCGTGGGGGTTCGCCCGCCTACCATCGCAGCTCTAGCGCAGCGCAGCGTCGGCCCGCTCGTTGTTGTCACAGCCACCGGGCGCGAAGCCGAATCAATGACCGCAGCGTTGCGCTCGTGGTGCGACGGCGTGGACATGCTCCCCGCGTGGGAGACTCTGCCTCACGAACGTCTCTCACCCCAGGTGGACACGATGGCCCGTCGAATTGCGGTCTTACGCAGGTTGGCTCACCCCGTCGAGGGAGACCAGCAGGCCGGCCCGCTGTCCGTCCTGGTTGTGCCCATTCGCGCGTTCCTTCAGCCCATTATCCGAGGCCTGGGCGATCTTGAACCCGTACGTGTCAAAGTCGGCGACATTGTTGACCTGACCCATCTGACACAGCGCCTGACCGACCTGGGATACACCCGTGTCGACATGGTTGAGGGACGCGGACAAATCTCCGTGCGCGGTGGAATCCTCGACGTCTTTCCTCCCCAGGAAGCCCACCCGTTGCGCATTGAACTGTGGGGGGACGAGGTCGACGAAATTCGCGCCTTCTCCGTTCAAGATCAGCGCACACTGGCAGATGCTCCCGATGGCCTGTGGGCAACAGCGTGCCGCGAACTGCTACTCACTGCCACGGTGAGGTCGCGAGCCCGTGAACTCTCAGACCGCCTTCCCGGCGCGGCCGAGATGCTGACCTTGGCGTCGGAAGGGATCCCCGCTCCGGGAATTGAATCCTTGGCGCCCGTGCTGGTCAATGGGATGGATCGCCTGATCGACCTCGTGCCATCTGACTCAACGGTGATTGTGTCGGAACCTGAACGTGTACGCGCCCGCGCCGAAGACCTGTTGGCCACCACCGAAGAGTTCCTCGAAGCAGCCTGGTCGGCGGCCGCCGGAGGCGCCCAGGTGCCTTTGGAAGCTGGAAGTGCTTCTTTCCTTGACCTCGAAGACTTGTGGGGGAGTGGGCCCACGTCTTGGTGGGAGTTCACCGCACTTCCGCCAGCCGAGTTCGCTGAGATTGCAGCAACCCTGCCGGACGAGGACGAAGACGAAGCAGGGCTGGGAAGGCCAACATCTAGGCCTGAGGGTGGCTCGGGCGTGTCGGCTCTCATTGCTTCGCCGACCCTCATGCGCATTGGCGCCAGGGAAGTGCGCCCCTATCGCGGTGATTTTGCCGCAGCCTGCGCCGATCTTGCTGACTTAGCGAAGAATGGCTGGACCCTCGTCGTGACCACGGAAGGCCCTGGGCCTGGACGCCGTATCGCCTCGATTCTGGCCGATGCGGGCGTGGCTGCCCTGGTCGTCGATCAGATCACGCAGGCCCCGCAATCCGGCGTTGTCACCATCACCACGGCTCAGGCCGGATCCGGCTTCGTTGCCCCCGACCTGCATATGGCGATTCTGACCGAATCTGACCTGACGGGGCGCACCGGAGCAACCACCCGCGATATGCGCCGCATGCCCTCCCGTAGGCGTAAGGGCGTTGACCCGCTGACCTTGCATGCTGGCGACTACATTGTTCACGACCAGCACGGTGTGGGTCGCTTCATCGAATTGGTGTCACGCACCATTGGACGCGGCGAAGCCGCCACTACCAGGGACTACCTGGTCATCGAGTATGCGCCCTCGAAGCGGGGACAGCCCGGTGACAGGCTCTTTGTACCCACCGACTCCTTGGACCAGATTTCGAAGTACACGGGTTCAGACCAGCCGTCGCTGACAAAAATGGGTGGCGCAGAGTGGGCCAAGACTAAGGCCCGCGCGAAGAAAGCGGTCAACGAGGTCGCCAAAGAACTCATCCGCCTCTACGCGGCTCGCCAGGCCACCAAGGGACACGCTTTTGCGCCCGATACCCCGTGGCAGCGAGAACTTGAAGACGCTTTCCCTTACGTAGAGACCCCTGACCAATTGGTGACCATCGACGAGGTCAAAGCCGACATGGAAAAACCCACCCCCATGGATCGGCTCTTGACCGGCGACGTCGGCTACGGCAAAACAGAGATTGCTGTGCGAGCAGCCTTCAAAGCCATCCAAGATGGCAAACAGGTTGCGGTTCTGGTGCCCACGACGCTACTGGTTCAACAGCACGTTGAGACCTTCACTGAACGCTATGCCGGCTTCCCGGTCACTATTGCTTCCCTTTCGCGTTTCTCCAGTGCGAAAGAAACTGAGGAAGTCAAAGAAGGATTAGCCTCTGGCCACGTTGACCTGGTCATTGGGACACATTCTTTGCTAACCGGAGCGGTTTCCTTTAAGAACCTTGGCCTTGTGGTGATCGATGAGGAGCAGCGCTTCGGCGTTGAACACAAAGAAACTCTTAAGGCCCTGCGCACCGACGTCGATGTCTTATCCATGTCGGCAACACCGATCCCCAGAACCTTGGAGATGGCAGTGTCAGGCATCCGCGAGATGTCGATCTTGCAGACCCCGCCTGAAGAACGCCAACCCGTGTTGACCTTTGTAGGTTCCTACACGGATGCCCAGGTCAGCGCTGCGATCCGGCGTGAGCTGCTGCGTGACGGCCAGGTGTTCTTCGTTCACAACCGTGTCGATTCGATTAACTCCACTGCCGCACACATCCAAGAATTGGTGCCCGAGGCACGTATTCGTGTGGCCTACGGGAAGCTGTCGGAAGCTCAGCTTGAGTCCGTCATCGTTGATTTTTGGAATCACGAATTCGACGTCCTCGTGTGTACCACCATCGTTGAAACGGGCCTGGACATTTCCAATGCCAACACCCTGATCGTGGACCGCGCCGACGTTTTCGGTTTGTCCCAGCTTCACCAGCTACGAGGGCGAGTGGGACGAGGCCGCGAACGTGCCTACGCGTACTTCTTCTATCCGGGCGACCGAACTCTGACGCAAACGGCCCATGAGCGCCTCAAAACCATTGCCGCAAACACTGACCTGGGAGCAGGCTTGGCAGTGGCGCAAAAGGACTTGGAAATTCGCGGTGCTGGCAACCTTCTGGGGGGAGCACAGTCAGGTCATGTCGAAGGTGTCGGCTTCGACCTCTACGTGCGGATGGTGGCTGATGCGGTGTCGGCTTTCCGCGGTGACAAACCCCAAGAGAAAGCCGATGTACGCCTCGACTTGGCCGTCGATGCTCACATTCCTGACTCCTATGTCCAAGGTGAGCGCCTCCGGTTGGAGGTGTACGCGAAGATTGCCGCGGTAGCGAACCGCGAACAAGCTGACGATGTGCGTGAGGAACTGCGGGACCGCTATGGGGAGCTACCCCGCGAAGTGGAGATGCTCTTCGAGGTTTCACGGCTGCGTGAAGTGGTGCGCGGTGCAGGTATTGAAGAGATTGCCACACAGGGCAAGTACCTGAGGATCAATCCGATTGAATTGCGTGACTCTCAGGTGATGCGCCTCAAGAGACTCCATCCCGGTTCGGTCATTAAAGCGGCCGTTCGCCAGGTGCTTGTTCCTATCCCGCAAACTCAGCGAGTCGGGGGAACAGCTTTGACCGATGAGGCTCTCATCGAGTGGGTGGAGGATCTGGTGACGAAGATTCTCGTGCCGTTCTCGCAGTGAGAATACGCATCTGATGGGCTTGAGGTTTTAGACTTACCTGTGGTCAAAGGGCCACGAATGGAAGGACAGCACGTGTTCAGTGTCAAGAAAGTCGGCGTTGTCGCCGCGGCTGCAGTCGTTGCTCTGGGCCTGGGTGCCTGCTCCGCCAAGCCGGGGATCGCCCTTGAGGTCAACGGCCGCACATATACCGAGGCCGATGTTGACCAGGCAATGTTGCAGTACAACTCTCTCATTGAGGGCACCGAGAACGATCTGTCCAAGACCGACATTGTGTGGATGCTGGCCAATGCTGACGCCCCAATTCAATACGCCGAGAAGGCCGGATTGACTGTGAGTGACGAGGACGTCCAAGCAGCTTTGGAAGCTAACGCCACTGAAGAGCTTGCTGCTTTTGACGGCAACTATTCTTCGACCTTCCTTCACCTCATTAAGTGGAATCTTGTCGCTTCGGCCGTTACACGGTCGAACCTTGATATGGATGCTTTCCAGCAGATTCAAGCCCAACAGCAGATTGAGGTGAATCCGCGTTACGGCGAGGGGATGATTGACCCGCAGACCAGACACTATGTGTTGGCTACATTCGGCGATGCCAAGCAGCCCACTGTGGATGCTGGCGCAATGGGGGAGCCTTCGGCTGAGTGAATCGATGTGATTCATCGCTCCTTGGAATACTGTCTGCCGGGGACTTACGTCGCCCTCGTTGCTGAATGGCTATCAGACGAAGTGCCCGGAACGTGACGCCCCTGAAACTGGGGGTGCCGTTGACCGCCGCCCTGGACTATCGTTAGGGGCGACACACGTCCACGAAATTGATCGATTGGAGAATGACGTGGCAAGGATTGAGGCAATTGGCGCTCGCGAGATTCTGGACTCGCGCGGCAACCCGACCGTCGAGGTCGAGGTCCTGCTCGAGGACGGCACCCTTTCGCGTGCATCCGTTCCCTCCGGCGCTTCCACCGGTGCTTTCGAGGCTTCTGAGCGCCGTGACGGCGACAAGGGCCGTTACCTCGGCAAGGGCGTTCAGGACGCCGTTGACGCGGTGACCGAAATCATCGCCCCCGAGCTCATCGACATGGATGCCGCTGACCAGCGCGCCATCGACGAAGCCATGATTGACCTGGACGGCACCGACAACAAGGGCAAGCTGGGCGCCAACGCGATCCTCGGCGTGTCCCTGGCCGTCGCCAAGGCTGCCGCCGATTCGGCTGGCCTGCCCCTGTACCGCTACCTCGGCGGCCCGAACGCTCACGTTCTGCCCGTCCCGATGATGAACATCCTCAACGGTGGCTCCCACGCGGACACCAACGTTGACATCCAGGAGTTCATGATTGCTCCCATCGGCGCCCCCTCCTTCCGTGAGGCCCTGCGCTGGGGTGCTGAGGTGTACCACACCCTTAAGGCCGTCATCAAGGATCGTGGCCTGTCCACCGGCCTGGGCGACGAGGGCGGCTTCGCCCCCAACCTCGACTCCAACGCTGCTGCGCTGGACCTGATCATCGAGGCCATCAAGAAGGCCGGCTTCGAGCCCGGCAAGGACATCGCCCTTGCTCTGGACGTTGCCTCCACCGAGTTCTTCGATGAGAAGACCAAGACCTACCAGTTCGAGGGCGAAGCCCGTTCGACCGAGTACATGGTCAACTACTACGAAGA
Source organism: Schaalia vaccimaxillae DSM 15804 (assembly GCF_000420425.1). Taxonomy (GTDB): domain Bacteria; phylum Actinomycetota; class Actinomycetes; order Actinomycetales; family Actinomycetaceae; genus Pauljensenia; species Pauljensenia vaccimaxillae. Next base: position 540,551 of record NZ_ATUX01000005.1, read on the forward strand.
GCTCATCACCAAGTACCCGATGGTCTCCATCGAGGATCCGTTGTCCGAGGACGAGTGGGATGACTGGAAGGCTCTGACCGACCGTATTGGCGATCGCGTTCAGCTGGTCGGCGACGACTTCTTCGTCACCAACCCCTCGCGTCTGGCCAAGGGCATTGAGCTGGGTGGCGCCAACGCCCTCCTGGTTAAGGTCAACCAGATCGGTTCGCTGACCGAGACCCTCGACGCAGTCGAGACCGCTCACCGCAATGGCTACCGTTCGATGACCTCGCACCGCTCCGGCGAGACCGAGGACACCACCATCGCCGATCTGGCTGTGGCCACCAACTCCGGTCAGATCAAGACCGGTGCACCGGCCCGCTCCGAGCGCGTCGCCAAGTACAACCAGCTGCTGCGCATCGAAGAGGACCTCGACGATGCAGCCGTTTACGCTGGCGCTTCCGCTTTCCCCCGTTTCAAGGCCTGAGCCTGACGTAGGGAACAGCTGAGCTGAAAGGGCGAGGCCCCGAGTAGTTGATTCTGCTCGGGGCCTCGCCCTTTGACATCACTTGGATTCCAAGCTCACCTCATCGACCTCGTAGCCTTTACCTGGCTCATCCTTTTCCCCGCCGAAGTCTTCGCCGACCTCGGAACGCAGGCGATACCTGAACAGGCAGTGGTCATTGCCCATCATGATTGATGGTGAACGCTCTAAAACAATGTCCTTGTCGTAGCCCAGGATGAACTCGTAGTCACGCTGGCATGACAGGATCGTTCCGATTTCTTTTAAGCCCAGGCGTTCATACATATCCGCGTACGCACAGTTATGCACCTGGTAGTCGTAGGCATGATCTGATGCTGCCAGCACATCATGGTCAAGGGCCCCGCCCTTGGACCACAAATCTTGGATGTCAATAAAGGTGCGCATAGAAACACCCCCTTCGGCCTGTGCTGCGAATGCTCGCCCCTCGGCCACCGAGTGCTCATGGACGGCCTCGGACAAGATCGAGCGAGCTTTTTCCTGGCCAAATTCGCGCTTGATGATCTCGTAGACCGGCGCCAGTGCGCGGGCCTCAATCTCACGCTTGAGCAAGATCGGAAGATCGCCGATCGCGTTAGGGATAGTTTCTTGTGTACTCATTTTTCCTCCTAATCACGCACGTCTTTGATTCACGAGTAGACGCTGGCCGTCTTCGGGTGCCCACCGTTTTTCCAAGCGGCGCACAAGATGCATCAAAGGAATACAGACGACGGCGTACATCACGCCTGCGGCTGCAATAACGGGCAGGTAGTTGAATGTCCGAGTGCCAATGTCATATGCCCGCGAAAGGATCTCTGGTACCGACAAAGCAAAGGCCAAAGAGGTCGCCTGGAACATCTGGACCAGGAACCCCAATAGGGGAGCGGCAGCGGTACGCGCGGCCTGCGCCAAAATGACGTCGCGCAGTACTTGGGGTCGAGATAGACCCAGGGCGCGCGCGGCCTCACGTTGGCTGCGCGGAACTGAATCGAGGGCGGCCCGGATGATCTCGCTTGAATACGCCGCGGTAATCAGTGACAACGCCACCCACGCGGCGGGCATCGATTCCAAAGTCAAACCAGTTTGCGGTAGCCCGTAGTACACCAGCTGGAGCATGACAATCACGGGCGTGCCGCGGCCAATCTCAACCAGAGCTACTGTCGCATAGGAGATCACTTTGAAGCGCGAACCAACACCCAGGGCAGCAAGGAAACCTAACAGGACTCCGACGATGCTGGTGACCGACGCGATTTCAAGCGTGACAAGTAGGCCCGAGAAAAGGTCAGGCACTATTTGCATCCAATCCACTTCTAGCGCACCTCCTGTCGTCTAGCCGGTGCACTGCGCCTCGAGAGGAATGCGAGTGGCAATGACAGCGCCAAATAGCAAACAACCGCAGCAACATAGGCGTTGAGAGGAACTCCTGTTTCGCGAGCAACCCTGGTGGTTTGGAAGCTGATCTCTGTTACGCCGATCACCGACGGGATTGAGGAGTCTTTCAGAAGGACAAGTGCAAAAGATGTTGCTGACGGCAAAGCAATTTTGACTGCTTGGGGAACGAGGACGAGCCAAAAAGTTGCCGAACGGCTCAGTCCCAGGGCGCGGGCTGACTCCCACTGGTGACGTGGAACGGCTTCTAAGGCGGTACGGCCCGTTTCTGCCAGGTGAGCTCCCGAAGTCAAACCCAAAGCGATGATGGCTGCGGGTAAAGGATCGAACACAAAGTCACCGATTGTGATGCCAAAGTAGAGCAGGAAGAGCCAAACCAACACTGGTACGCCGCGCAGAATGTCGATGACTCCCCGTGCAAGCCACGTCAGGATCTTCGAGGGCGTGCGTTGAGCCAAGATCAGCGGCGCCGCGCACAGCACACCAAGGGCGAAAGCCGATACCGTAACCAGGATCGTCAAAGGAATTCCTTGAGCGATCGCGAGCAGAATCTCAGACATTAGCTGGCCAACACTCGTGACAGGTATTCCGATGCCGTGGCAAAGCTCGCCACCGCAGCATCGTCGGCGCCCTCGGTCGGATGTCCCACTAACTCTTCGGACGTGTAGATTCTTCCCGCTACTATGACGACCAGCTGGTCGGCCACATCACGAGCAAAAGATACCTCGTGAGTCACCACCATCATGGTGCGACCTTCATCCGCTAGGTCACGAATCACGGCCAGCACTTCCCTGGACAATTCGGGGTCCAAGGCCGAAGTGGGCTCGTCGAAGAGCAACACTTCGGGGTCTAGAGCCAACGCGCGAGCAATGGCAACCCTCTGCTTTTGACCGCCTGAAAGTTCAGCGGGACGGGCATTGGCTCGATCAGCTAAGCCAACCCGAGCCAGTAAAGTCATTGCTCGATCCCGGGCTTCGTCCTTTGAACGCGCTAATACACGGCGCTGTGCCAGCGTCACGTTGCTCAGCACGTCCAAGTGGGGGAACAGGTCGTAGCTTTGGAACACCATGCCGGTCTTGGCTCGTAGCGCGCGCAGGTCGGCCTCGGCAATTCTCTGCGACCCGTGGTAGACGTGGGAACCGACTCGAACAGTTCCCGAATCTGGGGTTTCGAGCAGGTTGATACAGCGCAAAAGAGTTGACTTGCCTCCACCGGATGGGCCGATAATGCCGGTGACTTGACCGCGGGCCACATCCAGGTTGACGTCGTCCAATACCCGAAGATTGCCGAAGCTCTTGGTCAAACCTCGGATTGAAATGAGAGGCTGTGGATCATCAGATACCTCTGGGTGAGCCTGGGTGAGGTTTTCCGATGTAGGGGAGTAGATCATTGGCTGAGCTCCAGAACGCTAGTGAGAAGAACTTGGGCGCCGCTGACCGCCCACTCGTCAGTGATGGCTTCATCTTCGGCATGAGACACCCCGTCGACGCAGGGGATGAAGATCATGCCTGTGGGGCAGGTTGAAGAGATAGGAACAGCGTCGTGGCCAGCCCCCGAAAAGAGGAGCTCGGGTGAATATCCGTGTGCTTGAGCGGCCCTCTGAACTGCTTGGCGGATGTTCGGATGGAACACGGTCGGCTGCTGATCCATGTGCTCAACAATGCTGACCTCAAGCCCAGATGCGGCAGCAATTTTGCTAGCTGCATCAATAACATGCTGGGTCCACGACAGTTGGTGTTGACGCTGAGGATGGCGCAAGTCGATCTTCAATGTGGCGTGGGAAGGAACAACATTACGTGCGCCTGGCTCAACCCGTAGGTCCCCGACCGTCAATCTCAGATCTGGATCGCTAAGCGCGGCCTCGTCGCACGCCACGACGAGTTTGCCCGCGGCCACGAGGGCGTCACGACGATTCGCAGTCGGTGTCGTGCCCGCATGTGCTGCGCGTCCAGTCAACGAGATGTCGAACTGGGTGATTCCCTGGACTCCCTCAACGACGGCGATGACGGCGCCTCGGTCCTCCAAGATGGGTCCTTGTTCGATGTGGAGTTCGATGTAGGCATGAAATTGTGTTGGGACCTTGCCTTGAGGAAGTGGTAGCCATTGCTTTAAGTTTTCGCCCACTGTCAGCCCGTCACTGTCGGTTGCCGCCAGTGCGGTGTCGAGGCTGAGCACGCCGGCTCGTACCATCGATCCCATGAGCGAGGGAGCAAAGCGTGCGCCTTCCTCATTCATCCAATCTACGAGGACGACGCCGCGCCGCGTTGAAGCATCTGCCTCATCGAGGGCTTCGAGGGCCTCCAGGCCTGCGACAACACCGTAGGTTCCGTCGAAGCGGCCTCCATTAGGTTGGGAATCTAGGTGTGAGCCGACGGCCAGGGGCGCTGCGTCTGCTTCACTTCCGGGGCGAGTGACGTAAATATTGCCAATGGAGTCAATAGCAGTGGGCCACCCGTGTTCGCGCGCTACATCCAGGAGGTGTTTGCGCGCGCGAAGATGGTTGGGGCTCAGCGCCGTGCGGTGTATTCCACCGCCTTGGGTGGCTCCGAATTGCGCGAACTTTTCGAGCCTGGAGGCCAGGCGCTTACTGTCAATTTTGATGCCTGGAATTGAACTCATAGGTAGCTGGGTTCGCCAATCTTTGCGGCATTGGGATCAAGTCCGGCATCTTGAAGTGTTTGAGCGATGAACCCGTTGGCGTGTAGTTCGGCGATCGCGGCGTTGAGTTGTTCGGCCAGTGCCGCATTGCCTTTTTCGAGGATGATTGCTGTTTGTCCCGGATTGGTCGAAGCGGAGATTTCTTCGTCCGGTTCGATCACGTTGACCTTGTATTCGGTGTCGGCATACAGGTACAAGGCTGTGCCGTTGGAGTCAATTGCCGCATCAAGGCGTCCTGATTCCAGGTCGGCTTTCAGCTCTGACGAGGACGGGTACTGCTTAAGGTCCCCTCCCAGAACCCTGTCGACGTCATCAACCCAGTTGAAGCCCTGGACGGTTCCGACTTTCAGATCGACCAGTTCTCGTACTGAGGAGTATCCCTGCTTGGACACGATGGAGCCGGGCTCGATGTAGATGGGATCCGTGAAGTCCACTGATTCTGCGCGAGCGTGAGTCCGGAATAGTGAACCGATGCCGATATCGACGCGGCCCTTCTGGACGGCAGGGATGAGGGCTGCGAAGTCGTAGGAGACCGCTTCGACTTCCCAGCCGTTGATCTTGGCAATCTCGTTGATAATTTTGCCTTCCGGTCCAGTGATCTGGCCGTTGTCAAAGCCAACGAAAGGCGGGAAGGTGGGGACGCCCACAGTGACGACGCCGTCTGTGTCTAGACCTTGAGTCGGTGCGGCTTTAGCGCCAGATTGGTCACCTGAAGTCGGTGTGTCTGTAGCGGATCCGCCACATGCGGAAAGCCCCAAGCAGAGCGCGAGAGCGGTAAATGTAGCTGATGCGCGACGTTTCAATGACATGGGTCTTTCCTTTCGTCTCGGCAACCCGGGCGGTCACCGCGGCCTCTACGCTAAAAACTTGAAAGGGAGATGGCGCGTTGAAACCGTCATATGAGCATTTGTGACAGCACAAATTGATTCGTGACTTTGCTCGTTGGCATAAGGCGGCCGTCTGCAAGGAATCCGTAAGCCTGTGAAGGACACCCCCTGAGGTCTTCGGGAAACCTGCAGGTGAATCAGGCATGATGGGGCTTATGCCAAAAGACACGTCACGAGGGCGGCCAGCTACGCCCAAGCGGCCCAAACGCTCCGCGTCGGGCGCTGAGCCGACCAGTGGTGTGCCTGTCGCAGCTTCAAAGCGGCGCAGTACAGAGCGAACATCGACCTCGTCACAGAAGCAACGCCAGACTAGGGTTCGCGCCAGCTCTCGCCCCACGCGCCAGCGCATGGATCACAAAAACTCCGGACCAAGCCAGGCCGTATTAGACGGAAAAGCCTTCTCATTTGGTGGCCTCGAGATCTCCGTGCGACTCTTGACGGTGGCGCTCTTGGCGGGTGTACTCGCAGTGTTCCTGCTTCCCAACGTCTACGACTGGTGGCGCCAAGAACAGGATTATCGCGACATTCAAGCTCGGGTTGCGGCTGCGCAAGAACGCAATGCAGCAATGGAAGAGCAACTTGAGCTGTGGCAAGACCCTGAATATATTGCGTCGCAAGCCAGGGATCGGCTCGGCTACGTCAAAAAAGGTGAGACCCAATATGCCGTGGTTGATCCTGGTGACGACTATCAAGATGATGCGCAGGTCAGCGCCGCCCTCGACGAGGGACCCAAGCGTCCCTGGGTTCAAGTCGTGGGCATCCTCATCCAAAAAGCCGACGAGGCCGATCCCGTGGACGGCGACGCTGCACATAATTCCAGCCAGTCTGGAGCTGGCGTACAATCCGGTACGGCTCAATCAGGTGCCGGTGTCCAATCCGGTGCTTCCACTACCGATCAGGAATCCGGACGATGACACACGCTGACAATCCCACAAGCGCAACCGAGGCCGACCTCGACGTCCTACGTGAACAACTGGGTCGTCTTCCGCGTGGGGTCGTAGGAATTGCTGCCCGCTGTGTCTGTGGGCGCCCAACGGTCGTCCAGACTGCGCCGCGCCTCGAAGACGGCACACCTTTCCCAACAACTTTCTACCTGACCTGTCCTCCCGCGGTAAAAGCCTGCTCCACCTTGGAGGCCGAACACGTCATGGAGGAATACAACGCTCTGCTCGCGCAAGACCCACAGGTTGCTGACCGCTATGCGCAGGCGCACGCCGACTACATTGCTCGACGCGATGCGTTGGGCCAGGTTGAAGAGATCGCGGGTGTTTCTGCCGGCGGAATGCCCAATCGTGTCAAATGCCTGCACGCCCTCGTTGGACATGCTTTGGCATCAGGGCCGGGAGTGAATCCGATTGGCGATCTTGCCATTGAGGCAATGGCAGAGCGGGGTTTATGGTCCCCGAATCGCTGCAGCTGTTGAGAAACTACTCCCATCGTGACCCAGATCGAGAGTCAGAACCGGAGATGATGGCGGGCTGTGCGAGAATCTGCCGGTGACTCGAGTAGCAGCTATAGATTGTGGAACCAATTCCATCAGGCTTCTGGTAGCCGATGCCATCCCCAGAGGGGAGGGGCAACTACCTGAGTTGACGGATTTGACCCGACAGATGCGTATTGTTCGTCTGGGACAAGGGGTCGACGAAACAGGAGTGCTGGACCCGCAGGCTATTCAGCGCACGGTTGAAGCGGCCGCCGAATATCGCAGAATGATTGACCGGCTCGAGGTCGACCGGATCCGTTTTGTCGCCACCTCAGCTAGCCGCGATGCAAGCAACCGAGATGACTTCGTCCAAGAGATCACGCGCGTCTTGGGGGTGGCCCCTGAAGTTGTTGAGGGAACGCAAGAGGCGGCGCTGTCCTTTGTGGGGGCAGTCCAGGGGCTGGGTGAGAACGTTGAATCACCGATGCTTGTCGTTGATATCGGTGGAGGGTCTACCGAATTGGTGCTCGGCGGCGAAAGCGTTGAACAGTCTATTTCGGTGGACATGGGAGCTGTGCGTGTCACCGAGAAGTTCTTCGCTCACTGCGATCCTGGTGTCGGCATTGACGAGGAATCCCAACGCCGTGCGATTGAGTGGATCGACGAACAGCTTAATCGGGCAGAAAAGTCCGTTGATCTTCGTCGCGTGCGTACCCTGGTTGGCGTCGCCGGCACGGTAACGACGCTGACCGCTCAGGCGCTGGGTTTAACCGGTTATCAGCCTGAACGTATTCACGGAGCGTGGCTGACGGTGGAAGAGATCGACCAGGCCGTACGGTTCATGGTCGATCAACCTGTTGCCGTAAAAGCCGCGCTTGGTTTCATGCCCGCAGGCCGTGAGGACGTCATTGCTGCGGGATCGCTTATTTGGAGTCGGATCGTGGCACGAGTGGTTGAACGTGCGGGCGAGGCCGGACGTGAGATTGACCGGGTTGTGACATCCGAACACGACATCCTTGATGGCATTGCCCTGTCTTTGATGTAGAGATGGGCGCGAATTTTAGGCAAAGTGAGAGGCTCTGGAACGCATTGCTCCAGAGCCTCTCACTTAGAGTTCCTAGCACCCCGCGGCGAGGCGAGCGTAAGCCAGGTTGGTCTTAGTGGTTCTTCTTGCGAGACTTCTCTGCCCCGGCGCCACGTACCGTCTGACGCAGACGCATCCGTAGTGCGATAGCACCCAAGATTGCAGAAGCGAAGGTGCCAATAATGACACCGAAGCGTGCGTGAGCCTGCAGAAGTTCGTCGGTGAAGGCCAAGCCACCAATGAGCATGGCCACGGTGAATCCGATACCTGCGAGCAGAGCCATGGCTGCCACATCCGGCAGGTCCACGCCGTTGCCCAGGCGCAGCTTCGTGAACTTGGTGAGCAGCCAGACGCTTCCCCAAATGCCGAGGAGCTTGCCTAGGGGTAGGCCAATGGCTACGCCAATGGTGATCGGGTCGGTCAGCGTCTTGATGATGCCGCCCTCGGCCCCCAGCACATTCACGCCGGCGGAGAAGAATGCGAAGATCGGCAAAGCTAAGCCCGCTGACCAGGGGTTCCACTTCTCGACGAAGTCGTGAGTCATCTGGCCTTCGCGTGTACGAGTTGCTGGAACAACCAGACCCAAGGCAACGCCAGCGATAGTGGCGTGGACGCCGGAGCTGAGCATAAAGGCCCATGCGATGACACCCAACGGGAGCAGGATCCACCAGTGGCGGATGCCCTTGTTCACCAGAACAGCGAATACTGCGATGACGAGCAGAGAAGCGGCCAAGGCAACAAAATTCAAGCCGGATGAGTAGAAAACGGCAATGACAATAATGGCCAGCAAGTCGTCGACCACGGCCAAAGTCAGCAGGAAAGTGCGGGCTGCGGGCGGCAGCCCCTTGCCGAAGATCGACAGGATCGCCACGGCGAAGGCGATATCTGTGGCTGTGGGGACAGCCCAACCGGAGAAGTGCGAAGAGCCCAATGTCAGTTGAATTGTGACGTAGAGGATTGCCGGGCCGATCATGCCAAAAGCTGCGGCAATCATCGGTAGTGCGGCTTCCTTCATGTCACGCAGTGAACCCGTGACGAACTCGGTTTTGAGTTCAAGGCCTACGACAAAGAAGAAGATTGTTAAGAGCCCGTCAGCAGCCCATTCATGAACGCTCAGATGCAAACCCAAAGACTTCGGTCCGAACTCCATGTGTGACAGATGTTCGTAGAAATGGCTGAGCGGTGAGTTTGCGATCACCAAGGCAATCAAAGCGATAACGATGACCAGCATTCCTGCGCTGGTTTCGTTGGAAAGGAAGTGCTTGATGCGGTCGGCGATGTCTTTGGCAGACGCGTCGGCTGCGGGGCTCATACAAGAGTCCTTCCGGGATTGTTAACAATGCGTCTACGGAGTCTAACGAAAACGCTAAGATAGATGAGTGCAGTGACCGTAACTTGTCATCAAGCTGTGATCCTGTAAGGTCTGTAGCTGTTCGCCCCCGTGGCCCAATTGGCAGAGGCAACCGACTTAAAATCGGTGTGTTGTCGGTTCGAGTCCGACCGGGGGTACCGCAACCATTGCGCTGAGGGCGGATAATCTTGGCTCCAGGTGCCTTTCAGTCCATCATGTGACACTCTTGGGGTACGGATTCTACGAACTCAAGGAGACCTCGATGGCCAACCCCGTGTTCAACCGCCTCGAAAAAGAGTGGTCACAGACCGCAATCTCGACCGGTCAAACCCCCAACGGTTACCCGACGATGCCCGGCTACCAGCCCGGAGCCTCGCCGACGGCAACAGTCGACCCGCGCTACCCGTACCAGACGGCTCAGGCAGGACAGTCCCAAGGTGCAGGGGCTCCCACCTATTCTGCTGAACAAATGGCGCAATACGAGGCCGCAATGAGCGCTCCGGCAGCCGACGCCGTCGACCGCAGGCAAATGACCTACGATGACGTCATTGTTAAGAGCGGCATTTCCTTTGGTCTTTTGCTGGTCGGCGCTTTCCTCGGTTGGACAGTCGCAGCCGCCAACCCCGGGCTCGGCATGATGATCGCCCTCGGATCCATCCTCATTGCTTTCGTATGCGTCCTGGTGGTCTCCTTCTCCAAGACGATCCGGCCAGCCGTCATTCTGACCTACGCAGGCTTCGAAGGATTCGCCCTCGGCGCCATCTCAGGCGTCACGGAATCCGTCTACCCCGGCATCGTCATCCAAGCGCTCCTGGCGACTGCCGCAGTCTTTGGTGTCACGCTTGCTCTCTTCGCTTCCGGTAAGGTCCGCAACTCTCCGAAGCTCGCCAAGTTCACCCTCATCGCCCTTGTCGGCATTCTCGTTTACCGAATCCTCGACATGGTTCTATCCATGACGGGCCTCCTGCAGGGCGGCTTCGACCAAATGACCTTCATGGGTCTGCCGCTCGGACTCATCGTCGGCCTCGTAGCCGTTGTCATTGGGGCCCTGTGCCTCATCCAAGACTTCGACCAGGTCAAGGTCGGCGTCCAACAAGGTGCTCCCGCAAAGTACGCGTGGATGTGCGCCTTCGGCATCATGGTCACCGTCGTGTGGCTCTACCTCGAAATCCTGCGCATCCTGTCCTACCTGCGCAACGACTGAAAGAACTAAAAATGGAAAACATCACCGTCACCGGCGAATTTGGCCGCAAGCCCTCGCTCGCATTTGAATCCGTACCTTCTGACGAGCTGCTCGTTGAGGTCCTTCACGAGGGCGACGGCCAAGTCGTCGAAGCCGGTGACACCATCCACTGCCACTACCTGGGACAGGTCTTCGACGGTGACGTCTTCGACAACTCCTACGATCGTGGCCAGGCCCTGACCTTCCAGATCGGTGTCGGCATGGTCATCCGAGGCTGGGACGAGGGGCTGCTTGGTCACAAGGTTGGTTCACGCGTCCTGCTGTCGATTCCGTCCGAATACGGTTACGGTGATCGCGGAGTTCCCCAGGCCGGTATCGGTGGGGGAGACACTCTGGTCTTCGTCACCGACATCCTAGGCGTCGCCTGACCCCACACCTTCCCCTCGCGAGGGACGCCCAAAACTCCCGCGAGGGACGCACAAAACTCCCGCGAGGGACGCACAAGTTGTTGTGGCCCCAGCCGGATGATGGCCCGCCCGCCCGCTCACCGATTCACCCAGTGAATCGGTTCGAAGCCCGGCCAGGGCTTGCCACCATCTGGCTGGGCCATCTGTCAACGCCGGTGGCGTTACACGATGATGGGGCACGGAATACCTGTTCGCGCATGGCACTCGTAACCGTTAGGCACCTTGATCAGATATTGCTGGTGATAATCCTCTGCCTGCCAGAAAGGCCCAGCCGCGGACGCATCCTCAATCGAAGTGGTGATCGATCCAAAGCCGTGCGCAGACACCTCATTCTGATAGGCATCACGCGCTCGGACAGCAACGTCATACTGGTCAGGAGTCGTCGTCCAGATCGCACTGCGATACTGTGGACCGATGTCATTACCCTGCCCATCAGCCTGGGTCGGATCGTGAATCTCAAAGAACAAGGCAATGAGTTCAGCCGCGCTCGTCCTCGTCGAATCAAAAACGACACGAACCGTTTCCGCGTGACCCGTCGTCCTCGTGCATACCAACTCGTACGAGGGTGACGCCACGTCGCCACCCATATAGCCCGTCGCAGTAGCCACCACTCCAGGCGCATTCCAGAAAGCCTTCTCAACGCCCCAGAAACAGCCGGCAGCAAAATAGAGGACCTCCTCATGTTCACTCGGTTTGTGACCCAGGGAGGTTCCCAATAACAGGTGGGTCGACTGACGAATGGGTGACGAAGAAGGAGTCTGGAAGGAAATCATGACGCCATTGGAACACAGACGCAGCCCCCTCGCGCGCCGGCAGTCTCACTCAAAGCGTTGAGCGGGTGCCCGAAGCGACCGCTACGCTAGAACCGCAGTCAATAATGGAGGAACCCATGAGCTCTGAGAGCACGCGCATGAAGTGGAGCTTCGCAGAATTATTTGAGCGCATCACCACGCAGGTCGTCGATAAACCCGACGAGAAGTACAACGACACCATGCCCTTCGGCCCCGGAGACTCCCTCAAATCAGACCGCGATGCCGCCGAGGCCGTGCCATGGAGTATTCGAGTGGGCGCAGCAATCTCCTGGCGTGCCATTATCGTTGCTGTTGCTGCAGCAGGATTGCTTTGGCTAGGCACTCAGCTGACGATCATCATTATGCCGCTGGCCATCGCGCTTCTTTTGGCTGTTCTGCTTGAGCCCTTCGTCGGTTGGCTGGTCAAGAAATTGCGGTTTTCTCCCACGCTTGCGGCCGCCGCAGGTTTGATCGTCCTCCTCGTCATTATTGTCACGGCGCTGTCTCAGGCGGGTAATGAAATTATCCAGCAACTTCCGCGACTCTTCACCAAGGCATCAGCTGGAGTCGGTGCGATTACTGAATGGATGGAAAAGGGCCCTCTCAAACTTGACGCCTCCTACATTGGTGAAGGGCTGAAGACTGTTCAGAACGAAATCACTTTGTGGGCTCAAAAGAACAGCGACCAGCTCGCGACGGGAGCTTTGTCTGTTACCTCATCGGTTGTCACACTTGTCTCGAGTACGTTGGTGATGTTCTTCTGCCTCTTCTTTTTCCTCCGGGAGGGGCGGAGAATCTGGCTGTGGGTTGTTCGGCTTTTCCCGGCACCTGCCCGAGTGCCTCTTCACGAGTCTGCTATCCGAGGCTGGGTGACGCTGGGCTCGTATGTTCGCACCCAAATTCAAGTAGCGGCTATCGATGCGGTAGGCATCGGCTTAGGTGCCTTCTTCCTAGGGGTGCCGATGGTGCTGCCCATCGCGGTCGTTGTGTTCTTCGCGTCCTTCGTACCGATCGTCGGTGCTCTCGTGTCGGGTGCGATCGCGGTTTTCGTGGCGCTGGTAGACCAGGGGCTGACCGCAGGCATCATCATGCTGGTGATCATCCTGGTCGTTCAACAGATCGAATCGAATCTTCTTCAGCCATTGCTGATGTCCAATGCCGTATCGTTGCACCCGATGGCAGTCTTGTTGGTTGTGACTGCTGCTGGTTCAATCGCTGGTATTCCTGGTGCCATTTTCGGTGTGCCGATTGCGGCTTTCATTAACGCCACATTCCTCTACTTGCACGGATACGATTCGATGCCTGAGCTGCAAACCAAACAGGATCGCGCTGGCGGCCCTCCCGGGATGCTTGAGGAAATGGTGTCCGCTTCCTACGGTTCGGCTTCGCGCGTTTCCTCAGCCGTCGATCCGGTAGCCAGCCAGGGCGGTGACGAGTTACCTGCAGGTACGCCGACCGGCCTCGACATTGGTGCCCAAGCAGACGAGGACGAGGACGACGCTGACGCGTCCCGAACCGAGGGCACGGAAAACGGGGACAGTGCCAATGGCACAGCCCCCGCTGAATCCGAGTCGCGTGACTAGAGAATAGTTAACCTGCGAAAGGCTTGGCTTCGATGATTTCGACTTCAATATCGCGGCCGTTGGGAGCCTCATAGGTCAGCTTGTCACCGACTTTGTGGCCGGTGACCGCTGCTCCCAGCGGCGCTGCGGTTGAGAACACTTGGATGCCGAGGTCACCGCCGGCGTCGCGCGAGCCCAGAAGGAACTTTTGTTCGCGCCCGGCAACCAGAGCGGTAACAACCATTCCTGGTTCCACGATCCCGTCGTCGGCGGGGGTTTCGCCGATCTGGGCGTGAGCAAGCATTTCTTGGAGCGCCTGGATGCGGGTTTCGTTCATGGACTGTTCATTGCGTGCAGCGTGGTAGCCGCCGTTTTCTCGCAGGTCGCCTTCTTGGCGTGCGTTGTCGATAAGACGGGCGATTTCAGGCCGCTTGACCTCGACTCGCTCAGTTAGCTCGTCATTGAGCAGGTCGTACTGGGCCTGAGTCAGCCATTGGGTATCAGCCATCGGTTTCCTCCAAAATTAAGGGCCGGCACCGAGGCGGTGCCGGCGTGAATACCCGATGAGTGTAGCAATATCCGTCTAATTCGCTGGATGCGTCATCGCACGTTGGTATTTGGTGGATGCGTCCTAGCGCATCGGTGATGGTGCGAGTGAAGCAGTTGTTACAGCACCGCCATATACACGGCGACGCAGTGACATGCCCACGCGGCCACGGTAAAGGCGTGGAAGATTTCATGGAAGCCGAACCATGTTGGCCACGGGTTGGGTTTCTTGGTGCCGTAGACGACCGCGCCGATGGTGTAGAGGATTCCGCCGGCGACAATTAGCCAAATTACTGCGGGTCCTCCGGCTGCCCAGAGCTGGGGGAGGAATCCGACAGCTACCCATCCGAGTGCGACGTACACCAGGGTAGTGAGCCACCGTGGGGCCGTGGGCCAGAAGAGGTTGAGCAGGATGCCGATCAGCGCGCCCGTCCAAACGATTGACAAGATGAGTGTGGCGGTGGGTTTGTCGAGTAGGGCGATTGACAGTGGAGTGTAGGTGCCTGCAATGAGGAGGAAGATGTTTGAGTGATCGAGGCGTTTGAAAATGGTTTCCCACTTGGGTGCCCAGTAGAACAGGTGGTAGGCGGCCGAGACTCCAAAGAGGATGAGTGATGAAGCTAGGTAAACGGCCGAGGCCCACTTTGTCGCAGGTTCCGGGGCGAGGCACACCAAGACGATGGATGCGATCAGGGACAGGGGAGCCGCAATGAGGTGTAGCCATCCGCGAAGGTGAGGTTTGATGGCGACCAGTTGATCTGGTACCCAGCTGGTCGGTTTGATCGAAGCGATCTTCATGGTGCCCCTTCAATGCTGGTGTTTGAACTCCCGAACCTACGATAGCGTAAGTTACTGCATCGTAGGTTATCTCTCATAACCTGAACACGCCAGAAATAAAATAACTCAGATGCGGGTGTAACACCCGCCCTAAAACTTTCCATTCTCGTTGGCTCAGCTCAAGAAGCATGTCAAAATGGCCGCGTCGGAACTGCCAGATGGAGGACTCACATGCCCCAGTGGAATTTGCTGTACGACCTTTATGAACGCCGACTGCGCACAGAACTCAACGACGCAGCAATCCCAGCCCACATCGGTGTGATCCTCGACGGCAACAGGCGCTGGGCCAAATCCATTGGAACAACAGCTTCTGACGGACACCGCGCTGGCGCAGGGAAAATCTCGGAGTTCCTCGAATGGGCCCAAGACGCAGGCGTCTCCATCGTCACCCTCTGGCTCCTATCTACCGACAACCTCTCGCGAACGGCTCAAGAACTCAAAGAACTCCTCGGCATTATTTGTGAAGCCGTCGAACTCTTGGCCAACCAGCAGAAATGGCGGCTCAAAATCGTCGGCGACCTCAACCTGCTACCCGAAGACACCGCGAAACGCTTACTGACTGCTATTGACAATACCCGAGACATACAAGGTATGACAGTCAACATTGCCGTTGGCTACGGCGGCCGCCACGAAATTACCGAGGCCGTACGCGGTGTCATTCAAGACGCCGCGGCAGCAGGAACCAGCCTGGAAGAACTTGCCTCATCCCTGTCAGATGCCGACATCACAGCGCACCTGTACACCAAAGACCAACCCGACCCCGACCTCGTCATTAGAACATCGGGAGAACAGCGACTCTCTGGCTTCATGCTCTGGCAATCAGTCCACTCCGAGTACTACTTCTGCGAGGTCTACTGGCCCGACTTCCGACGCGTCGATTTCCTGCGAGCCCTACGCTCATACGCACAAAGGGAGCGACGCCTCGGAAAGTAGATTGCTGCACAGCGGAGCTCACTGAGGGTAGTCGGAAAAAGAAGGGCTGGTCACATACTTGCGACCAGCCCAACTTTCTTCAAACGCTCAGTCCTCTAATTCGTGTGCCCACGGAGGATTAGCGCCAGCCCGCGACACCGTCACATCAGACACTGCGCTGGCCCTGGCCAAAATCGAACGCAGGTCGCCCTCGTCAATATCTTTGAGCGATTCCTTGCCGGCCGCACCACGAATCCCCAAGCCCCAGAGCGCATCCAAAATGCCGCCCATGAAGGAATCTCCGGCGCCGATGGTGTCCACCACCTTGACCTTCTTGGGTGCGTGCTCGACGCGGATGCCGCTGCGGGTGACAGCCAACCCGCCTTCTTTGCCGCGGGTCACAATAATGACTGAGGGGCCAAGACCCAGCCAACGGTCAATCGTGGCCTCCAAATCCTGCGAACCCGTCAACCACTCCAGGTCCTCATCGGAAACCTTCACCAGATCCGCCACAGCAACAAACTCTTCCACCAAAGGCAGAGCCTTTTCAGGGGTTCCCATAATCGCCGGACGCGCATTTGGGTCGAAAGCAATCACCGCATGATCGCGTGCCTTTTTCAATGTCTCAAGGACCACGCCTGCACCTGGCTGCTGAGCTGCAGAAATTGAGCCAGCCTCGATGATCTCTGCCTTATCCGAAATCTTCATCGGAGCCGTCGGATCCCACACGAAATCAAAGGTGTACGTCGCCGCACCCTTCTCATCGAGCTCGGCCATCGCAGTCGTCGTGCGATCCGCACCCTTGGATTCTGGGGTGATAAACACTTTGGATGCCTGGTAGTGCTCTTCAACCTGGCGGCCGTAATCGTCGTCGCCGTACCACGTTTGGAAAGCAACTGGACGACCGAGGCGCCCCAAAGTCATTGCCACATTAGCCGGTGATCCACCGGGGTGGCCCACCGCTTGTTCGGGGTGGCCAGCGGGGAATGCCAAGTCGATGAGGGCTTCACCGATGGTGAGGATATGAGGTTCGGTGGTGAGGTCCATGAGTCTTCTTTCCGTTTGCCGTGCCTGAGCACGCACGTGATTCGACAGCCAGTCTAGTCGTGGCTGGGAGCTTCCGCGGCGGTTGCGCGTTCCAAACGGTCCTGCGCTTCCGAAAGGATCGTTCGGCAACGCAGTGCCAACGCTTCGCCTCGTTCCCACAAAGCCAAAGTGTCTTCTAAAGGAGCTTGGCCGCCCTCGAGTTGGCGCACAATTGCCACCAGCTCATCGCGCGCCTGCTCGTATGCCAGCGAGCTAACCTCAGGAAAATCATTGGTGTCGGTCATGGGTTGTCTCCTTGAGAATCTTGTGTCGGGGAAGCGGGTGTAGTTCCGAAAACCTGGGCGACCATGCGCCCTCGCGCCAAAATGCCTTCGAGCAGATCACCCTTCTTAATATCAGCCGCGTCGCGCACAACCTGGCCGTTAGGGAGCTTGAGCAGCGTGTACCCGCGGTCAAGAGTCGCCTGCGGCGACAACGCCGTCAACGTCGCTTGGGCCTGGCCCAATTCGTGCTTCCGAGCAGCGAGGTTTCGTTCAAACAGATGGCGCAGCGTTGTCACCTGCTTGTCGAGGGCGGCCTTATGTCCGTCCAGGACGGCGGTGGGGGAAGCCAGAACTGGGCTTGAGGTCAGAGTTGTGATCCTCTGGCTTTCAGTTGCCAGTCTTGTCGCTACAGCATTACGGATGCGGTTTGTCGCCTGTTCAATACCGTCAAGCTCACGGGCGCGGTCAGGGACAATACGGCGCGCCGCGTCGGTAGGCGTAGAAGCCCGATAGTCGGCAACGAGGTCCAGTAGAGGAGAGTCGCCCTCGTGTCCGATCGCCGAAACCACCGGTGTCTTGGCCGCGGCAGCTGCGCGGACCATCACCTCGTCGGAGAAGGGGAGGAGGTCCTCAACTGCGCCGCCGCCTCGTGCAATGACGATGACGTCAATATCTTCAATGGCATCGAGTTCGGCAAGCGCCTGGGTTACCTCGCGCACGCAGTTGGTCCCTTGAACGGCGACCTCTCGGATCTCGAACTTGGCGGACGGCCACCGGTCAGTGGCGCTCACAACGACATCATCTTTGGCTTTCGCGTTGCGCCCGCAGATGAGGCCGATGCGCCGTGGCAGGAAAGGCAAGGGCTTCTTGAAGTCTTCATTGAACAAACCTTCGGCGGCGAGGCGCCGGCGCAACTCTTCGATACGGGCGAGCAAATCCCCCAGACCTTGAAGATGGAGTTCCGCTGCCTGAAGGTTGAGGGACCCGGAGCGTTCCCAAAACACTGGCTTGACCCGAGTGACAACGCGGGAGCCTTCTTCCAAAGCTGGACCAGCGGCTTCGATAACCCCCGCCCAGGCGGTGACCGTCATCGAGGTGTCGGTTTCAAGGTCGCGCAGTTTCAGGAACTGCATCTTGGCGCCGGGGCGGATCTTGTATTCGATGACTTGGCCTTCGACCCACAGGGGTGACATGCGGTCGACGTAGATCTTGATGTTCTCAGTGAGGCGCCGCAGTGGCCAGGGGTTATCCCTGGTGGTGTCGGCCGCTTTAGCGGCCGGTGGAGTCTGTGGAGCGTCGGGGGTAGGCACCCGATCAATATGCCACAGTCTGGTCACGGCGTGCTTCCGCCGCGCGCCTTGGCTTCGTACACGGTTACGGCCTGTTACACACGGCTGCGCGGGGGTTTGGGTGTTGTAAGTGTGTGGGTTTCCAGGGTTGTACACGGTTACAGCCTGTTGTGCACGGTTGCGCGGGGGTCTGGGTGCTGTAAGCGTGTGGGGCGCGAGGGAACGACACGGTTAAAGTTCCCCGCACTTCATTGCGTTCCATCGTGCGGGCCCTTCACGCTCACAGGTGTAAACGCCAGTAGTCCTCAGCCAGCCGGCTTGGCAGCGTTGGGATCCGCTGTACTCTGAGGATTCGGGCCAATAGCTTGGCGCGTAGCGCGTCAAGGTTCAGCAGATCCTTCCAACCTACTCGGACCACAGTCCACCCGGCGTCCTCCAGATCACGTTGCCGCGCCATTAACTCTGCCTGTGCCTGATGAAACTCGCGTTCATTTGTCCCCATTTTGATGACGCCGTCGAACTCGATCACGATTCGCCATTTGGGCAGGGCAAAGTCTGCAAAATAGGTGTTCCCGTTGGCAACAATCTCATACTGAGTGCGGATGTTTTGGGGCTCAAGAGTGAGCAAAACTGTCAGCAGTGCGGCCTCGCCAACCGATTCGCACCCCGCATCCGAGCCCGCGATTAGCAACCCAGCCCGCGATGCTCCCCTCAAGTGCGCGCAATCTCCTCCAGGGCTCAAGCGTTCCAATAAGTGCGCCTTGACGCCAGCTTCATGAGCACGAGAGGCTTTCGGTAAAAACCTGTCAAACTTCGATAGTCGACGGACAATCTGCGACACCGCCACGATCGCATCGGTGGGCGGACGGCTGGCAGCCATGAGCAGCGCTGTCGTTTCAAGAGAGTCAACCAACACTCCGTCGACCGCTTCCGCATCATCCCCGAGACGGGTGCTTTGTGTCGGCACCGAGTGGACCGAAGCAATGGAGTGCTCGCCTATTCGCAGCGCAGGCAGGATCTTGCGGTTGCAGCGTCCCTTCGGGCGCAACGACACATTCGGATTTTTACACCACGGTGCAAGGCCGTGGGCAATCATCGCGGATTCGTGGGTGAAAACTGTTGATCCGCGTGTGAAGTGATTCGTCGCGAGAATCCTTGCTCCGTTTGCAAGGGATTGGGCGCGCCACATGGGCGCAGTCATATCCTCATCTTTGAGCAGCAAAATGGCGCCGCGTCGGATAGACACAGACTGGTCGGGAAGGACTCGTCGCTGGTTTCCCTGCGTTCGGATGACTTGAGTGTGGGGCAGGCTCATCCTCCGAGAGTGCCTTACCAATAGTCACGAGGACGACCCCAGTGGTGCGTTCCTGTGGATAAATGTGAGGTGTTCCAGGCCTGTGGATAGGCGATCAGTAGGGTGGGCTCGCCCGTGTCGACTAGGATTGCAGCCGTGTCTCTTACGATCGGAATCGCCGGACTGCCCAATGTTGGCAAGTCGACCCTGTTCAATGCTCTGACCCGCGCCACCGTTCTGGCTGCGAATTATCCTTTCGCAACCATTGAGCCCAACGTGGGTGTGGTGCCGCTGCCGGATCCTCGCTTGGATGTGCTGGCGAAGATGTTTAACTCGGTGAAGGTGATTCCTGCAACCGTATCTTTCGTTGATATTGCGGGTATTGTGCGCGGCGCGTCCGAAGGCGAGGGCCTGGGTAACCAGTTCCTTGCCAACATTCGCGAGGCCGACGCTATCTGCCAGGTGACGCGTGCGTTCTCCGATCCTGATGTGGTCCACGTTGATGGCAAGGTCGATCCAGCTTCGGACATTGAGACCATCCAAACTGAGCTGATCCTGGCTGACATGCAGACCCTGGAAAAGCAGATCCCGCGCCTGGAAAAAGAAGTTCGCGGTAAGAAGACCGAACCCGTGGTGCTGGAGACCGCCCAGGCGGCGTTGGCGCTGCTGGAAAAGGGCGAGTTGTTGTCTGGGCCTGCGGGAGCGGATCTGGACCAAGAAGCCCTCAAATCCTTCCAACTGATGACCACCAAGCCCTTCATCTTCGTGTTCAACATGGATGCGGAAGGCCTGGAGGATGAAGACCTGCAGGCATCGTTGCATCAGCTGGTCGCTCCGGCTGAAGCGATCTTCTTGGATGCTCAGTTCGAGTCGGAATTGGTTGAGCTTGACGAGGACGACGCCCGTGAAATGCTCGCCGAATCAGGCCAAGAAGAGTCTGGCCTGGACCAGTTAGCACGAGTTGGTTTCGATACCCTCGGCCTGCAGACCTATCTGACTGCCGGCGAGAAGGAGTCGCGCGCCTGGACGATCCGCCAGGGCGATACCGCTCCCAAGGCTGCCGGCGTCATCCACACGGATTTCGAGCGTGGCTTCATTAAGGCCGAGATTGTGTCCTTTGAGGATCTGGTTGAGCTTGGCGGCATGAAAGAGGCTCGCGAGGCCGGCCGCGTGCGCATGGAAGGCAAGGATTACGTCATGCGCGACGGCGATGTCGTCGAGTTCCGGACAGGGCTTACGTCTAAGAAGTAGAATAGGGGTATGAGTAGTACCCCATCCACACCCATACGCGCAGCCGTCTATCTCCGTATCTCTCTCGACAGAGAGATGGACGGGCTCGCCATCGAGCGTCAGCGCGAGGACTGCGAGAACCTCGCGAAGTTTCGCCGCTGGGAGGTCGTGGAAACCTACGTCGATCAGAGCATCTCGGCCTCAGACAAGACGAAGAAGCGTCCTGCCTATCTGCGGATGGTGCAGGACTATGAGGCGGGGCTCCTCGATGCCATCGTCTGTTATGACCTCGACCGGCTCACTCGCCAGCCTCGGGAACTCGAAGACTGGATCGACCGCGCTGAGTCCCGTGGCCTGCTCCTCGTAACCGCGAATGGCGACGCCGACCTCGCCACCGACGGCGGCAGAATGTATGCCCGCATCAAGGCGGCAGTCGCACGCGCTGAGGTGGAACGCAAGGGGGCTCGGCAGTCCCGTGCACACGTCCAACGCGCGCGGCAGGGACGCCCGCCCAAGGGCGTCCGGCCACTCGGCTATGCGACCTCCGGCGAGCTCATCGAGCACGAGGCTGAGGCCGTCAGGGCCATCTATGCCGCCTTCCTCCGGGGAGACTCGCTCAACGGCATCGCGCGCGCCCTCAGCGGCACGCAGATGGATGGCGAGGGCGCTGGGGTGCCCCACCTGCCACTCCACAGCAGAACGATCGTCCTGGAGCGCAACGCGCGGCGTGAGGCCGAGGGGAAGAGCCCCCGTCCGGTGCCCGAGGACCGCCCGTGGTCAGCGTCTACGGTGCTCGGCATCCTGCGCAACCCCCGCTATGCCGGGTATTCCGTGTACACCTCCAAGGACGTGCGTCGGCAGGAAGCCGGGGAATCGCGTCGCAAAGCCCTGCGCGACAACCTCGTCAAAGACGAGCGCGGGAAGCTCGTGCTCGGGCAATGGAAGGCCATCGTCGAAGCAGATCAATGGTGGACTGTGCAGAACCTCCTCGACGACCCTGCCCGCGTGACGAACCGCTCCGGCTCCACCGTTCGAAAGCACCTGGGAGCAGGGCTCTATCGGTGCGGAGAGTGTGGGGAGCCCGTGCGGACACGTGCTCGCTACTACTCCTGCAATGCCGGGCACCTCAACAGAACCCGGAGCGCTATCGATGACTTTGTCCGTGCCCTCGTCGTCGCCCGGCTCCAGAAGAAGGACCTCAAGCGTCGCAAGAAGCAGGCAGATCCTGAGGTCAAGGACGCGTTCTCGGAGCGGATCGCTCAGCAGCGAGCCCGTATTGCCCGTGCCGAACGAGACTATGATGCTGAGGCCATCGAAGGTGCTGACCTCGCTCGCATTCGAAACGCTGCTCGGGCTGAGATTACGCGCCTTGAGGCCGAACGTCTCGCCTCTGGCACCGGAACGGTGCTCCAACCGATCCTTGGGACACCAGACCCGGCAGCGGCTTTCCTTGAGGCTCCCATCGCCCTGCAACGGACGATGATCGACACCTTCATGACCGTGACGCTCCGGCGGGCAAGGCAGGGTAAGAAAGGGTTTGATCCCGAGTCCGTTGAGATCGTGTGGAAGTGACCTGGCTTCGGGGTGCTGACGTTGGGTGCCCCAGGCGGGGTTCCAGAAGCATCCAAGGCCGCGCCCTAGCGGGCGCGATGAGGAGCAACTGTACAGCGCCCCTGCGGGGCGCGAGGTCATCCTCACAGGAGGGCGAGCACGTGAAGGTGAGTGCCCATGCGGGTATGTGAGCGACCGTGTGCACCATTGGTGTACACGGTTTCTCCTCGTTTACCAGGCAAAACGTCATCCGTGCACACTAGATGTACACCACGTGTACACCATCGAAGACCGTTGGTGTACACGGTTTCTCCTCGTTTACCAGGCAAAACGGCGTGAAAGTACAGCATGTACAGCAAAATCCGAGTCTCGTATACGCGTGCGCACGTGAGGGTTGTACGTCGGATTACCATACCTTCTAAAAAATGGTGTACATGGTGTACTTTGAGGGGGTTTCCCTTGGTATACCAAGCAAAACGAAGTACACCATCGCGATTTTTTGGTGTACATCATGTGTACTTGGTGTACTTTTGCTGTACATCGAGGTTGGTGTACTTTTGCTGTACATCGAGGCATGAAATCGCGATCTACGTCACATAAAGCGGCGCGCTATGGGGTGTTGCTCCCGCCTCTCATCTCTCACCTTCACGTGCTCGCCGTTAGATATGTTGTCCCGCTCCTCCTGTATGTGGCCCATTGTCGTGGGCGCGCAGCGCCCCGGTTGGCCTGAGTATGGGTCGCAAGCGCCCCCGAGAACCTGACTGGAGATCGGGGTGCTCTCGTGCGCCCTTTCCGAGCTTGGGCTGCCCACCCCGGTCTCTACCTGCTCGGAGGTTTGCTATGACTTGTTCAACTGTTGTTGCCGTCCATCCCCGTGTCTGGATCGGTTGCCTAGCCTGCTACAATGCGGGCCGACTTGTGGGCGACTGGTTCGACGCCGAGGCTGCGGACGAGGTCACCCCTGAGGACTTGTACGATCACCCCGCCTCTCACGAAGAGCTCTGGGTTTTCGACCTCGAAGGCTTTCCGCGAGGAGCTGGCGAGATGTCCCCGACTGCTGTTGTGTCATGGGGTGAGCTTTTCGAGGAGGTGGGGGAGCACCGGTGGAGCGCCCTGCTGGCATGGGTGGAGACAGGCTGCTACGTGGTCGACTCCGACGATCTGCCTTGCGTGTCTGAATTTGAGGATTGTTTCTGTGGCTGCTGGGACAGTGAGTCCGATTGTGCCGCACACCTCGCCGACGAGCTAGGCATCTGGGATGAGGTTCCTGAACACCTGCACTCATATTTCGACCTTGATGCCTGGTGGCGAGACGGGCGTCTCGACTACGCCGTCGCCGACGCCCCTGATGGCGGTGTCTTCATCTTCCGTTCCCGCTGAACTCACACCCGAACCCCCAGAGGTCTTACCGGCCTCTGGGGGTTCGTTTTTCAGGGAAAACCCCTCTTTTTGCTGCCGTGTCAGGCTGTTCTCAATGCAATATATCTGATACAATCTTAGGTAGAAAGACGTGCCAGTGAGAGGATGAACGTGGCAAACGAAAAGGCGACGGACCAGATCGTCCGTGACATGTTGCGTGAAATCGGCTTCGAGCGTCCTTGGGAACAGGACGGTGGTCCGCAGTGGAAGCGAGACGCCCTTAAGGGTGGGTCGAAGTCCGCCTCGGCCAGCGCTGAGGGCAAGCCCGAGTTCGTCTTTGTCTCAGGTGGTTTCGTTGTCGTGGTCGAGGACAAGAAGGACGTGCAGCGCACGCGCTACCTCGTCGATGGCGACCTGACCACTGAGTATCCCTACCGTGCCGACTACGCCCTCAACGGGGCTATTCACTACGCGAAGACGATGCTCGCCAACGGCATCCCGCTTGACAAGGGTGTCTTCGCCGTAGGTATCGGCGGTGGCGAGGTCCACCACGAGATCGCCGTGTCCTACGTCGCTCCTGGCTTCGTCAAGCACCTTGACGACCTTGACAATCTCGACGTGTTCTCCGAGAAGGAGATCGGCGAGTACTACGCCGTTCAGGTCCTCGGGCAGCGCCCTCACGCAGAAGTTCAGCTCGACGATGTTCGAGCCGCAGCAGAGCGCCTGCATGAAGGAATGCGCAACTATGGATCGGTCGAAAATGACCGAAAAGCACCGCTCGTCTCGGCTATTCTCCTCGCTCTCCAGAATCCCTACTTTGATATTGATCGCTTGATGAGTATTACGCCGGGTAACAACTATCAAGTTTGGGACGGACGTATCATCTATGACGCCGCCGAGCAATATATGAAATCTGAGGCGCTCATGCCGCAAGCCAAGATTGGCACGCTCCTTGACCAGTTCGCCTTCATTAAGCAAGCGCCCCAGCTCAACCGTTCACATCGTGATCTAGGAGAGTCGCCCCTGAAGTGGATGGCGCGGATCCTAGAGGATGAAGTCTTCCACGTTGTTACCGACCCTTCAATGACGGCTTTTGATGTGCTCGGAAACTTCTACCACGAGTTCATCTCCTATGGCGGAGGTGACGGCTCAGGCCTCGGCATTGTACTCACTCCTGAGCATGTCACCACGCTCATGGCTGAGCTTATCGACGTCAACGCCACCGACTACGTTCTCGACCCTACGGCGGGTACTGCATCGTTCCTTATCGCAGCCATGCAACGGATGTTCGACGACGCCGGAGACAATGCCGCGCTTCGCGAAGACATCCGAAAGAATCGTCTCTACGGGATCGAACTTCAGGACAAGCTCTTTGCTATCGGCACAACGAACATGATCCTGCGGGGTGATGGTAAAGCAAACTTCCGCCGCGATTCCATCTTTGAGGCACCCATCTACGAGATGCGCGGCGACGAGAAACTCTCCGACGGAACTTGGGTAATGGGGCACGGCTTTACCAAGGTGCTTCTCAATCCGCCTTACTCGCAGGCTAAGGGCAAGAAAACCCGAAACCTCTCCGAACTCGCTTTCATTGAACGTGCCCTTGAGTTCCTCAACCCTGGCGGCAAGCTCGCCGTCATCGTGCCTCAGTCTGCGATGGTCGGCAAGACCAAGGAGGACAAGGCTCGTAAACGCTATATCCTGGAACACCACACGCTTGAAACCGTCATCACGATGAACCCGATGACTTTTGCCAACTCCGGGCACACACCGCACACGGTTATCGCGATCTTCACGGCTGGCCGCAAACACCGTGATGACCACGTAGTTCGTTTCGTGAACTTCGAGAAGGATGGCTGGGTTGTCGCCCCGCACCGTGGCCTCGTGGACGACGGCACGGCCGCCTCGCGCCGTAAGCACCTCCTGGAGGTCCTGCGCGGTGACGCACAGGACGACACGAGCTTCATCGTCCGCTCCGAGGTCACCGCCGAGGACGAATGGCAGCACAGTTACTTCTACTTCAACGACGTGCCACCGGCCTACGAAGACTTCATGAAGACCGTCGCCGACTACGTGTCTTGGCAGGTGGACATGCACGCCCACGGGCTCGGCGACCTCATCACACCATCGGTGAGCGTCACTAGCGACGAGGAGGGGGCGAATGAGCGTCCTTGAAACCTTAGACTTTCAGCCGATGTTCATCACCGACGTCTTCGAGTCGATGACTGCTTCGAAGGCGTGGTACGACAAGAGCAAGCTCTGTCTCTCCGGAGTGCTCGTATTCCCGTTCGTCTCTCGAACCAAGGCAAGCAACGGAGTCGATACCTTCTGCCCGCGCCAAGACAAGGCACCTGAGGCCGGGAACGCCATGACGATTGGGCTCGACACTCAGACGATCGGTTACCAGCCGGTTCCGTTCTACACTAGCCAGAACATCCAGGTTCTTCGTCATGAGCGACTCAACGAGAGCAATGCGCTCGTTCTCTCCTCACTGATACAGGAGCAGATGGGAAAGTTCTCTTGGGGCGGTAACGGCGCCACTCTTGGACGCTTGAAGAAGACCCGCATCATGGTTCCTGCTCTCACCAACGCTGACGGTACCTTCGAGGCTGACTGGGACGGCATGGATCGCCTCGGTACAGAACTATTTGATCAGGTCATCACACACACACACACAGCGCTCGTGAGACTCGCCTCGATGACGACGACACGCTCGTGGAACTCCGGTTCGCACCTATTCGACTCGACGCTCTCTTTCGGTTCCACCGAGGAGCAGTTGGTAAACGAGTGACTGGAGGGAGAACGGTGTATATCGGTGCTGCTGCGCGGAGAAACAGCGTCGTCGGCTACGTCAATGATGAGCCGATGTTCCCTGGTGCGCGCTTGGCTATCGTCAACAACGGCGACGGAGGGGCGGGATATTGCACATACCAGCCAATGCCATTCAGTGCCTCTTCAGACGTAACCGTACTTGAACCGCTGAAAAGTAACGTTCCGGGCGATGCCCTTCTCATGCTTTCGTCTTGCATCACCTACCAGTGTTTCCCGAAGTACAGCTTTGGGTACAAACCCAACCAGCGACGACTAGCAGCACAAGAAATCATGGTTCCTGTCGTCACCGATGGATCAGGTGAAGATGTTGTCGACTGGGAGGGGATGGCGGCCTATGGTCGTGCTCTGCGCGTACGCGCAGAGCGTGCCATTACCCCCGTCGTCGGAGCTCCGTCATGAGCCGCGACCCCAATCCTGCGCACGGCATCGGTCAGGACGTTCGCAATGCCCGTCGTGCCCTTGGATGGAGCCAAGAAGAATTAGCCCACCATGCCAACGTTTCCCGTCCGACTATTGCCAGGGTAGAGACTGGACAAAACATCTCAACTGGAACACTAGAGAAGGTTGCAAAAGCACTCGGCAAGCGTTTGCAAGTAGCATAGAAACGACCCCGGTCACCTCATGGCGACCGGGGTCGTTTCTTCCGCTCGTGTCCTTCACATCAGAACTCCGGACCATCGTGATTGAGTGTGTTATCCGCGCTCGATTGCTGAGTGATCCGACGGTTACGTGCGAGCCGCTCACTGTGGACGCGCTCGACTTCACGAGCCTGCTTAATAAATGCTTCAGGATTGCGAGCGAACGTTCGATCGGCGGCTGCTTGCGCCTTCTCCACCTTCTTGCGCGTGGCATCGTCCACGTGCTTCGAGAGCACTGTCGCTAGGTGACGAGCACCCATTGACGCAAGATGACGTGCTTGCTCGTCGGGAATCGACGGAGCGTTAATCGCGGCGGCGTATTGCTCATCTGCTGCTTGCGAAACGGCCTTGGCACGATCAAGTGCCTCACGCGCCCGTTGACGATCTTGCTCAGCCTCAGCGCGCCCTTCTTTTCGTCCTTCCTCACGTCCCTCCTCACGCGCTGACCGAGCACGCGCACGGGCACTGCCAAGCAGGTCACGAGCATCGAGTTCTGCGTCTGCCTTGATGTCCCCAGCCTCAATCTGAGCGTCGGTAATGATGCTCGCCGATTGCTTCTTCGCTGCACTCACCAACCGTGCAGCCTCGGCGCGCGCTTCGGGCTCTAGCGCTGCGACCCTGGCGAGGGTCTCCTCGGCTGTTTCCAGCGCTTGCATCGAGGCAACATATTCAACCTTAGCGAGGTTCTCCAAGGAGCGCTCCGACGACTCTCGCTCGACCTCAAAACCGCGGTCGATGAGCTGCTTTCGCAGGCCCACGTGAAGTGCCTTGATCTTCTCCCAACCTTGCACGATACGTCCGTCTTCATTGCGTACGTCACGGCTCTGTGAATACGCTCGCGACCAGTCTTGCCTGAGCATTCCCGGCCGCTTGGGGTCGTCACCAAACGTGTCCGCGATGACGTGCATGTGAGGCGTATTTTCTGAGTATTGGATGGAGGCGCCGAGGATGCCGTCGATGCCTCCTGGAACGACGCTGACACCCAGGTACTCCAGGACTGCCGAGAAGTACTCCTCGGCCTCATCCCGGTCACGTGCGACCCACCGCGAACGGCTCGCAGGCTCGCCCGTCTCGGGATCGATCCGACGCTTGCCTGTCCGTGGATCAATTGCCGGATAGGCGTTCGGAACCTCAACACACATCGTGCGCGGTAGGTGCACGAGGAACGTCGTCGTCGTGACCGTGCCGCCCCTCATCTCCCCGCGCTTGTTCTTCTTGTCCTTCGTGATCTTGCGCGACAACCTCGCGGCGCGAGAATCGCCGTACTCCATCACCTCACTGATGTCGTTACAGAGACGGAACCCGCCCTCGCCGTCGTTGACGTAGGACTCATTATTTGCTTCCTCTGCGACGACGATGTTCGGGTTCTTCTTCGCGTACCGTTCGACCGCTCCGGGGACGATCTCTCTCATCATCTCGTCGAGCGTTCCTCGTCGTCCCGCCACCGACTTCGTGTGCGAAATATGGCAGGACGCACGTCCTGCCGATGGCGCTGCCAGTGCCATCGCTCTCTCCTTCCTCACTTCGTTCGTCAGTCGTTCTCGATGGACCCCGTGGAAGCCGTCGCGGGCCTCTGGTCCCGCTACGCTCGACCGCCCACGACGCCTGCCACGGGATCGGTGCCGTGCTTGCCGGGGCCCCTGACCTCGCTCCGCTTGGTCTGCCCCAACAATCCCGTCACCGGGTAAGCCGTACGTCTCTCCGGGACCCTGCTTCGCTGCCCTGAGAGACGTACGTCTTACGCCATAAGACGTTTTTCGCTAACGCTCAAACGTCATGGCGCTCTCCGAGGGCGGGACCCCTGGAACAGACCTCGCTCGCTCGGTCCATTCCAGGGGTCTGATCGACGCTCACCCGAGCACTCTCGTGTTCATGGTTCGCGTCGGGTCGTCGCCTGCGTCCGAGCCCCACTGGGGCTCGTCCTGCGGCTCCTCGGTGGACGTGTCCTCGGTGGGGGAGCCACCGAAAACACGACGCACTTCCTCGACGATGCCGCCCTCGTTCAGGGTCCGAATGAGGGCGTGCATCGCCTGCGGTGTGTCCGCAAAAAGCACACGGGAGAGTGCCTCTCCGAGGGCGATTTTTGCGGACACGAGCTCGGCCTTCTGAGCCGCTCGAAGCGCACGCCGTAGGGCACGTGCCTCGGAGTTCTTCGCGGCGAGCTCCTGCTCAATCTCAGCTGCTGTCTTGGACATGGTTGTCTTCCTTTCGTGTCGGAAAATCAGTCCCGGAGCCCAGCCGGCGAGTGGGCTAGATCGTGACGACCTGAGTCGGCTGTGCCGGTGCTGGCATGGCGCTCGGGTTGATCCGCAGCAACCCACGAACGCGTGGCGTTCTTGCCACTGCACTAGGACTCCCGCTGATCGACGGAGCGCCCGGCACGTACCACTCGACAAGGCCGTATTGCACCGCCAAAGGCTCCACGTTGGTCACCCAGTAGTTCGCGATCACCAGTGCGGAGTCTTTCGATCTCATCGGGTTCCACATGGAGTCGTCCTCAGCGGCTGCGCGAAGACGCTGCACAAACTTCTTTCGCGACATAGCCGACTTCATGCCGGGGTTTGTCCTCGCGACCCACCTACTGAACACGTCGAAGGCGAAATCCCACGGAATGAGATTCGTCTGGAACTCACCACGCTCTTCCAACCACCACTCAAGAACAGAGTCGTTTTGCACCCTCGCCTGCTGACGCAGTGCCTTCGTTGCCTCGCCTTCGGTGAAACTGACAAACTCAGGCAGCTCAAGTGCACGCCGGAGCACGTATTCCTGGACCTCTCGATCGACCATGAGCTCGCTCTTGATTGAGGGGTCGAACTCACCCGCAAAGCACCGATCGAACGGGACGAAGATGAACCGTCTCGTCATTGCCTCTGTCTTGTCCGAGAACTCGGGGAGCTCGTTGCCTGCCTGGATGACGATTCCTCGCGGCTTCCATTGCACAGCCTTGACGCCCTTGCGCTGGACGGTGATCACGTCGTGGGTCACATACTGTTTAAACTCTTTGCACTCCTTCATGAACCCATGCGTATCGGTCTCGTCGGTGAGGACGGCAGAGACGCCGAGCACCGGCTCGCAACCAAAGTCTTTGCCGAACGCGCCCAGGCTCAGCGAGGCACAGTTCCGTTGGCCGAGGATGTTGCGCATGAGATGCAGCAGCGTCGATTTCCCGCTCGATCCACTCGACGAGTAGAAAAAGAACGCTTTCTCGTAACTCTTGTACACGCGCAAGCTCGCCGCGACGATCTCCCAAAAGAGGGTGACCCGCTCCTCGTCCTCATCGAAAAGATCAGCCAACCACTCGTCGAACGTCCACGTGTCACCGTCGCTCAAGGTCTTCGTTGGAGACACGGCCTGAGGGTCATATCTCACCGGAGACTTGGTGAGGAACACACGCTCGGGTGTGAACGCTTCCAGCTGCTTCGTGGACGTGTTATAGACGCCGTTTCTCACCGGGACGAGGTTCGCCTCCATCGTCTCGTCCACGACAGGAACGATGGCCCTCAGGTGTGCGTACGTCTCACGTGCCTGCTGGAGACTAATCGTGTAGCAGTACGGGCGCAGGAGCCCGTGCAGGCCCTCCTCATCGAGCAGGCGGTACGTGCCCTCAAGCTCGCCCTCGTCCTCGTACATCGCGAGAGGAAGCCTGAGCGGATTCTCGGGCGTGCCCGTGCCCACGAGCACGAGGCGGCGCTCAAACGCCAACACCTCAGCGAGCAGCGTCGGCGGCAGCTCCTGGTAGCGCGGGAGGCGGTCTCGCGCCTCCTTGTTGTGAACAACGACGAGCTCGTTGAGCATCGTCAGCAAGTGTTTTTCCAACTGGGCGGGTGTGACCTTCGAGCCGCGTTCGCGCAGACGCCGGACGTGAGCGAAAACCGCCTCGCTGGCCTGCCGAAGCAACTCGGACTTCTCAAGGTCTCCGGGCGACTCGGCGCACAGCACATCGAGAGCCGGATCCTCGCTCGCGCGCCCGAACAGGTCATCGTAGATGATCTGATCCGGTTGATCCTCGTGTCGAACATCTGTACGATTTGTGGTATCGAGATGAATCGCCTCGGTGCCCTCAGCGGTGCCGGGGCGGTTTTTTGTCGTGGTCATCGGGCACCCCCGAGAGCGAGTCGGAGGCGAGCGATCTGGTCGTCGCTGAGGCGGGGAGCAGCGTCCACGAGAGCCTTGATGTGGTGAGCGACTAACTCATCAGAGCTCGACGCACCAACGCGATGAGCCTCGACGAAAGCACGCAGATCACCGAGTCGGTAGCCGACGGTTCCACGCTGACGACCGAGGCCGTCCGTGGCACCGGTGTATTTGACATACGCAGGACCCCGCCCCTGCGAACGCCAGTTGTTGAGGGTCTTCGGCGAGACGCCGAGGAAGTCGGCCGCCTCGGTTGAGGTCAGCGTGTGGTCTGAGTCCACGCTCAGTTCGGAAAGTCTGGTTGCGACGGGCATGAAAGAAGCCCCTTTCCCTGAGAAGGAAAGAGGCTTGTCACCGGCTCGTCGCTCGGAAACCTCCGTCGTCGCCCGCACGGGAAGGCGACCTGCCCGGGTGGGCGCGGCTCAAATCTCAGCATCATCCATCCCGTCGAGGATGACGTGGGGGTCGCGAGACCCCCAACCAGCCAATCTCATGCTGGTCCAGGTTCACCTTCGCGGCGTGGAGATATCACGTCGTGCCGAGGTTCAGTGGGCTCGGCCTGAAGACTTGCACCGAGCCTAGCATGCCCTTGCAAGTCCTTGCAAGTGAAGTCGATCCCCGCAAACATGTACGTCCTGTTCGTAATGTGGTCGTGTCACCGCCTTGTGAACAGGCGGTGAACCCCAGGATGCTCACGGTAACGAGGGCGGCTAAACGCTGTAGCTTCATCAGAGTCTTTCAGGTGGAAGGGACATCGTGTCGCGACGTAGGTAAGCCTAAGTGAAATTAATTAGGTAAGCCAAGTTCCTCTTAAAACATATTTTGTGATTTAGGTACCGTTTGTGGGTATGTCTACATGCCTCTCGCTGGAACAGTCTGCGGTCATTGATGGGTGCTCCAATCGTTCGACTCTACGAGGCTGCATCGAGCGAAATGTCAATGGCAGCGCTGATTGTGCCCGTGTGTTCCAGCCTGGTGTTTCAATGATGTTTCAGGGGAAAACCCGATAGGCAGAGCGCCGGTAGAGTGGCACATTTGCTTTATGATCGATCGCAAAAATCTGTTGTGGATACTCGCTGCGGCGCTTGTCCTGGGAGTGGCTTCCGTCCTTGTGAATATCCAAAGCGCCGAATCGTTGGAAATCGTCACAGCCGATCCAAGGCTCACTGCGCAACTCACCGTCGCGTACCTGCTCAACGGCGCGGTATGGGCAATTTTGTTGATCTGCGCAGGCTGGGCTGGTCGCAGCTGGGTGTCGTCGGCAATCCTGGCGATTTGCACTGCCCTCGTTGCGTTGGCGGTTCACTACGGCCTCGGGTGGGCTATCGGATTCTTCGATAAAGAGGCTGTGGCTTCCAATCTCTATTGGTTCGCCTTCGGTGCTGTGCTTGCTATTCCCCTTGGCCTCATCGGCCACCTCGCCCGGTACACCAACATTTGGGGTTCGCTTGCGCGCCTGACGATTCCTGGAGGTCTCATTGCAGAACCATTCGCCCTACACCGTTTCACCAACCTCGAATACTTGAGGCCAGCAGACGCGGCAGCGAGCCAAATCTCAGGGGGCATCGAAGTGACTCTTGGGTTGTTACTTGCTATCGGCCTGGTCTACGCCTGGCGCCGAACCCAAAGAAACATCAAGAAAGTGTCGCCCGCTCCCACGATTCAACCGGCCCGGCGATAACTCGAAACATTGGGCGTGGGCGCACCTCGTCCAACCTTTCTAACCACTGTGGGGTTCGCGTGGTGACTTTCGCACGAAGATGCTCTATTTCGATCGCGGGCGCGGTCAAGCAGATTGGGGTGGAGGCTCCAAAGTCGCACATCGTTTCTTCTTTACACACGGTTCGAGTGTGTTCTCATCGCGTAGGGTCTATCCTGGTCTGTTCTGCCAATGCCGTCCAAATATTCACGCGATTAAGAAAGGAAACGCTATGTTCCCCTGGTCTGAAAAGGTGTGGAAACCATCCGACAAAGCCTTCAAAGCGGCCCGCAAAGGCCGGGTCCACGCAGTGACCGTTCGCGTCGAATCGGTGCCTGTCTTGGATCAAGCTTGGCAGTCGCTCGGTGAAAAACTCAGCCGTGAAGACGAATTTCTTCTTGACGGGGGCTCATCCTTGTGCCGCCTAAATTCCCGCGAGGTCGAGATTGTCAGTGGGGGAGAGGACATGCTGGACTCCCTGAGCTGGACGGTCAATGTCACTTTTGCCCAGGCAGTGTCTGAATTAGATCCCTCCGCCACGATTGCTGTAGCCAGTGAGGGCAAAAACTCGGTGTCGTGACTGTCACGGGTCGAGCCGTGAGATTGGTTGGGATTCGTGCCTACATGAGGTTCACAATTGAAGCCGGTTGGGTAACCTCCAGGCGCACGGGCCTCGAAGGTTCGACATTCTCACAAAGGAGCAGACGATGATCAGGATCGCGATCAATGGCTACGGCAATCTGGGCAGGGGAGTCGAACAAGCAGTAGCGAAGAATGCTGATCTTGAAGTCGTCGTCGTCTTCACGCGTCGCGATCCCGCCTCAGTCAAAACGCTCGGAGCACCCGTCGCACATTTGGACGAGGCCGCGCAGTGGGTGGACAAAGTAGATGTGTGCGTGAATTGTGGAGGATCTGCCACCGACCTTGTTGATCAAACCCCCGCCACAGCTCAACTCTTCAATGTTGTGGACTCTTTCGACACGCATGCTCGCATCCCCGAACACTTCGCCACCGTTGATGCTGCCGCCACTAAGGCCGGCCATGTTGCCCTTATTTCCGCCGGTTGGGACCCGGGCCTTTTCTCCATGCTGCGGGTGCTTGGTGAAGCCGTCCTGCCTGACGGGCAGTCCACCACTTTCTGGGGACCAGGCGTTTCGCAGGGCCACTCCGATGCACTACGCCGCATTGATGGCGTGGTTGATGCCAAGCAGTACACGCTTCCTGTTCCCGAGGCCGTCCAGGCCGTAAAGGACGGCACCGCCGGTGAACTAACCACCCGCCAAAAGCACACGCGCGACTGCTACGTCGTTGCTGCACAGGGCGCCGACCTCGAACAGATCGAGAAACAGATCGTGGAAATGCCGAATTACTTCGCTGACTATGACACCACCGTTCATTTCGTGTCAGCTGAAGAATTGGCCAGCGAACACTCGGGCATTCCTCACGGCGGCCAGGTTATTCGCCGAGGAACTACTTCTGAAGGCATTCACGAAACCATCGGCTACGAGCTAGCTTTGGATTCAAACCCGGAGTTCACCGGTTCGGTGCTGGCAGCCGTGGCCAGGGCGGTTGCAAAAATGGCAGCTCGCGGTGAGTCTGGTGCGCGTACGGTCTTTGACGTGACTCTGGGTGATCTGTCGCACCGTAGTGCTGAGGATTTACGGGCGGGGAGCTTGTAAAGCATATTTGAGTGATGAGAATCGCTAATAGGAATGCTCTGGGCGAATTCTGATAGAAGCTCTTGTTGTAGAGCTTAATGAGCTTCCGCTTGAGGGGTTTCTAGCATGAGGGACAGGCGAACCTCGCCTGTCCCTCATGCTATTGCTACATCGTGCGCCCCCCCTTGTCATGCCATGCATGAAGTGATGTTTGTGCAGCGGTGTATGGGTGCCAGCAAACAGGGTTTCATATGGGGAAACCCTGTTTTTTGCGGAAAAATCTATGCGTTGAGCGTAGAAGCAAGGGGTGTGAATGATCGGTTTGATCAAATAGGTTGACATCTGTGATGGAATCGCTCAAAATAATTTATAGATCTGATTGATCTAATCACATGTGTGCGTGTGAGTAATTGGCCTTTTCTTGCGAGAGCTTTGGTACAAGGAGGTATCAATGTCAACTCAGTTTTCTGCGCGAACCGCGCATTCTCGTGCCACGAATTGGCGATGGGTCGTAGCTGTTGCTTGTGCTCTCGGACTTGCGATTAACTACATCGACCGCTCAGCAATATCCGTCTCTCTGCCGTACATGACAGAGGACTTTCATCTGTCTGCTGCTGAACAAGGGTGGATCCTCTCAGCTTTCTCATGGTCCTACGCTCTGATGCAGATTCCTGCAGGGTCGCTTATCGATAAATTCGGCGAGCGTGTCATGTTCGGAATGGCAGTCTTCGTTTGGTCGGTCTGCACGGGCGCCACTTTCTTGGCCAACTCCTTTGCAGTGCTGTTCGGACTGCGGCTGGGGCTTGGAATCGGAGAAGCTGGAGCCTATCCTGCATCCGCAAAAACCATTTCTCGGTGGTTCCCTCAAAGAGAACGTGCACGAGCAACCTCCGTCTACGACTCTGGCGCGCGCATTGGTTCAGCACTAGCCACTCCTGTGATCGCCGGAATTATCGGCCTGTGGGGCTGGCACTACGTCTTTATTATCGCCGGTGCACTAGGTATTCTCTGGGCGATCGGATGGTGGGCGCTATACCGTCGGCCAGAACTATTCAATGGTCTTTCCGAGGGTGAACTCGCAATTATTAACGAGGATCGTAAAGACGAGATAACAACAGCGGGTCCAGCAGATGAAGCAGCAATCCCAGTTCTAACTCTGCTCAAGAAACGAGCTGTTTGGGCAATGATGCTTGGGTTCTTCTGCGTGAACTTTGCAGTGACCTTCTTCCTGACGTGGTTCCCTACTTATCTAGTTCAGGAACGTGGATTTGACCTTCTCAAACTTGGTATTTTCGGTGCTATACCACCTATCTGCTCAATCATCGGTTCATGGGCGGGTGGCCTAATTGGTGACATGCTTTTGAAGAAAGGATGGGAACTGACACGCATTCGAAAGACATGCCTCGTAACAGGAATGCTCTTAACTTCGGTAATCGGCGTCGCCGCATTTGTGCCAACAGCGGCCCAGGCATTGACATTGATGTCGGTCTCCTACTTTGGTTCGGCATTCACAATCGTGACCATCTGGTGCTTGCCTGGTGATTTCGTTCCCACTTCGACAGTCGGAGTTCTTGGCGGTACACAAAACTTCTTCTCCAACATTGGCTCAGCACTAAACCCGATCGTCATTGGAGCAATCTATGGCGTTACCGGGACATTTGGATTGCCGTTAGCTCTTTCTGGAGTTGTTTGCCTCGTCGGTGCATTGATCTTCGCATTTATGCTCCCCAAGGTTGAGCAGATTGACTTCTCTCGAGATCTGCAAAACCTGTGATTCGCACTGCTGGCAACGATCGAACTCTGGAGGTAGCTATGCTTCAAATGGCAAGTGCAGCTTACGGAGGAAATATAGTGTTGCCCAGCATCCGCAGTGACGAATACGACGAGCGCATCACAAAAGGAGATCGGCGTCGAACCAGGCTGGTTGAGCTACTGAGAGACGACGAGACGAAACGTTCGTCGGTCAATGAGCTAGCTGAGGTTCTCGGAGTTTCGGTTGCCACGATTCGGCGTGATCTGGCTTCTCTTGAAAAAGATGACATCGTCTCTCGTACTTATGGCGGCGCAGCGCTCGCTCCCGCCAAAGCAGAACTTTCGATGGCCCAACGGCAAATTAGTCACGCACATCAGAAAACCGCGATAGCTAGAAAAGCTGTTGCTCTCATCAACGAAGGAGACTTAGTCATTCTTGATGCAGGCTCGACTGCGGAGCGCATCGCAAGTCTTTTCAATAACCGTTTTGAAATGAGCGTTGTCACGAACGGTATCCGTTGTATCAATGAGTTGGTCCATCAGGACCAGGTTCACGTCCTCGTCCTTGGAGGAAATCTTAGAGGTATCAACGAGACGATCTGTGGAGCTGATGCTGAGCTAACCCTGTCACGGATCTTTGGACGAATTGCATTCGTAGGTGCCGATGCAGTCGATCCATACAGAGGAGTGGCATCAAGAACATATGACCAGTCCCGTCTCAAAGCGCTGATGCTCAGGCAAGCACAGGAGGTTTATGTCATCGCTGATTCCAGCAAAATTGGCCAAACGCCCGATCTGCCTTACTGGGCTCCGCTTCCCCCACACTGGGGCCTGATTACTGACTCTGGCGCGGACCCGAACGCGCTCGCAGACCTTGAGGCTCGTGGAGCTTCAATCATCGTCTGCGAAAGTGACTACCAAAGGAATACATATGGCTGAGACAATGAAGAAAGCTATCCTCTACGCCCCCAACGACATGCGGATTGAGGAGGTTGCAAAGCCAGATCTCGAGCCTGGAGACGTGCTTGTCAAGGTTACTGCGGCTCTGCTGTGTGGTACCGATGTGCGGATCTATACCGGTACAAAAACTCGGAATGTTACTCTCCCATCAACTCTCGGGCATGAATTCGCTGGAGAAGTTGTTGACGTTAACGGCGAATTACCTGAAGGTGTCTCCATGGGGGATCAGGTTTGCATTTACCCTTTGGTCGCGTGCGGGCAGTGCTCAGCATGCCGCAAAGGCCACCCGAATATTTGTCGTCAGAGAGTCGCGTTTGGCTACCAGCTCGATGGGGGACTGTCACAATATGTTCGAATCCCGGCAGAGGCCAGACAAAATCTCATACCCATCAATAATGTCTCGGCTCTTGAAGCCGCAATCGTTGAGCCTGTATCCTGTGCTTTGAACGGGCAGAACCTTGCTAAAGTAGCGAACGCAGAAACTGTCCTCGTAGCAGGAGCGGGGCCGCTTGGCCTGATACATATTCGGTTGGCAAAAGCGCAAGGAGTGGCGAAGGTCATTTCAGTCGAGCCTAATCTTGGTCGGCATGAAATTGCACGCGAATCCGGTGCTGATCTGGTTCTCGCTCCCAGCGATGACATCGCTGACCGGATTCGAGAGTTTAGCCCAGATGGCATCGATGTAGTGATCATGGCAATCGGTCGTGCTGATGCGATGACTCCGTATTTGGGAGTTCTTGCTCCAGGAGCTCGTATATCTGTGTTTGCAGGGTTTAACTCGGAAGCGCGCCTCGAATTTATTGCTAACGATATTCACTACAACGAATATGAAATTGTGGGTGCCTCATCCTGCCGACTAGAAAATTTCCAGCAGGTTGCCCCCATGATCAATGAGGGGCGACTCAAAGTTGCTGACCTGATTGGTACCCAGCTGCCGCTCGAGTGCGCAAGTGAAGCCATTGATCTTGCGGCATCAGGCTCAGACATGCGCGTTGGCGTCAACGTGTGGGCCTAATCTCCGGCAGATTGCAAACTATCAGCCTCTCATTTCACTACCGAAAAGCTGCTGAACATTCATGGGCTGATTCAGCACACCCATTTTCCAGCTAGGCCTTTCCTAGCTTCTACATCAAGGAGAAAGACACTATGTCCGTATACTCGATCAATCCGGTTGGAACTTCATCTGCTCTTGGGCGTCAACTCAGGCTGCGTCGTCTGCTTGGTGACGATGGGCGAATGATGTCAGTTGCGCTAGATCAGGCTGTTCCCCGTGGCGTTGCTCCTCGTCTTGCGGATATCAAAAATACCTTCGACCGTATCGTTGATGGCGAACCTGACGCTTTCACCGTCTTTAAGGGCATCGCAGGTCACCTCCTGTGGGACAACGACGTCAAGATTCCTCTCATCATCAAGGGCTCTACCTTCTGCGTTGACTTCCACCTCACTTATGACGCCACTGTAGGAAACGTGCATGATGCGATTCGTCTGGGTGCTGATGCGTTAGCAATCGGAATTTCTGCCGGTTCAGAAAACCAAGTGGCTATGTTGGAAATGATGTCGGCAACGACAGAGGAAGCTCATAAGTGGGGTATTCCCGTCATCTGCCATGCCTATCCTTCTGGTGAACTGTGGGGTGACCGCAAA
The DNA here is from genome assembly GCF_000420425.1 of Schaalia vaccimaxillae DSM 15804. Classification (GTDB taxonomy): domain Bacteria; phylum Actinomycetota; class Actinomycetes; order Actinomycetales; family Actinomycetaceae; genus Pauljensenia; species Pauljensenia vaccimaxillae. The sequence continues at coordinate 579,490 of NZ_ATUX01000005.1, forward strand.
GGATCCACTGAGTCCGTGATTTACGCAGCCCGTGCAGCTGCTGAATGCGGTACCGATATTGTCAAGACCTGGTACACCGGTTCTGCTGAGGAATTCAAGAAGGTCGTTGACGCTGTGCCCACCCCTGTTGTTGCGGCAGGAGGTGCGCCTGCACCTAAGCCGATCAACGTCTTGGAACAAGCTTCCGCAGTCATGGAAGCGGGGGGTGTTGGTATGACCTGTGGTCGCAACATTTGGCAGGCTGAAGATCCCGCAAAAATGGTGCGGGCACTTAGTGCCGTTGTTCATGACGGCGTTACTCCGACTGAGGCAGCAAAGCTTCTTGACTGACCGTATGACCTGAAAAATTGAGAAGACCGGGAGTTCAAAGATGAGCACCTTTGTTGGAATTGATCTGGGTACATCAGCAACCAAAGTGGTTGTTATCGATCATGACGGGAACGTTCTTGGGCGGGCGCGGTGTGCCCATCCGAACTCCCGGTCTGCTCAGTTGGGCCGAGTCGATCCTGAAGCTTGGAAAGAATCTATTTCTCAGGCGTTAGCTCAACTCCATCCGCTTGTGTCCCAAGCTGATGGCGTTGGAATTGATGTGCATTGTCCGGTTATCGTGCCGCTTGATCAACACGGACGGGCATGTGGCCTTGGAGTCGTATGGGATAACTCAGTACTCAATTACTTTTTCAATCAATACTCGGATCAGCGTTCAGCCGAGGCTATTGCAGCAACTGGTAACCACCCTTCTCAATCTACTTTCATTGCGTTGGCATATCCGTATCTCGAGCATCGTGATATCTCCACATTTGAAGCCATGGCTACGTTTGGTATGGCGGGTACATGGCTTGGATCCCTTCTTACGGGACAAATGGCTGTGGATCCCACCCAGGCCTCCTACTCGGGCATCTTTAATACCCTTGAGCCTGAAAAAGGATGGATTGACGAAACTGTGGAACTGCTCGGTATTCGTCCAGAGGTGCTCCCTGCCGTCAAACACTCGGTTGATATCCTTGGGCAGGTTTCTCATGAAGCAGCAGAAACCTTCGGCCTACCCGCAGGAATTCCAGTGTCTGTGGGATCCGCTGACACTCCGGCGGCATCCTATGCATTGGGAACAAAGCCAGGGACAAAACCTTTCTTCATCATGGGTACGACCCATGTGATCAATTCGTGCTTGTCAACTCCTGATCTAAGAGCGACAGCTTTACAACGTTGCGGCAACGAACCGGGCCAGTGGCTGATCAATGGCGTCACCAACGGTGGTGATGCACTGTCAACGGGCGCTCTTCTCTGCGGATTTGGTATTGCGGGGGCAGGGGTCGCTGAGATGATTGATACCGCGTTCAATATCTCTTGGGATGAAGCAGTCGTGGCGCCTTATTTCATCCCCCACGTCATGAGAGAGCGAGGGCCTCTCTGGTTTGAAAGACCCTGTGCAAATATCGTCGGAATCACTAGAGATATGAATCGAGCTCAGGTAGCGCGAGCAATTGTGGATGGTGTCTTATTGGTCGACAGGATGGTGCTCAATTCTTGTGTTCCTAAAGATTCTGGTTCGATCTACCTAACCGGTGCTTTTGGGGCAGATGAGGCATTTCCGCAGATGCTTGCAGATATTTTGAATGCCGACCTTGACTTGGTGGATGAGTCATACCTGCCGGCGATCGGTGCAGCGAGTATGTGTGGGAAAACTGTCGCCCAGTCTGTTCTGCCCGAAATTGCTTCGCGACGGGTTAGCCCACGCTCCGAGTGGGTTTCGGTGAACGATGCGCGCTGGGATGTGTTCCGTACAACATGGATGAATGTGACAGGTCGGGATTTACTTCCGGAGATCTAGAAATCCGGATACTTATTCCTTTTCCCCGCGTAGGCGCGGCACGGATGTTTTCTCAGGGTTGAAGCCAACTTTGCCCGCGTAGAAACTGCGAATGACGTCCATGTCGGTCTTCATGTCGCCGGTCAGCGTGTAGGTGGGGCCCCAACCGAAGGTCTTGGTTGCTGAATCGACGAACCCGAATTGCAGCGGCACGTTCGCTTCTAAGGCGATCCGGTAGAAACCAGATTTCCAGTAGTCGCGCGGGCTTCGAGTGCCCTTGGGAGTAAGACACAGGGTAAAGGAGTTGCTAGCGCGGATGCGCTGCGTGATGGCGCCAACCATGCCATTGGCGTGATTGCGTTCAACTGCCACACCGCCAATCGACCGGATGAAGGGGCCGAGGATGGGTGCTTTAACGAGTGAATCTTTGACGAGGAATTGGAATTCTCGCCCTGCTTTCCACAGGGACACCGCCATGAATACGCCATCCCAATTCGACGTGTGTGGGGCGCCAATGATGATGACTTTATCGGGTAGGGGCTCAGAAACCATGGTCCACTTCGAGAGTGCCAAGTACGCGGTGGCGACAAGTTTCTTCAATCCCATTGGGTTCCCTTCCCATACATCCAACAATTGAGCAAAAATCTGTGTTCATCATGAACAGGATTCAGCTACATGCGGTTCGTTCGCTGACTGCCCCCGAATGCTATGCCATGCCTAGTGGCACCGGCACCTAACGTTTCTTGCTGAGTTCGGATATGGGTCCGAACTTCTTAGAGGAAGTAATCGGTTCTGATCGTCACCGACATGGTGTGGACGCGGTTGGGTTCGAGTTCGAGAGCGTTGGCCCCAACATTTGCGGTTTCGATGCATACGAAGTTCATCCACTCCGCGTCCCCCATGTCGGCCAACTTTTGTGCGCCCTCAACCCATGGGTTCCACACAACCGTCGAGGCTGATCCGTGCTTCTCTATGGTAATGATGCGCAGAGAACGGGGATCAGCCAGCGTGATCGATGATGAGGAATTATAGGCGCGGTCGATGGGGCCTGTGAACATGACTTCCCCAAATTGAGTGCGGGTGCGGCCATCTTTGAGCTCATCAACGTACGTAGCGCCCTCTAGACCGCTGATGGTCGCATCTTTAATATCGCCAACCTGGATGTAGGTGTGTAGCGCTTCTTCAAAAGTGAAGGGGTGGTCGTCAGTGTTGGTGACTTGCAGGGAAACCGTCAGCTCGTTTCCAGCCGTGACGGTGCACAGAGCGTTGAAAGAATGGGGGAAGACTCCCTCACAATCCTCACGTCGGTGGCGCAGCTCGTAGATCACAGTCGACGGGTCGTCCGCGAGTTCAGGATCCTCGAATCGGGTCCATTCGGATATGCGCGCAAAACCATGGTTGTACTGAGCTTCGACGGTGCTCACCGGTGAACTCGAGGGCGAGTTGAACCAGGGCAGGCAGATCGGGATGCCTCCACGAATTGGTGTATTCCCGCTGAGATCTGCTTTTTCAGATAGCCAGATGACTGGGGTTTCGCCCGGAAATCCCCATGACAGGACGTGAGCGCCAAAGGGGGTGATAGCTCCCTCGGATTCATCGCCTTTAAAGACGAACTGCTGCACGTGAGTCATGTTGCTAAGGATAGACATGTTGTCGTACTAAATGCAGCCAAGTTCAAGCCATCGAGACTTATTACTCACTAACCATTGTGGTCTGGTGGTCGCGACTCGACGTGTTGCATGTCGCAGCCTCGTCCCGGCTCAGCACCTTTGGGAGCCGATATTCTGGAGGGCGCGCCTGCGCGGGGCGAACCGAATCCCGTGTGCCGCCTGAGTCCCCTGTCCAGCGGAGCGACTGGCCGGCGTCGTCCATTTCAAGGAGTACCCACATGTCCACGCGTTCAGATCTGCGCAATGTCGCTATCGTCGCCCACGTCGATCACGGCAAGACCACGCTCGTCGACGCAATGCTTTGGCAATCGGGTGCATTTTCAGAACGCGATACCGTCGAGAAAACCGGTGAACGCGTCATGGACTCGGGAGACTTGGAGCGCGAAAAGGGCATCACAATCCTCGCCAAGAACACCGCGATTCACTACAGCGGTCCCGCCGCCCAAAAAATGGGCCTGAACGAGGGCGTCACCATCAACGTCATCGACACCCCCGGCCACGCTGACTTTGGCGGAGAGGTCGAGCGAGGCCTGTCCATGGTTGACGGCGTCGTCCTTATGGTTGACGCTTCCGAAGGGCCGCTACCTCAAACTCGCTTCGTCTTGCGTAAGGCTTTGCAAGCTGAACTTCCCGTTGTAGTTGTCGTCAATAAGGTCGACCGACCCGACTCGCGAATTGAAGAGGTCGTATCCGAGACGACCGATCTGCTGCTGTCCTTGGGCGAAGACCTAATGAATGACGGCGTAGACGTTGATGTCGATTCCCTTCTTGACGTCCCGGTTGTCTATGCCTCCGCCAAGGCGGGCGTGTCCTCTTTAGAAAACCCAGGCAACGGCATTTTGCCCACCGAAGATCTAGAACCTCTGTTTGAGACCATCCTCAGTCGCATTCCCGGCCCCTCATTCGAGGAAGGAGCGCCACTACAGGCGCATGTGACCAACTTGGACGCGTCGCCTTTCCTTGGACGCTTAGCCTTGCTGCGCGTCCACAACGGAACCTTGACGAAGGGGGCCGACGTTGGTCTTGCACGTCATGACGGGACCACCAAACGTGTCCATATCACTGAGCTCTTGCGCACCGAAGGCCTGGAGCGAGTTTCGGCACCAATGGCAGGGCCTGGCGACATTGTTGCCATCGCTGGCATTGAGGACATCATGATTGGCGAATCCTTGGTCGACCTCAACGATCCGCGTCCCTTGCCTCTCATTAAGGTTGACGACCCAGCAATCTCAATGACGATCGGCATTAATACATCACCCATGGCTGGCCGCGTCAAAGGTGCGAAGGTTACGGCTCGCCAAGTCAAAGACCGCCTCGACCGTGAACTGGTAGGCAATGTGTCCCTCAAGGTGTTGCCCACCGAACGCCCTGATGCGTGGGAGGTTCAAGGCCGCGGCGAGCTAGCTTTGGCGATCCTCGTCGAGCAGATGCGCCGCGAAGGTTTCGAACTGACGGTCGGCAAGCCGCAGGTTGTCACCAAGGAAATCGACGGTAAGCGTCACGAACCAATGGAACGCATGACCATTGATATTCCGGAAGAATATCTCGGCGCTGTTACACAACTGATGGCTGCTCGCAAGGGCCGCATGGAAACCATGTCGAACCACGGTTCGGGCTGGATTCGCCTTGAGTTCGTTGTTCCTTCCCGTGGAACAATCGGTTTCCGCACCCGATTCTTGACCGAGACGCGAGGCACCGGTATCGCCTCGTCAATTTCTGATGGCTACGCTCCCTGGCAGGGCGCCATCGAGCAGCGTCAAACAGGTTCGCTGGTGGCAGACCGTGCAGGCCAGGCAACCCCCTACGCCATGACGAACCTGCAAGAGCGTGGCTCCTTCATCGTTGAACCTTCGTCCGAGGTTTACGAAGGTCAGGTCGTGGGTGAAAATCCGCGCGGGGAAGATATGGACGTCAATATCTGCCGCGAAAAGAAGCAGACGAACACTCGCTCAGCCACAGCCGACGTGTACGAGTCCCTCACGCCGTCGCGCAAGCTCACCCTTGAAGAGTCGCTTGAGTTTGCGGCCAATGACGAATGCGTTGAGGTCACCCCCGAGGCTGTTCGCGTGCGCAAGGTGATTCTGGATGCTCAGGAACGCTTCAAGGTCGCGGCCCGCGAACGTCGCGCCCAGAAGAACGACTGAGAGGTGCCTCGGGAACTCGTTTACCCGTCACCATCGTTTCAGCGTCAACTCGCACCACGCCGCGACGTGTTTCGATCGTCACATGCCCAGTCGCGACTTCGACAACTTGGCCGAGAGCGTCGTGTAATCCATCGGCGAGGCGATACCGCAAGACGACCCGCTCGCCAACGCGCCACTGCATCCACGGTAGTGGGGAGGGGTGTTTCGCCTCGCCGGTGGAGGTCTCGTGGTGAGCATCTTGGGTCATGAGGGCGATAATAGAGGCAGACGACGAATCTCAAACCATCGGTGATGAGGAGAAGCCATGACCTACGTCATTGCGCAGCCCTGCGTGGATGTGAAGGACCGTGCATGCGTGGACGAGTGCCCAGTGGACTGCATTTACGAGGGCGCACGAAGCCTGTATATCCATCCCGAAGAGTGCGTGGACTGTGGTGCTTGCGAGCCCGTGTGTCCGACAGAAGCGATCTTCTACGAGGATGATCTGCCCTCGGAATGGTCGGACTACTATCGAGCGAACGTCGACTTCTTCAAGGACCTGGGGTCCCCAGGAGGCGCCCAAAAGACCGGGGTCTTGGACTTTGATGACGAGATGGTCGCCGCCCTGCCTCCGCAAAATGAAGACTGGGAAGGTTGACGACAACCATGAGCGCAGGTCTGCCCCGTATCTTGGCCCTACCTGATTTCCCGTGGGATACGTTGCTGCCGGCGAAAGCTCTCGCGGCCTCGCATCCAGATGGCATCTGTGACCTTTCGGTGGGCACTCCGGTTGATCCAACGCCGACTTTTATTCGTGAGGCACTAGCCGAGCAATCAGACTCTCCCGGTTATCCGACCGTTGTGGGCACAGCCCAGGTACGCCAAGCAATCCGGAATTGGGGTAGGTCTCGGGGCATGGTCGAGGTTGGTGACGGCGGAGTCATCCCCACGATCGGCTCAAAAGAGGCCGTCGCGTGGTTGCCAATGATGCTCGGGGTGGGCCGCGGTGACACGATTCTAGTTCCCAATGTTGCTTACCCGACGTACGACATTGCCGCCCGGCTGGCTGGAGCTACGCCCATTACTGTGGATCCGACAACTCCTCAGGTGTGGCCAGATGCCGCCCTCGTTTTCCTTAATTCTCCGGGAAACCCCGATGGGCATGTCATGTCGGTGGATCAATTGCGAGCTGTCGTGGCTTGGGCCAGGGAGCGTCAAGCTGTTGTTGTCAGCGACGAATGCTACGCGGCTTTAGCGTGGGAGGAACCCTGGGCCAGCGAGGGCGTGCCCTCTTTGCTCGATGAGCGTGTATGCGACGGGGATCCATCGGGTCTTCTTGTCTTGTACTCCTTGTCCAAGCAGTCGAACATGGCGGGATATCGAGCGGCCCTAATGTATGGCGATCCCAACCTAGTGGCGAGCGCTGTCGAGATTCGCAAACATTCGGGTCTGATGGTGCCAGGTCCTGTTCAACACACGATGGCGGTGGCTTTGACTGATAACGACCACGCTCAAGCCCAGCGCACCGTATATGAGAGGCGACGTCAAATGCTTCTTGACGCCATCGAAGGTACGGCTTTGGTCAACGATCCTGATTCCGTTGCTGGCCTGTACCTGTGGCTACAAGATGAAGGTAATCCTGAAGATTCTTGGGCGCTGGTGGAGCGCTTCGCATCGATTGGCATCTTGGTTGCTCCCGGCGACTTCTACGGAGATGCTGCTCGTGGGCGGGTGCGTGTGGCGTTGACGGCCTCGGATGAACGCGTTGAAGCCGCCGCCAGTCGGATTCGCGTTGAGTGGGCAAACAACAGCTAGTCTTGCCCGGTGCGAGGCCGCGCATTGCGAACACGGAGTGCGCGTTGGGCGTGCGCTCACTACAGTAGGTCAAGGCGATGCCAAGTGATTGTCCTATCCAGGTCAATCCTTGGGTTGATACCCGTAAGAGCAAGGACATCACTGATATGACCAATCCCCAGATCACCGAAGCCACGCGCCCTGACGCAGTTTTGCGCATCGATGACCAGGAGATCGCGCTGCCTCGAGCGCAAGCCAGTGTTGGCAGCGACGGTTTTGGGGTCAGTCGGTTGCTTGCAGATGGTGGCATCGTCACCCTCGACCCGGGGTTCACCAACACGGCTTCGTGCAAATCATCAATTACCTATATCGACGGTGACGCGGGCATCTTGCGCTACCGGGGTTATCCCATTGAACAGCTTGCAAAGAATGCTTCTTTCCTGGAAGTCGCCTACCTGCTGATCTACGGTGAATTACCGTCGGCCTCTGACTTTGCCGAGTTCGAGCATGACATTAATGCGCAGCGCCTGTTGCATGAAAACTTCTTGTCATTCTTCACTTCCTTCCCTCATGCGGGGCATCCGATGGCTATTTTGCAGGCTGGGGTTGCCGGTATGGCAACCTATTACGAAGGCACTTTGGATCCGCGTGATCCTGAGCAGCTCAATAAGGCGCTTATTTTGCTGCTGGCAAAAATGCCAACAATGATCGCGTACATCGCTAAGCGAGCTGCAGGTCTTCCCTTGACCTACCCGGATGCTCAAACCGGGTACACCGAAGATTTCTTGCGCATGACGTTTGGCATGCCGTATCAGGCCTATGACATTGATCCTGCGCTGATCCGCGCTCTCGATATGCTGCTCATTTTGCATGCTGACCACGAGCAGAACTGTTCAACGTCTACCGTGCGTTTGGTTGGTTCGTCTCAGGCCAACCTCTACGCTTCGGTGGCTTCTGGCGTGGGTGCATTGGCTGGTCCGTTGCATGGTGGTGCAAACGAGGCCGTGCTGCGCATGCTTCATCAGATCCGCGATACCGGTGAGCCCGTTCAGGCTTATGTCGACAAGGTCAAGGCCAAAGTCGAAGGCATCAGGCTGATGGGCTTTGGACATCGCGTTTACAAGAATTACGATCCTCGCGCCGCCATCGTCAAAGAGACTGCACATGATGTTCTATCCCGCTTGGGTAAGCGTGACGAACTTCTTGACATTGCAATGGAGCTCGAAGAAATTGCGCTGAGCGACGACTACTTCAAGGAACGCAAGCTCTACCCGAATGTGGACTTCTACACAGGCCTCATTTATTCGGCAATGGGTTTTTCGACGAAACTCTTTACTCCGCTTTTTGCCTTGGGACGCTTGCCTGGGTGGATTGCTCAGTATGTTGAGATGACACAGGATCCGGCTACGAAGATTGGTCGTCCTCGCCAGGTGTATGTCGGCGAGGTTGAACGTGACTATGTGCGCATGGCGCAGCGCTGACGGTTCTTTTCTGAGAATCTGACTGGCGTCATTTATTGAGTGGATTGAAGGCAGGCCTTTAGTCCCAACTGAGTTGGGTGCAGAGCGTCCGGCTCCTGGTGTCGGCCTGCTCGGGGCTAGATGCACAGGGTGGTTCGGGTTCGGTTTCCTTGTGGTTGCAAATCCGCCACTTAGCCTGTGGATACCTGTGGAAAACTATCCACAAGTTGGCTCAAGCGTCCTCAGCGCCATGTGATCTCAATTTCAAAGAAATCGCTGTGACCTGCAGAGTTGCAATTGTTTTTGAGAGTTGCTAGTGGTGGAGTGCTCGCGGTGGACATTGGTTCAAACTGTGCCCGACGACTGTTGATAACCCCTGTGGATAAAGTGAAGTACGTAAGGAAAAGTCAACGGAAAACGCCGCTGAACGCGGACAATATCTCTCGGTGACTTTTGTGGCGCGCGTGCCTGACCTTACTGGTTCGCTAATTGAATGGGTTTGCCCCCGCGTCCCAGAGCTTCGATTCGCCCGGACTGCGAATTGCGCCTGAATAACACATTGGATGCGCCAGCCAGAGTGTGCGCCGCTACCGTTCTGGGTTCTTGGAACAATCCGTTAGATCCGGGCACCACACCTCCGGATTCCAAAATGGCCACACGTGCGTGCGCCGTGAGGTACAGACCAGCCTCGATCACACAGTCGTCGCCCAGGGGGATCCCCAGACCCGAGGATGCGCCTAGCAGGCAGCGCTCACCGATCGAGACCCGCTGTCCTGCGCTTCCTGTGAGTGAGCCCATTGTCGATGCACCGCCGCCAATGTCGGAACCATCGCCAACAACCACTCCCTGAGCGATACGCCCTTCGACCATTGATCGGCCAAGCGTTCCGGCGTTAAAGTTCACGACACCCGCATGCATGACGGTTGTGCCTTCTCCCAGATATGCACCCAGGCGAACTTTGGCGCCGTCGGCAACGCGCACGCCCTTGGGCACGACATAGTTGACCATTGGAGGGAACTTGTCGACGCCCTTTACAGTGACAGGGCGCCCCAAGGCGGCCCTCATGCGCAGACGCGTGTCTTCGAAGTCCTCAACGGCACACGGGCCTTCTGACGTCCACACCACATTGGGTAGGCGCGAAAAAATGCCATCAAGATTAATGGTGTTGGGCTTGACCAAACGGTGCGAGAGTAGATGCAACCGCAGATAGGTGCCTGCGGTTGAGTTGGGCTGATCGAGGAGGTCGGATGTTGCCGTCACCACCTGCGTGTGAACGCCGCGGGCGTCGTCTTGGCGTTCCATCTTCGACAGCTGTTCTAAGAGGTCAGCGTCGTCCCCGGCTGTCATTTCGCCGAGGTGGGGGCGGGGGAACCAGACGTCAAGAGTACGTCCGTCATTCGTCACGGTTGCGAGGCCAATGCCCCAAGCCTTGGTCATGTCCATGTCAACACCTTAAATGCCTGGCGGGTTTGCGGCAGCGCCGATCCATCTTTCGGCGCTAAATATCGTCAGCGTGCTTCTTGTTTGGCCTTCAGTTGTGGCCTCCAAAGATCGGGCCAGAAAACTCCCAGATCCTGGGCCATCTTGCGTACCAGCGGCAAGGAAATTCCGACAACGCTGTGGTGGTCGCCCTCGACCCCTTCAATGAAGGGGCCACCCAGGGCGTCGATGGTGAAAGAGCCTGCGACGTGCAGGGGTTCTCCGGTGGCGACGTAGGCGTCGATTTCTTCGTCGCTCATTGAGCCGAAGTGGACGCGCGTGGCGGCGTCTGCGCAGGTTTGAGCAAGCAGTCTTCTGGTCGGTTTGCGAGTCGTGGCATCACCGTTAGTTGGGGCGTCGAGGCCGACCTCCTTGGTAGCAGAGGTGTCGGACTGGCTGTTCGTAGAGTCGGTAGATACGAGGGCAGCGGCGTGGCCCGTCCATAGCGTTGCGATTTTGCCTCGCATGTCGCGGATGCGCTGAACAGCAACGGCTGGCGAATGCGGTTTCCCGAGCATCTTCGCCTCGAGTTCAAGCATGGAGTCGCACCCGATAACAAACAGCTCTTCGTTTTTTGGCAGGACTTGGTCAAGCTCGGGGGAGCCTTGAATGATCATGTTGGTGACTGCATCGCATTTTGCTTGCGCCAAAGCAGTCACTTCCATTGCTGGCGTTGTCTTGCCTCCGCTAAAAGCTCGGCCGAAGGGCAGATTGGCGAGGACGGCATCCTCGTCGACATCGGAAACCAAGACGATGGGGTCAATGCCGGCGCTGATTAAAGTGGAGCGGCGGGCGGGGGACTTGGAGGCGAGCACTAGGCGCATGGTGCCCATTGTTGCGGAAAATGTGCACCCACGCATTGGAGTCTGTGCAGGTCCTCGCCATTTCGGTTGGCGAAAAGTGATCCAGGCTACTATTCTAAGTAAGTCATTGCTTTTCTTGAGAATCTCGATCTCAAGGCAGCATCAAAAAAGCCCCTATGAGAGACAAGGTAGCACAATGCCCAGTCTCGGGCCCGCGGAAGGAGAGGTGATGGGTCGCCACGACGCCCAGTCGAACTCGGCTGTGGCAGAACCGAATTCGCAGCGACCCTCGCCTGACGACCTTACGGTCGCTAGCTACTCCACCTGCCTGCTCGGCGGAGACTTCATTTACTCGGCGCATGACCTCGCGCAAAAGTCCCAGATCGATGTCGCTAGGGTCATGCGCTTTTGGACAGCTCTGGGATTCCCCGTCCAAGATCCTGATGCCGTTGCCTTTACCGAACGCGACCTCGAAGTGCTCAATGACTGGAACACCCTTGTTCTTTCGGGAGCTATCGACACAGCGACTAGTCGATCGCTGCTTCGGGCTAATGCGCACCTGGCCGATCGGCTGAGCCTTTGGCAATTTGAGGCCCTGGTTGAAGACGCTGTGCGCAGACTTGAACTGGACGACACGACCGCGAGGCTCTACGTTCTTGACCACATGCGCGACCACATCGAGGTGTTCCAAAGGATGTTTGCTCATTCGTGGCAGCGTCAGATGGAATCGCTCCTGAGTCGCCTCGACAAAGAAGTAGCCCAACGTGGTGCTGAGAACCCGAAAGCACGATTCCCTCTTAATAGGTCGCTCGGTTTCGTTGACATGGTGTCTTTTACTTCATCGTCGACGATTCTGGGGGATGCGCTGGTGGGCCTCATCGAACGCTTTGAGGAAGAATCCAGGAATGCGATTACCGAGGCCGGCGGGCGCGTCGTCAAAATGATCGGGGACGCGGTTCTATACATCGCCGACGACCTGGCAACAGGCTTGCGCGTGGCCACTTCTCTTATCGAACATCTCAACGCCGATGACCAGATTTTGCCGGTACGGGCCTCCTTTGTCCGCGGTGATGTGTTCTCCCGTTCGGGAGATGTTTTCGGCCCCACCGTCAATCTTGCTGCGCGCCTGGTGGACGTGGCGCCAGTTGGCAAGATTCTCACCGACCCAACCACAGCCGCTTCCATCGCTGCAGGAAAGGGAGGCGACGGCTACGAAGTGACTGCCTTCCCGCCTGCTGAACTCAGAGGTTTTGGAACGGTCTCTCCGTATTTGCTGGGCGTCGTCGAGTAAATTTCGTCGGTTTAACTCTAAGCCGTTGTCATTCGATCCTTCGCGGGTGGCTGAGCGAAGAAAGCGCAGACGAAGACCCGGCAATGATGATGGGATGATCGACGCGAATGGGACGGTAACTTTTGTGTCCAGGTGTTCGGTAGGTCAAGCCAGATGAAAGAAATTGCCATAGTTCGCTAAGATGATCCCCGTGACTACAGTTCTCCTCGTCGAAGACGATCCCGCGATCTCCGAGCCCCTCGCACGGGCGCTCGGACGTGAAGGCTATGAAGTTCGAGCCCACGGAACAGGACGTGGTGCCCTCGCCGAATTCGACGGTGCCGATTTAGTTGTCCTTGACTTGGGACTACCCGATATGGACGGGCTTGACGTTGCGCGAGAGATCCGCAGCGCAGGCAGCGCTGTACCGATCCTCATCCTGACGGCCCGCACCGACGAAGTCGACATGGTCGTGGGTCTAGACGCTGGTGCAGATGACTATGTGACCAAACCGTTCCGTCTGGCAGAACTCCTTGCCCGCGTGCGTGCGCTACTTCGCAGGGGTGCAACGGAAGCCTCCACCTCCGACCTCGTCGCTCAGGATGTACGCGTGGACGTTGCAGCACACCGCGCTTTTTCTGGTGAACGCGAATTACAGCTGACTGCCAAGGAATTTGATCTTCTACGCGTCCTCATCCGCGAAGCCGGGTCCGTTGTCGAACGCGACGCTCTGATGCGCGAAGTTTGGGGATCTGACCCTACTGGATCAACTAAGACCCTTGACATGCATGTGTCGTGGCTGCGACGCAAACTCGGAGACGATGCCACCAGCCCCCACTACATCACCACTGTGAGGGGAATGGGCTTCCGTTTCGAAATCGGCCCACGCTAAGCGAAAACCGCGGGGTGAACGATGCGCAAACGCGCTGTTCGGATGATTCTGACCGTGGTCACCATCGTCGCACTGGTGATCGGGGTTCCCGGGGCAATCGCCTCGTCAATCACTCTGTGGAAGATTGAGGAACACGGAGTCGAATCGCGCGCGGTGTCGCTTTTGCGAACCGCTGAACGCAGATCGCAAGATCAACTCCCCCTTACATCTGCGGGTGTTGAAGCCTGGTTCGATCCTCTAGCCGAGGACTATTCCAGCTACTACGCGCGCATCAAAATTCTCGGGCAAGACTTGGTGTCGGTTGGGAACAGAGTGACTGGCCCGTCGTTGGCCGCCCTCGAATCAACCCCCTCGGGTACCTCCATCTACCTGGAGGTGAGCGCCAACAACGTTATGCGCGAGATCGTTTTTATCAATGTCATCTTCGCCGCAGGCATTATTGGTTGCATGCTGCTGGGTTGGTTCCTGGCAGAAAAACTTGCGCGCAGATTATCTGCGCCGCTGATCTACCTGGCTGCCCAGGCTGAACAGATCGGATCGGGTCAGGTACGCGCCCGCGTTAAACCCAGCGGCATTGAAGAAATCGACCTCGTGCAAGAAGAACTTGTCCGCACAGGGGAACGCATGGCAGGCCGCCTAGCTGCAGAACGCCAATTTGCTGCCGACGCCTCCCACCAACTGCGCACACCATTGACTGCGCTATCCATGAGGCTCGAAGAGATCGAAATGATCTCCACTGAACCCGAAGTCCAAGCCGAAGCCAGAAGCTGTCTGGAACAGGTCGAACGCATGACGGGAGCGGTGAGCGACCTGCTCGATACGAATAACCGTGGCGGCGGCCAAACTGAAGCCATTCACATTCTTGAAGCCTTCAACGTCCAGCGCGAAGAATGGGAACCTCAATTCGAACGTGAAGACCGTGAACTAATCTTCTTGGACGAAGCAGAGATTCCCGTCCTGGCCGATAGCGGCAAACTCGCTCAGGTTCTGGCCACCCTCATTGAAAACTCCTTGCACTACGGTGCTGGCACAACCCAGGTTCATGCACGCAAGACCGCCAATAAACGCGGCGTCATTATTGAAGTGAGCGACCAGGGCGAAGGCGTCGACGATGAAATTGCTCCCGACGTTTTCGCCAAGGGAGTGTCCGGCCACGGTTCAACAGGAATCGGGTTGGCGCTGGCTATGGATCTGACCAACACTATGGGCGGCCGCTTGGAACTGACCCAGAACCACCCTCCGATCTTCTCGGTATCGTTGGCTGCGATTCCTGCGTCTTTGGATCCCGATCGCGTCATGCCCGAGGGGCCGGTGGTGTCGATGGGGCGGCGCTCGCGGCGTTTCTAGGGTTTGGGTGCCCTGCGGGAGTGATGCGTGATTCATTCCGAGGACGAGGCCGCCCGGTGTCACTGCGGCGCGGTAGGTTAAAGGCATGGAGACCTCTCGTTCCCATCGCCCGATTGTTGCTGTTATTGGTGGCGGACAGCTTGCCAGGATGATGCAAGAGAGCGCGATTGCGCTCGGCATTGAACTGCGGCCCCTCGTTGAATCTATGGATGGGTCCACAGCTTTGGTGACTGTGGGTTCGCGTCCGGGTGCGGCTGGTGACGAAGCCGCTGTGCGCGCTCTGGTTCACGAGGCAGATGTTGTGACCTTTGAACACGAGCACATCCCTCAGACTTTACTGGCGACTTTGAATGGGACACTGCCGATCGAACCTCCAGCGTCTGCTTTGCTATATGCGCAAGACAAATTGGCGATGCGTCAAAAGCTCACTGACTTGGGAGTCCCGTGTCCACGCTGGGCGCGCGTTTCAACAGTCGACGAGGCCACGGCCTTTGGCGATGAGGTCGGTTGGCCGATTATTGTCAAGACTCCAACTGGCGGGTATGACGGACATGGAGTCAAAGTCACTCATAGTGGGGACAAGGTTGCTACCTGGCTTGAAGACGGACCCCTGCTGGCAGAAGAAAAAGTCCCTTTCAGCAGCGAGATTGCAGCCCTTCTGGCACGTAGGACTTCCGGTGAGATCAAATCATGGCCGGTAGCCACCACTGAACAAGCCAATTCGGTTTGCTCGGTTGTCACCGCTCCCGCGGTGGGCGTCACCGAGGCGACGACTCGCAAGGCTCAAGATATTGGCGAATTGATCGCCGAAAAGCTCGGTGTAACAGGAGTGCTCGCTGTTGAGATGTTCGTTGTAGGCCAGGGCGAAGATGAACGCATCTTCGTCAATGAGTTGGCGATGCGCCCCCACAACACAGGGCATTGGACCATTGATGGCGCAGTCACAAGCCAATTTGAACAGCATCTTCGCGCTGTCCTTGACCTTCCTTTAGGGTCAACAGATCTGAAGAACCCCGGGACGCACGCCGTCATGGTCAATCTTCTGGGTTCTTCTTTAGATGATCCGGCAAGGGCTTTAGCCCGGGCTTGGGAAGATGGCGGAGACCAAGCGAAAGTCCATCTCTACGGCAAGGAAGTTCGCCCTGGCCGCAAGCTCGGCCACGTTACCGTCGTAGACCCAGATCCGGCGTTGGCACGTACTCATGCCGAAGCCGCGGTTGCAGCCCTTCGTGGTGACCATCTGAGCTAATCGGCATCGGGTTTGCGCCGCCCTCGTCACTATTGAATTTGGACCGACCGGAGAGGAAACACTTATGACCAAGGAAACCCAAGTCTCGTCCTTGACCACGCCGCTTGACGTTCGCCTCACCGCCACCGGTGAAAAACCGCTAGTGGGTGTCGTCATGGGGTCGGATTCGGATTGGCCGACGATGGAACCAGCCGTTGCTGCGCTGGCAGAGTTCGGTATCGCCTGCGAGGTGGGGGTTGTTTCGGCTCACCGAATGCCCGAAGACATGGTGGCCTACGGGCGCTCAGCATCGGTGCGAGGATTACGCGTCATTATTGCCGGAGCCGGGGGAGCAGCCCACTTGCCAGGAATGTTGGCAGCCCTGACTGAACTTCCTGTGATAGGCGTACCCGTCCCACTCAAACACCTTGACGGGGTGGACTCTCTTCACTCGATCGTTCAGATGCCTGCGGGTGTTCCGGTGGCGACGGTATCTATTGCGGGTGCTCGCAATGCGGGGCTGCTCGCTGCCCGTATTTTGGGCGCAGGCGAGGGCGAGGCAGCCGCACAGTTGCGCGACGATATGCGACGTTTTCAGCAGGAATTGCGTGATGTTGCCATGAATAAGGGCGCTCAGCTTGCACAGAAAGTGGCTCAAGGCTGACAGACGGTCGGGCACACTCACGTAGACTGGCGTCATGAGCATTCTTGTTTGCGGTGGCGCCGGTTATATCGGCGCTCATGTTGTCCGACTCCTGCAACAACGCGGTGAGAAAGTGGTGGTCGTCGACGACCTATCCACCGGATCCAAGGACCGTATTGGCGATGCCATGCTGGTCGAATTAGATGTGGCAAGCGATGAGGCCATCACCGTTTTAACCAACACCATGGTGGATCAGGACGTCACCGCGGTCATCCATTTTGCCGCGCGCAAGCAGGTGGGTGAATCTGTTGAACGACCCATGTGGTACTACCGCCAAAACATTGGTGGCCTGGCCAACGTGCTTTCTGCGATGCAGGACGCTGGTGTTGATCAGATGATCTTCTCTTCGTCAGCCGCCGTGTACGGCATGCCTCCGGTTGAGGTTGTCGCCGAGGACGTCGAGTGCCACCCCATTAACCCCTACGGGGAAACCAAACTCATCGGTGAATGGATGATGGCCGACTGCGAGCGCGCTTGGGGCCTGAAGTGGATCGGCTTGCGCTACTTCAATGTGGCGGGAGCCGGTTGGCCTGACCTGGCTGACGGGGCGATCATGAACCTCATCCCCATGCTCCTTGACCGTATCGAACGAGGCGAGTCAGCCAAGATTTTCGGCGACGACTATGACACTCCGGATGGCACCTGCATCCGCGATTACATTCACGTGCTCGACCTGGCAGAAGCCCACATTGCAGGACTCGACGTTTTAGCTCAGGGACGCCAGCCGGATCATCACACCTATAACGTTGGCACCGGCCTGGGCACCTCCGTCAAAGAGATCGTTGACGGGTTGCGTAAGGCAATCGGCTGGGACTTCCCCGTGGAGGTTTTGGGCCGACGTGCAGGAGATCCCCCCAAACTCATTGGAGACACGCTATCAATCGGTGTGGATCTGGGCTGGAAAGCCAATAACGGCGTTGATGAAATCATCGAGTCTGCGTGGGAAGGTTGGCAGGCAGGGCCACGCAAAATCACTGTGCCGGGCCAGTAACAGGTTGTCTGAGCGTATTCATCACATGGTTGAGGTGATGCGCTGTGACGTGACAGGCGGGGCGAATCCCAGTGTGGATTCGCCCCGCCTGACGTTCACGTGAAGTTGGCGCGGACTTGACTGAGCGCTACTCGAAGTCTGCTTGCGTGAGCTCCCCGCTGCGCAGGCGGGCAAAGAAATCTGGCGCCGTTGTGTCTTGAAGCAGAACCGCCGCCCCACCCGACGCTGTTGTGTATGCCAGGGACTCAATGGGAGGTACCCCATTGAGCTCAGCATTGGAAGCTTTGCGGAAGGCCAAGACCATCTGAGTGACGTTAAAAATTGAGGAGTCTTCGTCGACGGTGAAGGACTTGGAGCCGGCGCGCTCGACTTTCAGTGTTTTCGCTGGATTAATGATTGTCGAGGGCGACAGGGTAGAGGAGATGACCTTAGAGATCACCTGGCGTTGACGCTTGCTGCGTCCAATGTCGCCTTCGGGATCCGAATAACGCATGCGTGAGAAAGCCAAAGCAGTTGCGCCACCGACGGTGTGGCATCCTGCGGTCCATTCCAGGCCAGACATGTCGTTGGCGACGTCACCGTCGTAGCAGAGTTCTACTCCGCCCACGGCATCGACCAGGTTCGAGACACCTCCCATGCCGACTTCGATGTAGTGATCGACCGTTAGGCCCGTCAAATGTTCGACGGTTTCAACCAACAGTGAAGGGCCGCCGTAGGCGTATGAGGCGTTGATCTTGTCCCACCCGTAGCCGGGAATCTCGGCGAAAGTGTCACGGGGGATGGAAACGGCTGTTGCTTGGCCATTCTTTGCCACGTTCACCAGCATGATGGAATCGGTGCGTGCGCTGTCTTCAAAACCGTCTTGGACGGCTCCGTCTGCACGCGAATCGGAGCCGGCGAGCAGGTACGTGGTCCCTTCCGTGCCCGCTGCACCCGATAGTGCTGTAGTGCGCCCAAGGTTGGAGTTCGCATCCCATAGGAGGAACGACACCCAGGCGACGATGAGGACAACGAGCGCGATGATGAAGCGACGCAGAGGTCGGTTTTTGCTTTGCCGGCGAGGCTTTCGAGCAGGGGAAGTTTGTGCGGGGACGGAGCATTCGGGAGCTGGTGCGGTCCTTGGGTGTTGGCTAGAAGCCGGGCGTGGGGCGGGTGTTTTTCGGCTACTGACGTGGGGCTGTGCAGAGGCACTTCGCTGCACGGATTCCGGCGCGTACGAGGGCGGCGCCTGGCGACGCTGCGGAGCAAATGCGGGGGGCATTTGCTCTTGGGGTTGCGAAGGCTGATCTCGGCTGACACGGGTGGTGCGAGCCTTGCGAAGACCAGGGATGAATGAAGGAGGGACATCGTTTGGCTGATCTTGAGTCGTCGGGTTAAGCGGCTTAGCGTCGGGGCCGTCATCTTCGCCGACATACCACTGCTGAGGTTGGGGGACTTCTGGGGTGAGGCGTGCCTGTGGGTGCCGCGAGGCAGAAGCGGCGCTTCGACCGTGGTCTTGGCTTTCCTTCGCTTGCGGTGCAGTGGCCTTAGGGATGCGTCCACCTGTGGGAGGCCCATCGTGATGACCGTCGGGTGAGGCTGTCTTGTGAGCGCCTCCGGCTTGGGGGCGGCGCCGCTGAGGATCGGGCGTAAAAGACGGGGGATTGGTGCTCATGGGTCAGTTGCTCGGAGGGCAGGTTTTGACCTGGGCGGTCTCTGATTGTGCTGTGTCGGCGGGGAGTGGAGCGGTGGGGTCTTCTTCAGCGACTTGCGTCGGGTCCGCTTGCGATTCTGGTGTCACTGAGCTGGTGGATTGGGCTGCAATCGCAGCAGGGTCTGGGACGGTAAGGACTTGGCCATTGCCATCCGTGTACTCGATACCGACAGGCAGGCTCTGGTCAGCGATCAAGGCATCCCACAGGTCAGAGGCCATGGGTTCGTCTGCGACCACGCGGTTCTCATTCCACGGCGCCGGGTAGTTCGGCATGGTGACAAATTCAATTTTTGCCCGATCAATGTCGAGCAGTGACAGGAGTAGACCAGCATCTGTGTTGACATCGGCCAGGTTGGGGGAGACTTGCAGCGCGCTAATTGTGGCCTGCAGGAAGGAAATAAGTGCGGGGAAATCCGTAACGTAGTTCTTTGAGAGCAACTCACGCAACATTGCGGAAACGAGCTGCTGCTGACGGCCGATGCGCGAAATATCGGAGCCATCACCGACATTGTAGCGGGCGCGGGCGTAAGCCAAGGCTTGCGTGCCACCAAGGAGTTGGCAGCCTGCGGGAAGATCGAGGCCCGCATAGTCGTCTTGTACTGCCTCGTCGAGTTGGAACCAGACTCCACCCAGCGAATCCACCATTGAAATAAATCCGGTGAAGTCAACGACAACGAATGCGTCGATTGTCAGACCCGTCATGTATTCCACGGTGGACTTGGTACAAGCGATACCGGAGGCTATGTCGAATCCCCAGTTAGCGCCGATGGAGATCGCCTGATTGAACTGGTCTTCTGTCCAGCCCGATACGGAGCCATCAGTGCGCGTGCAAGATGGAATTTCTGTCCACAGGTCGCGAGGGATTGACACGACTTGGATGCGGGATCGGTCTGCAGACACATGGACGACCATCGTGGTGTCACCGCGTAGAGAATCGACTTCTTCCGTGTCACCTGCTCCCAACTCTGCATTGGCACCGTCTCGTGAGTCTGTGCCAACGACGAGGATGTTGAGAGCGCGGCCTTCGAATTGGTCTGCGGGAAGAGGTTCTTCGACGGGGCCAGTTTGGGATCCAAGACCGGAGATGTCCAGAGCAGAGTTCTTCACTTGATCTGCTAGAGAGCGATAGAGAAAAGCGCCGGTGGATACAACGAATAGGGCTGCGGTGAGAAAAACCGCAGTCAAGATCTTCAGCGCCCCCGGAGGAAATGGATTCGTGGCAGCGTGCTGAACCGTCGCCAGTCCTGCCGGTTTCCTGTGTCTACTCACCTGCAAGATTTTAGACCCGCAGTCTGTGGATTCACTGGACCTTAGGTGGATCGGGGGTGTTGTCGTGGTCGAGGGGATCCGCAGTGTCTCGCGAATGGGCCGGTGATGGAGGGTGAACATTAGCTAGAGCGATAGCGCGAGCCAGGTTGGTAATCCGCCTTTCATTGGCCTCATCGCGTCGATAGGCGGTGGCAATTTGGGCAAAGAAAGCAAGAACTAGGGCGTAGACCAATAGGTTCAGTCCGCGTTCTACCCCCATCTGCGCAGCGAGTCGATTGAGAACACCTGGAAATAAAACAGCGAATATAGCAAAAGCAACTAAGCAGACTGTCGCCAGGCGCCTAAGGGCCAAATGTGAAGACGAACGAATGGGGCGCATTAGCCACCACGCGATGACCAGTAAAGCGCACAGCAATACGAGTTTAATGAGCCAGTATTGCGTCATTGTCGCCCCATAATTAGATCGACGAGGATGTTGACTGAGTTCAGCAGGGATTGTCCCTTGCTGCGTGAGTAGTCCGTGTAAGCCACGTTGACGCTGGCTTCACGCCAAGGCAACTTAGTCTTTGCAAGCTGCTCCGTAATTTCGGAAGCATGGGCCATGCGATTCTGTGTGAGTCGAATCTTTTCAAGGGCATCGCGACGGATCACCCTTAAACCATTATGAGTATCTGTCAGATCCAGTCCCGTACGCATCCGGGTGACCAAAGTTGCCGCTTTTAATACCAGACGTCGAAGCGCTGACATCTCGGTCTTTTGATTGGTGAGGAATCTTGAGCCGAGTACAAAGGCGAGATCTTGTGTCTGGGCTTGAGTCACCATTGTCAGAGCGTCCGCGCTGGAATGCTGACCATCGGCGTCGAAGGTGACGACATATTGGGCATCGGTTTGGGACAACACCCAGTCAAAGCCAGTTTGCAAAGCTGCGCCTTGACCAAGGTTGATCGGATGCTGAGCGACATATGCTCCGGCGCTCGCGGCTTGCCGAGCAGAGGCATCACTGGAACCATCATCGACGCACAGAACATTTGGGATATGAGTTTTCAAATCAGTGACAACAGCGCCAATTACCGCCTCTTCGTTGAAGAGGGGCACGACGGCCCAAACCTGATCGAGTGAACTCATGGGGACATTCTTGCATCACTGGGCCATAGGATTCGGATCGAAAAGAAACTGAGCACTGTGGGTCTGACACGCGTGAGCCTACGATGTTGCAGGGACAGACGGAGGACAAAAGACAATGATTGAGGCAAGTGCAGATGTTGCCGCGACTGCGGTCATCGGAGAGGGGACCCGCGTGTGGCATCTTGCTCAGGTGCGCGAGGACGCGCATATTGGCAAGAAGTGCATCATTGGACGAGGCGCTTACATCGGGGCAGGCGTGAAAGTCGGTGACGGCTCAAAAATCCAAAACCACGCCCTCGTTTATGAACCCGCAGAGTTGGGTGCCGGCGTTTTCATCGGTCCAGCAGCAGTTCTGACCAATGATCATTTTCCTCGAGCTGTCACTCCTGAGTTTGATGTGAAGACCGCGGATGATTGGCATCCGGTCGGTGTTGTTGTGGAAGATGGAGCGGCCATAGGTGCCAGGGCGGTGTGTGTCGCGCCGGTGAGGATTGGGCGCTGGGCAATGGTTGCAGCAGGAGCAGTTGTCACTCGTGACGTTCCCGACTTTGCGTTAGTGGCAGGAGTGCCTGCCAAACAAATTGGGTGGGTCGGCCGCGCTGGGATGCGACTCATCGAAGACGACGATGACGCCAACACCTTTATTTGTCCTCAAAGTGGTGCGCTGTATCGATTACTCGATTCTCAAACCTTGATTGAGATAGAGGACGAAGGAGCTTTCCAATGGCCCGAGAGATGATCCCTGCTGCAAAGCCACTGATCGGTGAGGAAGAGATCGAAGCAGTCACTCGTGTGATGCGTTCTGGCATGGTGGCTCAAGGCCCTGAGGTTGCCACGTTCGAGGCTGAATTTTCTGCGCAGCTGGCCCCTGGAACTGAATCGATTGCTGTCAACTCTGGAACGTCGGCGCTCCACCTCGGACTTTTGGCAGCTGGGATTGGAGCGGGAGACGAAGTTATCGTTCCGTCCTTTACCTTCGCTGCAACCGGAAACTCTGTTGCTCTGAGCGGTGCGACACCTGTTTTTGCTGACATTGAAGCCGATTCATTCTGCATGTCGCCGGAGTCCATCGAAGCCTCCATTACGGACCGTACAAAGGCGATTATGCCGGTCCACCTTTACGGTCATCCGGCTGCGATGGATCAGATCCTCAAGATTGCCGACGACCGCGGTTTAATGGTGTTCGAGGACGCCGCCCAGGCTCACGGTGCGTCGCTGAACGGAACGTCTGTAGGGGCATTTGGTACCTTCGCAGCCTTTAGTTTCTACCCCACGAAGAATATGACGTCGGGTGAGGGTGGAATGGTCACGACGTCGGATGCGGAAGTTGCTCGCCGAGTCAGGCTCCTTCGTAATCAGGGAATGGGACAGCGTTACGCCAACGAACTGGTGGGGCTGAACAACCGTATGACTGACATTCATGCGGCGATTGGTCGAGTCCAGTTAACCAAAGTTCAAGAGTGGACGGCGAAGCGTCAGCAAAATGCGGCGTTCCTTGATGCCAATCTGGAAAACGTCGTAGTTCCTCCTGTGGCTGAAGGTGCGGTACACGTCTATCACCAGTACACCATTCGTGTGGTTGAGACAGATCGCGACCGGTTTATGCAGGCGCTGCGTGAAGAATGGCAAGTTGGGTCCGGAGTCTATTACCCGATTCCTAACCATCGTCTTCCATCCTTGGCTCCGTATGCCCCAGGCTTGGATCTTCCTGAAACAGAAAAGGCAGCCCAGCAGGTGGTTTCCCTGCCTGTGCACCCTGCGCTATCTGACGCGGATCTTGAGCGAATTGTTGAAGCAGTGAACGCCTGTGCGAAGGCCGGTGCATGACGTGAGCGATATTCGTGTTGGTGTCCTTGGCATCGGCTCGATGGGCCGACACCATGTTCGTAATGTGAAGAACACTGAGGGTTTCGAACTCGTTGCGCTGGCGGATCCTGCTGGTGACCGTTTCGGTGTAGCTGGCGATATGGAGGTTCTCGACTCGGTGGATTCTCTTATCGCGGCAGGGATTGATGCGGCTGTGGTCGCCGTGCCAACCGTGTTCCATGAGGAAGCGGCACTCAAACTTGCAGACGCTGGTATTCACACCCTGGTTGAAAAGCCGCTTTCAGTTTCAGTCGAATCTGGCCAGAAGATCGCCAAAGCCTTTGCTGATGCAGGCGTAGTGGGAGCTGTTGGATACGTTGAACGCTGCAATCCTGCGCTTTTGGAGATGCGTCGACGTATTCAAGAAGGCCAGCTAGGCCAGGTTTACCAGATCATCACCAGGCGACAGTCGCCTTTCCCCGCGCGTATTTCCGATGTTGGTGTGGTTAAAGACTTGGCAACGCACGATGTGGATCTTGCATCCTGGGTTGCCGGTTCGTCTTACGAGACAATTTATGCTCAAACGACCTTCAAATCTGGTCGTGAGCACGAAGACATGATGGTGGCTTCCGGACGCTTCACCAACGGTGTTTTAGTCAACCACCTCGTCAACTGGCTCAGCCCGTTCAAAGATCGCACCACTATCGTCACGGGCGAACACGGAGCACTCGTAGCAGATACTGCAATGGGTGACCTGACTTTCTACGAGAACGGTGACATGCCTGTTCAGTGGGATCAAATTGCCAACTTCCGTGGCGTTTCGGAAGGAACTGTCACGCGCTATGCCTTGAGTAAGCGTGAGCCGCTCGCAGTTGAACACGAGCATTTCCGAGACGCAATTCTGGGTGTTGGGAACGAGCATGTCTCGATGAGTGAAGGCCTAGTTACGCTCCGAGTTGTCGGAGCCATACTGGAATCCGCACGCTTGAATCAGGTAGTGGTTATTGACTGATGTTGCGCTTGCTAGCAACACGTCGGGCCTTCTCTTCAGGGCTGCATTTCGTCCAAGCTCAGGACTTGGCCGAGTTTTAGAGTTGAAGATAAATGTCGTGGAGTTCTGATATCGCCTGCTGGGTGGAACGATGAGCGACGACCCATTTACGTGCGGCGAGGCCCATAGCCTGTCGATCAGACCAACTCATGTCAAGAATATTGCGTACGTTCCTTGCCAAAGACATCGGGTCCGTCTGGTCGCAGTAGAGTGCGGTTTCGCCCTCGACTCCCATTTCTGTCGTACCGCCGACGCGATTTGTTACTACTGGAATGCCGCAAGATTGGGCTTCTAGCAGCACGAGGCCAGCGGCTTCCGTGCGCCCCTGTGTGGATCGCGTAGGCAGCACTAAGGCATCCGCGTCTCGTAGATGCTCCCGGACTGCCTCGCTCGGCAGTACGCCACACATCCTGATGTGCGGGTATTCCTGGACCAGGGTAGCGATGCGAGATCGAAGCGGACCATCACCGATGATGACGAGTTGATGGGGATGGTCGTCGACAAGGCCGCATGAGACGTGCACCAATTCTTCGATGCCTTTGAGTGCACTTAGTGCTCCCACGAAAACCAAAGTTGTAAGGCCATCATCCACCCGGACACCTGGCGATGGTGACCAATAGTCGGTGTCTACCCCCTGGTAGTGGACGAGAAGTCGTTGGCTTGGAGCTCCCGAGGCGAGTGCCCGATCAGCGAGCGAGCGAGATACCGCCAGTAAAAGATGGGAATGATCAAACGCCGCGCGTCGATTCCTTCGATTCCACTTTTCTCCTGCAAGAGCTGAGACGTTTGTTGGTGCAGAAGGTTCGTAAGAGTCAGAACCATGCAGTGTCGTCACCAGTGGTGCTCCCAGCTTTTGAGAAGCTCGAACGGCTGGAAGAGACCACGTTGCCTGATGCTGATGGATGATGTCAGGCTGCCATCGGACAATGTCAGAAGCCATACGCCCTTGAGCCGTCCACTTCAAAAACTCACGGGTACGGCGGGGAAGGTTCGTGTCGCGAACGGCTTGGATCACGGGGACCGTTATGCGCGGATCTGAAATGTCAGCGGTGAGGGTAAAAGCCCTCCACTCGTAGGTGGGCATCGCCTGGGCATGCTCGAGGGCGAAGTAGGTGGGAGGTATCCATAAGGTTCCCTTTGAGATAGCCACTTTCGTCATTGCATGGCGTCCTGACTCGGGTGAGTGGCTTCAGAGTCCCATTGCCGGGCGACTTTAATGGTCAGTAGTACCAGGACCATTAACAGCAAAGTCATTGCTGCCGAAACCGCCCACATCACAAGGGGTAACGACATGTTTTGTGAGGCCAAAGCGTGTATCAAGATGAGCGGAGTGACAGCATAGAACACTGCGAAGACCAGCATATTGGCTTGCTTATCGGTGACGACGAAAACGGTTGAGATGGGTGATGTCACCGTAGTCAGGAGTAACCAGGGCACAAGAGCTTGAGCGATGGTGCCGGACATTTCCCAGCCATCGCCCAGATACCACGGTAGAAGAAGCGGCGCGAGGAAAAACAGGAGAAGGAAAGGCAACAAAGCGACAAGGAAGGATGATCGAACACAACGGATCACCAGGGGGAGCATCTGCCCACGTTGAACCCGAGAGAATCTCTGATAAAACACCTGAGACACGGCTGACGTCACAAGCGCTACGGGAGCTTGCATAAGAACCCAAGCTTTAGAGAATTGACCCTGCGGGTCGGCCGCAAAGTGAATACCAATAAGCAAAAGAATCCCATTCACACGGAGAGCATCCACCAGCGCATTAGGAGCGTTGAGCAGAGGCATGCGACGGTAGCAGTAGGCAAGAGCCCTGGTTGTTTGTCCTCGGGAACGGGGTGAAACGAGCCCATCGCGCCCTCGCCACATGATCGTGAGCGCAGCCAACACCTGTCCGATGAGTTGACTGACCAGCTGGCCGATGACTCCGCTCACGCCTGCCAGCGGAGCGCCGATACGGGTCGCTTCGATGAGGCCAGTCTGCTGGACACGATTCTTGCTGATGTGCTCGTACCGGGTTTTTCTCGTTAACCAGTAGCCAAAAATATTGACCGTCGCTGTGCACATCACGATTATCCCGATCCATCCCATGTATGGAGACAACTCGGGATGACCGATCAAGCGTGCGAGGCTGTGCGAAAATACGAGCCCCAAAACTGACGCAAGCAACGAGATGATCGCTGCGCAGATTAATGCCAGACGTAGAAGACGGCGTGCATCCATATCAGATTCGGGAAGCACGACGGCCATGTCGTATCGCAGACTAGCAATGGCAGCAATGAGCTGTGGGATTGCGAGAAAAGCTGCGAATGAGCCGATGTCTTCCGGAGTATAAAGGCGAGAGATAACGGGAGTCGTCGCCAAAACGATGAGCTGCGCAATGATCGTTCCCGTTAGAAGGGATGAAATGTGAGCGAGCATCGGATATCGCTCGCTGATATTTTTTAGACTCCCACGGATGCGCACTCTCATATTGTGTCATCTGGCGTGTACTAGATAGCAGCCGATAGATGGATGCATGCAGGGATAGGGCACACTGGAATGGTGGAACGAGACACTCAAGGACGTCTACGTATCGTCATAGCTACGCGGATTTACGATCCGGAACCTGCAGCCGCAGCTCTTCGACTCAAAGCTCTTGCCGAGGCTCTTGCGTCGCTTGGCCACGATGTTGAGGTCCTGACGACTCGGACAAAAGGTGCACCAAAAAGAGAGCTTCGAAGATTCCAACGCGGCTCGATTAGAGTCAAACGAATGCCTGTCCTTCGCGATGGTACCGGGAGCGTTCGCGGCTATATCCCTTACCTTTCCTTCGACGTGCCGCTATTTTTTCGGCTTCTGACGTGTCGACGCCCAAGTGTGGTTGTTAATGAGCCGCCTCCCACTACTGGTTGTGTCACGAGACTGGTATGCCGCACTCGAGGTGTTCCATATGTGTATTTCGCCGGTGACATCGTTTCTGACGCTGCACGATCGCAGAGGACCCCTGAGCTGGTCGTTCGAACCGTTGCCTGGATGGAAGCCTTTGCGTTGCGACAGGCCCGCCAGGTGATCGCGGTATCAGATGGAGTTGCACAACGAGTCCAAAGTCTGGCGGGCCGCAGCGCACAGGTGGTTCCTAATGGGATTGATACGTCCGGCGGTCCTATCAGTGGAGATTCTCCGGTTCCTCAAGGATTCCCCAAGACTGAAGGGCCGGTGTTTCTCTATGCGGGTACGGTAGCGCAGTGGCTTGCTCCTGAAGTCTTTATCGAGGCATTTCGAAAAGCCAGGGGATACATCAAGGGGGCCAAGCTTGTTTTCCTTGGGCAGGGGAGTGCCTGGCGGAGTTTAGAAAAAATGGCTGCAGGAGATGCAGACATTGAGTTTCATGATTCTGTTGACGCCGGCACTGCCAGACTTTGGTGCGCACATGCGGATGTTTGCTTGGCTTCTATCCGTCAAGGAGCCTACGACTACGCCTATCCCACCAAGATCTTGACGTCGTTGGCTTCAGGGACACCAGTCATCTATGCGGGACCCGGGCAAGCTCGTGACGACGTGCGTGAGAACTGTTTAGGAATTGCGGTAGACCTGAATGCTGACGAGGTTGCGCAAGCAATGATCGACATGAGTCGACTAAGCGATGAGGATCCTCGTCGAGACAGCCGGCGACTTCACCAATGGGTGGAGCGGAACCGCTCTGTGAAAGTGAGTTCCAATCTTGCTGCAGATGTCGTCCTATCCGCAGTGCAGTGATTGAAGATTAACCCACTACTGGTGGTCTCAGGGCAGAAGCTGAGCGAGGATGCCTCGCGCCACTTCAGATTCAGCTTCAAACGATAGTGGCTGTGCCGCGGCGTGTGCTGCCTGTTTGTATTCGCGCACGGCTTGCTTCGTCAGCGATTGAAGAGAGTCTTTGATCGCAGGGATCTCGAAGCTCTTGGAGACAGTACCTAAACCGAATTCTTTGACGATGTCTGCCATTTCGACGCTGGGTCCAACTGCGACTCCGAGCCGCGCTTGAATGAAGTCAAAGAGTTTGTTGGGCAGGGTGAGTCGAGCATTCGTATTAAATGGGGGGATCCAGAAAGCACCGACGTCGTATGGATTGAGAGCGAGCGGAAGTTCAGAGGGTTTGACGGGGTCGTTGAAGGTGATCTGGTCAATACCTGCCGCAAGCGACTTGAGTCGTGCTAGGTAGCGTCCTGAATCTCCACCGGGCAATAAGAAGAGATCGAGGGCGAAGTCGTCGCCTGCTTCTAGCACTGCAGTCATCATGGACTCTATTGAGCGGCCGGGAACGGCGGCTCCAGAGTGCACGAGGCATAGCGGCCCGTCCTCGGACACCGGACTAGGAACTAAGTCGGCATATGCTGCAGCATTGCGCATCACCTGAGGGGCGACGCCGTAGTGGCGTTCGTACAACTGGGCAATACGACGCCCAACTGTTGTTTGAGCAGCCGTTTTTGGAAGATATTCGCGGCAGACATGATCAATCCAAGGAGATACAAGAAGACGCCATGAGGTGACGTGGGTGCGTTCTTCGGGTGCCCATTCGTGAAGGTCAACCCAGATGGGGGCATCGCGTGCCACTGCAGCAGCTAGGGGTAGGGCTCGTGCATCGTTGGCAACAACGAGGTCGAAACGCCTTGATAGAAGTTCGCCAAGAACGGCACGTGCGCCAGGTGCTTGCAGGTCTGCTGCATGGTGGCGATGCAGGACAAGATTCGTGACGCCCGCCAAAGTTTGAGGCAATGACGGTTGCCCATCCGGAATACGGATGTGGTCGTCAGAAAATGGTGTGGCAAGACCGTAACCGCAGGTTGTGATATGACCGAATTCAGTGACGATTGAGAGTTGGCGCAATACACGCGCATCTAGAGTCAGGGTGGAAAATGAGAGGTCGAGGATACGGGGCCGTGCCGTCATGAGACCATCGTAGATGTTGCTTCACGACATCTTGCATACTGAACGAACACAGAGTGAGAGGAATGCCAATGCAGATTGCGGTTATTGGCCTTGGGAAAATCGGCTTGCCTCTAGCGGTGCAGTATGCGAGAAAGAATCACAGAGTAATCGGAGTAGATGTCTCTGATCGCGTCGTCCGGCACATCAATGACGGCATCGAGCCTTTTCCTGGAGAAGCTCATTTGGCCGATTACCTCAAGGATGTCGTTGATTCAGGAGCTTTGACCGCTACGACGGATTATTCCCGGGCAATTCCAGGTGCGGATGCTGTGGTGGTTGTGGTTCCGCTATTTGTTGACGAGAACTCACAGCCCGACTTTGACTGGATGGATTCGGCTACCCGATCACTGGGGGAGTACCTGACTCCTGGAACACTCGTCTCTTATGAAACAACCCTGCCCGTGGGCACTACGCGCACGCGATGGCTTCCGCTGCTCGAAGAAGTGAGCAGTCTGGTTCATGGACGAGATTTTCATCTTGTCTTTAGCCCAGAACGTGTGCTGACTGGCCGTGTCTTCGCTGATCTAAGGCGATATCCGAAGCTTGTAGGTGGGATAGATCAATCGTCGACGCAAGCAGGAATTGCCTTTTATGAAGATGTGTTGGATTTTGATGCTCGCGACGACTTAGCTCGCCCGAACGGAGTGTGGGATCTGGGATCAGCTGAAGCCGCTGAACTCGCAAAGCTGGCGGAGACAACCTACAGAGATGTGAATATCGCATTGGCGAATCAATTCGCTATATATGCAGATAAAGTCGGATTGGACATCGCCGCCGTAATCGATGCCTGCAATTCTCAACCCTATTCACATATCCATCGCCCGGGCATTGCGGTCGGAGGCCATTGCATCCCTGTGTACCCGCGCCTTTATCTATCGACAGATCCTGACGCGACAGTAGTATCCGAAGCCCGCCGGGTTAACGCTGATATGCCGAGCTATGTCGTTCATCGTGTGGAAGCAGTTCTAGGGTCGCTTCATGGCTTGGATGTGGCTGTGCTGGGCGCTGCCTATCGGGGTGGGGTGAAAGAGACAGCATTTTCAGGAGTTTTTGATGTAGTCAATGAACTACGAAGCCGAGGTGCGAGAGTTCTGGTCCACGACCCGATGTACACGGATGAAGAACTGGCTGAGTTCGGCTGGGAGCCTTACCACCTCGGTTCGCCAATTGATGCAGCCATCATCCAAGCAGATCATCGAGAATATGGCGCGCTGTGCCCATCGGATCTGCCTGGTCTTCGATTGCTCTTTGACGGCAGACGAGTTACGGATCCGACAAAGTGGATTGGAACTCCACGCCTTGTTATTGGTGGGAGAGCCCAATGAGCGATGGTTGACTGATAAAAATGTGGTGGTCCCTTTCTTAATCAGACTTCTGATTTCCGGAATCCAGCTGACCTGGCGTCATCCTGGGTGGCGAAGCAAATTTCAGCTTTCGTTCGGGCGTAGTGTCTCTGTCCGGGTAAGTGATAGATGTAGCTGTTTTTGTTGCCTTTGATGGGGTGACTTGAAGGGCAGGTCCAAGAGCCAGAGGATTGATGAACTGTACCGTTACCGGCAGTCCTTTGAGCCATTGAACCATCTGACTGTAGGTAATAGCCTCCTACCCACGAATTGGTCGTCATTGCTCCGTTGGTGTTGAAGTGGTACCAGGTTCCGTTGATGGTTTTCCATCCGGTGTCCATGTGTCTGTCTTCAGCCAATCTGTACCGAGTGTCGGAGCTATTCAGTCAATAGTTGACAGTAGCTAGACCATCTTCTGCGAAATAGAACCAGTTCGCTTCGAAGAATTTCCATCCCCTGAAGGTTTTGCCACTCTCACCGAAGTAATGAGGCTTCGGCCCATCAGCGATCCATCCTGTATGCATGACATCGTTTTCGTAGTAGCGCCTTGTACCGTTGATGTCGTGCCAGCCATTGAGGGATGGGCTTCCAGGACTTTTAACATTACTAATTTCAGTAGGTGGGTTCACTCTGATTTCCTGATTGAATGAGGAAGTTGTTGCTGATCGTGTGTCCCCGGTCTGCTGGCTGCTACTTGAATCCACTAAGCTAACGGCTTGCGTTCCTCCAAAGATTAGAGCTGTGCAGGCGCGAGATGCTACAACCCGTCGAATAGACATTCGGGTTCCTTACAGGTGGAATCGTGAAAGGGAATCGAGCTCTGTTGTTGACGACATGCCAGATTCTAGGCGAAGGGCCGCGGTCGTCGGGCATGAATTGATTCTCTGCATTCGAACGCTGCTGGTTGACTGCGTTGTTGCTGGGCGGGACTGGCAACCTGTGTTCATATTTTATAGAATTCACTTTATTCTGAACATTTGATGCTTTCTGATATTGGGGTGGGTTTTATGGCAGGATCGCTTACTCAAGCTCAGTTCGAAGTGCTCCATCTTCTCTACCATCGCAGCAGGGTGCTGACTCAGCGCGAGATACACGAACTCACAGGGATGTCACTTGGAAAGGTCAACGCCACCGTCCGACTGTGTGAGGAACTGGGGCTGATACGTAATAAGACCCTCACATCTCTCGGGCAAAAATCATTGGAGCCCTATGAGGTCAACAATGCGGTCATCATGGCCGCCGGTCTGTCCTCTCGATTCGCTCCCATCTCCTATGAACTACCGAAAGGCACCCTTAGGGTACGTGGCGAAATCCTTATCGAACGCCAGATTCGCCAACTTCAAGAAGCCGGGATCACCGACATCACCGTCGTCGTTGGGTACAAGAAGGAGCACTTCTTCTACCTTGCCGATAAATTTGGTGTGCGGATTGTTGTTAACCCTGAATACATGTCCCGTAATAACAACGGCTCCCTGTGGCTCGTCCGTGAGCGGCTCGCGAACACATACGTCTGCTCGTCAGATGACTACTTCACCGTCAACCCCTTCGAATCCCACGTCTACAAGGCGTACTATTCCGCCGAATACGCCGAAGGACGAACTGCTGAATGGTGCATCGACACAGGTCCTGGCGGTCGCATCACCGGCGCAACCATCGGTGGAGCCGATGCCTGGACCATGCTTGGGCATGCCTATTTCGACCGTGCCTTCTCCGCCCGTTTTCGCGAAATCCTTGAAGGCGTGTACCACCTCCCCGAAACAGTCGGAAAATTATGGGAATCAATCTATCTGGAACATGTCAAAGAACTCGATATGGTGATTCGCAAATACCCGCCTGAGGTCATCTACGAATTCGACTCTGTCGATGAACTGCGATCCTTCGACCCGAAGTTCATGGAGAATGTCGACTCTGAAGTCTTCGACACAATCTCGACGATCCTAAAGTGCTCGAAGGATGACATCACTGATTTTTACCCGCTTAAACAGGGGCTCACGAACCTTTCGTGCCACTTCCGCGTCGGTGACGAGGAATACGTCTACCGTCACCCCGGCTTAGGTACCGACCGAATCGTTGATCGGCTTGCTGAAACTGAAGCCCTTGAACTTGCTCGTGATATCGGTATCGACACGACCTTCCTTGCCTCCGATCCACGTAAAGGATGGAAGATTTCTCGCTTCATCCCGAACAGCCGTAACCTCGATGTTACGAATGAGGCAGAACTTGCTACCGCGATGCGGATGGGTCGTGAACTCCACGAGTCTGAGCGCGTTCTCTCGCGCCGCTTTGACTTCGTGCAGGAGGGGCTGCGCTATGAAGCCCTTCTCCGGGAGTTTGGGCCCATCGAGGTTCCCGGTTACGAAGAGCTGCGGAGCAAGGTCTTGCGTCTCAAAGCCTTTGCGGATGACGACGGCTTCGACCTGGGGCCTTCGCACAACGATTTCTTTCCTCTGAACTTTCTTGTCAGCGAAAATGGCAGGATTGACCTCATCGACTGGGAATATGCGGGGATGTCCGACGTCGCTGCCGATTTTGGAACGATGGTCGTGTGCACCGAAGAAATGGATGACAATCTGGCCGACACAGCCCTCGGTTTCTACTTTGGGCGCACCCCCACCAGTGCTGAGAAGCGCCATTTCTGGTCCTACGTCGTCTTCGCTGGTTGGTGTTGGTACGTTTGGTCTCTCCTTAAAGAGGCTGAGGGAGACAACCTCGGTGAAGTCCTCTACGTCTACTACAGACACGCCGCAGACTATGTGTCCGATTTGCTTGCCCAATACGAAGCAGCAGCAGACCAGGAAGGAGGGCGCGGATGAGGTGGGGAATCTTCTCAGGAGCCCTCTGGGGCCTCGACACAGTCGTCCTTGGTCTGGCGCTCGGGCTCGTCCCATTCCTCGACGCCCCCGAGGCATCACTAGCCTCCGCACTGTTACATGACGCGATCTGTGCGATCATCCTCTTCTTCTACATGGGACTGCGAGGACGTATGAAGCATACTCTCGCAGCGATCAAGACCCGCTCCGGGAAGGCCATCGCCTTGGGAGCCCTTCTCGGCGGCCCTTTCGGTATGACTGGCTATCTCATTGCCATCAACAATATCGGTCCTGGCTACACTGCGATCATCTCGACTTTCTACCCGGCAGTGGGTACCTTCCTGGCATACGTGTTCCTCAAAGAACGGATGCGCCCTCGTCAACTTCTTGCGCTCTTCATCGCTCTCGCGGCCATCATCCTCATCGGATACTCCTCGACCGGAGCGACGACGGATGGCAATCCGATCATCGGAATCATCGCGGCCCTCGCCTGCGTGTTTGGCTGGGGAGCGGAAGCTGTCATTCTTGCTTGGGGGATGAAGGATGACGAAGTCGACGAAGATTCTGCACTCCAGATCAGGGAGACGACCTCCGCCCTCGTCTACCTCGCTGTCGTAGCCCCGATCGCTGGAGTCGTCGGCTTTACCTTTAAAGCTATGCCCACCCCGGCAACTGGCATCATCGTGCTTGCCGCCCTTGCGGGCACCGTCTCGTACCTCTTTTACTACAAAGCTATTAACACGGTCGGAGCGTCACGGGGCATGGCTTTGAACATCTCCTATTCTGCATGGGCCGTCATCTTCTCTCTCTTCATCATGGGAACTGCGCCGACGCCGTTGCAGGTCGTCTGTTGCGTTGTCATCCTTGTCGGCACAGTCCTGGCAGCCACGCCGGATTGGCACGAGCTGCGCAGAGGATGGTGAAGCGGAATTCTCCGTTGCGTCGATTCTGTTAAATCTTGGCGAGAAATTAATCGTACGATGGAACCGATGGCTACTTGAATCCGTCTATTTCTGAAGAAAGAGGTCGCGATGGGCATGTCAGAGGCCGAAGAGACTGGAATGCTTGGCAAGATTCAAAGGGCCACGACAAAAGTCCTTGGCGAACTGGATCGAATTTGCCGCGAATTAGGTATCCGTTATGCGGTTTATGGAGGAACCGCCATCGGAGCAGTACGCCACCGAGGATTCATTCCGTGGGACGATGACGTTGATGTCTGCATACCCCGTGACGACTATGACCGTCTGATCGTCGAAGGCCCTGCCCTGCTTGGCCCTGACTACGTCCTTCTTAGTCAGGAGACTGACCCCGACTATCCGAAGACCTTTGGAATCCTTGGACTTGCGGGAACCGACTTCGTTCCGGGTGTCGCTGCTCAGCGCGACTATAGGGTTCCGATCGGTGTCGATCTCTTCCCTCTCGACCGGATCCCCCGCGACCGCAGGGCTTATGTGCGTCAGAACCGGCGTACTTGGGTGTGGGGAAGAATGATGTTCCTCCATGGATCAGCGACCCCGGACTCAGGTCTCGATGGCATCGTCGGTGCAGCTGCAGACGTGGTTTTCCGCGGCGTGCACACGAGCCTTCACAAGCTCCGTGTCACCCCGCGCTCCATCTACCGTAAGTGGGAGGCAGCGGCGCGCCTCTATAACGACTCAGGATCTCCTGTCCTCGGCGACTACTCGACGCAGGACCCGCTGAGATGGTCGGCGCGCGAGGATGAGATCTTTCCGACTGTGCGCGTTCCCTTCGAAAGCATCCACGTGGAGCTTCCCCGTGCCTACGACGCGATCCTCACTCGAGGGTATGGGAACTACATGAGTCTTCCTCCGAAGGAGGAGCGAGTGAATCATGCTCCCGTCCGTATCGACTTCGCAGGACACGAGTTCTAATATTCCTTACACGAGTTCTAATATTCCTTGGGTGCACGTCTCTTGGGCAGATAAGCCGGTTCGGCACGAAGAACACACCCCGTCAAGGAGATGACTTGATCGGTTGGCTGTTACGCGACCTGAGCTGGATGACGTCGTTTGAAAAACAATCCGAGGATGCGTGCGGTGATCCGAGGCCCCAAGATTCGACACGACCATCTGACCATTCGCACAGGCCGTCCATTTGACGAACCGACAACGGTCTTCATCTGATCCAATAGGGGGGATTCCCCTTCGTTCACCGGATTCAAGAGATGCAGAGCTTCGGCCTGGGCTACCCAGACGATGAACGGGTATGCCAGGAACGCCCGAAGCGCAGAGGCCCGACCAGGTGTGAGAGTTTTGGCTAGTTCCAGATTCTCACGCAAAACTCGTTCGAGATCACGAACGGAGGAGTCCGCAAGACGACGAGACGTTTGCGCATAAGAATGACCCATCCGGTAGACATAGAAGCGTTCGTCATACCAAGTAACGGAGGAGCAGTATGCGATCACCTGCGCGCTCCATTGCGTATCTTCGTTGCGCATTCCTTCGGGAAAAAAAATCGCGTGTTCGTCAATCAGAGATCGTCTGACCACCTTTGTCCACACGGCACTAGTCGTCAGGTCATGATCGACGACGAACCGGATGCCATCTTCGACGGACAACCGGCGCACTACATCTGAGAACGTAGTTGAACCGGTGTCGAGAACCTGCGATCCTGAAGCGTCGGATCGGCAGCTCATATGCCACAGTAGGTCAACCGGCCTATCAGAGAGACAGGATGCCACGCGTTCGAGGCATGTCGAGTCCAACCACCAGTCATCATTGTCCATGAAAGTGACATATACGCCTGTGCATGCTCGCAAAGCGGTGTTGCGAGCGGCGCTGGTTCCAGAGTTGAGTTGATGGAATGTACGGAAGCGTGCATCCCGATCCGAATACTCGTCACAAATCCGTGGAGACGAGTCCGAAGACCCGTCATCGACAAGGATGACCTCCCAATCGGTGAAGGTCTGTTCCTCAATGGAAGATAGACAAAAACGCAGATATTTCTCAGCGTTGTAAACCGGAATAATGATACTGATAAAAGGCATCCAGATCCTCATTTTTCAGCAGAGCTGGGAGAGTCGTTGAACTTTTCCTTCCCAAGGCTAACCGTAGACGTGTAAGCGGGTGAATACCCGCGCCGTGCAATGCCCGATTTGCAATGGGAACGATGTGCAGACGGGGCACCGATCCGCTTCGCGTTAGACTGGGCCCACTAAATGTTCACCTGAGCGTTGCGCACCAGAGTTGAGATGCTCAATGCGATCGGGTTGAGCATCCCGAAAATGGAGTAGTGATTGTTCAGTGACGCGAGCGCAAAAGAATGCTGACAGCGTCTGTGAGGTTCCGGTTGAACTGAGCATGCGCAAGAACCTGGTGTGGAGTTCAAGCGGTGCCTTGTTCAAAACGATGTGCAACTGGTTGATGACCGTGTTCGTCGTCCGTCTGTCGTCGGGATTCGATGAGGCGGGCATTCTCGCGTTGGCGATGTCGATTTCGAATTTTGTCTTCCCTATAGCCGAATACCGCTTGCGTACACTGCAGGTGACTGACATCCGTGGGGTGATGACTTCTCGGCATTATTTGGGGCTACGGGTTGTCACATCACTTACAGCTTTGATCATTGGTTCTGTGTACAGCCTAGTGACGACGAGTCTGGCAGCGGCATCGGTTATCGTCGTCTACCTCGTTTCTCAAATCGTCGCCACTTATCTCGAAGGCTTCCATGCAACGGAGCAGGTAGCCAAGCGAATGGATTACATAGGAATTTCTTACATATTGCAGGGAGCTGGCGGACTCGCTGCTTTCCTCGTTGGTTTTGTTTTGTTCGATACCCTCTTCGCAGCCGTAGTCCTTTACACGATCGCAAACATTTTCGTGGCTCTCGTCTACGATGTTCCCAGGGCAAAGCGATTCGGATCGATCCGACCGATGCTGCGCGGCACGAAGCCAGCATTGACCCTTCTCAGACTTCTTCCTCTAGCCACTGTCAACACGGCACTCAGTGTGGTGACATTGGTACCGCGTCAATACCTGTCGGCTCAACTGGGACAAGAAGCCCTCGGCATCTACGCCTCCGTTGCAGCTCCGGCTGTCATCATCCAAGCATGTGCGGGATATCTCTATACGCCGTTATTGGGCCACCTCGTCGAAACCTTTATGACAGACCGTCGACGTGCGCTGTGGCTGCTGGGTAAAATAGCCCTCCTATTCGCCGGTCTCGGTATAGTCGCAGCGACCGTATTCTGGATAGCGGGAGATTTCCTTCTCTCGGCGCTCTTCGGCGCGGACATACTTTCGCATACGGATCTCATCCAGCCGGTTGTGCTGTTCTCCTTGATTACCGCATTCGTGTGGTTTTTCAATGACCTGCTACTTGGGCTGCGCGATTACCTTGGTTGTCTTTGCGGAGGTCTCATCGCGGTCGGTACGACACTGGTCATCACTCCCTCAGTAACAGAACACTACGGACTCAACGGTCCGAGTGCAGCTGGTGTCATCGCATCAGTTGTGACTCTAGCTGTGATGACAGGATTCCTTGCCCGCCATTTCAACAGTTATAAGTGAAGGCTTGTGAACTGGAAGCGACAAAGAAGTGACACAATGTTTTTATAATCCGACCGATTGTCTAATTTGAGGAAGACTATTCGATGAGAATCGCCATGATCGTCAATAGCTATCCCCCTCGAATGGGTGGACTTGAATTACACCTGCTCAACCTCGCTGAAGGTCTCGTTGCCTTAGGTCACCATGTGTGGGTTCTGACAATCTCCTCCGAACCCGGATATCGAATCGAAGGCGGAGTTGAGATCCTTACTGGACGTTCGCATCTATCGGTCGCCGATGTCATCTCCTTCCCCTCCTTAGGAGCGCGTCGTTCAATAAGCCGTTTCCTGTGTGAGAATGCCATTGATCTCGTTTCAGTCCATACCCGTTTTTTCCCGATGAGTTTTATAGGGGTGCGGGCGGCACGCGCCTGCTCCATTCCCGTGATCCATACGGAGCATGGTTCTGGATTCGTTGCCTCTTCATCGAGTTTGATCTCTTGGTGCTCGCGACTCGTCGACGTGACGGCAGGACGTTACGTTCTGCGCCATGCGGATAGGGTTTTCGGTGTCTCAACCGAGGCTGCAGCCTTCGCCTCTTGGCTCGGTGGAGTGAAGACCGGAGTTTTCCACAATGCGATCACGCCGCCTGCGACGCGCGGGCAGGTCTGCGACAGACCCGAACATTTGGTCTTTGTTGGACGAATCGTTGAGGGCAAAGGCTGGGACGATTTCCTCTATGCTGTGGCGGCTTTACGTGAGCGGGGACGTGAAATTACCGGTGAGATACTCGGAGCGGGGCCGATGCTCGACAAAGCTAGGGCACTGTGCGATGAACTCGGATTGGGTGGCGTCGTAGAACTGCGAGGGAGAGTTCCTGGCGAGGAGGTCCGTCGTTGTCTTGAAGGCGCGACCCTCATCAACCCTACGGTGCTATCGGAGGGATTCCAGACGACCCTCCTGGAAGCTCTAGCAGAACGCGGACGGGTCGTCACATACAGCGTTCCAGGGGCTCAACTTCTACGAGAATCGGGTGCCCCTGTCGCCATCTGTCCAGAGAAAACCCAGGAATCACTGATAGAGACAATCGAAGAGATTCTAGTCGCCCCAGGGCAACCTGCGCCGGAAAAATTTATCACAGAATGGACATGGCCGACACGTTCGCGTCAATACTCTCAGATCGCTGAGGAGGTCGTTGCCGAATACCGCGAAAGCACCCCTCCCGAGAAGGGTGAAGGCTGATTCTGGAGCGGGGCTGTGGGAATCATGAGCGATTGTCGGCTTCGTCGGCTTCCAGATGCGAGAGTCGACTAGTGAGCTCGTCAAGCCGATTATTGGTTAATGCTAGTTCCTCTGTTAAACGCCGACGGTCCTCGGTCGCACGGGAGAGATCTACGCTTAACCGTAGGGTGAGCAGCAGTAGGACCGTTGCTGCGATGACGAGAGCGAAGTTGAGTGGGACCTGTACGCCGATCAGGGAAGCGATTGACTTGAGGCTTCCTGGGAAAATGGAGAGGACGGATACTCCGATCGCGATGATGATCCACCACGTCGCGTAACGCTCCTTCATCCCTGAATTGCGCATCCTGAGGAAGACAGAAACCAAGACGATGAGGCCGAAGAAGACACCGAGCCAATATGTCGAACTCATTGATGGACCTCCGGATCAACAGGGGAAGATCGCCGGGGCCGCGACAGTGCGACTCCGAGGGCAACGAAAGCCCTGAAGAGAAATACTGTTGCCTCGATCGGATTATGAGAAGGTTCCCCGCCCGCTCTTGGGCGCATCTCAACAGGTACCTGACGGATTACGAGGCCGCGGCGCGAGGCGAGGACGAGGGCCTCGATCGTGTCACCGAGGTACTCTGCGGGATAGCTACGACTGAATAGAGTAATTGCGCGCCGAGTGGACAACTTGAAACCGGAAGTCGTATCGGTCAAACGAGTCCCGCAGACCTTTGAGAGAATAACGGATAAAACCTTCATCGCCCACATGCGTGGTCCACGGACTGAATAAGCCCCTTTGCCCGCGAAGCGCGCCCCAATGACGAGGTCGGCGTCTTCGGTGAGTGCGTGATTGAGCAGAGTTGGGATTTCCGAAGGGTCGTGCTGGCCGTCGGCATCGAGCTGGACGGCGTAGTCGTAATCGTGTCGATATGCGTACAGATATCCAGCACGCATTGCACCGCCGACCCCGAGATTAAGTGGCAGATCAAGCACCGAGACGCCCGCCTCTCGGGCGATTCGTTCCGTGCGGTCCGTTGAACCGTCCGAGACAACGAGAACGTCCGCGAAGTCTGAGACGCAGGCAATCACTTCCTCCAGGACAGGACCGATTACAGCATCTTCGTTCCATGCGGGAATAATGACGAGCATACGGCTCTTGGATTCTGTCACATCGTTTCCTTGGGGGAGACACTGATCGGCAATGGGTGCAGTCTACAGCGGCTTATTCATCGCAGAGCATTGATGTAGCGCGTGGATGAGATTCCTGCTCTTCTTTGAAACTTATGTGAGTGAGCGCAATGATGCATAGGAAGATGATTAACAGACTCAGTGAGGCAATGATCCAGACGGACATCGGGCTGATTGGGATGTCCCACCACCACTGGATGTTGTGATTGAGGTTGAGCTTTTGAGGACCGGAAAGTCCGTGGACATAACGGGTGAGTACCTTGTGAAGTGTCAGTGAGTGAGCGATGACCATGCATGTAGAGAAAAGAATGAGCTGAGGTGTTGCGAAAATTGGCTTGTGGGTATCGGTGAGGACGAAAAGGAAGAAGAAGAGAACCGCGAGCAGGGGGAGGAGATAGCGCGGTTGGTAGGTCGTCAGATCATCGAATACGCGACGAATCACCATGATGATGGGGAGTCCGCACATGGCACCGAATACCATGAGTGCCGCCATCCATTTGCGCCAAGAACCTGGACGTAGGGCTGCGAATAGTGCTCCACCGGAACTGATTAGAAGAAGAACGACAGATGACTCGTCCATAGGGACGTCGAACCATCCAGGTCCCTTGAGAAAGCCATAAAAGCCCCCGAAGAGTTCGGGCAGATCGAGGAATACTCGAACGATGGTTTCCACGATTCCAGCAGAGGTGCCGGTAGGAGTGGAAGAACCCTCCGCTGGGCCGGACCTTCCAGCGGTGAGAATCTCGATGAGGCCGATAACCCCTAGGAATGTTGTTGCGGTGGCGTGTATCCACAGACTTCGGTTCCACTGCACAGCGAAGAATAGGGCCATGGCAACGACGAATATGTAGAGCGCAGAATCGAAGCGGGATGTGAAAGAAAGGTTCGCTCCGACGATCGCCGCGGCAAACAAGAGCCAGCGTCGAATGCCATGCGAATGGATGGATCCGAACATCCCTGCTGCCGTCGCTATAGTGCCTGTGATCGACCATGAACTCGGGTTATTCGAAGAAATGAAGTAGATCCCCATAGGGATCCACGAGGCCATCAGGGCGAACGCGTAGTGATGGCGGAAGACTTTAGGGAGCAGACAGCCGATGACTCCCAACAATGCGATAGCGATGAGGACATTGGCAGTCCTCATTATGAGTACTGATTCGCGGACTTCGGAGTCGGTCAGAAAATGGTGAAAGCGGTAGTATCCCGTCGGATATGCGCCATCATCGTACCGTGTTGCCCAACGGGTCTCGTCTTCTGCAAATTTGGAGGAACAGGCTGCGGATTCTTCAGGTTTGAATGCGTAACACGGGGAGTTATTACCAATGGGGAGCGGGACCTGTATCTCTGTTACTCCATTGACTGTCCTTGTTGGACACGAGTCGCTGACTGGATGGGGACACCAAATGGAATCGAGATGGTAATCGTCGTCAGGAGAAGCGCCGACAGGCGAAGCGATGACCCATGCCGCACCGGTAACCAGTAGTGAAACTAATAGAAGGCAACGCAACGTCAGGCGGGTCCATACATGCCGCCGCATTGCTGTGCGCATCAGAACTTGCCGTCGGCCCCTGAGTGGGGATTCGGTTCTTTCATCGCATCCTGGTGTCATACGGGTGTCCTCAGAGGTCAAAGGGCAGTAGCTCCTGGATGTTCACTACGATCGAAAGTATTTCGACACATAGGAATCGAGACGCTCCATTGAGTCGCCGGGGATGAAACCTGTGGCTTCGATCTTTGACAGGTCAAGGCTACTGTGGAGAGGACGGGGCGCGACCCCTTCCTTGCCCGCGTAGTACTCCTTGGTAGTGACGGGAGTGATCTCGTTGGGGTCGTGTCCAAGCAACTCATAAACGCGCTTGGCGACGTCGGCCCAAGACACGGTTTCTCCTTCCCCGGAAAGATTATAGGTACCGTACTCGGGACGTGTGGACAGGAGATGAATAATTCCAGCTGCAAGATCCGCAGTGAAAGTCAGACGACCTGTCTGGTCATCGACAACTGAAGGGCAGATTCCTTTATCAGCCAGGGAGGCCATGGTTTTGATGAAATTCTTGCCGTCACCGACAACCCAACTTGTGCGAACGAGGTAATGCTTTGGAACGCTAGAAACGGCTGCATCGCCGCCCGC
Source organism: Schaalia vaccimaxillae DSM 15804 (assembly GCF_000420425.1). Classification (GTDB taxonomy): domain Bacteria; phylum Actinomycetota; class Actinomycetes; order Actinomycetales; family Actinomycetaceae; genus Pauljensenia; species Pauljensenia vaccimaxillae. Next base: position 622,154 of record NZ_ATUX01000005.1, read on the forward strand.
TTTGGATTGGCCGTAGACGCCCAGCGGTGAGGGAGGTTCATCTTCAGTGTGAATCTGTTTTGTGCCGTCGAAAGTGTATTCACTGGAAATATGGACCAGGGTGAGATCGTGGGTGGTGGTGATCTTGGCAAGATTTGCCGGGCCTGTGGCATTGGCGCGCCAGGCGAGCGGGCGGCCCTCTAAGGTTTCTGCGGCGTCAACATTGGTCCAGGCAGCGGCGTTGATAATGATGTCGAACTGGCGCCAGTCGAAGGCCTCTATGGTCTGCATGTCGGAAATGTCGATCTCAGGTAGATCCACTCCGGTTGCCTCGTAGCCTGCGCGGGGGAGTTGGCGCATGAGTTCACGGCCGAGCTGTCCGTTAGCTCCGGTGACGAGGACGCGTTTGCCTACAGTAGGCAGTTCCGGGAAGGCAGTAACGTCACTCATCTTTGGATGTGCTTTGTCCTTCTCGGACAGGATCGCCTTGTCGAGAGGGATTGGCCAGGCGATATTTGCAGTTTCATCCGCGAGGTTGAGGAAGGTGTAGCGTGCTTCGGACGACCAATGGTCATTGACGAGGTAGGTGTAAGCGGTGTTCGGCTCGAGCGTTTGGTAGGAGTTGCCAACGCCCTTGGGTACGAAGACAGCGACTGACGGATCAATCTCGCAAGTGTAGACGGTGCCAAAGGAGGGGCCTTTACGCAGGTCGACCCATGCGCCGAAGACACGTCCGGTGGCAACCGAGACGAATTTGTCCCAAGGCTCGGCGTGGATGCCGCGGGTGACTCCTACTTCATCGTTGAAGGATATGTTGTTCTGCACTGGTTGGAAGTCAGGAAGGCCGAGGGCGATCATCTTCTCTCGCTGCCAGTTCTCCTTGAACCATCCACGGTTGTCTCCATGGATTGATAGATCGATTCTCAAGAAACCAGGAATCGGGGTCTCCTCAATGCCAAGGGGTTTGCCGGTGAAGGACTCGGACATGCATGCTCCTAGATGACGTCGACCGCGCTTGAAGCGATCGAATCCTTCCCAGGATAATAGTGGAATCACTTATAGTCGGTATGCAGACTGAGCGGAAGGTAATGGACTCGCCGGGCCAACTCTCTCCTGCTGCCACTGGCTTCCGGGCATAATAACCCCTGTGACGTCCGAGAACAGTCCACGTGTAAGGAGTCAATCATGAAGGGCATCATTCTTGCTGGGGGCTCTGGTACTCGCCTGAATCCGATTACTCTGGGAACGTCCAAGCAGCTCGTGCCTGTCTATGACAAGCCAATGATCTACTACCCGCTGTCGACGCTCATGCTCGCTGGTATCCAGGATGTCCTGGTCATCACGACCCCGCATGACGCCGCGAGCTTCCACCGTCTCCTTGGCGACGGCTCACAGTTGGGCGTCAACATCACCTACACGGTTCAGGAAGTCCCGAATGGACTCGCCCAAGCCTTCGTTCTGGGCGCGGATCACGTTGGTGAAGAATCTGCCGCCCTCGTGCTGGGCGACAATATCTTCTACGGCCCAGGCATGGGTTCTCAGCTACGTCGGCATGTCGACCCGGACGGGGGAGCGGTATTCGCGTACCACGTATCAGATCCGAGCGCTTATGGTGTCGTTGAGTTCGACGATGATTTCACTGCTTTGTCCATCGAAGAAAAACCCGTCAAGCCGAAGTCAAACTACGCGGTTCCTGGCCTGTACTTCTACGACAACGACGTCGTTGAGATCGCGAAGAACCTCAAACCCTCAGCTCGCGGGGAATACGAGATCACGGATGTCAATCGTGTCTACCTTGAGGCCGGTAAACTCAAGGTAGAAGTTCTTCCTCGTGGAACCGCCTGGCTCGACACCGGGACTTTCGATTCCCTTGCCGACGCGACTGCATTTGTCCGAACCGTCGAAGCTCGCCAGGGCATGAAGATCGGTGCCCCCGAAGAGGTCGCTTGGCGGATGGGCTTCATTGATGACGAAGGCTTGCGTCAGCGCGCCGAACCGCTCATTAAGTCCGGGTATGGGCAGTATCTGCTCAACCTCCTCAACCGGGAGTAGCGAGAAGGGGGAAGGAAGGCAGTGTTCCGGGACAACCAGCTTGCACGGTGCGGCTTCGATGGTTCGAAACAGCGGACACACCGATAGTATGGCTCCCATGACTGCATTCGACACCGTGGGAAGCTATGCGCGACGCGGAACCGCATACTACAAGAAGAATGGCGCCCGTCTTACGGCCGCCCGCTTTTTCCTCGGTCTGGGTTCACGACTCTCGCAACCCCGTCCAACCACTCCGACGAGCGGGGCGACTAGGCGTAGGCCCCTTCATATGCTCGTGTCGTTCGATGACGCTGCAGCCGTTGATTGGACGAGGATGCCGCCCTGGCTTGAACACCCGCGTGTGCTTGGAGATGGCCCGTATTCCACTGCATGGATCATGTCGCCGCCGGGCAAATCCTCCGGCGGACACCAGAATATCTTTCGCTTCCTTTCCTTCCTGGAAGGAGTCGGCCACAGGGTTAAAATCTTCCTCTATTCCAGTGATCCAGTACCGATCGACCTAGAAGCGCTGCGGGAGATGCTCGCAACATCCGTCGCTTATCCGGATCTCAAAGCGTCTATCGAGATTTACCGACCTGAGATCGGAGTAGGGCCGGACGTTGACGCACTGTTCGCTACCGGGTGGGAGACTGCCTACCCTGTCTACCTTGATCCTTCTAACGCCAAACGTTGTTACTTTGTCCAAGATTTTGAACCGTTCTTTTACCCTGTCGGTTCGGAGAACAGACTGGCTGAAAACTCCTATCGATTCGGGTTCGAAGGATTCACAGCAGGGCGTTGGCTTGCGAAGAAACTGTCCGACGAATACTCGATGACGACCTATCCCTTCGACTTTGCGACCGATCTTGCTCTCTACAAGCGGAGCAATGATGCTCGGCGCGATGATGTTTTCTTCTATGCGAGGCCGGTGACGACTCGTCGAGGCTTCGAGTTGGGAATCATGGCGCTCGCTGAGGTCAAACGTATGCGTCCTCAGACGACAATCCATATGGCCGGGTGGAACGTTGCGGACTGGGATATTCCCTTCGACTACGTCAATCATGGGGCTATGTCCATCGATGAGTTGAGTCCGCTGTACAACCAGTGTGCTGCCGCCCTCGTCATGTCCTTGACGAATATGTCGCTCCTTCCTCTCGAACTTCTCGCCTGCGGAACGATCCCCGTCATTAACGACGCTCCCAACAACCGCCTCGTATCGGACAACCCGAACATCGCCTACACGCCGCTGTCCCCGGGAGCTCTTGCCAGGAGCATCATTGATGTCCTCGATGATCCCGATCAGGTTGAGAGATCGCGAACAGCCGCACAATCCGTCCACAACCTGTCGTGGCAGAAGTCCGGTCATCAGTTCATTAACGCCTTCGAGGAGGCAATGCGTGGCTGACATCCTCGTTATCGGCGGAAACGGTTTCCTCGGCTCTCATATCGTTGATGCTCTCGCCGAGTATCCTCAGCATCGGATCTCGGCCTTCGATATGTTTACCGGAGACATTCACTGGACCTCCAATGGCATCCGGGTGATCGATGGGAATTTCCTGAACGTCGGCGATCTACGAGAAGCTGTCAGAGGACATGAGATAGTCCTTCATCTCCTATCCACTACTGATCCTGCAACTGCTCAGAATGATCCGACATTGGATATCCGAACCAATATTCTTGGTTCTGTGGAACTCTTCAAAATCTGTGCAGAAGAGTGTATTGACCGCCTCTACTTCGCTTCCTCCGGAGGAACTGTCTATGGCGACCGTTCCGCAGTTTCATTTCGGGAAGATGATCCGACTGCACCAGTGTCGCCCTACGGGATAGGTAAGGTTGCCATAGAAAACTACATGGGTTTCTTCGAGCGGGCGCAAGGATTGAAATCGACGATCCTGAGGATTGCCAATCCCTATGGGACACGACAGAACCCTCACAAGCGACAGGGGATTATCCCGATCTTCCTGCGCAATATTCTCAACAACCAGCCTTTAACAATTATGGGCGACGGCACGATGTACCGTGACTACATTTATGTCAATGATCTAGCCAAGATTGTCGCGACAATGGTCACATTGGGGGCGACTTCAAATGTATACAATCTTGGTTCGGGGCGGGCGACGAATGTGAACGAAATCGTCGAGTCAATTATCCGAGTAACGCGAACGAATCCTCGGATTGAGCATTTACCAACACCATCGACTTACGTTCATGGATCAGTTCTGGACATCACCCGCATCACGGAGGAATTTGGTCCATTCACTATGACTGAACTGGATGAGGGAATCATGCGAACCTGGCAGGAGATCCAAGAACATGGGTTCTGAAATCACCGAGCAGGTCGATGCGACCGTTGTCATCCTGACATACAACGGTGAACGACATATCGACGAAATTCTCACGGCTCTCGAGAACCAGCGCTTCGACGGCCATTTTGAGACGCTGGTCATAGATTCGGGTTCGACGGATGCGACCCTCGACATTATTGCTGAACACAAGGGAGTTAGGCTTCACGAGATCCCTAACTCTGAGTTTGGGCATGGTAAGACGCGTAACCTTGCTGCTCACCTTGCCAACGGCAAGATTGTCGTCTACCTCACTCATGACGCCACGCCTGCTCATGACCGATGGCTGCACGAGATTACCGCGCCCTTCGCAATCAGTGAGAACATTGTCGCAGTCATGGGTGCCCAAGCTCCTAGAAGTGATGCGTTCCCGCTGTTGCGCTACGAAATCCGCACAATGTTCTCCGGTTTTGGCCCCGGTTATGGGACGACCCTCTTCTACGATGACGATTTTATTCAGGACGAGGGCGTACGCAACGCAGTTACCTTCTACTCTGACGTCAATTCGGCTGCCCGCCGTTCAATCCTGATAGGAGACATTCCCTATCGTGACGTCTCCTACGCAGAGGATCAGCTGCTCGGAAGGGATGTTATCGACGCTGGCCTCATTAAGGCTTATGCCCCTAGGGCGCTAGTAATACACTCGAATGAGTTGAGCATCGGAGAGTACGACGACCGTATGTTCGAAGAAACCCAGGGCCTGCGTGAAGTCGGGATTGAGGTGGCAGCACCCTCGTTGAAGACTGTCACTCGCATGGTCGTCGGAGGTGTTGTGCGCGACTCTATTCGACTGGTCCGTGACCGTGAGTTGTCCATCAAGAGAAAGCTTTGGGGGCTGGTTGTCAATCCCGCATACCACGTCCAACGCTGGCGTGGTGTCAGACGCGGAGTACGCTCGCCACTGCGACGCTACGGAGACTGATACACGATCCGTCGTGGCTCTGAGCTAAGACTTCGACTCGGCTAGGGTCCTCGTTTTGTGATACCGGTGCGCTATGATCGACAGACATCCCCATGCGAAGGTTTTGTAATGGCACATTGGTCAAATGAGCCTCTGGCCCTTCGCGTATCTCCCGGAGGGCCGCATCATGAGTGTGGGAATCCTCTTCGATTCCTTTTCCGACAATGTCGGTGACATTGCCATGCTCGCCGCGAATCAGCGGCTTCTCGCACGACACGGTGTTGATGACATTGTCCCGGTGGATCTATTCTCCACCGCGGAGCAGTCGTTTTCCTCGGTATTGGTCGGTGGCGGAGAGCTGATACGACCAACGGGAAGTCTTTTCTATGATCGTTTCCGCCAAGAAAATGCGACAGTTTTAGCTGCCGTAGGGGTATGGCAGGACGCCGATGATCTTGATTATCTCAAGCGCTACGCTTTTGTATCGGCCCGAACCCGCGCCGAAGCGGATGTACTCGAGCGCTCCGGGATATCGGCTTCAGTTCTGCCGTGTCCGACGATGGCGCTTCCGATCAACGACCGTTCAGTTGAGCTTCCCTCCGATGAAACACTCATCGGCATCCACGTCGTTCCCGCGTCACTGCGCGATGTCCCGTCGCTGCTCACTCAACTTAACGGTATTGCGGGACGTAAGGTTATGGTTCCTTTTACCCGCTACCTTCATGATGCCAGCTTCCTCAACGCCCTGCCGATCGGGGACTCGAACAATGTGTGGTTGTCGACAGCGCTGACTCCGATTCAACTGCGTGGTGTAGTTGCCCGATTGTCCTTTGTTGTTGCTTCCTCCTTGCACCTCACTCTTTTCGCGCTTTCAGCGGGCATCCCCTTCGTCTCCTACGGTCAACCGAAGGTGAGCGCGTATTTGAATGATCGCGGCTTGCAGGATTTGGTATTTACCGATGATGACTCCCTGGTACGTGCGCTCTCGTGCGCACGGCAGATGCGAGACGAAATTTCCAGAATCGGTCGTGAAGAGATGATCCGTATCGAGGACGAATACTCTGCAATCGCACGCGTCTTCAAAGAACGCCTAAACGATAAAGTGACCTTGCCTGCCATGTCGGATGACCGTGAGCAGACCCGATGGCAGTTGCGACTTGAACAAGTTTCCCATGTACTAGCCGGCAGGGACATGCTGATTAACAGCCTCATACATGCCAGCGCTGAAAGAGATGTGTTGCGTCTGCTTATCGAAGGTGAAAGGCAGAGCAATAAGCTCCTCATGGAGGAACTAAACAAGCCCTTGAGTATGCGTGACATTCTCTGCGCGACGAGGAAGTCCATTGCCGCGCGAATCAACGTGGACTCCTGACCCGAAAGTATCCAGGTGGCGAAGCATGTGGTGGCCGTTTGCTCCTGCGAAATGCATGTCACGAGCTCACCGTCTCCGTTGAATGGGTGTCGTATGGAATACTTCAGTGGTGAGTTCACAGACCATTGTTGAAGAACGAGCCCAGCGTTTGGCGCTCGAGCCGCTCAAAGAGCTCGGAGACAAGACGGGCGTTATCCGTGGGACGCGCGCAGCCATCGTTGATGTTTGGCGGCGTCGCGAATTGCTGGGGCTGCTTATCAACCGTGAATTTAAAGCGCGCTACAAGGATTCAAGCGTTGGATTTGCTTGGTCCATGGTTAAGCCTTTGGCTCAGCTATTGATCTATTTCATCGTGATCGGGCAGTTCCTTGGAGTCGCACGTAATATCCCACAGTTCGCGATTTTTGTTTTCTCCGGTCTTACGGCTTGGGGATTCTTTCTTGAAATGGTGAATGGTGGGACCGGTACCCTCGTAGCAAACGCAGGACTGATCAAGAAGGTCTATTTACCACGCGAAGTCTTCCCGCTGGCAACGGTAGGGACGGCTGCAGTCAATTCAGCGGTTCAATTTGCGATTCTCATCATCGCAGTCCTTGTGACGCGCCAGATCCCCGCTCCTTCTTCTCTTGTCTACCTTCCTGTGGCCATCCTTCTTTTGAGCGTCTACGGGCTTGCAGCCGCACTTGCCCTCAGTGCGCTTAACGTGTACATGCGTGATATTCAGCACCTCATCGAGGTTGCAACTTTCCTCGCATTCTGGGCATCGCCGATCGTCTACGGGTACGCCTACGTTGCTAACGCCGTCTCGAACTGGCTTCTTGAACTCTACCTGAGCAACCCGGTTACTTTAGCGGTCCTTGGTTTCCAACGTTCGCTATGGGCTGCTGGTGTTGACCAGCCCTACCCTTCCCATATGCTGCTGCGGATGGGAATCGCCCTGCTCGTCGGCCTCGTTCTGCTCTTCGGCGCACATCGGATATTCGTTCGCCTCGAAGGTAACTTTGCTCAGGAGTTGTGATGATGACACATGAATTCCCCGATGTTGTCAGGGTCGAGAACGTCTCCAAAATGTTCAAGCTGCACAGGGATACCTCGGTCAAGGAGCGGGTCATTAGCTCATCGCGCAGGCGCGTGGAAGAGTTCAAGGCTCTTGACGATGTGTCCGTGTCCATTCCCCTCAACTCGACCGTGGGACTCCTGGGACACAACGGTTCGGGAAAGTCGACGTTGTTGAAGGTGATGGGATCAATCATTCAGCCGACTACTGGTCGCGTGACGACGCGCGGCAGAATGGCAGCTCTGCTCGAACTCGGTGCAGGCTTCCATCAAGATCTGACAGGTCGCGAGAACGTATTCCTTAACGCTTCTATCTTGGGGATGTCAAAGAAGGAAACAACGGAGAAATTCGATGAAATTGTTGCCTTCTCGGGCATCGAACCCTTTATCGACTCGCAGGTGAAGTTCTATTCCTCGGGTATGTATGTCAGACTCGCATTTGCGGTTGCTGTTCACTGTGATCCAGACGTCCTGCTTGTTGACGAGGTACTTGCCGTCGGAGATGAACCCTTCCAACGTAAATGCATGGATAAGATCCGCGAATTCCAAGGGGAAGGACGTTCTATCGTCTTGGTGTCACATTCAGCCGAACAAGTTGGCTCGGTCTGTGACCGGGGCATCGTCCTTGACCACGGCAAAGTCATCTACGATGGGGATACTCCTGATGCTATCCGCATTCTACGGGAGGGATTCGAGAAGGAATCCCGGCGGTTGCAGGGTGATGATGCGCACGTCGCACAGGGGAAGGTCACCATTGATCATGTCGAAGTGATTGATGATGCCGGTGAGCCTGTACATTCGGTGTCGACGGGGCAAACTCTGTCGGTACGCATCCATCTTTGTGTGCGTGAGCGGCTTGAAGATTGGATTGCGGCATTCTCGATAGAAACGAATTTGGGCCAGTCCCTTTTCCGATTTGATTCGAAGGCCGCAGGTATGTCTCTGCCTCCTATTGAAGACGAGGCCACAGCAATTTTCACTATTCCGAATCTACCCCTGGGAGATGGATCATTCCGCCTCAACGTTGGAATCGGCGATGAAGTTGGACGCACCTTGTCTCGCAAGGCAGGGGCGTGGGACCTCGTCGTCGCAGGCCCCTACGCAGGTACCGGGCCGATCGCAATGACTCCGGCACTGGCTATCTCTAATGGATCAGTGAGCTCGTAGGAGACCGACGTCTACGTCATCGTCAGAAATAGGTGTTCATCATCGAAACGAGATCGTAGCCGTAGTTCTTGGCTGTCGCCCACCCTGCGCCGCTCGGGTTCTCCTGTACGCCAAGGTATTCGATGTATGGGGCAGACCCTTTGCGTACATAGACGAAACGAGGGTCGACCAACGAATGAGCAAGTTTGGTTTCGGTAATATTCGGATCCGCGTAGGCGCGCAGATGCTGGACCTGGGCGCGTAGCCCAATCCTGACGGAGGAAAATGATGCCCCGCGGGCTGTGCTGCCCACTGCACCAATACCTCCGAAATTAAACTGCTTCGCCTTGACATCGCCTCCAAACTGAAGCCACGCGGTTTCCTTCATGACTTGACAGAAGACAAGCTCAGGACTGACTCCTTCAGCAATAGCTTCGTCGTAGATCATGCCGGCGAAAGCCCGGATGTCACCGGCACCTCCTTGGCGCATGACCGATGCTGGATAAGGGCCTGGTTGCTTCTCGTATGCTCTCACCATCATTGAGATGAGGGAAGCGCGGGAGGCTGATGGGGTGGCGAGAATTGCGTGCTGATCAGCATAACCGATCCAGTGACCTGAGGAGTTGAATCTACTTACGCGTCCGTTGATGGTTTTGGTGCCTGTTGCCATGGCTCCTGAGGGGTTGAGGTAGTACCAGGTGTTAGCTTCTTTGAGCCAACCAGTTGTCATGA
>NZ_ATUX01000006.1 GCF_000420425.1 Schaalia vaccimaxillae DSM 15804
CAAAACAATCCCCACTTATTGTGGGGACACAAACAAGCAAACAATGCTCGTTAACCACTATACGAATCACCACCAACCCACACAGCAAAACCCCGGCAACGGTAAACGGTGTGTGGACACATAGTTTTGTGGTGGTCATAGCGTAGGGGAAACGCCCAGCATCCCTTTCCGAACCTGGAAGCTAAGCCCTACAGCGCCGATGGTACTGCACCTGGGAGGGTGTGGGAGAGTAGGACACCGCCACAACCAAACCAAAATAACCAAGGGGGGGGCCGCAACCCGTCAACACAATGAACGACAAGTTGCGACCCCCCCTTGCTTTTGTTTCCAAAACACCCACAACAAACAACACACTAACAACCCTAAAAACGTCCCTACGCCTTCCCGTCGAAGCAAGTTTTTGCTGCCATCAATGCCTCTTCTTAGGCAATGCCTATTCACAGGTTTCATTCATGCTGCGACCGTCTAGCTCGTGCGTTCGTTGGACTGCATTCGGTCCGTACGTGTATTACGACGCGTCACATCACATGGCTTAAGCCCGTACGAACTACCCTTATGTCTCATTGGCCAGTTATGATTACGGTAATTTGAGCCAAGAAGGCGTGAAGCGACCGATGAGGTCGAGTGAGCAAAAGACGCGCAGCTTTGCGCAGGAATAGAGGTTGAAGCCATGGCAGACGAGCAGCGAGGACAATTAGACCGCGGTCGTGGTGGATACCAGCGTCGACAAAACAACTGGCGTGATTCAGGTGACCGTAATTGGCGAGGTCGCGAGGGGCAATCATACGATCGTGACGATCGTTCTGGTGGCTCGTATGGTCGTGATGATCGTGGTCAGCGGTCTTTCAACCGCGACGATCGCGGGGGCCGAGGTTTTAGCCGCGATGACCGCGGTGGTGAACGTCGTGGTGGCTATGGGCGTGATGGTCAGCGTTCCTTTAACCGTGATGATCGTGGCGGCCGTTCTGGTGGCTCGTATGGTCGTGATGATCGTGGTCAGCGGTCTTTCAACCGCGACGATCGCGGGGGCCGAGGTTTTAGCCGCGATGACCGCGGTGGTGAACGTCGTGGTGGCTATGGGCGTGATGGTCAGCGTTCCTTTAACCGTGATGATCGTGGCGGCCGTTCTGGTGGCTCGTATGGTCGTGATGATCGTGGTCAGCGGTCTTTCAACCGCGACGATCGCGGGGGCCGAGGGCGCTCTCGCGACGCGCAACGTACACCGAATCGCGACGACCGTGACTACCAAAACTACGCAAGTACGGAAGAGTACGTCTCTCCGCGTGGAGACGAACCAACAATTCCTGCGGGCGTTTCTGCAGAAGAGCTAGACGCCAACGCGCTGCGCGCTCTGCAAACCCTTTCTGGTCCGAATAAGGACATTGTTGCACGGCACCTCGTGATGGCGGGCCAGCTGATCGACCTCGACCCCGAGGAAGCCTACAAGCACGCACAAGCAGCATCGAACCGAGCCGGCCGTGTCGATGTGGTTCGGGAAGCCGCCGCACTCACTGCCTACGCTTCCGGACGCTACGAAGAAGCTCTGCGCGAAGTGCGTGCGGTTCGCCGTATGCGCGGGGATCTATCTCTGCGTGCTGTTGAAGCCGATTGTGAACGCGGACTGGGACGTCCTGAAAAGGCCGTCGAGTTGATTGACCAAACCGACACGAAGGGAATGGACCTCGCTGACCAGGTTGAGCTGGTCCTTGTGTCCTCGGGAGCCCGTGCCGACCTCGGGCAACATGAGGTGGGGCTCGTCCTCGTTGATGACGCACTCGCCGCACTGCCAGCAGACGGCGACGAAGAGCTCGTGCGTCGACTGATGGCAGTCAAAGTAGATCGCCTGCGTGAACTTGGTCGAAACTCCGAAGCTGATGAAGTTGAGGCGTCGATCCCCGATGAGATCGAAGATCCTGAAATTGTTGATGTCTCGCTCTTTGCCGATGCCGACGTCGACTTCAAGCGTTCAGCGTTGCGTGGATCTTCTCAACCTCTTGCCTCTATGTTCGATGCTGCATTACTGGATCTAGACGGGACAGCATGGGCGGGAGACATCAAGCTTGATAATGCATCGGAATCAATCATTGCGGCCCGCGCGTTAGGAATGAAAACTTCCTTCGTCACTAATAATGCGATGCGCACCCCTGCTGAAGTCACCGACAAACTCAACCAACACGGATTTGAAGCAACAGCGCAGATGGTGATGACCTCGGCCATGGATGTCACCGCATTGCTCAAGGATCGTCTTGAAGAAGGCGCCAAGGTCTTCGTTATCGGCGGCGCAGGAATACGCGAAGCCCTGACGGATGCAGGCTATGAAATCGTTGACTCTGCCGATGTTGAACCGGCAGCCGTAGTCCAAGGTTTCGACAGAAGCGTGAACTGGGAGACCCTCACCGAAGGTGCTCTGGCTATCCAAAAGGGAGCAGAATTCTTCGCTACCAACCTTGATGCCACGCTGCCCGAGGAGCGCGGTCAAGCCCTTGGTAATGGCTCCCTTGTTAAAGCGATCCAGCATGCGACTCGCAAACGTCCCATCGCTGGTGGAAAGCCTGAACCCGGCATTTACGATCGTGCAGCCCAGCTCATCGGCTCAACAAATCCGATTGCGGTCGGGGACCGTCTTGAGACTGACATTATGGGTGCAGTTGCCGCAGGTATCCCATCAATGCACGTACTGACGGGAGTCCATGGTGCCCGCGAGATCATTACCGCTCCGCGTGGACAGAGGCCAAGTTATCTTGCTCTGGATCTGCGTGGACTTCTTGAAGAACACCCGGCACCTAAACATCACAAAGATGGCACCTGGACCTGTGGAGTCTCGCAGGTTGCCAAGGTACTGCGTGATGGCACACTGACCCTCGACGATATAGAGCTCCATGAAGATACTGTCGTATGTCTGGACTCTTATCGAGCGTTGGCAGCTGCGGCCTGGGAGTATGCCGATCTTGGTAACGACGTGCATTGTCCTACCCTGACCGTTGTCGGTAACGACGATGAAAGCGGAGTCGTTGTAGCTCCGCTCGAAGATGAAACCGACGAGTACGAGTTCACCCAAGCAGACGAGAATCTGTCTTTGGACGCGGATGGCCTCCCCGAGCCCAGCGAGGAGACGGTGACATTCCTGCCAGGCGAAGAAGAACTCGAAGCGTTGCTGCAGGAAACAGATCCCATGAACGATTCACAGCATGACGATGCAGAGGCAGAAACCTCAGCACTCGGTCAGGCCACCGACGACAACGAATGAACAACGAGTATGACGTGGTGATGCCGGGCGGGACGCACTTGTCTCGTCCGGCTCACGATGCCGTCTCGCGACTCGCTCAATACGACGAGATGGACGTAGACAAGCAGATCGCCCTCCTCAAAGACGTCGAGTCTCATTTACGTGCTCGGCTAACGAATCAGGGGAGCGCAGGGTGAAGCTGCGTCGCATTGATTCCGAATTGGTACGCCGATCGCTGGTACGTTCGCGCACCCAGGCTCGTGAGCTTATCGAATCTGGACGCGTAAAACTCGATGGCGAAGTTGTTCTTAAACCCGCACGTCAGATGAATCCAGCTCAAGCCATTGTCATTGAAGAGGCCACAGAAGACGACTATGTCTCCCGAGGGGCCCACAAATTGGCTGGAGCATTGGACGCGCTTGGCGAACTGGGCCCCACTATTGAGGGACGTCGATGTTTGGATGCGGGTGCGTCGACAGGTGGTTTTACTGACGTGCTACTAAGACGAGGCGCTGCATCCGTCGTTGCTGTCGACGTCGGCTACGGTCAACTCGCGTGGCGATTGCAAGCTGATCCCCGCGTTGAAGTACACGACAGGACCAATGTGCGCACCCTCGACCCAGCTCAGGTGGCTCCCGCCCCACAGGTAGTTGTCGGTGACATGTCCTTCATATCTTTGACGCTCGTCCTGCCTGCGCTGGTCAAAGCGGCTGCACCAGATGCTGACTTTCTTCTCATGGTTAAGCCTCAGTTCGAGATCGGTAAGGAAAGACTCGGTCACGGCGGTGTTGTTCGCAATCCGCAGCACCATGTTGAAACAGTCATGAATGTTGCCCAGTGCGCTTTAGAGCTTGGGCTGCAGATCGCGGCGGTTCAGGCATCGCCTTTGCCGGGTCCTTCCGGTAACGTCGAGTACTTTCTTTACATGAGGGCGCACCACCCGCAAGCTATTGCGCGCGAGGACCTTCAATCGCGTATCGTCGAAGCTGTACACCTCGGACCAGCTGGCGAAGGAAAGGGGTGAACAGATGGTCGAAAATATCCTCGTCATCTGGAACACTCACCGATCGCAAGCGATTGCTGCCGCGCAAACTGCACAACGAGAGATCGAAAAAAGAGGGCTCAACGTCATTCTTCCGCAAGACTATGAGCGCGCCGACTTCGTCTTAGCTCTGGGTGGTGACGGAACAATTTTGGCCGCCGCCAACCACGCACGTAGGCACGACGCTCCGCTTCTAGGCGTAAATATGGGCCATATGGGCTTCCTGGCCGAAGGGAATGCTAACGGGATTCCCGACATCGTCGCCCGCATTGGAGCCGAAGACTTCAAAGTTGATTCTCGAATGACCTTGGACGTCAACGTGCAGTTGCCTGGCGGGGACACCATTTGTGACTGGGCACTTAACGAAGCTGTAGTCATGCACACAGATGTTGCCCATCCTGTTCAACTTGCATTCGTTGTCGACGGCCAGGATGTTTCAACCTACGGGGCTGACGGAATCGTGTTAGCCACCCCTACTGGATCAACGGCATACTCGTTCTCTGCCGGCGGTCCCGTCGTTTGGCCAGATACAGAGGCGATTGTCATGGCTCCTCTGGCGGCTCACGGCCTCTTTACACGCCCGCTTGTGGTGGGCCCGTCCTCGACACTTGAAATTGTTGTCTTGGAGGAAACGTGGTCAGCTCCCGAGCTGTGGTGCGACGGTGCTCGAAGCTCCGAACTTCCGACGGCATCTAGCGTCGAAGTCACGGTTGGAAAGAGGCCGGTCAGATTGGTGCGTCTGGACGATACTCCATTTTCAACCAGACTTGTCAATAAATTTAATCTTCCCGTTCGAGGTTGGAGGAACGTCGGGCCAGCCGGGGTCGCTGAGGAGAATCGATGATCTCAAGAATCGACATCTCGAGCCTGGGCGTGATCGATGAAGCGCACCTCGATCTAGCACAGGGCTTGACTGTCCTGACTGGAGAAACAGGCGCCGGTAAAACGATGGTTCTGACCTCGCTGCAACTGCTCCTGGGTGAACGCGCCGACGCCGTCCTCGTACGTACCGGCGCCACGCAAGCTCTCGTTGACGGAATCTTCATTGTTCCTCCAGATATCGGCGCTATTGCCGCGCAAGCCGGAGGAGTGATCGAGGACGACGAATTGATCGTCTCTCGAACCATTCCCACCCAAGGACGTTCGCGAGCTCACCTTGGAGGCAGGCCTGTGCCCGCTTCTTTACTCCAAGAGATCGTCGGATCCATCGTCACCATTCACGGCCAAACCGATCAGTTACGGCTTAAGAATCGCTCGACGCAACGGCAAGCGCTTGACTCATTTGGTGGAGCCAAACACCGCAAAATCGTTGAAGAATACCGAAATGCTTGGGAGCATGCCGTCCATGTCAAACGCATGCTTGACGAGGCCGTGTCACAGTCAGCAACTCGATCAGACGAAATTGAGGTTCTCCGATCGGCCATCGACTTCATCGCTGACTTGGATCCGCAGCCTGGAGAAGATGAAAACTTGGCGCACGAGGCCAGAAGGCTGACCAATATTCAGGATCTACGTATGCACGTTGGTCGCGCTCACGCTTTGCTTACGGGTTCAAGCAACACGGACAGCCTTGGAATTGTCGATTCAACGCGGATGGTGCTAGACGATCTACTCACCGCGCAACGATTCGATTCTGGACTCGACGTTTTGAGTTCGCGGCTCTCCTCTCTCTTCCTTGAGCTTGACGCATTGACGGACGACATCCGCCACTACGACGAGCGACTGGGAGCCGATCCGAGCCGGTTGGCGGATATTCAACAGCGCCGGGCACTACTCAAACAAGCGATGGAGGGCAGGGCCTCGGATGTTGAAGGTCTGCTCCAATGGCGTGATCAAGCTGAACGTCGGCTTGATGAACTGACTCAGCCTGGTTCAGATCCGCAGACTTTGCGCGAGAAACTCACCAGCGCACAGGATGAGGTTTTGCGCATCGGCGCATTACTCAGTTCTTCTCGCCAGGATTTGGCAAGAAAACTGTCGCAGGCTGTGGATGCCGAACTTCGCGATCTTTCCATGCCTGACGCGCACCTGGAGATTCAGCTCACCCAATCGAAGCCTGCATCTCACGGTCTTGAAGACATCGTGTTTGCACTGTGTCCTCACCCCAGCGCACCCGCACGGCCACTGGGCCAGGGTGCATCTGGAGGCGAATTATCGCGTGTTATGCTCGCACTCGAGGTCGTTTTGGGAGCGGACTCGCAAGTGCAAACATTAATTTTTGATGAGATTGACGCCGGTATCGGTGGACGAACTGCCACAGAAGTCGGATCACGCCTTGCCCGGCTTGCACGCGACCGTCAAGTCATCGTTGTCACTCATTTGGCCCAGGTAGCAGTTTTCGCCCAACATCACATGGTCATTTCCAAAGCTGATGGGGTGACCACCGTCGAACGAGTTGAAGGCGAACTTCGCGAGGCGGAGCTGACTCGAATGATGGGTGGGGATCCTGACTCTCCAGCGGCACGCCGCAACGCTATGCAGGTGCTCGGCTCAGCCGTGCCACAATCCAACTGATGACTCACACCGACACATTGAATGTAGACGCACACGCCGGCGCCGTTTCTGGCAAAGTCCGACTTGATCCTCGACCGCGCAAACTAGCGACTCGGCTCGAGCCGGGTGATATCGCCGTTATCGATCAGACGGACTTGGACCGCACCACCGCGCAGGCCCTGATTACAGCCCAGCCTGTCGCAGTTCTCAATGCCGCTCCCTCGGCATCAGGACGCCACCGAGTGCTTGGGCCAAACATGATCGTCGACGCAGGAATCGTCCTTATCGACGACTTAGGTCAAGACATTATGACGTTGCGCGAGGGCGAGACTGTCAGTATCGCTGGCGGCCAGGTTCTACGTGACGGACACGTCGTCGCCAGCGGGACCCCGGTGACTTACACGTCGTGGCCGGATACTGCAGACGAAGAACTTGTGAAAACTCAAATGCGGTCTTTCGCAGCTTCAATCGATGACTACCTTGAACGCGACGGATCGCTCCTGCTGACGGGGGAAGGCGTACCGATCGCCGTCGATCTTTTCGAAGGTCGCACGGTTATGGTCATCATGGACGATGCTGATACGAAGCCTCAACTTAAGGCTCTGCGGAGTTGGTGCCGTGATGCTGATCCGCTTGTCATCGGAGTTGATGCCGGAGCTGACACCGCTCGGCGCGTGGGTTTGCATCCGCACATGATCATTGGCGACATGGACCTGGTGTCTGAGAAGGCTCTTCGGTCAAACGCTCGCCTTATCGTTGTTTCCGGACATGATGGCGTTGCTCCGGGGAGAGATCGGCTAGATCGGATGGGGATCGACTACGAGGTCATCGAAATGATGGGTGGGCCTGAAGATGCTGCGACGCTCATCGCAACGCATTCTGGTGCTGACGCCATTGTCACTGTCGGCGCGCATCATTCGATTGATGATCTCATCGATCAGGGCCGAGCAGCTATGTCGCCCTCGTTCTTCACTCGCCTCCGCGCCGGCGACCTGTTGGTCGCCGCTGACGCAGTGGCCGCAACACATAGGCCGCGCATCTCCGCCTGGATGGTCGTTCTTTTTGCGCTCACGGTTCTCGTCACTTGCGGCGTAGCCTTGTGGGCTACGCCGTGGGGCAATGACGTGTATCAGTCGGTGATCGGCTTTTTTATCGATCTTATTGGAAATGACTTGCCTGCAGCGGGCGAGGATGTGGGCTGAGGAGGCCATCATGATTAACTTTCGCTATCACTTGGTTTCTCTCATTGCGGTGTTCTCAGCGCTGGCTATTGGCATCATTCTGGGTGCCGGTCCTTTGCAAACGCGATTGAGCTCGGCCCTTGAAAAGTCCGACGACCCAGCTGCTCAGGTGGATAGTCCGGCGTTGGCCGATGCTCGAGCTCGCCAAAACGCTGAAGCAGCGGGGCTTCTTGCTGCCGCTCAAGCGGTTATTCCGGGCACCCTTGAGGGGCTGAAAGTCGTAACCGTGTCGTTGCCGGGCGCAGATTCAGGAGATGTTTCTCAGACCCGCCAAATGCTTGAAGACGCAGGAGCGCAACTCGTTGGTGCAGTCTCCTTGACATCAAATTGGGATTCCCAGGCTATGAGTAAGTACAGGGATACGCTCGCCACGCCCTTGGCGACCCACATGGTGGTCGATTTACCTGCTCAGACGACCTCTGATGGTGTCGTCGGATATTCCATTGTGCAGGTGCTGACCACAACGGGTTCTGAAACTAAACTTGTTTCCGATATTCTCACCGATAAAGAACATCCGATTTTGACCTTCGAGGAAGATCCTTCAGGATCCGCTGAAGCTCTTGTGCTGATTTCGGCGCGCAGTACCGCCGCAGTCCAGGCAGACGAAGCCCAGTCGGGTGGCACCTTGCGATCTGTTGAAGCATGGTCTGGCCTTGCTAAGGCGCTTAATTCTGCACCTAAGGCGGGTGTCCTTCTGGTGGACGCTGCGGTAGAGGAATCGATGGGAGCAAAGATCCGCAAACTCGGCGTTGATGTCACTACCGTTGATTCCCCGGGGACAGTCCTTGGTTCCCTCGGTGTTGTCCTGGCGCTTCCTCAAGCAGGTAGTGAGGCAAAGTACTATGGTGTAGACCTCGAAGCTCAGGCAGTTTTGCCCGAGATTCGATAGAGGATAAACCATGGGCTTGGAGATGTTTGAGTCGGATTCGACCGACTCGATTTGCGACGTCAAGGTTGAACGCCAGGTCCTTTCTCATCGGGAGATCTGGCAAGGCAGAGTCATCAGCCTGCAGGTTGATGATGTGTGCGTTGCCAAGGATGCGGCCCCGGTGACTCGCGAGTATGTGGGCCATCCTGGGGCCGTTGCGATTGTTGCTCTGAGGGGGCAAGTCGGGCAAGAAGAAGTTCTCCTGGAACGACAGTATCGCCATCCCGTTGGGGCGCAGCTGTGGGAGATTCCGGCTGGACTGCTTGACGTCGAGGGCGAGGACCCTCTCGTGGCTGCGCAGAGGGAGTTGCGTGAAGAAGTCGATATGGTCGCCCGACAGTGGGATGTTCTGTTGGATTACTTCACTTCTCCGGGAGGCTCGAACGAATCCATCCGGGTCTTTTTAGCTCGTGATCTTGAGGAACTTGAAGATCCTTTTGATCGTGAAGATGAGGAGGCTTCCATGGTGGCGACGTGGGTCAGCCTTGATGATGCGGTGTCTCTGGTCCTTAATGGCTCGATTCACAATCCCAATGCCACGCAGGGCATTATGGCTGCTTTTGTCGCACGTTCTCGGGACTGGCAAACGCTTCGGCAGCCAAGTGAGCCGTGGTTTCGCTGAATTGTGTGGCGTGGTCAATATCGAGGATCCGGTTTAGGAAAGGAACCTTTTGCTAAAAGGTCGTAGACTCGTTTCTGAGCCGATCGACCGAGGAACGGAGGGGTCTTGTCCGAACAGCAGGACGCGAACACTCGCCAGTACGTGCTGGACCTCATCGTTGAGAAGGGGCCGGTCACAGCTTCCGCCATTGCCAAGATTCTAGGCCTGACAACTGCGGCGGTGCGACGCCATATTACGATCCTTCTCGATTCCCGGGAGATAGCAGAGCACGATCCTGGCCATATCGGTAAACGAGGACGAGGCCGACCCGCCCGCCACTATGTAGCCACTGAACGGGCTCATCTCAAACTCGCTGACGGCTACTCCGACCTCGCTGTCAAAGCATTGGGATATCTTGGACAAGTCGGCGGCGGAGAGGCCATTGACGCATTTGCCGCTGCCAGGTCTCGAGAAATTGAGCGCCGCTATGCGCCGATCGTGCGCGAAGCCGGATCGGACCCCAAGATGCGAGCACAAGCCCTCGCCGATGCGCTGACTTTGGATGGATACGCCGCCACAGTCCGTGAGATCGCCGGTGGAGCCTTCGCGGTCCAACTGTGCCAAGGCCATTGTCCGATCCGTACCGTTGCCGGGGACTTTCCCCAACTATGTGACGCCGAGACGCAAGCCTTTTCTCGACTGCTTGACGTCCATGTTCAAAGACTTGCCACGCTGGCCGGCGGGGAACACGTGTGCACCACTCATATCCCAGTAGGTGCCCCGATGATCCGTCCTGCTGCGCGTGCAGCGCTGCGTAAGTGACTCACGCAGCAAGTTCCATGATGAGAGGTTGACACCACTATGACCCAGTCCCCGCCAACGGCCACGGGACTCGAGGATCGCCAGATGACCGATGATGAGATCATCGAGTCCATCGGCGCTTACGAGTTCGGTTGGCACGACAATGACGAGTATTCAAAAGACGTGCCCTACGGTATTGATGAATCCGTTGTTCGTGCGATTTCCGAACGTAAGAACGAACCCGAATGGATGCTTGAACGCCGACTCAAGGCTCTCGAAATGTTCGAACGCAAGCCGATGCCCACATGGGGGCCGGACTTGTCTTCGATTGATTTCGACGCATTCAAGTACTACGTGAATCCGACAGATCGCCAGGTCAAAGATTGGCAGGATCTGCCCGAAGACATTCGCGAAACCTACGACCGCCTCGGTATTCCTGAGGCGGAGAAGAATCGTTTGGTTGCTGGTGTCGCCGCTCAGTACGAATCAGAGGTCGTCTACCAGCAGATCCAGGAAGACCTGGAGAAGCAGGGTGTGGTCTTCCTTGATACCGATACGGGTCTTCGGGAGTACCCAGAGCTCTTCGAAGAGTACTTCGGACGCTCCGTTCCCTCCGGTGACAATAAGTTCGCCGCATTGAATACGGCTGCTTGGTCGGGTGGATCATTCGTCTACGTCCCCAAGGGAGTGCACGTGGAAATCCCGTTACAGGCGTACTTCCGAATTAACACCGAGGCAATGGGACAGTTCGAACGAACGCTGATCATTGCCGATGAAGGCTCCTACGTCCACTACGTTGAGGGCTGCACGGCTCCGATTTACGACACGAATTCCCTGCACGCCGCAGTCGTGGAAATTTTCGTTCGTAAGGACGCGCGGGTGCGCTACACGACGATCCAGAACTGGTCCACCAATGTTCTCAACCTGGTGACTCAGCGTGCCATCGTCGAAGAAGGCGGCACAATGGAATGGATCGATGGCAATATGGGTTCTGCCATCACTATGAAATATCCGGCATGTTTCCTCATGGGTGAGCATGCTCGCGGAGAGACCCTCTCGATTGGTTTCGCTGGTCCCGGTCAGCACCAGGATACGGGCGCCAAGATGGTGCATATGGCCCCCAACACGTCCTCGTCGATCGTTGCTAAGTCAGTATCACGAGGCGGAGGGCGCACCTCGTACCGCGGTCTGGTCCAGATCAACGCACGTGCCCGTCACTCTAAGTCCAATGTTTTGTGTGACGCCCTGCTGGTCGACAAGATTTCCAGGACAGACACATACCCCTACGTCGATGTGCGCACAGACGATGTCGAAATGGGACACGAAGCGACAGTGTCGAAGGTGTCAGCCGATCAGCTCTTCTACCTGATGAGCCGCGGACTGGCTGAAAATGAAGCCATGGCGATGATTGTTCGAGGATTCGTTGAACCGATCGCCAAGGAACTCCCGATGGAGTACGCCCTCGAATTGAACCGCCTCATCGAATTGCAGATGGAAGGATCCGTCGGCTGATATGACCACCATAGATACCCTTGGCCAGTCCCACTCCCACGGAGCAGTTGAGTCTGGCTCTCACGAATCACGCGCAGATCGACTGACATCTTTCGATCTCGCTGACATTCCCACGCCTCGTGGACGTGAGGAAGACTGGCGTTTCACCCCGATGCGCCGCATCGAAAAACTTTTCGACCCCTCCCTATATGACGAGGGCGACGCCCCCGTGCGCGTGGATGCGCCAGCCAACGTCAGCGTCGAATCGGTTGAACGAGACGACGAGCGCCTGGGCACCGTTTTGGCACCGGGAGATCGTACAGGTGCGGTTGCTTGGGATCGCTTTGTGCGTTCCACTGTCGTGACCGTGGCGAAAGGCGAGCAAGTTGACGAACCCATCCGGATCGATATTGACGCGGTCGAGGGAGTTCGAGCCCAGCACCTACTGATCAAGGCTGAAGAATTATCCAGCGCCACGGTCATTATTCAGCACGCTGGTAGCCCGCAGGCAGCACTTAATCAGACCATTGAAATCGACGCTGCTGATGCCGCGAATCTGACTGTCGTGTCCGTACAGGAATGGGACCGCAGTGCCTTGCACGCTTCCAATCACCGTATCGCCGTCGGTAAGGACACGAAGCTCACTCATATCGTCGTTACCTTCGGTGGCGACCTGGTCAGGATTTGTTCCGACACGGATTTCCGCGGATCGGGAGCTGAACTGAATATGCTCGGTTTGTACTTTGTTGATAACGAGCAGCACCTTGAACACCGCGTCTTCGTTGATCACTCGGCACCGAATTGCTACTCGCGTGTGACCTACAAGGGAGCGCTGCAAGGTAAGGATGCTCATTCCGTGTGGATCGGCGACTGCCTCATTCGCGAAACAGCGGACGATACCGACACCTACGAACTCAACCGCAACCTCGTTTTGACTGAGGGAGCTAAAGCTGATTCCGTTCCCAACCTTGAGATCGAAAACGGCGAAATTAAGGGAGCCGGACACGCATCGGCTACGGGCCGTTTTGATGACCAGCAGCTCTTCTACCTGATGAGCCGCGGAATTAGCGAAATGGATGCTCGCCGTCTCGTTGTGCGCGGCTTCTTCGCTGAACTCATCAATCAGATCGGCGTCAAGGAAGTCCAAGACCACCTCATGGCCTCAGTCGAGGCCGAGCTGACAAAGTCGCGCAACGACTGACCACTACGCGCGACTGCGCACCCGAACCAAGACTGAACGGCGCAATGCGCCGATGAGGAGAAAATAATGTCGACTCTGACAATCAAGGACCTCCACGTCAACGTGGAGACTGCCGACGGCCCCAAGGAGATCCTTAAGGGCGTCAATCTGACCATCAATTCGGGCGAAATCCACGCCATCATGGGACCGAATGGCTCCGGCAAGTCAACGATGGCCTACGCCCTGGCAGGCCATCCCGACTATGAGATCACCTCAGGTGAAGCGTGGCTCGATGACAAGCTCATCACTGAGATGGAGGTGGATGAGCGCGCTAAAGCTGGTCTCTTCCTGGCCATGCAGTATCCCGTTGAGGTCGCAGGTGTTTCCGTGTCCAACTTCCTTCGCACCGCGAAGACCGCTATCGACGGTGAAGCTCCCCAGATCCGCAAGTGGGTCAAGGATGTGCGCGGCGCTATGGAGAACCTGCGTATGGACCCAGACTTCGCCGAGCGTGACGTCAATGTCGGCTTCTCCGGGGGCGAAAAGAAGCGCCTCGAAATCCTCCAGATGGAGCTCATCAAGCCTTCCTTTGCGGTTCTGGACGAGACCGACTCCGGCCTCGACGTTGATGCTCTACGTATCGTGTCCGAGGGCGTGAACCGCGTCCATGGCAACACTGGCTGCGGCATCATGCTCATCACCCACTACACGCGTATCTTGCGCTACATCAAGCCAAGTCACGTTCATGTCTTCGTCGATGGCCATGTCGCTGCTCAGGGTGGTCCCGAGCTTGCCGACGAACTCGAAGAAAACGGCTACGACAAGTACCTGAACCTGTGACAACGATGAAGTCGGCTTCCGCAGATTTTTCCGCGAAGGAATTGGAATCCATGCGCGCGGACTTCCCAATCCTTGCCAGGATTGGCCGAGGAGGGCGCCCAATTGCCTACCTCGATGCTTCCGCGACCTCGCAAAAACCCCTTCAAGTCATTGAAGCGGAAGCCGACTTCTATCGCCTCCACAACGCCGCCGTTCATCGGGGGACCCACCTACTTGGAGACGAATCCACGTCCGTGTACGAGGACGGCCGGGCTGCCCTGGCGCAGTTTATCGGTGGGCGAAGCGACGAGATCGTCTGGACAAAAAACGCGACGGAAGCCATTAATCTCGTCGCGCTGTCCATTGGCCACGCTTCCTTAGGACGCGGGGGAGCAGCCGCTCAAACACTTGCTGTCGGTGCCGGAGACCGGATTGTTGTCACCCGTGCAGAACACCATGCCAACCTCATTCCGTGGCAAGAGCTGTGTGCTCGCACCGGAGCTGAACTGGCTTGGCTGGATCTTCACGAGGACGGTCGAATCAACCTCGAAACTCTCGACGTCATCGACGAGAGAACGAAACTTGTGGCATTCACCCACGTTTCGAATGTTACGGGTGCCATTAGCCCGGTTGAGCAGATTGTGGCCGCAGCGCGCAACGTGGGTGCACTAGTCCTGCTGGACACATGCCAATCGTCTGCTCATCTGCCGGTAGACGTTGGTGCGCTTGGCATCGACTTCGCCGTGTTTTCTTCCCACAAAATGCTTGGGCCCACCGGCGTTGGAGCACTTTGGGCACGCCGTAGCCTCCTCGAGGCTATGCCTCCTGTCCTGACAGGGGGTTCGATGATCGCAACCGTCACTATGGGCTCAGCCGTCTACATGGACCCGCCCGAACGCTTCGAAGCAGGTTCGCAACCTATCGGGCAGATCGCAGGCTGGACCGTCGCTCTGCAGTACCTGAGCGTTTACGGGATGGATCGGATCGCCGCCCACGAAGAGATACTGACAGCGAAAATGCTGGACGGCATATCAGCCATTGAAGGCGTGCGAGTCTTAGGACCAACCGATAGCCAAGATCGCATTGGCGTGGTTGCTTTTAGCGTCGATGGTGTCCATCCCCACGACGTCGGTCAAGTCATGGATGCCGATGACGTTGCTGTGCGTGTCGGGCATCATTGTGCGATACCGTTGCACACGTTCTTTGGTGTCAGATCATCGGGGCGCGCATCTGTCGCGCCGATGACCAACGAGGACGAAATTGATCGTCTCATTGAGTCTCTGGCTCACGTCCGCCACTACTTCGGAGGTTTTTAATGTCAAGCCTCGAACAGCTCTACCAGCAAGTGATTTTGGATCACTCGCGAGCCCGCCACGGTTGCGCAAGCCTTGAAGGGCTGCAGGCACAATCCCATCAGGTCAACCCCACCTGCGGCGACGAGGTGACGTTAGGACTCAACCTCGACGGCACACAGGTGACCCGATTGGCTTGGGACGGTGATGGCTGCTCAATTTCGCAAGCCTCACTGTCGATGCTCTTCGATTTGGTTGACGGAAAGTCCACCGACGAAATTGCTCAGATGTATCAGGCGATGGAAACGATGATGCATTCGCGCAATCTGGGCGTTGACGACGACGTGCTCGATGTGCTGGGAGATGCCGCAGCCCTTGAGGGCACCTCCCAATTCGCTAACCGTGTCAAATGTGCGCTGCTGGGCTGGTACGCCCTGCGCGATGCAATGGCCCAACTAGGAACAGATATTGCAGGAGGCTCCACCAATGAGTAACCCCATGGCCCAGTCCGAGCCAGTCGAACAGCGTTTCGCTCCGGTGGACGATTCTGCTTGCGCAACCGCGAGCCGACAAATTGACGGCACGGACGTTGTAGAAAACGGCACGATTAACGCTGAAGACGCCCTCGAAGCAATGCGCGACGTCATTGATCCTGAACTGGGCATCAATATCGTCGACCTCGGCCTCGTTTACGGGATTGAAATTAGCGAGGACGACGCAGTTTGCCTCGATATGACTTTGACTTCAGCGGCATGCCCTCTAACAGACGTCATCGAACGACAAACTCAAATGGTTTTGTCTTCAATGACCGACAATGTCGAGATCAATTGGGTGTGGATGCCGCCATGGGGGCCTGACCGCATCACCCCCGATGGACGCGAACAGCTACGTGCTATTGGTTTTAACGTCTGAGTGTCAAAAGCTGTGGGCCCAAAGAATGACAGTTCTTTGGGCCCACAGCTCGTAGCAACGAGGTCCTCAGCGCTTTGCACTCAATCACCTAGGAGACGTTCTCGGACCTTACGACGAAGAATCTTGCCCATCTGATTACGAGGCAGCTCATCAATAAAAATGATCCTGCGGGGTAGGGCGTAACGAGGAATCGTTTGCGTGGCCCAGGCTTGGACGTCTTCGAGTGACATTGCGGGCACGCCCTCGTCGACAATGACGGCCGCAACCACCTGCTCAGTCTCATCCTCCAATGGGACTCCCACCACGGCCACATCGGCAACGCCCGGCATCGAACGGATCGCCTCTTCAACCTGGCTGGGGTAAACATTGAACCCTCCCGACAAGATCAACTCTTTCTTGCGGTCAGCCATGGTGATAAAACCCTCGTGGTTGACACCGATGTCTCCGGTGCGCAGCCACCCATCGGGAGTGAAGACTTTCGCGTTCTCTTCGGGGGCATCAAGATATCCGGAGAACACTTGGGGACCTTTGACCAGAATCTCTCCCGGCGAACCGTCCTCGACGTCAATGGAAGGATCCTCCAGATCGACAAGCCTGACCTGTGTTGAGGGGAAAGGAACGCCCAGTACACCGTGGCGGCGTTTATCCGACAGGGGAACACCCATGACCACGGGCGATGTCTCAGATAAGCCGTAGCCCTCAACGATCATTCCGCCAGTTTCTGCTTCCCACTGGGCTGCCAATTTTGTAGACAAGGGCATAGCACCGTTGACCGAGTAACGGATAGAGGAAATATCGGTGTGAGTACGTTGGGCTTGGGCCAAAATCTTTTGGAACATCGGGGCGACGCCGACGAAGAATGTTACGGGCCTGCGTCGGTGAGCATCTAAAGCCATTTCGGCATCAAACCTGGGAAGAAGAACCTGGGTTGCCGCCTTACGCACGGCTGCGCACAAGAAGAAAGTCAAGCCGAAAGCATGGAAGTAGGGAAGCAGAGAAAAGAAAGTCTCTGCGCCCTCGTGCAGCATCCACACCCAGAAGACACACATATCCACATTGGTGCCGATATTGGTGTGAGTCAGGGGAGCAGACTTCGGTACGCCGTTGGTGCCGCTCGTATGCAAGATCACGGCCCGATCTTGACCGCTTGGGTGCGGGAATGAGGACGGCAATGCACAAGCTGCAGTCACCGCACGGTCCCATGACGCGGTTTGAGGGCTGACCTCTCCTCGAAGCTGATCACGGGTCTGGCGGGCCTTGGGTACAGGTAAGGCTAAGAGCATCCGCTGGTGACGCGGCATGTGATGACTCAGATCTACGGTGAATACCTTTTCCAAACCGCCCTCGCCGAGGGGATATGCGTCAGCGCATTTCTCCCAGACAATCGCAACCTTTCCGCGGTGGCGTTCAAGCTGACCTGCGACCTCTACAGCAGGCGCGAGAGGATTGTGCTGAGCAGCAACGGCACCAATCCTCATGCAGGCGTAGAAAGCCACAAAAGCCTGTGGGCAATTCGGCAGGGCTAAGGCTACGGCATCGCCTTTCTTCACTCCCGCATCAACAAGGACACTCGCAGCCCGTAACACCATGTCGTGCACCTGCTCGTAGGTGATGGACTTTCCGAAGAAATCGAGGGCATCGCGCTTGGGGTAATGACGCGCAGCATCATCGAGGAGCCAGAACAGCGAACGATCCCAGAGAGGAACCTCCCATGGGGTTGCGTTGTATTGATCGTGGCCTTGATCGACGATGCTGCGAGTCATCGGCTCTCCCAACGGAGTCTATTGTGTGTTTCGGCGTTTGTTCGATGGCCTGGAATTCAGACAGTCTGAGCAGACCATGTATCACAGGTTTGGATCGAACCTGACTTCAAGCCCTTGAGCAACCATGTTTGGCGTTGCTCAGAGCTACCGTGGGTCCATGTTTCAGAGTTGGAAGAGCCCTGATATTTTTCTTGAATCCGATCGTCACCAATAGCTTCGGCGGCTGCCAGTGCGTCAGCAATCTGAGATTCGGTGGGCTCCTGTAAGAAAGTCACACCCGAGTCTGGATCTTTTGTCCGCGAAGCCCAGTGCATCCACACGCCGGCATAGCAGTCGGCCTGAAGTTCAGAACGTACCCCCGCTCCCTGCTCACCCGTCTCGCGGGTGTTATAGGTGGACAGGATTCCTTGAAGATTCTGAATGTGATGGCCCCACTCATGGGCTACGACATATTCCTGAGCCAGCGGCGCATTAACAGCTCCGAACTGAGTCTCTAGCTGCTCGAAGAATCCGAGATCAAGGTAGACGGAAGAGTCAGCCGGGCAGTAGAAGGGGCCCGAATAGGAGGTGGCATTGCCGCAGCCCGTTGATACGGCATCTTGGAAAATCTGGAAACTGGGCATCTTGTAGGTCACGGAGGTGTTCTGCTCGGCCAGTTGGTTTTTCCACACAGCGTCGAGAGAGTCAGCTGTCATCACCATGCGGCATTCAGTTCGGGAGTTCGCCGCTTCAGCGGTCCCACAATCAGACAGGTCAATTCCCGGTACTGATTCAACTTGTTGGGAGGAGCTCACCCCACCAAGGATCGGCGTCAGATCGACTCCGGTGAATTGGCCGATGAGGAACACCGCAACTACGAGAAGAACGGAACCACCGCCAATGCCCGCGGCTTTACGTCCACTAGAAGTACGAACTCTGGATGTATCTGAACGAACGCCTTCGTTAAAACTCATGTGTCAATTCCCCTTTCGGGAGCCCGCAGCATATCTGGCGAGCATGTCGTCGCGGAACTCAGCGTAAACGCCCCGCTCGATGGAGGCACGAATCGCGTCGACGAGTCGTACAGTGAACCATTCGTTGTGAATTGTGGCCAAAGTAGACGACAACATCTCTTTGGCTTTAAACAGATGATGTACGTAAGCACGAGTGTAGTGCGTGCAGGTGTAGCAGCCACAGCCCTCTACGAGGGGCGTGAAGTCGCATTTGAATCGCGTGTTGGTGATGTTGAAACGCCCATCGGGAGTGTAAATGGCTGCATTGCGAGCAACCCTCGATGGATTCACACAGTCAAAGGTGTCGGCACCGGCTTCGACTGCGCGAAAGAAATCGTCTGGTTCTGAAATACCCAGCAGGTGGCGGGGGCGATCCTCACCCAGTTCTTCACAAACCCACGAAACGATCGTGCCCAGGTTTTCTTTTTCGAGGGCGCCTCCAACGCCGAAGCCATCGAAACGTTGGCCGTCCTCTTCCATCTGAGCTAGGGTCCGGGCAGCTTGACGTCGTAAGTCCTCGTATTGCGCTCCTTGAACAACACCCCATAGCTGCTGGTAGGGCTTTGAATTGCGTTCCTCGGTCAGTCGCCGATGTTCTCTCAGGCAACGCCTGGCCCAGGCGTGAGTGCGTTCCAAAGACTCTTCCTGATAGGAACGCGGATGAAGCAGGGATGTGAGTTCGTCGAATGCGAACATAATGTCCGAACCCAACTGGTGCTGGATCCGCATAGAAATCTCGGGATTGAAGCGATGGCGAGTTCCGTCAATATGTGAGCGGAAAACAACTCCATCATTATCGACCACAGCGTTGGACGCTTTGACGGCCTGCATATGGAGCTTCGGGTCAGACGTGTTGGCGGTACCAGAAAACTCCTGAGAGAGAACCTTCTTGAAACCGGCTCCCAATGACAAAACTTGGAATCCACCAGAATCGGTGTAGGTGGGCCCTGGCCAATTCATAAAAGCAGCGAAACCTCCGGCCTCATCTACGAGATCGGATCCTGGTTGTAAATACAGGTGATAGGCATTGGCCAAAACAGCCTGTGCCCCTAGGCTCGAAACCATCTCCGGAGTCAGAGCTTTAACGGTGGCTTTCGTACCAACTGGAATAAATGCTGGAGTTGAGATTGTGCCGTGGGCAGTGTGCAAAACGCCGGTGCGACCCAATCCAGCGCTCTCGTCGAGCCGTGTACCGATGTCAAAGCCACGATCACGGCCTGAAGTATGTGCGCCAGGCTTGGGAAATCCCTGGGTTGGAGCTGCCAACCACGTTGCTGATGTCATGCAGCTAATACCTCTCCAGCTTCTAAACCTTCTCGTGAACGCACCCAAGCAATGACGCGATAAGTCAAAGGCAGTAGCACGATCTCCACAGCCACTTTATAGATGTACCCGGTGATGACGTAATTGAGGAATTCGTATCCGGGGATTACTCCAAGGAAAGCAACCGTACAGAAGATCACGGTATCGAAGAGTTCGCCAACTAAGGTCGACCCAATGAGGCGGGCCCATAGATGGTTTTTACCCCAACGCTGGCGAATCTTGACCAACACCAGTGCATTGACGAGCTGGCCGATGAGATAGCCGCACACGGACGCTGCCACGATGCGTGGCACGAAGCCAAGAACAGCTTCGAATGACTCCTGCGCCTCATAACCGGGGCCAACTGGGGCTAATTGGACGATCCAGAAGGTGAGTGAGGCCAAGATCGAGCACACGAATCCCATAATGATGACGCGACGGGCGCGGGCAAAACCATAGACCTCTGATAGGACATCTCCCAGGATGTAGGTCAGAGGAAAAAGGATGGCACCACCGTCGAATACCAGATGGATTGGCCCCCAATCGAGAGCCGTGATCTTGGTGCCCGCGATATTGGAGATCAGGAGGAATGCGACGAATAAGACTGCGATGACGTCGAAGATGCGCGGCGTACGAGCAGACTGCGTGTTCGGGGTTGTCATGAAACGCCTTCCGGGATGTTAAGTCCCTCCCATTGTGCCTTCTTATTGCATCTTCCCGCCCTTTCAAGGTGGGTGGAGCTTCCCACAACCACTAGGATCAATGGGTGATTAACGTCCAGGATTTCTCTTTGCGCATTGGTCCGCGTCAGCTCGTTGGTGATGCATCCTTTAGGGTCGACAAAGGCATGCGTATCGGCCTCGTGGGGCGAAACGGAGCGGGAAAAACCACGACGATGCGTTTGTTGGCAGGCCAGGCCGACGAGGGCGGGGCGGCTGAGTACACGGGCCAGGTCACATCGTCTGGCACCATCGGCTACTTAGCGCAGGACACGCATGTGGGAGACCAGGCGATGTTGGCACGCGACAGGATTATTTCCGTGCGAGGAATTGATGCGATTATCGCCAGGATTCGCAAAGCTGAGCACGAAATGTCGACCACGGAAGGGGCGCGTCAGCAAAAAGCGATGGAACGCTACGTTCGCCTCGATCAAGAGTTCACGAATCAGGGCGGATGGGCTGCCAACGCAGAGGCGGCACAGATTGCACATTCACTTGGTTTAGAGGATCGGATTTTAGAACAAAGCCTCGACACTTTGTCAGGTGGGCAACGCAGGCGCGTCGAACTGGCGCGAGTCCTCTTTTCTAACGCTGATATTTTGCTTCTTGATGAGCCCACCAACCACCTTGATCACGATTCGATCGTCTGGCTGCGCGACTGGATTAAAACTTTCTCCGGCGGCGTCATGATGATTTCCCACGACGTGAAGTTGTTGGGAGAAACCGTCAACCAGGTGTTTTATCTTGATGCGAACCGAGCCAAGATTGACATTTACCACCTGGGGTGGTCTGCGTACCTTAAGCAGCGTGAAGAGGATGAGCGCAGACGCCGTAAGGAACGTGCGACGGCTCTGAAGAAAGCTGAACAGTTGCGAGCACAAGGCGAGAAGATGCGTGCAAAGGCGACAAAAGCCGTTGCTGCCCAGCAGATGCTGCGCCGTGCTGAAGAGCTCTTTGAAAAAGCTGGGGGAGAGGTGGTTCAAGATAAAGTTGCCCGCCTGCGTTTCCCTGAACCCCTGCCTTGTGGCCGGGTCCCGCTAACAGCGCAGGGCTTGTCCAAGTCGTACGGTTCGCTGGAAGTTTTTACCGGAGTTGACTTGGCGATCGACCGCGGAGCAAAGGTTGTCGTGTTGGGGCTCAACGGCGCTGGTAAAACAACTTTGCTCAGGCTCTTGTCTGGGATTGAGGAGCCCGATATGGGTGAGGTGTTGCCTGGGCATGGCCTCAAGTTGGGCTATTACGCCCAGGAACACGAGACCCTCGATATGTCGGCTACGGTGCGCGAAAATATGTCTGTGGCTGCCCCCGACTTCGATGACACGCATGTGCGCAACGTCCTGGGCCAGTTCCTATTCCAAGGTGACGATGTGGATAAGCTGACGTCGGTGCTATCGGGGGGAGAAAAGACCAGACTTGCGTTGGCTACGCTAGTTGTGTCGGGCGCGAACGTCCTGCTGCTTGATGAACCGACGAATAACCTCGATCCTGCTTCTCGTGAGGAAATCTTGTCAGCCTTACATTCCTACGAGGGCGCGGTCGTCCTCGTCACCCACGATCCGGGAGCCGTCCAAGCCCTGGAACCTGAACGGGTGCTCCTGCTGCCGGACGCGGATGAGGACCTGTGGGACGATTCCTATCTGGACCTGGTGACCTTGACCTGAGCTAGCGGCTTTCCAGTCAGGGCTGTGATTACAGGACCTTTGAAAAGAAATCTTGGGTGCGTTCCTCGCGTGGATGGTCGATGACCTGAGCGGGGGTTCCCGCTTCGACAATGACGCCCTCGTCCATAAACACCACGTGGTCGGCGACTTCGCGGGCAAAACCGATTTCGTGAGTGACCACTGCCATTGTCATACCTGACTGCGCGAGGTCTTTCATGACGCCAAGAACTTCGCCGACCAGCTCAGGATCCAAAGCTGAGGTTGGCTCATCAAAGAGCATGATCTCCGGTTCCATGGCCAAAGCGCGTGCAATAGCAACGCGCTGTTGCTGTCCGCCGGACAATTCGGCAGGGTAGTGGTCCGCGCGATCGGCTAGGCCCACGCGCTCTAGCAATTCGAGGGCGCGAGATTTTGCTTCTTCTTTGCTGATTCCGGTGACATGAATCGGAGCTTCCATAATGTTTTCAAGCGCCGTCTTATGGGGGAAAAGATTGAACCGCTGGAAGACCATACCAATTCGAGCCCGCTGAGCTGCAATGACTTTGTCTGGTAATTCGTAGAGTTGGCCCGACTCGTCCTCGCGGTATCCCAGTAAAGAACCGTCGACATACACGCGGCCGGCGGAGATTTCTTCGAGCTGATTGAGGCAGCGTAGAAGTGTTGATTTTCCGGAACCTGAAGGGCCGAGAATAACGCAGACTTCGCCCGATTGGATCTGCAGATCGACGCCTTTGAGTACGTGCAAGTCACCAAAGAACTTGTGGACTCCTTGAACTCGGACCTTGGGGATTGTGTCGGTCATGGTGTCACATCCAAGAATTTGAGATTGAGTTGGGAAGAATCAGAAGCGCCATTCTTGTCGCCGGTTCCGGTTGGTGCTGCTCCATCGCGACGTTCAAAGCCTTTACCGAAGTGACGCTCGATATGGGACTGGATCCACATGAGTAAAGAGGTAATGAGTAGGTACCACAGGGCGGCAGCTACAAGCAGGGGGATCGGGGCGAAAAGCTGCTGGCCGCGGTCCTTTGCTACGAAGGTTAATTCCAATGTGAAGGGAATGGCTGAAACCAAGGACGTTGTTTTAAGCATGGAGATGGTTTCATTGCCAATCGGTGGGACGATGACACGCATTGCTTGGGGCAAAATAATGCGCCGGAAGATAGTGGTTCGTGGCATTCCCAGCGCCGTGGCGGCTTCCCACTGGCCTTTATCAACCGAAAGGAGTCCGGCGCGCATGATTTCGGCCAGGTAGGCTCCTTCGTTCAAACCTAAACCGATGAAAGCCATCATGAAGCTCGAGAAGTAGCGACTGGTTTCAAAGGTGATGAACTCAGGGCCAAAAGGAATACCGATCGAAAGTTGGGGATAGAGGGTGGGTAGCAGAGACCAGAAAATGAGCTGCGTGTAGATCGGGGTACCGCGGAAGAACCAGATGTAGGCGGTTGCTACCCACCGCAGAATCGGGTTAACACTTTGACGCATAATCGCCATGGTGATGGCCAATGCCGTGCCGATCACCATTGCTAAAACTGTCAGGATCAGTGTATAGAGGACTCCCGTCATGATCGATTGGGAGAAGAGCCATTGAAAAACCAGGTCCCACTGGAAATTCTTATTGGTGATGAGAGCGCTGGCGATCATCGCGGCAAAAACTGCCGTGATCGCGGCGCTGACCCACCTGCCGGGGCGCGGGAGCGCTTTGGCTTGGAGTAACTCGACGCCGTCTTTAATCTGTGCCATGGGTTCCTCTACACGTCAGTGCCGACCCTCCGATGGAGGGTCGGCTGACTCGTGATGTGTCAGAGCGCGGGGTCGAGCTCTGCCTTGGTCAGTGCCGCATCCTGAGCGCCGTAGGGCTCAAGAATCTTGGCGAGGTAGCCCTCGTCCATCAGGTACTGAGTTGCTGCTTGGAGTGCCTTTGCGAGTTCCTGGTCGCTCTTGGCAACGGCGATCCCCTGGGGAGCGGACTCAATGTCCTCGCCGATCTTCTCGAGTTTACCGTCGGCCAGTGTTGTCGTGTAGCCAATGACTGTCGAATCAGCGAGGGTGGCGTCGTACTGTCCACCAATGACCTTGGTGGAGATATCGGTTTGAACCTCCAGTGGCATGACCTTAATGGGGTCTTTGCCGTCGGCCTCGCATTGGGTGGACAGTTCGTTGGCATAGTCCTGCTGATAGGTGCCAGTCTGGACGCCGATCGTGGTGCCACATGGATCGGTGGGATCGAATCCCTTCGGGTTGCCGGCTGCCACCGCGTAGGCGGAGCCAACCTCAACATAGGAAATCATTGATGCCTGCTCGATACGTTCTGCGGTGATCGTGAAAGAAGAGACGCCGACATCAAACTTGGTTCCCAGGGCCGGAATGATGGTGGGGAACTCTGCATGAGTGGTGGTCCCTTCCTTCAGTCCCATGACTTGAGCGAGGGCTTTGACGAGGTCGATGTCATAACCGACGGGTGTCTGTCCGTCTGCTGCACGGTATTCACCCGGGGCGTAGTCGGTGGAAGCACCATTGCGCAGAACTCCGCTTTCTTTGAGAGATTCGGGAACCATAGCGGCGATCTCTTCGTTGACGGGAATCTGAGAAACATCGAAGGCAACGATGTCGGTGGATGCGTTTGACGAGGACTGCTCGGTGCTGGAATCTGAGGTTGAGTTTGTGCTCGTGGGATCTGAGCAGCCGGCTGCCACGAGTGCGGCTGTAGCCGAAAGTGCGAGTAGGGCGGGCAAAGTGCGCATGATGTGCCTTCCAAGGATATTGATCATCTTGATAGATAGTATGCACCCCCATGCATATTATGCATGGGGGTGTCTCAGCATGTGATGACCTCGAAAGTCAGCGCCCTCGCATCGCTCGACGATTCGGCCGAGCTTTCATCGGGTCAATACCCTTAGGGATAGGCATCTGCGATGATCTGAGTGCCGCCAAACGCGCAGCAACCGAAGGAACATCTTCCTTAGCAAGCTCCTTCTTCAATGAGCGCAACTTGCCCTGGAGCTTAGCCAATTCGATCTGGCCATCACTGTGACCAGTCTGAATGACATGAACCGGAACATTCTGGATGACCTTACGAATGTGATTGCGTTCGGCGTTCATGAGGGGCTGGACGCGACTCGAGGGCCCCTCAGAGATGAGAACAACACCCGGGCGTCCGACAATGCGCCAAATAACGTCCTGCTGGCGGGTGACTTGCTGAGGCTGTTCGGGAATAATCCAACCCGAACGAATCTGACTCAGGACCCCGTAGACCGCGCCGACAGTGCCGTCAATCTGCGCATACATCGCCCGCCGCACCATGAAAGACAAGATTCCCATAGCGGCTGTGAGCGCCAGCAGGATGCCAAGTACCGTCCAGAGAATCCAATTCCCTTTGGTTAGGAAGCATACGGCTAGGGCGAGGGCAATCACCACCACCGAGACGCCACCTAAAAGCCAGCCCACCCACGGGTATGTGCGGGCAGTCACTCGATAAGCGTCAATCAGGTTGTGGTACCAACGACGCTTCTTTCCGGAAGCAAGATTCTCAGTCATAACGTCCACATCGTACCCGGGATTGACATGTGAAGAGAACGACGCGAGATGAGTTATCCACAGGAACTTCATCACTCATTGAGATACCCGCGGTGCGCACGGAAAACTTGACGTATGAATATTAATGGCTACGAGTTCGGCGAGATTGCATTTATGACAGCTGGAGGGCCGTTGTGGGCCACAACAGCCGACGGCTGCCCCGCCCTCGTCGCCCTCAGATCCGCCAACCAAGCTCAGCGCAGTCGTCAACGTTGGAAAGCCTGGGCCAACGTCGATTCGCAATACGTTGTGCGTCTCATTGATG
Source organism: Schaalia vaccimaxillae DSM 15804 (assembly GCF_000420425.1). GTDB lineage: Bacteria > Actinomycetota > Actinomycetes > Actinomycetales > Actinomycetaceae > Pauljensenia > Pauljensenia vaccimaxillae. The sequence goes on from NZ_ATUX01000006.1 coordinate 26,302, forward strand.
TGGCCCAACACGACGATGGACGCTGTGCAATCGTCCAAGAGCGTGTGCGAGGGCGCACCCTGGAATCCCTCTTAACTTCGGACGAACTACGGCCTCTGGCAACACGGCGCATGATCATACGAGGATTGAGGCGCGGGCTCGAGGCTCTCCACGAAGCTGGCGTAGTGCATGGGGATTTATCTGTCTCCAATGTCCTTATTGATCAACGCCTTTCGCCGGTGATTATTGACCTCATCGACCTGCCAACGGACGATGCAGGAACCCCAGGATGGACACTGGACCTTTCCGTTTGTCCATCCTCTGACTTTGTGGCTCTGAAACGTATTGCACGGGCTCTTGGAATACACGATGACGACGATGCGCAAGAAACTACTGACAAGGACGACACGGTCAAACCTGTCGATGAGGAATTGATTGCCAAAATGTTCATCGACCCGACCAATGCCGTTGAAGACTTACGTAGAGCCGCCGCCGTTACGCCAACTATTTCACCTCAACAAAAAGGACGCCATGGCATCAAACGCCCAAGAAAACGTCCTTCTATCCCGCTGAGCCTGAGCCTTGGCCTGACTGCGGTTGCGGTGATGGCAGCGACATCGGGATTTACGTGGTGGGCGCAGGACGAGACGATCGATTCTTTAGATCTTCCCGCTCAATCTGCGCTCCGGCCACAGCACCGCTGCTCACTCCAAGACGCGCAAAACCAACTCGATGAGATTCTGCGACAGCGTGACTTAGCTTTTCAAAGTACCTCAGTAGACCAGCTTGCTACTGTGCTGGACGCAGAACTACTTCAGATAGACACCCGCACAATCGAAGAACTTGTCGCGAGCGGGACAACGCTTCAAGACATCTCTACGGCCGGTACAGTCCAAACAATTTCCTCCTGCTCATCGCAAAGGATGATTGTCGAGGCCGTCATCCAACAAAATCGCTCCCAGACGTGTCAGGCAGGCCAATGTCGCCAGTGGGGTCCGCAACAAGAACACCTCGTTGAACTCGTCCTTGAAGGCGCCCCCATCAAAGCAACACGTATGCGACCGCTGGCATAAAGAGGGGAGGGACACCGCTGCGGCGTCCCTCCCCAAGAAGAAATCAGATGTCCAGATCTGCTTCGAAGTCACCAGCCTCAAGACGCTTCTTGACGTCCGTGAGGTAGCGCGACGCGTCAGCACCATCGACTAAACGATGGTCGTAGGACAAAGCTAAGTAGACCATCGACCTAATGGCGACAGAGTCGGAACCGTCAGCACCCTTGACTACCATGGGACGCTTGACGATCGCACCGACGCCCAGGATCGCAGTCTCAGGCATATTGAGAACCGGAGTATCGAAAAGGGCTCCGCCAGATCCCGTATTCGTAATTGTGAAGGTCGAACCGGAGAGCTCTTCGGGGCCAACCTTTGAATCACGAGTACGGGCAGCCAGATCGTTGATCGATGAAGCAATCTCAGCCATCGACTTCGTACCAGCATCCTTGATCACCGGAACGAGCAAGCCGCGAGGCGTATCAACCGCAATACCAATGTGCTCGTGGTCGAAGTAGGTCACCTCTTTATCCTCGATCGTGGCGTTGATCTTCGGATGGAATTGAAGCGCCTCGGTCGCTGCCTTAACAAAGAAAGGTAGGAAGGTCAGCTTCGTTCCGTTCTTTTCTAAGAACGCATCCTTTGAGCGTGCGCGCAGCGCCGCCACCTTCGTCACGTCAACCTCAATGACCGTTGTGAGTTGAGCAGCAGCCTGCAGTGACTCAACCATGCGGCGAGCAATGGTCTGGCGTAGGCGAGACATCTTTTCGGTCGTGCCACGTAGCGGCGAAGGCTCGCGAGCCTCATCTGTGGAGGTGGAGGTAGGAGCGGAAGAAACCTGGGTTTCGGGCTGAGCCGAAGCCTGAGCCTTCTTTGCGGCCGCTGCCTCAATATCCTCGCGGCGAATCCGGCCACCGACGCCAGTGCCAGAAACCTCGGACAAATCAATGCCAGCTTCACGTGCCAACTTACGAACAATCGGGGTCACGTAGCCGCCCGAAATTGCGCCAGCAGCCGAAGGCGCTTCCTTTGTGGTTGCCCCAGAAGCTGCTTGTTCTGTCAAAGATTGTGCGGTTGGGAAGGGATTTGCGGGAGGCTGCGGCGCCGTAGCAGCTGGGGCTGCTGGAGGCTCAGGCTGGGAGGAAGGCACAGGAGCGTTTGACTCTCCTTCGCCCTCAATGGGCGCCTCATCTGGGGCCGCAAGATCAGGAGAAACCGACGTTGTGGGTTCATCGCCAATAATGGCAACAACCGTTCCAACCTCAACGGTTTCATCCTCTTGGACTCGGATCTCCGTCAAGTAACCCGCGGCGGGAGAGGGGACCTCGGAGTCCACCTTATCGGTGGATACCTCGAGCAGAGGTTCGTCCGCCTCGACCTTGTCACCCAGAGCCTTCAGCCACGTTGTCACTGTTCCTTCGGTGACAGATTCTCCCAGCGCAGGCATCTTGACCTCGATGCCGGAAGCCGGGCCAGCTGGCTCAGCAGAAGTCGAAGACTGTGCGGGAGGCTCAGTAGAGGCCGACTCAGCGGGAGCCGGAGCCTCCTTGGCCTGCGATTCTTGTGATTCGGAGGCCTCCGATGCGTCACCGATCATTGCGATCTTCGTGCCGACCTCGACAGTCTCGTCTTCGCCAACGAGGATTTCGATCAGGATGCCAGCGGCAGGCGAGGGGACCTCGGAATCAACTTTGTCTGTGGAAACCTCCACGATGGGTTCGTCAACGGCCACGGTGTCGCCGACGTTCTTAAGCCAAGTAGTGACGGTTCCCTCCGTCACGGACTCGCCCAGTGCGGGCATAGTCACTGCGGTTGCCATGATGATCTCCTCCGGAGGGTCAGTTGTGGACGTGAAGAGGTTTGCCGGCCAGAGCCAATGCAGCTTCGCCGATTGACTCATTCTGGCTCGGATGAGCGTGGATGAGAGAGGCGACATCCTCAGGGTACGCCTCCCAGTTAACCATGAGTTCGCCCTCACCGACCTGCTCACCGATACGGGCGCCGATTCCGTGGAAACCAACGATCGGTCCATCCTCAATGGAAACGAGCTTAATAATGCCCGAAGTGGCCAGGATCGTGGACTTTCCGTTGCCTGCCAGGTTGTATTCGACGGTCTTGACCGAGTCGCCGTACTTTTCGCGTGCTTGCTTTTCTGTCAAACCAACGGAAGCGATTTCTGGTTCACAGAAGGTCACGCGAGGAATTCCTGAATCCTCCATGAGGTTTGGCTTGAGGCCTGCGATCTCTTCGGCAACAAAAATGCCCTGAAGGAAACCGCGGTGGGCCAGCTGGAGGCCGGGAACAATGTCACCAACCGCGTAGATATTGCCAACACCAGTATGTAGACGCTTGTCGGTCAAAACGAATCCGCGATCCATCTTGATTCCGGCCTCTTCATAGCCCAGTCCCTCGGTGACCGGGCCGCGTCCAATGGCAACGAGAAGAACATCGGCATCGAAAGACTTGCCGTCTTCACTTGTCACGTTCACGCCGGCGTCGGACTGAGTGGCAGAGGCGAAACGAGTGTTGGTGTGGAACGTGATTCCGCGCTTGCGGTATGCGCGCTCCAAGTGCTTAGAAATCGCTTCGTCCTCGTTATTAGCCAAGTGAGGAAGGCCTTCAAGAATGGTGACCTCAGCGCCAAAGGAACGCCACACGGAAGCAAACTCCAGACCTATGACTCCGCCACCCAAAATGACGGCTGAACGAGGAACCCAATCCATGCGCAGAGCTTGATCGGAGCTAATAATGCGTCCGCCAATTTCCAAACCGGGCAGGGAACGAGAGTAAGAGCCCGTCGCCAAAACAATGTGGCGACCAGTGATTGCCCTGCCGTCGACCGTCACCGTATCCTTGGCGGTTAGCTTCCCCCAACCGTTAATGACATCGATGCCGCGCGAAGAGATCAGGCCTTGCAGGCCCTTGTACATCCTATTGACGACAGAATCGCGGTAAGCTCCGACTTGCGTCATATCCACGCCCTCGAAAGAAGACTGGATGCCGAAGGCTGCAGATTCGCGAACCGCATCGGCTGTTTCGGCGGCATGTAAATAAGCCTTTGTGGGAATGCATCCGCGGTGCAGGCAAGTACCGCCGACCTTATCTCCCTCGATGAGGGCGATCTTTAGTCCCAGCTGGGCGCCGCGCAGGGCGGTGGCGTATCCACCGGAACCGGCTCCCAGGATTACGACATCGTATTCGGGCTCGGTCACGAGATTCCACTCCTTGGTGTTGTTGCAATATGCGTGACCCTCCACAGGGGCCATCTGGGCCTATTGTCCCACTCGTTGAGTCAAATGTCGTTGCTGATGAGCATGACTAGTGGTGGGACCGCCCACATTGTTAACACTGATTGTCCTTCTGGACTGCGCTCACGCCACGCTAGGATGCATCTGTTCGCGCAAGGAGGAAGCTATGACAGATCCGACGCTGGATCCTCCCAACTTCGACGGCAGCGTTGAATCCGTTGATACACGCCCACCGGCACTGGGGTTGGGGCGCCTCGTCATGGTGATCTACTGGGTATTTGGAGCCTGGGTTACTACGGTTGCCGTTATTGACCTGTTTCGCTACGAGGACGGACCGCTGGGTCCAGTGATCCTGGCCCTCGTAGCAGGCCTCGTCTACCTTGCTGCAGCTCTGGGACTGACGCACAACGGTCGGCGAATGCGCATTATTGGATGGGTGTGCGTCAGTGCTTGCTTGGTTTGTCCAATCGTCTTATGGATCGCAGGCCTAGATGTTCCCACTTTAAGTATGGCCCGATCAGCGTGGACAGATATGGGCAGGGATTTCTACTACCTTCCCGTAATTGTCGCGATCATCGGAGTGGTTTGGATGTGGTGGTCTAATCCGCGCAGGATTGTTGAACTCGCCGAGCAAGTAGAGCGCCCCATGCTCAAAAGGCGTAGCTGAAGTCAGTTTCCTTCGGGGAAACCAATTTGGCGCCATGCCTCGTACAGGGCGATCGATGCTGAGTTCGCAAGATTGAGCGAGCGAACACCGTCAAGCATGTGAATTCGCACCAAATCTTCAACGCGTGGGTGCTCCATTGCTTCGGCAGATAGGCCGACAGATTCGCGACCAAAAAGCAGTCCGTCGCCATCTTGATAGCTCACGTCCGTATACATCCTTGATCCGTGGCCGGTGAAGGCCCAAATCCTGCCTGGCACCGCCGCAAGGGCCGAATCGAGATCGGGGTGAATCTGAACGTGGGCGAGGTCGTGGTAGTCCAGCCCTGCGCGGCGCAGCTTAGCGTCATCCATGTCGAAACCAAGCGGCTCGACTAGATGAAGCATTGAGCCTGTGCAGGCGGAGAGGCGAATAGCGGCCCCAGAATTTCCTGGAATCTCCGGTTCAAAGAAAATGATGTGAAGCACGCTCATATCCTGCCACCGTTGAGGCGATACGCCGAATAAAGAGCCTGCGGTCGAAGCTGGAATTTCCCGCAAGACGGTGTTGTCAAGGAAGTGTTGACCGGTACGCAAATGCGGGGGAGCAGATCTAAACTTCGAACAAATGTTCGAAAGGGGGAGGTGTGGATCGCCGCGAGCGCCTCGAGAATGCACGGGCAATGCTGCGCAGTGCAGAAAACGCCATGGGAGTCAGATGCCGACATGATATCTCTGAAACGCGTGGCCTTGCATTCCCTGTGATGCATGTGCGCACCTACGAATTGATGCCCACAGTGGTTGATCTCCTCCCAGAAAGAGGATGGGTGGGAATGATTGCTACTGCCAATGTGAGGTGGGAAGCAGCAGCGCGTGCGGGACTTGATCTTGAGCGAGTACTCGTTGTTCGAACACGGGAATACGCGGGGTACGTGTGTTCTTTAATGCTTGAGGGTATTGATGTTGTGTGTCTTGGCGCGGTTGATTTAACTCACCAGCAGCGCCGTCGGCTCGCGGCCCAGACCCGATCCCAAGGGCGACACATTCTGACCCTGGAGCCGTGGGACGGGATCTCACGCTCCCGTCACGAAGCATCATCGCTCATCACGGCTTCAAAGCGGCAGGCTAGCTGATGAGACGAATTGTTTTATGGGTACCCGACTGGCCCACGAATAGTCTGGCTGTTGATCTGCCTCCCGGAGGCAAAGGAGCTGTTGCACGTAAAAATCTCATTACGCATGTGTCAGCTCATGCCCGTCGCGGTGGGGTTCGTGCCGGGATGAAAGTAACGATGGCTCAGTATCTTTGCCCCGAACTCATCGTGATGGCTGAAGATCCTGATCGTCAGGGAAGAGCCTTTGAGCCAGTGCTGGCAGCTTTTGATCAGGTCGCTGCCGGAGTTGAGTGCCTGCGGCCCGGATTAGCTTGGGCTCGGGCTGCAGGGCCTGCGAAATGGGCAGGCAGCGAAGAACAAGCCAGCGAAAATCTCGTCAACGCTGTTCAGGAAGCGACTGGGGTTGAGTGTTTTGTTGGCGTTGGTGACGCAGCGTTTGCGGCAGTCGAGGCTGCCCGCCAGGGAATCATCGTTGAATCCGAACAAACGGGGCAATTTCTTGCCGCCATTCCTTTACGTCGAGTGCTCGAAGTCGTTCCCCCACGGCTACACCAGGACTTTGTGCAGGTGCTGGACCTGCTTCATGCGCTGGGTGTGCGAACCTGCGCAGATTTAACGCAGATGGGACAACGGGCTCTAGTCACCAGGTTTGGTCAGATTGCGCAGAGGCTATGGGAACTCACCCATGGTCGTGAGCTGTGGACGCAACCACGGCAGTGTCCGCTTGACAACATCTATGCATCCATCGACATAGACGAGGGCGGGGAGGGGCTCGATACCCTCACCTTGCCTATTCGACGTCTGTGTGAAGGATTCTTCCAGCGTCTACAGGAAGCGGGGATCACCAGTGACCTCATCACTATCAGCATCCATAATGCTCAAGAATGTGTGGTGACTCGTTCGTGGCGAGGAATTGACCTTGAAGACCAAGATGCGTTAGCGGATCGTATCCGCTGGGTTCTCAAGGCGCTGAGTGACCAAGGTGCAGATTCACGATACAAGGACGCGAGTGTCAAAAGTATGGTCCTATGCGCCCATGATCCTGTGCCTGGTTATGCGCCGCAAGGACTATGGGGCACTGCGGGACTTGATTCAAAAGTGTTGCGCAGTGCTAGGAGGATCCAATCCTTACCTGGAGAGCAGGCCTTGATGACTCCGCGACTCCAAGGCGGTTTCGATCCTCGATCACGGGTTGTCATGCTGCCTTGGGGACAAGATGAAGATCCTCCTTGTCAAGGGGGCGAATGGGCGGGAAGTTTAGAACTGAGTCCCCAGACGCTCTATGACAATCCCATCGGTGTTGAATTGCTTTCTCACAGCACCGATACGAGTGACTGCTCGTGGGGCACTCAACGCTCACCCTTGCTATTTGCGTCTACTTGAGACAAATACTCCACTGAATCCTCGCGATGTGGATGAACTTTTTGACGGCCGTGGAATCCTTGCAATTGATCTGGTGTCAGGCCCCTGGCCGGTTCTAGGGCGATGGTGGGAAGGGGTAGATCACGACAGATCACCGCGTGCTTATCTCAGGGTTAGTCGAAGAGGCGGCGGCGATATTCTTCTGGTTCAAAGACATAACCGCTGGTTCATAGAGGGGCTCTACGATCAGTAGTCGAGATGCCGTCACCGCACAGTATTGGCACCTGTCATAGACTGGCGGGATGCGCAATGCCACGCCACTTTCATACGCGATTCGCGTTCTTGACGACTCCGACATCATGTTCCAAGTTGGACCGTCAACCTGGGCTAAAGGATTAACGCTGTGGCGTACCGGCAAGGTTGAAAGCACCCAGTGGGACGGAAAAGGCAGCGCTAGCGCGCGCGTTAAAGACACCGGACTGTCGTACAAAACATGGATTGCCGATGGTGTGGGCAGACTCGAGCTGACTTGTGCGTGCACTATTGGAAGAGACTGTGCGCACGCGGTAGCGGCACTGCTTGCGTTGCGCGAGCAAGCGCGTGAACTTGAGCCTGAAAAATCAGGATGGAAAACCGCTCTTGCGCAGATGATCGGGGAATCAGGAATTTCAGGTGAGCCCCTGGGGCTGCTCGTCGACGCGCACGACCCATCCAGTGAGATTTGGCTGCGCCCTCTTCGACCAGGTACCCGGGTGGCGTGGACAGAAAAACGTGCCACCTGGCCTGATCTAACCTCAACCCAATGGGAGTCAGTCACTGACGGCATCAACGCCACTCATCTGGCACTCATGCGTCAGGGATACAGGATATCCAGGGAATCAGAACAGTGGCACTCGCGCGGCGAGGTTGCCTTGGGATCTTTGGGGGACCAAGCCTTTGGGTGGCTCACACGACTATCGCGCGCAGGAGTGACACTTCTTGCCTCCCTAGATCCCCTAACTCCTTTAGTTTTAGATCGATCCACATGGGATTTGGATCTGGATGCTCAAGCAACACAAGAAGGTCTGGCTCTGGTGCCGGTTGCCCGCAACGGTGAGCAGATCGCTCGGCGCCCACGATTAAACGCAGCGATGGGAATGCTCATCTTGGAGGGAGGAACGAGGCTAGCACGAGTCAATGGCATCAGTCTGCTGGAGGCCATGCCCGCGACAGGAAATATCGAAATCCCTAGTCACGATCTGGCAGATTTTAGAGCCAATTGGTTGCCCTCTTTGCGCCGCCAGTTCAGCCTGACTTCTTCGGATCGAAGTTTTGAGATCGTGGACAAGGCCCAACCGCAGGTTGTTGCCACCGTCCGAACGCAAGACAACGATTCTATTGTTGTGCGGTGGTGGGCCGAATTTGACTTCGGCGGGTCGACGTCGCGAATACTTTTGTCCAGAGCCCTCGACGATCCTCAGGTTCAAGACTTGGCGGAAATGGTTGACGAACTTGGAAAACGCGCGCCGTCGCGCCTTTATCAGCCAGGACCGGCAACAATTCGCTTACCAGCATGGCGGACTCCAGAGTTGCTCAAAGACCTTGTCCAGACCATGCAGGATCCATGTTTAGTTTGGGATATTGCTGCCGAGGTTGCCGATATCAAGGTCGATGATCGCGGAATGCGTATATCCGCATCCATCCAAGATGGCCCATCTGACTGGTTTGACCTCAAAGTTCGTATCGACGTTGGTGGCCATGAAGTCGCCCTCGAAGAAATCTTGGGTGCTTTGGCGCGCGACGAACAGTATTTACTCTCTGATTCAACTTGGGTACGTCTGGACGGAGAACGCATTCGCGTACTCAAGAGTCTCTTGGATGAAGCTCAGATGCTGTCGGCAGAATCGTCAATCTTTGATCAGCCGCGCATTTCGCTCATCCACATGGGGCTCTGGGATGACCTTGAAGGCGCCGCCGACGATGTGACTGCCTCTCAGACCTGGTCAAAACGTCTCGACATGCTCAGAGGAGTCAGCACCGCCGGACCTTTACCTGTCTCGCCCTCGTGTCGAGCACAGCTGCGTCCCTACCAGGCAAGTGGTCACGACTGGTTGACTGTAAGAGCACGTATGGGACTTGGCGGGATCCTCGCAGACGATATGGGCCTAGGCAAAACAATCCAGATCTTGTCGGCTATCCGATCGATCCTCGAATCCTCACAGGACTCATCCCAGCCGTCAGGCCCCGTCCTCGTTGTCGCACCGACGTCGGTGCTGACGACGTGGAAGCATGAAGCCGAACGTTTCTTCCCGAACCTGAAGGTCCGCACCGTCACCGAGACGGCGCGCCGCAGATCTCAACCTCTGGCGCAGATTTGTCAGGGTGCGGACGTGGTGGTGACCTCATACACAATTTTGCGTCTCGAGGTTGATGACTTTAGCGAGCAGGAGTTCTGCGGTCTGGTCATTGACGAGGCTCAGGCAGCCAAGAATCCGCGCACTGCGATCCATCGAGCACTCGCTGGGATTCGCAGGCCGTGGACTTTTGCCGTAACAGGTACGCCGGTGGAAAACTCTGTGACTGATTTGTGGTCCATCATGTCACTGACAACTCCGGGGCTTTTGCCCGGATGGAAAACGTTTAACGACTCGATGCGCCGAAGAATCGAACAGGAAGACGACAGTGAGGCCCTAGAGCGGCTCCATCGTCTGACCTCCCCCTTTATTCTGCGTCGAACGAAGGAAGAAGTTGCCCCCGAACTTCCCGATAAGATTGAATCCGTCATTGAAGTTGAGCTCGGCGAGGAACACCGGCATATTTACGACCAATTCCTGACCCGCGAGCGCGCCAAGATCCTGTCCCTCATAGACGACTATTCAAATCATCGAATCGATGTACTGGCGTCTATTACGAGACTGCGCCAATTCGCGTTGGACCCAGCTTTGGTCGATGATTCCTACGATCATGTGGGTTCTTCGAAGATTGAATTCTTGGCTCAACAACTCGACCAAATCGTGCCCCGCGGACACCAGGTATTGGTATTTAGCCAATTCACGTCATTCCTTGAGCGCATTCGTCGCGTCCTCGAACGGCGAGGTCTAAGTGTCGTTCAGTTAGACGGGTCAACGCGTGATCGTCAAGGAGTTATTGAGCAATTCCGTTCAGGGCAGTCCCCGGTTTTCCTGATCTCTTTGAAAGCCGGAGGTACCGGATTGACGCTGACTGAAGCCGACTACGTTTACATGATGGATCCGTGGTGGAATCCAGCGGCTGAAGCTCAAGCTGTCGATCGCGCTCATCGAATCGGTCAAACAAAGAAGGTCAACGTCTATCGTCTGGTTGCTCAAGACACCATTGAGCACAAAGTCTTAGACCTTCAAGAACGCAAGCGGCAATTAGTGACATCCGTGATCGAGGGTGGCGGCACAGGTGGCAGGATTGATATCGAGGACCTGCGGTCTTTGTTATCTCAGTGATTCTTCATCGGTAATGACAGCAACCTTGAGGCCTTGGCGTGTGCGCTGAGCATGGAAAGCGTCTGCGACCTTTTCTAAGGGGAAGGTGTGAGTGATAAGGGAATCAAGGCGTACTTCACCTTCGGAGATCATTCGAACAGCGTCGGCATAATCAGCGACCGTTGCATTCGCGCTGCCGCGCACGGTGAGCTCGCGGTAGTGGATGGCGTTGGGATCTAAGACGACCTGGTCGCGAGGAGAAAAACCCGCGAAGAAACTGATGGTCGCCCCAACTGCCGCCATTGAAGGAGCTGCGTGGGCCAGTTCGGTTGAACCAACAGCCAAAATGACGAGGTCGGCGCCGCGTCCTGATGTGAGTGCCTTGACCTCATCGATGAGGTCTTGCCCCGAAGCGCTCGTCGTGTGGTGTGCTCCCATTTGTACGGCCGGAGCTAAACGAGAGGGGCGTCCGCAAGCAATGATCTTGCGGGCACCGCCAGATTGTGACAAGGCAATATGCATAAGCCCTATTGGGCCTGTTCCTAAAACAAGCACCGTGGATTGTGGCTCAATGTTGAAACTTCGGTGAGCCCTTAAACAGCAGGAAAGAGGTTCGGCCAGGCTCAGAACACGCGGATCAACAGGGGATGAGGTAGCGACGATACTTCCTGCCGCTACTGCGGGAGCGGGAACGAGGAGATATTCAGCAAGGCCCCCATCAATGGTGGTGCCAAAAAGCAGCATATTTTCGCAGATATTTGAGCGTCCCGATTGGCAGGTGTCGCACCTGTAGCACGCGTATTCGGGTGCGAGGCCGACCTGGGTGCCCACAGGTGGACACGTGGATCCCTCGCCAATTGATTCAACGCGGGCGGCAATCTCGTGGCCCATGATGACGTTCTTTGTGACTCCTTGCGTTTTCGCGCCAGTTACAATTCGCAGATCTGTGCCGCAGATTGTTGTTGATTCAATCTTGAGGAGGACTTCTCCGGGTCCTGGGGTTGGCCGCTCTTGGGTCTGCAGAGTCAAGTTATCGATAGCGGCTAGGCGTGCTGCCAGCATGGTGTTCATGGTCTGAGACTAATTGTTCAACCGGAGGAACAAAAGGCGTATCGAACAGATGTTCGATACACTTGTTGGGTGCTACCAACACGATCAGTCGAACCCTGTGAATACGCAGAGCTTCACGCTCATTCGGCTTTTACTTTTCTTGATGGCTGCGATGCCCCCCGCTGATCTTGTTCACACGGCCGCAGACCTGGGGCTACAGGGATTAGCGTTGCTTGATGTTGATGGAATGTACTCAACGATTCAGGTGACAATGGCTGCCCGCGATAGTGGGCTACCAATTGTTTATGGATCAGAGCTGACACTGGATCACAAACAATTCTCCCCCTTATTTTTTCGACAGATCAAGCGGGGTGGGGGGCTAGTAGCAGGAGCTGAAGATCCGGGTATTCGCTTGCCGATTCTTGCGACTTCTCCCAGGGGATATACCTCTTTATGTGCCTCCATGAGCGATCACTTCCTTGCTCGCCCTGGTCGGCGCAAATCCGCTCATCTGTTGGAAGATCTATCTGAGCATTCTCGCGATTGGATTGTTATGACAGGGACCGCGCGAGGTCCCTTAAAAAGGGCGATTGCCCAGGGAGGAGTGCCAGCAGGAGAGAAGATGCTTGACCTGTTGATTGGCCTCTTTGGCCGCGAAAGTGTTGTTGTTGAGAATTGTGCTTTGCCCACCGATAGTCGCGTTGAGTCAGATCGTCTTGCTGACCTTGCTCACCGTCGAGGGCTGCGACTGGTGGCTACGACTGGTGCGCGTTGTGCGACGCCAAACTCCCAGGCTCTTGGCGATGTCCTGTGCGCCACTCGACTCAATCGGACTTTGGAACGGGCTGAACCACACTTGCCGGCTTTTCGTACTTTCTTACGAAGCGCTTCAGAAATGGTCCAGATCCATCGGCATCATTTAGACGATGTTGCCAACGCTTGTGATATTGCTCGACAGGCCGCTTTCGATTTGCGTCTGGTCGCACCCCATTTGCCTCGTACTCACGTCCCCAGTGGACATACTCCCGCTTCATGGCTGCGCGAATTGACTTATCGGGGAGCGAGGCGTCGATATGGATCTGCCAGTGACAATCCGCAGGCCTGGCGCACTATCGAACGTGAACTCGACATTATTGCCGACCTGGATTTTCCCGGGTATTTCCTCATTGTCAATGAGATTATTGACTTCTGTCGTAGCAAGGGGATTCTGGCTCAAGGACGCGGTTCTGCAGCCAATTCTGCCGTGTGTTTTGTTTGGGATCACTGCCGTGGACGCGGTTCGCCACCAGCTTCTTTTTGAGCGCTTCCTTTCTGCTCAAAGATCCGGGCCCCCTGATATCGATATCGATATTGAGGCTGAGCGCCGAGAAGAAGTCATCCAGCATGTTTATGAGACTTATGGGCGTGATCGGGCAGCGCAGGTTGCCAATGCCATCAGCTATAGGCCACGTTCTGCTGTACGCGATGCAGCGAGAGCTTTGGGTTATCCATCGGGGGTGGCGGCAGCTTGGAGTAAAAGCGCAGGGCAATATCGGCGTCGTATGGGATGGAGGGATGAGGTCGTAGATTCTCAGGAAGATAGCGAAAACGACACAACGGCGCATCACCAAAACGATGAGGAAATCCCCGTCCTCGTTGAAAAAGTAGCTTCTGCTTTAAACAGGCTCCCACGTCATATGGGAATCCATTCCGGTGGCATGGTCCTGACAGATGAACCTGTTAGCCAGATCTGCCCGGTGATGTGGGCAGCGATGGACAATCGCTCTGTCTTGCAGTGGGACAAGGAAGATTGTGCGGATGCCGGCCTGGTCAAATTCGACCTACTGGGATTGGGAATGCTGACGGCACTCAGGCTCTGTTTTGAGGCCCTTGCTGATGAGGGGAAACGAGGCCGTGGTGGACAGATCCTGGGTTTGCATTGTGTTCCCGAGGACGACCCTCGCACTTATGACCTGCTATGTGCTGGCGACACGGTCGGAGTATTTCAAGTTGAGTCTCGGGCGCAGATGAATACTTTGCCGCTCCTGGCTCCTAGATGTTTTTACGACATTGTCATCGAAGTAGCGTTGATCCGCCCTGGGCCTATACAAGGCCATGCGGTGAATCCATATCTGCGCAGGCGCCAGGGCCGTGAAGCGATCACCTATCCGCACCCTTTGCTTCGACCGGCCTTAGAGAAAACTTTAGGAGTGCCTATTTTCCAGGAGCAACTGATGCGTATCTCCATTGATGCTGCTGGTTTTAGCGCTACCCAAGCAGATCAACTGCGCAGAGCCATGGGAGCTAAGCGCAGTGCGGAACGTATGGAAGCGCTCAAGCCCGCACTGATGAACGGGATGGCTGAGCGAGGAATTGATGAGGATACGCGCAATAAGATCTACAACCAGTTGAAGGGGTTTGCAGACTTCGGATTCCCCGAATCACACGCATTTTCATTTGCCCACATTGTTTACGCTTCAGCTTGGCTTAAAGTCCATGCGTCCAAGCAATTCTATGCGGCTCTCTTAGCAGCCCAGCCCATGGGGTTCTACCCTGCGGCCTCGTTGGTTCAAGATGCACGAAGACACGGCGTGCGCGTGGGTGGCCCCGATGTTCAGCTATCCCGTCAGCGTGCTCATGCCCACCGCGCAGACAGTAATAACCCGCCAGCTCCTGCTCCGATTGCTCCCGTCACCCTGGACTGCGACGAGAACACCATTGTGCGAATTGGTCTTGATCAGATCAAAGGATTGGGTACTGCAGCGGATCGTATTGTCGCTTGTCGTGATACGGGTGGAACGTTTGCTGGAATGGCTGACTTGGCTTCCAGAGCATCCTTAAGTTCTCGAGAATTACAGCTCCTTGCGCGCGCCGGAGCCCTTGACAGATTGGGAGTTTCTCGAAGAGAAGGAATATGGGCTTCTGGGGCCTTGGGACAAGAGCAATGGCACCAGCCCTTTTGCTGGGAACCGAAGTTGGTGTTCGCCCTCCTTCGCTTTGTGCAATGTCACCGGTTGAAGAACTGCAATCTGACTATGAGTCTGCGTCTTTAACAGTCAAAGATCATCCTTTGAAGGTGTTACGACCGTGGTTACAAGCCCGCGGAATTATTGCGAATCACGATGTCACACAAAACTTGGATAAACGAGTCATCAAAGTGTGCGGGATTGTCACTCATAGACAGCGTCCCAACACGGGGTATGGAGTGATTTTCTTGTCTCTGGAAGATGAAACAGGGCTATTAAACGTGTCTTGTTCGAAGAATATGTGGACCCATTTTCGCCGCATGGCACTACAAGCACATGCTCTCGAAATTAGGGGCAGAGTCGAGTACGCCGACGGAGCGATCAATATTAAGGCTCACGCGATGGAAGAAATCAGGCTGGCGCTAACCCTGCGATCACGAGACTTGCGCTAATCCGATTCAGCGCGAATGCGGCAACAATAGTTCGCGTAGATCTGCCAAAGTTTCGGCGTGGGCATCCGCGCCGGATAAGCCACCTTCTCCCGGGTATCCCCAGCCCACTGCAATAACCGGCAATCCGGCTTCGTGGGCGCCCTCGATATCCCAAATGGAATCTCCGATGAGTACGGGAGCGGATACGTCGTGTCCCATGGCTTCCATGCATTCCAAAGCGTCTGCAATAACCGTGGCTTTCGTGCATTCTCGCGAAGAGTTCGCGCCGGCAACAACGTCGAGGAGAGAATCAAAACCCAGGACACGCATCTGCTCTTCAGCCATGTAATCATCCTTCGAAGACGCTGTCGCCATCGGATAGCCGCCTTGCCGGAGCTCGACCAGCAGCTCTTTGATGCCAGCGAAGGGTTGCGGTTCCAAATAGTGCTGATCATAGATCTCTTTGTAACGCTGAAGAAGATGTGCGGCCTTGTCACCGAAGTATCCGAGCGAATCAATAGACCACCACAGAGGCGGACCAACATACTTTTGGAGTTCTTCGTAGCTCGGGATTGGATAACCGCACTCGCCAAGAGCTGTTTCGAATGCGCCGATCACTACGGGAGCAGAATCAACCAAAGTGCCGTCAATATCGAAGAGAAGACAAGACCAGGGACCTAAGTGGGGCACGACGCGACCTTTCTTCTACGCTCATTCACGGCAACTATGCCATATGATCCGACCTGTATACGTGCGACGCGGAAGCGGACTGTGAACGGAGAGGCAAGTGGTGGATGGGCCGGGGATGAACCCGATCAACGAGGCGGGTAATCGACGCTCAGCTGCTTGGCGGGTTTTCTTCGAGGCTTCGGGCAGACTTCAGGGGATTCTTGAAACGCGTCTCAAGCGAACCTATGGCGTATCGATGCCCGACTACAACATTCTTCTAGCGCTGTGGGAAGCCAAAGATCATCGCCTACGTATGGGGGAGTTGGCTGAAAGGGTCGTCTACTCGCCCTCGCGAGTGACCTACCTTGTATCGAACCTGACAAAAGACGGATGGGTCGTTCGCATTCCTTCCCAAGACGATCGACGCGGCTACGATGCGTGTTTAACCACACAGGGAATTGAAACTGTGTTGGCTGCCACAGATCTGCATCAGCAGACCGTGCGTGAATATCTTCTTGATGGCATGACAGACGCCGAGATCAACCAGATCGTCAAGGTCTTCTCGACCTTGGACTCCAAGCTCAAATCTTCGCTGTGACGCAAAAATTTGCTTCTATGCGCTCCAAAACAGCAAAAAATCAACGTCGGTTCACTAATGTTGATGTTGTCATTCACATCCTGACTCATCTCGATTGGCCTTTAGGCTCGCAAGCGTGTTAGTGTTCTTCTCGCTTCACGGCGAACGTTTCAAACGCAAGTCGTGTGTCACCTGCGCGGGTGGCGGAATAGGCAGACGCGCTAGCTTGAGGTGCTAGTCCTCGTATTAGAGGGTGGGGGTTCAAGTCCCCCTCCGCGCACGACTGAAATCCCCAGAGCATTTGCTCCGGGGATTTCTTATATCCTCAACCCGGATGCGATCTACTGGAAGAGAGTCACCGTGCACATCGACGTTTGGGCGGATGTCGCCTGCCCGTGGAGCTACCTAGGTATTCGCCACCTGCGCACCGCCTTATCGGAATTCGAGCATCGTGACGAAGTGGAAGTTGTGATCCACGCCTACTTTCTGGATCCGCAGCTTGAGGGTCCCTTGGATATCAGCCGATCGGAATACCTTGAGTCGTTTGGATCAGTGAGTGCTGAGCAGATTGAGGAATCAAATGAGAGGCTCCGCAAGCTAGGGCGAGCCGAAGGCGTCGTCTTTGCTTTTGACAATGTGATTGTCGCCCCGACCTCCAACGCGCACCGGGCTATCGCTTTGGCCCATGAACTCGATATTGAGCGCGATACAGTCACCGGCCCAGATACGACAGCGCTCAAGCTTTTTGAAGCTTTAAGTCGGTCCTACCTAGAAATGGGCTTAAATCTAGCCGACCCTGACGTAGTGATCGGCTGCGCTCAGGATATTGGCATGGAGGCTGACAACATCGTTCGCGCGATGGCTGAAGAACACTACGCCGCCAAAGTGTTCTCTGATTTCCAAATCGGCGTGCAGATGGGAATAGATCTGGTACCGACGTATCTATTTGATCGGGCATTGGTTGTCCAGGACCATCAACCAGTCACAGCGATGCGTAACATTCTGTCCAGTGCATGGGACCACAAGCAACAGGAGCAACAGTCATGAATCTGCGTACGCCAGTTAGTGTTGATGGCCAGTCGATCCGCCTTGTACCTATGGGCCCCCAACACGCCCGCCCAATGACCGATGCGCTTCAGGATCCACGGATTAGTCAAACAACGACCATTCCTTTCCCGTACACGCTTGAGATGGCGGAAGAAAACATCGCGGGATCGGCACAGCGGTGGAATGTAGGCGGTGGCGACTGGGCGATCGAAGCGGCCGACAACGGGGAGTTTCTTGGTCGGCTCGAACTCATAGCCTCGACCCGAACACCCGATCAATACGAGCTCGCTTTCTTTTGCCGCTCCGACCGCTGGAACCAGGGCATTATGTCGCAGGCCGTCAGGGTGGCAGTCAACCTTGCCTTAGACGAGTGGGGCGCTACCCGTGTGGAATGGTTCGCCCACATCGATAACTGGGCGTCCTGGAAGCCTGTGTGGAAGTGTGGTTTTAAGCGCGAGGGCGTGCGCCGTTCCTCCGGTGGTGACCTATGGCAGGCGGCGATCCTCCCTTCCGATCCACGCCAGCCTGCATCCCCCTGGGATGGGCCCGGTAGCGGACGTGGCCCAGCACTTGACCCGTCAAGACCCCAGGCATTGGTTGAGCAATTCCACCGAACCTATTCGATGCCTATACGCCTGGGATCGGGCGCCGCCCCGACCATCGACTATGAGCGCCTCCATATGCGGATGTCGCTCATTACCGAAGAATTTGCTGAGTTGCTGGGCGCGGTCTATGGTCCCCAGGCAAGGCGAATTATTGAAGAGGCTGTCACGGCGGCGGTTGCCTCTGATGAACATGAACGTGACCTGGTTGAAACTGCGGATGCATTAGCTGACCTGGTCTATGTGATTTACGGCATGGGGATTGAGTCAGGTATCGATCTTGACAAAGTTCTTGCAGAGGTCCAAGCCTCCAATCTTTCCAAGCTCATGCCCGATGGAACGGTCAAGCTGCGCGAAGATGGAAAGGTTTTGAAGGGCCCAGATTTCTTTGCGCCCAATGTTCGCCGCGCGCTCGGCCTGGGCGAAGAACAGTAAACCCGTGATCTTTGTCGCGCGCATCTGAGCGCGTCACATGGGAAGATACTTGTGATCTGTGAATCCTAAGGAGGACCAAAACATGGCGCGTGTCGTCGTAATCGGTGGCGGATACGGCGGTGTCACCGTCGCCAAGGGACTTGACCCGATGGCTGAGGTCATTCTGATTGAGCAAAAAGACCAATTTGTTCACCATGCTGCAGCCCTGCGCGCTGCGGTGGATGAAGTCTGGGAACACTCAATCTTCATGCCGTACACAAATCTTTTGAAGAACGGAACCTTCATTCAAGGCACCGTCTCCAAGGTTGAGGGCACGACGGTCCACGTCTTTGGACGCGAACCTATCGAGGCTGACTACGTGGTCATGGCGACTGGCTCGACCTACCCCTTCCCTGCGAAGTATTCCTCATCCAAGACTCAGGTAGCCAAAGCTCGCCTCGAACAGCTCCACGAAAACCTAGCGGGCGCCCGCTCAGTCATGATTGTTGGTGGCGGCACGGTCGGCATTGAACTGACGGGCGAATTGGCGAACGCCTACCCGGAACTCGAAATCACGATCGTCGAAAAAGACGAGCAGATCCTTTCGACTCCGGGCTACACCGATGAGCTGCGCAAGGAAATTTCACAGCAGCTCGCCGAGCTTGGTGTACGGGTCATTACCGGTTCAGAACTGGCGTACTTGCCGCCTCATAACGTCGGCGAGCTCGGGCACTTCCAGGTTGCAACAAAGCACGGTGATGAGATTGAGGGCGACATCTGGTTCCAGTGCCACGGTTCTCGTGCGAACTCCGGCTACTTGGTGGGAACTGAATACGAAGAACTTTTGCTTCCTTCAGGTGCCCTTCAAGTGGAGGCGAATCTGCAGGTCAAGGGGCATACCAACGTTTATGCTGTCGGAGATTTAACGGATGTGCGTGAGTCTAAGCGTGCCGATGCTGCGCGCCAGCAAGCTCGTGTCGTCATCGCTAATATTTCCAATCAACTCGAGGGCGAAGAACCTGACGCCGTCTATCAGTCGACCAAGGAATGGGTGATCCTTCCTCTCGGTCCTTCGATGGGTGCATCTCAGTTGCTCGATGCCGACGGCCAGACCAGAATCTTGGGTGCAGAGCAGACGGCCGAGATCAAGGGAACTGATTTGATGGTTTCTGTTATCCGGTCGCAACTCAATCTTCCGTGAGTCAGGCCACGCCGAAGCTAGGATCGTTATATGACTTCCCAGACGCGGCACGCTTTAACTCGCCTGATCGATGCCTTCGAGACGCACTTTGCCTTGGCTCAACTCGGTGAAGACTCTGACGCCGACGCGTTAGAAGCCGCTGAGGAACAGCTACGCAATGCGTTCTTCACCTACGATGACGAACTCTTCACTCGCTTCGGCGTTGAATTGCCTTTCGACCTTCTCGATGAAGAAGATGACGAGGATTTCGACGAGGACGAAGAAGAGGACTTCGACGATGTAGACGAGGACGATGAAGACGATGACTTCATCGACGTGGATGACTAATAAGGCGAACGCAGTCTAGGCGAGCCAAAGTACCCCCGCTTACAAGACCTTTGACGAGGGCCAAGCGAAAATCTCGCCCTCGTCAAAGGTCTTATTGCAACCCAGCTACCTCATTGAGCACGAGACGGATAGGTTCAGGCAGGGGATCTGAATGCTCTATCAGCTGATCGAGCTGACGGGCTGTCCTAGGACCAACAATGGCCGCACACACTCCAGGAAAGTCTCTAGCCCAAGCAAGGGCGACATCAGTGGGCGTTCGATCTAGGCCATCGGCAGCTCGAACCACTGCCTCGATGATGCCGCGAGACTCATCGTTGAGATAGGGCAAAACACTGGAACGCAGGTGCGGCGATGCTGCTCTGGAATCGGGAGGCGTCGAATGACGGTATTTGCCCGTCAACGCGCCACAGGCAAGTGGGGAGTGAGCAAGGAATCCCACACCTCGTTTCCGTAGGGAGTCAATCCGACCGCTGCCAGCGCGAGCTGCCAAGAGAGAAAACTCATCCTCAACCACAGCCATCGGTGAGCGTCCCAACGACGCTCTCGTCACGGCCTCAGCGAGCTCCCAAGTCGGCATACCCGACACTCCCACATAGTAAGCCCGGCCAGACGAGCGCGCGGTTTCCAGCGCTTCCAACGTTTCGGTCAGAGGAATTTCCGGGTCGTAGGGAGCTAACCAAGCGTCGACATAGTCCGTGCCCAGACGGGCGAGGGAATCATCCAGAGACTTCAGCATGTCACCGCGTGCACCGGAGGCCACCCAGAAAGAGCCTTCTTGGCGAGCGGCGCCACGCCATACGAGGACCACGCGATGTCGACCCAAAGCATTTAGTCCCTGAGCCAGTACATCCGTTGCCATTCCATCGCCGTGGCGAGGAGAAGCTTCCACCAGGTTTCCACCCGCGTCAATAAAACGCGACAGCATTTCGATGGCTTCGAGATCATCGGTGTCTCGCCCCCAGGTCAAAGTCCCTAAACCAAGCTCAGAGACCCGTAGTCCAGTCGTTGCGCATTGTCTGATTCGCATGCTTTAAGGGTACGTGGTGGGCGTTCCCACACATCGTGTGCCCCGCCGGAGCGCGGCTGAGCGCCCGAAGCCCCGTAGAGTGGAAACCATGAGCTGGCTCGACGCAATTATCCTGGGATTCGTCCAAGGTCTAACCGAATTCCTTCCCATATCTTCTTCGGCCCACCTCCGGATTATTGGTGAGCTCATTGGCAATTCGGATCCTGGGGCTGCCTTTACAGCGATCACACAGATTGGCACGGAGGCTGCCGTGCTGATCGTCTTTTGGAAAGACATTGTTCGCATCATCGGACACTGGTTCAGGGCGCTACCGTTTTGGCCTCAAGCCAGCCGCCTGAGCCCAACGGATCCAGACGCACGCATGGGGTGGATGATCATCGTTGGTTCTATCCCTATCGCAGTCTTGGGCCTGCTCTTGGAAGACTGGATTGACACGACATTTAGAAATCTGTGGATCACAGTGGCAATGCTTGCTTTCTTCGCCGTCTTGCTGGGCACAGCAGACCGTGTGTGTCCACAAGAAAAGACTTTGAAAGAGTTGTCCTGGAAGGATGCGATCCTGTACGGATTCGCCCAGGCGATGGCCCTCATCCCCGGCGTGTCGCGCTCTGGTGGCACCATCACCATGGGACGCGCGCTGGGCTACACGCGAGAAACAGCCGCTAGATATTCCTTTCTGCTAGCAATGCCTGCGGTTTTCGCATCAGGTTTCTACAAGGTCTACAAGGTGTTCTCGGGAGGAGAACACGTCGATGTAGGCCCCACAGTTGTAGCCACTGTCATTGCCTTTGTCGTTGGCTGGGCGTGCATCGTCTGGTTCCTCAAACTGGTTTCGACCAAGTCGTATATGCCGTTTGTCTGGTATCGCATCGTCGTGGCCATTGTGGTCGCGGTTCTGCTCATCACGGGCGTTTTGACGGCCACAGGAACGGTGGCAGTGTCGTGAGCCAGCTACCAGCAGCCGTCTTGGTGGATCAAGACGGAACGGTTGTTGATACCGAACCCGTGTGGGAGCGATGTGAGGGCGAACTCCTGTCATCAATGGGTGGGGTGTTAACCCGCCAGATGCGCACGCAGATGGTGGGCGGTCCTTTGCGTACAACTGTGGAGGTCATGCTCAGCGCAGCGCCACATCCTCGTCCGGTGGACGAAGTCGAAGCCGAATTAGTTGACGCCGTAGCCAACTACATCCACGAACACGGAGCACCTTGGATGAAAGAAACTCCGGCGTTCATTTCCCGAGTCAGGAGCATGGGCGTTCCGATTGGCCTGGTGACATCTGCTTGGGGACGTATTGCCCGCGCTGTGGCGGCACAAGCCCCAAGCGGCGGCTTCGACCTTGTCATTGCTGGAGATGAGGTCGCCCAACCCAAGCCTGCGCCAGACGCGTACCTGGAGGCAGCGCGGCAGCTTTCGGTCGATATTCGCAACTGCGTTGTCGTTGAGGACTCGCCAACGGGTATTCGCGCCGGCGTAGCCAGCGGTGCGCATGTCGTTGTCATTCCAGGTGAGATTGCGATTCCTGCAAGTCCCGATTATTCGCGCTTGAGCTCCCTGGAGGAATTAACCGAGGAAGCTCTTATACGTCTGACAGCGGGCGAAATCATTGACACCTGTGCCAATTAGCTGACGCTAAGCGACCCGTGTTTGTAGGAGCCACTGGATCCGTTCCTGGTCAAGTTCGGGAGTTGTCCCACCGAAAAGCGGACACATCGAACGGACCCCGCACCAGTTGCACAAAGGATTTTTACGCGGGGCGAACTCACCTTTGACAGCGTCGGCCTCAATGCGTGACCACAACTGACTCAGCTGAACTCTGAACGCCTCAATATCTGCTGCCTGCGGATCTAAGGTCAGCACTTGTCCGGCCTTGAGATAGATCAACTGTGTACGAGCTGGGAGACGATCAACTAACTGCAAGAGCAATGCGTAAAAACGCATCTGGAAAAGAGCTTCTTCTTGAAAACGAGGTGACGGAGCTTTTCCGGTTTTATAGTCGACCACGCGCAGGGCCCCATTGGGCGCACAGTCGACGCGATCAATGAAGCCGCGCAACCTGATTCCCTCATTTGTTACCGCATCAATGAGTTGCTCCCTGCTGTGCGGCTCAAGACGCTTCGGATCTTCGATAGCAAAATATTGGCTCAAAATGGTCCTCATTTGCGATTCCCATTGAGATTGGTCCTCTTGATCGACAAAGAGTTCAAGCACTTGTGGATCTTTTGACTTCAGCGCTGCCCATTGCTGGCTTAAAAGATCCTGCGCATGGGCATCGATCCGCTCAGGGGCGGGTGCGTCGAAAAGATGTTCGAGCACCGCATGGATGAGAGTTCCCATAGTTGTTGCTTTTGTTGCAGGTTCTCTGATCCGATCAACAACGTGGAGCCTGTATTGCAAAGGACAACGCTCATATTCCTTCGCTCGACTTGCAGATAGCGCCGAGGAGCGCGAAACGTGGCTGCCTTCGCGTAGAACTTGCTGGTCATTCATAGGAACACCGTATCTGGGCTCTCAGGCGTTTGCGGACTCACATGGGAGCTGTGGACTGTCCACGATAGAATCGAAGCGATATGAGTGAAGAGATGACGACAAATACCGACGTTGCAATCGGACAGCAGAACAGGCGAGGTCCTCTCAGGGTCGGGGACCGAGTTCAAGTTCGCGATCCGAAAGGTCGGTTCCACCAGGTGATCCTCGTCGAAGGTGGGCGCTTCCAGTCAAACCGCGGAGGCTTCAGTCACGATGAGCTCATCGGACGCCCTGACGGGCAGGTTATTACCACCGATGAAGGCCGCCAATTCCAAATTATGCGCCCCCTTCAAGTTGACTATGTCATGGCAATGCCTCGTGGTGCGGCTGTCGTGTACCCAAAGGATGCGGGAGTAATCATCCACATGGGTGATATCTTCCCCGGTGCCACAGTTGTCGAAGCCGGTGCTGGTTCTGGTGCGCTATCCCTGGCTCTGCTCAACGCGGTTGGTCCGCAAGGCAAACTCATCTCAGTGGAACGACGCGAGGATTTCGCCCAGATCGCCAAAGCCAATGTTGACCTGTGGTTCGGAACCGAACATCCTGCGTGGGATCTTCAAGTCGGCGACGTGGAAACGGTACTCAACTCCCTAGAGGCTTCCAGCGTCGACCGAGTTGTGCTGGATATGCTGGCACCCTGGGAGAATCTTCAAGCAGTTTCGCGCGCGCTGATCCCCGGAGGCGTCCTCGTCTGTTACGTAGCCACCGTCACCCAAATGTCGCGCCTCGTCGAAGACCTGCGAGCCACCGGACAATACACCGATCCGATTGCATGGGAAGATATGCGACGTGAATGGCACCTTGATGGGCTCGCCGTTCGTCCCCAGCATCGCATGGTTGCCCACACGGGATTCCTTCTAATCACCCGTCGACTTGCTCCCGGGGTCGATCCGCAGGAGCGTTCGACTCGCCCGGCAAAAGCTGCCGAGGGCCTTCAAGGCCAGTGGAACGGCGTTCAAGACTGGAGTGAAGAATCCGTTGGCGTCAGAGTTTCCTCTCCCAAGAAAGTCCGCAAGGTCCTGCGAGACACGACGAATCAGGCTGACACGTGGGTCGAGGATCGTCGACAAGGACAGTCAGATGACCAGTGATTTTTCCGCTCATCAAGTCGATGAGATGCAGCGCCTGATTGTCTCTCTCGAAGGTAAGAACGAACGACTTTCCCAGGCACTCACGCAAGTGCGGGGCCAACTCATACAAATGCAGGCCCAGCTCCAGGAAGTTAATCGTCCTCCGCAGACTCTGGCTCTCTTTGTTTGCGCCGATATTGCCTCACGTCAAATCGAAGCGATTGTTAACGGGCGACATATGCGTTTGGCCGTAGCGCCCGCTCTAGACCTCGCATCCTTGTCCTACGGACAGTGGGTCAGGGTTGATGACAAGATGATCGCGGTTGCCGCCGACGTCTTCCCTCGTACCGGCCAAATGGCGTCAATCCTTGAAATGGTTGGCGACGACCGCGTTCTCGTGGCGGCTGATGGCGGACAAGAACACCTCCTGATATTGGCCGGTCCTCTGCGGCACGGGAACCTGCGACCCGGAGATTCTCTGGCGGTTGATTTGCGATCCGGCATCGCTTTCGAACGCATTATCCGCTCTGATGTCGAACAGTTGCTCACGCCAGAAATCCCTGAAACCACCTATGGTGACATTGGCGGCCTCGGCGAGCAGATTCAACAAGTGCGCGACGCTATTGAACTTCCTTTCCGCCACCCGCAGATGTATCGAAATTACGGTTTGCGGCCCCCCAAAGGCATTCTTCTGTATGGGCCGCCTGGTTCTGGCAAGACGCTCATTGCCAAGGCCGTCGCCAACTCACTCTCAAAGCAGGGGAGCGGCAAACAGACATACTTCCTGTCGATTAAGGGCCCCGAACTGCTCAATAAGTTCGTCGGTGAAACTGAACGTCAGATCCGAGCAATCTTTGCTCGCGCCAGATCCCTTGCCGCAGGAGATGTTCCAGTCGTCATCTTCTTTGACGAGATGGAGGCTCTGTTTAGAACCCGAGGGACAGGCGTGTCCAGCGACGTCGAAACCATGATCGTTCCCCAGCTCTTGGCCGAAATGGATGGCGTCGAATCTTTGGATAATGTCGTCATTATTGGAGCATCAAACCGTGCTGACATGATCGATCCTGCAGTTCTACGGCCGGGGCGCCTCGATGTTCGCATTCGAGTTGAACGACCAGATAGGCAAGGAGCTAGCGAAATCTTCTCGAAGTACCTCACGCGAAACATTCCACTGCACCAAGACGAGGTCGACGCCGCAGGCTCGAGCCAAAATGCTGTTGATGCAATGATCGAATCTGCAGTAGATCGCCTCTTTGTCGAGGACGAGACAACCGCACTTTTTGATGCAACTTTGTCCTCTGGTCGAATCAAACGCATTCATCTGCACGACATTGTTTCGGGAGCGATGATCGCTGGCATCGTTGAACGAGCAAAGAAGCATGCGATTAAAGAATCTCTCGATGGCGTTGACCGAGGAATGTCAATGCATCACCTGCTCATGGGTGTCTCTGAAGAAATGAATGAGTCTGTGGAGTTGGCTGCGACCTCATCCCTGGAAGATTGGTCGCGCACCATCGGCCTACGCGAGGAGATTGTCAGCATTTCGCCTCTGGGAGCCCATGCATGACAACCCAACGCATTATTGCCACCGAAACCGAATACGGTGTGTATCGCCCCGGCGATCCCTGGGCCAATCCCGTGGCTCTATCAAGCCAGGTCGTGCGTGCCTACGCCGAGCTGTCTCGAAATGGAACAGCCACCGAAGGTTTAGGACCTGTGCGCTGGGACTACACGGCTGAAGACCCTCTCAACGACCTCCGCGGGATGCGGATGTCGCGCGCAGCAGCAGATCCGTCCCTACTCACTGATGACCCCTACCACCTTGCTCCTTCAGGGGGAACTGAAAGGGTCGCACGTCCCACCCCGGAAGAGTTGGCTCTGCCTGCTGCGACAACAGCGGTACTGACCAACGGAGCCAGGCTCTACGTCGATCATGCCCACCCCGAATACTCTGCTCCCGAAACCTTGGGGGCAATGGATGCCGTCCTTTGGGATCGTGCCGGTGAAGTCATTGCCGACCGAATGATGCGCGCTGCCGCCGATGCCGGGGACGGGCAGATCGTCCTCGTCAAGAACAACACGGATGGCAAAGGTGCTGCTTATGGCACCCACGAGAACTACCAGATGCGCCGCGACGTTGATCTTGATCATGTCGTACGGGGTTTGACTCCATTCATGGTTTCGCGGCCCGTGACCTGCGGGGCTGGCAGAGTCGGCATCGGGCAAAAGAGTCAAGTTCCTGGCTTCCAGCTCTCCCAGCGTGCTGACTTCGTGGAAAATGAAGTTGGGTTGGAAACGACCTTCAACCGGCCCATTATCAACACCCGCGATGAGCCCCATGCTGACCCCTCGCGTTTTCGTAGGCTTCACATCATCGGCGGTGACGGCAATATGTTCGACTGCTCAGCACTCTTGCGCTTTGGCACCACGTCGCTTGTCATTTGGGCTATTGAGCAGGGCATTGGGCTTGAATGGGAATCGCTCGCCCTTGACGATGCTGTCCAAGAAACATGGAACTTCTCCCACGACCCGCATTTGAATTACCGAGCCACAACCGCGGGCGGTCGTTCATACAATGCGGCCGAACTGCAGCAGGTCTACCTCGACCTGGTCGTCGCAACTTTTGACCGCACTGGAATTGAGCCGAGTGAGGAAGACCGTAGAGTCCTTGATCTGTGGCAATCCGTGTTGGAGCGCATGCGCAATGATCTTTTCTCCGTGGCAACCCAGGTTGAATGGGTGGGCAAGTATCAGCTTGTTAAACGGCAAAAGGAACGTGCACAGCTGGACTGGAGTGATCCGCGTCTGGCAGCGATTGACTTGCAGTGGGCGGATCTGCGCCCCGACAAGGGACTCGCCTTTAAGTTGGGTCGCGCAGGACTCATTGAGAGGCTCTTTAACGATGAGGAAGTGCAAAGAGCCGCAGATTGTGCTCCAACAAACACACGCGCCTCTATCAGAGGTCATGCGGTTGCCAACGACCCAGGATTGGTGAAAGCCTCGTGGACGTCTCTTGTGCATGACCCAGGGCAGGGGGATCTCGTTCGTGTTCCTCTGCCTGACGCACGACAGCTCCACACGCCATCATTACAGGATTAATGGGCGCTTCAGCGCCGCAGATCAGGAGAAAAATCAATGTCTCTCAACCAACTTTTTGCTGGATCTGGCTCCGATGACCATTCGGACGAGGACGGAGCCGCCGGCCAGGTTCAAGCGCAGACCAACTCCATTGACGACCTTTTAGACGAAATCGACACCGTGCTCGAGACTAACGCGCAGGCTTTCGTCCAGGGCTTTGTTCAGAAGGGTGGCCAGTGAGGTGAGGCGCAGAGTCGTCGGAATCGAGACGGAGTATGGGCTGACAGCCGCCACAACGACAGGGCAGCCGTCCAGCATGGATGCCGATCATGCGGCGCGCCTCCTCTTCGAGCCTCTGCTACACCGAGGACGCTCCTCCAATCTCTTCCTACGCAATGGTGGAAGGCTCTATCTCGACGTCGGCTCACATCCGGAGTACGCGACCGCCGAATGCGATCAACTCATAGATGTGCTCGCTCAAGACCGAGCGGGCTCTCAGATGCTTGCCCAGCTCGCCCAGCAAGCTGACGCGGCACTCGATGATCTCGGTGCCAGCGAAAGGCTTCATCTTTTCCGCAACAACGTGGACTCACAGGCAAACTCTTATGGCTGCCACGAAAACTATTTGCTCCACCGACGTAGAGACTTCCGGCAGGTCGCAGACGCTCTCGTTTCCTTCTTCATTACACGCCAGATTGTGGTGGGTAACGGATGGCTTAAGCCGACGCCGTCGGGAGTCCGGTTGACGTTTTCGCAGCGTAGCGAGCAAATGTGGGATGCAGTGTCTGCTGCAACCACGCGATCACGTCCAATTATCAATACCCGCGACGAACCTTTAGCTGATTCCGGTTCATACCGGCGTATGCACGTCATTGTGGGAGATACGAATGTCGCCGAGCCCACAACTGCCCTCAAAGTTGGTATGACCCAGATGCTGCTGGAAGCCATAGAGGATGGGCTACATATTGAAGATCTTTCCTTAGCGGACCCCATGCGAGCGATCCGTGAAATCAATTCCGATCTGACGGGCACAACGTCTGTAGATTTGGCGGATGGACGTTCTATGACTCCCGTTGGAATCCAACGTGAGATCCGCGGACGCATCCTGGAGGCAGTTGACGAGTCCAGCCTAGATCCGATCCATGCATACGTTGCCGACCTGTGGGACAGGGGACTGGATGCTATCGAGTCGGGGGACTGGTCGGGCGTTGATACTGAACTTGATATTGCTATTAAACGTAAATTGCTGACCTCTTATGCCAGTCGGCAGTCGGCGTCTTTTGACGATGCACGGGTTGCTAGGTTGGAGCTTTCCTACCATGACATCACTTCCGCGGGCCTGCTTGAACGTATGGAAAGTGCAGGCCTGGTGAGGAGATTGACAACGCGTGCGCAAGTTCGCGAAGCCTTAACGGTGCCTCCGCGAACCACCCGGGCACACCTGCGTGGCCGCATTATTGCTGCTGCGGAGGACACGCGAACGGATCTCACTGCTGACTGGGTGCATGTGCGAGTGGACGACCATTCGGCAGCTCCATTGTCTTTACAGGATCCACTGGCCAACGAAGACCCTCGTGTCGATGCCCTCATTGAATCGATGACGCGTCTCCAAGGCGATTTACCCGCATGACGATTCCTATACGCTCGCAGGTCGCAGCGGCTTCGGGGGAACATCGTCCGAAGCCGCTCAAACGCGTGCTATTGCCTCTTATTGCTATTGTCGTTGCCCTGAGCGTGACGCTGCTGACCGTGTTCCTCATGCAACACGGCCAGGATGACTCAGAAGTCGAAACGACCCCGCAGTCGATTTGGTCGGTCTTTGATGCTGTGTCGGTGTCGGGCAGGGTAGGGGCGGTTCCCGTTGTGGCCGTTAATGGTCAAATCAATGTGAATGCGATGAAAAGCCGCGTTCTTGCCAGCGGTAGCGGAAGAACAATTACGCAAGATGCGCCGGTCCTGCTCTCAGTCACAGCCTTTGATGGTGACGATGGCACGAACCTTTCGCCCCAAGGTCGACCCCAGCTCATGGTTGGACGCGCCGACGCTGACACCGTTGGACAAGACATCCTGAATTTGGTGGTGGGACAAGCCGAAGGAGCTCGAATCCTCGTTGTACGGCCAATCGCACCAGAACAGGGCGCGCAAGGATCCTCATCTTCGGTGGAAATCGACGTGATCGACATTTTGGCGTCCATTGCCTATGGGGATGAAGTCACAGGCGAGCAAGCGGGCTCCCTCCAGGTGACTATGCGCGACGAAGGCCCCGTAATTAAACATGATGAGCAAGTGCCCGGCGGACTGACTGTTCAAACTTTGATTTCAGGTGCTGGAGGGCAGGTACTTGAAACGGATCTTGTGGTGGCTCAGTTTTCTGTTGTGGGATGGAATGACGGTGTTGTGCGTGCTTCAACCTGGCAGACCGGAATTCCCGAGTTGGTTGATATGAACACCGCGATGGTGGGACTGCGTCAGGCTCTGGTTGATCAACGTGTCGGTTCTCGACTGGCAATTTCAATTCCGCCTGATATGGCCGAGGGCGATGACACTTTGTGCGTCGTCATTGATATTTTGGGAACTCAACCTTCCACCGTTTCTCAACCTGAACAAGATTTTCCCCAATCTCAATCCGGCACCTCGGACGAAAACACCAAACAGTCCGGCTAAACGTCCCGTTAGGATCGATGGCATGACCGTAGCTTTGCGTATTATTCCCTGTCTTGATGTTGATGCGGGCCGCGTCGTTAAAGGCGTCAACTTCCAGAATCTGCGAGATGCAGGCGACCCCGTTGAACTTGCTCGCCGCTACAGCGGTGAAGGGGCTGACGAAATCACTTTCCTTGACATCTCAGCGTCGGCAGATGGGCGAGCCACCATGCTTGACGTTGTCGCAGCCACTGCCGAGCAGGTATTCGTCCCGTTAACAGTTGGGGGCGGGGTACGTAGCGTTGACGATGTCGCCAGGCTTTTAGCTCACGGTGCCGACAAGGTTGGAATCAACACCGCAGCGATTGCTGACCCGGATTTGCTGGCGCGAGTTTCTGATCGTTTTGGCAACCAGGTGATTGTCTTGTCCGTTGACGCTCGCAGGTGCCCCCCAGGAGTGTCTACTGCCTCCGGCTATGAGGTGACGACGCATGGCGGTAGACGCTCGACGGGCATCGACGCCATCGAATGGACGATTCGCGCCCAAGAACTTGGGGCCGGTGAAATCCTCCTGAACTCAATGGATGCCGATGGTGTTGGTGACGGTTTTGACCTCGAGATGCTCTCACAGATCCGCTCGCATGTCGGCGTACCCCTCATCGCCTCGGGCGGTGCCGGCACATCAGACCATTTTGTTTCTGCGGCCCGCGTCGGCGCCGACGCAGTCTTAGCGGCATCTGTGTTCCATTTCGGCACTCTGACGATTCACGAGGTCAAGCAGCATCTGTCAAGCGAGGGTTTCCCCGTCCGTATGTAGCACCTACCGCGACCGATGAGGGGGCGCTGTGACACACTGGGCACATGCTCAGATGGCTGACTGCAGGTGAATCCCATGGCCCGTCGCTGGTAGCGATCATTGACGGTGTCCCCTCAGGGGTGGAATTAACGACTCAGACCTTTCGTGATGCCTTAGCGCGCCGCAGACTTGGACACGGGCGCGGGGCTCGCCAGAAGTTCGAGCAAGATGTCGTCCGAATCCTTGGAGGAATTCGACACGGCTTGACCACTGGCGCCCCTGTCGCCCTCGAGATCGCAAATTCAGAATGGCCAAAGTGGCAAGTCGTCATGTCGGCAGACCCAGTCGATCCTAAGGATCTCTTAGTCGATGCCGGTACCGGGGATGAACGCGAGATTGCGCGTAACAAGCCTCTGACGCGTCCGCGCCCCGGTCATGCTGATCTGGCTGGGATGATCTCTTATGACTTGGCGGAGGCCCGCCCCGTCCTCGAACGTGCATCCGCGCGCGAAACTGCGGCCAGGGTTGTTCTTGGTGCGGTTGCTGAGGCCATACTTCGTCAGGTTGGTGGCATCGAATTGGTGTCACACGTTGTTCGGGTCGGCGCCGAAGCTATTCAAGATCCTCATCATCTACCCCAACCCGGTGACGAGGACGCACTCAATCAGTCAAAAATGCGCACCATCGACGCCGAGGCGGATGAGCGTTTCACTCTCGCCGTTGACGAGGCGAAGAAAGCTGGCGACACGATTGGTGGCGTTATTGAGGTGGTTGCCTGGGGTGTTCCCATTGGTTTGGGGACCCATGTTCAAGCAGATCGACGCCTCGATGCGCGCATTGCGGCAGCCCTCATGTCTATCCAGTCAGTCAAGGGTGTCGAGATTGGCGATGGCTTCGCCCAGGCAGCTTTGCCGGGATCGAAAGCACATGACGAGATCGTCAAGGGTGCCAACGGCCGGCTCACTCGCTCCTCTAATCGCGCTGGGGGCATAGAAGGCGGTACCTCCAACGGAGAAGCCATCGTCGCCCGAGCTGCGTTCAAACCGATCTCAACAGTTCCTCGCGCACTCAAATCCGTGGATTTGGCGACGGGGGAGGAGGCCGTTGGTCTGCATCAAAGGTCCGATACTTGCCAGGTGGTGCCCGGCGCCGTGATTGCCCAAGCCGAAGTTGCATTGGTCTTGGCTGACATGCTGAGCGACCACGCAGGCGGTAACTCCATTGCGGAGATGAAACGAAACCTGAGGGCCTACCTCGCACGAGTGGAAGAACGCGCATGAGCCAATTAACTCTACCCATCGTCATGGTTGGTTTGCCCGGTGCCGGAAAGTCAAAAGTTGGGCGGCTGTTGGCTCACAAGCTCGGAGTTGCCCATATTGATACCGACGATCTCATCGAATCTGATGCTGGCAAATCAATCTCCGAAATTTTTACCGAGGACGGGGAAGCGGCCTTCCGCCAGCTTGAGGTTCAGGCTGTCTCTCGCGCTTTGACGATGGATGCGGTGGTGTCCCTGGGGGGCGGAGCTGTTGTGACACCACGGGTGCGAGAACTATTGGCTAGTGCCAGCGTTGTCCATATTGACGTTGAGCATGAAGAATTGCTGCGGCGTACGAGCCGTAAGACACATCGGCCCTTATTACGTGAGGACCCCGACGGCGCCCTAAAGCAACTACGCGAGCAACGTTCGCCGCTGTACGCCGAGGTTGAGACTGTTCGAGTGCATTCTGATTCTGGGCCTGCTGAGCAGGTCGTCGAGGCGATCGCTGCAATGGTGGTTCACGACTATACCCGTGTCCAAGTCCAAGCTGACCGGCCTTACGACGTACTGGTTGGTCGCGGGTTTAACACCAGCTACATCACCCAGGTGTTGCGCAGTGACGCAACGAAGGTGCTGGTGATCCACGCTCCCGCTTTACAGCACCAGGCTGAGCTCATCAGCCAAGGATTGCGGGCTGGTGGATACGAGGTTCTTGCCTGCGCTCATCCTGATGCTGAGGCGGCCAAAACAATCGATGTTGTCGCGCAGTTATGGGACCAAGCCGGCACCTTGGCTTTGGGACGTGCAGACGCCGTTGTTGCTTTGGGCGGTGGAGCTACGACCGACATGGCCGGTTTTGTCGCGGCGACGTGGCTGCGAGGCATTGACGTGATCAATGTGCCAACGACGCTGCTAGCAATGGTTGATGCGGCTGTGGGCGGTAAGACTGGCATTAATACTCGTAGCGGTAAGAACCTGGTGGGTTCTTTCCATACCCCTGCTCGAGTCGTGTGCGATCTTGATTTTTTGGCGACTCTTCCTGCCCAAGATTTACGCGCGGGTCTGGGAGAAGTCATCAAGTGCGGTTTCATTGCTGACCCACAGATCCTGGAGTTGGTGCAATCGGCGAGCATCGATGATCTACTCACCGCGTCATCTGCTGCACTTAGAGAACTTGTCGTACGCGCAATACGGGTAAAAGCTAATGTCGTTGGACAAGATCTTCAAGAGTCGGGTCTGCGTGAAATCCTCAATTACGGGCACACTCTGGCGCACGCGATTGAACGGTGCGAGGGATACACCTGGCGCCACGGGGAAGCAGTATCGGTCGGTTGCGTGTTTGCGGCGCGTCTGGCTCAAGCGCGTGGTCTGATTGGGCAGGACCTGGTCACATTGCATGAGGATTTATTTTCCAAAGTGGGCTTGCCAATGAGATATGAGGGCGGTTCGGTGGATCGCCTCATTGACGCTATGGGCTCCGATAAGAAAGTCCGGGCAGGTGTTCTGCGCTTCGTTCTTCTTCACGGGCTTTCCCAGCCGGCCACACATCGAGTCGATCCCAACGAAGTCAGAGAAGTGATTGAGCAGGTGCTTGCGTGACGACTGTGCAGGGTGAGCCTTTGGTGCCTCAGTTAGTTTTGGTCGGTGTTTCTGGTTCTGGTAAGACAACTGTGGGTCGCATCATCAGTCAGCGTGTGGGATTGGCTTTTATTGACGTTGACGAGGCCGTCGAAGAACGGCTAGGAACGTCAATGGCGGATCTGGTGGTCAATTTCGATCCGAGGCTGAATGAGGCACGTGAGCAGGAGGCTCTTCGCGCGTTAAGCACTGGGGGAGCGGTGTGTACATTGGGTGCTTCTCAGATCAATGTTGAGTCGGTGCGCCATAGTCTTCGTGCCGCTCAGACTCAAGGTGCTTTGGTTGTTGAGTTGGTTGCTGGAATTGCTCATGTGTCTCGCCGCCAGGGACTTAATGGCCCGCGGTCGGTGGCTCTGGGAGCCCCTCGCGCAGTGCTCGCTCAGATGATTGCACAGTTGCATGAGTCCTACGTTGCAGTGGCCGATCACTCAGTGCTCACTGATGGTTTCACCCCCGATGAGGTGGCCGATGCCGTGATGGCGGCGTGTAGACTGGCCGACGATTGAGAATCCCCTGAAGTGAGGTTAATACTGTGGCAACGACGAATGATCTGAAGAACGGTCTGGTCATGGTCATCGATGGCCAGCTGTGGCAAGTTGTCGAATTTCAGCATGTCAAGCCCGGCAAGGGACCGGCCTTCGTGCGTACGAAGATTAAGAACGTCATGTCTGGCAAGACTGTGGACAAGACTTTCAACGCTGGCCTCAAGATTGAGACGGCAACCGTTGATCGTCGCGATATGACCTACCTGTACCAGGATGGTGCGGATTACGTCTTCATGGATCAGTCGACCTACGACCAGATTACTGTTTCAGCTGAAACCGTGGGCGACGCGAAGAACTTTATGGTCGAAAACCAGGACGTGATTGTCTCCCAGCACGAGGGCACGGTTCTGTTTGTAGAGTTACCCGCGACGGTGGTTCTGACCATTACTGAGACTCAGCCTGGTCTGCAGGGTGATCGTTCTTCTGCCGGGACAAAGCCGGCAATTTTGGAGACCGGTTATGAAATTCAGGTTCCTTTGTTCATGGAGGAAGGAACTCGAGTCAAGGTCGACACTCGCGATGGCTCCTACTCTGGACGCGTCACTGAGTAATGTCGAAGCAACATCGTTTCACCTCTCGTACAAAAGCTCGTAAGAGGGCCGCTGATGTCGTTTTTGAAGCTGATCAGCGGGGCATGGGGCGTAATCCGGAGGTCTTGCGCGATCTGCTTCGCGAACGTCGTGTGATTACGGCAGCCTTGACTCCTTTGCCGGAGTACTCGATCCGTATTATCGAGGGCGTTGCTGATCGTTTACGCGATATTGACGATTTGCTTGCTGCTCATGCCAGAGTAGCCGGTTTGGATCGTATTGCTGCTGTCGATCTGGCAGTGATGCGCGTAGCCGTGTGGGAAATGCTTGAAAATCGAGAAGACGTCAACCCTGTCATTGCTATTGATGAGGCAATCTCTATTGTCAAGTCTTTGTCGACTGACACGTCACCTAACTTCGTCAACGCCGTCCTGGATGCGTGCCGCAAGGATATTGAGTCTCCAGCGTGGTCGCGTCGCAATGATTCTGCGGACCGATGGCAAGACGAGCGGTCGGATACTTTCAACGAAGACCTCTCCGAGTTCACCGCAGCGGTACCTCAGGAGGGCTCATCGTCCGTTACTGATGATCCGGATGCTCCAGCAACCGAGGCCACAGATGAAGCTTTATCGGGTGTTTCCTACCCCTCGATGGATGACATTACGGCAGCCGATCTTGAAGAACTCGACGAATTACTCGATGAATACTGATTGAGCGCTGGCGTTGGGTCGGTCCGAAGATTTTTCTTCGGACCGACCTCTTTGTCTGACTTTGGC
Source organism: Schaalia vaccimaxillae DSM 15804 (assembly GCF_000420425.1). GTDB lineage: Bacteria > Actinomycetota > Actinomycetes > Actinomycetales > Actinomycetaceae > Pauljensenia > Pauljensenia vaccimaxillae. Next base: position 62,286 of record NZ_ATUX01000006.1, read on the forward strand.
TCTTTTTGACGCAAACGTTGAACAAGAAGATGCACTTTTTGTTGACAATCAGGTACCTTTTTGCAAGATGATCAATATTCACAATGTTTGAACTCGTCCAGTTCGAGCCTATGTAGACCAGTGTCGGAGGCCACGAGACCATGGCAATGTCGGGAATTAGTCGGCAGACCTTGAGGGAACAGGTCAGGCAAACCCTCCGTTCTGCCATCCTTGATGGAAGGCTGACAGCGGGGCAGCGACTCGGTGAGGTCGATTTGTCCGAGCAGCTGGGCGTTTCCAGGGGCACGATCCGTGAGGCCCTGCGCAGATTGCAACAGTCTGGCCTGGTAGAAGGCGAAGAACGCATGGGACTTCGGGTTGCTCAACTCAGCGCCGAAGAAGTTGTCGAACTATATGACGTTCGTGCAGCTCTGGAATCTCTAGCTGCGGTGCACATTGTTCACTCAGATCACGCTGACGAACTCATTGAGGATCTTGAAGCAAAACTTCCAGTATTCCCCGAGGGAGCAACGCTCAACGAACGACTCGATATTGACCTGGGTTTCCATGAAGCTCTGTGTCGTGCATCGGGCAATACCGTCCTGTTGAGCATGTGGAGTCAGCTTCAGGACCGGATGAGAATTGCCATTCTGTCCGACTCCTCGACTGAGCGTCCTCGCCTCATGCAGTCTGATTACCATGTGCCGATTATTGAAGCCCTTCGATCTGGCGATGCAGAGTTAGCTCGTAAAGCCATTGTTGATCACATGCGTCATTCCGGACTAGCTTGGCAAGACAGAGCCAGCGATTTCAAAGAAATCATGGCTATTGACTGACGGCGAGCGGGGGCTCGCAATTTACGCCGGTCTTATCGCGCGGGATTCTTTTGGGGATCCCGCGCGTCTTGTCGTTCTGACCTACGGAAAGTGCGACAAATGATCACGCTTAATTGACATCGATTCATTGCATTGTTTACTGTTAACAATGCAGGCGATGGTGCCTGTAGTCACATCGATGTGGAGAGAAGAACCAATGAGCTACGGCACAGGAATCGGACAGCGTACGGCCATCGTTACCGGCGCTTCGTCCCTCAAAGGAATTGGCTACGCCACCGCACTGCGCTTCGCACGTGAAGGCTGGGGCGTTGCAATGCTCGATATCAATGAAGAAGGCGTCAACGCTGCAGCTGATGCAGTCAAGGCTGAGGTTCCCGGAGCTCCGGTTGCAGCTTTCGTTGCGAACATTGCAGATCCAGACTCCGTCAAGGATGTCGTCGAGGCTATTAAGGCGTCAGACCTGCCTCCCGTCGGCGCCCTCGCCAATATCGCTGGCATTCCCTCTCCCAAGGGATTCCTTGAAATCTCACTCGAGGAGTGGAACCGCGTCCTGGCAATCAACCTGACCGGTTCTTTCATCCTCGCCCAGGCCGTCGTGCCGCTCATGATCGAGGGCGGCTACGGTCGCGTTGTCAACACTTCTTCTGTCACTGCCCAGCATGGTGGTGGTGTCTTCTCTAAGACCTCCTACGCCGCTGCAAAGGCTGGCGTCCTCGGTCTGACCCGTGGAATGGCACGTGAACTCGCCGAATACGGCATCACCGTCAACTCTGTGGCACCCGGCGTCGTTAACACCAATATCCGTACCGGCACCACGGAAGAGACCGAAAAGGCTCTCGCCGAGGCCGTTCCGCTCAAGCGCCAGGCTGAGCCGTGGGAAATCGCAGCACTGATCTGCTGGCTGTCCTCCGAAGATTCCGCCTACATCACGGGCTGCACCCATTCCATCAATGGCGGCACCTACATCGCTTGATCCGACAATTTTCCACAACACACACCGTCAAAGGAGACGATGCCATGTTGCGACGTAAAAACGTTGTCAGCAGTGTCGCCGCGGCACTTACCGCAACACTGCTGCTCGCCGGATGTGCAGGAGGCAATGGCCCGAGGCAAACGGACTCGATCCGTATCATCCTCGGCCACGGCGCTGCCCCCGGAAACCCACGCTTCCTCGCCGCGCAAAAGTTCGAAGAACTTGTGGAGGAAAAGTCCAACGGAGAGATTGATATCCAGATTCTGGCCCAAGAAACAGTCGGTTCTGACTCAGAAATGATGGTGTCGGTCTCGGCTGGAACCCTCGACATGTCGATCAACTCGCAGGGACCCTTCGCTAGCTACGTTCCCGAGGCGGCCCTCATCGGCCTGCCCTTCCTCTTTGAGAACTCCGAGCACGCATACTCAGTCGTCGACTCGAAGGAGATCGAGAGCTACCTGGCTGAGCAGGCTGAGGCCGACGGCTTCCACGTCCTGGGCTTCTGGGACAACGGCATGCGCGACATCTCGAACAACAAGCGCGAGATCAACACCCCCGAGGACGTCAAAGGTCTCAAGATTCGCACCCCCGACGACACAATGACGATCTCGATCTTCAACCAGCTCGGCGCCAACCCAACGCCACTGGCTTTCGGTGAGCTTTACCTGGCTTTGAAGACCGGTGCTGTCGACGGCCAGGAAAACCCCGTCGTCAATATCAAGTCTTCCCAGTTGCAGGAAGTGCAAAAGTACCTGTCCTCCACGGGACACAAGTACGAATCGAACCCCTTCGTCATCTCAACCCAGCGTTGGGCACGCCTGTCTGATGAGCAAAAGGCCATCATTCAGGAAGCCGCCGATGAGGCACGCGACTACCAGCGTGAGCAAATGACGGCCCAGACAGATGACATCTACGCCGAGTTCGAAGACATCTTGACCGTGAGCTACCCGGACAAGAATGCCTTCCGCGAGGCGACCGCGCCGGTTTACGACGAGTGGGAAGCAAAGTACCCCGAGTTCTACAAGATCATTACTGAAGCCGCGGACAATGCCCGCGCCGATTACGCAGAAGGGAAGTGAACCATGAGCGAGAACACCAAGTCCGCAGCCAGTGTCATTACTGAAGAAGACATTGAGAAGCTCGATACTCAATCCGCCCTCGATGAGCCCTTGGAAGCAACCGACCCAATCAATATGTGGTTCCTGCGCGTCGGTTCATGGGCAGCAGTTGCCATCACCATCGTCATGGTCACCCTCATTACCGTCGCAGTCTTCTTGCGTTACGTGATGAACTCTTCCATCGACCTTGCCGCCGAAGCACCGTCATACCTCCTGCCTTGGCTGGTGTGCGCCGGCGCTATCGTTGCCCAGGCCCAAATGGCACACGTTGGTGTCAACTTCTTCCTTGAGAAGTTCAAAGGTAAGGCCTACGAATACATGGCAATCGGTATCTGGATTTTCGTTGCCGTCGTTATGGCATACATGACCTACCTCGGAATCTACATGGCTGGCCCCATGGCCCAGCAGGAGACCCCGATCATGGGTTGGCCCCAGCTCGGTTCCTTCATGGCATTCATCGTCATGACAGCCGTGCTGTGCATTCAGGCCCTCGTGCGCGCCTGGTACTTCTACAAGAACGGTGCTCTGCATACTGTCGACATGGTCGACGAGAGCTCCGCTACGACCAAGGAGGCATGACACATGCTTGAAGTCGGCATTGCCATCCTCGTTTTCATCGCCCTGCTTCTCTTGGGCGTGCCCGTTGCATTCTCGGTGATCTCCGGAACGATCGTCGGCCTCTTCGCTATTGGCTCCCTGCCGATGGAAGCATTGGCACAGCAGTCTTTCTCCGGCGCCACCGACTACTCGATGCTCGCCATCCCATTCTTCATCTTGACCGCTGACCTGCTCTTCTCCGGAAAGCTGGGTGGCCAGGTCATTGGCTTGATGACCCGCCTTGTTGGCCGTTTCCGCGGCGGTGTGGGTATGACCTCCGTTCTGACGAACGCCGTTTTCGCCGGTGTTTCCGGTTCTGCCGTCGCCGACGCCACCGGTCTAGGCAAGGTTCTTATTCCGTGGACCAAGCGCATCGGATATCCGGCTCAGTACGCAGCCGCCGTCAACGCAGCCAGCTCCGTCCTCGGCGTGATTATTCCGCCGTCGATCCCGATGATCCTCTTCGCCGCCGCTTCTGGAGCTTCCGTCGCAGCAGTCTTCAACTCCGGCATGATCCCCGGTGTTGTCATGGCCGTGGCGTTGATCTTCGCCTGCTGGTTCGTTGCTTGGAGAAACGACTACCCGCGCGTACGCGCAAAGCTCACCACGGCCGGCCTGATTAAGGGCCTGCTGGTAGCAACCCCGGCCATCATCATCCCCGTGGTGCTCATCCGTGTATTCCTCTTCACCGGCACCGCCACGGTCACCGAGGTTTCGGTTCTGGCATGTGTCTACGCCATCATTATTCGCGTGTTCTTCTACCGCGATTTGTCGTGGAAGACCTTCATGCGTTCAGCAGCAGAGTCTGCTGGTTCGACGGCCGTCGTCATGATCCTCATTATGTTCTCGGCTGCTCTATCTTGGCTCCTGACCATTCAGGAAGCTCCTCAGAAGCTCGCCGCTTCATTGCTGTCGTTGACGGACAACTACTACCTCATCGTTCTCTTCCTCATCCTGATCCTGTTGGTCACCGGCATGTTCCTCGACATGGCTCCGGCAGTCCTACTGCTGACGCCCGTCCTGATGCCTCTAGCCAACGAAATCGGAATGAACATCATCCACCTGGGTATCCTCATGGTCTGCACCCTGGCCATGGGTCTGTACACACCGCCAGTTGGAACGACGCTATACATCTCTGCCGGCATTGGCCGAGTAGGTATTAACAAGGTGACAAGGGAGCTGCTGACGTTCTACGCGCTCATCATCCTCTTCGTTCTTGCTATCGCCTACCTGCCTCAGGTCTTCCTGATCCCCGTCGGCGCGGCCTGATCCCTCGGTGGGGGCGTTGCCCAGGTAGCGCCCCCACCGTTTGCCTAAACACCATCCACCCATCAGAAGAATCGAGAGCACACCAATGGTGCAGAACGTTTCCACCGAAGAGCTGAAGGAACGTGCGAAGGAGCTCCGTAAGACCGCCGTCACGATGGTCTACGAAGCTAAGTCGGGACACCCCGGCGGTTCGCTGTCAGCTGCAGATGTCGTTGCTAATCTCTATTTCCGCGAGATGCGCTTCGACCCGAAGAACCCCAAGTGGGAGGATCGCGATCGCTTCGTTTTGTCCAAGGGACACGTTGCTCCGATCATGTACTCCGCCCTGGCGATCACCGGATTCGTTCCGATGGACACCATCCACACACTGCGTCAAAAGGGCTCGCCCTTCCAAGGACACCCGGATTCTAAGAAGTGCCCGGGCGTGGAAATCTCCACGGGCTCCCTTGGACAAGGCATCTCTGCAGCGGTCGGTATGGCCCTTGGTCTCAAGCGCGATGGTCGCGACTCTCGCGTGTACACCCTGCTGGGCGATGGTGAAACCCAGGAAGGCCAGGTCTGGGAGGCCATTCAGTTTGCCAACTCTCAGAAGCTCGATAACTTCGTCGTCATTATTGACGACAACAACCTCCAGATCGACGGCCACTGTGACGAGATTTCTCCGAACCTTGACTTCGTTGCCAAGCTCGAAGCCTTCGGCTACGACGCAGTAGAGATTGACGGCCACGATATGCAGGCGATTTCTGACGCCTTTGATCGTTTCCGCGAACTCAAGAACGGCAAGCCCAAGGGTCTTGTGCTCAAGACCATCAAGGGTAAGGGCGTGTCCTACATGGAAGACCAGGCAGCCTGGCACGGCGCAGCTCCCAACGACGAGCAGTGGAAGCAAGCCATGGAAGAACTCGAGAAGGGACTTAACTGAGATGAAGTACTCGGTTAACTACGATTCTAAGACTCCTACCCGCACCGCTTTTGGTGAGGAAATCGTTGAGATCGGCAAGGAACGCCCCGAGGTCTTCGTTGTTGACTGCGATATCGCTAAGTCTTGCCAGACCACGGCGTTTTCCAAGGCTCTGCCCGAACAGCATGTCAACGTCGGCATCGCTGAGCAAAATGGCGCAGGCGTCGGCGCAGGCCTGGCAACAACCGGCAAGATTCCTTTCGTTGTCACTTACGCCGTGTTCGGTTCACTACGCATGGGAGAGCAGATCCGTCAGTCCATCTGCTACCCGAACCTCAACGTCAAGATCGCCTGCTCGCACGGCGGTCTGACCCCCGGTAACGATGGTGGTTCTCACCAGGCTATCGAAGACATGGGCACCATGCGCGGCATGCCGAATATGTCCGTCGTGATGCCCGCAGACGCGAACTCGACCAAGAAGCTGGTCCGTGCAGCCACCGACTGGGTTGGCCCCATGTTCCTACGCTTCACCCGTGATGCGGTGCCGGACATCTACGGTCCCGATGAAGAGTTCGAGATCGGCAAAGCCAAGATTCTTAACGAGGGCGAAGACGTTGCAATCATCGCCAACGGCGACACCGTGCGTTTGGCAATCGAAGCTGCCGAGCAACTCGAAGCCGAAGGAATCAAGGTCCGCCTGCTCGACATGCACACGATCAAACCGCTCGACCGCGATGAGGTTCTCAAATGCATCGAGACGGGCAAGATCGTGACCGTTGAAGATCACCAGGTACTGCACGGCTTGGGCGCCGCAGTGTCCCAGGTTGTTGCCGAAGAAGGAGGCGCGCGCGTGCGCCAGATCGGTATCCAAGACCAATTTGGCCAGTCCGCAACCTACGAGGAACTCCTCGAAATGAACGGCATCACCGTCGAAGGCATCGTTGCCGCGGCCAAGGAGCTGCTCGCCTGATCGGCTGATCCCCACCTCGACCCGACCCGGTTGATCCACATGCTTTGTTCCTCCAGCCCAAAGCATGTGATCAGCCGGGTCACGGTTTTATATCCACGAGAGTGCATGGGGGCCTTGCAGTTGGGCACGGACGTGGGCAGTTGCACTGTCCACATGGCTGGATCGACGCTGCCAGCGACTGCCTCGAGGCGTAGTCTGTTTGTCGGAAGCAATCCTTTAATGACCGTCCAGAGAGGCGGGGAAGGAGATCCGCATGGGATCAGTGCAAGCATCCGCAGATCGCGCAAGTCGCGGCAAAGAAGTGCTCGGCGCTCAAGATGTCGCCCGTTCTTTGACTCGCATCGCCTTCGAGATCCTCGAGAAAAACGGGGGAGGTGAAGGCCTCATTATTGCGGGAATCCCAACTCGTGGCGCAACTCTTGCCCATCGCCTCGTTGAGCGCATTGAGCAAGTTGGTGGCCCACGCCCGCAATTTGCTCAGCTCGACACAACGATGTTTCGCGACGACTTAGGTTCCCAACCTCTGCGTACCCCTCACGAGACAGTCATCCCAGTCGAAGGTATAGACGCCCGCACCGTCGTCCTCGTCGACGATGTCCTCTACACGGGACGCACCATTAAGGCAGCCCTCGATGCCCTCATGGGAATTGGGCGTCCCTCTATCGTCCAGCTTGCGGTTCTGGTTGACCGAGGCCACCGTGAACTTCCCATCCGGCCCGACTACGTCGGTAAAAACCTGCCAACATCGCATACCGAGACTGTGACCATTCTGCTCGAAGAAACCGACGGACGTGACGCGGTCCTTCTGGGAAGGAGCGCCTAGCATGAGCCTCGACCATCTGATCTCCATTCGCGATCTTGACTACCGTGAGGCGGTTCAGCTGCTCGATACTGCCGAACAGATGGCAGCCACACAGTCGCGACGAGTTAAAAAACTTCCAACACTTCACGGCCGCACAGTGGTTAATCTTTTCTTCGAAGACTCCACGCGCACGCGGCTCTCTTTCGAAGCCGCGGCAAAACGTCTGAGCGCGGACGTTATCAACTTCTCAGCCAAAGGATCTTCTGTGTCAAAGGGGGAATCTCTTAAAGACACTGCACTGACCTTGCAGGCCATGGGCGCGGACGCGGTCATCGTTCGTCACTCATCATCTGGTGCTGCGCACCGTCTGGCCCACGCAGGGTGGATGAATCTGCCTGTCCTCAATGCTGGTGACGGTACGCACCAACATCCCACTCAAGCACTGCTCGACGCGATGACATTGCGCCGCCACTACAAACGCGATCCCCAGGCTAACCAGGCCGAGCCACTGGCTCCCGGCACCGACCTGAAAGGAGCCAGGGTTGTCATAGTCGGAGATGTCTTGCACTCTCGCGTCGCCCGATCCAACGTCGATCTACTGACTCTGCTGGGCGCTCAAGTCACTCTGGTTGCCCCGCCAACGCTCCTGCCCGTTGGGGTCGAAAACTGGAACTGCGTCGTCGAATATGACCTAGACCGTGCTATCGCTCAAGAACCCGACGCCATCATGATGTTGCGCGTCCAGCGTGAACGCATGAGCGGTGCCGGGGGAGGATTCTTCCCATCACCTGGCGAATACCATGCCGCCTACGGCCTCGACAGCCAGCGCTATGCCCGATTGCCAGACGACGCCATCGTCATGCACCCGGGACCCATGAATCGAGGTCTGGAAATTTGCGCCCAGGCCGCAGACTCACCCAAGTCCGTCATCGTTGAACAAGTGTCCAATGGTGTGAGCGTGCGTATGGCAGCTCTCTATCTACTTCTTGCTCCGGAAGGAACCACCCGTGACTGAAAACCGTGACCTGCTAATCCGGGGTGCCGACCTCGTGGGAAACGGAGCGAATGACCTCCTTATCCGCGACGGAATCATCATTGCCGCCGGATCGCAAGCACAAGACGAAGCACACGACGCTCGGATTATTGACGCCGAGGGACTCATTGCTTTGCCCGGCCTCGTCGATATTCACACCCATCTGCGCCAACCTGGCCAAGAGGATGCTGAGACAGTATTTACCGGAACGCGTTCAGCCGCAGTTGGCGGATACACCGCGGTCCACGCAATGGCTAACACGAATCCTGTGGCCGATACCGCGTCAGTTGTCGACCAGGTTCTTGAACTGGGCCAGGAAGCAGGATGGGTGCAGGTACGCCCTGTCGGTGCTGTCACCGTTGGTCTTGAAGGCAAGCAGCTGTCGGCTATGGGTGCGATGGCCCGCTCACGCTCACAGGTCCGTGTCTTCTCCGATGACGGCAAGTGCGTTGCCGATCCAGTCTTGATGCGTCGCGCCCTCGAATATGTCAAGGCGTTCGACGCGGTGGTCGCCCAACATGCCCAGGACCCCGTGTTGACCGAGGGCGCGCAGATGAATGAATCGGCACTCTCGGGCGAACTTGGTTTGGCCGGCTGGCCTGCGGTCGCTGAAGAAGCCATCATTGCCAGGGACATCCTTCTGGCCAAACATGTGGGTTCACGTCTGCACGTGTGCCACCTATCCACTGCAGGATCAGTCGACATCGTCAGGTGGGGAAAGAAGATGGGTGTGAATGTTACCGCTGAGGTGACACCACACCATCTGCTATTAACTGAAGAACTCGCTCGCAGTTACGACCCGATCTACAAGGTGAACCCGCCACTGCGCACGGCTGAGGACGTTGAAGCGGTGCGTGAAGGGCTGGCAGACGGCACCATTGACGTGGTGGGTACCGACCATGCGCCTCACCCCCTCGAATCGAAAGACTGTGAGTGGCAGTCCGGATCATTCGGTATGACAGGCCTTGAGACCGCGCTACCCGTTGTCATTGAAACGATGGTCAATACCGGTCGTATGGATTGGAATGACGTCGCCCGTGTCTTATCGACGACGCCTGCGCGTATCGGACGGGTGGCAGGTCAAGGACAAGCCCTCGAGGTCGGTGCCAACGCCAATCTCACTCTGGTCGATCCCACGGTTCGCCGTGTGGTCGATCCACGCCAGCAGTGGACCCGATCGACGAACTCACCTTACAAGGGACTCGAGTTACCTGGTCGCGCACTGTACACGATCTACGAGGGCGCCATCACCGTCGATAGCGGCGTGCCGATTGAAAAGGAGAATCGCTGATGACCAACATTGCATTACTCGTCCTCGAAGACGGAACCGTTTACGTGGGGACCGCTTGGGGAGCAACAGGATTGGTGGTTGGCGATGCGGATTTCACCACCGAAATGATCGGCTATCAGCGTCCAATGACCGATCCTGAAAAGGTCGGGCGCATCCTCGTCATGACCACACCTCACGTGGGAATTGGCGCCTTCGACGAAAATGATGACGCACAGATTACGCCTGCGGGCCTGGTCGTGCGTGAGCCAGCGCGACCGCATCCGCTCAAGAAACGCCGAGAACTTGTCGAACAGCTCCAAGCCGAGAACGTCATTGGAATCGCAGGTGTGGATACTCGCGCTATTACACGACGCATACGAGCAGCAGGTTCCATGCGAGCAGCCATTGTCTCTGGCCAGATTTTGCCCGCATCTGCGGCATACCTGGAGGGCAGAAGCCGCGAGAGCCTCGATCTGAACTTCATTACCGAACAATTCCAGGCTGGACAAGCTGGTGCCGACACCGCATCAACATTCGACCTGTTCATCGATTCCATGTGTGCAGCCAAAGCCGATCACTTAGCGGCTGAAAGGACGGCGCTCTGATGCCCCGTAGAACAGACATTCATTCCATCCTCGTCATTGGTTCAGGCCCTATCGTTATTGGCCAGGCCTGCGAGTTTGACTATTCGGGCACCCAAGCGTGCAGGATTCTCAAATCTGAGGGCTACCGCGTCATCCTCGTCAACTCCAATCCCGCCACGATCATGACTGACCCGGGCATGGCTGACGCAACATATGTTGAACCACTGACCCTGGACGTCATCACTTCAATCATTGATAAAGAACGCCCCGATGCGCTGATCGCCAACCTGGGTGGGCAGACTGCTCTGAACACTGCAATCGAGTTGGGCGAGGCCGGTGTTTTGGAAAAGTACGGCGTCGAATTGATCGGCGTTTCCCTGGATGCTATCCGCAAGGGCGAGGACCGTGACGAGTTCAAAGCGGTTGTCGAACGCTGTGGAGCTGAGGTTGCGCGTTCCTTTATCGCCCATTCCATGCAAGAGTGTCATGAGGCCGCCGCCGAATTGGGGTATCCGCTGGTCGTTCGCCCATCGTTCACTATGGGTGGCCTTGGATCTGGTTTTGCCTACACGCCTGAGGATCTTGAACGGATCGCAGGGGAGGGGTTGACAGACTCGATTACGAACGAGGTGCTACTCGAAGAGTCCATCTTGGGGTGGAAAGAGATCGAATACGAGGTCATGCGTGACTCCGCGGGCACCTGCATTGCCGTCTGTTCCATCGACAATGTTGATCCTGTAGGCGTACACACTGGTGATTCCATCACCATTGCCCCCGCGCTGACCCTGACCGATGAGGAAGCCACGAAACTTCGTGAGCTCAGCTTCCAAATCATTCGCGAGGTCGGCGTCGAAACAGGAGGCTGCAATATTCAGTACGCCTTGGATCCACGTACGGGCCGCGTCATTGTCATCGAAATGAATCCGCGTGTGTCGCGTTCGTCGGCTCTGGCGTCAAAGGCCACCGGTTTTCCGATTGCCAAGATTACGGCGAAGTTGGCCATTGGCTATACGCTCGACGAGATCCGTAATGACATCACGGGTGCCCCTGCTTCAGCGGATCCGAGCGTGGACTATGTCGTGGTCAAGGTTCCTCGTTTCACTTTTGAGAAGTTCCCGGCTGCTGATCCAACCCTCACGACTTCAATGAAAGCCGTGGGTGAAGCGATGGCCATTGGTCGCAACTACACCGAAGCATTGCAAAAGGCTCTGCGCTCGATCGATAAAGCGGGGATCCAATTCCATTGGAATGGTCCGGTCCCTTCCTCGCAGGAGACACGGGATCTGGTCGAGGCTGCGGCAACTCCCACCGAAGCCCGCTTAGTTCAGGTCCAACAGGCTATCCGTGGCGGAGCCTCACTCGAAGATCTTTACGAGTCGACGAAGATTGATCCGTGGTTCCTCGACCAAATGTATCTGCTCGACGAGGTCGCTCAACGTATCATCAATGCACCAGCATTGGGGCGCGAGGTTCTTGAAGAAGCCAAACGGCACGGATTCTCGGATCGCCAGATCGCGGACATGCGAGGTCTTTCCGAGCACACGGTGCGCGAGGTTCGCGGCGCTTTTGAAATCCATCCGGTTTTCAAGATGGTCGATACCTGTTCTGCACAATTCGCTGCGGACACGCCCTACGCTTACTCCACTTACGACCAGGAAAACGAGGTGCGTCCTCGCGAACGCGAAGCCGTCATGATCCTGGGCGCTGGCCCAAACCGCATTGGCCAGGGAATCGAGTTCGACTACTCCTGCGTCCATGCGACGATGGCTTTGTCGCAGCATTTCGAAACGATTATGGTCAACTGCAACCCTGAGACAGTCTCGACCGACTATGACATTTCGGACCGCCTGTATTTTGAGCCGCTGACTCTTGAGGATGTACTTGAGGTGTACCGCGCCGAGTGCGCTGCGGGACCGGTGCGAGGCGTCATCGTTCAGTTGGGCGGCCAAACCCCGCTGTCCTTGGCTGAAGAACTCAAGAAAGCGGGTGTTCCGATTCTTGGAACCTCACCGGAATCCATTGAGTTGGCTGAAGACCGTGAGGAGTTCGGTAAGGTCTTGGAAGCTGCTGGGTGTCCGGCTCCCGCCCACGATGTGGCTCATTCTGTGGCCCAAGTACACGCAGTGGCCCGCGAGTTGGGCTATCCGATTTTGGTGCGTCCTAGCTTCGTTCTGGGGGGACGAGGTATGGCAATCATCAACGATGAGTCGGCTCTGAATGAATACCTGGATCGCGATGACATCGATCAGATGTTTGCCCGTGGGCCCCTTCTGATCGACCGCTTCTTGGATGCAGCAATTGAGATCGATGTCGATGCTCTGTATGACGGCAACGAATTGTTCATGGGCGCAATCATGGAGCATATTGAGGAAGCCGGTATTCACTCTGGCGACTCGGCCTGTGTTTTGCCTCCAATGACGCTGTCTGGCCGAGAGCTTGAGCGTATTACGGCCTCGACTGAGGCAATTGCCCACGGCGTGGGAGTTCGCGGCCTGATTAATATCCAATTCGCTTTGCTCTCAGACACCCTGTATGTCATCGAGGCGAATCCGCGTGCATCCAGGACGGTTCCTTTCGCTTCGAAGGCGACGGGTGTGCAGCTAGCCAAGGCTGCCGCCCTCATCCAGGTTGGTGAGACGATTGAGTCTTTGCGAGAGCAGGGGATTTTGCCCAGTTTTGATGCTCGGACGATTCCCGACGACGCTCCAATTTCCGTCAAAGAGGCCGTCCTTCCCTTTAGGCGCTTCCGCACCGTTGACGGCAAAGTCGTTGACACCATCCTCGGGCCGGAAATGCGATCAACGGGCGAGGTCATGGGCATCGACCGTGATTTCCCGACAGCCTTTGCAAAGTCTCAGTCAGCTGCTGTGAGCGAATTGCCGATGGAAGGTAATGTCTTTATCTCGATCTCCGATTCGGATAAGCGAGCCATTGTCTTCCCTGTGGCTCGCATGCGTGAGCTTGGTTTCCATATCATGGCAACGGCTGGCACGGCCTCGGTTCTACACCGTAACGGTATTGAAGCCCAGATCGTACGCAAGTCCTCGGATGGACGTGGCCCGAATGGCGAGCCAACGGTCGTTGATCTCATTAACGATGGCTTGATCGACATTATTGTCAACACACCTCAGAAGTCCTCGAACCGCCATGATGGCTACCAAATTAGGACCGCGGCGACCTCGAACGACAGAACAATCATCACGACTCTGCAGGCCTTTAACGCTGCGGTGCAAGCCATTGAGGTGCGCCTACGCGGCGCATACCGCGTGCGCTCATTGCAGGAGTGGAGTGAATTGCGCAGCCAAGGGGATGTTGCATGACCACGAAGCAGGGGTTTGGCGACCGTTTGTATGAGGCAATGCGAAAATTCGGTCCAGTCTGTGTGGGTATTGATCCTCATTCGTCTCTGCTGGCTCAGTGGGGGCTCAGTGATGACGTCGAGGGCGTGCGCGCCTTTTCCATGACTGTCATCGAAGCTCTTGGCGGTAAGGTTGCGGCTTTTAAGCCTCAGGCCGCTTTCTTTGAGCGCTTCGGATCGCGTGGCGTTGGTGTGTTAGAGGAGGTGATCGGTGCCTCGAAGGATGCCGGCACTTTGTGCATTGTTGATGCCAAGCGTGGTGATATCGGTTCAACAATGAGGGGATACGCAGATGCGTTCTTATCCGATGACTCGCCCTTGGCTGGAGACGCCGTAACGCTTTCGCCCTATTTGGGTGTCGGTTCTCTCATGCCGGCTTTGGAGCTGGCGCATGAATCTGGCAGGGGAGTGTTTGTCTTGGCGTTAACCTCCAATCCCGAGGGTGCCTCGGTTCAGCATGCACGGAGTGTTGACGGAGTGTCGGTCGCCGGCGCGGTCGTCGGTCAATTGGCAACCTTTAATACAAAATGTGATGCACATCACATTGGCCCTGCTGGCATCGTTATCGGGGCCACCGTTGGAGATTCGGTCCGCTCACTCGGCATCGATTTAGCAGCGCTCAAAGGCGCATTCCTGGCCCCAGGAATCGGAGCGCAAGGAGCCGGACCAATGCAGGTCAGGAATGTTTTTGCAGGGGTAGAGGACACAGTCCTCGCATCCTCGTCTCGCGCCATCCTCGCTCAGGGCCCCAGCATCGAAGGCTTGCGTCGAGCGTATGGACAAACCGCCTCAGAAATGACATTCGTATGACATGAATGCGGAGTCAGATCGGATAGTGACGCGCAAACCACCGATAAAGGTGTCATGCTAATCACACGATTTGGTCCTATGTGAGGAGTGGTCCGAAATGGCTCTACCCGATCTGACTCCGCAGCAACGCGCCGAGGCGCTTGAGAAAGCGACACAAGCACGGCGTCGCCGCGCAGAGATTAAGACTGCGCTCAAGACCCGGCAGATGCAGCTATCTGAAGTTCTCACGATGGCCGAATCCGATGAAGCTATCGCAAAGATGAGGGTAGTTGCTTTGCTCGAATCCCTCCCGCGGGTCGGGACAACAACTGCTGCTGCACTCATGGAAGAGTGCGCCATCGCACCTTCGCGCAGAGTTCGTGGCTTGGGCCCAGTTCAGCGTGAGCAGCTCGTCAAGAAGTTTGGCTAGGCGCGCGATTCGGCCCAGAACCGATCCGGATGGCAGTATGACCACATGGACATTCCTCGCTTGACGGTTCTTGCAGGTCCCACGGCTGTGGGTAAGGGTACGGTCGTTGCTCTACTGCGACAACGACATCCTGAGCTTGTTGTGTCCATTTCAGCAACGACCCGTTCTCCGCGTCCAGGTGAAATCGACGGTGTCCACTACTACTTTGTCTCGGACTCCCAGTTCGATGACCTCATTTCCTCCGGCAATATGCTCGAATGGGCAACTGTCCATGGTAGACATCGCTATGGCACCCCCAGGCCTCCCGTCGACGAGGCATTAGATGCGGGTAAAAGCGTACTTCTGGAAATCGATCTGTCCGGCGCACGTCAGGTTCGTCAAAGCCGCCCAGATGCCCGCTTCGTCTTCCTTGCGCCACCGTCGTGGGACTGCCTTGTCGATCGGCTTGTCTCACGTGGCACCGAGGACGAAGCCGAACGCAGCCGTCGGCTCGAAACAGCCCGAATAGAAATGCAAGCGGAAAGCGAATTCGACACAACTGTGATCAATGACGACCTCAAGACCACCGTGTCCGAACTGGCTCGAGTCATGGGCCTGGAGTAGACTTGCCAACCGTGGCCAAATGGCCGAATTTTGAGGAGGAGACGTATGTCCGGAATCGTCGCACAGCCCGAGGGTATTACTTCACCGCCCATCGACGACCTGCTTGAGCATGTCGATTCGAAGTACGCGCTGGTGATCTTCGCGGCACGCCGCGCCCGACAGATCAACTCCTACAACCTTCAACTCGAACAGAACATGATTCAATTCGTTGGCCCTGTGGTCGATGTTGAGCCAGACGAAAAGCCTTTGGCTATCGCCCTGCGCGAGATCAACAAAGGTGTTCTGTCTCTCGAGGCTGAACCCGGAGCCTGATCGCTGTGTCCCGCACAATCATTGTCGGGGTCACCGCAGGAATAGCCGCGTACAAGGCAGCCAGCCTTGTGCGCGAGCTCATTAAAGCTGGGCACGATGTTCACATCGTGCCCACTCCTGCATCCACCCAATTCATTGGCACCGCAACATGGGAAGGCCTGACGGGTAACCCTGTCCACACTGGAGTGTTTGACGCTGGAGGCGCCGACCATATCGAGTTGGCGCGCCGCGCCGACCTCATTGTGGTGGCACCTGCAACCGCCGACTTTATTGCGCGCACACGTGCGGGCATCGCAGATGACCTGCTCACCACGACAATTTTGGCTTCCTCCTGCCCGGTGATCATCGCCCCGGCAATGCACACCCAAATGTGGTTGTCACAGGCCACCCAAGACAATGTAGAAACGCTTAAGTCTCGGGGAGTGATCTTCATCGCCCCTGAAGATGGAGCACTCGGCTCGGGAGACTTCGGCGTCGGCCGCATGGCTGCACCCCAGGCGATTGCCTGGCGCGCCCTCAATGTCTTGACCGGATCTGCTGGAAACGAATCCGACCTGGCATTAACAGGATGCCGTGTCCTCATCACTGCCGGCGGCACGCGTGAGCCTATCGACCCCGTTCGTTTTATAGGAAACTCATCTTCTGGCCGTCAAGGAGTTGCTTTGGCCCGGGCAGCCAGCGATGCGGGCGCTAATGTGACCCTGATCGCCTCAAATATTGACGCTTCTATTCTCAATGAATTGCCCTCCGGCATTTCGATTGTCAGCGCTCCAAGTGCAGCCGAGGTCGAAAAGAGCGTGATGGAACGTCTTAACCACATTGACGTCGTCATCATGGCTGCAGCTATTGCGGACTTCAGACCCAAAGCTGCGCATGACTCAAAGATCAAGAAGGATCCATTGTCAACCGAGGCTCCTACGATCGCGCTGGAACAAACCACCGATATTCTCGCCGCCGTAGCGCAGTCATCCGACCGTCCGTCAGTCCTAGTTGGTTTTGCTGCGGAAACGGGAACACTCGATGAAGTTCTCGAGCTCGGTCGCCAAAAGGCGCTTCGAAAGAACGCCGACCTACTTGCTGTTAACCGCGTCGGACACGGACACGGTTTTGGTGACGTTGATAATTCCGTCTATGTACTTGACCATCTTGGAAAGATGGTTGGCCAAGCATCGGGTACTAAAAGTATCGTTGCTCAGGAGTTGATCTCGATGATTGCCCTCAGACTCGGTACGATTGCCAGGTGACTTTCACTCGACAGCTTTTCACATCCGAATCCGTTACTGAGGGACATCCCGATAAGGTTTGTGACCGCATCTCCGACGCCATTCTCGACGCAATGCTTGAGGTAGACCCCCACGCGCGCGTTGCCGTCGAAACCATGGCCACCACCGGCTTAGTGCATGTCGCTGGTGAAGTCACCTGTAACGGCTACGTTGAGATCCCACAAATTGTGCGCGACGAGATCTGCAAGATTGGCTACACCTCATCCAAAGTTGGATTCGATGGAGCATCGTGCGGTGTTTCCATTTCTATTGGACAGCAAAGCCCCGACATCGCGGGAGGCGTTGACCAAGCGCTCGAAGTGCGTGAAGGTGCTCAGACTGATCCCAGGGACCGGCAAGGAGCAGGTGACCAGGGAATCATGTTCGGTTATGCCTGCGATGAGACTACTGAACTTATGCCTGCGCCAATTCATTTTGCCCACAGACTCGCCGAGCGCCTCGCCTATGTGCGTCAAGAGGGAATCGTCGAGGGGCTGCGCCCCGACGGCAAAACCCAGGTGACAATTGGCTACGAGGACGGTCGTCCAGTCAGCCTCGATACCGTCGTTATCTCCACCCAGCACGATGAAGACCGCAGCGGGGGATGGCTACATGATGCCCTGATTCAAGAGGTGCTTTCACCAGTCCTCGAAGCCGAGGGTGCTAAGGGGCTCAACATCGATGCTTCAGCTACCAACGTGCTCGTCAATCCGTCGGGGCGCTTCGTCATTGGTGGGCCAGCGGGTGATGCCGGACTCACGGGGCGCAAGATTATTGTCGATACCTACGGGGGAATGGCGCGTCATGGCGGCGGAGCATTCTCTGGCAAGGACCCGTCCAAGGTGGACCGTTCTGCGGCGTACGCTGCCCGCTGGGTTGCCAAGAATGTCGTGGCCGCAGGACTGGCGCAACGCTGCGAACTTCAGCTTGCCTACGCGATCGGACGGGCGCGCCCAGTGGGGCTGTATGTCGATACCTTTTCGACGGGCATTGTCCCAGACCATCGGATTGCCCAAGCAATTGAGGAAGTCTTTGACCTGCGTCCTGCGGGCATGATCGAAGACCTGGAGCTACTCCGTCCCATTTATCGCCAGACCGCCGCCTATGGACACTTTGGGCGCCAAGGCTTGCCTTGGGAACGTACCGATCGAGTCGATGCCCTCAAGGAGGCCATCCAATGATGCAGCGAAGCGGCGACTACGTTGTTGGTCAGGAGACTCCTGAATCGAAACGTTGGCATCAGCACACAGCTGTCGAGATGACTATCTCTGGCATCATCGGCCTATTGGCTTCAATGGTGCTCTCCATTGAAGCATGGGAGCTAGCCAAGGATTCTTCAGCCCGTTTTTCTTGCGATATTTCGTCGGTCTTGTCCTGCTCGACAGTGGCAACAACTCCACAAGCTCACCTCCTGGGATTTCCCAACGCTTTCCTCGGTATCCTTTTTGAATCCGTTGTGCTGGCAATCTCCGTGGCTATCTTTGCTCGCGTACAGTTCCCACGCTGGTACATGATTTGCGCAAATCTGCTGTACGCGATCGCTCTCTTCTTCGCCTACTGGCTGTTCTTGCAGTCTTACTTCGTTATCCATGTCCTGTGCCCCTGGTGCCTGTGCATCACCGTCACCACCACGCTGGTATTCGCAGGACTGACGAGGATCAATATTCGTGATGGGATTATTCCCGCGCCAGATAGCCTCCGTCACTTTGTTGTCAAAGGCTTTGACTGGGCAATCTGGGGTCTGATCCTCTTCGTCATCGCCGCAATGCTTGTCGCAGGTTACGGTGTCAAACTCTTCGCATAGGTCTAGCTAAAGGGCCGTCCGCAAATGAGGACGCTTGGTGATTGACTATGACTATGGACCCCGTTCAGGACACTTTCGAAGGTTTTGCCGCTCCTGAGCTTCCTCCTGCCCTGATTGCCAGAGTCATCGTCGACACAGATCTACCACATCTAGACCACCCCTTTGACTATCTCATTCCCGACAATCTCGTTGACCGCGCCCAGGTTGGTCATCTTGTACGCATCAGATTGGCTGGCAAAAGATATAACGGGTGGATTATTGACCGTCATATCAAGGCGCAGCAGCCACGCCTGGAATCTATCGAATCAGTGGTTTCAGCCTGCCCGGTGGTCAATCCACAGACCTTGCGTTTGGCACGAAGAATCGCCGATCGCCACATCTGTACCCTTTCACAGGTCCTTTCCCTGGCGATTCCTGCTCGTCATGCAGCAACAGAGAAGGCAGTGCTCAAGACCGCGCAAAGTTTGGTTGATACTCCCGTTACACACAACGACTTCGACGAAAGTCCCTGGCAGGAATGGAACGCAGGGCCGGCACTCATCGAGCACCTAAGCGGTGGCGGCAGCCCTCGGGCAGTGTGGACTGCTCTTGCTCACTACAAGCGTGCCCAGCTGGCCTGCATGGTTCAAGCGACCTTGGCTTCCCAACGCAGTGTCTTAATCGTCGTACCAACTTCTTGGCAAGCCCAAGAAATCAGCGAAAACCTTGCGCAAGACACTGGGTTTGGCATCGATTTGACCGGTTCGGACGTCGCTGCGGCAACAAGATACCAAGTTCACCTGACATCCTTGCAAGGGCAAACACGCATCGTTGTGGGGACACGGTCAGCGGTGTGGACTCCTCTTCAATCGCTAGGGCTCATTGTTGTGTGGGACGACGCCGATGACAGGTTGGTCGAGCAGCGGGCCCCGCGTTGTGATGCCCTGGATGTTGCGGTGGCGCGATCGCATCTTGAAGATTGTGCTCTGGTGTGCGGAGCCTATAGCCGTTCGATCAAAGCCCAGGCGCTCGTACAATCAGGGTGGGCTGCCTCCCTGGTCCCCAATGACACCGCCCGCCATTTGTCCGCCCCAAAGATCCACGTCCATGGTGAGGCCGAAGCTGACCGTGAAGGCCCGTCAGGATATTCCCGACTGCCTTCGGCAGCGCTTCGAATGATTCGCAACGGGCTCAAAGTCGGTCCCGTTTTAGTGCAAGTAGCCAACGCTGGTTATGTGCCAGCAATCCGCTGCGGTCGTTGTCACAAAACGGCGCGGTGCCCCCAGTGCGCGGGCCAACTATCAATGAGTGTCAATGGGACAATCACCTGTACATGGTGTTCACGAGAAGCCACGCAGTGGCGTTGCCAAGTGTGTTCTTCTACGAAGTTACGGGCTGTTCGTGTGGGGTCTGAACGTACCGCTGAAGAATTAGCTCGCAATCTCTCTGACGTATCCATTCTTGAATCATCATCAACTCATCGAATCACTCGGCATATCCTTGACAAGCCTCAAGTGGTCGTAGCCACGGCCGGAGCGGAACCACAAGCCACCAATGGCTACGAGGCAGTATTAGTGCTCGACGCGCAAGCGATCGCTGGAAGACCTGAGCTCTGGGCTCCGCAAGAGGCTCTGCGTCGGTGGTTTAATGCTTTCTCGTTGCTGGCTCCCGGCCGTCACGGCATGATTATTGGTCAGATCGGTTCCGAACTGGGGCAGGCGATGGTTCGTTGGGATCCTGTGGACGCTGCCCAACGATTGCTTGATGAACGCGAAGCATTACGTTTCTTTCCAGCCACAACGATCATCGCTTTGGATGGTCCAAGCTCTCAAGTTCTTCCAGTTGTCGCACAGATTGACGCGCCCATCCTGGGAACCGTGGACCGAAAAGATCCAGCCACTGGGCAGGCTTTTGTGCGATGCCTTGTGCGAGTGGAAAAGGCTCAGTCACTTGACTTACTCAAGAATTTGGCACAGATCCAAAGAACACGCGCTTCACGGAAAATGCCTGTCATTAAAATGACAGTGAATCCGCCCGAGCTGTTCTGATGGGGCGGGCGCCCTCGCATAGACTGGGGGAGTGCGTATTCTTTTTGCAGGAACCCCGCAAGCGGCTGTCCCCACCCTCAAAGCCTTGATCGGCTCCGATCATGACGTTGTCGCAGTGCTGACCCGTCCGCCCGCACGCTCCGGTCGTGGAAGATCCTTGCATCCCTCGCCGGTTGCGCAGGTCGCAACCGAACACGGCATTGAACTCATCGAGACTTCCACGCTTAAAACCCCGCAGGTCAAGACACGCGTGGAGGAAACGAATCCTGACTTGGCGGTCGTCGTTGCCTATGGCGCCCTCGTACCTGCTGATGTGCTGAGCCTACCAACGCACGGTTGGATCAATCTGCACTTTTCTGACCTGCCCAGATGGCGAGGAGCAGCTCCTGTTCAGTGGGCGATCCTGGCCGGCGATACAACAACTGCCTCATGTGTTTTCCAGCTTGAAGAAGGATTAGACACGGGTCCAGTTTTTTCGCGCCAACGTCTAGAAATCGGTCATGAAACCTCCGGCGAGCTCTTAGAACGGATGTCGACTATGGGCGCTGACCAGGTTCTTGAAGTCGTCGACAAGATCGCAAAAGATGGCGCCACTGCAATTCCTCAAACACCGCTCGATGAAGAAACCCCGCACGCCCGTATGCTCCGCCCCGCAGACGGCTTCATCACCTTTACTGAAACGGCAGTGCAGACCGATCAACGTATCCGCGCGGTAAGCCCCAATCCCGGTGCTTACACGACTTTGCCCGATGGTCGCAGACTCAAGCTCGCCAACTGTCAGGCGTGCCCAGAACCTCAATTAGCTCCCGGACAGGTCCACGCTACCAAGACGGATGTCTACGTCGGGTGTAGTGATGGCAGTTTGCGCTTAGGAAGGGTGGCGCCTGCAGGTAAAGGGTGGATGGACGGCGCGGCGTGGGCTCGCGGCGCACGCCTCGAAGTTGGCGCAGTCCTGGGACAACCACAGGAGAACTAATGGCTACTCACCGATATTCCGACGGCTACCGTGCGAAAAGACAGGTAGACGCCCCTCGCAGGGTGGCATTCAATGTGCTCTCCCAGGTCACCTCTCAAGACGCGTACGCAAATATTCTTCTTGCCAAAGTACTGCGCGAGATCCGACGCCAAGAACGCTTCGATGCCAGAGATGCTGCCTTCACCTCTGAACTCGTTCATGGAACTTTACGTGCCCGAGGACGTCTGGACTGGGTGATCTCCCAGTATCTGAGTCGACCTATTGACCAGACTGATCCAATGGTCATCGATCTACTTCGATTGGGGGCCCACCAGCTTCTCAATATGAGAGTTCCAGATCATGCAGCGGTATCGACAACGGTGGATCTGGCTCGCGAGCATCTGACTGAAGGACCCGCGCGTATGGTCAATGCGGTGCTGCGCGCAATCACCCGCGAGGAACCCGGTTCGATCGATGCCAAGATCGACGCTCTGGAGGATCCGCTCGAAAGACTCAGCGTACGAACGTCGCATCCAGTCTGGATGATCAACGCTTTTCGCGAAGCCCTTGTAGGACACGGATACGATGCCAACGAGTTAGAGGATCTTCTGGACGCTGACAATGAGCCTCCTTTGGTGACCTTGGCTGCAAGGCCAACCCTCATCCATCCAGCGGCCTTGGCTGATGAAGCTCAAGAGATCCTTTCCACGCGCGTTGCACCCGGAGACTTCAGTGAATACGCGGTGATTCTTGAATCCGGAGATCCTGCTTTGCTGCCTGCAATCCGAGACGGGCGTGCGGGCGCACAGGACGAAGGTTCTCAGTTAGCTGCGATCATCGCCGCAGCAGCACCAATTGAGGGTCCCGACTCCCAGTGGCTCGATCTATGCGCAGGACCTGGCGGCAAAGCCTCACTGTTGGGCGCCATTGGTGCTCAACGCGGAGCAAAGCTCACCGCCAATGAGGTGCATTCGCATCGAGCACGACTGATCGAACGCACAACACGTTTGCTCGATAATGTCGAGGTTGTGTCGGGCGATGGGCGGGTCTTTGGAGGTCCACGTACGTCGTGGCCATTTGGGTCTTTTGACCGCGTCGTTGTCGACGCCCCGTGTTCGGGTCTGGGATCAATGCGCCGACGTCCAGAGGCACGGTGGCGAAAGTCCGAGGCCGACTTGGCAGACCTCGTGGCCCTTCAACGGGATCTCCTTGACAGGGCTCAGGCTCTGACTCGGCCGGGCGGCGTCCTGGTCTATATCACCTGTTCTCCTCACCTAGCTGAGACGCGTGACCAGGTTGAGCGCCTGCTATCCCAAGGCGGTGTCGAATTGCTGGATGCTATTGAGCTAGCTAATGGTGTCTCGCCAACGCCGCTCGAGGTTCCAAAGTCGGCAGGTGTCGTTTCCGGTGGAGGCCAGGGACGCACCCTACAAATGTGGGATCACCGCTACGGCACTGACCTGATGTTCGTGTCAGTCATGCGCAAACTGTGAATCGAATACCCAATTTGTTCCATACCCACAGGTAGCATGACTTTCATGAAACCGATGATCTCACCTTCCATTCTCAACTGTGACATCGCTGATCTACGCGGTGAATTGACCAAGATTCAAAACGCAGACAGGGCACACGTGGATTGCATGGACAACCACTTCGTGCCGAATCTGTCCTGGGGAGTGCCTGTGGCCGAGGCCGTCGTCAAGTCCGGCATCCTTCCCGTAGACGCTCATCTGATGATTGCAGATCCGGATCGTTGGGCACCTGCTTATGCCGAGATTGGCTGCGAATCAGTGACATTCCACGCCGAGGCCGCAACTGCACCTTTGCGTTTAGCTCGAGAATTGCGGCATCTGGGTTCAAAGGCGGGTCTCGCCCTTCGCCCAGCCACGGACATCGACCCTTTCGTCGATATTTTGGGTGAATTCGACATGATCCTCGTGATGACCGTCGAACCTGGTTTTGGAGGCCAGTCCTTTATTGAGTCGATGATGGCGAAGGTACGCCGTACCCGTGAGGCTATTAGCGCCGCCGGACTCGAGGTTTCTATTCAGGTTGACGGTGGCATTTCACGCAAGACCATTGAAATTGCGGCCGAGGCAGGAGCAGATAACTTCGTGGCCGGATCTGCGGTCTTTAAAGCTGACGACGCCTACGCCGAGGTCGAAGAACTGCGCCGGCTGGCTGCACAACACTGCCACTGATTCTTTCGCCGCAGCCGCTCGGCACCGCTATTGAGAGCTGTAGTCGCATTGGCACTCAATCAGTGGCACAATATCCTCCGAGTACTCCGGGGTCGGTGAAAGTCCGAACCGGCGGTGATAGTCCGCGACCCGTCCGCTATCGGATGGTTGAATCGGTGAAAATCCGATACCGACGGTTAAAGTCCGGATGGGAGGAGTGCAGCGCGTGCGGCGTAGCCGCGTGCGCCACGCCGTGCGTACCCGGATGCCGGAAAGGGCGCCTCGTGGCACGTCGATCCAAGCCAACAGGTCAAATGACCGTCGTGGCGCCGATCGTATTTCTCACCATCTGCTTGGCAGCATGGTGGGCCGCGACATCTCTAACCGGCATCGAATCTTGGCGTTTACCTTCACCGGCAGACACCTGGAATCGTGCGCAGGCTTTGCTCTCGCAGGCATCAATTTGGAAGCGTGTTGGCATCACTGCGACCGAAGCCCTCATTGGGTCGGCGCTGGGGGCGGTCATTGCTCTTCCACTTGCCTACATCATTTATCGGTCGCGGCTCATCCAGGCCGCGGTCGAACCCTTCCTCGGCGCCACCCAGGCGCTACCAGCAATCGCCTTGGCACCGCTCCTGGTCCTGTGGATCGGTTACGGGCTGTGGTCGATTGCTGCCCTGTGCACACTCATGGTGTTCTTTCCCATTTTGGTTTCTACAGTTGTAGGTCTTCGACACCTTGATTCTGAGGTGCTTGAAGCTGCAGAACTTGACGGTGCTTCTGGCTTCAAAATGGCTTTTGCTATTGAGCTGCCACTTGCAGCACCGTCAATTCTGGCCGGACTTCGTAACGGTTTTACTCTGTCGGTGACCGGCGCAGTAGTGGGGGAGATGGTCATGGGTGGCTCGGGGCTCGGGCAGGTGCTCACCCAAACCCGAACAAATGTTGATACCGCTGGAATGTTCGTCACGATCCTCATTTTGTGCATCATGGCGACCATCGCCTACATCGTGATTTACAGGATCGAACGCTCCCGCCGGTACGACATCGAGCAATGAAGGTCACAAATGATTCACGTGAATACAGCCACCCGATGGGGTGGAACTATTGCCGCAGCAGCGCTCATTCTCTCCGCGTGCAGCTCGGCTCCATCCGATCAATCGTCCGCCGTTGAACAAACGCAGTCCACGATTGCCGCCGAATCGGTCACTGTCGGACTGACGTACATTCCCAACGTTCAGTTCTCCCCAGTTTATGTAGCCGAAGACCACGGTCTCTTTGACGATCGCGGCATTGACGCAACGATTCGCCATCACGGCAGCGATGAAGGATTATTTACCGCGTTAATTTCGGGGGAGGAACATGTTGTCGTTGCCTCAGGCGACGAAGCGATGGTGGCCCGCGATCAAGGAATGGACCTGGTGTCCATTGGCGCCTACTACCGAAGCTATCCGGCAACTGTAATCGTTCCGGCAGACTCCGACATTGATTCCCTTGATGATCTCAAAGGCAAGTCCATTGGGATTCCCGGAGAGTACGGATCGAACTGGTATGCAGCTCTTTCGGCCCTCAAGCAGGCAGGATTGACTCGCGAGGACGTCAAGATTGAATCCATCGGATACACGCAGCAAGCAGCTATTGCGCAAAAGTCCGTTGATGCGGTCATCGGATTCACCAACAACGACCTCGTCCAGATGCGCCGCGGCGGAATCGACGTGCGCACCGTCGACCTCGATCCTGAGCAGACTGCGCTGGTCGCGGCCTCGATTATTACTACTCGTCAGTGGGCCCAAGATAATCCCGAACAAGCCAAAGCTGTTGTCTCAGCAATTACCTCGGGCACGCAAATGATTCTCAATGATCCCGAGTTGGCAATCTCTGCCACCCAGAAACGCGACGATACTTTGACCCAGGAAGAGCAACTCGATACGGCTCGAGCTGTTCTTCAAGCAACTCTTGAACTCATGGTTGATGACTCTGGCAAAGCCTCGGCGGTGCAGGATCTTGACGTGTGGAAGAACATGGCTGTCTTCCTAGCCGATGTGCCCGACCTCGTCTCGACCACTCCGGACGCTGGCAAGGCCGTCACCAACGACTACGTCAGCCAGTGATGCCAGCGGCGTCCTGCCTGGGTCTTAACGAACGGGCAGGACGCCGAATGTGCTTCGACTCGCGCTAGTGTGTTCCTGTGACTACTTTTGAAGACCTTTTTGAAGAGCTATCCCAGAAAGCGCAATCCCGCCCAGCAGGTTCGGGAACCGTTGATGAACTCGATAAAGGCGTCCACTTCATCGGCAAGAAAATTGTTGAAGAAGCCGGTGAGGTATGGATGGCCGCTGAATATGAATCCCTAGATGATTGTGCGCTAGAGATTTCTCAACTCATCTACCACGCGCAGGTCATGATGATCGCCAAAGGTCTGACTCTCGACGATATTTACAAGCACCTGTGAGGACTTCCATGCTGCGCATTGCTGTGCCCAATAAGGGTTCCCTGTCTGATCCGGCGATTTCTTTGTTGGCCGAGGCCGGCTACAAGACCAAGCGTCGAGGACGTGAGCTGGTCTTGACCGACTCTGATAATGACGTTGAATTGTTCTTCCTGCGCCCCCGCGATATCGCCGTGTATGTGGGCCGCGGTTCCATCCACGCGGGTATCACCGGACGCGACTTGCTTCTGGACTCGGGTACCGCAGCGGTCGAGCACCGAGCGCTAGGCTTTGCTCGTTCCACGTTCCGTTTCGCGGCGCCTCAAGGCCAGATCACGCAGCTGAGCCAGATCGAAGGCCAACGCGTGGCAGCCTCCTACGACCTGCTTGTGCGCAGCTACCTGGAATCGCAGGGAATCACTGCAGAGGTGGTCCACCTTGACGGCGCGGTTGAATCGTCTGTTCGTCTGGGGGTCGCTGACCTCATCGCTGATGTTGTCGAAACAGGTTCGACTCTCAAAGCTGCTGGCCTCGAAGTTTTTGGCGAGCCAATCCTTGAGTCTGAAGCCATTCTCATCACTCGAGAAGAACTGCGTGACGATCCTGCCCTAGCAACTCTCGACCGTCGGCTCGAAGGCGTTCAAGTCGCGCGGTCCTACGTCCTCATCGACTACAACGTGCGCCAGGACGACCTTGAAGCGACCATCGCTATTGCACCGGGCTTCGATTCACCCACGGTCAGCCCGCTGGTGGATTCGGAGTGGATGGCGGTCCGCGCAATGGTTCCGTCCCAAGGAGTCAATCTGGTGATGGACCGTCTCCACCAGGCCGGAGCAAGGGGCATTATCGTTACTCAACTGACGGCTTCCCGTCTGTGATGTTCCTCCTCACCGGCTTGGCCCCGTAGGCTGAGCCGGTGAGCTACGAATTGTCGACGAATGTCCGGGTACTCGGGCTGTTCTTCGAATTGTTGACGGCCGAGCGAGGACGAACGAAGCAGCAGATTCGCCACCTGCTCGGCTACGAAGGGCTGTCTGAATCGGCCTTCGAATCGCAATTTCAACGCGACAAGGATGCCCTTCGAGACGTCGGCATTGTTCTGGATGTGGGCGCTGACGAACGCTATCGCGTCGCCGATTCCTCTTTCGCTGCGGTGGATGTGACTCTGGACGACACCGACATCTCTCTGATTCATATGGCTATCCAGGCTTGGAATGGTCAAGATCTTGCGTTTAGTCTGGTCGAGCCCAAACTTGCAGCGTCAACGAATGCGAATGTTATACAGCGGTCTGCGGGTTTAACTCTCGATTTGAGCGGCGCTACCACTGTTGCAAATCTGACCCGAGCTATCGCTGAGCGTCGTGTTGTGTCCTTCCTGTACGGATCGGTCAATGGTCTTTTTGAAAGGGCTGTATCGCCGTGGCGATTGATTGTGCGAGGCCGCGCACTGTACCTGTGGGGTCAGGATTTTGATCGTGACGATGATCGGCTCTTCCGTATTTCACGTTTTCGCTCCGAAGTGTCATTTTTGGGCGAGCCGGGTGATGCTCTACCAGCCCCTGAAACTTTCACTGATCCTTTCACAGAGCTTGTCGTGAGTCCCATTTTGGCGGTCAGTGCTCAGGCAACTGGCCCTGTGGTCACGCACAGTGAAGCGCTAGAAGTTGAATCTCCGGACCTCGGCCCCGATTGGACTCTCATGCGCGGCGAGGAGGCCGAACTGGGGGAGTGGATCTCCGCAGTGTTGCAGCAAGCAGATCGCGTTATTGTCGTTGAACCCAAGCGTCTCAAAGATGCGGTCTTGGCACGACTCAATGCCGCAGCAAGGTGGGAGGACCGTCATGCCTGAAGCAGTCCCCGTTGCGCTTTCTCGCTTGCTTTCAATGGTCAGTTGGATTGGTGACCATCCGGGTATTACCATCGAAGAGTTAGCTCAACACTTTGGCCGAACCAAACGCCAAATCACACGAGATATTGAAAACCTTGGCCAAGTCGGAGACTCGTTACCTGGGCGGTCATTCGAAGTTGACTGGAACCTCTACGCCAGCCAGGCAAAACTCTCGATTCGAACGACACTCGGTGCAGATCTTCCTCCTCGATTAACTGAAGCAGAAGCCACCGCCATCATCGTGGGACTTCACGCTGTATCCGGCGCTTTAGACCATGACCTGCGCGAGCGCCTACCGCGCGTGGCAATGGCTGTGCGTCATTTGAGCCCAGGAATCCCCGCTGACTCAGTCGTTGCTGCCTACCAAGACGAGCACCCTGATCAGCTCGACCCGATATTGAGCGCTTTGCGCGAACAATGCCAGTTGGGATTCACATACCTCAAGTCCGATGGTGGAGCATCCTTACGGATTGTGGATCCCTGGCAGGTCTCTATGGGTTCCCAGGGGTGGCTGTTGCACGGATGGTGCCACCAGGCTCAGGATCAGCGGACCTTCCGGGTGGACCGTATGAGTGATGTTCACCAGATCCAGGCCTGTGCCTCTCAAGCTCCGACAAGCCCTCCGGTGCAGAGTCCAAGCAGCGTGCGGCTGACCGTAGGCCCTGGGGCTCAGTGGCTCATTGACGAGGCCGGAGCAGCGGTCTTAGGCCACGAGGCGGATGGCGCTATGCGAATTGAATTGCGAGTATGGGATGAGGAATGGTTGGAAGCGATGCTCATCGACATCTCCCCATTTTTGATCGATGCTCCCACTGACCTCGTCGAGCGAATGAGATCTCGCGCCAACGCAGCCTTACACCGGTGGTCAACTATGCCTGGACTGGAATTTCAGGAGGAAGAATGAGCCCGAAACGCCGTCGGCGTAGAGCAACTTCGCCCAGCATGGAGCCAAGCATTGAACCAGCTCTAAGTGCAGCCGAAAGAATGGCAGCTTTCAAAGCAAACCAAGCTGAGCAAGCCTCTGTCCGCCACGCCTGGGCCTCGACCTTAAGTTTTCGCCCTGATCCTTTTCAAATTGAGGGAATGGATGGTGTCGAGGACGGTGATTGCGTTCTCGTTGCTGCCCCCACTGGAGCAGGTAAAACTGTCGTGGGCGAATTTGCCACTCATTTGGCGATGATCCGAGGCAAGAGGAGTTTTTACACAACCCCCATCAAGGCCCTGTCGAACCAGAAGTATCTCGACTTGTCACAGCGTTTCGGCTCAGACAACGTTGGCCTGCTCACGGGCGACACTTCAATCAATCCCAACGCTGCGATAGTTGTCATGACCACGGAGGTCCTGCGCAACATGATTTATGCGGGAGCTGATTTATCCGAGCTTGACTCCGTTGTCCTTGACGAAGTGCACTATTTAGCTGACCGTTTTCGCGGGCCGGTGTGGGAAGAAGTCATTATTCACCTGCCGCACCCGATCCAGGTTGTGGCTTTGTCAGCAACAGTGTCGAACGCTGAAGAGTTCGGCGCTTGGATTAAAGAGGTCCGCGGCTCCTGCCGAATCATTGTGTCCGAAACTCGTCCCGTTCCCCTCTACCAGCACATGATGGTGGGCGAAGAGCTATTTGACCTCTACGCGCCAACAAAGGATGCTGTCGCCCGAGGTCGCCTCAACCCCGAGCTCGTCCACGCCGTTGCACCCGGCCCTGGCGGGCGTGTGGGCAGGGGAGGACGCAACTGGGCTGAATCTGGACAACGCAGACCCGTGCGACGCGAATCTCGCCCATCAACTCTTATTACCTTAGATCGGGCTGGCCTTTTACCGGCGATTACCTTCATCTTTTCTCGCGCCGGTTGCGAAGACGCCGTTCATCAGATTCTCAGCTCTGGCATTGTGCTGACAACGCGTCAGGAGTCTGAACAGATTCGTAACTTTGTCGAGTCTGCAACTGCTCTCATCGATGCTTCCGATTTTGCGGTGCTCGGTATCGATCAGTGGACGCGCGCCTTGATGAGGGGAGTGGCAGCCCATCACGCAGGCATGCTTCCAGTAATGAAAGAGACTGTCGAATATCTATTCCTTCACGGCCTGGTCAAGATGGTGTACGCGACAGAGACTTTGGCGCTGGGGATCAATATGCCTGCCCGAACCGTGGTCATCGAATCACTGCGCAAGTGGAATGGTGCCTCTCATGTGCAGTTAACACCGGGGGAGTACACCCAGTTGTCGGGGCGAGCAGGTCGACGCGGCATCGACATCGAAGGGCACGCAGTCGTACTCCACCGAGGCACCGTAGCCCCCGAGGAAGTGGCGGCTCTCGCGTCGAAACGTACCTATCCGCTCATTAGTGCTTTTCATCCGACCTACAACATGGTGGTCAATCTTCTCGAGCATTCTTCGCGCGCCGCCACTCGTGACGTTTTGGAGACCTCCTTCGCCCAATTCCAAGCTGATGGTGCAGTAGTTCATTTGGCAACCCGTTCGCGTGAGCTGGTACGTAGGCGCGCTGACCTGGAAGAGGAAATGCATTGCGACCTGGGAGATGCCGGGGAGTACTTTTCCTTGCGAGATCAGATTTCATTGGCTCAAAAGGAAGCATCGAAGAACAGGGCTGCTGCCCGCAGACACCAGATGCGCGAGACGCTGGCTGGCCTCAAACCTGGAGACGTTGTGGCGTATCGCAAGGGACGACGCCAATTGCATGGAGTCGTGGCCGCAATGGCCCATTCGGCTGCCGGTCAGGTCATTCCCCAGGTGATTGGTACTGATTCAAAGTGGCATCATCTTTTAGCCGAGGGCGCTCCGGGCGGCCTCGATGTTGTGGGGCGGATGAAGATTGCTGGTGGCTCGGCATTACACCGTAATAAGGAGAGAGTGCGTATTGGAGAGGAACTGCGCCGTCTAGTGCGCTCGGGGAATCTTGCTCCCACGCCCTCGTCACCCACTATGGGCCAGGATGAGCACATCCGCGCCCTGGAGACGCGGCTTCGCTCTCATCCGGTCCACCGTTGTCCTCAGCGTGAATCTCATGCTCACGCAGGCCATGAGTGGGCGCGTCTAAGTCGCCAGATCGATCAAACGATGGCTTCGATAGATTCGCGAACAAACTCCGTAGCCAAGGAGTTTGATCGGGTGTGTGCAGTACTTGATCAGCTCGGTTTTCTCAACGGCGAGCAAGTGAGCGAATCGGGACGCCAACTGCGTCGTGTCTTCGGTGAGCGTGACCTCATCACAATGGAAGCCATTGTCAGTGGCGCCTGGGACGATCTTGAGCCGGCCGAATTGGCGGCGATTGCGTCGGCGTGCGTGTTTGAGTCTCGCTCGGACGAGGCCGATCCCACAGTGCTGCCAGTGGGGGTCAATGCTCGCTTGGCCCAGGCTTGGGAGCGCACTTTGGCGGCCATGGGACGGGTTCACGCAGCAGAAAAATCATGCGGAACACAGCTATCCGCCCAGCTAGACTCAGGTTTAATGACCGCATGTTTGGCATGGGCTCACGGAGCTTCTTTGTCCACTGCGCTGTCAGAGTGCGACCTGCAGGGTGGAGACTTTGTCCGCTGGATTCGACAGGTGATGGATCTGCTGGATCAGTTGCGACACCTGGATCGCGGTGAGATTGGCGAAAAGGCGAAGAAAGCTCGCCAACTTCTTGTTCACGGAGTGGTCTCATGGTCAAATCTGTAAAGACAGGGGGAGTGACAGGGTCGAGTCGTTCCCGAGGCCGTTTGGGTGGATTTATTGACGTCGTGGTCTGCGCCCTGGCAGGTCTGGCCATGTGGTGTGCCTTCCCAGATGCGGGTTTGTGGTGGCTGGTCGTGCCGTCTTTGGCCCTGTTCTTCTCACGTATTGACACAGTGGGCTGGGGCAGAAGCCTGCTCTACACCATTGTCTTTGCCACCTGTTTTTGGCTTCCTTTGATTGATTGGGTCGTGTTGGCAACCGGTGGCTGGCTTCCCTGGATTGCTCTGACGGCTAGCCAAGTTTTCTTCTACGCAGTATGGGTGTTGTGCGTCAAACTCATCGAGGTCTGGCACTGGACTATGTCAGTTTTGGGGCAGAGCGTAATCTATGGGATCACCTGGGTGGGCATTGAACAGCTCAGATCGTCTTTTCCTTGGTCGGGTTTCCCGTGGGGGGCGGTCCATCTTCCCCAGGTTGACTCGCCACTTGGCCACTTAGCCCCGTACGGGGGAGAGACCCTGGTTGGTGGTGTTGTCGTTGTCGTAGCAGTTCTGGTTAGGCGAACATTTTCTTTACGGCAAGTCCACGACGTGACGTCTTGGTGGGGCAGGCCAGCGATGTTGGGCCTGGCATGTGCACTATTCGTTGCGCCTCTGGCCATTCCTTTGCCAAGTTCGCAAGAGGCTGGCTCATTGCGTTTGGCGCTCGTTCAAGGTGATGTGCGCCTACCAGGAGCTCAAGCTTTCAGTCGCGAGGGCGAGGTGACGGCTAATAATGCGCAGGTGACAGCCGAAGTTGCAGGCGCAGGTGAGTCTGTTGACCTCGTGATTTGGGGGGAGACTGCGGCTGATCGCGATCCGCGCGAATCCCAGTTGGTTGCAGATTTGGTGTCGCGTTCTTCAAAGAAACTTGATGCGCCTATCCTTTTGGGATTTGCCAATGTCAAAGATGACTTGAGGTGGAATTGGATTGGCACATGGTATCCGGGCGAGGGCCTGGATGAGTCGAACCTGTACGCGAAGCAAAAGCCTGTGCCTTTTGGGGAGTTTATTCCGTGGCGCAGCCTTGTGTCCCGTTTGGCTACCGAGGCGGCCCAGGTCAACCTCGATATGGCTCCGGCAGATAACCCGGGATATATGGAAATCCGGACTGCTTCGGGCAGACAAGTTCCGTTAGCCGTTGGCATTTGCTTTGAGGCAGCGTACGCGTCGATTTTTCGCGAGGGCGTGACAATGGGCGGCCAAATGATTGTCACTCCGTCGAATAACTATCATTTCCTCGATTCCGCTCAGACTGCTCAACAGGGGCAGACGCTGCGTTTTCGGAGTATGGAATTTTCGCGTTCTTCGGTTCAGGCTTCAACAACTGGCAGGTCGTATGTCATTCGTCCGGATGGACAAATTCAAGCAATGACACAACCTCAATCTGCTGAGTATTTGGTTGCCCAGGTGCCTTTGCGCACGTCACTGACGTTAACGACTCAAATGGGGCATTGGCCAGGCTTGGCAGTTCAATGCGCCACCGCCTTGCTGGTGGTGTGTGCGATGACGTGGCGCGCGTTGAAGGCCGCGTTAAAGTTCGTCCAATCCAAGAAATAAAGTCGGATCAATCCAGGAATTAGATGGGATGCCACGGATCCTGAGTTGTTCCGGCCCAGCAGTTCAACACAAGCGGCCTGCGCATAGAACACAGGACGCTTGATACGTCGATCTGAGATTAATATCTTGAATTAGCCCTTGCGGTAGTGACCTTCGGGGCGCAGCCGCCCTTCGCGATACAAAGCAAGTTGCTCTTGCAAGACCACATCGAGTTCTTCAAGGGAACGGCGTTCACACAGCATGTCCCAGTGCGTGCGCACCGGCTTGGCAGGCTTGAGGTCTTCGTCTTCTTCGGCCTCACCAATAAGGTCCGCTGCTGCGCCACATCGACATTCCCACGTCGCCGGCGCGGTGGCCTCGGTCGACAGTGGCACTTCAAATTCGTGACCATTCGGGCATAGGTATTTGACGACGAAACGGTCGGCGAAGACGACGCCTTCTTCCGATTCCATCGACTTTGCGCCGATCTGCATGCCACGAAGTGCGCGATCTGCCATGTGCGGCCTCCTGATATCAAAAATTGAACCGCATTGATTGTACCGGACCGACGAAGCCCCACCGGACTATCCGATAATGTACATTATGTCAGTTTTGAGAAAGGTATCAGGAATCACCCTGATTAAGCCCCCACCCTTGCCTTATTGACAGATCTCCTGTCCGCAATACACCTAAGATCAATTCAGCTATCCGTTCAGTTGATGTGCACAAGGAGCCCCATGAGCTCTCAGACTCGCAGATCCATTGCGCCCACGGCGCTGGACCGGCGCGCACTGGTCAAGGAAGTGTCGCTTGTAGCCCTATGTGCGATGGCCTACTCAATCTTGTGCAACATCGCTCCAATAACAGCTCAAAGCGCTAACGCACACGCCCGACAGATTCTGCGCATTGAGGACCTTCTGGGACTCGACATTGAGTTGTCTGCAAACCTTTGGCTCCAACGCCACCCTGTCATCGCTGAGTCTTTCGCCATCTACTACTCAGTGTCATTCTTCGCACTGACCTTTGGCGCACTATTACTCATCTGGTTTCAGAAGCCCGAACACTACCATTTTTCCCGCAACGTCCTTTTCATCATGACCGGTGCAGCCATGGTGACCTACTGGGTTTACCCTTTGGCTCCCCCACGGCTGCTTTCAGGAACAGCATTCGTTGACTCCGTGGCCCAGCAATCCGCATTCGGTTCTGGATATTCCCAACTATATTCAGCGCTGGGAAACCCTTACGCTGCAATGCCTTCAATGCACACTGGCTGGTCAATCTGGGTAGCCGTATGCCTCGGTTTATTCGTCTGGAAAGCCCCTTGGCAGCGCCTCTTACTTGCCATCCACCCGGCTTTAACCATCATCATTGTCATCACTACTGGCAACCACTACATCCTTGATGCGGTTGCTGGGGCGCTTTATTTCCTCGGGGCTTTCCTCTTCGTGCGAGCCGTCTTCTCCAATATCTGCCATTCGCACGTAGTCACTGATGCCGAGAGGCAAGCAACTGCGACGAAGTCCCCCACATCTGCGGTCACTTCGTTAGTCTGACTCCATGAGATTTGGAGTCGATTTCGGTACCACAACAACCACCGTTGCCACAGTTGACCGTGGAAACTATCCAGTGGTTTCTTTCGAGGATGGTTTCGGCGATGTCTTCGACTCGATTCCCTCCGTCATCGCCTATGACGAGGACGGTTTACATTTCGGATTTGAAGCCGACCGACGTGCGCGCGCCGGTGCCCAACATCTGCGTTCCTTCAAGCGGCTCTTGGCAGATCCCCAGGTCACATCGACCACGACCGTGCGGCTAGGTAACCGCGATTTTCTTCTTCTCGAATTGGTGACCCTTTACCTGCGCTACGTCGCCACAGCTCTTCGCCACTCATCCTCAGTTGCCACATTGGACGATTCTGAGCCTCTTGAAGCTGCTATCGGAGTGCCTGCTCACGCATGGTCTGGGCAGCGCTTCCTCACCTTAGAGGCTTTCCGCGATGCTGGCTGGACCGTCAGATCTATGATCAACGAGCCCTCCGCTGCAGGTTTTGAATACACTCATCGACACGCTGGCACGCTCAACTCCAAACGCACCTGCGTCCTCGTCTATGACCTCGGTGGCGGAACTTTCGATGCCTCCATTGTCGCGGCGACGGGCACAGACCATCAGATCCTTGGAACGCGCGGTGACAATCTGCTTGGCGGCGATGACTTCGACCTCGTCCTCGCTCACTGCATTGCACAAGCTGGTGACACGGATTCTGGTCATCTTGGAGAGGCTGCGTGGTCAGCGCTCATCGACGAATGCAAAACGGCCAAAGAAGCACTCACCCCAAACTCTCGTATTGTCTCTGTACCTTTGGGTGAGCGCATTATTTCGATTCCGGTTCAGACCTTCTACGAGGCCGCTACCCCACTCGTTGAATCAACATTGGCGTCAATGTTGCCACTATTGGTCAATGACGAAAGTGGCGCCAAGCTCGGCGATGATATCGCAGGCCTGTACGTGGTAGGTGGAGGGGCCCAACTCCCCCTTATTGCACGGATCCTGCGCGATCACCACGGTCGGCGCGTTCACCGTTCACAAATGCCGACAGCTTCGACCGCTATCGGTTTGGCAATCGGTATCGACCCGGACGCGGGCTTTACGATGCGTGATCAGCTCTCACGTGGACTGGGTGTTTTCAGGGAGAAAGAATCAGGTGCTTTAGTCTCGTTCGATACGTTGCTCGAACCAGATTTCGCCGTAGATTCTGTCAAGGGCGCTACTATCACTCGTCGGTATCGAGCCGCACACAACATCGGATATTTCCGATTTGCTGAGTATTCGCATCTTGACGACTCAGGCGTCCCGCGTGGGGATGTCCTGCCCTTTGGAGAAGTCCTGTTCCCCTTTGATCGTTCCCTACAGGTTCCTGAGATCGAATTGGGCGCCTACCCCATCGATCGTTGCGCCGATTCACCGCTGATCGAAGAACGCTACAGCGTGGACTCTCACGGGATCGTTTCTGTCCAGATCACCGACATTGAATCGGGATACTCCATTAAGAAGAATCTCGGTTCAGCTTAATTTGGAGTATTTTACGAGGCCGAGAGTTTCTTGCGGCGCCGTTGCGCCAATTCGTCAACGAAAGCATGGTCGGAGTGCTCGACGGGCAGGTCAGCCAATGAGCCTTCGACCTCGCGCCACACGCGCCCAACGGCGATGCCAAACACGCCCTGACCGCCCTGGAGTAGGTCAATGACCTCGTCTGTTGACGTGCATTCGTAAACGGAGGCGCCGTCACTCATCAAGGTGATCGAAGACAGGTCTTCCACTCCCCTGTTTTGCAAGGAAGATACGGCGGTTCGCACCTGCTGGAGCGAGACTCCAGCATCGAGGAGCTTCTTGACAATCTTGAGCACGAGAATGTCGTGGAAAGAATACAGGCGTTGCGATCCGGAGCCGCGAGCTGCCCTAATTGACGGTTGGAGCAGGCCTGTTCGGGCCCAATAGTCGAGTTGGCGATAGGTAATACCTGCGGCAGAGCATGCTACAGGTCCTCGATAACCGAGCTCGTCAGTGTTGAGACCTTCGAGAGGATCTCCGAAGAGCATCGCCTGGCGGGCAGGTGCTGCCTCAAGAGGTTCAGCGCTCACGGTGTGCTCCTTGATTGCGGATACGTTGATGATGCCTTCACGCTAGGCCGGTGCGCTTGTCCGGTCAACGATCCTATGGGCGAGTCTGACCTTCAAGTTGAAGTTGAGACTCAGTCGTTATGTTCAGTCAGTTGCAGAATCGACACTCTAAGCATTTCTTTGTGCAGCTCAGCAATGATTTCGCCGAAGTCCACTGCTCGAGCGTTTGCACGCTCAAGATCACCAGCTCGGCGTCGTGATCTTTGCGACGAAACCGTTTGGTCGATAACATCGACGGCCCGCTCAGCACTGTTACGCACCGTGCGAAGCAAGCGCGCATCAAACCCCATCGATTCCAGCTGAATGACGAGCTGAACCACTTGCACGCAGCGCGAGGGAAAATAGCCGCCAATATCTGGAGTAATAATCCCCAAACGAGTTAAACGGTCAACGCTTGCAACATCAAGCCCCGTTAAATCACACAGATCCCGTACAGGTATCGACTTGCGATTCGCCGTCGCCACAACTCGCCCCTGCGAGGCAACTACCTGGGCGGGACGTACGGGCTCGACCTCGTGCCCTGCATCGAGAGCGAGTAACTGGTCGCCGATGACCTTCAGCGGAGTAAAAGAATCACGCTGCTGAATCAAAACATAGCGAAGCCGCTCAATGTCAGCTTTGGAATACTTTCGGTATCCCGCTGCCG
Organism: Schaalia vaccimaxillae DSM 15804; assembly: GCF_000420425.1. GTDB lineage: Bacteria > Actinomycetota > Actinomycetes > Actinomycetales > Actinomycetaceae > Pauljensenia > Pauljensenia vaccimaxillae. Next base: position 100,232 of record NZ_ATUX01000006.1, read on the forward strand.
TGCGCGCAGGCGTCACCAAGCCCTGGTCCTCCAAAAAACGAATCTTTGAGACCGTAATCGCTGGGAACTCGGCTTCAAGACGTCCCACGACTTGTCCAATGGAGAGGACAGGATCGCGTGACACTCCTCGTGGCCACGGGCCCAGTTCTTCAATCTGCTCCTCTTTGAGCGCGCGTGCCTGGCTCATGCCTGAAGCGGGGAAGGCTGGTAGGTCAGGCGGTACTTGCCGATCTGGACTTCATCTCCCGCACTGAGTCGCACCTGGTCCACACGTTCACGGTTCACGTAGGTTCCATTGAGAGAACCCGAATCACGGACAATATGTCCGCCGTCCTCGGCAATAAATTGGCAATGCTTACGAGAAACTGTCACGTCGTCAAGGAAAATATCTGACTTAGGTGAACGGCCAGCATTCGTCACTTCTGGATCAAGAAGGAAACGCGCTCCCGTATTCGGGCCACGCATGACGATGAGCAGCGCAGAGCCGGCAGGAAGAGCGTCAACGGCATCTCGGTCCCTTGCAGAAAGGACAACGGGCATCTGCCCGGAATCCTCCAGGCTATTGGGCCCGAAGATCGAAGTGGCGGTCGGATCGAACTCCTGCTGCGAATCCATCGTGTCTCCCCCATCGGTCAGCATTAGTGCAACTCCGTCAGTGTAGGCGCTCAACGCCCCAACGGCAGACACTTGGGTCAACTTCGAGACTCAATCAACGCTCGCATACTGAGGGACCAGAGGCTCAACCGTCGATTCAATGAGCACAGAATCTTCCTCACTAATGGAGACAGTGGCGCCTTTTGCACGCATTTGAGCCGCCGACCCAGCCTGAATTTCGAGCGCCGTTGAAATTGTTCCCGATGCGCCAATCACCCTCCATTGATATGGCGAAGTGATCTTGTGTCCATCAACTTCTATCCCGGATTCATCGGAGACAAAAGACGATCTGACGGTGAGGCGATGACCATTCAGCTCAATGGCCTCAGCCCCCGCATTACGAAGCTCTCCCAAAGTCATGACGAATTGCGTGGATGTCAGACTCGCCTGGTTATCGACCACATTCATCACGACACCCGGCCCCGTTACCGCGGCCTGGCCTGCGCTAATACGCGCCTGCTGTTGGGCGGTTCTTGCTGCCTCTTGAGCAGCTTCCTGTTGAGAACTTGCCGCTTCCAACGACGCCAATTGGGATTGCAATTCATTCCTTTGAATGCGCAGCGCATCCTCTTGAGTGTTGAGCTCATTGAGCAAAACGACCAAATCTTCTTCTGCTAACGACTCCAGGGGATCCTCACGCTGGGCTCGCACCTGTGTCACCAAGGCAAAACCCAAGGCCGCACAAATGACAAGAAGGAGCAGATGCAACCCTCGCGGCATCGCAAAAACTGCCCCTTTGAGCCGATGCCCATACGAGACTGCGTCGCTCTGACGTCCTGACCGATGCGAGTTCCTAGCCATATCACGCCTTGAAGATCAACCGACGAATTGACGCTGTATTGGAGAAGATTCGGATACCGAGAACAACAACAACTGCGGTGGTCATCGCTGAGCCGACTCCCAGCTGAGTTCCCAAAAGAACCAGCAAGCATGCCACAACAACATTCCAGAAAAACGACATGATGAAGACTCGATCCTGGAAAGTACCTTCAAGCCAGGCGCGACCCGCACCAAAGAGTGCATCTAGACCAGCAACGACTGCCACGGGCAAGAAGGGCTGCAACCAAGCCGGAATGGTCGGGTCGATCATTAGCCCCAGAACAATGCCCAGAGCCAGGCCGATGAATGCCAGCATCTTAATCTCCTTCGGGGGTGTCGATAGCTTCGGCGTACTTGAAGACCCGAGGATCGAGCGCTTCCATTGTCAGTGAAGAACTTCCTGCTGTCGTGATCGAAATGCCGTTAATTGATTGAGCACTCGACAAATAATCACCGGTCGTTCCGCGAACGAGGGTCACAGACATTGCGTTGGCATCACCGATTGCCTCAATCTGATAGGGCGATTGAACAGGGGTGACATTAATGAGGATGACGCTTCCCGCTGTGCGAATAAACGTAGAAGGACCAATCCTTTTGCCGTTGATCGAAACTGCTTCTGCCCCTGCCGACCACAGTGCGTTAACCACGACGTTGAGATCTTGATCCCTCACTGCTCCCGACGAACTGCGTTTCAACGCGGCTGCATCATCTGCATCACTCAATGTGACAACCAAGCCTGGACCACTCACCGACGACGTGGCGGTACGCAAAGACACCGAGGGGTCCAAAATATCGGCTCCGCCTGACATTTGAGCCCCGTGTCCCGCAATTGTTTCCGACAGCGTATTAACTTCAGATTCCAGGCCTGTAACTACTACTTGCTGCGACTGTGCCTGCTCAAGTAGTTGAGCGGTAACCCCGTCATCGTCTGGATGTCTCAAGGATCTGACCGCTAACACCGATGCCATACCAAGGGCCATCGCAACGATGATGACAAGTACGCGTTGCCACCAACGACTTCGCCGCCGTTCTTGGTTGGCGTAGTAGCCATAGCCGGCGTCGAGGGGATTAGACAGAAGATCGGTCAATAGGGACATCGAAGCCGCAGGGTCAGCCCAAGCGCGCCCTGACTCTTCGCCATTCTTCTTGTTGGGTTCGGTCATGGCAAACAACTCTTTTGGACACGTTGACTGCGTTCAAGTTCATCAATTTTTTCGATAATGAGGCGCCGCAGCTGAGGCTGAGCCGCCTCATGGTCGGCCAACCATTGGCCAAGTCCATCCAGAAACGTCTTTGTGGCTTCCTCATCTTCGACATTCAGCCCGAGTTCAAGCCCGCCGCGCACATAGCGCATCGCCAATCCTATGGTGTGCGAGTTCCAGAACGCTTCGAGACCATCAATAACCCTTTGAGCATCTTGCGCGCTGCTAGTTGCCGAGGACGTTAAGCCATCCAAGGTAGCTGACAACAGTTCGTTCGAAAGCTCATCGGAGAAGACTCGATTCCACGCCTGAGCCTTCGATTGTGCATCCGGCAGTGAGGCCACGGCCTGACAGTGGTGGCGTTGGGCCTCACCCGAGCGGTCCGCATCTAACCACTGGTCGAGGCGACCGCGAGGTGTCAAACCGCGTGCAGCTAAAGCCCGCCGTGCTCGCCACGCCAAGTCGACATCAGGCCCCTCACTTAAGCCCTCGATATCAAGAGTGTGGCTCGGTGATGACGAGGTCGCGAATATTTCGATGAGTAGCCGTGTCCACATCCTGTGCGCGTCCTCGTCATTGGTGCGAGCGCACACCTGGGCACAAGTGGACATGATTGTTTCGCGCAACTCTTGACGCTTCGATCCTGGCAGAAAGCGACTAACTGCAATCGGCAAGAGGGCCAAGAGTCGGTCTCGAATCGCTGCTTCTTCTTCAACTGGCGCCTGGACGAGCACCGCTCTGACGAAACGCGCCGGGTCGAGCAGACCGTCACGCACGGCATTCCACAGACTTGCCCAAACTACTGCGCGGGTGACAGCTTCGGGGCAACTACTGATCATTGACAAGGCTGTCGCCGTCGAAAGCTCATCCAAACGCGACACCGCGTACGTCAGATCCTCATCATTAACCACGACCATGTCGATGTCATTTGAAGCACCGGGCACATTGAGTATCCGCTCAGGATCAACAAGTGTGGAACGCCCCTGCACACGGATATCAAAACGATGTGTGCGCTGCAGCGTTCCTTCGTGCCGCTTCCACGTCGAGACAATGACACGGTGAGGACGCAGATCAGAACTCGTCACAGCTTCGCTCGGACGCTGTTCTAGGGTCAAGCCACTGATGCACCCCACCGCGTCAACATTCCATGAGGCACTTAGAACTGACGGGCCACAGGTGTACAGCCATGCGTCGCGCCAATCATCCAAAGACTGACCACTCGCTTCTTCCAAAGCCTCCAGAAGGTCTGCTAGCGTCGTGGCACTAAAAGCGTGAGTCTGAAAATATTGGCGGGCAGCTGCAAAGAACGCCTCCTCGCCCACCCAGGCGACGAGTTGTTTAAGGACCGCCGCTCCTTTCGCGTAGGTGATGCCATCGAAATTCGTCTTCGCAGCAGCCACATCGGCAATGTCTGCGGCAATAGGGTGGGTCGTGGGCAGCTGGTCTTGTTCGTACGCCCACGCTTTGCGATTCATCGCGAAGGACGCCCATTCGCTGGTGTATTGGGTTGCTTGCGCCAGGGCGTAGGCTCCCTGGTTTTCGGCGAAAGATTCTTTGAGCCACAGGTCGTCCCACCACGCTGGCGTCGCCAGATCTCCGAACCACATGTGGCACATCTCGTGCAAGATGGTGTTTGCTCGCCTCTGGCGTTCCGAATGTGTAGGCACGCTGCGGGACAGGTAGTTCTCGTTAAAAGTCACGCACCCCGGGTTTTCCATCGCACCCAGGTTGTATTCGGGTACGAAGATTTGATCGTAGGAGCCCCAGGGGAAAGTAACGCCGTAATGGCGGTGATAGAAGTCGAAACCCTGACGCGTCACTTCAAGAATGTCGTCAGCGTCCATGTGCTCGGCTAAGGCCTGTCGGCACATCAAACGCAGTGGCACTTCGACGTGGCCGTTGTCCGCCGCTCCCCCACTCCAGGTGCCCCCATCGACCACTGCCCACTGTCCTGCAACGACAGCAGTGATGTAGCTCGACAACGGGTGCGTGCGGGAGAACTCGTGAATCCGCAAATCCCCTTGCTCACTGGCAGATTCTTGGATTCCGTTGGAAGTGACTACCCACCCGCGTGGGGCGGTAACGCGGAAGAGCCAGCGGGGTTTGATGTCGGGTTGATCGAAACATGGCCAGGCCCGATGGGCGTCATTGGGCTCAAACTGGGTGTAGAGGTAGATCCTTTGGTCTTCAGGATCGACGTATCGATGGAGTCCCTCCCCACTTCGAGAGTACGAGCAGCGTGCACTCACACTGACCTCCAGGCGGCGGTGAGTGGGGATGTCGTGCAATGTGACTCTTTCGCCGTCTGCTTCATGTGGCCACACGCGTCCATCGACCGTGACTTGCTCGACGTCTCCAGCGATGTCGATGAAGAACTCTGGGCTGGATGTCGTTAAAGAAAACCTGGATGTTACCGGATATTGGGATGCTGAGATGTCGTGTGCCGTTGATAAGTCGAGGTCGACATCAACCTCGGTGACCGTTAAGTCTTGGGAACGTTTGCGCGCTTCATCACGTGTCAGCATCTGCATGACTGCGATTCTATGGGCCTTGATCCTCAACACCCACGCTTACGGCCCGCGGGTCCAATAGGCAACGACGTTAGAGTGTGCCCATGAGTTCTGTCGTTGATATCCGTCCGACCATCGATCCGATGCCCTTGAGCCACGCACTCGTAGGCGTCGACGTCATTTCTGTCATTGACCAGCAGGGACAACAGGCCAGCGTGGATTCACTTGAGGAATATCCTGGAGTTCGCGGAGTGACAGTGGCAAGCGATGACTGCGATCAAGACTGGATTTTCGTTGCCATCCCCGGCTTGACTCAGCACGGAATTCGCTTCGCGTCTACGGCCGTCGATGCCGGAGCCACCGTTATTCTCACCGACGAGGACGGTGCCAGGCAGGCAGCAGACTTGGCCTCGCCCGTTCCTATTGTCGTGGTTGCTCATCCTCGCCGAGAAGCGGCTCGTATCGCGGCAACGCTCGCCAATCGTCCCGCTCGTCGACTCACAACAATGGCGATTACAGGAACGAACGGCAAAACCACGACCTCGTACCTCATGAGAGCCGCCCTTAAAACAAAGTTTGCAGACCCTGCTCTATGCGGAACGATCGAAACTCGAATCGGTGATCTGCGTTTCCTTTCTTCGCGCACCACGGCTGAAGCCCCCGTGATTCAACGCTTCTTGGCTTTGGCGGCCGAGAGAAATCTTGGAGCAGCAGTTGTTGAGTCCTCATCGCATGCTCTGAGTTTTCACCGGATTGACGGGATTGTCTTCGACGTCGTGGGCTTTACTAACCTGCAGCATGACCACCTCGACTATTACGGGGATATGGACACCTACTTCGAGGCGAAGAAGCAACTTTTCACCCCCGCCCATGCACGCCGTGGAGTTGTCTGCGTCGATGACGAGTGGGGCCAAAGGCTTGCGCGCGAATCCGAGATACCCGTTGCGACCGTTTCAGCGCTGACTGATCACCAAGCCGACTGGCAGGTTCGTGATACGCACCCCGACCAGCGCATTAGTCGGACCGTGTTCACTTTGATTGATCCTGACGGAGGTCGTCATCGGGTCGCCATGCCTTTATTGGGCCAGGTCAATGTTCAAAACACCGCCGTGGCAATCGTGTCCGCCGTCCAATTGGGCTACGAGGTCAATGAAGTGATCACTTCGGTAGAGAACGCCGAACAGATCCCCGGACGAATGCAAAAGATCAACCCTGAGGCCACCGACCAGCCCCTCGTTATCGTTGACTACGCGCACACACCCGAGGCATTGGAATGGACTTTGCGCTCCACCCGAGAACTGACCCGCGGACGCCTCATTATTGTGTTTGGCACCGACGGAGATCGGGATGCGTCCAAACGGGAAGGGCTTGCCCAAGTTGCGGCACAAGAGGCCGACATCTTGTGGGTAACAGACGAAAATCCGCGCACGGAAGACCCCCAAGAAATCCGCGACTACCTCATGCGCGGTATTGCCAACGTGCGGCCCGACCTTCACGATGTCACCGAAGTTAAAACGTCGCGACGAGACGCCACGCGTATGGCGATCCAAGCAGCCCAAGCCGGCGACACCGTGATTCTTACTGGCAAAGGCCCCGAGTGGTACCAGGAAGTCATGGGAGTTAAACACGCCTACGACGACGCAGCAGTCGCCGCTGAAGTCCTGCACTACAGCTTCACGGATCACTAAAACGGGCACGGCGCCTGCGGTCGCTTGGGCGCCCAGACCTGCCCACCCTTTAGACTGTTCAGGTGATTGACAACGACTTGCCGATTGAGCCCGCCGACAACGACGATATCGAGGCACGTGCGCGCGCGATGCGCGCGAGCCTCGACCAATTCGAACTTGACGACGAGGACCTTGCCATCCTCTCGGGGCAAGCCACTATCCAAGATGTCGACGATATCGAGGCGGGCCTTCCCGTCCTCGCCATTGTTGGACGTCCCAATGTCGGAAAGTCTTCCCTGGTCAACCGCATTATTGGCCGCAGGGAAGCCGTTGTCCAAGACACTCCTGGAGTAACTCGCGACAGGGTCTCCTACCCTGCTGAGTGGGCCGGCCGAGACTTCACCGTTGTCGACACTGGCGGCTGGGAAATCGACGTGAAAGGCCTTGATCGTTCCGTAGCCGAACAAGCAGAAATCGCCGTCGATCTTGCCGACGCGGTCATCCTCGTCCTCGATGTTTCCGTAGGGGTCACCTCGTCAGATGAACGCATCGTGTCCATGCTGCGCACCAAAGGCAAACCCGTCATCCTGGCTGCCAACAAAGTCGATTCCGCCCAGCAGGAAGCCGACGCCTCCTATCTGTGGTCCCTTGGAATGGGCGAGCCCTACCCCATCTCAGCTCTTCATGGACGCGGCACCGGCGACCTTTTGGACGCTGTCATGCAGATTCTGCCAACGCAATCAGCAATTGCTCAGGCTCTACCTGCTGGAGGACCTCGCCGCGTCGCCCTCGTCGGCCGGCCCAATGTGGGAAAGTCGTCGTTGCTCAACTCTCTAGCTAAGTCCAACCGCGTCGTCGTCAACGAGCTTGCCGGCACTACCCGCGACCCCGTCGACGAACTCATCACTCTGGACGGCCGCGAATGGTGGTTCGTTGATACTGCAGGCATTCGACGCAAGATGCACCGCACAACAGGGGCCGACTACTACGCTTCCATCCGCACCCAAGCTGCCTTGGAAAAGGCCGAGGTCGCCCTCGTTCTCTTTGACGGCTCCGAAAAACTCACCGAACAAGACGTTCGCGTCGTACAACAAGCGGTCGATGCCGGGCGCGCCCTGGTGATCGTCAATAACAAATGGGATTTGGTTGACGAAGAACGCCAAAAAGAATTGCGCGATGAACTTGAACGCGAGCTCGTGCAGGTCAAGTGGGCGCCACGCATCAACCTTTCGGCCAAGACGTCGTGGCATACCAACCGGATTGTTCGAGCCCTTGACGAAGCCCTCGAAGGTTGGGAAACCCGAATCCCCACGGGCCAGCTCAACGCATTCCTAGGCCAATTGGTTGCCGCTAATCCCCACCCGCTACGCGGTGGAAAACAACCTCGAATTCTTTTCGGAACCCAGGTTTCCAACCGGCCTCCCCGATTCGTCCTCTTCACCACGGGATTCCTTGACCCCGGCTATCGACGCTTCATTGAGCGTCGCCTGCGTGAAGAATTCGGGTTCTCCGGCTCTCCCATTCAGATTTCGGTGCGCGCACGCGAACGACGCAGGAAGTAACTTTTGATGACTGACCATTCCTATCAGCTGATCGCTATCACCATTTATTTCGCGGTCATGCTGTCGATCGGCTGGTACGCGTATCGAAAAACGAAGAGTTTTGACGGATACATGCTGGCAGAACGGGGTTTAAGCCCCGCAGTGGCCGCGCTCTCAGCAAACGCAGCCGATATGTCAGCCTGGCTCCTCATGGGCCTTCCCGGTGCGATCTACCTGTCGGGGCTGGTGGAAGCCTGGATTGCCATCGGTCTGACTATTGGCGCCTGGCTGAATTGGAAATTCGTCGCTCCGCGCCTGCGTGCCTATTCCGAAATCGCCCAAGACTCCATCACCATTCCGTCGTTCTTATCCAATCGGCTGGGCGAAGGCTCACGCCCCCTACGTATTGCCGCAGCCATCGTCATTCTGGCTTTCTTCACCTTCTATGTGTCGTCAGGAATGGTGGCAGCAGGCAAATTCTTCGAAGCCTCATTCGGCCTGCCCTACCTGGCGGGAATGCTGATTGTCGCTGCTATTACCCTGGCCTACACCGCTTTCGGTGGATTTCTTGGAGCAACACTGACAGACGTTGCCCAGGGGCTCTTAATGCTTGCAGCGCTGCTTTTTGTTCCGATCGTGGCAGTTGTGGAGCTGGGTGGTTTGAGTGCAGCAACGCAGGCAATCACCTCAATCAACCCCGATGCCCTCAACCTTTTTGCCGGATGGAACGAAAAGGGTCCCATCCTGTGGATTATTGGGATCATCTCAACCGCAGCTTGGGGCTTGGGATACTTCGGGCAGCCGCACATCATCGTGCGTTTCATGGCGCTGCGTAGCCCACGAGAAGCCGTGGTCGCACGCAGGATCTCCACCCTGTGGATGGTCGTCACGGCAGTGGGTGCGATGTTCACAGCTCTCATCGCCATCGGCTATTTCGGGACCAACACTAACTTGACGCTCGAAGACCCAGAAACCGTATTCCTGGCGATGTCTCGGGTTTTCTTGCACCCTCTGGTTGCCGGTTTTGTTCTGGCAGCTGTATTGGCCTCAATCATGTCCACGATGTCCAGTCAGCTAGTGGTGTGTTCATCGGCGTTAATTGAAGATCTGCTGGCGTTGACTGGGCGCATCTGGTCGCCTGCACGCAAGCTAATGCTGGGCCGTGTGGGCGTGCTGATCATCGCGCTCATTGGGGTGATGCTGGCATTGGACAAGGACAACGCAATTCTTGGTCTTGTGGCATTCGCATGGGCCGGATTTGGCGCGTCCTTTGGACCCCTGATACTGCTGAGCCTCTACTGGCGCAAACTAACCCCCACAGGGGCTTTTGCGGGTCTCATCGCCGGAGCCATCACCACCTATGTATGGGGTACAGTTGATGTGCTCTCTAACGCGATGTATGAGATTGTTCCCGGGTTCATCACCAATCTAGCGGTCGCAGTCGTTGTTTCAAGGGCGACGTATCGAGCTTCTGCCGGTGTCGATGCTCAATTTGACGCTATGGAGAGGGTCCTTAAAGCCCCTGACGCGCAGTGAATTGCGCTGCACCGTCATTCGGCCAGCGTTTTCGATAGTCCTCATGCTCGCCTGATTGTCAGAATGCTCGTCTTAATAAGCTACGCGTCGCGATATCTGTTACAAGTAACCACTTCGTGGCCACAAAGATGCGCGACGGGTCCAGGAGTGAGACTCTATGTGCATGACACAAGATTCCACTCCTATCGCCCTCGCCATCGCCGGATCGGAAGCATCTGGCGGTGCTGGTGCACAGACTGACCTCAAGACTTTCGCCCAGCTCGGTGTGTTTGGTGCAGTTTCGCTGACTTGCATTGTTTCCTTCGATCCGAAGAATGACTTCGCACACCGCCTTACCCCCATTGATCCTCAGGTTCTGACCGATCAGATCGAGGCAGCTGTTGGTGTTCACGGCACCATTGATGCAGTCAAGATCGGCATGCTTGGCTCAATCCCTACCATTGACGCTGTGGCCGATGCTTTAGAGCACTACAAGTTCTCGAACATCGTGGTTGACCCTGTGCTGATCTGTAAGGGCCAGGAAGCATCCGCTGCCCTCGATATCGACAATGCTCTGCGTGACAAGGTCCTGCCCTACGCAACCATCACCACGCCCAATCTCTTCGAGACTCAGGTTTTGGCTGGAGTGGACTCAATCACCAACGTCGATCAGCTCAAGGACGCCGCGAAGAAGATCTTTGACCAGGGAGTGCCCGCGGTCTTGGCCAAGGCTGGCACTTTGTTCAATACGGGTACCGCGTTGGATGTCTTCTACGACGGTACGACTTTAGAGGTCCTGGAAGTTCCTGCGATCGGCAAGGAACGGGTTTCGGGAGCTGGGTGCACTCTTGCGGCCGCCATCACCGCCGAACTGGCTAAGGGTGCTACTGCCCTCGATGCTTCGCGTACCGCGAAGGATGTTGTGGTCTCAGCGATCACACATCGCATGCACGGCAATGCTCCTTTCGACTGCGTCTATCAAGGGCGTTACGGTCAAAAGTGACAGTTTGACTCAACGGGGCTGGTGAGGAGTTTGAACACCTCACCAGCCCCCATCTGTTTGCACTAACCCCGCAAAACAGACACAGTCGTCTGCCAGCACTGCCACATCTGAAACTAAGATCCGCTAAATATCAAGGTTTCATCCGAAGATGAGAGTGAGGCAATACCGCGACTGTGTCTGTTTTTGCGGGTGACGCCGCGCTAAGACTCCTAGCACGGTCGTATACGGGCGAGTCCGCGGTCGTATGGGGGGTGAGCTGTGGCTCCAACAAACCAAGGATCTCATCCGCACAAGGCTGAAACTCTCAGTGAGATCCCGCTTCAGAAAAGAAAAAACCGCGGTTTCCCGCGGTTTTTCATTGTCGGGCTGGCGGGATTTGAACCCACGACCCCTTGACCCCCAGTCAAGTGCGCTACCAAACTGCGCCACAGCCCGTATTCACTTCGCCGCTTGAAAGCGACTCGATGATGTTAGCCCACTTGACCTCCTGAAAGCCAATCCAGCAGAGCGATCCAGATCACCTTTTGATATCTCTGAACGGGTTATTCCCTCTTTTCTGCCGTAGGATCTGCCCATGACTGCCGACGCCCCTTTAACCAGCCGATGGGGGCAATCCCTTAACGACCAGCCGTTGAACCACTACCCGCGCCCCATGCTGGAACGCGCTGAATGGATCAATCTCAACGGCTGGTGGGATTATGCAATCGTCGGGCAGCACAATAGCGAAGCCGCTCCCCTCCCCCTCGCTTCCTGGGACGGTAAAATCAGGGTGCCCTTTGCCGTCGAATCAGCGGCATCGGGAGTTCACAAGCGCTTCACGCCTGCAGACACATTGGTCTATGAGCGCTCAATCGACATTCCCAAGAAGTGGCAAGGGCGCCGCATTGCCATCAATTTTGAGGCCGTGGATTATCTAGCCCGCGTATGGATCGATAGCACGCTGGTCACTACTCATACGGGAGGCTACCTGCCCTTCCATGCGGAAATCCCTGACACACACCAAAGCTCTGTCACCGTCAGGGTGGAAGTAACTGATCCCACTGATACTGGCATGCAGCAACGAGGCAAGCAAGCCTTAACGTCTGCAACGATCTGGTACACGCCTACATCGGGAATCTGGCAGAGCGTTTGGATGGAGCCACTGCCCGAACACGCCATCACGCGTGTTGCGACGCGAACCCATGAGGATCTGAAGACCGTGTCGGTGCTGGTAGAAACGGATGGCCCTCGTGAGAGTGTCGCACTCTCAATCGATGCGGGACAGTCAGCCATCACTGCCGAAGGAACCTCGGGCATTCCTTTCGATGTTGAGATCCCTGATGCTCAGTGCTGGTCCCCCGCCAATCCGTATCTATATTCCATGACGGTGCGCACAAGCACTGACGAGGCTCGGTCCTACTTTGCACTGCGTACCGTGGCCATCTCAGCGCCCGAATACAAGGCGCCCGGTAGTAAACCCCGCAAGAGGGCCGGCCAAGGGCGTCACGTTTTACTAAACGGAAAACCCATGCTGATCAATGCCCCCTTGCAGCAAGGATATTGGCCAGAGTCTGGCATGACTGCTCCCCACGAGGACGCAATGGTCCACGATCTGCAACTGCTCAAAGACATGGGTTTCAACGGAGTCCGTATTCACGCCAAGATCGAACCAAGGCGTTTCTACACCTTGGCTGACCGCATGGGATTGATGGTCGTTCAGGACGCTGTGTCGGGCGCGAAAGCTCCGTTAGGAATCCAACTATCGGGCGTTGTCCAGGCGTTGGATATTACCAGTCCAGATCGATCCAAGCTCTTCGCGATGCGCACGGGGCGCCAGGATGCTGATGTACGCGCCGAGTTCATCCATGACTGGATCAACACGATCCATCATCTCGAAGTCCACCCATGCATCGTCATGTGGGTCCCCTTCAATGAGGGCTGGGGACAATTTGATGCCCGAACGCTCGACCGCATCACGCGGCGAACGGACCCGACACGCTTGGTTGACGCAGCGTCTGGGTGGTTCGATCAAGGCCACAATTGCGGCGATTTTCGCTCTCGCCACCAGTACTTCTTGAAGCTGCGCAAACCGAGCCAACGCGATCCCAGACCGTATTATTTGTCTGAGTTTGGCGGTTATAACCTGGCAGTCGAAGGTCATATGTGGCCGACCATCGCTCCATTTGGATACGGGTTTTACGAGGACGAGCACGCCCTTGCTCAGGCTTTAACTGACCTCTACCGCGAGCAGATTATTCCTCTGGTCGAACACGGGTTGACGGCGATTACGTACACCCAGGTCAGTGACGTGGAGCAGGAAACAAACGGGCTGGTGACCTACGACCGCGAGGTCACAAAGGTCGACCCGCAGCTGATGCGCAGCCTCAACCAGGAATTGGAACGGGCCTTCATAAACGATCACGGCGCGCCATGATGGAGGGATGACCCGACTGGCTCAACGTGCTCTTGATTTTCAGCCCTTTCATGCGATGGCGATTGCTGCCGAGGCGAATGCAAGGCGAGCGCAAGGTCAAGACATCATCAAGCTCAGCTTGGGTGAACCTGATTCTGGGGCACCTCAGCCGGTGATCAATGCCCTACGTGAGCTCGCCGATGGGCGGCCTTTGCCCTACACCGATGCCCTCGGCTTGCCACAGCTACGCCAAGCTATTGCTGACCGGTACCGCGATATTCACGGGGCCCAGATCTCTCCTCGTCGTGTTTGTATTACGGCCGGCGCATCGGCCGCGCTGCTTCTCGTCTCAGCCGCTTTGGTCAATCCTGGCGACCATGTCATGCTTGGCGATCCGTCCTATCCGTGTAATCGACAGTTTCTTTCCACCTTCGGCGCCCACGTCGACCTAGTTGAGACCTCGCCGCATACTCGCTACCAGCTCGATTCGACACTGGTCCGCGATCATTGGACTGAAGACACTCGTGGAGTTCTCATCGCCTCACCATCGAATCCCACAGGCACACGAGTTCCCATTGACGAACTTGACAAGATCTGCCGTTTTGCTCGTGAGCAGGGAGCTTGGCGTGTCATCGATGAAATCTACTTGGATCTGTCTGACGATCTCGCGGACGGGACGCGCCCCCCCCAGTGCGTTAACGGTTGACGATGAGGCCATCATTATTTCAAGTTTCTCGAAGTATTTCGGTATGACCGGTTGGCGCTTGGGCTGGGCGATTGTCCCAGACGACATGGTTGAGGCAATGGATCGCTTGTCTCAAAATCTCTTCCTGTGTGCGTCGACTCCTGCTCAAATGGCAGCTTTGCAATGTTTCACCACCGATTCCATCGACTGGTGCGAACAGCGCCGCGACCTCTTTCAACGTCGCCGTCAGGTGGCCATCGAAGAGCTGTCCAGGGTGGGCCTTGAGGTTCCAGTTGTCCCGGAGGGAGCGTTCTATGTCTATATTGACGTGGCTTCAACGGGCTTATCAGCCGACGTCTTTTGCGCACGGGCGTTGGCAGAATGTGGTGTTGCTTTAACTCCGGGTAAAGATTTTGGGCCTTTGACTGCTTCAACGCATGTGCGTTTATCGTGTTCGGCTTCGATTGACGACATTCGGGAGGGCATCAGGCGGCTGGCTCCACTACTGGCCCCACCTGCCGGCAGCTAACCCTAACTTCGTTACGCGCGCGCAGTCAGATTCGTATCGACGAGGGCGAGCACCCCTTCCACCACTGCGTCGACATCCAATCCTGTGGAGTCTACGACATCAACCCCGGGAGCTGGTGTCATAAATTCTGAGACAGTGGAGTCTGCTTGGTCGCGGCCTTCAACTTGTTCGCGCACGATTTCCAGGTGTTCAGGTCTGGTATCACCGTAGATTTCAAGGGTACGGCGTTTGAGCCGAGCTTCCTGATCGGCCAGCAAAAGGACGCGAACATCGGCGTCGGGACACACTACGGTGGTGATATCGCGCCCCTCAGCTACCATGCCCGAGCCTCGTTCACGTGCTTCCATCATGCGGCGTCGCTGCTCGATGGCCATCCATTTGCGCACCGCTAGGTTCGTGGACACGTGTTTAATCGCCAGGGCAATTCGGGGGTCACGGATGTCGGAGGTCACTTCCGTTTCTCCCACCCATAGTCGAGGGTTACGTGGGTGTGAATCCATGATGAGGGGCAGGTCGTCAGCGCATCTGCGGACCGCTTCCTGATCTGTCAGATCGATACCCGATTCGAGGGCGAACCATGTCAGTGCCCGATACATGGCGCCCGTGTCGAGGCAGCCGATGCCTAGACGTTCGGCAACGATCTTTGACACCGTTGATTTTCCAGAGCCTGCGGGTCCATCGATCGCGATGGTAATACCAACCTGGTCGATCAACTTACGCCGTTCGTGGTCTAGCACGTGGTTCTCCTTATTCACGATTCAAGGTTGCGCCAATGATGTTCAGCCCGCGTGGCTAATGATTCGCCAGCCTCGGTTTTCAAGTTCAGCTTCGGCGATGGATAGTCGCGCTGGATCGATCATCAGGCGCGCCAAACCCACTTTTTGCCCTGCGGAGTGTTCAAGCACCAAGTCTTCGATATTGATGCCAATTTCACCGAGCTCAGTGAAGAGCCGCCCAAGTTTGCCCGGCTCGTCGGGGATGAGCACTTCAAGTTCTGCGTATCGAGACGGCGCCCCGCCGTGTTTACCGGGGATGCGCGAGACTCCTCGATTGCCTGCCTCCATCACACGGTTGACGGCACCGACACTGCCACCCCTCAGAGGCCCTCTTTCTGCGGCGGCATCAAGATGGGTGATGAGATCGTCAAGGTCTGAACGCACAGATTTGAGGACTGTGGTGACGGGGCCGGCGTTACCTGCAAGGATCGCCGTCCACAGCCGCGGATCGGAAGCCGCAATGCGTGCGGTGTCTCGCAAGCCTTGTCCTGCCAACCCTAGGGCTTGGGTGGGGGCATCAACGAGGCGCGCCGCCAACATCGACGACAGTAATTGAGGCACGTGGGAAACGAGGGCGACTGCCTGATCATGGGTATCGGCGTCCATTTCCAGGGGTACGGAGCCAACATCAGTGGCAAGGGCACGGATCATGACGATTGCTTCAGGAGCGGTTGTCTCGTGAGCAACAATTACCCAGGGACGACCGTAGAACAGGTCTGCATCCGCAGATCCCGCACCTGATCGTTCACGACCGGCCATTGGGTGGGAACCGATGTAGCGCGATGCTAGGCCAGAATCACCAATACGCTGAGCTTCTGCTAGCACGTCCTGGACAATCGCCTTCTTGACGGAGGCAACATCGGTGACAATCGCCTTCGGGTAGCGTCGCAGGGCGTCAATGACGCACACGTCAGCAACATCGGGAGGCGTGGCAACGACGACGAGTTTCGGATCGGCGTCTTGGACATCGACTGCGGGGGTTCCCGCCCCGATATCTTGAGCCAAACGCAAGGAGGTCGGCGAACTGTCTTGCAGGTACACCTCGACATCAGAGGCGCGCAGACACAAGCCCAGGGATGCTCCCAGAAGGCCAGATCCAATGATCAGTACCGGTCCGCGGGTCGCTACAGGCCGCTTCGCGGAGCTGGCGCCTGTCACAAGCCGACCGAACTGTATAGGGCAGTCAGAGCATTGCCTTTAATGCGCCGAGTTGTTCCAGGCTGCAAACGATCCAAATGAATCGGTCCGAAACCTGTACGGACCAGTTCACGCACGGGGAAGCCAACGGCATCCATCATGCGACGCACCAGTCGGTTCCGGCCTTCGTGGACCACAATCTCAACGGTGGTGATATCACCGTAGGTGTCGACAACGCGGAACGAATCAACGGCGATTGGCCCGTCTTCAAGCTCAATGCCTTCCATCAGGCGACGCTTGACGCCGGGCTTGACCTCGCCGTGCAGACGGGCAACGTAAGTCTTAGCGACCTCGTAGGACGGATGAGTCAGCCGATTGGCTAACTCACCATCATTGGTGAGAAGCAGCAGACCAGAGGTATCGATATCGAGTCGTCCCACGTGATACAGCCGCTCAGGATAGTCGGCGATGATATCGGTGAGTGTGGGCCGACCTTCAGGATCCGACATTGTGGAAACAACACCCACAGGCTTATTGATCGCCAAAACAATGTGTTTGGTTTCATCCAGAATGAGGCGTTCGCCGTCAACGTGGATCACCTGGGTCTGCGGATCGACACGCACCCCCTGAGCCCGTACTTGCTGGCCGTCGACGGTCACGCGACCATCAGCAATCATCTGTTCAGCGGCGCGGCGCGATGCCACCCCTGCCTGCGACAGCACTTTCTGCAGGCGAACTCCATCGGCTTTGTACGGATCGTTCCTCACAGCTGTTCCTCCAATTCATCCAGCTCATCGCTGGCAGGCAAGTACGGTGCCAGGGGCACCAGGTCGTCAAGGGAATCGAACCCCATCTTCTCCAAGAAAGTCTGGGTAGTCGCATACAGACGAGCGCCAGAGTCGGTCTCCCCTACTTCCTCGATCAATCTTCTAGCTACCAGGGTACGCACCACAGCGTCCACATTCACGCCGCGGATGTGCGAGATGCGCGACCTGGAAATTGGTTGACGGTAGGCCACGACGGCCAGAGTCTCCAAAGCAGCTTGAGATAGCCGCGACTGAGCTGTGCCCACAACGAAGCGTCCAACAACGTGCGCCCACTTCGGGTGTGAGTAAATGCGCCAGCCTCCAGCAACTTCGCGCAACTCGAAGCCACGAGGCCGCTCCTCACCCTCACCGCGATATTGGGCAGCGAGACGATGAAGAACTAGTGCGATGGTTTGCGGTTCAACTCCGACGGCTTCGGCGAGATCATCGACAGTCACGGGGTCTTGAGCGACCATGAGTACGGCCTCAACCGGGCCGAAAAGACCGGCAAAAACATCTTCATCAATGGTGTGACTATCCACTCTCATTCCTCCTTCGCCTCGAGAGCTGGCGCCCCATAGTCGTCCTCGTCAATATCAATCTCATCGGAATCTCCCCCCGTCCACATCACGTGCAATTGACCGAGGGCTTCCTCCTGGACGAACTCGACACAGCTACGCCGAAAGAGCTCCAGCAGCGCCAAAAAACGTGAGACGACGACGGCGGTGGATTGGGCATCGGCGACGAGGTCGTGGAAGGTTGCGGCTTCCAGTGTTTTAAGTTTGCGGGCCACGATCATTGCTTGTTCGCGAACAGGGACCACCGGGTCATGCAGGTGAGCAACGGTAACTGTAGGTGGTTGTTGGCTCAGCGCCTCAGCTGCGGCTCGTGCCAGATCCTCTGGGGCGGCCAACCAGACAAGTTCGGGCAAAAGCTGGGCGAAATGAGGCTCGAGGGCGACTGAGCGGCTGTGCCGGCCAGCGTTGGCGTCAAGATGTTCCTCGATCATTGCCGCCGCCATCTTGAAGGCTCGGTACTGTAAAAGGCGGGAGAACAAGAGATCGCGTGCTTCGAGATCTTCCGCTGACAGGTCCTCGGCTCCTTCGGGGCGAGGCAGCAGATGTGCAGCCTTCATGTCGAGCAAAGTGGCAGCTACGACAAGAAACTCTGTGGTGCGTGACAGGTCGGGAAATACCTGCATATGGGCGATGAACTCGTCGGTGACCTCAGAGAGTGCAATTTCTGTGATGTCGAGGCGCTTGCGCGCAATGAGTTGCAAAAGTAGATCAAATGGCCCCTCGAAAATATCGAGGGTGACTTGGAATTGGTCAAGGCTCGCCTGGTCGGCGTCCCTGCGTATGTCAGGCTGCGTCACCACGGGCAATGACCTCACGGGCCAAACGGCGATAAGCCCGAGCACCCGGATGAGTAGGCGCGTAGGTGGTGATGGGTTCCGTGGCAACAGACGCATCTGGGAACTTAATGGTCCTGGCGATCTTCGTATCGAAGACCAGATCACCAAAAGCGTCTGTTAGGCGCTCTAAGACCTCCCGCGAATGCAGGGTGCGCTGATCAACCATGGTGGCAACAATGCCATCGATCTTGAGACGAGGATTGATCCTGTCTCGCACCGTTTCAATGGTTTCAACAAGCAGGGCGACACCACGCAAAGCGAAGAACTCAGCTTCAACTGGAACGATGACACCGTGAGCCGCCGTCAAGGCGTTCACTGCCAGGAGCCCCAGGGAAGGCTGGCAGTCGATGAGTATGACATCATACTCGTCCTCGACGTGGCGAAGCACCCGAGCAAGGGCAGATTCTCGCGCGACCTCGTTGACCAACTGCACTTCGGCCGCAGACAAGTCAATATTGGCAGGAATAATGTCAAGCCCATCGACGCTGGAGTGGCACACGGTTGAACGCACATCCGCCTTGGGGTTCATCAGCAGCGTGTAAATCGTCTGTTCCATGTCCAAGGTATTAATACCCAGGCCCACCGAAGCGGCTCCCTGCGGGTCGAAATCCACAATGAGCACGCGGCGACCGTACTCAGCTAAAGAAGCACCAAGATTAATGGTTGTCGTTGTTTTGCCGACGCCACCCTTTTGGTTACACATGGCAATGACGCGCGCGGGACCGTGTCCCGTCAAAGGTGCGGGAATCGGGAAATCCTGATCGTCGCCGGGGATCTCACCTGTCAACGTGGGCTGCGCATCTTTCGTCACACATTGATTCTAGGTCATGTGCGAGGTTCGGCGCCGCCACGAGCACGAGGATGTGAGGAACGGTAGATCTCACGAAGCGTGGTCACCGTTACCCGCGTATAAATCTGGGTTGTCTGAACCGATGCGTGTCCAAGCAACTCTTGAACGTCTCTCACCGTCGCTCCGCCTTCAAGCAAGTGGGTGGCAAAAGAGTGGCGCAGCGTGTGAGGGGAAATCTTGCGGTCCAGATCCGCTGCTTGGGCGCAGCGTTGGATCGCTTCCCATGCTGACTGGCGCGACAGGGGCTTGCCACGATTGTTGAGGAAAATCTCGGGTGTGCCGGTGCCTTTGGCTGCAAATCCTGGGCGAGCTCGCACAAGGTAGGCAGCCAAGGCCTCTTTGGCGTAGTGCCCCAAAGGTACGAGTCGTTCCTTACGTCCCTTACCAAAGAGGCGTACCACCGGCAGATCATCATTGAGGTCGATATCGTCCACGCATAATGCAACGACTTCGGAGACTCGCCCTCCGGTGGCGTAAAGCACCTCAAGCAGAGCTGCATCGCGCAACGACATCGGATCATCGCCCACATGGGCAGCGTCAAGCAAACGCGCGACCTCGTCAACAGTTAGCGCTTTAGGAAGGTGTTGCCCCTGTTGGGGTGGACGAATTCTGGCGGACGGATCATCGGCAACAAGGCCTTCCTTGACAGCAAAGCGGTGGAGACTACGGATGGATGCTGCAGCGCGGGCAATCGACGAGGGCGCGGCCGGCGAGCCCGTCAATTCGCCAGAGGCTAGCCGACGCAGATGTTCTTCGATCATGTTGGGCGTTACTGACGAGACTGCGGTAATTTGCCTGCGCGCGAGGTCTGCCAGATATCGGTCAACATCGCGCCGGTAGTTCGACACCGTGTGCGGGGAAGCTCCCTTTTCAACGCGCAATTGATCAAGCCAGTCCTGTGCAGTGTCTTGCAGTGATTCCACTCCCCCAGGCTACGTTGCCTATACGCGAGAATCCTTCATTATGTCAGGGACCGACGTGCCTCAGTCCTGATGCCCCACAAAGTCCCACATCGATTGCGGTGAGACGATTCGCCAACGCCAACGCCAACGCCAATGCGCAGATGAGCAGGCTCTGAACTCGTGAATCTACCTTTCAAGTAGCTAGACTTACATGCGGAAACCCCAATGGCTCCAACGTTGGAGCCCCTACAGGCTGGAGGCCTCAGTGACACTTAAGTGGGACCAGATCGACGATCGCGCAGTAGCGACAGCGAAGATCCTCGCGGCGGATGCCGTCGAGCAAGCGGGCAGCGGACACCCGGGCACCGCGATCTCTATCGCCCCCGCTGCATATCTGCTCTACCAGCGCCACATGCACATCGACCCTTCCGATGACCGCTGGATCGGACGCGACCGCTTTATTCTCTCCGCAGGACACTCCTCACTCACTCAGTACATCCAGCTCTACCTGGCTGGCATGGGACTGGAGCTCGAAGACATTAAGAACCTGCGCACGGCAGGCTCCTTGACACCCGGTCACCCCGAGTTTGGTCACACCAAGGGTGTGGAGATCACCACCGGCCCTCTGGGAACCGGCATTGCGTCGGCTGTTGGCTTCGCGATGAACGCACGCCGCGTCCATGGTCTGTTTGACCCCGAGACCCCACTGGGTGAGTCCGTCTTTGACCACAATGTGTTCGTCATCGCCGGCGACGGCTGCTTCCAGGAAGGTGTCTCCAGCGAGGCCTCCTCACTTGCAGGCACCCAGAAGCTCGGCAACCTGACAATGATCTGGGATGACAACCACATCTCTATCGAAGACGACACGAAGATCGCCTTCACTGAAGATGTCCTAGCGCGCTACGAGGCTTACGGATGGCATGTGCAGCGTGTCGATTGGCTCAGCGATGACGGCTCCTACTGCGAAGACGTGGCCGCCCTCGACGCTGCGCTCGAATCAGCCAAGGCTGTCACTGACAAGCCCTCGCTTATTGCCGTGCGCACGATCATCGGCTGGCCCACACCCGTTAAGCAGAACACTGGTGGAATCCACGGCGCCAAGCTCGGCGAGGAAGCCCTCAAGGGACTCAAGCGCGAAATGGGCTTGGATGAGGACAAGATGTTCGACGCGGACCTCGAAGCTGTCGAGGCTGCCCGCAAGAACGTCGCTGACCGTTGCGCCGAATACCGCAAAGACTGGGATGCACGCTTCGACGCGTGGAAGGCAGCAAATCCGGAGCGCGCAGCTCTGCTAGAGCGCCTCGAATCCGGCAAGCTGCCCGAAGGATGGGAAGAATGCCTGCCCGTCTTCGAACCCGGCACGTCCTTGGCAACCCGCGCAGCCTCTGGCAAGGTCCTCAACGCCATCGCCGAAGCTCTTCCCGAGGTTTGGGGTGGATCGGCTGACCTGGCGGGCTCGAACAACACCTATATGACGGGCCAGCCGTCCTTCTTGCCCGAAGAAGCGTCCTCCACCGCTTTCCAAGGCAACGAGTTCGGCCGCAACCTCCACTTTGGTGTGCGCGAGTTCGCCATGGGTGCGATCCTCAATGGCATCGCCGCAGACGGGCCGACCCGCCCCTACGGTGGCACCTTCTTCGTGTTCTCTGACTTCATGCGCGGCGCCGTTCGTCTCGCCGCTCTCATGGATTTGCCGGTCACTTACGTGTGGACGCATGACTCCATCGGTGTTGGCGAGGACGGCCCGACCCACCAACCGATCGAACACTTGACCGCCTACCGTGCAATCCCCAACCTCGCGGTTATCCGTCCCGCCGACGCAACCGAAACCGCGCAGGCATGGAAAGCCGTCCTCGAACAGTCCCATCCTGCCGCTCTTGTCCTGTCCCGTCAGAACCTGCCCAACCCTGCCAGGGGTGAAGGTACCGGACTGGCAACGGCGGAAGGCCTCGTCCGTGGCGCCTACGTACTGGCTGACACAGAGGGCACTCCCGACGTCATTCTCATGGCATCAGGATCCGAAGTGTCGGTCGCCTTGGAGGCTCGTGACACCCTGGCTACCCAGGGTGTGGCCGCACGAGTGGTCTCCGTGCCCTGCCTCGACTGGTTTGAACAGCAAGACGCTGAGTACCGTGAGTCGGTGCTTCCGGCCTCCGTCAAAGCCCGCGTTTCTGTTGAGGCTGGCCTGGCTAACCCGTGGTACCGCTGGATCGGTGAAGCAGGCCGAGCTGTCTCTATCGAAACATACGGCGCTTCTGCCGATGGCGACTTCCTGTTTAAGGAGTACGGTATTGATGCGGCCCACGTGGTCGAAGCAGCTCAGGAATCAATCGCTGCTGCCAAGGCCTGACGCCTAAGCATCCTTGGGGCCGCAGGAACTCAAGCAGTTCCTGCGGCCCTCGGTATTAGAGAAGGAAAGACGTGCACTCACCCCTTGCCGGTCTCAAAGACCCTGACGACCGTCGACTTCCCCGTATCGCCCCGCCGTGCGGCCTCGTGATCTTCGGTATCACCGGCGATCTAGCGCGCAAGAAGCTCGTGCCCGCCATCTACGACCTCGCCAATCGCGGCTTGCTCAGTCCGGCCTTCGCGTTAACTGGATTCGCGCGGCGTGACTGGTCAACCCAGGACTTTGAGGATTACATCCGTACGTCCATCGAAAAACACACCCGAACCGGTTTTAACGAACGCACCTGGAATCAGCTTCGTGCAGGGCTGCGCTTCGTGTCGGGCACCTTTGATGACCCGGCCGCTTACGGTCGCCTCGCCGAGACCGTAGCTGAACTCGACAAGTCGCGTGGCACCGGCGGAAACCACGCGTTCTACCTCTCTATTCCGCCCTCGTGGTTCCCAGAAGTGTGCGAGCAACTCGCCGCTACCGGCTTGAACCAACGCCATGGCAACGAGTTTCGCCGAGTCATCATCGAAAAACCGTTTGGACACAACCTCGAGTCAGCTATTGAGTTGTCCAAAGTTGTCTCCCGCGTTTTTGACGAGGACGACGTCTTCCGCATTGACCACTATTTGGGCAAAGAAACCGTCCAAAACATTATGGCAATGCGTTTTTCCAACACCATGTTTGAGCCGCTGTGGAAGGCAAACTACGTCGATCACATCCAAATCACCATGGCCGAAGATATCGGCATTGGCACCCGCGCCGGATACTACGACGGTATTGGCGCCGCCAGAGACGTCATCCAAAACCACCTCCTTCAGCTTCTCGCGCTGACAGCCATGGAAGAACCCGTGCGATTCACACAGGAAGCCATCCGAGCCGAGAAAGAGAAAGTCCTCTCAGCTGTTCGCTTGGGAGAAGACCTGTCAGCCACCACGGTGTTCGGCCAATACACATCAGGTTCACAGGGTGGAACTCAAGTACGCGGTTTCCTCGAAGAAGACAGCATCCCCGCTGACTCGGTAACCGACACCTACGCGGCCATCAAGCTCTTCGTTGACACCAGGCGTTGGGCTGGAGTTCCTTTCTATCTTCGCGCCGGAAAACGTCTGGCAAAGCGCGTTACTGAAATCGCCGTGGTCTTCAAACGTGCGGCCCACGTCCCCTTCGAAAACTCTGAGGTCACCGAATCTGGACAGAATGTCCTAGTGATTCGTGTCCAACCCGATGAAGGAATGACCATTAAATTCGGCGCCAAAGTGCCCGGAACAGAAATGCAGATCCGTGACGTCACCATGGACTTCGGCTACGGTCATGCTTTCACTGAGGACTCGCCGGAGGCTTATGAGCGTCTGATCTTGGACGCCCTCGTCGGTTCTGCTCCCCTCTTCCCCCACCAGCGCGAAGTCGAGCTCAGCTGGCAAATCCTCGATCCCATTCTGGAACATTGGGCTTCAGCCGGCCGCCCAGATCCTTACCGTCCAGGTTCGTGGGGCCCGGCATCGTCACAAGAGATGCTCGCCCGCGATGGACGCAGTTGGAGGCTCCCATGATCATCACCCTCAAAGACACAATGTCCTCGCAGATTGCAAGCAGGCTGGTCGAAGAACGCGACGAACGCGGAGCATCTGCTCTTGGCCGTGTCATGACGCTCATCGTCATCGTTGGCAACATCATCGACGTCGACGCTGCCATCGAAATATCAGATGCGGCATCTCGTGAACATCCTTGTCGCGTCATTGTCGTTGTGGACGATCCAGAGGCTAATCCCGAGGCGGCCGCTCGCCTGGACGCGCAACTCCGTGTGGGGGAATCGGCTGGAGCATCTGAGGTCGTCGTTCTTAACCCCAAAGGAGGCGCAACCCAGGACCTCGACTTGCTCGTCATGCCTCTGCTCCTATCGGATACACCGGTTGTCGCGTACTGGCCAGGTGTTCCACCCACAGATCCAGCCAAACATCCTCTTGGAACGATCGCAGGCAGAAGGATTACCGACACCCGTGAAACTGACTGTCCTCTTGACACTCTGGCAGCCTTGTCAACGGTCTATCAGGATGGAGACACCGACCTGAGCTGGTCAGGCATTACGCTTTGGCGAGCCCTGCTCACTTCCGTTGCCTCTCAATTCGACCGGCTACCCCAATCCGTCCTCGTCCGAGGCCACTCAACTCACCCCTCATCTTTCCTCATCGCAGCTTGGCTTCACCGGCAACTCGGGATTGAGGTCGTTCAAGAATCAGACCCGAAGGCTAAGACCGTCACAGGCGTCTTTTTCCACTTCGATAACGGCGATGAAGTGAGTCTGGTCAGGGCAGCCGATTCCTCGGTGGCAACTCTAAGCCGCCCCAATGTCGACCCCGCTCCTGTGAACCTACCTCGCCGTCACACCCGCGACTGCCTCATGGAGGAACTGCGTCGACTCAACGCCGACCGATACTACGGCCAGATCCTTACCGAGGTTCTTCCCGACTTGGCACGAGATCATGTCCTCGACGGCCTAGCGGATTCGGAGAACTGACATGACATCCATTCGCGTGTTCCCTGATGCTTCGCGCACTGCCCAAGAACTAGCCAATGCATCTGTGGACAAGTTAGTCGAACTGACCTCGACGAAGCAACAAGTCGAATGGGCAGTGAGCGGAGGTTTCATCACTGAGAAAGTTTTGCCATTGATGGCGGCGCGGATTGACGAGGTCGATTGGAAGAAGATCCGTGTGTGGTGGGTTGATGAACGCTACGTGCCTTCGGGGCATTCAGATCGTAATGACGACCAAGCTGTTGATGCGCTTTTCCACCACGTACCTGAAGTTGCGCTCATGCGGATGCCGTCAAGTGATTCAGGGGTATCGGTAGACCAGGCGGCAGCGACTTGTGCGTCCTACTGGGATCACGAAATGGGGAACCGAGCCATTGATTTTGCTCTTATTGGAATGGGGCCTGATGGCCACATTGCCTCATTATTTCCCGGTGAGCAGCGGTGTGCTGGGGGCCTTTGTCCCTCGGTTTTACCTGTGACGGACTCCCCTAAGCCCCCACCCGTCAGGCTTTCATTATCGATGGAGGTCTTGCAGATGGCTCAAACGATTTGGATTGGATCTTGCGGTAGTGCCAAAGCGCTGGCAATAGCCGAGGCATTATCCGGAGCGTCGGCTGAAAAGTTTCCGGTCGCTGGCGTATTGGGTGAACAGTCCAAGCTGTGGCTGGATGAGGACGCTGCTTCGCAGATCGTTCTGAACTCGCGTGAAAGGTATTGAGGTCCTGCAACAGAGTTGTGCGTCCTTCGCGGGAGTTTTGGGCGTCCCTCGAGGAAGTAACTAGAAAACCCAGCGCTGGAGCAGACCGTAGCCAACGATGCAGGCTACCCAGATGATAAGTACCCCGAGGGTAATGCGATTGAGGTTGCGCTCGGCCACACCTGAAGACCCGGCTGTTGAAGAGATTCCTCCACCGAACATGTCGGACAGGCCGCCTCCACGTCCACGGTGCATGAGCACGGTGAGGGTCAGCAGGATGCTCGTCAAGGCGATGAGCACGAGCAGGGTGATCTTCAGAGCAGTCACTGTCAGTCCGTTTTCTTCTTCGGTCGTGGGCACCGACACGCTCAATTTGTTACGCACCGGTTGATCTTGAGAAAGTCTAATCTCTTAACGGTAGTGGGGGCCAACCGGCGTGCCGGTTGGCCCCCACCAACTCGTCAGTCAAACTACCATTCAGGCGTAGAAGTTAGCCATCTCGGAGAAGGATTCGGCCTTGAGAGAGGCACCGCCGATAAGCGCGCCATCAATGTCAGCCTGATCCATGAGTTCCTTGATATTGCCGGGGTTAGCAGAGCCGCCGTACAGGATGCGGGTTGCCTCGGCGGCCTCGTCACCGAAGTCCTGGCGCAGGGCCTGACGGATCGCTCCGCAGACTTCCTGAGCATCCGCAGAGGTAGCGGTTTCGCCCGTGCCAATTGCCCAGATGGGTTCGTAGGCTATGACGATCTTGGCAACGTCCTCGGCCTTCCAACCTTCCAGAGCCGCACGAATCTGACCCAGGACGAACTCAACATGAGTGCCGGCCTTACGGATCTCCAGAGCCTCGCCACAGCACAGCACCGGTGTCAGCCCCGCGTCGAAAACCTTCTTGGCCTTCTCACCAACAAGCTGATCGGATTCACCGTGGTACTCGCGACGTTCGGAGTGACCCATGAGAGCGTAGGAACAGCCAAGCTTATCGAGCATAGCCGTCGAGATTTCGCCGGTGTAGGCACCGTTGTCATGGATCGACACGTCCTGAGCGCCGTACTTGATGCCGAGTTCGTCGGCATCAACGATGGTCTGGACGGTACGAATATCTGTGAAGGGAGGGAACACAACGACCTCGCACTTAGCGTAGTCGTGGTTGTTGTCCTTCAGAGCCATGGCGATGCCCTGGATCAGGTGATTGGCCTCGAGGTGGTCAAGGTTCATCTTCCAGTTGCCTGCCATTAAGGGAGTGCGTGCCATTTTCAGTCCTCCAGAACTGCGATGCCGGGCAGAACCTTACCCTCGAGGAGTTCGAGGGAGGCGCCGCCGCCGGTGGAAATATGAGAGAAGGTGGATTCGTCGAAGCCCAGGGTGCGCACGGCCGCAGCGGAGTCACCGCCGCCAATGACGCTGAAAGCGTCGCCCTTGGACAGTGCATCGGCGACAGCCTTGGTGCCTTCGGCAAATGCGGGGAATTCAAAGACGCCCATCGGGCCGTTCCAGACGACAGTCTTTGAATCGGCAATTGCGCCAGCGTACAGAGCCCGCGTCTTGGGGCCGATATCGAGACCCATCTGGTCGGCGGGAATCGAATCCGCGTCAACGATGGTGGTCGGCGCATCGGCTGCGAAGGTGGGAGCCGCGACAACGTCAACAGGAATCAGGAGTTCAACGCCGCGTTCTGCAGCCGTCTCCATGTATCCCTTGACGGTGTCAATCTGGTCCTTTTCGAGCAACGATGTTCCGACCTCGTAGCCCTTGGCAGCCAGGAAGGTGAAGCCCATTCCACCACCGATGATCAGACGGTCAGCCTTAGACAGCAGGTTCGCAATGACGCCGAGCTTGTCAGAGACCTTAGACCCGCCCAGCACGACGGTGTAGGGACGCTCCGGGTCGTTGACGGCCTTGGACAAAGACTCGATCTCTTTCTGGACGAGCAGGCCGGCTGCGCTAGGCAGCAGCTTGGCAACGTCGTAGACCGAAGCCTGCTTGCGGTGAACAACGCCGAAACCGTCAGAGACAAATACGTCGGCCAGAGCGGCGAGTTCAGCTGCGAAACCGGCGCGCTCAGCGTCATCCTTGGAGGTCTCTGCGGCGTTAAAGCGAACATTTTCGAGCAGCACGATTTCGCCATCATTCATGGCGGAAACAACGGCCTTCGCAGATTCGCCAACAGTGTCCTGCGCAAGCGTGACCTTAACTCCGGTCTCTTCGGCGAGACGGGTGGCCACGGGCGCGAGGGAGAATTCAGGATTGACCTGTCCCTTGGGGCGGCCCAGGTGGGCCATGATGATGACCTTGGCGCCAGCATCGAGCAGCTTCTTGAGGGTGGGAACGGCGGCGATAATGCGACCAGCGTCGGTGATGTTCTTGTTGGCGTCGAGCGGAACGTTGAAGTCCGAACGGACCAGGACGCGCTTGCCCGCCAGGTCTCCCAGAGTTTCGATGGTCCTCACGGAACCTACCTTTCGTTGTGTGCGGGCTGACGCCCGAAAAGGAGTGATTAAGATGAGGGACGCCCGCGCACCAACGGGTACGCGGGCGTCCTTCTTAGCTCTTCACAGTCTAGAACTGGTGATCAGGCGAGCTTGGAACCAACCAGGGCGGTCAGCTCGACGAGGCGGTTGGAGTAGCCCCACTCGTTGTCGTACCAGGACAGGACCTTGACGAGGTCACCGATGACCTTGGTCTCGGTGGCGTCGAAGATTGAGGAGTGCGGATCACCAACGATGTCGGTGGAAACAATCGGATCCTCGGTGTACTTGAGGATGCCCTTGAGTTCGCCTTCGGCGGCGGCCTTAACAGCAGCCTTGATGGCCTCGACGGAGACCTCCTTCTCAGCCTGGAAGGTCAGGTCGGTCAGGGAGCCGGTCGGGGTGGGAACGCGAACAGCCAGACCGTCAAACTTGCCGGCCAGCTCGGGCAGGACCAGGGCGACAGCCTGGGCAGCGCCGGTCTTGGTGGGGATCATGTTCAGGGCGGCGGCGCGGGCGCGACGCAGATCCGAGTGAGGAGCGTCGAGAACGCGCTGGTCACCGGTGTAGGAGTGGATCGTGGTCATGATGCCGCGGACGATGCCAAATTCCTTGTGCAGGACCTTGGCCAGGGGGGCCAAGCAGTTGGTCGTGCAGGAAGCGTTGGACACGATGTTCATCGTGGCGTTGTCGTAGTCATCCTGGTTCACGCCCATGACGAAGGTGCCGTCAACGTTCTTCGCAGGAGCGGAGATAACGACCTTCTTGGCGCCGGCGTCAATGTGCGACTTGGCCTTCTCACCATCAGTGAAGAAACCGGTGGATTCGACGACGACGTCAACGCCGAGGTCGCCCCAGGGCAGATCCTTGGGATCGCGCTGAGCGAGGACCTTGATGGTCTTACCGTCGACGACGATGGACTCGTCATTGAAGGAAACCTCACCGGAGAAACGACCGAGGATCGAGTCGTACTTGAGGAGGTGGGCGAGAGTCTTGGTGTCGGTCAGGTCGTTGACCGCGACGATCTCGATGTCGGCGCCCTGCTCAATAGCAGCGCGGAAGAAATTGCGGCCGATGCGGCCAAAGCCGTTGATGCCAACGCGGGTGGTCACTATTGTCCTCCTGCTCGTGCCCACGAACGGGCACGGATTATCGTTGCAACCGGAACTTGCGGGATGCAAGCCCGGCCCGCAGATCTCTGCGGTTCCAGCACTTCTAAACTACACCCCCGCGCCGCGGCTGGCACCATCGATTTCGCCGATGGCGACGTGGGGAGAATCTCGTGGCCATTTTGGGACTTCAGTCCTCATCCAGCATTTCTAGGGTCAGCGCGGCCTCCGTATCCGGAATACCTCGCTCATGTGCAGTCTTATCAGCCATCGCCAACAACCTGCGGATACGCCCAGCTACAGCGTCTTTCGTCAAGGGGGGATCCGTGTGTTTACCAAGCTCTTCGAGGGATGCCTGTTTGAATTCAAGACGCAATTTGCCCGCTTCAAGCAGGTGTTCAGGAACGTCATCGCCCAGAATTTCAAACGCTCTTTCAACTCGAGCTCCCGCGGCTACAGCCGCACGAGCCGACCTGCGCAAATTGGCATCGTCGAAGTTTGCGAGTCGATTGGCAGACCCTCGAGCCTCCCGCCGTTCGCGCCGCTCTTGCCACGCCTGATAGGTGACGTTTGCTCCCATTGCTGCGATCAGGACACCAATAGCCTCCGAATCACGCACGGAAACTCGATCGGCCCCTCGTACTTCTTTCGAACGTGCACCCGCACCAAGTTTGCGCGCACATCCGACCATCGCCAGGGCCACCTCCGGCCCCGGGCACGTCACCTCCAGCGACGATGAACGCCCCGGCTCCATGAGAGAGCCTCTCGCTAGGAAAGCTCCTCGCCAAATGGCTGCGGCCTCGGCCGTTCCCGACGCCACGAGTGTGGGCGGCAGCCCCCGAACCGGCCGACGCCGAGAATCAACCAAACCGGTGAGCCTGGCCAACTCATCAGCCTGATGAACAACACGTACTACGTAGCGTTTACCGCGGCGCAGTGACCCTCCAGAAACCACTACAACCGTCGAGTCAGCGTTATAGAGGGCCTGCAGGAATGCACGCAGCCGTCGCGCAGCGACCGGAGAGTCTAACTCGGCCTCGATCAGGATTCTGCCCGACACCAAGTGCAGGCCACCTGCAAAACGCAAGATGGTGGCCACTTCGGCGGCCATCTCGGTCTGAGTGGTCACAGGGGTCCTGGCCAACTCATCCTTCATGTCGGAAGTTAAAGACACGTGTTTTTCCCTTGAGTCTTGTCGGTCATTGTTAGAGCCACGCTTCAGCTTTCCCCACTTCGCCAAGAAAACCGTCGAAAGCATCACGCAGGGCGGCAGCTAAGCGCAACGGATCGTGATGGGGAGCGCCATCTCCTGTGCGTACCTGACGCAAAACGACACGCGCTCCGAGTTCTTCGGCCGCAACGATCAAATCATCTATGTCATCGGTGGCCGTCGGGTCAGCAATGACCACGTCGAGTTTGAGATCGGGGGCGTATTCGCGCAACACCCTCACGTGGTCCGCCGTGGTCATCCGGTCAGTCTCTCCGCGTTGGCGAGATAGGTTCAGGACGAGGGCGCGGTGAGCATCGGTGGTGACCAGTGCACGGTGCATTTGCGGGACCAGTAGATGCGGAATGACCGAGGTATACCAAGAGCCTGGCCCCAATACCACCCAGTCAGCCTCGGAAATGGCTTCAATAACCGCCGAGGGCACCTTGGGTTCACTTGGGTGGATCCGAATTTGCTGAACTGTACCCGGGGCGACAGCGACCTCCGACTGGCCCGATACCGTGTAGCGGCGACCGTTGTCATCGAGGTCGGCTTCGATATCGATTGGGTCAATAGCCATCGGTAGAACACGCCCGGAAGCACCCAGTAGTCTACCGATCCAGTCCAAGCCTTCCACCGGGTCATCCAGGAGTTGCCAGAAGCCGGAAATCAGCAGGTTGCCGAGGGCGTGCCCGTTGAGTGGGCCATCAGTTCGCAAACGCAGCTGCATGATGTCACGCCAAGTCAGACCCCACTCGGTTTCTTCACATAGGCTGGCCAAAGCCATCCTCAGGTCGCCGGGAGGTAGAACATTCATTTCCTGACGGAGCCTGCCAGAAGATCCCCCATCATCAGCAACGGTGACGACTGCGGTGAGATGACGAGTGATATGCCGCAAGGCCCGCAGTGTGGCCGACAGGCCGTGGCCTCCACCCAGCGCAACCACGGATTGACCGTTGTCTCCGCGTTGAGCCCAGCCGGCCGCATCCAAATACGCCATCATTCCCTCCCCATGTCGCGGTGGACCACTCTGACCGTGTAGCCGTGTTCACGCAGACGCGATGCCACGAGCTCCGTGCAAGCTACCGAACGATGCTTGCCCCCCGTACACCCAATAGCAATGGTTGCGAAGGGCTTAAGCTCAGCAAGATACCCCTTGAGCATTGGGGCCAGGAGGTCAGCGTAGTCGAGGATGAACTGGCGAGCACCCGGTTGGTCGAGAACATAGTCAGCCACCGGCTGATCTCTGCCCGTCAGATGCCGCAATTCGTCGACCCAATACGGGTTTTTCAAGAACCTCACATCCACAACGTGATCCGCGTCGAGTGGAATGCCGTGCTTGAATCCGAAAGATTCAACGGTAATTTGAAGAGGCCGATTGCCTTCGCCTGCGATCACATCACGAATGTGACGAGTCAGGTCGTGGACGCTCATCGCAGAGGTGTCGATGATCTCGTCTGCAGTGCGACGCAGGGGCTGTAGTAGAGACTCCTCTGCCAAGATCCCATCCATGAGAGTCCCCTCCCCCTGCATCGGGTGGGGGCGGCGACTCGACTCATAGCGACGCACCAAAGTCTGGTTGTCGGCTTCAAGGAAAATGACACGGTACGCGGCGCCCACGGATTTGAGCTGGTCAAGAGTCTGAGCCAAATCAGCGAAGAAGCTGCGTGATCTCACGTCAATAACAACCGCTAGACGGTGTACGCCTGCGCCCTCTGGCGACATCATGCCAACAAGGGCCGGAATCATCGAGGGCGGCAGATTGTCAACGACGTACCAGTCCAGGTCTTCGAGGGCGCGCGCAGCGCCTGTTCTTCCCGCCCCAGACCGGCCAGTAATAATGAGGACCTCGTTGACCGCAGGAGTCTGAGGACCAGGCGCAGCATCGAGCATGGGGATACCCGACGGGGGTGTCGGGTCAGATAGCGCTTGGGACACAGAGTCAGTCATGGTCTAAGGATGCCATCTTTACGGATTGCTCATCGTCTGAAGCAGAGACGACACTGACGCGTCCTGCGGCCTCATTGGCAAGCCTCCTGGCGTCGTCGATATCTCGACCCACACTTATCGCAACCGCGAGTCTGCGACCAGCACGTGAAACGGGCTTATTAAAAATTCTCACGTCAGCCCCGTCAGCCATTGCGTGAGCCACACCCAGATAGCAGGCGTCCTCAATAGCTTGATCTGACTTGACCACCGCAGAAGCACCGGGTTGAGCCAAAGTTGTGTCGATTGGCAGGCCGAGGATAGCGCGCGCATGGAGGTCGAACTCAGACAGACGCTGGGTTGCCATAGTGACCATGCCCGTGTCGTGCGGCCTGGGGGAAAGCTCTGAGAACCAGGCCCGATCCTCTTGAAGGAAGAACTCCACCCCGAAGAGACCTAAAGCAGGTGCGGCTCCCGATTCAGCTAACGCACTGGTCACAATGCGTGCCATCTCTTGGCACGAGCGAAGCGCAGCATCTGTGACGTGGGCCGGCTGCCAGGACTCAACATAGTCCCCATCAACTTGGCGATGTCCGATCGGTTCACAGAAACTCGTTTCCACCCGTTGGCGTTCGTCATTCCACCAACGCACTGTCAAAAGAGTGATCTCTGAGTCGAAGTTGATCTGCTCTTCAACAATGACGCGCCCGGTATTGGACCTCGCGCCCTCGATAGCCTCGTCCCACGCTGCCTGTGCCTGATCGGCAGACTCAATGCGCGACTGCCCGTGGCCCGACGAAGACATCGTGGGTTTAATAAAAGCAGGTAGCCCCGTGTGTTCCAGGCTAGCGCGTAGTTCATCCGCACTTGAGGCAAATCGGAACTTGGATGTAGTCACACCTTCTAGTGATGCTGCCAAACTGCGAATCTGTTGACGGTCCATCGTTGCCTGCACGCTAAAAGCGTTGGGGACAACACGGGCTCGCCCTGCAGCTTCATAGCGTGCGAGCCTATCGGTGGCAATAGCCTCCACCTCGGGCACCACGAGGTCGATCTCGACCTCGTCAAGGAGGGCCTCCAACGCATCCCCATCAGACATATTGAGCACGCGAAAATCGTCAGCCACCTGCATCGCTGGCGCCCCGGCATAAGAATCAACTGCAATCACGTGGCAGCCTAATCTCTGCAAAGAGATCGTCAGTTCCTTGCCAAGTTCTCCAGAACCCAGCAGCAAAACGCGAGCAGGTAGAGCGACGGAAGTCGTGGGGACAGGCATCTCAATCTCCTTCGCCAGATTCGGCCGTAGGTTGGGGATTCAACGAGGACAAGACGGTCGCTGCAAGTTTCTCACCAAATCCCGGCACTTGTGCCACTTCTTCAACACTGGCTTGCCGAACACGCTTGACTGACCCAAATTTTTTGAGCAACGCGGCTTGACGTGACGGCCCCAATCCGGGAATGGAATCGAGCACGGATCGAGTCTGGGTTTGAGCACGTCGTTTTCGATGCTTAGTAATGGCAAAACGGTGCGACTCATCGCGTAGATATTGGAGCAGATATAACCCAGGCGACGTACGCGCAAGAATCACGGGGAATTCCTCACCCGGAACCCACACTTCTTCGAGTCGTTTAGCTAAACCCACTACCGGCACGTCCATTCCCACTTCGTCAAGGGCTCGACGCGCAGCATTGACCTGAGGAAGACCTCCGTCAACAACAACCAAGTCAGGTCGATAAGAGAATCGTCGAGGCCTGCCCGTAGTGGCGTCCACGGGACCCGATTGAAAAGCAACTCCGTCCTCGTCTTCGCCACTCATCCCAGATTCTTCAGCCAACAGACGTGAGAATCTGCGCCGCAAGACCTCATCCATAGCAGAGGTGTCATCGGGTGTGCCATTGCCATCAACACCGCGAATATTGTAGGTGCGGTAGGCATCTTTACGAGGCAAACCATCCTCGAAGACCACCATCGACGCAACTTGATTTTCTCCCTGCGTGTGGGACACGTCGTAGCATTCGATCCTCAGTGGAGCCGCCGGTAAGTCCAACTCTTGAGCTAACTCTTCGAGAGCTTGAGATCGCTGCGTCAAATCTCCAACACGTTTGGTCTGATGCAACGTGAGGGCTTGGCGAGCATTCTGAGCAACGGTTTCCATCAGATGTGCCTTGGGCCCGCGTTGAGGTACGTAAACCTTGACCCTGGCTCCTCTCAGCTGTGTCAACCACTGGGCGATCACCTCGTTGTCTTGAGGCGACACCGACACGAGAATCTCACGCGGAACAGCATCGGTGGGAGTATGAGCAACATCGTCTACGGAGGTTGCACGAGACTGCCCCGCAGGGCGGCCGCGCAAAGGCTGGGGCGCTGCGGGAACAGCCGAATACACCTGCTCAAGCAGCTTGGTCATGAGGCCGGCCTCGTTCGTGTCATCCGCACGGTCGATAACCCAGCCGCGCGTGCCCCGGATCCGGCCCCCACGCACGTGGAAAACATGCACCGCCGCATCAAGTTCATCACTGACGAGGGCGAACACGTCCGCGTCCGTTCCATCGTCAAGGACAACAGCGTTGCGCTCCAGAACATTCTTCAAAGCTGCCAGGTCGTCGCGTAGCTTCGCGGCACGTTCAAAGTCCAAGGACTGAGCAGCCTCGACCATGTTCTTTTCAAGGTCGCGCATGTAGGGACCGGTTCTGCCCTGCATGAACTCGCAGAGATTCTCAGCCAATTCACGGTGGTCTTCTTCGCTGATGCGATCCACGCAAGGAGCCGAACATTTATCGATGTAGCCAAGCAGGCACGGCCGCCCCTGAGCTTTGGCTCGCTGGAAGACACCCGCCGAGCAGGTACGAACGGGGAATACTCGTAGTAGTTGATCGATGGTTTCGCGGATCGCCCACACCTGCGTATAGGGTCCAAAGTAACGAGTCCCGCGTCTTTTCGATTGACGCGTGACATGCGCTCGCGGGTAGTCCTCGTTCATGGTGATGGCCAGATACGGGTAGGACTTGTCGTCCTTATACATAACGTTGAATCTGGGATCGAATTCTTTGATCCAAGTGAATTCGAGGGTGAGGGCTTCGATCTCGCTATTGACAACTGTCCACTGAACTTGACAGGCAGTGGTGACCATTTGCTGGGTGCGAGGATGCAAGTTTGACAAGTCTTGGAAATAGTTAGTGAGTCGGTTGCGCAGGTTCTTCGCTTTGCCGACGTAGATCACGCGTCCTTGTTCGTCGATAAAGCGGTAGACGCCCGGCGAGGTCGGAATCTGCCCGGTTTCCGGCCTGTATGTTGCGGGATCTGCCATGACGACCAGCCTAACGTGGAGTGCATGACACCTACCACTTCGCGGATGGTTCAGTTCTTTAGACCCTCACACTGCCTATACTGTTCTTGGCCCCAGGTTTAAGTAGTTTTGACCTTGAGCCGGGCCGTCGACCATCACGAGTTCCAAAAAGGACATTCATGTTCACTTCCAACGAAGAGATCACCGCTTTCATCGCCCAGGAAGGAGTCGAATTTATCGACGTCCGATTCTGTGACGTGCCAGGGGTCCAGCAGCACTTCACCATCCCTGCCGATGAGTTCCTTGACGGAGCCCTTGACGACGGCCTCATGTTCGACGGATCCTCGATCCGCGGATTCA
This sequence comes from Schaalia vaccimaxillae DSM 15804, assembly GCF_000420425.1. Classification (GTDB taxonomy): domain Bacteria; phylum Actinomycetota; class Actinomycetes; order Actinomycetales; family Actinomycetaceae; genus Pauljensenia; species Pauljensenia vaccimaxillae. The sequence goes on from NZ_ATUX01000006.1 coordinate 136,619, forward strand.
CGCAGATTCACGAATCCGACATGAAGCTCATAGCCGACATCAGCTCAGCTTTCATTGATCCTTTCCGCGTGGCTAAAACCCTCGTCATCAACTTTTCTATCGTTGATCCCTTTACCGACGAACCTTTCTCTCGCGATCCCCGCCAAGTTGCCGCCAAAGCCGAGGCATATCTACGTTCAACGGGCATTGCCGATCAGTGTTTCATCGGCGCTGAAGCCGAGTTCTACCTCTTTGACGATGTGCGCTACCAAGTCAGCCCAAATGAGACGTTCTTCTCCGTGGATTCCCCTGAGGCCTACTGGAACACTGGCCGCAAGGAAGAAGGCGGCAATATGGGCTATAAGGTGCCAATCAAGGGCGGGTACTTCCCTGTTGCTCCCAATGACATCTACTGCGATGTCCGCGATGAAATGGTCCACAAGCTCGCAGCATCGGGGCTCAAGATCGAACGCGCTCACCACGAGGTCGGTGCCGGCGGTCAGCAAGAGATCAACTATCGTTTTGCATCTTTGCAAAAGGCTGCTGACGACATGATGAAATTCAAGTACATCATCAAGAATACGGCTCTCGAGTTCGGCCACTCCGCAACTTTCATGCCCAAGCCCCTTTTCGGTGACAACGGGTCGGGAATGCACACTCACTTCTCACTGTGGAAAGAAGGTGAGCCTCTGTTCTATGACGAGCGCGGCTACGGCTCCCTATCTGATACCGCACGCTGGTTTATTGGTGGGTTACTTGCTCACGCACCCGCACTCTTGGCATTCACTAACCCATCAGTGAACTCTTTTAGGCGCCTTGTCCCCGGTTTCGAAGCCCCTATTAACCTTGTTTATTCGGCTCGTAATCGCTCTGCATGTATCCGCATTCCGGTAACAGGTACGTCACCAAAGGCCAAGCGTGTCGAGTACCGCGTGCCCGATCCCTCGGCGAATCCCTACCTTGCTTTTGCCGCATGTCTCATGGCAGGAATTGACGGTATCCGACGCAGGATTGAACCTGCGGCTCCAATCGACAAGGACCTGTACGAACTGCCCCCTGCCGAATATCACGACATCGCTAAGCTCCCCTCCTCCCTTGAAGCAGCTCTGGACGCTTTACGTGCGGACCACGACTTCTTGACCGAGGGTGATGTCTTCACCGCTGACCTCATCAATACCTGGCTCGATTACAAAGAGGCCAACGAGGTTGCCCCCATGCGCATGTATCCACACCCCTACGAGTACCAGCTCTACTACGATCTGTGAGGTGCTGATACTCCATTGCTGATCCCGGGATGTGATTCATTCCGGGATCACGGCTTTCCGCGTGCCTGATCACTGGCTGAACATTCCCCGGATAGAGTCATTCCATTCAAGAGTTGAAACTCTTCAACTCCACAGCCAAGGAGGCCGATGTGAAGCGACTGCGCGACGGTTCGTACACCGAAGAACTCAAGTACAAGCTGTCCGAGGTGGACACAATCCCCTCGATGCTCATCAAGCGTGCAACAGCCCGCCCCACCCAGGTAGCCATTGAGCAACGCACCGGAGTTGGAACAACGCGGTCTGTAACAGCAGCCGACTTGCAGCGTCAAGTTGAAGACACCGCCCGCGGCCTCATTGGCATTGGTATTCAACCCGGTGAAGCCGTCGCAATCCTGGCGGCAACCTCCTTCGAATGGCTTCTCCTGGATCTGGCCGTTTTATCCGTCGGCGCAATCACCGTTCCTATCTACGAGTCAGATTCTGCCAGCCAAATCCGACACATTCTCTCCGATGCCAACGTCGTCCAGGTTTTCACTGCGACGAGTCAACAAGCAGATCTCGTCGAATCTGTGCGCACCGACGAAGTTCGTTCAATCGACCCATTGGATCGCGGAGCTATGCGGACGCTTGCCCAAGCGGCGCAACGCGTCGACCCGTGCGAGGTCGAAGCTCGACGCGCCAATATTTCAAGCGAGGATATCGCCACCGTCATCTACACCTCCGGTACCACAGGCGTACCCAAGGGCGTCGTCCTGACGCACAAGAATTTCGTCGGTACCACCGAGGGCGCTCGCCAAGTTCTTGGGGAAGTCATTGACTCCCCAAAGACTCGCATCCTGCTGTTCTTGCCCGTCGCCCACGTCCTCGCACGCCTCGTCATGCACGCAGTGTTGTCAGGACAGGGAGTCATTGGATTCTCGCCCGATATTAAGAATCTTTTACCCGATATTCAGTCCTTCAAACCGTCGGTACTTCTTGTGGTTCCGCGGGTGCTGGAAAAGGTCTATAACGCTGCAGCAGCTAAAGCAGGTGGCGGCATTAAAGGCAAGATCTTCTCCTGGTCCGCCAAGCAGTCCCGTAAGTATTCACATGCAAGCCACTCCGTCCTCGGCCCCTCGCCAGCAACTCGTATGCGCCACCGTGCAGCCGATGCTCTTGCCCTCAAGAAGATTCGGGCTGTCTTAGGCCCGAACCTTAAATACGTTGTTTCAGGTGGTGCTCCCCTAGCTACTGACCTCGCGCATTTCTTCTCGGGCATGGGCTTGACCCTTTTGCAAGGCTATGGTCTTTCCGAAACCACGGGCCCCATCGCAGTCCAGCATCTCGATTCCAACCCCGTGGGGACCGTCGGCCCTGTCCTGCCGGGTAACTCCCTGAAGATCGCTCGCGATGGTGAGATCCTTGCCAAGGGAGTCTCTGTCATGGACGGCTACTACCACCTGCCTGAACAAACTGAAGAAGCGATGCCTGACGGATGGTTCCATACCGGTGACCTGGGCTCTATTGACCGTAAAGGCCACCTGACAATCACTGGACGAAAGAAAGAACTCATTGTCACCGCTGGGGGCAAGAACGTTTCCCCCGGCGTCCTCGAGGATTCCTTGTCTACTCATCCTCTTCTAGCAAATGTCATTGTGGTCGGTGATAACCGGCCCTATATTGGCGCTCTGTTCACTTTGGATCCCGATATGTTGCCCGACTGGTTGACTCGACATAATTTGCCCATTGTGGACGCCGTGGCAGCCGCGGAATTGCCGCAAGTGCGTCAATCACTTGACCGTGCAATTGCGCGGGCAAATAAGCAGGTATCCAGAGCTGAATCGATTCGACGATATCGGATTATCAACGCAACATTTACGGTCGAAAACGGTTACGTCACCCCGTCAATGAAACTGCGCCGCTCTAAAGTGTTGGCAGACTATGCGGCCGAAATTGATGCACTTTACCAAGAAGGAGAATCGGCAACTTCGAAGGAGCGTCGCCGCAAGGGCTGATTCTTTCCGATACCCTCGATGGGGCTGCGCCTCGGCGGCCTCGCAATGAAAGGCGTCATGATGGCGGTACGTAGACTCGCTGATGGTTCCTGGGAGTCCTCGGCCGGCAGGAAAGCCCAGTCCGACTGGAACCTGCCCAAGATGATCCGTAATCGAGCAGCTGAGCATCCCGGTCAGATCGCAATTGAAAAGCGCGATCAAGTCGGAACATGGAGACCCATCACCATTGATAGGTTTCGTGACCATGTCAATGACACTGCCCGAGGGCTTGTGGGTCTAGGCCTGCAGGCTGGCCAACACATGGCAATCTTGGCCCCAACCTCGTATGAATGGGCACTCTTCGATATGGCTGCGCTGTCGTGTGGAGCCATCACCGTCCCCATTTACGAAACCGACTCGGCTGCACAGATTCAACATATTCTGACCGACGCCAATATCCGTATTGTCTTAACAGCAACAAGCCAGCAGGCTGAACTCGTTGAATCAGTCAAAGTCGACCAGACGACCTTGGTTTTGTCATTAGACCGTGGAGCCGCACGAATTGTGGCCGAAGCTGCTCGTGGGATCAGCCAAGAGGTCATTGACGAACGTGTCGAAGCGCTTCGCCTTGAAGATCAGGCAACCATTATCTACACCTCGGGTACTACGGGTATTCCCAAGGGCGTCATCCTCACTCACGCCAACTTCATTGAAACAGCAATACAAGCATGGGACATTCTGCCCTTCATTATTGGTGATACGAAGTCGCGTAACCTGCTCTTCCTTCCGGTGGCCCACGTCTTAGCTCGTTTTGTGATGTACGCAGTATTGTCGGGCAATGGCGTGATCGCTTTCTCCCCCGATACTCGTAATCTTGTTGATGATATTGCGACCTTCAAACCCACCATGCTCTTGGCTGTGCCACGCGTTCTGGAAAAGGTTTATAACGCCGCCGCAGCAAAAGCTGGCGGCGGTTTCAAAGGCAAGTTGTTCTCCTGGGCGGCTCGCCAATCTCGGCAGGTCTCAAAGTCAACGGCTTACGTGGAATCCCTAGTCGAAGCTGACGAGACGGGTGGCGTATTGCCCGATACAGTCCCAGTTCCGGACCCATCCGGCATTCCCTCACCCGGCCCATCGGCCCTTTTGAAGGTTCGCTACGGTGTGGCCGATGCGTTGGTCCTCAAGAAGGTTCGCGCAATTCTCGGCCCCAATCTGCGCACGGTCATCTGCGGAGGCGCTCCCCTGGCTCTTGACTTGGCTGACTTCTATCGTGGTCTGGGAATTGAGCTCCTGCAGGGCTACGGATTGTCGGAAACGACCGGCCCCATTGCAGTTGAACTGCCCGAGGACTTCCCGCCTGATTCTGTGGGCTTCCCTTGGCCGGGTAACCGGATGAAAATTGCCGAGGACGGGGAGCTACTCGTGCAAGGCGTCAACGTCTCCCCGGGTTATCACAACCTGCCAGAAGAAACCGCCAAGGCCTTTGTTGATGGGTGGTTTAAGACCGGTGACCTGGCATCCATTGATGACACTGGACACCTGCGTATTACCGGCCGTAAGAAGGAACTCATTATTACGGCGGGAGGAAAGAATGTGTCTCCCGGAGTCCTTGAAGAATCCCTCTCCACACACCCCCTGGTAGCCAACGTCGTTGTTGTTGGAGACGGCCGCCCCTACATTGGTGCTCTCATCACCTTGGACACCGAGATGTTACCCAACTGGCTGCAAACTCATGGTATGCCTGTGGTCGACTCTGCTGCGGCAGCCGAACTACCGCAAATTCGTGCCTCTTTGGAACGGGCAATCGCCCGAGCAAATAAGCAGGTTTCTCGGGCTGAGTCAATTCGGCGCTACCGCATCGTCAACGCCGAATTCACAGTTGAGAACGGTTACATGACTCCGTCTTTGAAACTCAAACGCAATATTGTTATCCGCGATTTTTCTTCTGAGATTGACGCCCTTTATGCCGAGGGAGAGGCGGCTGCCAAGAGTGAGTGATGTATCGAAGCGCCCGGTGGCTCTCGTTACCGGAGGCTCACGCGGCCTTGGACGAGCCATTGTTGATCAGCTGAGCCGGGATTTCCATGTCGTTATTGGTGGTCGAAGCGCCGCCTCTGTTCATGAGGTCGCAGCCACACTCCCCCACGCTTCGGCCTTGGTTGCTGACCTGACCGACGGCAAGGATATCGAACGCGCCGTTGCTTCGATGCTCGAGGACACGAGCGGACGTTTGGATCTGCTCGTTCATAATGCCGGCGTATGCCACCTTGATCACGCCGATGGTTTCGACCGCAATCATTGGATTGATTCTTTGTCTCTCAATGTTGTTGGGGTCGCTCAACTCACCTCCCTGCTGCTGCCAGCACTGAGGGCACAGCACGGACAGATCATCATGATTAACTCAGGGGCAGGCCTGCGAGGTTTTTCGGGTACAGCGTCCTATTGCGCATCCAAGTTCGCGCTGACGGGTTACACGCAGGTACTACGCGAAGAAGAACGAGGCCGGGTTCGGGTCACGTCGATTCATCCGGGTCGCATCGATACAGATATGCAGAAGTCCATGCACGTGGCCATGGGCCGCGACTACGATGCCGATGCTCACCTCAATGTTTCCGACGTTGCGCGTACCGTCCGCTTGACGGTGGACCTGCCAGCTGACGCCAATATTGATGAACTCTCCGTTCGTCCTTTCGGCAAGTAGCTGCAAGGAGATGCGCGCAAAGCCAAGTATTACGAGGCACTGTCAATCTTGCGTCTGTGTAGCTACTACGTCAGCTTGCGGAAGCAATGAGCTTGTGTTCGCGTTCGAAAGCTTCTTTGAGGTACGCACCGGTGAAGGATTTTTCGATCTCGCATACCTGCTCGGGAGTTCCTTCTGCGATCACCGTGCCGCCGCCAGCGCCGCCCTCGGGTCCCATGTCAATAATCCAGTCGGCGGATTTAATGACGTCGAGGTTGTGTTCGATAACAATGACCGAATTGCCCTTGTCGGCCAAGGATTGCAACACCATGAGGAGCTTGCGAATGTCCTCAGAATGCAAGCCGGTAGTCGGTTCGTCCAACACATAGACTGTGCGCCCAGATGAGCGTCGTTGAAGTTCTGATGCGAGCTTGACGCGCTGCGCTTCGCCTCCCGATAACGTTGTTGCCGACTGTCCAAGGCGCACATAACCGAGCCCGACCTCAACGAGAGTGTTCAGGTGACGTGCAATTCGCCCGATAGGAGCGAAGAACTCCGCCGCCTCAGCGATGGGCATATTGAGAACATCCGCCACAGACTTACCCTTGTAGAGGATTTCCAAAGTTTCCCGATTGTATCGGGCACCATGGCAGACCTCGCACGGGACATACACGTCCGGAAGGAAGTTCATCTCAATTTTGAGGGTGCCATCACCTTTACAGGATTCACAGCGCCCACCCTTGACATTGAAAGAGAAACGCCCGGGACCGTAACCACGAACCTTTGCCTCCTGTGTGTCAGCAAAGAGTTTGCGAATCTGATCCCACACGCCCGTGTAGGTCGCCGGATTCGAACGAGGTGTCCTGCCAATGGGTGATTGGTCGACATGGACGACCTTTTCTAGGTCCTCGGTTCCTGTGATTGAACGGTGGCGGCCGGGAACCATGCGTGCGCCGTTGAGTCGCGCAGCTAGTGAACGGTAAAGAATCTGATTAACGAGGGTGGATTTACCTGAGCCAGAAACACCGGTGACCGCTACGAAACATCCCAGAGGGAAAGAAACGGTGACGTCTTGCAGATTATGTTCCCTGGCTCCGTTAACCGTAATGACACGTTCGGGGTCCACATCACGACGGGTGGCTGGGGTTCGGATTGCGCGTTTGCCTGACAGGTACTGGCCTGTCAGCGACTTCGTATTCTTCTTGAGTGCTTCCAGGGTGCCTGAGTGAACCACCCATCCACCGGATTCGCCAGCTCCCGGACCAATGTCAACGATCCAGTCGGCAGCCTCCATAGTTTCTTCGTCGTGCTCAACAACGATGAGGGTATTACCCAGGTCTCGCAGTCTCTTCAAGGTGGCGATGAGTTTGCGGTTATCGCGCTGATGCAAGCCAATCGATGGCTCATCAAGGACATACAAAACCCCCACCAGACCCGAGCCGATCTGGGTTGCCAACCTAATGCGCTGGGCCTCCCCACCAGAGAGCGTTCCAGCCCCACGTGACAAAGTCAGGTAGGACAATCCAACGTCAATGAGGAAGTCGAGGCGTGCATGGATTTCTTTGAGGATCGGCTCCGCGATCGAAGCTGCCCTCGTTTCCAGTTGCAGGTCGGTCAAGTGCTCGCGGGTCTGACTAATTGAAAGGTCGGATAGGGCGGCAATTGACAGTCCATCAATAGTGACAGCGAGAACTTCGGGACGCAGACGAGCCCCCTTGCATTCCGGGCAAGGAACCTCGCGCATATACCCATCCATACGGTCCTTGACCGTTTCGGATTCAGTTTCCTCTTTCTTGCGTTCGATGTAGTTAACGACGCCCTCGAAACCCGTGGTATAGGACCGTTCCCTCCCCCACCTATTGCGGAACTTGACCTGGACCTCATAGTCCTTGCCGTACAGGATTGCTTCGCGAGCCTCTTCGGGCAGATCCTTCCACGCGGTGTTGATGTCGAATCCCAATTCTTTACCCAGGGACGCCAGGAGCCGCTTGTGGTACTTGAAGTTGGAGTTCCAGGGGATGACGGCCCCCTGCGCCAAGGTCAGCTCCTCGTCGGGGACCACCAAATCTGGATCGATTTCCAGCTTCGACCCCAGTCCCGAACAGGTTGGACATGCGCCGTAGGGAGCGTTAAAAGAAAAGGTTCGAGGTTCGATCTCTTCCAAAGTCAGTACATGGTCATTGGGACAAGCTCGTTTTTCTGAATAGCGTCGGCGCCGGTCTGGATCATCCTCGTCTAAGTCCACGCAGTCAATGACTACCAGTCCATCAGACAATCGCAGCGCAGTCTCTACTGAGTCTGTGAGACGTTGGCGCATTCCTTCACGCACAACAAGGCGATCAATGACCACCTCAATGGTATGACGTAGTTTGCGTTCAAGTTTCGGCGCGGAGTCAAGACGAACCATCTCCCCGTCGATGATGGCTCGCGTGTATCCGCTGGTTTTCAGTTCGTCGATCAGATCCTGATATTCGCCCTTGCGGCCACGCACCACCGGCGACAAGACCTGGAACTTCGTACCATCAGCCATCGTGCGAACGCGGTCAACAATCTGCTGAGCCGTCTGCGCCTGAATCTGAGCCCCGCATTGAGGACAGTGGGCAGTGCCAGCGCGCGCGTACAACAATCGCAGATAATCGTGCACCTCGGTGATGGTGCCGACGGTTGAACGCGGGTTACGCGACGTGGACTTTTGGTCGATTGACACGGCCGGCGATAGCCCTTCAATGAAATCGACATCTGGTTTGTCCATTTGGCCGAGGAATTGGCGCGCGTAGGACGACAGTGATTCAACGTATCGGCGCTGGCCTTCAGCGAAGATGGTGTCGAAAGCAAGGGAAGATTTGCCCGAACCGGATAGCCCAGTAAAGACGATCATCGCGTCTCGGGGTAGTTCGAGGTCGACGTCCTTGAGGTTATGTTCGCGGGCGCCATGGATAATCAGCTGATCGTGCACTCTTCGATCCTACCCATCGGGCTTCCAAACGCCTCGGCGAAGGGTTAGCGTTAGGGCATGGCATATTTCGCAATCGAATACGTGTACGACACTACCAAGGGCCCGCAAATGGATGAGGTCCGCCCCGAGCACCGTGCTTTCCTTGGTTCCCTATGTGAGGAGGGAAAGATCGTTGCCTCCGGCCCTCTGGTTGATCAGGGCCGTGCCCTCATTCTTTTCAACGCTGACAGCCCCGAGGACGCCCTGACAGCTCTAGACGCAGACCCCTTCTACACGAACGGTTTCATCCTTGACCGGATTGCTCGTCAGTGGGATCCGGTGATCCGAAGCTTCTGAGCGGACTTTAAGAACTTTTCGCTGATCTCGTCTCATAGCCTCAGCCGCACATTGGGCGCTCGCGTTCAATGTGCGGCTCGTTGTCGTTTCCGATTGTCTACGGAAAAGTCACAGACCCGCGCCAGAGCGTTGATCCGCTAATTCATGTTCACGCTGGGCTTGCTCATGTGCGCGTCGGTGGTAAGCGCGGTGGGCGACCTCGATCAGCATCGCAGCAACCACGCCGCCAGCGGCGATCATCACCCACTCAGACGAAGACGGCCACGCTAACGCGAAGAATGAGCGGATCGATGGGAGAAGTACTCCGACGAGAGCAATCACAATCATCGACGCGATGAGCCCAATCCTCCATCCCTCCAGGGGCCTGGCCGTAATGGATAGGAGCCACAGAGCCCCGATCGTCAAAGACAAAGCTGCTGCTGTGCGCCCGTCCACCTGTGCCGGCCCGACAAGAGCATAGACGGTTAACGCCACAGCACCTAGAGCCATCCCCGACGGTATTGCCAAGGACAACGTTCGTCTCAAAAAGCCAGGAACATACCGGCGTGGATTGGGCGCTAGAGCAATGAAGAATCCTGGGATACCGATGGTGAGAGCGTCGACGTAGGTAAAGTGGCGAGGCAAGAAGGGGTAAGCCCAACCAAGAATCGCACACATGATGACGAAGATTGCCGCGTAGCACGTCTTGGCGAGAAAGAGCGCCGAGACTCGTTCCATATTCGCAATGATTCTTCGTCCCTCTGCCAGCACACCGGGCAAAACTGAGAACTTCGAGTCGACGAGGACGATCTGTGCGACGGCCTTTGTTGCTTGCGCACCGTTGCCCATGGCGATACCCAGATCGGCATCTTTGAGTGCCAAAGCATCATTGACACCATCGCCGGTCATTGCGACGCAGTGACCGCCTGCTTGCAGTGCCCCCACCATGGCACGCTTTTGTTCGGGCGTCACCCGTCCGAAAATGTCGTGAGTCAGGACCGCTTCTTGGAACTCATCGGAGAGCACGTCTTGAGGAAGATCTCGAGCATCCATTGCCCGCGGCGGAGCTCCACCGGGAGCTTGCAGTCCAGCCTGCGTAGCCAGAGCGGCAACGGTGCCCGGATTATCGCCTGAGATGACGCGCACATGCACGCCCTGGCCTCGGAAAAATTCCAAAGTTTGGGCAGCGTCATCACGAAGATCTTCTTCGAGGACGACAAGCGCTGCCGCTTGTCGCACCCCAGGCATCACTTCTTCACTGGGCTGTTCATCGCATCGGACCAATGCGACAACACGCAGGCCCGAGGCTGCGATCTGCGATGCTTTGTTGATTGCTTCCTGGTTCTGGTCGGTCAGTAGCAGTTCGGGAGCTCCCAGCATCCACGACGATTCTGGCGTTCCCCACGCCGACCATTTGCGTGCGGAAGAAAAAGGAATTGCCCAGAAATCCGTGTCCGATTCGCGCGCTGGCCTTCCATCAGACAAGAAGTCATCAATGGCCTGGGCGGTCGCGTTCGTGCGGTCTTGAGCCAAAGCCGACAAGGCCGCGCCCGTCGCCCTCGTATCCCCTAAGAGGTCTATGACTTCGCGTACCCTGATGCGCCCAGTCGTCAATGTTCCCGTCTTGTCTACGCATAGGGCGTCGACTCGGGCTAGAACTTCCACAGCGGGCAATTCTTGGACCAGTACTCCCCTGCGTGCCAGGGCGGCTGAGCCGATCGCAAAGTTCATCGAAGTCAATAAGACCAATCCCTGTGGGATCATTCCGACAACCGATGCAACACCCAAAACGATGGCACCGCGCCACCCTCCAGTTGCTTCGTCGGCAATGCGTGCTTGCGACCAAATCGTCAAAGTCACCACAGGAATAATCAGAGCGGAGATCACGCGCAGGACGGAGTTAATGGACTGTTGAATTTCCGATGTGGTGCGTTGGAACTTGCGCGCCGCCCTCGATATACCTTGGGCGTACATATCATCGCCCACGGCATCAGCATGAATCACCGCACTACCGGCAGTCACGGAAGTACCCGCCAGAACGGAATCACCCGCCGCTTTTTTGACGGGCTTAGACTCTCCCGTCAACATCGATTCATCAACCTCAAGCCCCGACGATTCCAAAACTGTGCCGTCCACACAGATTTGGTCGCCCAACGCCAATTCGAGGACATCGTCGAGAACGACCTCCTCCGTACCAATGTCTTGTGCAACACCGTCACGTCTGACCCGCGCAGTGGGGGCATCAACAATCGCGAGGGCGTCGAGGGTACGTTTGGCGCGCCATTCGGAAAAAATACCGATGATCGCGTTGAAAATCATCACCCCGCCAAAGACCACGTCCTGAATATGTCCAAAGACGAGGACGAGGCCGATGGCAACCACCAAAATCGCGTTGAAAAGGGTGAAGACATTTTCACGAATAATGGAAGCAATCGAACGTGACGACTTTTGTTTGACGTAATTCGTCTGCCCCGCAGCCACGCGGGATTCAACCTGAGCACTGCTCAAGCCTTGTGACTGTGTGGGGGCTGACTGCATTAAAACCTCACTTCGTCGGTGTAGGAGATCAAGAGCGCGATTCGATTTGTTTCTCCGCCAACTCAATACCAGAGTCGACCTCGTACGTCTTCTGTTTCTTCTTTGCCGCCCACAGTGATGCGACAACAGTCAGGATAACCACCACGCTAATAAAGCCAAGTGAGAAGCTCGTCGTAGGCTCAGGAATAAGACTCCAATGCTCACCGCCATTAATGAAAGGCACTTCGTTCGTGTGCAGAGCGTGGTTAACCAGCTTGAAGCCAATGAAGCCCAGAATAATTGCCAGGCCATAGTGCAGGTAAATGAGGCGGTCAAGCAAGCCATCAATGAGGAAGTAGAGCTGACGTAATCCCAGTAGCGAGAAAGCGTTTGTCGCGAACACCAAGTAGGGCTCGTCGGTCAACGAATAAATTGCCGGAATCGAGTCCACCGCGAACATGACGTCAGTGGTACCAACGGCGATAATGCACAGCAATAGGGGCGTGACAAAAGTTTTGCCTCCGTGGCGGTAGAGCATCTTTCCACCAACAAAGCCATCCGTCATTGGGATAACGCGTGCCACCATCTTGACGAATCCCGACGGTACGTATTCCTCGTCATGTTTCTCATCCGGGTCTTCTACTCCCTCACGAGCCTGCGAGATCGCAGTCCACAACAGGTAAGCGCCGAAGATGTAGAAGATCCACGAGAAGTTCTCAATGAGCGCTGCACCAGCCAGGATGAACACCAGGCGTAGAACCAGGGCAATAATGATGCCCGCCAGCAACACCTCTTGCTGGTATTTCCTGGGAACTTTGAATGAGGAAATAATGATGACGAAGACGAAGAGGTTATCAACCGACAAGGACTTCTCGGTGATGTATCCAGCAAAGTACTGCTGACCGTATTCACCGCCCCAAACTCCCCAAACAATGAAACCGAAAACGATGGCCATCGCGATGTAGGCAATCGACCACCAGGCCGCTTCTTTCATCGTCGGTTCGTGAGGAGTTTTGACGTGGCCGACAATGTCGACCGTAATCATGGTGAGAATGACTACTGCTAGGCCAATCCAGCCGAGCACATGAACGTCCACAGGTGTATTCCTCCGGTACGGGGTCACGGGTACCGGAGGTCTCCTTCCGCCGAATTTCTTAGATAACCGTTATGCGGTTACCAAGGCATTGGCCTGCAGCGCCGGAGGACAACCGGCATCGAAAATGCCTGCTATCCGACGTGATGACGACACTGCCGTTGGTGGAAGTACTCCCCTCCGTTTGGGCACTTCTAGTTTATCGGGCACCGCGGCGATCAGCCCGCTAGGAACACCCCTTTGAAGGTGTGATTCTTCCCCAAGTCACTTCACCGTCACCGGTTCAGTTGGCTCGCTTCATCTGACGCAATTCCTTCTTCAAGTCCTCAATCTCATCTCGCAGCCTCGCAGCCACTTCGAATTGAAGGTGCTCAGCAGCTGTCATCATCTGAGCTGATAACTCTTCAATGAGGCCCGCAAGGTCGGTTTGTGCCTCGGCTCCACTACTACGGGTTGTCTGGCTTCCCGCAGCCTTGCGAGCGGAGGCGGATTTTTCTTTGCGGTAGCCGCCCTCGAGCAATGATTCGGTATCGATCTGCTCGCGGGCCAACATGTCGGTGACATCAGAGATCTTTTTACGCAGTGGCTGTGGGTCAATGCCGCGTTCAGTGTTGTAGGCGATCTGAATCTCACGGCGGCGCATCGTCTCAGAGATCGCTGCCTGCATTGAGTCGGTGATGTTGTCGGCGTACATGTGGACCTCACCCGACACGTTTCGCGCCGCACGACCGATCGTCTGGATGAGAGAGCGAGTGGAGCGCAGGAAACCTTCCTTATCAGCATCAAGAATGGCAACCAGTGACACCTCCGGAAGATCAAGGCCTTCGCGCAGAAGGTTGATTCCCACAAGCACATCGAACTTGCCTTGACGCAACTCGCGCAGCAACTCAACTCGACGCAAAGTATCGACGTCGGAGTGCAGATATTCAACGCGGATGCCGCGTTCAGCCATATAGGTTGTCAGATCCTCAGCCATCTTCTTCGTCAGCGTGGTCACGAGGACACGTTCGTCCTTTTCAACCCTCACACGAACTTCTTCTAGAAGATCGTCAATTTGTCCCTGCGTCGGTTTAACCACGACCAACGGATCAACCAATCCGGTCGGCCGAATGATCTGTTCAACAACGCCATCAGACCGGTCCAGCTCATAGTCACCAGGAGTGGCAGATAGATACACGGTCTGGCCGATGCGTTGCGTGAATTCATCCCACTTCAACGGCCGGTTGTCCATGGCCGATGGCAGCCGGAAACCATGATCAACCAAAGTGCGCTTACGGGACATATCGCCCTCGAACATCGCACCGATCTGAGGAACCGTCACATGGGATTCATCAATGATCAGTAGGAAGTCATCGGCGAAGTAATCCAAGAGAGTGTGCGGCGGGGTCCCAGGTCCTCGCCCGTCAATGTGCCTCGAGTAGTTTTCAACTCCCGAGCAAGCGCCAATCTCGCGCAGCATCTCCAAGTCATAGGTGGTGCGCATGCGCAGACGCTGCGCCTCCAATAACTTGCCTTGCTTTTCAAACCACGCCAGCCTTTCGGCCAACTCGTCCTCTATAGATTCCAAGGCACGGCGCATACGTTCTTCGCCAGCAACATAGTGGCTCGCTGGGAAAAGGTATGTATGGTCGACCTCGTCAATAACGTCGCCCGTCAGCGGATGCAGGACAGACAGCGCATCAATCTCATCTCCAAACATTTCAATACGGATGGCGAGTTCCTCATACACCGGAATAATTTCAATGGTGTCCCCGCGCACCCGGAACGTACCGCGAGTGAAAGCCAAATCATTACGAACGTACTGCATGTTGACGAAGGCGCGTAAAAGATCGTCACGGTCGATCACCATGCCGCGGCTGAGCTCAACCATTCGGGCAACGTATTCTTCAGGAGTACCAAGGCCGTAGATACAGGACACTGATGCCACCACGACCGTGTCACGTCTGGTCAGCAGATTATTGGTTGCGCTGTGTCGGAGGCGTTCAACCTCATCGTTGATGGATGAGTCCTTTTCGATAAAAGTGTCCGTCTGCGGGATGTAAGCCTCTGGCTGGTAGTAGTCGTAGTAGGAGACGAAATACTCAATCGCATTCTTTGGGAGTAACTCGCGGAACTCGGCGGCCAGCTGAGCAGCGAGGGTCTTATTGGGTTCAATGACCAAAGCTGGACGTTGCAGTTCTTCAATGAGCCAAGCAGTAGTCGCAGACTTGCCTGTGCCCGTGGCACCCATGAGGACCACATCCTGCTCCCCATCGCGAATGCGGGCAGCCAGTTCTTTAATGGCCTTGGGCTGATCGCCAGAGGGCGTGTACTCAGAGATCACCTGGAAGGGGTTTTCCTGGCGCAAAATCTGCTTATTGCTCACAGGTCAACCGTAGGGCAAAAGGCTCAGACATGCTTGAACGTGATGGTAGATCTCAGGCAAGGTCACAACCATGCGCCATGCATGCGAAGCATCAATTCCACGAGATCCTTGCGAGATCCCGCATTGTCGATCCAAATGGATGCAACCGCGCGACGTTGTTCCAGCGTTGCTTGGGCATTGATTCTGCGCAGAGCATCAGCGCGGCTCAAACCACGCTCAGCCAATCGATCGAGGCGCGAGTCGATCGGTGCATCAACCACGATCACTGCGTCGAATAACTCGGCGTATCCATTCTCAACCAGCAAAGGAACATCGTAGACGGCCAGCGAACCTTGAGGGGCCCCATTGAGAATAGACCAGGCTCGGTCCGAGATCAGGGGGTGTGTGATTTCGTTGAGAGCTTGGCGCGCGGCGGGATCATCAAAAACCAAGGCGGCCAACCTCGCACGATCCAGCACCTCGTCATCAGTCAGGATCGTCCGGCCAAAACGCTGGACAAGGAGCGCCAAACCCTCGGTGCCAGGATCGACCACCTCGCGGGCAATCTTGTCCGCATCGGCAATAACGGCTCCCAATCCAGCCAAGGCTGTGGTCACCGATGACTTGCCCGCTCCGATTCCTCCCGTCACTCCTACAATCGCCCTAGGCCCCTCACCCGAGCGTCTGCGCGTTGGTCGGATCAAGTAAGCGCTAGCACCGCCCTCGTACATTGTGTTGTCCACGATCCGACCCTAAACCATCCGGATACCACTTGTTTTGGAGGACTCCGCAGGACGTGCGAAAATTCGTCAAGTTCCCGAGATTTAGACAAGCGAAGAGGCTCCGTGACTGCCACAAACCATGCCGCCGCAGGCAGTGAAAAATCCCGATCAGGCACCGCAGCGTTAATCGCCACATCGCTCACGCTATTCTCCATGTTCTTTGGTGCCGGAAACCTCATCTTTCCGCCCATCGTCGGTGCAGCAGCAGGCACTAACTTTGTCCCAGCGATCACCGGATTCCTCCTGGGCGGCGTCGCCCTACCCGTCATTGCCATCGTCGCAATTGCCCTGTCGGGAACAGATCTGCGCGATCTTGCCTCACGCGGAGGAACGCTCTTTGGCATCCTCTTCTCATGTCTGTCCTACCTGGCAATCGGGGCTTTCTACGCCCTGCCCAGAACAGGAGCCGTATCCTTCTCTACAGCAGTGACCCCGCTTACCGGCTGGGAATCACCCGTGGCCTCAACGATCTTCAACGGCCTATTCTTTGCCCTCGCTCTCTACCTGTCATGGAATCCCAAGCAACTCATCGACAAGCTCGGCAAGATTTTGACCCCCGTGCTGCTGGGGCTCCTTGCGTTGCTTGTCGTGCTCTCTCTCATAGGACTACCGACAACCCAGGCCGCGCCAACCGCCGGATACGTTGATTCTCCTGTCGTCTCTGGACTATTGGCTGGGTACATGACAATGGATTCGATTGCTGCCCTCGCCTTCGGCATCATCGTCGTGACTTCGCTGAAGCGAACTGGCGGAGGAATTGGAGCAAAGATCCTCAAGCGAACAGGTCTAGCTGCCATCATCGCAGGAGTATTGCTCGGCTTGGTCTATGTAGGACTCGGACTTATCGGGAGCACGATGCCCGACGGCCAGGGCTATGCCGACGGCGCCGCATTGCTCTCCGATGCTGCGGGGATCACCATGGGCACAGCGGGCAGAGTTGTTTTCGGCCTCATTGTTTTAACAGCGTGTATGACGACCGCTGTTGGTCTACTCGCTGCCTCGTCTGAGTTCTTTACCCGACTTATTCCTGGCATCGCCTACAAGACCTGGCTTTCTGCCTTTGCGGTCGTGTCATTCGTTTTAGCCTCGGCAGGGCTCAACATGGTGTTGAGTGTGGCAGCTCCCATTATCGGGTTCCTCTACCCCATCGGTATCACAATCGTTTTCGTGACTATCGTGACGCACCCTCTACGCATGTCTACGCCAGCTCTGTGGGCGTTTCGCATGAGTGTCTGGACGGCAACACTGTGGTCGGCCGCCACGACGCTGGCCAGTAAAGGAATAGCGACCCACATGATCGAAGCACTCGTGCAGTGGTCTCCGGGCCAAAACCTTGAGCTCGGCTGGATCGCCCCTGTCTTGGTCGCGTTTGTCATTGGACTGGTAGGTGACTTTGTGGGACGGGATAACCCGCAAAAATAGACACAGTCATTCACTCTTCATCCCTGCACTAAGTGCAAAATCCCCGAGAATAAGCCATTCTTGCCCAACACTAGATCTCAGTATCGCGACTGTGTCTAATTCTGCGGGTGATACGTTGAGGGCCCGAAGGATTTTCCTTCGGGCCCTCAAGGTTCACTCAGTGACTAAGCACCGAGGATCAGCCGTTGTTGGTGAGCTTCTCACGCAGAGCGGCAAGAGCCTCATCGGAGGCCAGGGTGCCTTCATTGTCCACCGGTGTGGAGTAGGAAGCCTGCTCTTCGACGGTCGGAGCAGCTTCGGCATCCTCTTCGGCAGCCTTGACGACCTGAGCCTTGTGGGCCTCCCAGCGGGCCTGAGCCTCTGCGTACTGGGCTTCCCAAGCCTCACGCTGAGCCTCGAAGCCTTCCATCCACTCCTGGGTTTCGGGATCGAAGCCCTCGGGGTACTTGTAGTTGCCGTCGTCGTCGTACTCGGCGGCCATACCGTAGAGCGAAGGATCGAATTCGTCGGAAGCCGGATCCACACCCTCGTTGGCCTGCTTGAGCGACAGGGAGATGCGGCGACGCTCCAGATCAATGTCGATGACCTTCACGAAAGCGTCGTCACCAACCTTGACGACCTGGTCGGGCAGCTCGATGTGACGCTGAGCCAGCTCGGAGATGTGGACGAGGCCCTCGATGCCATCCTCGACGCGAACGAACGCGCCGAAGGGAACGAGCTTGGTGACCTTGCCGGGAACAACCTGGCCGATGGCATGGGTACGGGCAAATGCCTGCCACGGGTCTTCCTGGGTGGCCTTGAGAGACAGGGAGACGCGCTCACGGTCCATGTCGACATCGAGAACCTCGACGGTGACTTCCTGGCCAACCTCGACAACCTCGGACGGGTGATCGATGTGCTTCCAGGACAGTTCGGAGACGTGCACCAGGCCATCCACGCCGCCCAGATCAACGAATGCGCCGAAGTTGACGATGGAGGACACGTTTCCGGTGCGAACCTGACCCTTTTGCAGGGTATGCAGGAAGTTAGTGCGAACCGTGGACTGAGTCTCTTCGAGGTAAGCGCGACGCGACAGAACAACGTTGTTGCGGTTCTTGTCGAGTTCGATGATCTTGGCCTCAAGCTCACGGCCGATGTAGGGCTGCAGATCACGGACACGACGCATCTCAACCAGGGATGCGGGCAGGAAGCCACGCAGACCAATGTCGATGATCAGGCCGCCCTTGACGACCTCGATAACGGTGCCGGTGACGACGCCTTCATCTTCCTTGACCTTCTCGATCTGACCCCAGGCGCGCTCGTACTGTGCGCGCTTCTTGGACAGGAGCAGACGGCCTTCCTTGTCTTCCTTCTGAAGAACGAGAGCCTCGACCTGGTCGCCAACGGCGACAACATCATCGGGGTTGACATCGTGCTTGATGGAAAGCTCACGAGAGAGGATAACGCCCTCAGTCTTGTAACCAATGTCGAGGAGGACCTCATCGTGGTCAACCTTGACGACAGTGCCCTCGACGATGTCGCCATCGTTGAAGTACTTGATGGTGGCGTCGATGGCGGCAAGCAGGTCTTCTTCGGTACCGATGTCGTTAATTGCGACCTGCGGCGTGTTGGTGGTCATGTAGTTGTGTCTCCGAAACGGACTGAATAGTAGGTGGATATGTCAGATGCCCAGCAGTTCTTCGTATTGGATACACGAGACCCAAGGCACCGTGGATAAGTCTAACAGCCGAAAAGCAGCTCGGAGAACCATGTAATGCCACCAAAAAGTGGGGTACGTCGCGAAATAGGTCGAGCACTGGTCAGTGCGCAGCATCCTTCCACGAGCGGCCCACCCCTACCGCAACATCAAGTGGCACATCGAGTTGCACAGGTTCGGCCATCTTCACACGCACGATCTGCTCGACCTTGTCTCGTTCACCCGGGGCCAATTCGATGAGCAATTCATCGTGGATTTGAACCAAAACTCGCGAAGCTAGTCCCGCAGCGGCTAAAGCATCAACAACATCAACCATAGCGATCTTCATAATGTCTGCGGCGCTTCCCTGAATAGGAGCATTAAGCGCAGCCCGCTCAGCCATTTCACGTCTCTGCCGATTATCAGAACGCAAGTCGGGCAGATAGCGGCGCCTACCCAGCATCGTCTGCGTATACCCATCCCGACGAGCTTTTTCCACGAGGGAATCCAGGTAGTTACGCACACCGCCAAAACGTTCGAAGTAACGATCTCGCAAGGCCGCCGCCTCGGGGACAGGAATCTTGAGCTGGGCTGACAGGCCGTACGACGACAATCCGTAAGCCAACCCGTACGACGTTGCTTTGATGCGCGAACGTTGCTCGGAGGTGACCTCATCTACCGCGGTATCAAAGACCATCGCAGCCATCGTGCGGTGCAGGTCCTCACCGGTGTTGAAGGCCTCAATCAATCCGCCATCACCTGATAGGTGAGCCATCAGACGCATCTCAATCTGCGAGTAATCGACACTCATCAGACTGTCAAAACCAGATCCGGCAACGAATCCTTCGCGTATCCTCATGCCATCTTCACTGCGTGCGGGAATGTTTTGAAGGTTCGGCTCCGATGAAGCCAGCCGACCAGTGGCTGCTGCCACCTGAGAAAAAGTCGTATGGATACGCCCGTCGGGTTGAATCGTGGCGCGCAGGGAATCAACCATCTGTTTGAGCTTGATTCGGTCCCGATGTGACAACAAATATTCAAGAAACTCGTGGCCAGGTCCTCCCTGATGCACTGTCTTGACCCACAGATCCTGCAGTGCCTCGGCGTTGGTGGTGTAACCGGTCTTCGTCCGCTTCGTTTTGGGTAGGCCTAGATCTTCGAAGAGCACCTTTTGTAGTTGTTTCGGGCTCGAAAGATTGACTTCGACGCCAAGAACCTCGTAGGCCGCTTGCCGCGCAGCATCGACATCGGCGCCCAGTTCCGCAGACAGGTCGTCGAGGACATCAGAGTCGACAGCGATACCGATCTCTTCCATCCCTGCCAAAACACGAGATACGGGTTGTTCCAGGTCCGTCAGAAGCTCAACGCCGTCAGATTCTTCAAGCTCCTGGCCAATACGCTCACGCAATGTCAAAAGAAGTCCCGCAATATGGGCTGCGTTGCGTTGAGCCTGTGATGGTCCTTCCTGCGGCGCGTCGGTAATGTCAAAGAGGACGTCAGATGATTGGGATTGCGCGGCCTCAACATCAATACCGAGATAGCGTCGCAGCAGATCTTCGACGGCGTACGAACGTTGATCGGGATGAGCAAGGTAAGCGGCGAGTTGGACGTCAAAACCTGGGTCCGCCAATTTCCACCCTTGCGACGCCAAGGCGTGACGTAAACCTTTGGCGTCGTGGACGGTTGAGTCGGCATCCTTGGCGAGGAGCTGAGCGACGTGCGCATCCTGCGTTGGCGTCAATTCGGCAGGATCAACGACGAGGACGCTTCGCGCGCCTGCGATAGCGAGGACGCGAACCTGTCCCCTTGCTGCTTGCATCTGGCCATCCCCCCATAGCGAGAGGCGGCCTTGGTCATCACTCCACTGGGAGATATCGGTTGTTTCATCTACGAGGACAAGTGGCTTGTCGGCCTCGTGGTCATCGGCAGGATCATGGAAGCCTGCCTGGGGCGCCTCATCGACACCGATCCCCGCTGCGCCGCGAACCCGCGACCGAAGGTTATTGAACTCGAGGGTGTCGAAAAGAGACTCAATTGCGGTCATATCCGTAGATCCGCGTTTAAGGTCATCAATTTCGACTCCGACATCGAGGTCGGTCAGCAAATGGTTGAGTCGACGGTTGCGTTTGACATTGTCGATATTGTCACGCAGTGCTTCGCCTCGTTTTCCACCGATTTCGTGGGCGCGATCTAGGAGGTTATCGAGGCCATCGAATTTGTTAATCCATTGGGCTGCGGTCTTGGGTCCCACCCCGGGCACACCTGGCAGATTGTCGCTGGTTTCACCCACGATAGCGGCAATTTCAGGGTAGCGATGCGGGGGGACTCCATACTTGTCCTCTACCGCTTGAGGAGTCATCTGGCGCAGGTCACCAGGGCCTGTTCCCGGGTAGAGCACCGTGACAGATTCATTGACTGTCTGAAAAGAATCCCTGTCGCCCGATACGACGAGGACGCGCCGCCCAGACAGGTCGCCTCGGTGCGCCAACGTTGCAAGGATATCGTCGGCCTCGTAGCCGTCCTTCGTCAGTGAGACGATTCCCATCGCCTCAAGTACCTGGCGTATGAGTCCAATTTGTCCCTTAAATTCCTCAGGGGTTTCGGCCCGTGTTCCCTTATATTCAGGGTATTCGTCGGTTCGGAACGAATGGCGCGAGACGTCGAAGGCAACGGCAATATGTGAAGGCTGTTCATTTTCGAGGAGCCGGATCAACATCGTGGTAAATCCGTACACGGCATTGGTGTGTTGCCCTGTAGATGTTACGAAGTTGTCGGCCGGCAGGGCGTAGAAGGCACGGAAAGCCATCGAATGGCCGTCGATAATCAGCAAAGTCTCACTCACACATGACACCCTAGATGCCATGACCGATGCAGACCGAATGAACCGTGACCCAATCTCATCTGATCCGCCGTCCTCGCACCGCGATAACGCTGATTTGGGTCAAGAGTTTGATTCACGAACATTGATGAGTCGAATGGGAATGAAGCTTGTTGAAGTGGATCCGACTCGCACTGTGGTGTCGATGCCGGTGGCAGGAAACACTCAACCTGCAGGTTTTCTACACGGTGGAGCCAGCGCCGCTCTTGTCGAAACTGCAGCATCTCTGGCAGCAAGCCAACATGGCCTCCAACTTCGCCCGGACGCCCCACTGGTGGCCGTTGGAACAGAACTTTCAATCAGCCACGTGGCGTCGGCGCGTGATGGCTGCATCCGCGCAACCACCAGCGCCGTCCATCTTGGCCTCTCATCAACCGTTCACACAGTGGAAGTAACCGATGAGAAGAATCGTTTAATCGCGACGGCCCGCGTGACCAATCGTCTGCTTGATCCGCGCCGCTGAGCACCCAAAGATCATCGATCTCAAAACTGGGTGTGCCACAAGCCCAAGCAACAAGTGGGGCCCGACGTCTAATCACGCCGGGCCCCACTTTGAGCTTCGTCACTCTTCGACCTGATCAATAACCGCGTCAGCAACTTCGCGCATAGACAGGCGCCGATCCATGGATGTCTTTTGGATCCAGCGGAAGGCCTCCGGTTCGGTCATTCCCATGTTCTTCATGAGAAGACCTTTGGCACGATCTACACGTTTACGCGTTTCGAAGCGGTCGGAGAGGTCCGCGATTTCCTCTTCGAGGGATTCGATTTCCTGGTGACGCGAAAGGGCGATTTCGACGGCCGGGATAAGGTCCGCAGGACTGAATGGTTTGACGACATATGCCATGGCGCCTGCGTCGCGTGCGCGTTCCACGAGTTCTGTCTGGCTGAAGGCCGTGAGCATGACCACCGCGCACGACAATTCCTGGAGGATTTTCTCCGCTGCGGTGATGCCATCCATCTTCGGCATCTTGACATCCATCACACACAGATCTGGTTCGAGTTCGAGTGCCATCTGGACTGCTTCTTCGCCGTCTGCAGCCTCGCCAATGACGGCGAAACCGGCAGAGGTCAGCGTCTCAACAATGTCGAGACGGATGAGGCCTTCATCCTCTGCGACCAGTACGCGACGCGGTTCTGTCTGTTCTTCAGCAGTCATTTGTCTGTCCTCGGTTTGGTAGGTGATCGTCGTCTATTCTAAAGTGTCCATGTGGCAAACATGTAGCCCCGATAGCCCAACTGGCAGAGGCGGTCGGCTCAAACCCGGCTTGTTGTGGGTTCGAATCCCACTCGGGGTACTGCACACATCGTGGTCAGAGGCTATTTTAGGCCTCTGACCACGACTTTTATTGTCTATGCGAGCGTATGTCCCAGCTATAGCAAAGCGGCACCATCTATGATGGTGCCGCTCATTGCTGTCATGCGACCGGAATCAGTTCCAGGCCTAAGAAACGTGCTGCCGCTCCGCGCAGATCTGGAACATCCAGATCGGAGATAGCCTGAGCGATTGTCATGTCGTTGAACTCGGCGTACCAGGGTTTGACTGCCTGAGACAGCCCTTCGACACTCAGGTTGTTTGCTTGGCGATCAAGCATCGTCGCATGGACCGACACGGTCCGGGTATTCATATTCAATTTCTTCTCCATCATTCTTCATTCATCGGCGCAAGCAGGTATGTGCGTTGTTCGCACAGGCAACCTGCTGGCGTTGGTCTGTTTTGGATCGACTTCGTTTTGAAGGCATCCTTTGCCTGTTGTCAATAACGTCAACGTCGTAACCACAGCAAGTATTCCATTTTGTCACAGTCTCATCAAGATGTCCACCACTTATCACTAAGCAGCAACCTTGTGTTCATATGCAAGATGCCGCCCCGTCAGGAGCGGCATCTTGTCAAAGCACTATCAGATCAACGGTTGGAAGCCCCGCCAATCGAATAGTCGACCTCGTCGCCGACCTCGTGCACTCGCAACATGTTGGATGACCCAGCGGTACCCGGAGGCATGCCTGCGATGATGACCAAGTCGTCGCCTATCTCTGCGAGATGGGAATTTTGTACAACCTGATCAACCTGCCAGACCATATCGTCAGTGTGTTGAACCTGGGGGACTCGGTAAGTCTGAATACCCCACGACAGCGCGAGTCGCCTGCGAGTGGATTCAAGAGGGGTAAAAGCCAGCATGGGGATGGGCCTGCGCAAACGCGACATCAGCCTTGCTGAAGTGCCCGACTGGGTGAAAGTCACCAGATACTTCGCGTCCAGATGTTCAGCGATAGAACCTGCGGCATCACAAATCACGCCAGCCCGATCATTGACGAAGTATCCGGGAAGAGCAGCAATGCGTTCGCCACCGTTTTCTTCGGTTGACTCCACGATACGGGCCATAGTCCGAACGGCTTCAATGGGGAACGCTCCAATAGAGGTTTCACCAGAGAGCATGACGGCGTCAGCTCCATCAAGGATGGCGTTAGCACAGTCAGAGGCTTCTGCACGGGTTGGACGAGGATTCTTAATCATCGAATCCATCACCTGCGTGGCGACAATGACCGGCTTAGCGGCGCGGCGCGCCAGCTCAATCGCACGCTTTTGAACCAACGGCACCGATTCGAGAGGCATTTCGACGCCCAGGTCGCCGCGAGCAACCATAATGGCATCGAAGGCGTCGACGATCTCATTGAGAGCATCCACGGCCTGAGGCTTTTCAATCTTGGCGATGACGGGGATGCGATGGCCCATCTCATCCATAATTGCATGCACGTCTTCAACGTCTGCCGCATTACGCACGAAGGACAGAGCAATGAAGTCCGCGTTCTGTTCAATCGCCCAGCGCAGATCTTCTTTGTCCTTTTCCGACAGAGCGGGAACAGACACAGCGACACCGGGAAGATTCAGGCCTTTGTGGTCTGACACAACGCCGGGGACCTCAACCTTGGTGACAACGTCTGTAGCAGTGACTTCAATGACGCGCACGGCGACATTTCCGTCGTCAATGAGCAAACGGTCGCCCGGAGCGCAGTCCCCCGGCAAACCTTTGAAAGTGGTGCCCACCAGTTCCTTAGTTCCTGGGACCTCGCGAGTGGTGATGGTGAAAGTATCACCAATCTCGAGAGCTTGAGGTCCGTCCTCAAAGGTTTCCAAGCGAATCTTTGGACCTTGTAAGTCAACGAGGATGGCGACGGCTCGACCCGAGGTGTTAGAGGCTTTACGAACCTTTTCAATCACTGCCTCGTGTTCGGCAGGGCTGCCGTGAGAACGGTTGATGCGTGCGACATCCATACCGGCGTCGACAAGCGCTTGGATCTGTTCAGAAGAAGCGGTTGCAGGACCGATGGTGCAGACAATTTTTGCTCGGCGCATAGCCCCAGTCTACCGGCAAGCGGGACCTTGATCCCCCTCATCGGCATGTCGCCGGCGTGATGCTAACCATTCATTCCTCAAGATTTGACGAAGAATTGACTTGTTCTTCAATCTCTACTGAGGCAATGCTTGCGTCAACCTCAAGTCCAAGAGCATCTTGAGGATCGCTCACAGTCAGGCCATCACTCTGAGCGCCGTCCTCATCATCGGCTGGCCTCTCATGGGGCAGCAAAGCCGTCGACGCACCGCGTTTGCCAGCAAAGACAAATACAGCAACACCCAACGCGAAGATCAGAATCGACGTCCAAACATTGAGTCGCACGCCCAAAATGTGTTCGGCCTCGTCGATTCGCATGTATTCAATCCATGCCCGGCCCAAGGTGTACGCCATGAGATACAGACCAAAGACTTGACCGGATTTGAAGGTCCGACGGCGGTCAATCCACACAATGAGGGCAGCCATCGCCAGGTTCCACAGACACTCATACAAGAAGGTGGGGTGGAATAGTGTCCCGGACTCGAAGCCAGCAGGCAGGTGAGCATCGTCAATCTGGAGTCCCCACGGCAAGGTTGTTGGCCCACCAAAGAGTTCCTGGTTAAACCAGTTGCCCCAACGTCCAATCGCCTGAGCCACCAGCAGCGCCGGTGCAATTGAATCAGCGATAGGACCGAGTCGTTGACCTGCTCGTTTGACCGCAATCCAGGCTCCGAGGGCGCCAAAAGCAACACCGCCCCACACCCCCAGTCCCCCACGCCAAATTTGCAATGCCAGCCACGGGTCACCGCCCTCGCCAAAATACGCGGCAGGTGACGAGAGGACGTGGTAAAGACGAGCCCCAATGATCCCCAGAGGGATCGCCCACAATGCGACGTCGTACATAAGCTCGGGATCTCCCCCGCGCTTCCGGTAACGCTTACCTGTGTACCACACGGCAACAGCCATGGCAGTGACCATGATGATGCCGTAGGCGCGCAGCGGAACGGGACCAAGATGCCATACTCCGACCGACGGTGAAGGAATTGCCGTGGCGATCATTGACGCACACCCTTGACTCCGCGGGCAAGCTCGCAAGCCAAATCTGACAAGTCTCCCAGCGCCCGGTCAAAGGGTTCAGCGAAAAGCGTCTTGACAAGAGCTGATCCAACAATCACGCCATCAGCGTATGCACCAATTTCGCGAGCCTGATCTCCCGTAGAAACCCCCAATCCCACACAAACGCGCTCCGCGCCGGCTGCGCGAGTGCGTTCGACAACACCCTGGACCTGCGGGCCAATCGACGCACGAGCACCGGTGACTCCCATTGACGAGGCCGCATACACCCATCCACGTGAATGCTCACAAATGAGGCGCAACCTGTGTTCGGGAGACGAAGGAGCCGTCAGATAAATGCACTCCAGATCATTGAGTTCAGCGGCCTCTTCCCATTGGTTTCCCTCCTCAGGGGGAAGATCGGGAGTGATCAGACCAGAACCGCCAACAGCCGCAAAGTCCCGGGCAAAACGCTCCACACCCCACCATTCGACGGGATTCCAATAAGTCATGACGCAGGTTGGGATCCCATACGAGGTTAACTCGTCCGTTGCGTAGAAGAGATCCTCAATATGGATTCCGCGTTCCAACGCGGCAACTGTGGCTTTTTGGATGGTGGGCCCATCCATGCCTGGGTCAGAGTATGGAAATCCCAATTCGATGATGTCCACGCCAGCGTCGGCAAGAACCTTCCCTGCGCGAATGGAATCATCAACGCTGGGGAAGCCCACAGGCAGGTAAGCGATGAGAGCGCAGTCACCGCGTCCACGGGCAGCATCTATTGCAGCGGCTGAATGGCCCGCTCGATCCGTCATTCCTGATCTCCTTCGTCATCAAGACGCGCAACACCACTTGGTCCAGCACTTGGGTCGATCACCTGCAAGCTGGCTTCCCCCAAAGAGAACCACTTGGAGGCAGTATCGATGTCTTTATCGCCCCGCCCCGACACAGTCACTATGACAATCGGTTCCTGCCCAGGCTCGAAAGACCCCTCGGCTTCCGCCTTTGCTCGAGCCCATTGGCGAACGCCAGCCAGGGCATGAGCTGACTCGATCGCCGGAATAATGCCTTCCGTTCGCGACAGCCTCAAGAACGCATCCATAGCTTGTTCATCGTTAATCGGCATGTATGTTGCGCGCCCCGAACGTGCCAACCACGCATGTTCGGGACCAACTCCGGGATAGTCAAGACCAGCTGAGATCGAATGGGAAGCCTTGGTTTGACCATCGCGTTCTTGCAACACAAAAGTTCGGGCCCCATGCAAGACTCCTGTTTCCTGGGCGGTGATCGAGGCAGCGTGGCGTCCTGTCTCCATACCGTCACCAGCGGCCTCGCATCCCAGGAGTTCCACCTCGTCGTCGTCAAGGAAACCCGTGAAAGTACCGATAGCGTTGGATCCGCCGCCAATACACGCGCAAACCATGTCAGGGAGGCGGCCTTCGCGTTCCAAAAGCTGCGCCCGCGCCTCGTCACCGATTACTCGTTGAAGATCACGGACCAGCTCCGGGAATGGATGGGGTCCTGCCGCTGTCCCGAAAACGTAGTTCGTTGTCTCAACATTGGTCACCCAGTCACGGAAGGCCTCGTTGATGGCATCTTTGAGCGTCTTTGACCCGGCCGTTACAGCAACCACCTGCGCGCCGAGCATTTGCATACGCGCGACATTGAGCGCTTGACGTTGAGTATCCTCGTGGCCCATGTAGATCGTGCATTCAAGCCCGAGTAACGCGGCCGCCGTCGCAGTGGCGACTCCATGCTGACCGGCCCCCGTTTCTGCAATCACACGCGTTTTTCCCAATTCTTTGGTCAAGAGCGCCTGTCCCAACACATTGTTGATTTTGTGAGAACCCGTGTGGTTGAGATCCTCACGCTTGAGGAAGACTCGGACACCACCAAGATCGTCGGCAAATCGAGGAGCCTCAGTCAGTAGCGAAGGCCGACCCGCATAGTTAACAAAGAGATCGCGCAGGCGCGACTGGAAACCGCGATCTTTCCAGAGCCGCTTCCATTCGCGTTCAACCTCTTCGAGGGGTCCCATGAGGGATTCGGCGACGAAGCGGCCGCCGAAATCGCCAAAATATGGGCCGTGCGCATCTGCCAATGCCATGTCAGTCCTCCTGTCGTGCGGCGCGGACCCGCGCCTTGCGGTCTGTCAGTAGTGCGGGATGTTGGCCTGCAGAAACCATGTCGCGCACAGACTCGCGGGGGTTACCCGAAGTCACCAGAGCCTCGCCAACGAGGACGGCGTCTGCACCCCACTTGGCGTATTCAAAGACGTCGTGAGAGTTGCGGACCCCCGATTCAGCCACTGCTATAACGTCCTGAGGGATCACATCAATAACCTGTTCAACAACATCGCGGTCAACCTCTAGGGTCTTTAGGTTGCGCGCATTCACTCCGATAATGCGTGCGCCCGCATCCATTGCCCTCAGCGCTTCCAGGCGTGAATGGGTTTCAACCAACGCTTCCATTCCCAAAGAACGTGTCCTCTCCAGGAGGGAGACGAGGGCGGGCTGCTCCAATGCGGCAACGATCAGTAGAACGAGGTCGGCTCCGTGAGCACGGGCCTCGTGAATTTGATAGGGAGTGACGATGAAATCCTTACGCAAAACGGGGATATCGACGGCAGCCCTGACAGCGTCGAGGTCGCGTAACGTGCCTCCAAAACGACGTTCTTCTGTCAGCACCGAGATGGCCGTAGCTCCACCCTCTTCATAGATAGAAGCCAGTGCCGCCGGGTCGGCAATATCGGCGAGATTGCCTTTAGACGGGGAAGAACGTTTGACCTCTGAAATGATCGAAACGGCCCCTGGGGTCGCATTGAAAGTGGCACACACGTCCTTCGCGTCGGGCGCTTTGAGGGCAAGCCTCTTGATCTCTGTTAGATCAACAGCATTCTCTCGGTCCCGCAGGTCCTCAAGAACACCGGCAATGATGTCATCAAGCACTGTCATGGTCGACTCCTCCTCGTGCCGCCTCGGCATGGCGATGCTATCGCCCCTCGATGATGCGCCCACAATCGGCCCATCATCCGGGCCGCTGTCACACGCCGGGGATTACGTCCCCCAAAGTTGAGGCACGCAGTACTGACTCCAGTGCGGCCGCAGCTTTATTGCGTGTCTCTTCGTATTCCGTGGTCGGCACCGAATCTGCGACTAAGCCCGCACCCGATTGCACAGAGGCAACTCCATCTCGAATTGAGGCGGTGCGGATGGCAATCGCAAGATCGGCGTCACCTGACAAGTCGAAGTAGCCGATCACTCCCCCATAGATTCCGCGTGCAGCGGGTTCGAGGTCATCGATGAGTCGAATGGCTCGAGGTTTGGGAGCTCCCGATAGTGTTCCCGCAGGGAATGTTGCCACCAGGGTGTCCAGGGCATCGACATCCGGGCGAAGCTCGCCTGTGACGGTCGACGAAATGTGCTGGATGTGTGAGAACCTCTTGATTTCCATGAGGGTGGACACTTCAACCGAAGCTGGATCGCACACTTTCGATAGGTCATTGCGAGCTAGATCGACCAGCATCACATGTTCGGAAAGTTCTTTGGGATCGGCAAGCAAATCCTCGGCCAGTTCTCGGTCCTGCGCGCTGTCGCGGCCACGAGGACGCGATCCGGCAATGGGATAGGTCCACACCCGTCTTCCCTCGGTTTTGACCAGTGTTTCAGGTGAGGATCCAACAACTTCAAAGTCCTGTCCTTTGCCGTCAGGCAGCCGCAGATAGAACATGTATGGGGACGGGTTGATGGTGCGTAGCACTCGGTAAACATCGAGGCCGGACGCGTCGGTGTGCACATCGAGACGCTGAGACAAAACGATCTGGAAAGCTTCCCCGTCGCGAATTGCTTCCTTTGCAGCATGAACTGCAGACTCGAAATCTCGCTGCTGTGTGCGGTGGCGAACTTCAGGCTGACGCGCATGAGGGCGCTTGCCTAGAACTGATGGAGCAATCGGAGACGCCAAATCTTCCGTCATACGGTCAACGCGTGCCAAAGCATCATCGTAAGCAGCATCAACATGGTCATCATTGCCATTCATATTCCATGCGATAGCGATCAGCCAGATCGACCCGTCTGAGTGGTCAATGGCAGCCACTTGGGTGGCCAGGCATAGTGACGCGTCTGGGATGTCTGATTCCTTAGGAGCCATCGCTTGGAGAGTCGGTTCCCATTCGGGGATAATCCCCCACCCAAGGGAACCGACAAGAGCGCCCGTCAGCGGTGGAAGCCCGGGAATGGACTCGGCGTGCAAAGTGGCCAACGCACAGTGCAGGACGTCCAGGAGAGAGCCTTTTTCGAGGGCGCCCGCGGGGCACTGGCCCTGCCAGGAGGCTTGACCGTCGCGCGCCACGATTGCTGCCGACGAGGAGGCGCCGATAAATGACCACCGTCCCCAGGCTCCATCGTGTTCGGCTGACTCAAGGATGAAGCTGCCGTGTTCTCCATGGACAAGCTGACGGTAGACACCCACTGCGCTCAATTCGTCAGCGAGGACTTTACGGGCGACAGGGATTACTCGCCGTTCCTGGGCAAGTTCGTGGAAGCGCTGCCGACTTGGCCACGTCTGTCCCCATTCGAGTTCGACGCGATTCGTTGTTTCAACATTCATGATTGTGGCCTCTGTCCGACTACTGCACCCAGGTCTCCGCCCTCGTCAAAGCATGATCGTGCCCCCGTGTGGCAAGCTGCTCCGACCTGATCGACCGTCACCAAAAGCGCGTCTCCATCGCAATCTAAATGCACCGATTTCACATATTGGGCGTGGCCAGATGTGTCACCTTTGCGCCAAAATTCCTGGCGTGACCGCGACCAAAATGTGACTCGTCCGGAGGTCAGAGTCCTGTCGAGAGCTTCGTCGTTCATCCATCCGAGCATGAGGACTTCTCGGGTGTCATGCTGTTGAATGATGGCTGCGAAAAGGCCGTCGGCGTCGCGCTTGAGACGCTGTGCGAGGGTTGGGTCAATAGTCACGTCGTCATTCTTCCATTAAAGGGGCTACTCCCGCTGATCCGGCCACGTCAGGTTCAATTAGAGCCAGTCTGGAACAATGCCCCACAAGAGATGAGCAGCCAGTGCCGCACCAATAAGCCAGGGCCCCATTGGCATGCGCGCCCCCGTGCCGGCCGTGCCAACGACCAGTCGCCAAAGAGCTGCAAGCCCCGCGGCAACAAAAGCCAAGAGGAATCCTCCGATAGCTGCGTCGATACCGACGGCGCCAACCATTGCTCCCAGGACAGGAGCAAGTTTGACGTCGCCAAATCCCAGCCCTCCGGGCATTCGATTGAGTATGAAAGCGGGAACAAACCACAGGGCGGAACCAGCAGCTGTTTGCCATACAAGGCTGGCAGGATCAGAACTTGTCACGAGGCCGCAAGCAATACCAAAGATGACGCCTAATGCCATCACTTGTGTATAGCCGTTGGGCAAACGATGGGTGCGTGCATCAACGACAGCTGATAGCGAGCCCACCATCGCTACGGTGATAACGGCCGGAGCTGCAGGACGCTCCTGAGCAGCAACCACGGTGACAGCCCCAATGATGACCGCAGCCCAGACGACGGCGTTTCTCTTCATGGGAGCCAAGGTGGCGTCGACGAAGTACCGGCGCTGAATTTTCCATCCTTTCCGCCACAGCCACGCCGTGAGAGCTAGCCACGTGAAAAGTCCTGAAATCAATGAGAAATCCTGGCCAAACTGACCTGAAAACGAATCAAAAATCATGCGGATGCGTCTTTCAGAGCTTGCCGCATGACATCGATATTGGGGTCGTGCCCGGTCATCAGTCGCACCTGGAGGGCAGCCTGGTGAATAAGCATGTTTGTTGCCTCCGCAATGCACGCCCCTGCAGATTCACAGGCCTGTCGCAAAGCGCTTCGAGGCTGGTTGTAGGTGACGTCTAGCAGGCTTTGATGATCTGAAGGTGTCCACACACTGGTCAATTCGTCTGCAGCTCCAGCCGGAACGGTCGAAATAATAATGTCGGCGCGTTGTAAGGCTGAAGCGGCTTTTGCGGTGTCGCTCCACATGACTTCATCGATACTCACACCCAGCCTGGCAGCAGCGGGTACCACTGATCCTGGGCCGCCAAATCGACGGGCAATGACCGTTGACCTGGCGATCCCTAGCGTTCCAAGCGCTGCTAGCGCGGATGAAGCCGTCGCCCTGGCACCCAAAATGACTGCACTACGCGCTTGAGGTAAGTCAGCCTCTTCTCGAGCTTGACGCAGAGCCGTGACAATCCCATGGACATCGGTGTTGAAACCTGTGAGTACACCGGCTGACGGGATGACCGTATTCACGGCTCCAACCGCATGAGCTAGCGGATCTAGAGCATCCAAGGCAGGGATAATGACCTGCTTGCAGGGCATTGTCACCGATAACCCGCGGCATTGTGAATCTAAGGTCCGAACGAAATCAACGGCTTCGTCAGCCTGGACTTCAATCCGGTCATAAACCCACGTTCCATCCAGCCCAATAGAATCCCAGGCGGCACGATGAAGCACCGGAGACAATGAGTGCTCGATCGGAGAACCGATGACCGCTGCCCAAGGCACAGGTTCAGCACTTCCCCTCGTTGGCAGCGCAGTATTGGTTGAACTTCTCGACGTTCTTATTGTGTTCGTCCAAAGTCTGCGCAAACAAAGTTTCGCCAGTATCCAAGTCGATGGTCACGTAGTACAACCATGCCCCCTCGTCAGGACTGACAACAGCCTCAACTGCGGCACGCGAAGGTGATGCGATTGGAGTTGGTGGAAGCCCGGCGTGCAGGTAGCTGTTGTAGGGATTATCCGCGGCAAGATCCTCTTGAGTTGGGATACCTCCGGTTTTACCAACTCCGTAAAGGACCGTCGAGTCCATCCCTAGTCGTCCTCTTGTCTCTCCTTCGGAATCCTGAAGGCGATTTTCAATGACCCGCGCAACCTTGGGTAGATATTCGTCAATATTGACCTCGCGCTCAAGGATCGAGGCTTTGATGAGCACGGTCTGGCGTTGAGCCGCATCCACGCCTAATTCATCGAACTCAGCAACGGTCGCGGCAATCATTTCGGCGAAGAGGTCCTGTGGGGTATCGCCGGAGGATACTTCGTAAGAACCGGGCATCAGCCAACCCTCAGCGTTGCCGCCGGCTTCAGCTGGGAGGCCCAAAGCTGACGTGTCTGTGAGTGCGGCCGTAACCTCGTCCTCGTTAAAGTCGGTGACGTCGACAATTTTTTCGACAACTTGAGCCACCGTCTGACCGGGGTTGACGGTCACGGTATTGTCTGAACGATTCGCGTCGTCAAGCAAAGCTGCGATAGCGTCCGAGCTCGACATTTTAAGTTTGAGGGTGAAAGTACCCGGTCGGATTGACGATGCCGCCTTATTGGCGTCAAAGGCTTTAATGAAAGCTTCCAGCGACTTGACGACACCGGCATCGACGAGCTTCTGGCCGATATCCGTGCCAGAATCACCCTGTTCGACTGTCACCTGAACCGATCCGCTACCGGGGCCTGGGTAGTCCTGCGCAACGGGGGCAGATTGGCCTGCACTGTCGCGTAGCTGACTCAAAGCGAACCAACCAGCTCCGCCGATCAAAGCCAGAACGATCACAACGATGGCCAGCGTGCGCACCCGACGCCACATACGTTTACGTTGTGCCAACTGACGTTCTCTTGCCAGGCGACGTGTACGCATTCCTGTAGTTTCGGGAGCCGAGGATTCAACGTGGGTCCTACGACCTCGGGGCTGCGGGGCAGTGTGCCTGTCCTGGGCTGCGAGTTCCTGCTGAACCTCGCGACGAGAACGCATCGGCGGCCTGCGGTTGTCAGGGGTACTCACTGACTGTCCTTTCGGTCGTTGCCCTCGATAGATACGCCTGGGGGCCTTCCTCCCATACGTTCTTCCTCGAGGGCCTGCTCGAGGATGATTTGCGCTGCAACTTGGTCGACGATGTTCCGGTGGTCCCTTTCAGGAACCCCCGATTCACGCAGTCTCTGGTGGGCTTGGTTTGAGCTTAGCCGCTCGTCAACCATTGCAACCCGCACCTGGGGACGCAAGTCTTTGATTTTGCGCGCGTATCGCCGAGCGCCCTTCGCAGACACTCCTTCACTGCCACGCAGGTGCCGGGGTAAACCGACGATAACTTCGAGAGCCTCAAATTCGTCGACGATCTGGGCCAGTTCCTCAACATCAGACCAGTCATCGGCGCGACGAAGGGTACGCACCGGCATCGTGATGATGCCATCGGGGTCGCATCTGGCCACCCCAACTCTGACTGTTCCGACGTCGACTCCGACGCGCACGCCGCGTCGCTTCACTTGTCTAAGATCTCCCGTTGCAGAGCGTCGAGAGCTTCTTTGATGCCATCAAGCTTGGTGCCGCCGCCCTGAGCGACGTCAGCGCGACCGCCTCCGCCACCGCCAAGGAACTTCCCGACAGCTTTGACGAGGGCACCAGCGTTGATTTGGAGTTCGCGAGCACCATCATTCGTGGCCACTACCAATGATGGCTTGCCATCGATTGCACCAGCCAAAGCTACGACAACGTTCTTGTCGTTGCCGAGACGATCACGCACATCGAGGGCAAGGGTGCGCAATGCATCTGCTGAGGGGACGGGCCCAACGGCGGAGCGCACGACTGTCAAACGACCAACCTGTTGAGCAGAGGCAGCCAGGTCGGCTCCCTGGGATAGGGTGGCTTCGGTCCTGACCTTTTCAAGTTCCTTTTCTGACTCGCGCAGCTTAGTCATTAGTGATTCGATGCGCGCTGGCAGGTCTTCTGCTCGGCCTCCAAGCATTGATGACAATTGAGACACCAAGGCATGCTCTTTGGCTTGGAATTCATAGGCTCCAGTACCCACAAGGGCATCGATTCGACGCACGCCTGAGCCAATGGAACCTTCGCCCAGAACCGTGACTCGGCCGATATGTCCCGTGGTCGGCACGTGGGTGCCACCACAAAGCTCACGGTCAAAACCGTCACCAATGGTGACAACCCGAACCTGCGAGCCGTATTTCTCACCGAAGAGTGCAATAGCACCGAGCTGACGTGCCTCGTCAATACCCATCACGTCAGTACGGACTTCAAGATCTTCAGCGAGTTTCTCGTTGACCAACGCTTCAATATCCTCAAGCTGCGCCGTTTCGAGGGCGCTGCCGTGTCGGAAGTCAAAGCGAAGCCTGGAAGGAGAATTTTCCGAACCCGCCTGATCAGCATCCTCAGAGACGATCGAACGCAGGCCGGCGTACACCATGTGGGTTGCGGTGTGCGCGCGAGCGATAGCAAGGCGACGCTCAGTGTCGATCTGGGCATACGCTTTGGATCCGACCGTCACCGTTCCTTCCGTCAATGTTCCCCTGTGCACGGAAAGACCGCGGATAGGTGCTTGGACGTCGTGGACCTCAACAACTCCTCCGTCAGCCATGCGAATGGTGCCATGGTCAGCCAGCTGCCCACCCATCTCGGCGTAGAAAGGAGTTCGGTCGAGGATGATCTCGACTTCAGCGGGCCCAGTGGCAGCTGGCGCAGGAACTCCGTCGACGAGCAAAGCAGTGACAGTGGCATCAACGGCAGACTCTGTGTAGCCCAGGAACTGGGAGCCGCCACCCATCTGCTTTTCAATATCTTGGAAAACGCGGACATCTGTGTGGCCGGTTTTCTTTGCGCGAGCGTCAGCGCGGGCGCGTTCTTTCTGCTCATTCATCAGAGCACGGAAGCCGTCCTCGTCCACCTTGATGCCCTGCTCGGCGGCCATCTCCAAGGTCAGGTCGATGGGGAATCCATACGTATCATGCAAAGAGAACGCCGATTCTCCCGACAGCATCGGCGATCCGGATTCCTTCGCCTGAGCAACGGCGGTGTCAAGGATCGTGGTGCCTGCGTTGAGGGTGCGACGGAAAGCATCTTCCTCGGCATAGGCGACATCCGAGATCGTCGACCAGTTGGTTTCGAGCTCCGGATACGACAGTTTCATTTGTTCTTTCGACGCAGTCATGAGAGCAGGCAGCGTCGCCTCGTCTACTCCCAGCAGGCGCATAGAACGCACCGCGCGACGGATCAGACGACGCAGAACGTAGCCTCGGCCGTCGTTTCCGGGGCGAACACCGTCACCAATGAGCATGAGAGCCGAACGCACGTGGTCAGCCACGACACGCATACGCACATCATCGTCGTAAGCAGCGCCCGCGCTGGGGCCGGCAGCACCTAAACCGTAAGTCTTTCCAGACAGTTGCTCGGCTGCAGCAATGACGGGGAAAACTTCGTCGATCTCATACATATTCGGCTTGTCCTGCATGATGAATGCGAGGCGTTCCAAGCCGGCTCCGGTATCAATGGCAGTCTGGTCGAGCTTTCCAACCAGTTCAAAATCGTGGCCTTTACCTTCGCCGCGCACAAACTCATCAAAGACGAGGTTCCAGATTTCCAAGAAGCGATCTCCGACAACGTCGGCTACGGGGCCTCCGTCCGGCCCGTACTCGGGTCCGCGATCGTAGTGGATTTCGCAGCACGCACCCGCCGGACCGGGCTGGCCTGTCGACCAGGAAATCTCAGCAAAGGGCAACTTTTGGACGTGCTCGGCGGGCACTCCAATGGTTTTAGTCAGGTAATCCCACGAAACACGGTCTTCTTCCCAGATCGTCATCCAGAGACGATCTCCGTCTAGACCGTAACCACCTGCGGTCACTGGACAGGTCAGCAAATCCCACGCGTACTGAATGGCGCCTTCTTTGAAATAGTCTCCAAAAGAGAAGTTGCCATTCATCTGGAAGAACGTTCCGTGGCGCGTCGTTTTGCCGACATTGTCAATGTCATTGGTGCGGATGCATTTTTGTACCGAGGCTGCCCGGGGCCAGGGTGCGGGTTCTGTCCCAAGGATGTACGGAATGAAGGGAACCATTCCGGCCACGGTGAACAGAATTG
Organism: Schaalia vaccimaxillae DSM 15804; assembly: GCF_000420425.1. Lineage (GTDB taxonomy): Bacteria > Actinomycetota > Actinomycetes > Actinomycetales > Actinomycetaceae > Pauljensenia > Pauljensenia vaccimaxillae. The sequence continues at coordinate 173,778 of NZ_ATUX01000006.1, forward strand.
ACGGCTCGGGAGAAATCAACGAAATCGATGGACGGATCTCGTGATCCTTCGATGCGAAGAAGTCAAGCCAACGGGAGCGAATCTCAGAGGTGCGCATGGGTCCTCATCGTAGACGTGGAGGCGGCGCAAGGCACATTTGCACCGCGGGATGAAAGAAACAGCGGAGCCCCGGAAGCCTATGAGGTTCCGGGGCCCGCTAAAAAGCGATCAGCGCGAGTAGTGCTCGACGACCATCTGGACGTCGCAGGTCACGGGGACCTCGGCGCGCTTGGGGCGACGAACCAGCGTGGCCTTGAGGCGCTCGAGTTCGACATCGAGGTACTCGGGAACGGCGGGGAGAACATCGCGGTGGATGCCCTCAGCGGCGATCTCGAAGGGAACGGTGGTCTGCGACTTAGGCTTAACCTGGATGGTCTGGCCGGGCTTGACGCGGAAGGAGGGGCGGTCGACGATCTTGCCGTCAACAAGGATGTGACGGTGGACGACGAACTGACGAGCCTGCTGAATAGTGCGAGCAATGCCTGCGCGCAGGACAAGGGCGTCCAGGCGCATCTCGAGCAGCTCGACCAGGTTTTCACCCGTCAAACCTGAAAGACGACGAGCCTCTTCGAAGGCGCGGCGCATCTGCGATTCACGGATGCCGTACTGGGCGCGCAGACGCTGCTTTTCCTTGAGACGAACGGCGTAGTCGGATTCTTGGCGACGGCGTGAACGACCGTGCTCACCGGGGCCGTAGGGGCGCTTTTCGAAATAGCGGACGGCCTTGGGAGTCAAGGCGAGGCCGAGGGCGCGCGACTCGCGCACCTGCTTGCGGGAACGGTTCTGAGCCATTTCCTCTTCTTTCCTGTTTCGTGTGTCATGCCACCCGCGGGTGCGGGCTGCATGGGGTCAACTCCCGGATTTCTTATCCTTCGGCTAAGACCCCAGGTGCGCCGTATGACGGCAGCCCGAATACTTTAACGCATCTGGAGCAGATCTCTAATCGCTGCAAGGCGCTTCGTGATCATCGCCTCATTACCGTTCGTGCTGGGTTCGTAGTACTGAGTCCCCACCAAGTCATCAGGCATGTACTGCTGTGCAGCCACATGGTGAGGAGCATCATGAGCGTAGATGTAGTCCTGACCATGCCCAAGATCTTTGGCCCCTGAATAGTGGGCATCGCGCAGGTGCAGAGGAACCGGCCCACCTTTACCTGCACGAAGATCTGCCAGAGCCGCATCGATGCCTACGCACACCGAATTTGACTTCGGAGCGGTTGCAACGGCAATAACGGCTTCGGCTAAAACAATCCGTGCTTCGGGCATGCCGATCATTGCAACGGCCTGAGCAGCAGCAACGGCTGTTTGCAATACTTCAGGGGCTGCCATACCGACGTCTTCGGCCGCATGGATCATGACTCTTCTGGCAATGAAACGCGGATCCTCCCCCGCTTCAATCATTCTGGCAAGGTAGTGCAGGGCTGCGTCCACGTCGGAGCCGCGCATTGATTTGATGAAAGCTGACGCAACGTCGTAATGCTGATCCTCATCCCATCGCACGAGGGCCTGGTTTGCTGCTGTCTGAACGTGATCGACGCTGATCGTCGATTGACCTGTCTGCGAGGCCGCGCCGGCAGCCGCTTCCAGTAGTGTCAACGACTTGCGGGCATCCGATCCAGCGACTCGAATGAGGGCTTTGCGTGCATCGTCAAGTAGTTCGAAACGGCCCTTCAATCCGCGCTCATCTTCGAGGGCGCGAGTCATGAGTGCACCAATAGCTTCTTCACTCAACGGATGAAGCGTTTGTAACAGCGAACGCGACAATAGAGGAGAGATTACAGAAAAAGAGGGGTTCTCTGTGGTCGCGGCAATCAGCGTCACCCACCTGTTCTCGACGGCGGGCAGAAGCGCATCTTGCTGGGACTTAGAAAATCTATGAACCTCGTCAATGAATAGCACTGTGTCTTGACGAGTTGCTCCGGTTCGACGTTTCGCAGCTGCCACTGCCTCGCGAATGTCTTTAACCCCAGCTGATACTGCCGAAATCTCCTCGAAGTGGCGACCAGAAGCACGTGCCACCAGGTACGCCAAAGTAGTTTTTCCGGTCCCAGGAGGACCCCAAAGGAAAACCGACGACACCGACGGACTGCCCTCTTGAGCCGGTTCGATCAGACGACGCAAAGGAGCGCCCTCGCCCAGGAGGTGGTCCTGGCCAACGACCTCATCCAAGCTTGTGGGACGCATGCGCACCGCCAACGGTGCGTCCGGTGAATAAGCGGGGATACCGGTATTTGCGAAACTCTGTGCGTCGAAGAGATCCATAACTCCACACTAGCGCGCAGCCGCCGACGCTTTATCGGCGAGTCAGCGAAGGCCCTGACAACACTTGGAAGATCACCAAGGCGCCCAGGAACACCAAACAACCTGCGGCTCCAAGAATGTAGCCATTCAGTGCGGTGGCGTCACCTCCCATTGACTGGGTCAACGACTGAGCGTGCGCTGCCATAATCGATGAGGCGTCGGCTGTATCGGATGAACGCGAACTGGCAAAGAGAGCATTGGATATCTCAAAGTCGGCCCAACCCAACACAGCCGTATTCTCACGGTCTCCCACAATAACGGTGTAATGCCCATTTGCAAAGGTCGAAATATCCAGTGAGGCCGATTCGTCCGCTCCAACTTGCGCCCACACGCTTTGACCACCGGGGAACACTGTCAGTGACACCCACGAGCCCGCAGGGGCGACTTGAGAGGGAATACGAACCATCAAGTTGGCGCCATGGATACTCACGCCCGTATCTGCCCGCTGAGAGTCTTTGAGTTCACCCGTACCGGACACAACGGACTTCGGTTGTGTCTCCGGTCGCTGACTATTGACCTGGACTCCCCCAGATCCGTTTCGCGTCTGGATGTCACCGGCGGATGGGCGAAGAGTAATAGATCCCAGAGGACCACGACGAGAGTTCTGAGTCTCAACGGTCGTGTCTCCATCACCTCTAAGCGGCGCTGACGGCGCTTGACCGGCTTGTGAGTCGTTTGAGCTCTCTCTGTCGGATTCTGAGGGCTCTTTGTTCTCGCGTCCTCCATGGATTTCGTCAACGGCGGGCTCCTCAGCAGGCGCGGGGACATCGATCTTGATCGGATCGACGACGGGAAGAGGAAGCTCGGTGGGTGCGGGAGTGGGGTCAAGGATCGGGCCGGGCATGGGAATGATTTCCTCAGGCGACGGTGTTGTTTCATTCGCCCAGGCCCAACCTACGATCTGGGAGTCACTTGATTGGAAGATAAGTCGTGCGCCGGAAATATCGTCGCGAGTCAGGCCCGGAAGTTCTGCCGTCCAGTACCCTTTTTCATCCATACTGCCGCTCGCGCGGATCTTTCCTTCGCCGCTTTGCTCACCAGCGGGTACCAGGATGACCTCGGTGGCTGAATCGAATGCGAGCGAAGGGGCAGCGATGACCTTGAGGTTTCCCTCGTGGTAATGGATGGCGATCCCCTCGAGAGCTGGCCTTGTGAAGGTTAACGGATCGATATGGGCAATGTCCGCGGCACGTTCGTGGCCTGCGTCCTGACGAGATTGAGTCAAAAGTTCCGCGCGCATCCACCCCGTAATTGTGTGCAGCTCGGGGTCAAAGAAGACCAGCTTCGAGCCGGTCAGCGCTGTCTTGTCGATTCCGACGATCCATGCTCGCCAGGCATCTTGGTCAAGCGAATCGACGTCGAGGTCTAGGAGTGTGGTCTGGCCGTCCTTATCGACGAGGGCGACATTGGTGAGGTCGGTGAGGCCTGCTTGGGCATTCAGCGTCACAACGTATCCGGTTATTCCGTCTTGTGATTGGACTTCAACCGATACCGGTTTGACTTCTTGAGAGTGGGCGATCTCGTCGACTGAGAAAAGTGGTGTGGATTCTTCTTTGAGCGCCGGTGTCCAGCCGATGACTCCGCCTGCCTCGTCAGTGAAGACGATCTTAGCCTTTTCTAAACCGGCGTCGATTGCTTCGGGGATCCATGCGTGCCAGCTACCGTCCGGATAGATTGTCGGTTCGGTTTCGAGTTCCAGAGGAGAAGCTTGGGGATCCGCCGGTACAAGGACAACCCGAGTCTTTGCATCAAAACCGGCACTGTGGCAAGCACTGATCGTCAAGATTCCATCAGAGTAGTTAGATGTCACGCAGTCAAGACTTGTGTTGGCCAATTCAGAAATATCGATGAGACCGATCGGGTCTTCCTTGTCCCCGGTAGGCTTCGGGTTAACGAAGCGCGCATAGAGAGCGTCCCCGGAGATCCATCCAAGAGCCGCTTCGTTCTCACCGACGAAAACAATGCGAGCTCCGACCAAAGAGTCACTATCTAGATCAGCGATACGCACTCGCCAGGTATGGGCCGTCGTTGAACTATCCGCGATCGTCAGCTTGGTCACGGATGAGTCCTGACGAACCAAATAGGCTTGTGTATTTTCACCGAAACCTTCGCTTCCGATGACTTCAACATCGAGGAAGTTGTCGACGAACTCAGCGCTTACCTCGTCGGAAAGATCCTCGGAAGTCTCAATTTCGACAGGCGTGATTGTCCGGACGGTGCCCTGGGCACTGTTAGCCATACGAATGAAGCCAGTTCCAGCGTCCTGGATCCTGAGGCCCGCAGCATCGTTGTAGACAACATAGAAGTCGACTTGGTGCACTCCTCCAACTTGCCAGGCGACTCCTTCGCCGTTGTTGACCCCATTTGGGATCTGTACATCCATTGGGGCTGCGGCCACCATGTCAGATCTTTGACTCGTTTGATTAGGCCCCATGGCTTGAGCTTGCCAACATTGGGCAGCTTCAACCGTGATCTCACCAAATTCACATTCCCCTACAGGACTCCCCCCATCGAGGACAGCGAAAGCGTAGATCGCAGTCGGAGAGCTTGAGTACACCGTCCATCGACTGCTGGTCTGCCCCGGCACGACTTCTTTAATGGTGTCATCGGCAGTGGGTTCGCGCAGTGTTGCAGCCGCCGCTGGCCATGCAACGAGTAGCGCAATGACGAAAATCGCCAGAACAGCAGTGAGAATCTTTCGTCCAACGGCCATCGCCGATGTCATGGTCTCGCCAAAACTCATAGGCGTAGTGTTGGACATGGGGGGGCTCCTTGGACTGAGGATCGTCTCGACGGCACACAGACTGTCTGAATGAATGCCGTCAGTTCATGATCACGAACTCTGAAATTTTATCAGCCCAAACCTCACTTGAACTTATCGGGTATCCAATCGCACATCTAGGCATATCTCCAAGGTCATGCCCACGGAAACCCCACCTGCTGACGGGATTGAAGAACACGACTCAACGCACAGCGACCTCGCACAATACGAGGACTCTCGGTTTATTCGAAGATCGCGGTGTCACCGGCACCGTAGCGGGCAATCTCGGGCACGCCCGAAGTAAAGTCAACAACGGTTGTAGCCCCCGCATCACCAACGGGACCAACCAGCACGAGGTCGACTTGGCGACCAATCTTGTCATCGACTTCAAAACCATCGATTAACGGCTCGTCTTCACCCGGCATGATGAGAGTCGAACACAGCAGAGGCTCACCGAGCTCAGCGACCACAGCCTGCGTGATCGCATGATCGGGAATACGCACCCCAACCGTGTGCTTCTTCTTGTTGAGTGTCATCCGAGGGATCTCTTTAGTGCCGGGCAGGATGAAAGTGTAAGGCCCGGGGGTTAAGGCTTTGATTGCACGAAATTCTGAATTCCCAACGATGACGAGGTCGCCCAATTGGGCGAATGAATGACACAGTAAAGAGAAGTTGTGTTTGTCATCGAGTTTACGCACCTCACGAATGACATCCATTCCAGCCTTGTTTCCAAGTTTACAGGCAATGGCATATCCGGAGTCGGTGGGCAAGGCGATGGTGCCGCCACCGTGCAGAATATCGACTGTCTTAGTCACAAAACGGGCTTGGGGGTTCACTGGGTGCATCTCTACGTACGACATAACACCATTGTGCCCCAGGTCACGTTACTCTTCAGAACTTTGCTTAAGACAAAAGAGCGGCCTCGGGTAACCCCGAGGCCGCTCACAGAAGAACCTCAACGATGCGTCAGCAACGCTCCGTCAGGTCACTCCTGCTCAGAAGACACCTGCTCGCCCTGTTCGCCACGCTTCTTGGGCTCAGCATCAACTCCTGCTTCCTTGCGCTGTGCCGGCGTAATCGGAGCCGGAGCATCGGTTAGTGGATCGTAGCCGCCACCAGACTTCGGGAAAGCGATCACATCACGAATCGACTCGGACTTCGTCATGAGAGAAACAATGCGGTCCCACCCAAATGCGATACCACCGTGGGGCGGAGCACCAAACTTGAAAGCATCCAGCAAGAAACCGAACTGTTCTTGAGCTTCCTCGTCCCCGATGCCCATGACGTTGAAAACGCGATTCTGAACGTCACGACGATGGATACGAATGGAACCGCCACCGATCTCATTGCCATTACACACAATGTCGTAGGCATACGCCAAAGCATTTCCAGGATCGGTATCGAAAGAATCCATCCACTCAGGCTTAGGAGACGTAAAGGCATGGTGAACGGCCGTCCACGATGAATGACCCAAGGCCACGTCACCTTCCGCTTCAGCGTCCCCGGTTGGCTTAAACAAGGGCGCATCAACGACCCAGGTAAATGCCCACGCATCTGGATCAATGAGGTCGCATCGCTTGCCGATCTCCAGGCGCGCTGCACCCAAGAGCTCGCGCGAGGGCGTGGGCTTACCTGCAGCGAAGAAGATACAGTCACCCGGCTTGGCGCCAGTTGCCCCAGCAAGCCCGACACGCTCGTCCTCGGTAATGTTCTTGGCGACAGGACCACCCAAGGTTCCGTCCTCGCCGATCGTCACATAAGCAAGACCCTTAGCTCCGCGAGCCTTGGCCCACTCCTGCCACTTGTCGAATGTACGACGCGGCTGAGACGCACCCCCAGGCATCACCACTGCGCCCACATACTCACTTTGGAACACCCTGAAGGTGGTGTCCTTGAAGTAGTCGGTGAGCTCAACCAGCTCGAGACCAAATCGAAGATCCGGTTTATCCGAACCGTACTTTTCCATCGCGTCCTTATACGTCATGCGAGGTAGAGGTGTCGGGAGCTCATAATCAATGAGGGCCCAAACGTTCTTCATGACCGATTCGGCAACCTCAATAACGTCGTCTTGGTCCACGAAGCTCATTTCAATATCGAGCTGGGTGAACTCGGGCTGACGATCCGCACGGAAATCCTCATCGCGGTAACAGCGGGCAATCTGGAAGTATCGTTCCATACCGGCAACCATCAGCATCTGCTTAAACAGCTGAGGCGACTGGGGAAGGGCGTACCAGGAACCGGGAGACAAACGAGCCGGAACAATGAAGTCGCGAGCTCCTTCGGGTGTCGAACGCGTCAAGGTTGGCGTTTCAATCTCAACGAAATCGTAGTCGTACAAGGTGTCACGAGCCGCCCTCGAGACTTTCGAACGCAAGCGCAGCGCGTACTGCTCGGGTTCACGACGCAGGTCAAGATAGCGGTACTTCAAACGGGTCTCTTCACCCACATTGCCCGAATCCTCAGCGTTAGCCGACACCTGGAAAGGAAGAGGAGCTGAAGTATTGAGGACCTCGATGTCATCACCCATCACTTCAATGGCACCCGTGGCAAGATTGGCGTTCTCATTGCCTTCGGGGCGGGCGCAAACCTCGCCCGTCACCTTCAAAACAAACTCTGATCGCAATTCGTGGGCGACAGACTCATCTCGGACCACCACTTGAGCAATTCCGGAGGCATCACGCAAATCGACGAAGGCAACGCCTCCGTGATCGCGCCTGCGATCCACCCATCCGGTCAGTGTGACTGTCTGGCCAATGAGATCGCTTCCGAGCTCTGCGATGTTGTGAGTGCGAAGCACTGGTATTCCTTTCGTCGGTACCATCCGCGAGACAGGCGGCGGCACCCCGATTCTACGCCCGCAGACTTTGCCCCACCGCCGCCCACGGTGGGAGGATGCTCACCGTGCCAGCATCACCCTCAGCTCCAACCGCCTCGAAATGGAAGCCCATTGAGATTTCCCTCATGGTCGGTGCAGTCCTGCTCATCACCTTGTGTGCCTTCGAAGGCCTCGCGACAACGACCATCATGCCGAACGTTGTCGCCGACTTGGATGCGGATGCCTGGTTCTCCGTCGCATCAGGATCTTCCCTCGCCGCCCAACTCACCGCCACAGTCATTGCCGGAATACTCACTGACTGGAAGGGTCCTCGCACCGTCCTGCTCAGCGGTCTCGCACTCTTCACAATAGGACTGCTCGTATCGGCGTGGGCCTGGGCAATTTTGCCATTCGTCTTTGGCCGCATCGTCCAAGGCCTTGGGGCAGGTCTGCTCATCGTTCCCCTATACGTCCTCATTGGGTCAGTTGCGGCCCCCGCTCGCCGTCCTACCTACTTCGCGGCTTTCTCCCTCGCCTGGGCACTGCCCTCACTCATCGGCCCCGCCATTGCCGGATTCGTCGCCAAGTCCTTTGGCTGGCGTCCCGTGTTCTGGGCAGTACCGATCCTGGCCATCATTGCCGTCATCCCACTTTTGTCGGTACTCGCAAAGTTTGCTGGCCGACCCCGTACAGCCCCGTCATCTCTTGCCTCCTTGAGTGCCATGGCAATCGTGGGTGGACTGGGAGTCGTATTCTTCCAACTGTCAGGTGCAGTCTCGGGACTCAAGCTTGTAATCCTCTTCGTCCTCGGAATTACAGCCACCACCTGGGCCCTACCTCGACTCCTGCCAAGAGGGGCGTTCGTTCTCAAAAGAGGAGTTCCAACGGCCATCGTGACACGAATGCTGGCTATGGGAGTTCAAGCCAGTGCGGGAGCTTTCATTCCTCTCGTTCTCCAGCGAGTCCACGGCTGGCAAGCCGATGCGGCCTCGCTTTCAGTGACCCTCGGATCTTTGTCATGGTCGGTCGGCGCGGTGGCTCAAGCACGGATCAAGAATCCTCAATGGCGGATTCGCCTACCCTTGATCGGCACCATCCTCATGCTCGTTGGGGTCACGATCATGTTGGCCTTGCTCTTCAAGAACATTCCCGTGTGGATCTCCATTCTCGGCTGGATGATCTCAGGAATGGGCGTTGGGCTCATGCACGCTTCGCTCTCTGTGCTGACCTTAGGTATGACTCCGCAATCTCAACACGGCAAGGTCTCGAGTTGGCTCCAAGTGGCAGATTCGGCTGGCTCGGCTGTCGAATTGGCCGTGGTGTCGATACTGATGGCACTGTGGGCGTCCATGGGGATCAGTGGATCGTTGGGATACCTGCCAGCCATGGTCACCGCCATTGCAGTGGCGATAATCGCTGTCATCGCCGCACGACGAATCGATACCGCTTCGAGTGAGGTAACAAACCTCTGATTCATGCTTCACCAAAGCCAAATATGCTGGAAACTCGCGGTGTGCCTGGCTTGCAGCGCGCCTAAGCGATCACTACGCTCAAAAGGTGCCCTTGAGTGCGCCTTTCAGGCAAAGGGCCTGAAATGGTAGTCGACCAAGGGAAACTCAGCATGGATCGTCATTCCGCCGTGCGCGTTGGCCACGGCCTGGCGTGGGCTAAGACCATACTTATTGGCGAACATTCCGTGGTTTATGGGTATCCGGCAGTCGCTCTTCCTCTTCACGACTTGCAAATGCGAGCCACCGCGACGCCAACCGAAGGGCCATCGCGCCTGACCTCGCTTGGCTACGACGGACCATTCAAACAGGCGGGCCCCCAATTCGCCTGCGTTGCGCGCGCTTTCGAGGTCGCCCGTAAACGCTCCGGTTGTCTCGACCAGTCGTTCCACATCAGGACACAGTCAGATTTCCCCCACGAGCGCGGCCTTGGGTCATCAGCAGCATCGGCCGGATCAATCATCCGCGCAGTCATGGACTCATGCGGCCTCGAACCGACTCGTGAAGAACTGCTCGCTATGATTCACCAGGCCGAGCTCATTGCCCACGAGCGTCCCTCAGGACTTGATGCAGCTGCCACTACCGCCCCCTCCCCCATTCGCTTCCAATCCGGCCAAATGAAACTTTTAAGCCAACGCATCCGTGGCAGCCAACTCGTTATCGCCGACTCTGGTGTTCACGGTTCCACCCGCGAAGCCGTATCCGGTCTGCGCACCAGGTACGAGGCCGACCCTGACCGTTACGGCAGTTACATCAATCGTTTGGGCGAACTTACCCAAACATCAATTGAAGCCCTGGCTCACGGCACAATCGACGTCCTCGGCACTGTCATGAACGAGGCTCACGACGTCCTGCGACTTTGCGGAGTCAGCCTCGACCTCCTCGATTCCCTCACCCAGGCGGCGCGTCAGGCTGGAGCCTTAGGGGCAAAGATGACGGGAGGCGGCCTGGGAGGGTGTCTCATTAGCTTGACTGACTCCGACGAAGCCACTGCGCGAGTGCGTCGGGCGCTGATCAAAGCGGGTGCCGCCCGAACCTGGACCTACCAGCTGCGCGTCAGCGAAGGAGAGATGTGACCACCTCGTCAACCAGCTCCGCTTCGGCCACAGCCAGTGCGAACTCGAATATCGCACTCATTAAATACTGGGGTAAAGCCAATCCGGCTCTCTCACTGCCGACAACCTCATCGCTCTCGTTGACCTTAGACGACACCTGGACAACGACAAGGGTGTCCTTTGACGACGGCAATCACGGGCTCGACCAGGTATCCATTAACGGCAAACAAGCTAGCGGAACCTCTCTGGAGAGAGTCAGCCGCTTCCTCGACCTCGTTCGCAAACGCGCCGGACTGAACCAGGCCGCAACCGTTGAGTCACACTCGACTGTTCCCCTCGCTGCTGGCCTAGCTTCATCAGCCGCTGGTTTTGCTGCGTTGGCGGGAGCAGCTTCGCGCGCTGCCGGCCTGGATCTGGATGAACGCGACTTGTCTCGTTTAGCTCGACGCGGCTCTGGCTCCGCCTGCCGGTCAATCTTCGGTGGCCTCGTCCTATGGAATAAAGGCACAGACGACCACAGCTCCTATGCTGAACCAGTCGCCACCGATTTGAACCTTGCGATGGTTGTCGTCACGGTCGAATCGGGTAAAAAGTCGATTTCTTCAAGCCGGGCGATGAAGCACACCCTGACAACCTCTCCTCTTTATCCTTCCTGGGTCCAGTCCAGCGCCACAGATGTCCTCGATGCACTCGACGCCGCAGCGACCGCAGATTTACAGCGACTCGGAGATATCGCAGAAGCCAACGCGCTTGGAATGCACGCCACGATGCTTGCCGCCCGACCCGCAGTCATGTACTGGCTGCCAAGCACCGTTGAAGTCCTGAGCCTCGTGCAACGTTTGCGAGCTGAAGGCCTGCCCGTGTGGGCGACGATTGATGCCGGCCCAAACGTCAAGGTGCTCACCGACCGCGCTCATGCCCAACAGGCATGCGCAGCATTATCGCAACATGTGCCCAACGCCTCTGTGACGCTTCGCCTATCCGGCGAGGGAATCCGCTTTGACCAGGCCCGCGCCTGATTTACTTAGAACCATGACTCGGTCCGTTTCCTGTCAAGCTCCGGGAAAGCTCTTCATCACCGGCGAATATGCGGTTGTTGAACCCGGGCACAGCGCCCTCTTAGTATCCGTCAATCGTTTTATTACGGTGACTGCAACCGCCACTGAGGGACCTGCCGCACGTATTTCTTCCACCCTCTACGAGGGCGGGCAGCGAACCTGGACTCGAGATTCCCACGGCGTCGCCATTCAGCAACCTGACGACTTGGACTACGTCCTGTCGGCTTTACGCGTCGTTGAAGAAGTTGCGCGCACTGGCGGCCTCGTCACCGAGATGTTCCACCTCGATGTGGATTCTCAGCTCGTTGATGATGAGGGAGTCAAACTCGGTTTAGGATCCTCGGCGGCAGTGACGGTAGCAACTGTGCGCGCTGTGGCCGCCTTTCATGGACTGCAAGTCAGCGACCTAGACGTGTGCAAAATGGCGCTTTTGGCCTCTGACACCGTTGAACCCATTGGTTCAGGTGGTGATATTGCCGCCAGTTCTTTCACCGGTTGGGTTCGGTATTCATCTCCTGACCGTCAATGGCTACGGCGAAAGCGCCGCACAATGTCGGTGGCGGATCTTGTCCGCAGTGAATGGCCAGGGTTACGAGTTGAGCGTATCAATATCCCAGCCGATATCAACCTGTTGGTGGGGTGGACGAGAGAACCTGCGTCTACCCCCTACCTGGTTGCCAATGTGCAGGATCGGGCTCAAGAAGATGCGACTTCGGTCAACGACTATCAGGGATTTCTCGCATCTTCGGATGCCTGCGTTGACGAATTAGTTCATGCTTTGCAGTCACGCAATTTCGCGGCAGTTGCCCAGGCAGTTGCCGTGAGTCGCCACCTACTCCAGGATTTGATGCGCGCAAGTGGTGTTGTCATCGAGACCGCGGAATTGACGCGTTTGGTCGAGATTGCGTGCGCCCACGGGGCAGCTGCGAAGAGTTCCGGTGCCGGAGGCGGTGACTGTGGAATCGCACTGCACGGCTCACATACGAGCGCCGATGCACTGCGCAAAGCCTGGTCCGAAGCGGGCATTCTGCCGCTGGATTTGGTGGTCTGGACGCGTCCTGAGGAGTCCCGGTGAAGCCAGCTCGTTCCTGCGAATCCTCCGAGGCCGCGCAGTCCCAGTCTGCTTCGCTGGTTTCTCACGGCGACCGCAAAGATCAGCATGTTTCCTTGGCGATGAGTCTTCACGACCCTAGTCGATTAACTCCTTGGGCCGATGTGTCTTTCGTGCATCACGGATTGCCTGATACCCGCGTAGACGACGTGGACATTGAGACTGAGTTCCTTGGAACAGCGTGGCCGTGTCCTTTCTACATCAATGCGATGACGGGTGGCACTGAAGCTACTGGCCGTCTCAACGCCGCTTTGGCTCGTGCTGCTGGTAGCGCAGGCGTCGCCATTGCTTCTGGTTCTCAGCACGTTGCGTTGCGCGACCCTTCCCGTGAGCACACTTTCCGGGTGATCCGCCAGGCTTCTCCCTCCGGTTTCGTCATGGCTAATGTGGGGCCGACCGTGTCACCTCGAGACGCTGTGCGTGCCGTCGACATGCTCGAGGCTAATGCGTTACAGATTCACATCAATGTTGCCCAGGAAATCCCCATGCCCGAGGGCGACCGCGATTTCACGGGCTGGGAGAACTCGATTGAAGCGATCATCGAGGCTGTGGACGTGCCGGTGATTGTTAAAGAGGTTGGTTTTGGTTTATCTCGACGCACGATCGAGTGTCTAGTTGATCTTGGTGCCAGCGCCATCGATGTCGCTGGCAATGGCGGGACTGACTTCATCGCAATCGAAACCTCACGACGTCCAGATGGGGCCTTCCGCGATCTCATTGGATGGGGCCAGTCTGCTCCGCTGTGTCTTTTGGAGTCCTTGCACGGCCGATCCCCAGTGTCTCTACCGGTTCTTGCCTCTGGAGCTGTTCGTACTCCGCTCGATGTGGTACGTGGCCTCGCCCTCGGAGCCTGTGCTGTGGGTGCTTCGGCACATTTTCTTCATACGCTGACTGAACTGGGTGATGAGGCTTTGTACGAGGAAATTGTGTCGTGGCGTGAGCAGATTCGATCAGTTATGGCTCTCCTCGGTGTCCAAAATATCGCCTCTTTGAGCACCACAGACCTATTCATTACGGGGACAACTGGCGAGCGTGCTCGTTTGCTCGGCATTGATCTTGAGCGTTTAGCATCGCGGTTCAGCTGAGCATCACGGTACGCCTCGTGCAGGTTAACCGCGGTCTCGTGTGAGTTCTTTGCGTTCGCTGCCTCACACGTGCGTCCCTCGGGAAAGTTTTGTGCGTCCCTCGCGGAGGTTTTGGGCGTCCCTCGCGGGGATTGGAGAAACGGGGTCTCGTACCGGCGAACCGGACGAGACCCCGAAACTCTCAAATTGCCTGCATCAGGCGAGAAGAGCCAACCAACCAATAATGCCTGGCGATGCATAGAGCGTCATGAATTGAACACCGTAGGACACTCCCAAACGATTGAGAGAGCCACACACGATACCCACCAGTAGAACGCCAAACATGTTGGGAATACCTGCATCAATGTAGGCCAGTACAAGGATCAGCGAAGTGAAGAGGGCAAGAACAGCCTCGTGCGGGATGCGCCTCATAACAAAGTGGGTGATCTGGCTCGACCAACGCACGGCCACCACATAGGTGATCACCACAGCCACCATGGCACCTAGGGTTGTCGCAACAATAAATTGCGGCATGGACAGGAGGTGGTGAATGTTCTTGTCAACGGAAAAGACTCCCGGAGCTTCAAAAAGCGGTCCAGCCGGTCCGGCCGAAACACCTGAAATCGGGATGCCCAGTGCCACCAAGGGAATGATGACGCCGGCAAGATAGGTTGAGTGCGTCAAAGAACTCATGACCGTGACGGCACGCTTAGCCTTTTCCACCGGATCCTTGAGGGAAGCCGTGGAAGCTTCACCCAAGATGAATGTCAAACCCACGGGAGACAGCACGAACAGCGGCGTCGATGCCGCAGCCATGCCTGCACTCCACCAGCTCTCCGACTTGGAAATTAAACGATGCGGTCGCAGTTCACGAGAACGGAAACCATCGGAGGAAAAACGCGCATCCGTCAAATGACCGTGAGGCATTGCGCCGCGCCTCTTCTTATTGAGCAATTCAAGAAGCGTGACCAGCATCGGGCCAACCGTGATCCCAAGGAAGAAAGAAATATTGACATTCTTACCCGGCTCGATGATCCCCATCGCCTCGTAAACGGATGGCAGACCGCGGAATAGGAATGCCAACGGAATGATGGAGAGCAGCGCGAGGATCCGATTCGAACCGAGAAGCGCAAGCAAGCAAGCACCGATGGCAAGAATGATCGGAGCCTGGCTCTTGATCGGTTCTGCGATTGGGGCAACGATCGCCGCAAGCACGAAAGCCAGTGGGATCGAAACGATCGTGCCGATCGCCGAGCCAACGGCCATCTTGCGGATCGTCGTAGATGCAAGGCCCTTTGAACGCAGTAAGACCGCATGTTCCATCAGTGGGGCTGACATGACGCCACCGGGCAGGCCCACAAGTGCCGTCGGAATGGCATTCATGAGGTTGAGGGTGACGATCGCTGAGATGAAGAAAGACAGGACCACTTCCGGCGCCGCACCAGAAAGGACCAGAGCGAGCGTCACGGGAGCAAGGACCGAGGTTTCGTCGGTTCCCGGAATGAAACCGATGAAAGAGTAGAGGACAACGGCTGCCAGAACCGCAGCCAACATCATCAAAAGCATCGAGGCTTCCATCAGGCCTTCACCTCCGCCTGGGGCGTGCTATCGATAGGGTCTCCGTGCTCATTGATGTCGACAATGGAAACGTGTCGTTTGGGTGTGACGATGAAGCAGTTGACGATAAAGCCGAGCACTGCGCCGCCGAGTCCCCAGAAGAGGAGTTGGCCGCCAATGAACTCGGCAATGATCAAGGCAGCGGCTGCACATACTGCGGATACTGCCAGGGAAATGACGAGGTCCCGAGGAGAGACTAGGTCGTTCCATACCTCGATATTGGGTTCATCATCTGTAGATGACGTGTTCTCTATATGTTGATGCACGAAGTGAGAGTTTATTCAACGCAACGCGTTTACTCCAGGACCTTCGTGCATGACCTGCACCATGAAAAGGCCCGCGCTCTGCGGGATCGCCCACCTCAATAAGAGACCGATCCCGCCGGCAGATGTCAGTGCTTGAAAGGACGCTTCCCACCAAAATGTCGACTACCAGAGTTTCCCTGCTGGTCACGATTGCGTCGATCCGGACGCGGTCCCTTGAAACCGCGAGAGCCGGACGCTGAGTCGTCGTAAAAGTTCTCGCGCCGTTGACGCGTCTCCTTTTCCCATCGCTCCGAACGCACGGACCGAGGACGTCCACCCTCGTCACGGGGGTTTTCAACTCGACGGCCTTCGTAGCGTCGCGAATACTCACGCTCTGAGCGATCCCTAGCGGGACGGTCCGAACGATCAAATTTCTTGGCTTGATCGAAAGAATGCTCGTAGTCGGAACGACCTTTTCCAGGCCCCTGATCCACTCGAATACGCAGCGGCCGACCCTGGACATACCCCTTGCCGATACGACGCATCTGATCGTCACTGAGGTCCCCTGAAATCTCCACAAGGGAGAAGGTTGGGAAGATCTCAATGTGACCAATATCCTTTCCATCGACACCGCCCTCACCGGCAATGGCACCCACGATTGAACCAGGCTTAACTCGATCCTTCTTCCCGACTTCCACACGGTAGCGAGTCCCGCCGGCCAAGCTGCGTCCACCACCTCGCCGCCGAGCTCCATCCCGGCCTCCCTTAAGCGGCCGATCCTTGTCACGTCCGCCTTCGAAGCTGGCACCGACGAATTCGCCTGACTCGTCGACTTCTTCTTCACGGCGAATCTTTCCTCCACCGCGGCGATCCTTTTCCACACGAAGAGAAGGACCCTCATCCCCCACGGCCTTGGCCATCAGGGCTGCTGCAATATCGAGGACGTCGCTGCCACCCTCGGTGCTAGCTTCAGTCAACAGGCTCTTATACATGTCAAGGCGTCCACGTTCGATCCGCTCCCCCAGTCCTTCCAGGAGTCGCTGAGAACGGAACTGAGACACTGCGGCAGGCGAAGGAATCGCGATCTCCTCCATCGCAGTGCCAGTCAATTTTTCAATACGACGAAGACGTCCATGTTCACGCGGAGTAAAGAATGTCAAAGATCGTCCCTGGCGACCTGCTCGTCCCGTTCGCCCAATGCGATGGACATAGGCTTCGGGCTCACGCGGAACATCGAAGTTAACGACCAGGGAGATGCGCTCAACGTCCAGGCCACGAGCTGCAACGTCTGTCGCAACGAGTACATCCAGCGAGCCTGAACGTAAACGCTCCACCATGCGTTCGCGCTCATTTTGCGCAACGTCGCCCGAAATACCGGCGGCCCTAAAGCCTCGAGCCGACATTTCCAAGGAAATTTCCTCAACATCTGCACGGGTGCGCACGAAAACGATGGCTGCGTCCGCATCTTCTTGGCCTTCGGCAATGTGCTGTGCACGAGTAGCCAGGACCCGACTTAGAGCACCGATCTTGTGCTTGTAGGGCACCACCGCGTAGGTCTGATGGATGGTATCGACGGTTGAGGACTCTACCGAGACAGCAACCTTGACAGGGTCGTTGAGGTGGTTGTTCGCGACGCGTTCAATCGCTGAAGGCATGGTCGCTGAGAAGAGAGCCGTAAGCCTGTCTTCGGGAGCGGATGAGGCAATGGTTTCGACGTCTTCAGCAAATCCCATACGCAACATCTCGTCGGCCTCGTCCAAAACGAGCATACGGATGCCAGAAAGATCCAATGCGCCTTTCTCAATGAGATCGATGACCCGCCCCGGTGTGCCCACCACGACCTGGGCACCACGTTTAAGCGCGCCAATCTGGGGACCGTAGGGAGAACCGCCGTAGACAGGAACAACAACGAGGCCGCGCGTACGCGAAGCGAAGTCTTCGATTGCCTGCGCCGACTGCATCGCAAGCTCACGAGTAGGAGCCAAAACCAGTGCCTGGACAGCCTTTTCTTCAGCGTCAACGATGGACAGCATCGGCAGCCCAAAAGCCGCAGTCTTACCGGTTCCCGTCTGGGCGATACCCACTACGTCACGCAATTCGAGCAGAGGAGGAATTGCCTCAGCTTGGATGGGCGTAGGAGTCACGAAGCCCATATCCGTAATGGCTGCCAAAATATCGTCAGGCAGCCCAAGATCGGCAAAGGTTACTGAGGGCTCTTCGTCGAGAGATTCATCGGACTCGTCGTGGGCCTCCTCATCAGATTCGTCGTCGAGCTCATCTTCGGCGATCTCCTGATCTTCGAGGTCGTCATTGTCAAAGTCGTCTTCGCCTTCGTTTTCCTCAAGATCTTCAACGTCAAGATCTTGCGGAAAACCGGAGTCGTTGGTGAGGTCTTCACCGTTAGAGGACATATTAATTTCAGGCACAGTTCATCCTTGTGGGATAGCAGGTTTTTCGAAGCCCAGTGGCCCGGGCCGGGTCGGGGTCGACCTTCGGCGCGGCTCCGCTCATCCACAACAACACTCACCGGAAAATCCGGGCACCATCACAGGGGGCTGCGCCTCATCGCTCCCTCACCCTATCTGTTTTGACACTTCAATATCCTCTAGCCTCCGGTGAATTCCCTCACCGCGCATCCAGAGCCACAAGCTCTGACCCGAGCTCGCAAACTTCGCCCTGGAACAAAACCTCGGATCCGTCACTTTGCGCGCGCAAGGGCCAAAGAATCTGCAATCGCACCCTGGCGTTCGTCCTCGGCCACTATGGCAGCAACAATAGTTGCCTCAACTGCCTCTGTGATGGACTTGTCAATGCTGGCTCGTGCCCGCCGTCTGCGTCCCGCTGCCCCCAAAAGTGTCAATAACCAGCTCACACAAGCAATGAACACTGTCGCGACCACGCCCCCCACAAGGAGCCATACGGGAATCGGAATATCGTGCCACCGTGGTGGATCCCAAGGAATCAAGAAGTATTGGCGCATCAAGTGAACGGCTCCCAACCAGATCACTCCAGCCAAAGCAACCAACCATCCGATCCACTGGAGTGCATTGGAAGCCGACCACCACCGTGGGTTAGTCACGGGCCCCAAGTCTGCTCCTGCTACCGCGGTATCAAGCTCATGGGCTAACTCGTCTGCCTGCTCCAGGATCACCGCTTTCATTCGGCGTTGCCATGTCTCGGGTCGGTCCTGCGTCACAGCCGTTGACACATTGCGTAAAGACCGCATGAGAGCCGGTCCAGATGTCATCGAAGCAGCCGGAAGGTCAGGCACATGCAGTGACGACACGTCCCCAGACCGATCGCGAGGGCGCAAACCCAAAACAGCCAAAGGATCGGCACGCAAGGAGCGTAACCATCGCAAAGCCAGCCAGCCAGTATGTTGTCCTGCACGATGCCGGTATGACGCGCCCACTGCGTCAATCACCCGGGGTACACCGACCGCATCCCCAGCCTGAGAGACCAGAGCCTGAGCCAGTCCGTCGGTATCAACCCAATCAACCGGCCCAGTGATCCCTAAATCATCACCGATCCGATTGGCAATATCCGTCAAATCGGCATGGATCTTTAACGACTGTTGACGGATCCTGACCGCAACGTCGGCGATAATCCCACGCAATTGATCGACGCCCTCGCCGGTAATAATCGAGGTCGAGACGAACCGCGCTCCCTTGACGCCATCAGCCTCAACGAGTCTTCGCAGGTCCTTTTCAACCGCATTTCGATCCGATGGGGTCAGTTCGTCAATATGAGTGAGGACAACAACCGCTTCTGCCTGGCGCGAGTGCAATGGAATGATCCACTCTTCGTGAATGACACCATCTGCGTACTTTTGAGGATCAACCACCCAAATGACCAGATCAAGACGTTGCGCTAAACGTCCAGAGAGTTGCCGATGGCTAACCGACACTGAATCAATGTCAGGAAGATCGACCAAAACAACTCCGCTAGGCCACGGTGAATCCGCATCTAATTCGTGGCGATGTGCAATCTGCATCCAATCAAGAAGATCGCCAGCCTGAGTATCTGGACTCACAAGAGCCAACGCTTGGGTTGTCGTTGGCCGCGTCACGCCGGTGCGAGCAACCTCAGAACCAACCAGGACATTGACGAGGGACGATTTTCCTGACCCCGTCGCTCCCAGCAATCCCACCACTGTTGTCGCCGGATCCAGGCCTCGCCTCTGAACAGCGGTATCCATCACTAAACGAACATCGGTCAGCGTATGCGGATCAAGATCCTGCCCTGCTAGCTCCAGGACACGATCGAGCGCATCTGCGCGCTCCTCAATAGTTGGAGCCGCCGATTTGGAGCGTAATATCTTCATTCTTCCCGCCCCCGTACCCCTTCGGTCGCCTCCTGAAGGGTCTGAGCATCAATGGTTCCAGGAAGCATTTGACGCAGAGGCTCCACGCGCTGCGAGAGGACGGTTTGGCTGGACTCTAGGAGCATGTCTTGGGCTCGCGCTGCCATAGCGCGCACCGCTTGGTCTCCAAATACTGATTCGAGCAAACGCTGGGCCAGCGCCGCAGATGCTCCAGCGACGCCGACCTCGGCTCCAGTTAAACCGCCCGTGGTAGAGAAAATAACAATCATCAGCGCGACGGAAACGATATTGACGCCAATCGCCATGACACGGGCCGTGGTCTTCTTCGAGCCGCCCTGATGGCGAATAAGTTCAAGGAGCTGTCGCTGCCAGGAAATAGTGACATCTCGGGCTAAAGAGTCAGCCTCCAGTTCGGATGCTGTATCCGCGTGGACGACGATCGGGGCCAACGCACGATCTTGTAAAAATCGATCCTCGCTGCGTTCTCGTACGCGCAAAAATTCTTCGCGCAAAATCGCAGCTAATCCGTCCTCGAGCGCGTCCTCCACGGGAGCGACCGGCGCAGGACGTCCTTTAATCATTGCCGTTAGACGATCTCGTAGCAGTGAGACGGTCTGGTCGATCTTCCTGCTGATGTCCCAAGTGCCAACGACTTCCTGCCACCGAGCTAGGACCTCCCCACGTAGCACAGTCCCGTCACCAATCGAGGTGGCGATCCGCTGCCCACTGGTCGAAATCTCCTCGGCCAAAATATTGTGCGCCCGCTCTACCGCCTCATTATGGTCGTCGATCGTTTGCGTGACGACCTGACATTCACTACGCACCGACGCCAGCGAACCACTTAAAGCTCGACGAGCAATCTGGGCCCTATTTTGAGCACTTGCGCCCAGGCTTTGGAGCCACTCAACCAATGGGGCAACGCTGTGCTGCGGAAGAAGGGAGCCCTCCAAGGGTTGCTCATCGATAGTAAAGATCGGAGCTCGTCCCAACTGCCTTTCGTTGAGCATTCGGCGCAAATCAGACTCAACGGCTTGCCTGGCACCCTCGGGCACACGATTAAGCACAACTGCGATATCGATGCCACGTGTGGCAGCTTCGTCCAAGATTTGCCACGGAATAGCATCGGCATAGCGAGCCGCAGTCGTGACGAAAATCCATAGGTCAGCCGCGTCGAGCAAATGTCTGGCCAGTTCGCGATTATCTACGGCAATCGAGTCAACATCGGGGGCGTCAATGAGGGCTATAGATTCAGGTAGCGCCTCGGAGGTTGTCATACCAAGGCTTGTTGTCGACGATGCCGATTCGTCGCGCGTAGTGTCACCCAGGCGAACCCGCGCCAACGACGGCAGAATCCTCGACGTTTCAAACCAGTGCAGATCCTGCTCACTAGCGACCAAAAGTGGCCGCCGGGTCGTGGGGCGCACAGCCGAAGCAGTAGAGACAACTCGCCCCACCAGAGTATTGACGAGGGTGGATTTGCCCGCTCCCGTCGAGCCTCCCACTACTGCCACCAACGGCGCATCAAGGGACTCCAAGCGTGGAATCACGTGGTCGTCGATACGCCGCAAGGCGCGATCTCGAGCAGCCTCGCCTTCCTGGCGCGACGACACATCTAGAAGCGGTCTGACCTGAGTCAGAACCGATCGGAGGTGTTCAACCCGCTCGATCTGCGTCATTGAACTAGCTCACAGCCTCAACCCGTGGCCGCAAGTCCTCCTCTGGCGGCATCCACTCGTGAGCGTGGGCTTCAACCTGTTCACCACTACGTATGTCTTTGACAGTGTCAGTTTCGCCCTCGTCAGATGGGAACCAGACGAAAGGAATGCCGCGTTTGTCTGCAAATTTAATTTGTTTGCCGAACTTCGCGGCAGACGGAGCCACATCGGTGGCAATACCCCGAGACCGTAGGTGCGCAGCAATCTCATCGGAGCGCTGGCGATCAGCCTCGTCTGTAACGGCAACGAGGACGGCGGTGGGAACTTTGCGGCTCGCGGCAACCATCGGGGCAGAGATCATGCGTGACACCAGACGCGACACGCCGATCGACAGACCGACGCCGGGGTAGGTACGTTTGCCGTCTTGAGCCAGGGAGTCATAGCGTCCACCCGAACAGATTGACCCTAAATCCTCGTGACCTTCGACTGCCGATTCATAAACCGAACCCGTGTAATAATCCAAACCGCGAGCGATCTTGAGATCGGCCACAATCGCGCCAGGCATGCGCTCACCAGCTCGATCAAGGAGCGCACACAACTCGTCCAAGCCCTCCATCAGCAGCTCTCCGGTGACACCCAGCGCTTCGATACTGCGTCGAATCACGTTGGAGTCGTCAGAACGAATCTTGGCCATAGCTAAAAGGGTGTCAGCCTGCTCACCGCTGATTCCTGCTGCCCCAAGTTCGGCAATGACTCTGTCAGCGCCGATCTTGTCCAACTTATCCAGGCCACGCAGAGCAGCTTCAACATCCTCAATTCCGACTGCCTCGCATACGCCCTGAACAACCTTGCGGTTATTGACAAAAACCGTGACCTGCGGGATCGGCAGCGAGTTCAAGGCTTGCGCCATGACCAAAGGCAATTCGACTTCATAGTGAAACGGGAGTTCCCCATTACCTACGACGTCAATATCGGCCTGCGTGAATTCACGGAAACGACCGTCTTGTGGCCGTTCACCACGCCAGACTTTCTGAATCTGGTAGCGCTTGAAAGGAAAATCCAACTCATTGGCATTTTCGATGACGTAGCGTGCGAATGGCACAGTGAGATCGAAGTGGAGTCCCATGCGCCGCTCTTTGGATGGGCGGCGTCCTTCCTGCGCATCCTTGACAGCCTGGAGACGGTCTAAAAGGTAGATCTCTTTGGAAGTTTCCCCCTTGGATTCCAATTGCTCCAGGGTCTCAACGGCTCGTGTTTCGATCCCACTGAACCCATGTAATTCAAAGATTTCACGCAGATGATCCAGAACAGCCTGTTCAATGATGCGCCCTTCGGGCAGCCATTCGGGGAATCCAGAAAGAGATGTACGTGCCATGAGGCCATTGTCCCATGCATATGCCGATCCGCTGAATCGAAAGTGGCACAACCACAACAGCGGTGCCCGGCCCTGATGCAGGACCGGGCACCAACAGTGTGCGCAGCTTCTTAACCAACGGTTCTTGCTCGGATCAGATAGGGATTGGAGGCAATCTCATGAGCCAGCTTTGACGAGGGACCATGCCCGGGAAGCAGGATCGTCTCTGGATCAAGAGCGTTGGAGATCGTACGAAGCGAATGCCGCATCTGTGTTTCATCTCCACCGGGCATGTCAGTCCTGCCCACTGAGCCCGCAAAAAGGACATCTGCGCTGAGTGCCCATGGGACGGGAATTTGAGAATCCACTGTGGCCTCGACTCCAAGGACCTCGATGTCGCAATGTCCGATAAACACTGCTGACCCTTCCGAATGACCTGGGGCAGGCACCATCTTCATCCAGACTCCCGGCACTACCTCTACCGAGCCAGCGGGAAACTCCACGAGGTGTTGAGGTTTGACCCACGGCCCGATATCAAAGGGAGGCGGCATTGGAATGTGCGCTGCCGGATCTTCCATTCGATACATATCAGGTCCGGGAACGTATACGGGAGCCTGTCCCCCCTCGGGTTGATCCCAGGATGCCACCTGCGCACAATCCCACACATGGTCAGGATGGCCATGTGTGGCCAGCACAGCCCCAACGCGAGCATTGCTTGCATCAAGGACCTTACGGATCTGACCTGTTATTCCAGCAGCCGGATCGACTACAAGAGCACCCGGGTGCCCGTCGGGTATCAAGATGTAGCAGTTGGACGCATAGTAGTCAGAGACAAGGATATGGATCCGCATATGGCTCACGCCATCGATGCGCGGATCTGATCAAGCCACGCCTTCTTTGTTGCTAACGTCTCTCGCACAGAGTCAGCCTTGCGAGTATCACCGGCGTTCTGGGCGGCCTCAAGATCGGATTCGAGTTGAGCGACCTGATCCTCGAGTTGGCCGAGCATACCCTCAGCTCGGGCCCTGGTCTCGGGATTGGTGCGCTGCCATTCCTTTTCTTCAGCCTGACGCACAGCATTCTCCACGGCACGCAGGCGCCCCTCAATACGGTGAACGTCAGCAGAAGGCACGCGGCCGACTTCGTCCCAGCGGTCCTGGATGTCACGAAGAGCAGCCTTGGCCTTGTCCAAATCAGTCACGGGAAGAATGGCTTCAGCGTCAACGAGGATTTTCTCCTTGGCTTCCAAATTCGCCTTGTACTCCACGTCCGTCGCTTCATCCTTGGCACGACGAGCGTCAAAGAATACCTGCTGAGCGGCGCGGAAACGGGCCCACAAAGCGTCGTCTTCCTTCCGTGAGGCACGCGGGGCAGCCTTCCACTGATTCATCAAATCACGGTAGGCGCCTGAGGTTGCGCCCCAATCAGTGGAGGTCTGGAGAGCCTCAGCCTGGGCGATCAGGGATTCTTTGATTCGTTTTGCATCGGACTGCGCCTGGTCAAGCTGGGAGAAATATTGACGACGGTGTCGGTCGAATTGTGTGCGAGCAGATGAGAAACGCTTCCACAACTCATCCTCGGTGCTCTTGTCGAGGCGCGGCCCCTTACGCTGCAGGTTCTTCCACTCCTCGAGCAGGTCACGCAGCTGCTGACCCGACTGCTTCCAGTGGGTCTTCTCAGGATCCTGGGCGACGATGGCTTCAGCTTTTTCCACGACTGCCGTGCGTTCAATGAGGGCGGCTTCGCGTGCAGCTTGACGCTGAGCCTTCGCCTCTTCCTTGCGTACCTGTGCCGCCTGGGCAACAGTTTCGACTCGCAGACGCAGTGCTGGAAGGTCACCAATAGCGTTGGGCTGGGCGACGGCCTCTTGGATGGTGACGAGGGTCTGATCGATGTCCTTGGGCGAGAGCGTGGACAGCCGGTCCTCGAAAAGTTTGACCGTCGCCTCGAGGTCGGCAAAGCGACGCTCATACAGTGCATACGGCTGAGCGGGAACCCCTTCCGGGTATCCTCCGATGAGTCGCTCCGAATCGCCGTCCTTGACGTAGACATTCCCCGATTCGTCAATCCTGGCAAAATCGTGGGCTGGCACTTCAGCGAAGGAAATCGTTGGCGCCGACGTTGGTTCGGCGCTCACATTTGCGCGGGTCTCCTCGGCTCCAGAATTATGCTCGGGCGCAGCCTGGACGATTGTCTGAGCGGCTGCATCGAAGTCAGTGGGATCGGTCTGCGGAATCGGAGTGTCGGTCACGATGTTCCTTCAAATGGACGAGGGGCTGTCCTAGCCCGGGCGCGTAGCGAGCATCTTCGTGATGCTCCGGTGCCGGTGTGGCACACCTCTCCTATCCTAGGACGAGGAAGGGCAGAAAGAACAGCGGAGTCCAAAAACCGCACACTGACTAGGAGTTGTCCGCTTGGCGAGTCTTGGGAGACTCCCCCGTGAGACGAACCGCCTCAAACACTCCGTCAACGCGACGCAACGCAGACAGAACCGCGTCCAAATGGCCCAAATCGGCAAGCTCAAAGCTAAAACGTCCGTTAGAGACTTGGTCAGTAGCGGTACTCATCGAGACAGACAGAATGTTGACGCCGTAATCAGACAGCGTCTTTGTCAGTTCGACAAGCAGACCTCCCCGATCCAACGCTTTGATTTCAATCTGAACCCGGAAGGGCAGGCCTGAACGGTCTGAATCCCAGGACACATCAACGAAGCGTTCAGGCTGTAATTCTTCGAGTCGCATGGCGTTGTGGCAGGTCGAACGGTGGACCGAGACCCCCGCTCCCCTCGTAATGAAGCCGACGATGTCATCTCCTGGTACGGGAGTGCAACACTTGGCCATTTTGACCCAAATCTCGTTGGCGTTCACCCCGGCAACTATGATTCCAGAGCCGTCAGCACCAGGGCTCCTGGGACGAGGAGCTCCCGGGGTGACTCCTTCGGACAGGGTTTCTTCCGTGCCGTCACCACCGCCGAGGTTCTCAACGAGTTTGGACACCACATTTTGGGGAGAAACATGATTCTCTCCCACAGCCGCATACAGACTCGATACGTCAGCGTGCCCTAAAGAGGTTGCAACCGAGAGGAGGCTCTCGTGGCTCATCAGCCGTTGAAGTGGCAGATTCTGCTTTCGCATTGCGCGAGCGAGTTGTTCCTTACCGGCTTCAATGGCTTCCTCGCGGCGTTCCTTCGAGAACCAGGCTTTAATTTTTGATCGCGCCCGAGGCGATGCGACAAACGCCAACCAGCCCCTTGATGGCCCAGCCTTGTCGGATTTCGAGGTGACAACCTCAACGGTTTCACCCGATTCTAGTTCGGTGTCCAGCGATACGAGGCGACCATTGACTTTGGCTCCAACAGTTCGATGACCGACCTCGGTATGGACCGCATATGCAAAATCAACTGGCGTTGCGTGGGCTGGCAGCACGACGACTTTGCCTTTAGGTGTGAACACGTAAACTTCGTCGCCAGCGATCTCGTAGCGCAAGGAGTCGAGGAATTCTTCTGGATCGCCAGTTTCGCGTTCCATCTCGACGAGGATGCGCAGCCAGTTGGCCTGTTCATCTGAACTCATCTGGTCAGGATCTGGGCCAACCGCATTCGGGTTCTGCTTGTATTTCCAGTGGGCTGCAACGCCGTGTTCAGCCCGCTCGTGCATTTCGAATGTACGGATTTGAATCTCGACAGGCTTGCCTCCGGGCCCCACCACCGTCGTGTGCAACGACTGGTAGAGGTTGAACTTGGGCATTGCAATATAGTCTTTGAAACGCCCCGGAATGGGACTCCATCGACCATGCAAAGCTCCCAGAACCGCGTAGCAGTCTTTGACGGTATCGACGAGGATACGCACTGCTACAAGGTCGAAGATTTCATCGAAGGCTTTGCCGCGTACGATCATCTTTTGATAGATCGAGTAGTGATTCTTGGGGCGTCCAGAAACAGTTCCTTTGGTTCCCGAACGACGCAGGTCTTCTTCGATCTGAGAGATCACCTCACGCAGATAGACATCGCGTTGAGGGGCGCGTTCGGCTACAAGATGATCAATCTCTTCATAGATTTCTGGATACAAGACCTTAAATGAGAGTTCTTCGAGCTCCCACTTGATCATGTTCATGCCCAGTCTGTGTGCCAGAGGAGCATAAATTTCCAGGGTTTCGCGGGCCTTGCCCTGAGCAGACTTGGCCGGAACAAAGCGCCAAGTGCGGGCATTGTGGAGGCGATCACCTAGTTTGATCAGCAGTACGCGGATATCGCGGCTCATCGCCACAAGCATCTTGCGCAGCGTCTCCGATTGGGCAGCCGCCCCATATTGGACTTTGTCGAGCTTGGTCACGCCGTCAACGAGATTAGCGATAGCCTCACCGTATTCCTCGGTGAGCTGTTCGACCGTGTAGTCAGTGTCTTCTACGGTGTCATGCAAAAGGGCGGCAACCAGCGTGGGTGTTGTCATGCCCATTTCTGCCAGGATCGTGGCGACCGCAACAGGGTGGGTGATATAAGGTTCCCCGGACTTGCGGGTCTGTCCTCGGTGGCATCGTTCGGCTGTGCGGTAAGCCCGCTCGATGACGCTGACATCCGCTTTCGGATGGTTTGCCCGAAGGGCACGAATCAGAGGTTCGATCTGAGGGATCGTCGGCTTGGACCGAGCGCCAAACCATACCAGGCCAGAGCGCACCAACGAGCTAGCGGCAGGAGGTCTGGTTCCCTTAGGCGAGGCATTTTCGGTCATAGCGTCATAATAACCGCGTGTGATCTGACGTACAGAATCGTATCTCAGACGAGAAGAGCCGACTCGACTCGAACACCTTCAAGTTGGCTTCGCCCATTAAAGGCCGCGAGTTCGAGAAGAACGGCCACAGCCGTAACTTCTGCCCCGCATCGCCGCAGCAACTCCACTGACGCTGAGGCCGTACCTCCGGTGGCTAAGACATCGTCGATGACGAGGACGCGCGATCCAGGAAACACGGATTCAGGATGAATCTCCATCCGAGCAGTCCCGTATTCGAGGGCGTAATCCACCCCGATGACATGTCCTGGTAGCTTGCCTGCCTTACGAATCGTCAGCATGCCAACTCCCAGTTCGGCTGCAAGCGGAGCGCCAAGAATAAAACCGCGAGACTCGAGGCCGGCAACAGCGTCAATCTTGCCGCGATAGTGGGCGGCAATGGTTGAAACAAGTTCTTTGAAAGCAGGTCCGTTGGCAATCAGCGGCGTAATATCTCGGAAGAGGACTCCCGGTTCGGGAAAATCCTCAACTAAGCCGAGGTTCTTCTCGACGAGGTCGCCAACGAGGTGCTTGAGTTCTTCGCTCACCGGTGAGACTTCTTCCGCTTAGGCTGGTGGTCGTTATTGAGGCGCTGTCCTGGTTTAATGGGCGCCACGCGAACCGCCTGAACGGACTCATTCGAAGGTGAAGCCCCCGAACGAGCCTTGCACACCAACTCATTGTGTTCGATGGTCTGCTTGGAGCGTTCCTTGAACAGAACCAGCAGCGGAGAAGCGATGAAGATCGATGAGTAGGTACCCGCGATCATGCCGATGAATAGTGCCATTGAGATGTCCGTCAGTGTGCCTGATCCCAGAGTGGCAAGGCCGATGAAAAGAATTGCTCCAACGGGTAGCAGAGCCACAACCGAGGTATTGATCGAACGCACAAGCGTCTGATTGACAGCCAGATTGACGTATTCGGCGAAAGTGAAGTGCTTCTGATCGAAGACTCCGGTTGTTAGTTCACGGACCTTATCGAAGACCACCACGGTGTCATAAAGGGAATAGCCCAGAATGGTCAGGAAGCCGATGACGGTGGCCGGTGACACCTCGAATTGGAGGACAGCGAAAACGCCAACGGTGACGGCAATATCGTGAGCCAGCGCCAAGAGAGCTGCCGCCGCCATCTGCCATGATCGGAAATAGATCGTCATGAGGATCGCGACCAAGACGAAGAAGATCACGAGGGACTGAGCGGCTTTGGCCGTCACAGATGCGCCCCACGAGGGACCAATCGAGGAAGACTGGACATCAGCTTCGGAGATGCCGTATCCCTGAGCCAGAGCGTCACGCAATGCGGCCGCATCAGCTGATTCGAGGGCCTCGGTCTGAATGCGCACACCATCGGTACCGACTCGCGTCACCTTCGTGCTTTCAGCAAACCCTGATTCGCGAACAATCTGAACAGCTTTCGTTTCGGACTGGTCGGATACGTTCGTGACATCGAATTGGGCGCCGCCGGTGAACTCAATCGAACGATTCAGACCAAGGACAGCCGCCAAAACAAAGCCCAGGACGATGACCGCTGCTGCGATCGACACGAACTTCTTGCGGTTGGGGACGACGGAATAGGACTTTTCCCCTGCGTACAGGGCATTACCCCACTGGGCGAAGCTCATCATCACTTCTCCCCTTCCTGATCCATGGACTGGGAGTCCGATTCGATCACGTCTTCACCGCTGCTGAGCGTTTCAGCTGCCGAAGCGTCGTCTTCTTCTTGCGACTGAGCTGCCTGGGCGGCGAGCCGTTCTTGTCGCCTGCGTTCAGCCAGTGACTTCGGAGCGGCCTCGTCCTCGTTGCTAGTGTTGCCAGCCAACGACGGGCTGGAGGCAGATGTTGCGCCCCTTGACACGACGCGACCACGACCGGCGTAAGCCAAAGACGAGGCTGCACCCAGCTTCTCCGGGTCGAGGCCGGAGAGCTTGTGCCCTTGACCGAAGAACTTCGTGCGAATGAGCATCTCCATTGCGGGGTGGGTGAAGAGGAAGATCACCGCAAGGTCGATCACAGTGGTTACGCCCAGGGTGAAGGCGAAGCCTTGAACACCGCCTACGGCCAACATGTAGAGAACGATGGCAGCCACCAGGTTCACGGCGTCGGAGACCAGAATGGTTCGTTTCGCTCGATCCCATCCTTCTTCAACGGCGGCAGTTAGTGGACGACCGTCGCGAACTTCGTCTCGGATTCTTTCGAAGTACACGATGAAGGAGTCAGTTGTGACACCAATCGCCATGATTAAGCCAGCAACGCCCGCCAAGGACAAGCGGTAACCCATACCCCATGACAGCAAGGTGATGGTCAAGTAGGTCACGAGCGTGGCAATGAGAAGGGAGCCGGCCGCAATGAGAGAGAGTCCTCGATACTGCCAAATCAGGTAGACGATGACCAGAAGGAAACCGATGACGCCGGCGTACAGGCCCATACGCAGGTGGTCAGAACCCAGGGTGGCTGAGATTTGCTGCTCGGATTCAACCTCGAAGTTCAACGGTAGTGAACCAAAGTTGAGCTGATTAGCCAGCGCTGTTGCCGAGCTAGCGGTGAAAGAACCAGTGATTTGTGCCTGGCCGTTGGTGATCACCGCGTTCATCGAAGGCGAAGTAATGACGACGCCGTCAAGAACCACCGCAAAGTGATTGCGGTCAGGGGTCCGGAAAGCGGAAGTTTGGCCCTCTGGGTCCGAGTCGTGGAAGGAGAAGAGAATCTGCGAAGAATCAGCAAAAGCCTTCGTGCCATCGCTATTGAATTGCAGATCGACTCCCCATTCACCTGTGGCCTGACCATTGGCCTGGACCTGGGCTGCGCCAGCCGCGACAAGATCAGAACCAGGAACGGTAACCGGCCCCAAAATGTACTTGTACATGCCATTGGCGTCACAAGCGGCATAGGGCTGTTCGGGCGTTCCTTCAGTGCGTCCCGCTACCGAACAGTCAAGCGTGTAGAAATCAAAAAGAACTTGTTCCGTGACCCACCCAAGATCGGACGCATTTTCTGGAGCGTCAGCCGGTTCGGCCGACAGCTGTCCATCCTGATCACGATCAGCCAGGGTCAAGGCTGTCTCTTCATCGATCGCACTGGACTGGACCTGGGGTGCAGATTGGGCGTTCTGTTCGCCAGACTGACTCGACTGGGCCGACTCAGACGACTCCTGTGTCGCTGACTGCGCAGCATCGTCACTGGTTTGCCCTGACTGTGGCGCTTGACTACTTGCAGCCGAATCCACGCTAGGAGCCTGCTCTGAGCCAGTAGTGGCGGTCGTCAGTGCCGAGCCGACCTGAAGGACCGGACGGAAGTTCATCTGCGATGACTTACGAATGAGATCCAGTGTCTCCTGGGAGGGACGACCTGGAATGGAAACCACGATATTTGACGTGCCCATTGAGGCAATCTCGGCCTCGGCCACACCGGAAGCATCGACGCGATTACGGATAATTGCGATGGCTTGCTCGATGTCGTCCTCCGTGATCTGACGTCCATCCGAATCAGCCGAGGTCGGCGTGAGGATGAGCTGGGTGCCTCCCTGCAGATCGAGGGCCAGGTCAGGAACATAGGACACGCCCTTTGAGGCGTTTCCGAAAATCAGCGTGCCAGCTGCCATCGCGATCGTAACCGCAAGGAAAACCAGCGAACGCAGGGGTCGGCGTTTCTTGGTAGCCACGTTATTTCTTTCTACGCACCCGCGAAGCGGGTCACTTGTTTTCGTCGGAGGACTGAGCCTCGTCAATAACCTCGTCGTTGGCAACGATCACATCGTCGTTAACCGGGCTGAGTCCTAGGACTGGTTGCTCATCTGGAGTTCCTTCGTCGATCACTTCGCCTTCAGATGCGAAGGGAGGTTCGGTACCGACCTCGCGCAGCATTGAGCGATCCCAGTACATTTCGGTGCCATCAACAGTTTCGAGGACGACGACATCACCGTCGGCATCGACAAAACGGCCCCAGAAACCAACCGCCGTGTGAACCCATGCGCCGGGAACGAGTTTTTCAAGCATTTCCTCTTCGCGCTTGCGCTGCTGTTCCATCATCCGCTTACGAGAGCGGTTGGAGTACCACATCATCGCGATGAAAACGACGGCGATAAGAATGTACATCGAGTACTGCTGGAACGCGGCGGGCATGTGAACTCTTTCGTTGACGTCGAAGCGGCCGCGCAAATGCGCGCCCGTTGCAGTGTAATGGGCGAATGGCTTCTAGGTCGATGTGACCGAAGCGCGGATGCAAATCCGTGAGCGAATCCATCGAAAAGAAGCCGTATTAATTGAAGAGCATCGTCTCCTGCGGCGGCGTTAATCCAAGGTGTTGCCAAGCTTTTGTTGTCGCTGCTCGGCCGCGATTTGTGCGGACCAGGAATCCTTCGCGCACCAAGTAGGGTTCGGCGACCGTCTCAACGGTCTCAGCTTCTTCTCCCACTGTGACTGCCAGCGTTGTCAGCCCCACTGGGCCTCCGGCGAAACGCTTGCATACCGCTTCAAGGACAGCTCGATCAAGACGATCCAATCCACTGCGATCCACTTCGAAGAGTTCAAGGGCTCCTTGAGCGGCTTCGAGCGTCAAATCACCATTGCCCCGCACCTGGGCAAAGTCGACAACTCTGCGCAGCAGACGGTTAGCAATCCGCGGAGTACCCCTTGATCGGGACGCAATTTCATGAGCTGCCTGTCCTTCGATAGGTGCTCCCAGTAAACCGGCCGAACGTGTGACTACAGATTCGAGTTCTTCTGTTTCATAGAACTCCAGGTGCGCGGTGAATCCAAAACGATCACGCAGGGGGGCGGGCAGAAGACCAGAACGCGTGGTTGCTCCGACAACAGTGAAAGGTGGCAGCGTCAGCGGGATGGAGGTTGCGCCAGGTCCTTTTCCGACGACCACGTCGACTCTGAAATCTTCCATGGCCAGGTAGAGCATTTCCTCAGCGGTGCGAGCGAGGCGGTGGATCTCATCGATGAAGAGAATGTCGCCTTCCTGCAGGCCCGACAGAATTGCGGCTAGATCGCCAGCGTGCTGAATTGCGGGTCCGGAAGTTAGGCGAAGGGAAGTTCCCATCTCGGCGGCGATAATCATGGCCAGCGTTGTTTTGCCAAGGCCAGGGGGCCCTGCCAGCAAAACATGATCGGGAGCCACTGCTCTGGCACGCGCTGCGTCGAGGACGAGCTGAAGCTGGTTACGAACGACCTGCTGGCCGACGAATTCGCTGAGTTTTTTCGGACGCAGAGCCGCCTCGGCAGCTCTTTCAAGTTCACCAGCGTCTGGGGCAACGATGCGCAAGGCATCAGACATGTCCATTGACTCAGCGTCGAATTGTTCAGCCACGGGTGCCTCCCAGCTTCACAAGTGCAGCTTTGAGCAGTTCCGAGGGGCCCAGGCCTTGGCCGGTGAGCGGCTCAAGGGCTTTTGCTGCCACTGCTTCGCTCCAGCCGAGTGAGATCAGCGCTGCTTTGACTTCTGGTTCCGCTTCGTCGGGGCTTCCTGAAGTACGAGCCGGCGCTTGTTCCAGCGACGCGGGTTGGCCGAGTTTGTCGCCGATTTCGAGGGCGAGGCGCTTGGCTGACTTTTGCCCGACTCCCGGGATGCGTTGGAGCATGGCGATATCTTGATCTCGCACTGCTCTGCGTAACTCATCGGGGCTCAGAACGGCCAAGGAGGCCAATCCGATCTTTGGTCCGATACCCGAAACGGTCATGAGAGTGTCGAAGACGCGTTGCTCGTCGGCGGTGAGGAACCCGAAAAGAGTCATCGAATCTTCGCGGACAATCATCGAGGTATGAAGGATCGTTTCTTGTCCAACAGCCAGATTTTGAGCGAGTGCAGGAGTGATGTGGACACGGAATCCAATGCCTGAGGCAGTGAGGACGACGGCTTCGTCGAGGCCAATACTCTCGACTGTTCCTCTCAGCTGTGCAATCACTGCTTCCTCCTGACGATGGAAACCATCCCATATGCGAACACCTGTACGATCCTAGCGGCGTTTGAGCCGAGGATCGACTGCACCTGTACGGCGTTGCGCAGCCGCAGCCTCGGCCCACACCCTTTGCGCAGGCGTCATCTGCCCCTTCGAGGTTAATCGGCCCGACAAAGAAACAGACACCTGTGAATCATCGCCTGCTCCCAGCAGGCCAGTTCCCCGCCATGCGTGACAGATAGCAATGGCAAGAGCATCTGCCGCATCAGCAGGCTTTGGCGGTTTTGCCAGCCGCAAGATTCTGGTGACCATTGCCTGGACCTGAGCCTTGTCAGCATTGCCATTGCCCGAGACCGCTGATTTAACTTCAGAAGGAGTGTGCACCGCCATAGGCAGCCCCGCGCGTCCAACGCAGGTCATTGCCGCGCCCATTACTTGCATAGTTGTGGTCACGGATTGGAGGTTGTCTTGGGCGAAGACTCTTTCGATCGCAACGACCTCGGGTTCGTAAGTTGCGATCACGTCATCGATTGCGTCGGCGATGGTGCGCAGCCTGAAGTGTGTCGCAAGGTCTTGCTGGGATCGAGCTACAGACACGTGGACCAAAGTGGCACGTCGGGCTGCGTCGACGTCGATGACGCCGAGGCCGCATCGGGTGATACCCGGGTCGATTCCCATCACGCGCATGTTCTTGGCCTCCCATTGGAATCTGCGGGCGCCGGATCCCTCCGGCGCCCGCAGATGTCACGTCTTCTTGAAGAAATCTACTGGTTTCTACTCAGCGTCTTCGAGCTCAGCACGGACCTCGTCAGACAAAGACATATTGGTGTAGATGTTCTGAACATCGTCGGACTCTTCGAGGGAGTCGATGAGGCGTTGGACTTTGAGTGCCCCTTCAACGTCCATCTCGACCTCGGTGGAGGCAACGAACTGAACTTCCGCGGAATCGTAGTCGATACCGGCCTCTTGCAAAGCAGTACGAACAGCCACCACATCTTGTGGTTCGGATTCGATGACGAAGCCATCACCAGTGTCTGTTACTTCCTCGGCGCCAGCGTCAAGGACGGCTTCCATGATGGTGTCTTCATCCACACCGTCAGAGGCTGCTACCTCGACGATGCCACGACGAGAGAAGAGGTAGGCGACGGATCCTGGATCGGCCAGAGAACCGCCGGAACGGTTGAAGCCGAGTCGCACATCGGAGGCTGCACGGTTCTTGTTATCCGTCAGACATTCGACAAGCAGAGCCACACCACCGGGGCCGTAGCCTTCATACATGATGGTTTCGTAGGAGGCTCCACCGGCTTCTGCACCGGAGCCACGCTTGACCGCGCGATCGATATTGTCGGCCGGGACCGAGTTCTTCTTCGCCTTCTGGATCGCGTCGTACAGGGTCGGGTTGCCAGCAGGGTCGCCACCGCCGGTTCGGGCTGCAACTTCAATGTTCTTAATGAGTCGCGCGAAGAGCTTGCCGCGCTTGGCGTCAATGGCCGCCTTCTTGTGCTTGGTGGTCGCCCACTTAGAGTGTCCCGACATCAGTGCTCCCTCTGGGGATTGATTACATTCGACGCAATTCTAACCATGTGCGCCGCCAGCCCTCGGCCCAGGTTCATTGCTGGCCTGCAACTAGTGACGAAACTCTAAGCAGACAACTCTTGGTGGACAACGTGAAGCGAGCACATTTCCAAGTCGAGATCTGACCACTGGCCGTCAAACTCCAAAATCAGCGCCGTCGCTGTGGCAACGCCCCATCCGATCTGGGCGCGCAGGTCTGGAGTCACCAGTGCAGCCCCAGCCGACGATACTGTTGGTTCGTGCCCGACAATCATGGCAACGTCACCGGTGAAAGATCGTGCTGTTTCAATGAAGGAATCGATCTGACAAAGATACAGGGACAGGTCGTTCCAGGTTTCTTCAATGACGAGGTTTCGCCGTAGAGCCGCCGCCGTTTGGACGGCCCGTGTGGAAGCCGAGACCGCGCACTGATTGACGACGGGAACGACGTCGGCAAGTTGGCGTCCCAATCCTGCGGCTTGCGCAGCTCCCACCCTGGTCAGTGGACGTTCAAAGTCGGATGCCGCGTTGCCTGCCTGTGCGTGGCGGACGAGGATGAGGGTGCGTTTTTCCATGCCTGTGAGATTACAGTTATCCAGCGAATGGAGGTAGGTATGGCTCTAGCGCGTGGCCCCGAAGATCTTGCGTGTTCGGCCAGAGGATGCCAGTCGCTGGCAACGAGGGCGATCGTGTGGCGCAATCCTGCGATTGGAAGAAAAAGAACCAAGATATGGCTGTCGTGCGATGCGCACATTGACTTCTTAGCCGACTACATGAGGTATCGGTCTTTCCCCTATCGCATTATCGATGTGGCATTGAGGGATGATCCGAGGGCGACGTCTCTCGATCAGATGCCTTTAAGTCAAGAGATTGCTGATTTCTAACGCAGCTAATCCGGTTAATACAGCGACAAGGATGGAGACTCCAGTACCTATGAGGAAGCGTTCTGCTGCGGCCGGATTTTCCCTGAGTTCCGGATATCTACCCAGTCCTTTAACGGCGATGACTGCTGAGATGAGAACTGGAGTTCCCGTAACAATGCACAGGTAGACGGCTATCCTTTCAAGGATTCCGATCCATCTTCCGCCTCGTAGGATATGACTGGGTTGAGGTTGATACTCAAGAAGACGAGCGGGGCCGTCGGCAGATTCAACCGTTGTACTGGCCGCATCGGACACGCGCGCAACACGTAGAACCAGGATTGTCAGCGCCCATCCAAGTGCGACAGCCACAAGCAATCCGGAAAAGAACACGAGAAATTGAGTCCAAGTCATCGTGAGATCCTTTTCAGGAGTTCAAGTGCTAATCCATATGTCCCCGCTTCTTCTCTCCACGCAGAGGCCTGAAGAGATTGGGAGATTGTCTGCGCTGTTACTGCCAGCAACTCGGCTGCACCCTTACCGCTGCCTCCTTCGATGAAAGCATCAATAATTTCCCATTGTCGAGGGGTACGTCGCTGAGCTAGAGCTGCATAAAGTTTGAGTAGTGATTCGAGTTGGCTAGCTTCGATCGGATGACTTTGAGAGCGAACAGCAATGGAGTTGAGTTCGGACTTCGCTGCCTCTACAGCTTCTCGAGCCGCAATGAATGCTGGCCCCGATCCTGCCCGAGGGGTATCGCCAGCGGGCACTGTTGCTTGTCCTGCGCCGATGCCAAGATGCCAATGTCCATCACGTATGGCCCATAGGATCACCCTGAGAGCATCACCTGGATCGCTAAAAACTCCTTGAGCCTCATCCCCGGCTGTCCGTTCGAGTAGCTGTGTGGTGGATGTTGTTAGCGTTTCAAGGAGTGTTGGAATGCGATCGAATTCGTGACGCGAGTTCACTTGATCGACAGTGATGACAATCATTGAAGCATTTCACCCCTTCAGCTAATCAGCCACCAAAGGCTGATTGACCCTAAATCAAGCATATTTGACTGACTCTAATTTCATCAAGCTTAAAAGGCTGATTGATTAGGGATGCTCCACTCGTCAATAGGACGATCGTTCCACGTTCGCGCCGTCAAAGCACCAACAAGCTGGCTGACCGAGGTCGGCTGAAAATGTGCTGGCCAGACTAGAACCACTGTTCCCGTGTTCCCCATGAAGTGATTCATCACCAGCTCACCATCAACATTTTGAGCCAAAGTGGGAGCCAATAGACGCAGCATTGCCCCATGAGCCACGCACACTCCAACGCCTCGTTCCCCGCCTTCTTGGCGCACACGACTGGCCACTTCAAGGATCACAGGCAGCACGCGAGCCAAGGCTTCGCGCCCCGTCTCTCCTCCCCCCATGCGAAGGCTGTGGCGTCCTCGCGCCCAGGCACCTGTGCCCTCGATATAAGCCATATCGGAGACAACATCATCGTTCATCTCAATATCTCCGCTGCGCAGCTCGCGCAATCCTGATCGCAGGAGTGGTTCGATCGCATACTTGCGACATAGAGGAGCCGCAGTCTGGCGCGTCCTCGTCAATGGCGACACCGCCACAACAGTTGGCGGGGCGGCCACCTCTAACTCCCAGCGCGCAGCAAGGCGATCTGCCTGGATCAAACCTTCTTCACTCAGAGGCAGCCCCGGGCGGGACGTGTCAAGAGCTCGCACCCGATTAGCCGGAGTCTGACCGTGTCGCACAAGAACAATTTCCATCGGTTCCTACTCCCAGAATTTCCGGTCCATGACTGCGCGCGAGCGCCGTGCACAACGCAGCCATTCTTCTTCCAAATCAGAGGCAGCGCCCGCAGAGTAGCCCAACATCGTTGCCACCGGAACGAGTTCTTGGGCCTCGCGGGCCAACACATCCAATCTCATTCCAGAGGTGCGCCCAGAAGTCAAAACATTGGCGGAGCGAATACGCGACGCCAAATCCCACGATGCCATCAGTGTCTGAGCTTGCGAGGCATCAAGAAGTCCCGCATCGCGCGCTGCCTCAAGCGCCTCCCGTGTCGAAGTGGTCCGCAGCTGAACAACTTCGTGAGCATGACGCAATTGGAGCAATTGCACAGTCCACTCCACATCCGTTAGACCTCCCGGCCCGAGTTTCACATGGCGCGTCGGTTCAGCTCCACGCGGAAGCCGTTCGGCTTCCATCCGAGCCTTGAGCAAACGGATGTCACGCAGATCCTGCTCCGCGAGTGGGCCCGCGTACCGGATCGAATCGATCATCGCCATGATTTCGTCGATCATGTCAGCTGGTCCGCAAACCGGCCGCGCCCTCAAGAGGGCTTGACGTTCCCAAGCCTGCGCCCAACGCTCGTAATAATCTCGATACGACGCAACGCTTCGGCTCATTGGACCAGACTTGCCCTCTGGACGCAGACTGAGATCAACAGCGACACTCATTTGCGTCGTAACCGAGCCCAGCAACGACTTGACACGATTGACAATCGCAGTGGCCGACTTCGCAGCCTGCGCTTCACTCGCGCTGTTGACACTGCGGTGAATTGCAATGACATCAGCATCAGAGGCGTAGGAGGACTCGCGTCCCCCGTATCGCCCCATTGCAACGAAAGCCACCTCAGCGGCAGCGCCACCAGACTGATGAACCTCC
Organism: Schaalia vaccimaxillae DSM 15804; assembly: GCF_000420425.1. GTDB lineage: Bacteria > Actinomycetota > Actinomycetes > Actinomycetales > Actinomycetaceae > Pauljensenia > Pauljensenia vaccimaxillae. The sequence goes on from NZ_ATUX01000006.1 coordinate 212,434, forward strand.
TCGCGCTGCGCAATTACCAGGGCTCCTGCCAATGCCGCATCCGTTGCATCCGAAATCGCCGGACGCCACGGACTAATGCCGTCACGCATATCCGCCATGGCTGTACGCAACACTTCCCGCGAACGCACGGACCTGACTCGCGTTGCAGCTGATTCTGCTTCCTCGTGGCGAGAGACAAGTGACTCGACTTCCGCGTTAAGGCGAGCAGTCGGACGCGCAGATAGTTCACTGTCGGAGTCGAGCCAAGCAACGGCCTCGGGACGTGTCGACAGTGCGTCTGCCAGCCAACGTGAGTTCGGAAGCATCGAACATAGGCGCGCTGCGGCTGCGCCGGAATCTCGAAGAAGGGCCAAGTACCAGTGGGAGTCACCGATCTGTTCTGACAGGGACCGAAAATTCAGTAATCCAAGGTCGGGATCAGCTCCATCGGCAAGCCAGGAAATAAAGACCGGCAGAAGGTGACGTTGGATCATGGCACGTCTGCTGGTTCCCCGAGTCAGCGCAGAAATATGGTGGAGAGCACCTTTGGGATCCAGGTATCCGATTGCGGCAAGCCTGTCTTGGGCGGCATGCGGGTCGAGGGCGGCCTCGTCCGCAGATAAGTCGGCTGTGGCTTGAATGATGGGCCGATAGAAGACATCTTCGTGGAGGGAACGTACTCGCAAGCGCACCCGTTCCAGCTCGGTGTGAAAGTCTTCGGCCGACACCCACTGGGTGGTGTCAATAGCGCGCCCCAGAACTCGCAGTTCACTGGGAGACTGGGGAATTAGGTGGGTGCGACGCATGCGCGAAAGCTGGGCTCGATGTTCAACTGCTCGTAGGAAGCAGTAGCAGTTGGTCAGTTCGGCGGCGTGGGTTCGGGCAACATAGCCCCCGGCCGCTAGTGCCGCTAAGGAGTCCACTGTTGAACGAGTGCGAACGGTTTCGTCGGTACGCCCGTGGACCAATTGGAGGAGTTGAACCGTGAATTCGACATCTCGTAAGCCTCCGGGCCCGAGTTTGATTTCTCGATCGGCTTGTCCGGAGGGAATGTTGTCTTCGACTCGTCGCCGCATAGCTCGAGTGTCGTTGACGAAGTTGTCGGCGCTAGCCGCGGACCATATGAATTGCGCCGCGGCTTCTTCGAACTTTGCACCGAGTTCGCGATCTCCTGCACAGGCTCTGGATTTGAGGAGGGCCTGGAATTCCCAGGTTTGCGCCCACTGCTGCCAGTAGGCACAGTAGGAGTCGATGGTGCGCACGAGGACGCCGTTGCGCCCTTCTGGCCGCAGGTTGGCATCTACCGTCCATAGCGGAGGTTCTTCGCCCGCACCGGAGCAGGCCTGAGCAAGCATCGCAGCCAAACGGGCGCCGATCTCAACCGCTTCTCGTTCGTCGATTTGTCCCGCGTCAACAACGTAGACGACATCGACATCAGAAATATAGTTAAGTTCTTGCGCCCCCGTTTTTCCCATTGCGATGATCGCGAAGGGGATACGCCCTTGCGGATCAATATCTCGGCGCGCCAAGGCTAGAGCTGCTTCCAAGGAGGCATCAGCTAAGGCAGCCAACCGTTGCCCCACGGTGGGCATGTGTTCAATGGGATCAACGCTGGTGAGGTCATCAGCGGCGATACCCAGAAGAATGTGCCGGTAGGCTCGGCGTAGATCGTCACCGCTGCGTCCAGGCTGGGCAATGGGAGTTGGGGCCCCAGGATCGGCTCCGACAGCTTGAAGAAGGCTGATCCGCGGGTCGCGCTTCGTATCCCACAGTCCCTGGCAGCGCTCAGGTTTAGCGATGATGTAATCGCCTAGGGCCGCTGATGCACCAAACACTGCGACGAGGCGTTGCAGCGCATCTGAGCCTTGAGCCTGAACCTTTGACAGGATCGTCGGGTCAGCCTCGTTGAGGCGTAGAAGTTGTACGACAGCTTGATCTGGGTCTGCGCAACTCGTGAGTGCGGGCGCCCAATCCGATAGCTCGACTCCCATCTCTTCGAGGAAAGAGCCCGCTCTAGCTGGATCGGCGAAACCAATACCGCGCGCCAACTTCGGGTTGAACCCCATTAGATGACCTTGAGGAACTGGCGGATCTCCTGTGGGGTCACCTGTTGGCGATATTCTTGCCACTCGTTGTCCTTGTTACGAATAAAGAAATCGAAGACTTCTTCACCCAGGGATTGGGCCACTAGTTCAGAGTCACGCATAAGCGTGATAGCCGACGACAGCGAGCTAGGCAAAGCTTCGATACCGAGCACTTGACGTTCCCTATCGGATAGTTCCCATACGTTGTCTTCGGCCTCGGGCATCAGATCCAGGCCGCGTTCAATACCATCGAGTCCCGCAGCAATGAGTACGGCCAGCGCCAAGTAGGGGTTGGCTGAAGGGTCGAGACCTCGGTATTCGATTCGGGCGGCTCGTCTTTTATCCGGCTTGTAAGCGGGGACCCTGACCAGTGCTGAACGATTGTTGTGGCCCCAGCACACATACGAGGGCGCCTCTCCCCCACCCCACAGTCGCTTATAGGAATTGACGTGCTGGTTTGTCACAGCGCACACTTCCCCGGCGTGAGCCAGTAGGCCTGCGATGAAACGTCGACCTGTCAGTGAGAGCTGATATTGACCCGAAGGGTCGTAGAAAGCATTCTCATCCCCCTCGAAGAGGGAGATGTGAGTGTGCATGCCAGAGCCAGGATGATCAATGAAAGGCTTAGGCATGAAGGTGGCAACCAGGTCTTCACGTAAGGCGACCTCTTCGATGACGGTTCGTGCCGTCATGATGTTGTCTGCGCCCGTGACGGCATCGACTGCACGCAGGTCGATTTCGTTTTGTCCAGGCCCGCCCTCGTGATGGCTAAATTCGACAGCAATTCCCATCTCTTCAAGCATTTGAACAGCGCGGCGACGAAAATCGTTGGAGTGACCGCGCGCAACATGGTCGAAATACCCCGCATTATCCACCGGCACCATGTGGTCAATGGTCACCGGCTTTTTGAGCAGGTAGAACTCAATTTCGGGATGCACCATGACGTTAAATCCCATGGTCTTGGCTCGTTCGACCACCCGTTCGAGTGCACCGCGAGGATCTGACGGAGCGTGCCTGCCGTCAGGGGTGAGAACGTCGCAAAACATGCGTGCGACCATCTCATTGGATGCCCGCCACGGCAGCAGCTGGAACGTCGTTGCATCCGGGCGCAGCAGCATATCTGACTCATGGACGCGGGTCAGCCCCTCGATCGATGACCCGTCGAATCCGATACCTTCAATGAAAGCATCTTCAAGTTCGCCCGGATCGATTGCCACTGATTTAAGGACACCGGCCACGTCGGTGAACCACAGTCGGATGAATCGAATGTCACGCTGGGCGACCTCACGCAAGACCTTTTCCTGCTGCGAGTCCAAGCTCATATTCTCTAGCCTCCCGGCTCCGTACGACTATTCCTTGCTGCCGCCAAATCCTTTGGCCACTGCGTCGAGAGCAGCCGTCAATTCGGTGGGAATGACCCAGATCTTGGACGAGTCTCCCTCAGCGATCTGCGGCAGCATCTGCAGATACTGGTAGCTCAAGAGGTCAGGCGTGGGATTACCTTCATGGATGGCGCTAAACACCGATTGAATAGCTTGCGCCTCACCATTGGCTCGCGTGATCGCAGCCTGGGCTTGGCCTTCAGCCTTAAGAATCGCCGAAGCCTTCTCGCCCTCGGCCTGAAGGATCTGGGACTGGCGAACACCCTCAGCCGTCAAAATCGCGGCACGCTTGTCGCGCTCAGCGCGCAACTGCTGTTCCATGGCCTGTTGGATCGAGGGCGGCGGATCAATGGCTTTGAGTTCGACTCGGTTAACGCGAATACCCCAGCGACCTGTCGCTTCGTCAAGGACGCCACGAAGCTGACTGTTGATCGAGTCGCGGCTGGTGAGGGTGGCTTCCAGGTCCAAGGAGCCGATGACATTACGCAAAGTGGTGACGGTGAGCTGCTCGATGGCCTGGATGTAGTTGGCAATCTCGTAGGTCGCGTGCATCGGATCGGTCACCTGGTAGTAGACGACCGAGTCAATGGAAACAACCACGTTATCTGCCGTAATGACGGGCTGGGGCGGAAAGCTTGTCACCTGTTCACGCAAGTCGACCTTGGCGGCGATACGGTCAATGAAGGGGATGACCACGTGGAATCCGCCGAACATGACCGAGTGGAACTTGCCGAGCGTTTCAATAACCATTGCGCGAGACTGCGGCACGATCTGGACGGCCCGTAGCAAGCCGATCACAACGAGAACGATTAGCAGCAGCAGAAAGATTGATCCGATGGATCCAAGAAGAGCCTCTACAGCGTACATAGAGCTAAACCTTTCGTTGGAAGGGAATGTCAGTTTGTCGAGACGGGCTGAGCGGCAACAATTGCCGTCGCCCCATCGATCCTGATGACGACGACTTGGGCATCGACTGGGAGCACTGTGTCATCAACGCTGCGCGCACTCCACACTTCGCCAGCGAGGCGCACACGCCCGTCCTCGCGAGTCACTTCCCGTTCAACTTGCGCGGCTTTACCGACCAAACCCTGGGCGTTGGTTTCCACGCCAGGCGTCGAGGCCGCTAGGTGTTTCTTAATGACGGGGCGAACAAGGATGAGCAGCAGTACGGACACGGATGCGAAAACCAGGACCTGGATGCCCGTTCCTGCTCCCAGCATTGAGGCACTACCCGCGGCAAGAGCACCGACCGCAAACATTGCAAAAACGAGGTCAACACTGAGAATCTCAATGATTGTTAGGACTACGGCGCCTACCAGCCACCAAACAACGTTCATTGTGTCTCCTCTGGGGATTCATGCGACTGAGTAACCGTTGTGGCCCTGGCCCACCATCGGCCATCGTCAGCACCGACTCGTAGATCCAGATCAAACACTTCGGAAAGCCGATCCGAAGTCATCACCTCGTCAATTGGCCCCGCATGAACAATCTGCCCCTGCTTCATTAAAAGCGCGTGGGTAATGCCTTGAGGGATCTCTTCAACCTGGTGAGTGACGAGAATGACTTGAGGAGCGCGCGGTCCACCCATAATTTCAGCGAGGGCGCCCACCAATGTTTCGCGCGCACTCAGATCGAGGCCTGCCGTGGGCTCGTCAAGGATCAGCACTTCTGGGTCGGTCATCAGCGCCCGCGCCAAAAGGACGCGTTGAGATTCACCCTCGGATAGGGTAGAGAACTTTCTATCGGCCAGATGCCCAACACCGAAAGCCGCCAATAGGTCATCACTGCGTTGATCGTCGACCTCGTCGTAGCTTTGACCTGGAGCAACGTGAAGCCCCCACGCAGCCGACCTGACAACATCACGAACGGTGTGGCCCGACCGAATCTTTGTTGTCAAAGAAGCAGAAGCAAAACCGATCCGTGTAGCTAATTCGGCCGCATCGATCACATCGAGACGTTGGGAAACAAAACTGGCTTCTCCGGCGTCCAGCCCACTTCGCCCCGCTGCCGCCCGCACCAACGTGGTCTTGCCAGCACCGTTTGGTCCAAGGACAGCCCAGTGCTCACCTTGGCGAGTCTGCCAGGTGACAGAGTCAAGGATGCGGCGCCCCTGGCGCTGACAGGTTGCGTTCTTGAGCGAGAGCAATTCATCCATATGCCAACCCTATCGTTGACAGCTCAGTTGGAGGCTGCGAAACTCAGACCAGACTGCGGTACAGGTCTGCGGTCTTGACTCCGATGGCCTGCCAAGAGAAGTGGTCGCGAGCTCTGGCAAGTCCTGCCTGTCCCATGCGCCGCGCCATTTCAGGATTGTCGAGGACGCGAATGAGGCGGTCGGCCATCTCGGCTTCGAAGGCCTGCGGATCCAACGGGGTTCCCGTTCCGTCCTGCTTTTGCTCAATCGGGATCAAATAGCCGGTTTCTCCGTCAACGATGACATCGGGAATACCGCCTGTTGCCGTTCCAACGACGGGGAGCCCGAGCGCCATAGCCTCCAGATTGACGATACCCAGGGGCTCATACACCGAGGGCGTAATGAACACATCTGCACAGTGGAGAATCGCTGCAACTTCAGGCTGTGGCAACATTTCAGAAATGAGGACAACACCCGTGCGTTCTTCGCGAAGTGCGTTCACCAACGCGTCCACCTCGGCTGCGATCTCAGGTGTGTCCGGTGCTCCCGCACACAAGACAAGCTGAACATCCTCGGGTAGCTGGCGTGCAGCGCGCAGGAAGTGCGGCAGACCTTTTTGGCGCGTAATCCTTCCAACAAAGACAACCGTGCGGCGCTCGGCATCGATGCCGTGTTCAGCCATAACGCGAGCTTGGAGCTCTGCCCCCTGATCGCCTTGCGGAGCCCTCCATTTAGCCAGATCGATGCCATTGTGAATGACCTTGACTTTGTCGGGGTCAACGTTGGGGTAGCAGCGCAAAATGTCGTCACGCATGCCATTGGACACGGCAATGATGGCTGACGCGGCCTCGTAAGCGGTCTTCTCAACGAAGGAGGAGACTCTGTATCCACCACCGAGCTGTTCAGCTTTCCACGGGCGCAACGGTTCAAGCGAGTGGGCTGAAATCACATGCGGGACGTCGTGAAGGAGACCGGCCAGATGTCCGGCGAAGTTTGCGTACCAGGTATGAGAGTGGACGAGGTCGGTGCCTGCAGTTGCTTCAGCGATCAGCAGGTCCACGCCCAGCGTGCGCAACGATGCGTTGGCACTGTCAAGTTGAGCGATGTCGCTGTGTCCGGTCACGCCTGGATCGTCACCCTCGGTGCCTTGACGCGGACCATCAAAGGCTTGGACGCGCACGTCGTCGACGAGGTCGCGTAGAACTTTGGCAAGTTCGAGGACGTGGACTCCTGCGCCGCCATAAATGTGAGGCGGATACTCGCGAGTGAGCAGATCGATTCGCATGGGTTTCCCTTCCCGTGTGACCAGACGCGGCAAGAGTATCGCTATCGATTGACCGAGGTCGATCCGCGTCCGCGCACAGTGCGATCAGAGTAAAAGATTATTGTGATTGGCGCCACTTGTGCCATAGTGGTGGATCACACCTCATTCACCCCCTATTGTGTGCGTATGGCCAAAAACAACGTGCTCGCAATCGTCCTCGCCGGCGGCGAAGGAAAACGACTTATGCCGCTGACCGAAGACCGTGCAAAACCTGCGGTTCCTTTCGGCGGACACTTCCGACTCATCGACTTCGCTCTGTCGAACATCGTGAACTCCGGATACATGAAAGTAGTTGTCCTGACTCAGTACAAGTCACATTCACTGGACCGCCACGTCACCAAGACCTGGTACATGTCTCCACTATTGGGCAACTTCATTGCCCCTGTGCCAGCCCAACAGCGCCGCGGTCCGCACTGGTACCTGGGTAGCGCTGACGCCATCTACCAGTCCCTCAATATCGTTGACGACGAGCAACCCGACTACATCATCATCATTGGTGCCGACAACATCTACCGCATGGACTTTTCGCAAATGGTCCAGCACCACATTGATTCTGGCCTACCGGCCACAGTCGCCGGCATCCGCCAGCCCATCGAATTAGCGCCCGCACTGGGCGTCATCGACGGACAAGACGGAATCGTCAAGAACTTCCTGGAAAAGCCTCAGCACGCTGAAGGCCTAGCGGATGACCCCACGAAGGTTCTGGCATCGATGGGCAACTACGTTTTCACCACAGAAGCCCTCATCAATGCCCTTCGCGAAGACGCCGCAAATGAAGACTCCAAGCACGACATGGGCGGCAATATCATCCCCTGGTTTGTCCAGCGCGGTGAATGCGGGGTCTACGACTTCCAAGACAATGACGTTCCCGGATCCACCGATCGCGACCGCGACTACTGGCGCGACGTCGGCACCTTGGACGCCTATTACGAGGCGAACATGGACCTCATCTCCGTCCACCCAGTGTTCAACCTCTACAACCGCAAGTGGCCCACCATGACCCTCATTGACGGCTCTTTGCCTCCAGCAAAGTTCGTCTATGGGGACGAACACTCCCGCATGGGTCACGCAGTCGATTCCTTCGTCTCCCCCGGCGTCATCGTCTCGGGCGGCGAGGTCTACCACTCGATTGTTTCCCCGGGCACCTACGTTCACTCCTGGGCCCAGGTTTCTGATTCAGTGGTTTTGCACGGATGCCGTATTGGCCGACACGCCGTCGTCTCTAAAGCAATCCTGGATAAGAATGTCGTGGTTGAAGAGGGCGCAGCCGTCGGAGTCGATCACGATCGTGACCGTGAAAGAGGATTCACCGTTACCGAATCTGGGATCACCGTCGTCCCCAAGGGCGCGGTCGTTACCAAGTGACCAGCCAACACATCGACGTACCGGAGCTGCCATCAAAGGGCACTCCGGGACTCGTCGTCACCGATGTTGACTCAACGCTCATTTTCGAAGAGGTCATCGAGGAGCTAGCGCATCGCGCCGGTACACGCGCCCTCGTCGCTGAGATCACCGCGCAAGCAATGAATGGCGAACTTGACTTCACCCAGTCACTGCACCGGCGCGTCGAAACCCTCAGGGGAGTGCCTGAAAGTGTTTTTACGCAAGTGCTCGACGACATTACGGTCACGCCCGGCGCACAAGAATTGATCGATGCCGTTCACGCAGCCGGCGGATTCTTTGGTGTTGTGTCCGGTGGCTTCACTGAAGTTGTTGAACCTCTATGTCAACGAATGGGCATCGATCATTTTGCCGCCAATCGGTTTGAGGTCGTCGGCGGAGTCCTGACCGGGCGAGTGCTCGGTGACATTGTTACTGCAGACGTTAAAGTTGCTCGTCTGAGCGAGTGGGCTGGCCTCCACGGAGTACCCATGGAACGTACTGTCGCTATTGGAGACGGTGCTAATGACGTTCCGATGCTCAATGAAGCGGGAATCGGCATAGCTTTTTGCGCCAAACCCCACGTGCGCGAACGCGTCGAATACCACCTCAATATCAGGCGGCTTGACGTGCTCATTGAGCCGCTCGGCTTAGCCTAGTTTCCACCCCGATCTAGCGGGCTGCTAGTTCTCGCCCTCGCTGATCCATAGCATCTGTCCGTCCCAGCCGCTTCTCCACCAACGCACCATTGACACTAAATCGCGCGGGTAGACTTCCTGATTCGCGCTGGATGCCTCGAGTTCATCAAGATCCCACCACTTTTGTTCATCGATCACATCGCGTTCGAGGTCCGTCCAACCCGTGTCGTCCAGAGATTCTTGACTGCGGACGTAACCAATAAAAAACCACTCATCCTGTTTGGCCGTCACACTCAAAAAATCAAAGATCGCACTGCGATGCAGAACTGGCCCGATGAGTGAGTCAGCGCTAATAGCAATCCCTGTCTCCTCAAAGAGTTCCCGTACAGCTGCCTGGCGAGGGCTCTCCCCCGGCTCCATGCCCCCGCCAATCGTGAACCACCAGTGGCGTTCAGGTTGGTCGCGATCATGACCACGCGCCAGCAAAATGTCGCCGTCCTCGTTGAAGAGCACGACTCGTGCTGCTTCGCGATGAGGATAACCGTCCTCGTCAATGGGCCATTCGGGACCAAGTCCACTCATCCTGCAATCCTCCTACCGGAGCCCGTGCTCAGCTCCACAGAAGACGCAGCCGCCACCGAAGTCAGGTGCAAAAAACGTTGCCGATGATCACATGCTGACTGTAAGAGACGCCGATCCTCGGCCATTCGCTCAGGGATTGGGCCCAAGTGTGCCTGAATGTGTTGATCGAGGCCCAAGGAAGCCAGTTCAGTGAGAAATGCATCCATAGCTTTGGCAGATTCTCGTCCCCCGGTGCGCGCCCAAAGACGTGCAGCTTTGCGTCTACCACGGTCAGTCACCATGGGGATCTCCGCAGGTAGAACCCAGCCAGTCCGCACGTAGGGAACAAGCCCCTGCGCTATCGACTGACTCTCACGCGAAGCAGCCTTGAGGAGCGTGGCAATCCACACGAAGAATAGTGGAATCTCAAGCACCACATACATCTGAACCCAAGAGAAAACATCCCCAGTCGAGGCCAGAAAGTTCCACAACGCATGGACAAAGATCGCTCCGGCCCAACCCAAGGCCACAACAACGACACGCGACAAGAGTCTGCGGGATCGAATCACTGCCCAGGCCAGGGCCGCTCCGGTAAGTGAAGTAGCCATGGGGTGGACGAAGGGGCTCAAGACCCCACGCATGAAAACCGTCACTGTTAAAACGCTGGTGCCCATTGCACTGGCGTTCAAGAAATACTGAATGTTCTCAACAAAAGCGAAACCCGCACCGGCAAAACCCGCGTAGACCACTCCATCGAGAAGAGAGTTGATAGACGTTCTTCGTGCCGCGATTAAAATGGCAACGCCCAGCCCTTTGAAAATCTCTTCAGCGATGGGAGCCACAACTACAGCGGTGGCAACCTCTGCAGCCACATAGTTGCCAGTCGCCAAAGCAAAGTCTGTCATGAGAGCCGTGTTGATGATCGAGGCAGTCAACGTCGCAACCCCAGCTCCCCAAACGAACGCAACAATCTTGGACCACACAGGTTCAGGTTCCCAGCGGTCAATGCGAGCCATAACGGCAATGACAAATAGAAGTGGCAGCATCGCCAGAACCGTCATCAGTAGAGCAGTCTGGACCCCATTGATCTGGACGTAGGTCCACGCAAGGAAAGCAACTCCTATCAGTCCCAGTCCAATCATCACGATCTCGAACCACGGCAATGCACGCACCGCCGGCGGCACCGACCACATCGGTGCGACATTGTCCGGGGTGGGAGCTTCAACCTGCGGGGCGTTACCTTCCCGGAACATGCCGATCTTTTTGAGCCGGTAGTCCTCGCCCGCGCCTCCCCACCCGGTCCGGTCTTTTGAATCTGACGTCATACTGAGGCCTGCCCGTCATCGAAATCAATGGGTTGAGGCATCGGTGCAAAACCATCAATGCGCAGGATTCTCACTACGGCTTGCCCGCGCAGTTCGCGGACCTGAGCCACATCCGTATTGTGTATCGCTCGAACTAGTTGGATGCGATATGACGTCGAATCGACGGCATTGAGCCGTCGGCGAGTCACCTCTTGTATTTCCAGTTTTGCGCGTACCTGAGCGGTCAATTCACTACGCAGAGCTTGGGAAAGAGCTGATGCTTGGCGCAAATACGCTTCGACATCGACACGGTCGGCTCGGCCTCGTATGACATCACGTCGGTCAAGCCCGTCGTCGCTGACTTGGTCGTGAGGAGACTGCAAAAGTTCAGATGAAGTGCGGTCGCATTCGGCAAAATCAACCTCCGAAGGAGCGGCTTGAACCAGCAGCGCTACTTCAGAGGATCGGCGCAGCAATAAGCGCTCAAGCGCAGCTCGTTCAGCGATAATCCTGCTGTGCAGCCTGTCAATGCGTCGAGCCAGGGACACAAGCCACAAGACGAGGACGAGGATGAGCACAACCACCCCACCCATGCACCACCACATCACCGGATCCGCGTTGCTCATTGTCCGTCCTCACGCATGAAGAGGGAACTGAGGGTTTCACGCACACCGGCTAACACCGGACTTCCCGTGTCAATCGCCGCACGGTAGGTAGCCAGGATTTTTTCCGTCACCACATCCCAGTCGTACTGCCGTGAAGCGATTTGGCCGGCCAGAGCAATGTTGTCACGCTGGATGGGATCCTCAACCAAGTCAATAAGAATCTGCGCAAGCTGCGAGCTATCACCATTGGCAAAGAGCTTTCCGACGTTTCCATACTCGAGCACCGCTTGGAAAGCTTCAATATCGGAAGCGACAACGGCACATCCAGCTGCCATAGCCTCCACCAACACGATCCCAAAGGATTCGCCTCCCCTTTGGGGTGCGACGTAGGCAGTGGCTCCAGAAAGGAGAGACTCTTTGTCTTCATCGGAGATCTCACCAAGAAATTCGACAGCGTCCCCATACTGAGCCAGTTCTTCGCGAATATCGTCAGCTTGGCCGCGTCCAGCCACTAGGAAGCGGGCTCCAGGAACCTTGGCAATGACCCGACTCACTGCCCCAGCAAAAACCGACAGTCCTTTACGTGACTCATCCAGACGGCCCAAGAAAACGAAAACAGGACGGTCGGGTGTGCGTTGCCACTGAGCCACAGGCTGAGCATTCCTAAACGAAGTCGTCTCCACTCCATTAGGAATGATGACCGCATCGCCGCCATGATGTTCACGCAAAGTACGCCGCGCCTCCTGAGACACGGCGATACGAACCGCAATACGTTCCATGTATGGACGCATCGGCATGGACACGAGGCTTCGAGCCCTGGACTTATCCATAGCTGAATGGAAAGTTCCCACAAGGGGCGCTTTCGACCAGATCACCGCGGCCATGGATGCAGAAGGAACAGCTGGCTCATGGACGTGAACAACATCGAAATCGTGTTCATCAAGCCACGCGCGGGTCCTAACAATGACCGTGCGAGGGTCTGTGGAGACATTGGCCACCGACCCATTGTAAGGGATCGACTTATAGGGGCCGATACTTGTCACCCATTCGGGCAGGTTGTCGTCGGTCGAGGGGGTTAAAACATTGACGTAATGCCCCATTCCCATGAGCGACAACGCAAGGTCACGAATGTGGTATCCGACGCCGCCGGGGATATCCCACGAGTAAGGGTTGACGATTCCAATTCTCACGGGTGTCCTCCGTTTGCGCGGTGTTTGGCACGAGCACGAGCCAAACGTTGTGGATCAAGATCTTCAACGTAGACGCGTTGCATCATATGCCAGTCTTGAGGATGTTCTTCAAGCATGGGGACATACAGGTCAACCCATGCCTGAGTGAGAGCTTCGACCTCGTTGTAGTCCCCAGCGTCTCGCCCTTCAAGAGTGACCGGACCCGCAACGTCAGCTCGCGCGATCACCGGCACCGCTTGGCTGTGGTCGTAAGACAGACACGCAACGTACAGGGGGCAGTCCAACCGACGTGCGAGGGCGGCCGGGCCGGCCGCCACAAGCGCCCGCTGTCCACCGAAATTCACCTCAATACCCGAGCCAGAAATATCACGATCAGCAAGCAGCGCGACGATGACTGAACGGCCTCGTGCCCGCGACACCAAAGCAGGAAAGACAGAGTCATTCTTGCCCGCGCCAATAATCTCCATACCCAGACCTTCACGCAGTTCAACAAAGGCATCGAAGAGCTTGGGAGGGTCGAGCTTTTCTGCAACTGTCAGTACCGTGCGCCCGTGCGAGCACGCCCAGGCTCCCACACGATCCCAGCTACCCGAATGGCCCAAAGCCAAAACGACGGGCCCATCTTGGGAAGCTTCCAGCAAGTCGTCGAATCCATTGAAAACCACATTAGAAGCAAGGCGGTCACCGGATTTTCCTCCCAGCAAAAGCTGTTCGGCATAGTTACGCATATGCGAGCGAACAGCTTTTCGAAGGAGTTCTTTCGACGGCTGCACACCCGTGAGCCGGGTGAGGTTCTTTCGCAACATAGCGACCGAGGTGCCGCCCCTGAGCGTCGTCAGATCAGCAATAACGTCGCTGGCTTTCAGGACGAGTCCTAAAGGCAGGTGCGGAACGATTGAGAATGCTGCTGCGAGCGGAGAAAAGGTCACCCGTTGAGCTCCTTGGCTGTAAACCATATGCGTTGGACGACGGTGACGAGAGAGGCAAAAGCCACCCAACTCAGTCCCGCTGTCAAGAACCACGGACTTAATCCGAGGTCGAGCAGAAGCGCCCCCAGTAACGCAACCACCAGTCGGTCGGTTCGTTCGGCAATGCCGAGCTTGGCAACCACCCCAACTGATTCTGCTCGGGCGCGAGCATAGGGCACCGTTCCAGCGCCCACCATCGCGATCAGACCCGCACAAATCCCAACAGTGCGCGCCGCGGAGGGCTCCATAGAGAACACTGTGAAAGCGGTGAGCGAACCGAATACAGCCCCGTCAGCCAAACGATCCAGGGTTGAGTCGAGGAAGGCCCCAAAGGTTGTGCCGCCCGTAGTCATGCGCGCGAGTGTTCCGTCCACCGAATCACAAAAGAGGACGATCGCCAGGACCACCACACCTTGCCAGATGTATCCCAACGGGAAGAGAGTCACGGCTAAGGCAATGGAAAGAACTGTGCCCGCGACTGTGACCATATTGGGCGTGATATGCAATGCAGCGAGAACTTTAGCCAGCGGAGTAAAGATCGCTGTCGTGATTGAACGTCCATGATTTCCCAGCATTACGCCTCCTTCGGCCACGCCGCTGCAAGGCGAGCGCGAGCATCCTCAAGCAATTCTGGGACGGCTTTGGTTCTGGCAACAATTGGCAGGAAATTTGCATCCCCCAACCAACGCGGAACGATGTGCTGGTGCAGGTGCGCGGCAATGCCAGCGCCTGCGACTTCACCTTGGTTCATACCAATGTTGAAGCCTTGGCAACGAGCCGATTCGCGTTCAACTCTCATGGCTGTTGCCGTTAATTCGCCAAACTCCACGCGTTCATCTCGGGTCAAATCCGTATACAGCGAGATGTGACGGTACGGGCACACCAATAGGTGCCCGGAGTTGTAAGGGAAGAGATTCATCAGTACGTAGCACGTCGAGCCGCGGTGAACGATGAGCCCGTCCTCGTCGCTCCTAGACGGTGCGGCGCAGAAAGGACACTGCTCGCCAGAAGCATCCGTGGGCTTACCTTCGCCGTTGATGTATGCCATCCGATAGGGGGTCCAGAAACGGTTGAAAGAATCTGGAACACCCGCCAACGTGCGCGAGTCCTCAACGGGCAGAGGCTGCATCTGATCCATCGCCGCTCCGACCGTCACAGGTAAGAGAATCGATCGGAGTTATTGCGTGTACGGATATGTTCGTCGATCAAGTCAACAGCCTGGTCGAGCGGCACTTGGTTTTCTTGCGCGCCGTCTCGGTACCTGAAGGACACCGCACGTGCTTCCTCGTCGTCACCACCAGCGATCAGTGTGAAAGGCACTTTCTCCTTGGAAGCGTTACGGATCTTCTTACCGAATCGGTCGTCGGATAGATCAACCTCAACACGGATACCGCGTTCGCGCAGTTTAGCGGCAACAGAATCAACATAGGCGTCGAAGGCTTCAGCCACCGGAATGAGTTTGACTTGCACTGGAGCCAGCCACGCGGGGAATGCTCCTGCGTAGTGTTCGGTCAATACGCCAATAAAGCGTTCGACAGATCCCAGTTTGGCGGAGTGAAGCATGATCGGACGCTGACGTGATCCGTCAGGTGCCGTATATTCGAGGTCGAAGCGTTCAGGCTGGTTGAAGTCATATTGGATGGTCGACATCTGCCAGGTACGCCCGATCGCGTCCTTGACCTGTACCGAGACCTTAGGTCCGTAGAAGGCGGCGCCGCCCGGATCAGGGACCAGGTCTAAACCTGTGGAGGCGCAAACCTCTTCGAGTGTGCGGGTTGCGTTCTCCCAGTCTTCATCGGAACCGATGAACTTGTCTTTCTTGGCGCCGTCCTCGTCGCGAGTGGACAGTTCCAAATAGAAGTCGGTCAAACCGAAGTCTTGAAGGATTGAGATGAAGAAGTTGATCTGGGTACGGATCTCTTCGGGTGCCTGCTCGCGCGTGCAGTAGGTGTGTGAGTCATCCTGCGTGAAGCCGCGCATACGGGTCAGGCCGTGAACGACGCCGGACTTTTCGTAGCGGTAGTCATGTCCCATCTCAAAGAGGCGTAGCGGGAGTTCGCGGTAGGAGCGGCCTCGGGAGCGGAAGATTAGGTTGTGCATTGGGCAGTTCATGGCCTTGAGGTAATACTCCTGGCCTTCCTTGGTGATGTTGCCTTCCGCGTCTCGTTCCTCGTCAGCCAGCATGGGCGGGAACATAGTGTCAGCGTAATACGGCAGGTGGCCGGAGGTGTGGAACAGGCCGCCCTTGGAGATCTCGGGCGTGTGAACGAAGTCGAATCCTGCTCGCTTATGGCGCTCGATGACGTAGGACTCGATCTCGTGACGCAGCATTCCCCCCTTGGGGTGGAAGACGACGAGGCCGGGGCCGATCTCTTCTGGGAAGGAGAAGAGGTCAAGCTCAGCCCCAAGGCGGCGGTGGTCGCGGCGTTCAGCTTCTTTAATGCGTTCCTGATAGGCAACCAGATCCTCTTTGGACGCCCAAGCAGTCCCATAGATGCGTTGAAGTTGATCGTTGTTCTGATCGCCCTTCCAGTAGGCGGCCGAGGACTTCGTCAGCGCAAAACCGTTGCCAATGAGTCGAGTGGAGGGCAAGTGGGGGCCACGGCACAGGTCTTTCCACGCAACCTGCCCGTCGCGACGCACATTGTCATACATCGTCAGTTCGGCTCCGCCCACCTCAACGGATGCGCCTTCAGCGCCAGATCCTTTCGTGGTGACCAATTCCAGCTTGTACGGCTGATCGGCGAGTTCGACGAGAGCTTCGGCCTCGTTAATCACGCGGCGACGGAAGGTTTGTCCTTCCTTAATAATCCTCTTCATACGCTTTTCGAGGTCGCGCATGAGTTCGGGGGTGACGGCGTCAATGTTGCCGAAATCGTAATAGAAACCATCGGTGATAAAGGGGCCGATTCCCAGGTTCACATCGGGAAAAACATCCTGGACGGCTTGGGCGAGGACGTGGGTAGCGCTGTGGCGAAGAATCTGTAGTCCCGCCTCAGAGTCGATGGTGATGGCTTCAACCGTTGTGCCTGCCGTCAGCTCCGTATCGAGATCGCGAGCCTGTCCATCAATGTGGATGGCGACAACGTCGCGACGCCCGTCGTACCAGGTGGTGCCGGTGGTTCCAGCCTCAATGTTCTGGCTGGTTCCGTCAATGACGAGGTCAATGCTGGGCACGTTCTTCTCCTCGGTGAAAGTCTAGTAATTCGACTCCATGCTACCCGTCCTCGACGCTTGCCCCCTACGGGAGTGGCACGAGTGGCATCGCTTGGTTCTCAACCGAGCTGGCGCTTGACCTTGAGTAAGGTTTCAAGCAGCGCGTAGGTACAAGGCCGAAGAACAAAGTCCCAACCACCGGCAACGTCCGTGTAGTGGCAAGAAAAATTACCCTTGTACTTGCCCACTGCGAAAAGGTCAGGCATGCGCGGCGAATGAGCTCCCATGAGATCAAAACCGCGTATCCCCTCTCCCGCTAGTTTGACTGCGATGAGATGGTCGAGGTGGCCTGGAGCACCCAAGCGTCGACCTTCGTCATTCGATGCTCCGTATTCGGCCTGCGCCCGCCGGTCGTTAACCAGGACGATATCCCAGCACAGCACTTTGCCGTGCGGGTCTCGAATAGAAAAGAGACGCGCATGGTCGGGGCCAAGGCAATCCAACATCTGCATGTAGGTCGATGGTGGATGCGGGCGGAAACCGTCACGCTCAGCTGTCTGGCGCAAGACCTCGTAGTGAGCTTGGAAGCCCCGCAAGTCGATTCCAGTGTCTTCGACCATGGTCAGCCCGGCCTCATCAGCCTTCTTCTTGCCACGTCGAATCATCTTGCGCCCGTCGGCTGGCATTTGAGCCAGGATGGACTCTTCAGTACCGCCGGAGGTATCCACTACCACAGTGCGGTCATAGGTCATCGTCTGAAGGAGATCGCGTAAGTCGGGCGACTGGAACCACGCGTGCATGCGCACGAAGACAATGCGCCGGTTGCGTTGGCGCACAAGCTCAGCCAGCGCTTGACGGAAGGCTTTTTCTCGAGCCGGAGAGGCTTCCTTGACCCACACTGGTCCCCACTTAGCCCACAAGTAGCTCCACGAGCGAACCTTGTACTCATATAGAGCAATAACGGCGATGATTTTCTCGCCTTCTTTATAGGCGTAGCGTCCCCATAGAGGACGCCCTTGGGACTCTTCGAAGGCCTGCCAACATTCAGATTGTTCGACGGGCAGGCCGTCGGTTCCTGATAAGGCCTGGCGCATATCACGGGCACTGATCTCTTCAAACCGTGCTGAGGGAGCGTTCATCTACTTATTCGTCGACTTTCAGAAGGACTTGTCCGTCGCCTCGGGATAATAGCGGCGGAACTTACGGTAATGGTTGAGTTTTTGCAGACGGACGATGGCATTGCGATAAGGATTTTTCTCCGCAGGGTTGAGGAGCGGATCAAAACGTTTGCCGGACCGAATCAACTCGCGTACGCGAGAGCGCAGGCCGTCCTCGCGTAAGTAGCGCAAGAGGAGACGGTCGGGCACCATCGAATACAGGATCTCTTCACGAGCTTGAACCGGCTCAACCTGTCTATGGTCGATGAGGTCGGCGACCATAACCTTCATTGGGTTGGCTCCGGCAGCGCTCATGTACCAGTTATTGCGCCCGATCCTGGGGTTGACCTCAAAGAACATGGCGCGTCCATCTCGCGGATCAATTTTGATGTCAAAGTTCGCGAAGCCACGGTAGCCAGATTCCGTCAGAAGCTTGGATGCTTGTTCCCACAGATGTTCGAAGGTTTCGGTGATCATCGCAACGGGGTTGCCGATCATGGTGGGTGCGTGGTCTTCCAGAAGAACCCTGGCAGAACCAATAAGTGCCACTTTGCCCGTCGAGTCGACGTATGCGGTGATGGATCGCATTGCCGTGTTATCGCCAGGGATCAATTCCTGGACGAGGAAGAGGTCTTCGAATCCGGCTGCTTTGAGGCTCTCCCACAGGGAATCGAGCTCGTCTTGGGATTCCATAAACCAAATCTTGCGTTTACCTTCGAACTCAATGGCGTCGTAGGCATCGCCTCGAGCCGCTTTTGCAACGACAGGAAAGTCGAAAGGAATTTCAGGGGCGCGCCAGTCTTGATCGGTGGCCTGCGAAAAGTCGACGACGACGGTGCCCGGAGTGTCGATGCCCAAGCGCCCGCAGGCTTGCGCAAAAGCGGCTTTGTCGGTCAGCCCCTCAATGACGTCGATTGAGGGAAATGGTGTCGCGTACCCACAGGCCTGTAACGCTTGCGAATTGCGGGCAATAAAAGCTGAGTGGACATCAGTGTTGGCCATGAGGACCAGTGCCTTGTCCGGGTGAGCTGCTGCGATGCCTTTAAGAACGGCTAGGCGATCGTCGTCGCTGATGCCGGCATCGATCGTGACAACATCAAAGAAGTTCGATTTTGTAATTGCTTCGATCGGCTGGTTGGCCACGCACAGGCACCGGCATCCGAATGCCTCGTTGAAAGAACGGCCGATCCCGTAGACGCCGAAGTCACCGCCCATGATGACGGGCAGCAGTGACGCCGAAGGCGCATTGGGATGCATGGAAAACCACCTTTTCTTAACTCACAGAGTTTACGAATCCGAGTATCCCCGAATCTATGGGGGAATACCCTGATCTGCCCCCGATCGGAGAGTCGTGGATACAAAAGGACCCTGATCCGAAGGGACCAGGGTCGTTGTGGTGGGCGATACTGGGATCGAACCAGTGACCTCTTCCGTGTGAAGGAAGCGCGCTACCCCTGCGCCAATCGCCCGAGGTGGGTACGGGATTCGAACCCGTGTATACGGCTTTGCAGGCCGCTGCCTCGCCTCTCGGCCAACCCACCGCTACACCGCGGAGATCAGTTGGGCCCCAGGTGTGCGAGCGGATGACGGGAGTCGAACCCGCGACCCTCACCTTGGCAAGGTGATGCTCTACCAACTGAGCCACATCCGCGAAGACCGCTCATGCGGCCGGGGAATGAACCCCACGCCCCGGATTAACCGGAACTACCGTGGGCGATACTGGGATCGAACCAGTGACCTCTTCCGTGTCAGGGAAGCGCGCTCCCGCTGCGCCAATCGCCCGAGCGGATGACGGGACTCGAACCCGCGACCCTCACCTTGGCAAGGTGATGCTCTACCAACTGAGCCACATCCGCATCAATATTTGAACTCGTTGAGTTCGTTTCGACGAAATGGAACTCTAACAGGTCTTCAGGTCGAATGCGAAATTGCAAGCGGGGAGATGCCCATCACACGGACTTTTCTAGCGGGAGTTTGCGTTTAAAACACGCATGCCCTGCCCGACCATGGCACGCTTGTGACATGGATATTCATCCCGGAAAGCCCTACCCCCTTGGCGCGACCTTCGACGGCACTGGAACAAACTTCGCCGTGTACTCCTCCGTTGCTGATCGCGTCGAATTGTGTCTACTCGATGACGATCTCAATGAGACACGCATCCCACTCAAGGAGGTCGATGCGTGGGTGTGGCACGCCTATCTTCCCGACGTGGGTCCGGGTCAGCGTTATGGCTTCCGTGTCAAGGGTCCCTGGGATCCGGAAAATGGCCACCGATGTGATGAATCAAAGCTCTTGCTTGACCCTTACGCCAAGGCGATTGCCGGCCAGGTCCAAGACTCATCAAGTCTGTTCTCATATGACTTTGACAATCCTGAGCAGCGTAATGAACAAGATTCTGCTCAAGCCACGATGCATTCCCTGGTCGTTAACCCCTACTTCGACTGGAGTGGTGACTACACACCAAATCACGACTACGCCCAGTCAATCATTTACGAAACCCATGTCAAGGGCATGACAATGCTCTGCCCAGACATCCCTGAAAAACTGCGTGGCACCTATGCGGGCATGGGCCACCCGGCCACGATTGCTTATCTCAAACGTCTGGGCGTGACAACCGTCGAGCTCATGCCGGTGCATCAATTCGTCAATGACACCGATCTTCAAGCCAAGGGCTTATCAAACTATTGGGGTTACAACACCATCGGTTTCTTTGCTCCGCATAATGCCTATGCGGCGACCAAGGCACCCGGGGGTCAAGTCGCGGAGTTCAAGGCGATGGTTAAGGCGCTGCATGCTGCCGATATTGAAGTGATCCTAGATGTGGTTTACAACCATACTGCAGAAGGCAACCACCTTGGCCCAACTTTGTCCCTCAAAGGCCTAGACAATGCCTCCTACTACAGGCTCGTAGAAGAAGATCGTCAGCACTACTTTGATACCACCGGCACGGGTAACTCCCTGCTCATGTCCAACCCTCACGTGCTCCAGCTCATTATGGACTCACTGCGATATTGGGTCACTGAAATGCACGTCGACGGCTTCCGCTTCGACCTGGCTTCAACCTTGGCACGCCAGTTTGCTGAAGTCTCACGCCTATCTGCATTCTTCGACCTCATCCAGCAAGACCCCATCGTCTCCCAAGTCAAACTCATCGCAGAACCATGGGATATTGGCGAGGGCGGCTACCAGGTGGGTGGATTCCCTCCCCTATGGTCGGAATGGAACGGGCGCTACCGAGACACCGTCCGCGATTTTTGGCGAGGAGAGTTTTCGTCCCTGCCAGATTTCGCTTCGCGCTTGGCGGGGTCGGCGGACCTCTACCAACATTCTGGACGCACCCCAGTTGCCTCAATCAACTTCATTACCGCCCATGACGGTTTCACATTGCGCGACCTCGTGTCGTACAACGACAAACACAACGAAGCTAATGGCGAAGGCGGGGCTGACGGCGCCAACGACAACCGGTCGTGGAATTGTGGCGCCGAAGGACCCACAGATGATCCCGAAGTTCAGGCGTTACGAAATCGCCAAATCCGCAACTTCCTAACAACGCTGATCTTCTCCCAAGGTGTCCCCATGATTCTGCACGGAGACGAATTGGGTCGAACCCAAGGAGGCAATAACAATACTTATTGCCAGGATAACGAGATCTCATGGATTGACTGGGATCTTGATGACGAAGCTGAAGCTCTCATCGACTTCACGTCGAAGATCATTCACCTTCGCCGCGACCACCCGGTTTTGCGTCGCCGTCGTTTCTTTAAGGGCCTGGCCAAGAGAGGCGGCGAGTCAGACCTGGGAGAGGTCGAATGGTTCACTCCATCTGGTGAACACATGACCGACGAACAGTGGTCTCAGCCGTGGGCCAGGGCAACAATGGTCTTCTACAACGGCGATGCGATCCGCGAACCTGACCAGTACGGTCGGCGCATCGTTGACGACGATTTTTTGCTCCTCATCAATGCTGCACCTGAAGCCGTGGACTTCACCATTCCAGACCGCGCCTACGGTGAACGCTGGGAGACGGTTGTCAATACGGCAGACGATTCAGATCGCAGTGTCCACCACACCGGCGACACCATCAGTGTGCCCTCCAGGTCTACGGTCATTCTCCTCAACCCATTAGGTCAGTGAGGATTTAGCTCGCTGGAGTTTGCTTGCCCGTACGCAGGCGGCGAATCAAGCGGCGCGCAGATCGCAGAGTATTGAAAGCGGCCGGACGAAGAATTACTTCGCGGGTTGGAGCTACTTGGACCACGTCTTTGCTGAATTTCGTCTTGAACTCGTTAAGCCCCATCAAGCTCGGCGAAAGATCAGATCCAATGCCCATGAGGTCAAAGGATTCGACGCCTTGGCGACTCAAATCAACACATTCGAACAAGACCAGGCGGTCGGTCACTCTCTGGCGCATCATCTTGGTAGCAGAGGCCGCATAGTACCGAGTAGCTCGGGTGCCGAAGACCGTCACGATCGACCAGCAGACGAGTTCAGAATCAATACGCCCTGCGTACACCCTGCAGTGATCCTCGCCCAATGTTGCCACCATATGGCGATAGTAGGATTCATCCCACGGAACAAAGCCATCGCGGCCTGCGGTCTGTGCCATGAGTGCGTGATATTCGCTGAAGTCCTGGCTGGCTTGAGCTGTTTCATCTGCACATTCGAGCCCAGATTCTCGGACGGATTTGCGCACATCACGCCGGCCTCGCGCTTTGAAGCGAGTAAGGATCTCTTCGGCTGCAGCTTCGCCATCAAGCTCAGTATCACGCGCAATGTCAATAATGACGGTCCGATCATAAGTAATCAGAGAGGACGGCAACTGCGTTCCGTCAACCTCGTGGTGCAGATCGAGGCGCAGGTGCGTGGCTCGAGGGCACAAGCTGGCTATGTGGGAGCGTACGAGGGCGATGAGGTCTGACTCGTCTTGGGCGCTGGGTTCACTTACCCAGACAGGCCCGTGGCGTAGCCACAAAAAGTGTGATCCGTGGTCCTTGACTCGAGTTGCGTAAAAGCCTGCCCGCAAGGACCCGCCGGCATCGTAGACCAAGTGGAAGCCTCGTGGATCTCTGTCAGTGTCGGGGGCGTCTATCTGGGCCCACTGGCGAGTTTGTTCGATAGGAAGGACGCACCCTGCTTGTGTCAGCAGCGTTTCAAATTGAGTTGAGTCGACTTCGGTCAGCGACCATCGGCCTAAAGTCACGCGAACCTCCCTTTTTAAGAATCCGCTGTCACGGAACCTTTCATCCACCGTACCGATAGGTCAGGATTACTACCCGTTCAGATCTGTATCTCACAGGCATCTCACAGGTAGCGGCGCGCCTTGCTCCTAACGCACATGGGGGTGTTTACGCTGATTTTGTGACTGAGACAGCCTTGCCCAACGACTTTGTGACAGCGCTGCTCTCTTTGCGTGATTCACCGCGCGATCCCCACGTACTCCTCGAAGAGGTTCCTCCCCCACGCCGTCTTGCTCCTTTCACCGCAGCACTGGCTATGCGTACACGTGACGAAAACAATGAGCAACCTTTGGCGTCTGGCAGGCTCGTTGTCTTGCACGATCCTCAGGGACAGGTTGGATGGAATGGAACCTTTCGTTTGGTGGCACAGCTACGTTCTCAAATCGACCCTGAGATGGGACACGATCCGCTACTGGGAGAAGCCATTTGGGGCTGGGCGGCAGAATGCTTGGACGAGGCCGGCGCCGGTCTACATGATTTGACCGGCACAGTCACCCGTGAACTTTCAGAGTCTTTCGGCGGCCTCGTGCTGCGAGGATCGAGTCTTTTCGTTGAATTGCGTGCCTCGTGGAGCCCTAATACTGCTCATCTGGGTGAGCATCTCCAAGGGTGGGCGGACCTCATGTGCCGAACCTCCGGAGTCATCACCGAACATTTCCTTGAAGGGGTCTGATTCCTCGTGCTCATTACCAATAGGGATGGTTTGCCCGAGGGCGACACTGATAATCCGGTCCTCATAGCTGCTCCCCGACAAGGTGTGCCAGACGTCATTGACACGCCCGAAGCTTTGGCGACCGCAGCTGCTGCCCTTGAGACGGGAACAACTCCCATTGCTCTCGATGTCGAACGCGCCCAAGGATTCCGCTACGGCGCGGACCCCTACCTGGTTCAGATACGCCGCGAGGACGTCGGTACTTTTCTCATCGACACTCATGCCCTGCCTGATCTGACAAGCCTTCAAACAGGTGTAAACGATGTATGGCTCTTGCACAACGCAGACCAAGACCTGGTGAACCTGCGATCAACTGGACTGGCATGTCCGCAGCTCTTCGACACTGAAATCGCTGCCCGCATGATCGGGCTGACACGGTTTGGCCTGGCATCAGTGTGCGAACAGATCCTGGGCTTGGGCTTAGTTAAGGACCATCAGGCCTCCGACTGGTCGGTCCGGCCTCTGCCTTCGGATTGGTTACGCTACGCCGCCCTTGACGTTGAACTCATGACCGAGTTGTATCGCAGGCTTTCGGTGACATTGCATGACCTGGGGCGCTGGGAATGGGCGTTGGAAGAATTCGCCTACGAGGCCGCTAAACCTGCGCCTGAGCCCAAGGCAGAACGGTGGCGTTCCCTTCCGGGGGCTGGCAAGATCCGCAGTCGGCGCAATCTTGCCGTTCTTCGAGAATTATGGGAAACACGCGAAGCTATTGCCGAACACATTGATTTGGCTCCGGGACGCCTCGTTCGTAACGCCGCCCTCGTCCGTGCCGCTTTGCAACCTCCTCGTAATAGACGCACGCTCATGTCTTTGTCGGAGTTCCGCTCCCCCGTTGCACGCCAGCACACCGATGCGTGGCTGCGCGCTATCAGTCGCGCGCTCACCATGGACGAGGACGCCATGCCCGATAAGCAAAAGACCCCTCAACCGGGTTCTGTGCCGGATGCTCGTCATTGGGCTCGACTCGACGAAGATGCCGCCGCCAGGCTGGGCCTGGTGCGCGATGCCGTGGCTGGTGTTGCTGACGCCCTGAACCTTGCTCCTGAGATTGTGTTGGAACCCAAGGTGCAGCGTTACATTGCATGGGCGCCACTGGATCCCAAACGTCCATCTGGCGACGAGGTGGAAGAACGCATGTATGACCGCGGGGCTCGGGACTGGCAGATGGATCTGTGCTTAGATCCCGTCTGCGACGCTTTAGGTGTCTAAGTCAGTGCGGCCAACAAGTCACGATCGGACTATCATGGCGCTTGTGCGCTGAGGCACAGCCGTTCCAGAGTCGAAGGAGGACCGATGTCCACCACCATCGCACGCTACGGAGAATGGAAATCGCCCATTACAGGCGATTCTTTCACGGCGCGTTCCGTCACCCTCTCTCAGGTTCGAATCGATGGCCCCGACACCTATTGGGTTGAGGGCCATCCAAAAGAGGACGGCCGCGGCACTTTGCTGCGCCAGCGCGCAACCGGAGAAACTGCTGAAGTTCTGCCCATGATTGACGGGGTACGTCTACCCGATGTGCGTTCACGGGTCCACGAGTACGGTGGTCGCGCCTATGCAGTTTCCGAAGGTCTCATTGTTTTCACCGATGCCTTCGACGGTCGCGTTTACCGTTTCGACACGAAAGACATGACTCGCGGAATTATCCCCTTAACTCCGCTGACTAAGATCCGCTACGCCGACTTTGAAATCGATGAAGTGCGCGGCCTCGTCTACGCGGTTGCCGAAGACCACTGCGCAGACGGCGAACCCGTGAACTATCTTGCTGCAATTCCTTTGGATGGCAGCGCCGGCCGCAATACTGACCTGCTCTCAGTTGTTTTTGAGGGCACTGATTTTTCTGCCGCCCCCACCTTGTCCCCAGACGGCACCAAGCTTGCGTGGATCACGTGGGATCACCCGCACATGCCGTGGACCCAGTCGGTCCTTCACGTCGCCTCGTTGAACTTTGAAGGGGTTATCGAAGATAGGGTCACCCTGGTCGAGTCTCCCGATGTTTGTGTCTACGAGCCTCGCTGGACCCTGGCAGGCGACCTCGTCCACGTTGATGATTCCACCGGCTGGGCAAACCTCTTCCGTACGGAGGGCTTTACCTGGGAAGAAGGCGAAGAACCCGGTGCATGGACCAAGCGCCTACGCACCCGCGCTATGCACCCTGGCAAGCGGGCGTTCTCGCACCCCCACTGGGCTCTGGGCCTGCACTCCTTCGATAACTTCGACAATGACTACCTGATCTGCTCGTGGTCAGAAAACCTCACGTGGCATCTGGGCACAGTCCGTATTGACAACGGCATGGCCGAAGAATGGTCAACGGGATGGTGGCCTATTGGAAACGTCGCTTCCGCTGACGGGCGCGTCGTATTCCTAGCTGACTCGGTGAACCACTCGGCGTCCATCATTGAAATCAAAGATGGTCAAACCCGCGTTTTGAGGCCTTCTTCTGACGCTGAGGCACCGGAAGAACTGGTGTCCGAAGCCCAAATCGTCAGTTGGCCGACGGCCGACGGCGAGGTCGCCCACGGTTTCTTCTATCCGCCGCTCAACCCCGAATACAGCGCACCCGAAGGCGAGCTACCTCCGCTGATTGTCAACGTCCATGGTGGCCCCACGTCATCGGCACGCCCCGGACTCAAGGTGCCCTTCCAATACTGGACGAGTCGCGGGTTTGCCGTGTTGGATGTGAACTACCGCGGTTCGACGGGCATGGGGCGTCCCTACAGGGAGAAGCTCAATGGGAATTGGGGTGTTCTTGACGTGCAGGACTGCGCCGATGGAGCCCGCTACCTCGTTGACCAGGGTTTGGTGGATCCGGACCGCATCGCAATTCGCGGTGGTTCTGCCGGTGGTTTCACGACTCTGGCCGCTCTTGCATCCACAGATGTTTTCACCGCTGGAACTTCCTTCTACGGGGTCTCTGATCTGAAGGCGCTGGCTCAAGAAACCCACAAGTTCGAATCTCACTACGCTTACCGTCTGCTCGGCTCCGATGACCTGGACGATCCGGTATGGCACGATCGATCCCCCATCAACCACATTGACAAGATCACGGCTCCGCTACTGATCTTGCAGGGGTCGGAAGACAAGATCGTTCCGCCATCCCAGTCCCAGTCGATGTACGACGCTCTGGTGGCACAGGGTAACCCTGTGGCCATGAAGATCTACGAGGGCGAGGGCCACGGTTTCCGCAAGGCTCAGCACATTAAAGACTCGTGGCGGACCGAGCTGACTTTCTACCGCAGAGTCTGGGGGTTGGCGATCGACGGAGACGTCATTGTCGACATCGCGAACCTGTGATTCGCGGTGGGTGACTCAAAGACCATTCATTCGGGCGCTGATTCCTCTGTTAGGAGGGCCGGCGCCCGAATCGGTGCCATCATTGGCGCCCACAGGATCGCTTTGGGTGTCGTGGCCGGGCTAATCGGTGCGGTCGTTGGTGTGGCCGCTGTTCTCTTTAATTTGATGATCGCCGCGTGGAGCACTCTTTCCACGGGTTTCGAGGAGTACACGCAGCATCTGGGGGACAACCACGGTTTCTTTGGTTGGCCTGCCTGGGTGTTTCTGCTGCTGGCCCCTTCGTTATCGGCGCTGATCTACGGGCCGCTTGTTCATCGTTTTGCTCCCAGTGCAAGGGGCCACGGCATCCCCGAGGTCATGTTGGCTGTCAAACGCAAGGGCGGAAAGATCCCCGAGCGGGTTGCGGTCGTTAAACTCATTGCGTCCTCGTTAACGATCGGCTCTGGTGGGTCTGCGGGCCGTGAAGGACCGATTGTGCAGGTGGGAACCTCGATTGGCTCCGCCGTCTCTTCTTTCTTGCGTCTGCCCACATCACGCACGGTCTTGCTGGTGTCGTGTGGCGCCGCTGGTGGTATCGCAGCGACATTCCACGCTCCTATGGCTGCCGCGGTCTTCGCCCTCGAAGTGATCCTCGTACAATTTTCTGCCGAGGCTTTCGGCTACGTCGTCATCGCTGCCGTCATGTCGTCGGTGGTGGCCCGGGCTTTGCAAGGAGACGAAGTTGTTGTTGACGTCGGTACTGACCTGGCTTTTTCTTCCCTGACCGATATTGTCTGGGTCGCAATTCTGGGTCTCATCGCGGGCCTGGCTGGCCTGGGTTTTTCTAAGATGTTGTACAGCGTGGAGGATGTGATCGACGCGCTGTGGGGCAAGCTCCATCTACCGGAGTGGTCACGTCCCGCTGTCCTGGCTGTGTTGCTTGGTGCCGGTCTTATCGCTTTCCCTCATATGTTCGGTTCTGGCAATCCGATTGAAGAGGCAGCTCTGGCGGGTGAGTACTCCATCGGTTTCCTTTTGGTCCTCATGCTCGGGCGGATACTTTTCACGTCTTACACCATCGGCATGGGTGGTTCGGGCGGGGTGTTTGCTCCAACGCTTTTTGTTGGTGCCATGGTGGGTGCGGCTTTTGGGCAGCTCATTGATCCTGCATCGGCAACCAGTGCAGGCGTCTACGGAGTGATTGGGATGGGCGCGGCCTTTGCTGGGGCTGCACGCGCCCCAATGACGGCTGTACTCATCATTGTGGAGATGACTGGGCAATTTTCGCTCATCATGCCGATGATGTTGGCCGTGGTGATCGCTATGGGAGCGTCGCGTTTCTTGACTCGCGGCACGATCTACACGGAGAAGCTGCGCAGGCGCGGCGATGTCCTCGACGACCCTGTGGACGGAACTCTTTTGGGAAACAAGCCGGTTCGTGAGTGGATGGGACCTGTCCCCCACGTTTTGAGAGTCTCTGAGTCTTTGTCGCAGGCAGTGCGCATCCTGCGTTCAACCAGGGAGGAATGTTTGCCAGTTATTGACGAGGGCGATCGCTTCGTCGGCCTCGTATCTGCCCTGGATGTGGCGGCTGCTCGCGGCGAGGATGCTTCTTTGGATGCTGAGCTGTCTGAGGCTATTTTGTCGGCCGAGCGCCTTGGACCCGACGATCTACCGTCCGTGGCTTTGGAAGCGTTGCGTGCTTCGGGTTATTCGGCTCTGCCTGTTGTGGATAAGTCTGAGCGGCTCATCGGTTGGGTGGGTCAGCGTGATCTGGTGGATCGAATGTATCGGGATCAGCGCCGCGCTCTGGATGCTCGCCGCCAGACCTCTTTCGGTTCACGTTGGCAGGACAAACACCGCCGTCCCTAGCCCCTCTCACCGCCGAGAGCAGACCTTATGGTCGTTTTCGGGCCTGAAAACCGCGATTTTTGACCACAAAATCTGCTCTCGGCGAAGGAGGAGGCTTAGCCTCGCTTGGCGAGGTCGCGCAGGACGTACTGCAAGATGCCGCCGTTACGGTAGTAGTCAGCTTCACCGGGAGTATCGATACGGACAACCGCGTCAAACTCGATCGGATCTGCGCCCTCGCAAGTCGCAACAACGCGCACTGTCTTGGGAGTAACACCCTCATTCAGCTGCTCAATACCCGTAATGTCGAAAACTTCGTCACCCGTAAGTCCCAGCGAGTCGCGATCCTGTCCAGCCGGGAACTCCAGAGGCAACACGCCCATACCGATGAGGTTGGAGCGATGAATACGCTCGAATGACTCGGTGATGACAGCCCGCACCCCCAACAGGGACGTGCCCTTGGCTGCCCAGTCGCGCGAGGAACCTGAACCGTACTCCTTACCGCCGAGGACGACCAACGGTGTTCCGGCAGCAATGTAGTCCTGCGCAGCCTCGTACACCGTGGTGGTAGGTGCACCCTCGCGAGCAAAATCCTTGGTGAAGCCACCTTCAACGCCGGGCACCATCTCATTGCGGATACGGATGTTGGCGAAGGTGCCGCGGATCATGACCTCGTGGTTTCCGCGACGCGAACCGTAGGAGTTGAAGTCGCGTCGATCCACGCCATTGGCCACCAAATACTGGCCGGCAGGGGTCTCCGGCTTGAAAGCACCGGCGGGAGAAATGTGGTCGGTGGTCACTGAATCACCGAGCTTGAGCAGGACTCGAGCTCCGTGAATATCGGTGACGGGTTCGGGCTCGAGTCCCATCCCCTCGAAGTACGGGGGCTTTCGCACGTAGGTGGAATCGTCATCCCACGAGAAGGTGTCGCCGTCAGGGGTTTCCAGACTCTGCCAACGCTCGTCTCCCGCAAAGACATCCGCATACCCCTTTTCGAACATTGACCGGTCGATGGAAGCATCAATAACAGTCTGAACTTCAGCGGGATCAGGCCAAATGTCACGCAGGTAAACATAGGATCCGTCAGCGGGATCTTGGCCCAGAGGCTCAGTGTCGAAATCGAAGTCCATCGTTCCAGCCAGAGCGTAGGCGATCACCAGAGGTGGGGACGCCAGGTAGTTCATTTTGACGTCAGGGTTGATACGACCTTCGAAGTTTCGGTTGCCTGACAAAACAGACACAACGGCCAGGTCATTGTCGTTAACTGCGGCCGACACTTCGGGGGCTAGCGGACCGGAGTTACCGATGCACGTGGCACAACCGTAGCCCACCAGGTTGAAACCCAGAGATTCAAGGTCTTCCCACAGTCCAGCCTTTTCATAGTACTCGGTGACGACCTTAGATCCGGGAGCCAGAGAAGTCTTCACCCACGGCTTGGACTTGAGGCCACGTTTGTTGGCATTGCGCGCCAGGATACCCGCGGCCATCATGACCGACGGGTTGGAGGTATTCGTGCACGAGGTGATCGATGCGATTGCGACATCACCGTGGTTGAGTCGGGTCTGTGTACCGTCCGCCAGGGTGAGTTTCACATCCTCACGCTCACCTTCGGGAGCGTAGGTGGGAATCACCTGGGAGAAGGACTCCTTGGATTCGGACAGGACGATGCGGTCCTGGGGGCGCTTGGGACCGGCAATCGAGGGCACTACGGTGGACAGGTCAAGCTCAAGGTATTCGGAGTAACGAGCTTCCTTCGACGGGTCGTGCCACAAGCCTTGAGTCTTGGCGTATTCACGCACCAATTCGATGGATTCCTCGGATCGACCGGTGAGGCGCAGGTAGTCCAAGGTGACGTCGTCGATTGGGAAAATCGCTGCGGTTGAGCCAAATTCGGGCGACATATTGCCAATGGTGGCGCGGTTGGCCAACGGGACCTGGGACACGCCCTCGCCGTAGAATTCGACGAACTTGCCGACTACACCGTGTTGGCGAAGCTTCTGCGTGATCGTTAAAACGACGTCGGTGGCGGTGGCACCCGATGGAATAGAACCCGAAAGCTTGAATCCAACGACCCGTGGGATCAGCATGGACACGGGCTGGCCGAGCATCGCAGCCTCGGCCTCGATGCCGCCGACTCCCCACCCGAGCACGCCCAGGCCGTTAACCATGGTGGTGTGGGAGTCGGTG
The DNA here is from genome assembly GCF_000420425.1 of Schaalia vaccimaxillae DSM 15804. Classification (GTDB taxonomy): domain Bacteria; phylum Actinomycetota; class Actinomycetes; order Actinomycetales; family Actinomycetaceae; genus Pauljensenia; species Pauljensenia vaccimaxillae. The sequence continues at coordinate 243,559 of NZ_ATUX01000006.1, forward strand.
CCCACGCAGGTGTCGGGGTATGCGGTGACAGTGCCGTCGTCTTCGGTCTTAGTGAAGACAGTGCGGGCGAGGTGTTCGATATTGACCTGGTGGACGATGCCGGTCGAGGGCGGGACAACGCGGAAGTTGTCGAAGGCTCCTTGTCCCCAGCGCAGGAATTGGTAGCGTTCGCGGTTGCGTTCGTATTCTCGTTCGACGTTGGCTTCGAATGCGAGGCGTGTGCCGGCAACGTCAATCTGCACGGAGTGGTCGATGACCATTTCGGCGGGAGCCAGCGGGTTGATGAGGGTGGGGTCTCCACCCAGGTCAGCGACGGCCTCGCGCATCGTGGCCAAGTCAACGATGCAGGGCACGCCGGTGAAGTCCTGCATGATGACGCGAGCGGGGGTGAATTGGATTTCTGTGTTCGGTTCAGCGTCTGGGTCCCACACGGCGAGGGCGCGAATCTGGTCTGCCGTAACGTTCGCACCGTCTTCAGTACGCAGGAGGTTTTCAGCGAGTATCTTGAGCGAGTATGGCAGCTTGTCGAGCCCTTCGACTGCGTCAAGGCAGTAGATGTTGTAGTTCTGGCCGTTGACATCAATGGTGGCGCGGGCGCCGAAGCTGTCGATGCTCGTCATGAACCCTCCCGGTGGGATCGGATGCAAAATATCTCGTTGCCAAGATATAGAGGCTCCAATACCGCTGCAACCGCGTCCATCTTGGATACGGTCAACGTGGCGATTCCGGGCAAAGTATCAGAGATGAGGACGATCTTGTTCGTCTGATTCATCGGGCTTCAATACGTTATTTCGCAACATAGTCTCAACGGAATTCACGCTAATCCGGTCCGGGGATACTTACTCCGTACAGGATATCTATTCCGTACAGTAAGTCGTCTATTTTGGTGCTTCAACGCATGAGAAGCGTGCGTCTACCAGATCATTCTCTGCCTGTCCTCCGCCAGATCGACGACGTTGATGACGAGCCTTACGCATCGACTGGTTATGTAAGGTTGAACATTGGCGACAATCACGTTAGCGTGATTCTTCTGATAAATACCATCGTGTGTGCGCGACTATTCATTACGTAATAAAAAGAGGAACAATGACGCGAAAGAACATCTTGTGTTTCGGGGATTCCAATACGTGGGGATACACCCCTGGAACTGGTGAGCGTTATGCACCGAACGTACGTTGGCCCGGCGTCATGGCTGACAAACTCGGCGCTGGTTATCACGTCGCTGAAGATGGCATTAGTGGACGAACCACTAGTTTTGACTTCCCGTGGAGCGAGTCTAAGAACGGCCAGTCCGCGCTGCCTTATGCCTTGCTTTCTCAAAAACCGCTGGATCTGTTGATTATTGCCTTGGGGATTAACGATCTGTCTGTTGTCGACTCTTCTTTCTCAGCACAGAGCGCCGCAGCTCTCATTCGACGCACTCGCATGCTTCAGGCGGTTCCGGATGCACAGACACCTATATTTCCCAATGGTGTAAAAATCTTAATCGCCGCACCTGCACCGGTACACCCGGATTACGACGAACAATTTCAGAAGAGCTACTACCAGGAATCTCTTCTTCTCACGCCAAAATATTCCTCTATGGCACACGACAACGGTGTCTATTGTCTGAATGTGGGCGATTATGCATCCGCGTCACCGCTTGATTGCGTCCATTTCTCAGAAGAATCGCATTACAGGCTCGGAGAGGCAATGGCAGAAAAAGTAAAGGAAATATTCGGCGACACTGACACCCATTAATGGTGCTTGTCTCCCCGTTGTTTTCTTCGCGGCGCAGCGGGTGCGAATCTGACCGGTGGAATCTACGCTGACACGTCCCCGACTGCTTCAGCGCATCAGAATCCGTATCGACCCCGGTCGATATCCGACTGAATCTTCATCAAATCAGCTCGTTGCCGAGGATCCGAGGTCCTTTCAATTTTCTTCTCCAGATCCCGCCTGGCACTAAAGCGACTGGACAGATAGAAGAACACAACAGCGGCCACAATGACGATTAGTGCCCACCAACCCCATGACACGAGTTCCTCCCCCCCCCTCGATCCGTAGCCACTCCAGGCTGAATATAACGAAGAAAACAACCATCAACAAGAATCTTTTACTTAACTCACTGCTGAAAGGCTAGCGTGCAAGTTCAGCGACTCTCACCAGCTACGACAGCTGACAGCTCTTAATGCGCCACGAATCAACTCGTGCGCGGACGCCCCCTATTGATTTCCAAGCACCTCCCTCAAATCCGCGCCAGAGTCGCTACTGTCTCAACATGGTGAGTATGCGGGAAGAGATCCCACGCTTGGAAGGATTCAACCTGATAGCCACAATCCATCAGGGTTCGTAGATCACGTGCCCCCGCCGCGGGGTCACAGGAAACCAACACAATGCGCGCCGGAGTCACCCGAGCAATCGCCTGGCACACGCCACGTCCTGCTCCTGCGCGCGGCGGGTCGAGGACGAGGACGTCGGGAGCCGAACCCAGCTCATCAGTCAGATCAATAATTCCCTGAGCATCAACGTCTCCAACAAAAGCATCCGCCCACTCGTACGGTGCAAGATTTTCGGCAGCGTCAGCCACCGCAGACTCATCTAATTCAAGGCTCACCAAGCGTCCCTCGGAACCGATGGCATCGGCAAGAACTGCAGAAAACAATCCAGCTCCCGAATACAGTTCCATCACGGTTGCACCGGGTCGCACGTCAGCACCCTCAAGCACCGCCCCCGCAAGCACCTCGGCACCGCGCACATGAGTCTGCCAAAAGCCCTGTGGTCGCACGCCGTAGGTAAACGTCCGGTCTCCCACGTCAACGTGCCACTCCAGTTGGTCGACCTCAATCTCCTGCCGGTTGGAGTCGTAAACACTCTGCCCAATGACCACAACAGGCGCACCACCATCGGGCGCAACAATGCGAATCCGGTCCCCCGGCTTCCACAGCTCGCGCCACGGGGAATCCTCATCAAACAATCCCAACGCAGTGATGGACTCAACCGCGAGCGGCATCTGGCTCAGCGCCAGGACTTCGTGGCCTCGGTGGCGGTGCATACCCGGACGGCCGTCCTCGTCAATGACCAATTCGATGCGAGTCCGCCGGTGGGCCAACATGTCGTCAGTTGCTTCATCACCTGGGACTGGAAGAACCTTAACGCCACCGAGTTCACCGATGCAGGCGGCAAGTTCCTCACCTCCCACTCGGCGCAATTGGCCAGCAACCACCTGGGTTTTCCACTCCCGCTGCGCAACCGGTGCCACGTGGGACAGTTCCCCACCGCCCACTCCCCCTGGACCGGCTTGCGGCCACAAGGGCTCGACTCGATTGGGCGAGACCTCAAGGATTTCAATGGCGTCAGCCCACGCCAAAGAGTTACGGGTGGAGGTGATACGCGCCCGGACCCTTTCGCCGGGCAAGGCGTGGCGCACAAAGACGACGCGCCCGTCCTCGTCCCTGGCCACGCACGCACCCCCGTGGGCAGGTTCGCCAATAGTCAAGTCAACAATTGGCATTTCAACCGGAACCGTCCGCTTGTTCCTGCGGTGTTGGCGACGGCGATTCTGGTGACCCTTATTGGTCATTCTTCCTCCACGGTATGGGGTGAGCTGCATCCTCATAGAAGTCAGCGGCAACTTTCTTAAAGGGATCGTTGACGAGTTGTCTGCCCTCAACCTCGTCGTCCTCTCCGAGTTTCCATGGGACGGTGGTGAGCACAACGCCGGGTACGGCCATGAGGTCGCGGCGCAAGCGAAGTGCAGTCTGGTTGTGCATGGCGTTTTCCCACCAGTGGCGCACCAGGAACTGGGGCATATAAATGACAAGCATTTCACCGGGCGAACGGCGGCGCCTCGACTCAATATAGTGCAAGATCACGCCATTGAGATCTCGGTAGGGGCTCGACAGCAGCGTCAGAGGGATCGGCACACCAGACTCAGACCACTCGGCTCGAATCTTGCGTTCTTCATCCTTATCGGCAACCACCGACACCAGTTCGAGGGACGCCGGTTGGGAGGCGCGGGCGGCGGCAATGGCTCGCATCGATGGGCGCGACAGGTTCGACACGAGGACGAGGGCGCGCACACGCGTCGGCAATGCGCGCTTAGCTGACCAGTCTTCAACTTTGAGCTGCTGACGGATGGTGTCATAGTGGTTATGGATTCCTTTTTGAATGAGGAATACAACGAGGATCATCAGCAAAGTGATCCAAGCTCCCCGCGACACCTTCGTGACAATCACAATGAAGAGCACGATTCCAGTCATCATGAATCCGATGACATTGACTGCCCGCGAGCGCAGAACCTGTCCGCGTTCAACTCCGGTCTGGCGGGTGCGCAAAATGGTATTCCAGTGACGGATCATTCCCAGCTGGGACAGTGTGAATGAGATGAAGACTCCGACAACATAAAGCTGGATGAGCCGGGTTGTTTGGGCTTGGAACCCTACGATCAGGACGATTGCTGCCACTGTCAGAACCAGGATGCCGTTGGAGTAGCCGAGGCGGTCGCCGCGCCGAATCATTTGACGCGGCAGATAGGAGTCTCGTGACAACACGGACGCCAAAGTGGGGAAGCCATTGAACGCCGTGTTAGCTGCCAGCACCAAGATCAGGCCGGTGACAACCGTGACCAACAGGAAAAGAAATGATCCGCTACCAAATACCGCCGAAGCAATCTGACCGATAGCCGGAGCAATAGTGGTGTCAGCGGGGAGTGCCTGGCCGTTGAGAGTGAGCTGTTCAGCAGGATCGTCGACGATCTTGACGCCAGTTTTGCGGGCCAGAACAAGAATGGACAGCATCATCGTAGCCGCGATTGCTCCGAGCATACCCAGGGTGGTGGCAGCATTCTTTGACTTGGGGCGTTTGAACATGGGCACGCCGTTGGAGATGGCTTCGACGCCGGTCAGGGCCGCGCATCCCGAGGAGAAGGCGCGCATCAGCAGGAATGCCCCGGCCAGGCCGGTGATGCCCTGGGCGTGGGCTTCGTCAGGGACGATTTCGTAGGCGGCTGTGGGGGCTTGACCGAGGTTTCCGGTGGCCCACTGGAACATACCGACACCAACCATCAGTGCGATGGCAAACATGTAGAGGTATGTCGGGATGGCGAAAGCTCCGCCTGCCTCTTTGGTTCCGCGCAAGTTAAGCAGCGCCAAGAGGATGACGAGGGCGACGGCAATCATTACTTCGTGGCCTGTAAGCCTGGGAATAGCGGTGGTGATGTAGGCGGCGCCAGAAGAGATTGAGACCGCGACGGTAAGGATGTAGTCAACGAGTAGTGCTGCCGCGACTACTAGGCCCCAGGTGCGTCCCAGGTTCGTGGTCACGACCTCGTAGTCGCCGCCCCCCGATGGGTAGGCGTGCACGGTTTGGCGGTAGGACAGGACAACGATGGCTAGGACCGCCGCGACGACGACTCCCACCCAGATGGATTGGATGGCTGCAAGGGAGCCTGCCAGAGCCAGGGTGAGGAGGATTTCGTCGGGAGCATATGCCACCGATGAAAGGGCGTCAGAGGCGAAGACTGGCAGGGCAATTCGCTTGGGCAGGAGCTGTCGTCCCATGGCGTCGGAGCGCATGGGGCGACCGATGAGGAGTCGCTTGGCTCGGCTCAGCACGTTGTTCAACACGTCGCAAAGCCTAGTCTCCTATTCTCCTGGGTCCAGCCGGTCTCCTCATAAGCACTAGGTTCTTTACGTCACCTCCGCAGCATCGCTTGAGCGTCGGCAACCTCGTCAGGCTTGGCCTAGGGCAGCGGTAGGGGTACGTTTGTTGCGTGCATTTTGTGATTATGGGATGTGGCCGCGTGGGGGCACGCTTGGCCGCCCAATTAGACGCCGACGGCCATTCTGTGGCCGTCATTGACGCCGATTCCAAAGCCTTCAACCGACTGCCGTCCGATTTTTCTGGGCGACGAGTCACCGGCCAAGGTATGGATCGCGACACCTTACGCAAAGCGGGCCTCAAAGACGCCTACGCTTTCGCTGCCGTGTCATCGGGCGACAACTCCAACATCATCTCGGCGCGTGTGGCCAGAGAAGTGTTTCACGTCGAACGCGTCGTTGCCCGAATTTATGATCCAACCCGCGCGTTCGTCTACGAGCGCCTCGGAATCCCCACGGTGGCCTCAGTCAAACGCACCACCGAGTCCGTCATGCGCCGCCTACTCCCACCCGACGCGGCCGTAACCTGGACGCACCCCACAGGCGAGGTCTCCCTGGTCAATGCCACCCCCGCGCCGAGTTGGTACGGCGTGGCCTTCCCCACCGTTGAAGAGTTGACGGGATGCAGGATCGCCTTTGCCTCGCGTCTAGGGTCGATTAAACCCGCGTCCAATGATCTGGTTGTCCAAGAGCACGATCAGTTGTACTTCGCGGTGTCTGGGACGGACTCGTCTCAATTGCGCGACGTTTTAACAGCTGCTCCCCAGTTGGAGGCATGACATGAAGATCGTCATCGCAGGTGCCGGATCGGTGGGCCGCTCGGTTGCCCTCGAACTCCTTGAGCACGGACACGAACTCACCCTCATCGACAAGCAGCCCGACAAGCTACGGGTTGCTTCCGTTGCCGATGCCGATTGGGTGTTGGCTGATGCGTGCTCCCCTGACGCTTTACGTGATGCTGGCTTGATGGATGCCGATGTCATGGTGGCAGCCACCGGCGACGACAAAGTCAACCTGGTGATCTCGCTACTGGCAAAAACCGAGTTTGCGGTGCCTCGCGTAGTTGCGCGCCTGAACAATCCGAAGAATGAGTGGCTTTTTGACCAGTCATGGGGCGTCGATGTTTCCGTGTCGACGCCGCGAATTATGACCTCGTTGGTTGAGGAAGCAGTCTCTGTGGGTATCCCGGTGCGGCTCTTCTCCTTCAACGGCGCCGAGGTCGCAATGTATGCGATCGTGTTGCCTCAAGAATCGCCCGTAGTTGGAATGCGGGTGGCGCAAATGGCTCTGCCTCCTCGCGCTACGCTGACAGCGATCCTGCGTGATGGACGGCCTCTCACCCCCGGCCCGGACGACCTGCTTGAGGCCGGAGATGAGCTTCTGCTGATCTTGGCGGACAACGACCAGAATATTTTGGCGAAACTCACCGCCCTGGTTGCAGTACCAGAGCCGCAAGAAGTTACCGACGGCGACGAAGGTGGCGAAGATCAAGCGTAAGTGATTCTCCTACGAATTCTCGATTCGAGGAGCTACCAGTTCGTCAGTTCAGCAGTGAGGTTCAGGGTGTTGAAACGCTCGCTTGCGAGGAGGATTCATCGAGCAGCGGTTTGAAAGGCTTTAAGCCGATCCATGTCGCCCAACACACCAATGCAAAGAGCGGCAGACCAAGGATCAGTTTAGCGACACCCAGTTCAGTCACCATGGATGCCTGCCATAACGGCCACTGCACCCCCAAACGGATCGCAAACATCATCGCCCACGCCCACGACAACGCCGTGCAACGACGGTTTAGCAGGCGGTAACGTTCCTGGCTACGCCACCGCGGTCCCAGGCCCCAGACGAGGCCGACGCCAATGGACACAAGCGACCGGCGAGCAAAAATCGTGGCCACGATGCCAGTGAGGAACGCGCTTGCGGTGATCAGACCCCACGCAAAATAGTTTTCAGTCTTTCCTGACATCGCTGCCCAGACCACACCGATAGCAACGCCAAAAACTCCCGAAAGTGCTTGAGTCAAAGGTTGGCGCTGAACGAGGCGTATGAGGCAGGCAAGGAGTGCAACTGCTCCAGCAGCAATTAGAGTTGGCCACAAGGCACGAGTAACAACGTAAGCGATGACGAAGATCAGGCCGGGTGCTAGAGATTCAACGAGGCCGCGCGCTCCCCCGACCGCAGCCTGCCACGAAAATACTTCCTCATCAATTTGACGCATCCAAACGGGAATAGGAGCCCCAACTAAGACATCGTCTCTTTGTGCTTGCGCCTGCTGTTCTTCCTTGGATGTCAGGTGGTCCATCAGTTCTCCGACGCGATAATCCGATAGAGCGGATTGATAATGACTAGATGGTCGCCCTGCCGACCGGCTGTGCCCTCAACTTCGATGTGCTCTCCGACGGAAAGGCCTGGAATGTGATTGCGCCCAGGCCACCGCAATTCGATAGTGCCCGTGCCGTCAAAGAGAGTGGCAATGAGTACTGAATGGCCTCCCTCGTAAGGGAAAGTCATGGACTTCAGACGGCCGTAGAGCGTCACTCGTTCGCGGTCGCGAATATCGCAGATCGCCGTGGTGCCGCGACTACGCCGTGAGCGATCTTCGTCATTGACCTCGTCAGCCTCACGGCTATCGGTGTGCAAACTCTGGACGAGCTTCGCCCACAGGTTCTTAACGAACCCGCCCGAGTCAGACATTCGGAACCTCTACGGCCCCAGAGGGCACGTGCAGGGGCAACAAGTCAAGGCGGGCACGCGGCTGATCGTCACGCACCACAACAATGCGATCAATGACCTTTTCGATCTGCTCGCCAGCTTCGAGGCTTTGCGCCGCGGGACCGATGATGTCAATCCGCGCAAACCACCGGTCGCCCTCGCGCCCAATAATGCGCATACGCGAGGTTGCGTCGCGTCCATCCGGCGTCTTGACGGGCATATCGGCTAAGAGCTCCTGGCCGTAACGGGTCTGAACGTGTTCAATTGTGCCGCCTGAGTCCTCAAGTGAGGCCTTGAGCTGCTCTCGTACCTCGTCCCACACACCTCCTGAACGCGGAGCAGCCGCCACCGACATCTGAATGCCGGAAGCACCAAGAACCACGAGGACGCGCAGAACCGTCTTCTGGTCATCGGCCACCTGCGTGCGAAGCTGCATGCCTTGAATCGCGGGGATTCGTACCGACCCCATATCGACATATCCGGTTGATGTGTCAACTTCACTCAATGAGCGCGGCCCTGGTTGGTTCCAGATGTCGTCCTCGTCGTTGAGGGTGGGCAGAACTTGAACCTGCTCTTCGTGTTCGACGACTTCGACTGGAGTCTTCTTTTTACGTCCAAACATTCCAGGGCCTCAGCCCGCGCACTCGGTGCACACGGGCAAGCCAGCGTCATCGACGTAGGCCTGCTGTGAGGCGTGGTGAACGAGGAAGCACACTGAGCAGGTGAACTCGTCTTCCTGGCGAGGAACGACGTGAACAGTCAGTTCTTCCTTGGACAGATCAGCTCCGGGCAGCTCAAAATTCTCAGCCGCCTCGTTTTCGTCCTCTTCGATTTCGGCCGAGCCAGCGTCATTTCGACGTGACTTGAGCTCCTCAATCGAGTCTTCGGCGACATCGTCCTCGTTCTTGCGTGGAGCGTCGTAATCAGTTGCCATGGTCATCCCCTCCCGGGCCTTGAGCTGCACGACAGTCATTCGTGCCTCAGCGGTGGGAGGATAACACTTGCGCAAGTTCAATGCCATCGAGTTGGAGACACGCGCAGAATTGAGCCGATGTTTTCCCCGTCATTTGAGACGATTCGACTCGACCATTACGCAGGAGGTGTCCATGATCGAGCTCGAATTGCTCGGTGTCGGAGGCGACGGAGAATCGCTGGTGTTCACGGATGAGAACGGTGAACGCTACAGCGTCCAGATCACCGATGAGCTGCGCGGCGCCACGCGACGCGACCGTCCTCGGATCGAGGCCGCCCCTTCAATTGCAGCCCAGGCCCTGCGCCCGCGTGAGATCCAATCGATGCTGCGCGCCGGTGCGACGGTTGAAGAAATCGCATCTGGGCATGGCATGGATCCCGCCTCTGTACGACGTTTTGAAGCTCCCGTTCAGGCAGAAAAGAACTATGCGCTTCAGCGCGCTCTAGCCAGCACCGTGGGCAATACCCCCGACGGCCCTACGATGGGCGACCTCGTAGTGGATCGACTGGCTGCGCGCGGAGTGGATCCGGATTCTTTGGAGTGGAAGGCTCAACGTGAGGCTTCCGGCCCGTGGCAGATCTGCTTGACTTTTGTCCAGGGAGCCGCCGAACGCGGAGCTCACTGGCTGTTAACGAGCGGCGGCGGAATTGAAGCCGTCGATCAGGAAGCCCAGTGGCTCACTGAAACAGTTTCGCAAACGCCTGCGGCTTCGATCTTCACTCCCTTGCCCGCCCCTGAGCGCGATGAGGCTGATCTTGAAGAGGTCCGGGCTCGCGAAGCAATTTTGGATCAGCTCAATGCTGCGCGCGGCAAGCGCCAGGAAATCGAGTATGACCTGGACGAGGACGAAGGATTCGACGAAATCTTCGGCGATGACGCTGAGGCTGACTCTGACGAGGATTCATCGGATCCAGCTCCCAGCACTATTTCTGCGCGCATCTATTCGATTGCTCAAGCACGCACCAAGGACCAGGCGGATCGTGGCCCCTTGCCGACGACCGCGCAGATTCCCGAAGTCGCTACTGATAGCGGTGAGTCCAAGCGGATGGACCCGTCGGTTTTCTGGTTGCCCGATTCTCAGGTGACTCCGGTAGCTGACTCGCCGGTGGAGCCGGTGCTTGAGGAAAAAGCTGGTGAGGCTGAGGCTTCAGGTTCAGAAGACGTAGCCCAAAATGACGCGCTTCCGGGTTTGGAAACGCTGGATGCTTCCGAGGCCCCTAAGAAGAAGGCTAAGAAGGGGCGTCGTTCGGTTCCTAGTTGGGATGAGATTGTTTTCGGTTCCAAGCCGAAGAACTGACTGCTCCCTTCCCCGCCCCCGCCGAGAGCAGACCTTATGCGCATTTTCGCCCTCGAAATCGCTGATTTTTGACCACAAAGTCTGCTCTCGGCGAGAAAAATTTAGGCGAGTTGGAGGACCGGGATTCGCATCTCTTCTGGGGTGAGCGAACCGTGGACTCCGGGCATTGCAATTGATTGGAACGACTGGGTCCGAGAATCAACCACTCCGAAGCGCTCACGCATGAGCACCAATGCCGTGCCGACAACTTCAACTCCAGGCCCTGTCCCGATCACTGCAGCGATCTCGTCGCCGACAAGAATCCACGCGCGGTCCCCCAGCTCATTGCGCCACCGCTCAATGACCGCATCTTCCTCATCCAGCTCCGCATGGACATGGACTGCGCGCGTCTCCCCCGCGATCGCTACAACACCGGCTCCCAGCCCCGGTTGCGCCGCCAAGTCAGCCAAGTCAGACCGTTCAACATTGACCATGCCATGATCGGCCGTCAGCACACACCGCACACCAGCCGGCAGGCGCCGCAAGAGGCTACCCAGGCCTCGGTCAAAGTCCTCCAACGCGGCAACCCACTGCGGCGAACCAATTCCGTGTCCGTGGCCGGCATGGTCAATATCTGACCAATACAGGTAGACCACGCGCGTGCCTTTTCGTAGCTCGCCAAGTGCAGCAGCGCAGCGTTCCTCCCAAGAAAATGCCCCCACGTGGCGCGAACCGCGCAAGGCCGCCCTCGTCAATCCCGAGCCGGCGAACGAGGACGGCGAGACGACCGCTGACTCAACCCCCACCTCGGCCAGTAATTCAAAACGTGTCTTCACACTCTGCCAGTCCTCGACGGCCGGCCCACCCTCAAAGGCCAAAAGATTCATCACCGAATAGTTGTGGAGCACCGAATACCCGACCATGCGTGTTGCCCCCGGGAAAGCTCCCGTACCAAAAGCAGTGATGGCAGCCGCCGTGGTTGAGGGGACAACGGTGTGGATAGAGCGGATGTCATTGCGCATGGATCGAAGCGTGGGGGCATGGCCGAAGTGGTCGGCCATGCCGTAGTAGCCCAAGCCGTCTGCAAGGATGACGAGGAGTTGTTCTGCGTCCGAAGCGATTCCCAAGGCTTCTCGCGCCCCGTCGTCTGCCCCAGGCAGTGCGGGGTCGAGGGCGGCCAGTGACGCTCCCAGCACGTCGGTGAGCAGCGGTTCGTCAGCTGTGGGCAGGTCTGCTCCGGGAAGGTCCAGACCGGTGGGACGCTCATGCATGGTTCTGTCCGATCAGTCGGTACAGATGATCGACGAATTGCTCGGCCTCGGCCAGAACGTCGACACCGTCGGCTGCCCCAGAAATACGAATCGTCAGATCGTCGGGGAAGGTAGACGCTGAATAGCCATGGTCGGCGGTGCACTGTGGGTCGTCACAGTGGGCCGGTTCTATTTCTGTTCGACGCTGTCCACCTACGTTAATGGCGATAGTCAGCTCACTGACTTCGCACGATATTTCAGGCCGGTCAACAACTTCCATCATGGAGGCACCCATGATGGAAGAGATTGGGTGGATGGCGGTTGCGACGCCTGCTCCCCCGCTTTCGAGTTCGTCAATATGGACGTGGATGAGGCACGAGGACGTGAGCGTTGCCACCGTCAGATGGCGGAAAACTGAGCCTCGGTCGAAGGCGGCGTCTACTTGGCATAGCGTTGCCAGCGGTTCGGTTCCTCGCAGCGCACGCCGGAGAGCACGCTTGGCAATCTGAGGATAGAAGCCCGCGCGTTCGATTCTTGCCCATGTGTCCATCCCCTAATTGTGCCGTCACACGGCGTGTGAGTCGAAAACAGCTCGTGAGCGGCGTAAGAATGCGGATTATGCCGAAGAAGGACCAGCTCATCGACTTGCCCGAGGACGAGAACATCTCAGAGATTGATGTCTCGGCCGAAATGAAAGGGTCTTTCCTTGAGTACGCGGTGTCGGTCATTTACGCCCGCGCTCTGCCGGATGCTCGCGATGGCCTCAAGCCCGTGCAGCGGCGCATCCTGTTCCAAATGGATCAGATGGGCCTGCGCCCCGACCGTGGTCACGTCAAGTCTCAAAGGGTTGTCGGCGAGGTCATGGGTAAGCTCCACCCTCATGGCGATTCGGCGATCTACGAGGCACTAGTGCGATTAGCTCAGCCGTTTAACCTGCGGGTTCCTCTCATTGACGGACACGGTAACTTCGGGTCTTTAGATGATGGTCCCGCTGCCGCTCGTTACACGGAAGCCAGGATGGCGGCCTCGGCTCTGGACTTGGTGACGGGTCTGGATGAGGACACTGTCGATTTTGTGCCCAACTATGACAACCAGTTCATGCAGCCTGACGTGTTGCCCGCTGCTTTCCCTCAGTTGCTGGTCAATGGGGCTTCCGGTATTGCCGTTGGTATGGCGACGAATATCGCCCCTCATAACCTGGCTGAAACCATCGCAGCCTCCATCCACCTGTTGGATCATCCCGAAGCGACAGTGGCTGACCTCATGCGCTACGTTCCGGGCCCTGATCTTCCCGAGGGCGGCGTGATCGTGGGCCTCGATGGTGTCAAAGAGGCCTATGAGACGGGCCGAGGCGCTTTCAAGACCCGTGCAAAGGTGTCAATCGAGCGTGTTACCGCGCGCAAGATGGGGTTGATTGTCACCGAGCTGCCCTACATGGTCGGGCCAGAAAAAGTCATTGAGAAGATTAAAGAGAATGTCAATGCCGGCAGGCTCAAGGGCATTTCTTCGGTTCAAAACTTCACCGACCGGATCCACGGCTTGCGTCTGGTCATTGAAGTTAAGAATGGTTTCAATCCCGAAGCGGTGCTTCAGCAGCTTTACAAGCGCACTCCTTTGGAGGATTCCTTCTCGATTAACGCGGTGGCGCTGGTGGGTGGTCAGCCCCAGGTCATGGGCCTCAAACAAATGCTCCAGGTGTTTATTGACCACCGCCTTGAGGTGACGAGGCGGCGCTCAACCTATCGTCTCACCAAGTGTGAAGATCGGTTGCATCTGGTTGAAGGCCTGCTCATTGCCATCTTGGATATTGATGATGTCATTGCAATCATCCGGTCCTCTGATGACGTGGAGAGCGCCCGCACCCGTTTGATGACGGCTTTTGATCTGACGGAGATTCAGGCGAATTACATTCTGGAGTTGCGTCTGCGCAGGCTCACGAAATTCAGCCGGATCGAGTTGGAATCCGAGCGCGACGAACTATTGGCCAAGATCGCCCAGTTGCGCGAAATCTTGGAGAACCCCGAACTGATGCGCGGCCTGGTTAAGAAGGAATTGCGTGAGGTGTCGGATCGTTTAGGCACTCCACGTCGCACCGTGTTGCTGGCATCCACGGGCGCCGAGGTCGGGGCTGATGGTTTGCCTGCCGCAGGTTCGGCGGCGTTGGCTGCTTCTTTGCCATCTGTGTCGAAATCTGGCAAAGGTATGGATCTGCAAATCCCGGATGATCCGTGCACGGTCGTTTTGTCGGCGTCGGGTGCTTTGGCCCGAGTTGAAGGCGCCGATCCCTTAGAGCCTGGCCCGCGTGCCTCGCACGACGGGTGGCGCGCTCAATTAGCATCCACTGCCAGGTCGCAGGTTGCTGTTGTCACGGCCGACGGCGTTGCCCATCGTATTGAGGTTGTGGACTTGCCTGCCTTGCCGCGTTTTGACACGGGCTTGTCATTGGCAGCTGCGACCCCGGCCTCGTTGCTGCTCCACACTGATTCGCCTGCGATTGGCCTCCTCGATCCCGAGGGCGACGCGGTTATGGCCATGGGTACGGCTCGCGGCACGGTCAAGCGTCTGCGCCCAGACGTACTCCAGCGCGACGAGTGGGACGTGATTTCTTTAGACGAGGGCGACCGCCTGGTTGGTTTGGCTCCGTGTCCGGACGATGCGGACGTGGTGTTCGTGTCTTCTGATGCTCAGCTGCTGCGCACCCCTGCTGAAAAGATTCGCCCCCAGGGGCGCACCGCGGGCGGCGTTGCTGGAATGAAGCTCAACGATGGTGTGGAAGCCATCGGCTTCTGGGTGGTTGATTCTGCTGCAGAGGCTGTCGTCGTCACTGTGGCAGCTGCCGAGGGCGCATTGCCTGGCACCGGCCAGACCACAGTCAAGGTCACGCCTTTTGAGCAGTACCCGTCGAAGGGGCGCGGCGGGCAAGGGGTTCGCACTCAGCGTTTCTTACGAGGCGAGGACCGTTTGGACGTCGCATGGGTGGGCGAGCGGCCAGCTCGCGCGGCCTCAGCCGATGGGTCGCCCGTCGAACTTCCGGCAGAAGACCCGCGTCGCGACGGTTCTGGAACTCCGATCGTTTTTGCTATCGCAACGATTGGGTGAGGTTTCATCGGTCCTCGGCATCTGCTCGTTGTGCAGAGATTCTCGAGTTGATTTCACCCGCAATGCTATCGCCATCAACACTGGCACCACGAGCATCCAAGCTCAGCATGACGACGCCATTATATTGCGGCTTCGTGCTCCGAAAGATGGCTGGAGCCAACGGGGTGACGTGGGTGCCTCCAACCGTTGCTTCATCCAGGGCCAACATGATCGCCCCGCGCCCTGTGTTCGGAGCCGTCACACTGACGGCAGCTCGTAAATCCTTCCACGCGACTCGGCGCTCCCACCCGCCTGCGCGCTGGACGATGCAGGTGTGCTCTAAACGAATGTTCCCGTCGCCGAGATGCTCAGGGGATTGGATCCAAGCCATGACGACAATGAGGCTTATCCAAGCAACGCACAGCATACTTCGCACCATAACTGACCAGGGCAAAGCGAGAATGAGACTGCATACACCAACACAGACAAGAAACCACTGACTTTTCTCGAGTATGACAATTCCTCTGGGTGGTTGGGCCCTGAGAATCAGCACCCCGTCCTGTTCGCTCAAGACGTTTTCTGGGAGAGTTTTCCGGGATTCGGAAGTCATATAGAGGCGAACGATTCCTAGAAGAAGGTAGAGGAACACTGCCCCTGCACCCGTAACAAGTAACACCGATTCCCTGATCTATTTCATGGAAGAGTTTAAGGCTATGACCCTCATTGATGGCACGCTGCATCTGAATTCAGAACAGGTGATCCCAGACTGCTTCTCCTAAGTCTCCGACTGACTCACCAAACTCAGCGAGTGAATCACCTCCAGCTCTTATGGCAGTTCCTAAATCGCTACCGTTCTCGAATAGAGAATCGGCAAAGCCATCCGTGAATATAGAAGCAACAACTCCGACTGCGAAACCGATACCCGCCAGAGCCACCGATGCCCCTTTCGCTAGACTGGCAGCTCTGCTTGCCTGGCTCATAAGATTGGATGCTCTCGCACTCATGTCATCAGCCGCCTGGAATGCTCGTACGAGGTCATCGCCAACTAGCATTGGGTTGCCTAGGCTCAGCTGTCGGATTCGTGCTGCCTGCGAAGCATAAAACCGCGTGCCTTCCGTAGTGAGACGAGCCTGAAGAGAAAGCAGTCCTGCGGAAGTGCCGTCCACTATGGCCGAGGCAATGTTGAACAGATTATTCCAGTGTGAGAAGTTGAGCGTTTGAGAAGTTTTCGTTGCCGGCGCAGAAAGCCTCTGGAATATTAGTTGGGTCTGTTGAGCAGTCGTTGCTTAACTGTTAAATTGACCTGCCGGAGCACCAACCGCGGGAAACTGAACATACCCTTCCGCTAACAACCAGTCCACGCTCTCTTGAGTTCGAAACTAGTGCACGCATTGCGTTTTGTGCAGCTTCAAGGTAATCTCGCGATTCTTCGAGCTGCTCGACAGCCTGAAATTCAAGGGCAGACGTAAAAGCTCGAAGAGATGCAGGGCTCCCCGGAATATCGACAGTGATCACTGGATAACCGCCTTGACCCCAGTGATTGCGTCCTTGATCTCTGCGTCCGCTTCTTCGAAGGAGACCGCTGTTGCCTCAATGTCCAACGCTGTTGACGACAGATCCGATGACAGGGCGGAGAGGACACTGTTTTGTCGCGATTGTAGGGATGAGATCGCCAAGTCTATCCATCCGGAATCGACCGACATCATCAGTGCTGAGTTCGCGCGGTCAACGCTTGCCTGAGCCTGGGAGACGTATTTAGCAATGTTCGCGGCACTATCAGAATCGAACTGCAACATAGTCATTGCCCCCTTTGAACCGTATCTCGTTTATCAAAAGGGACAACCACATCGGGAATAACAAGATCGAAGTGGTCCGTCTTCTGTAGCTGTCCCAAAGAAGGCCAATCAAGCAGCGCCCACGGAACCTCACCCGCACGATCCTTGAGACGATCTAGAGCAGTGTAGACGAGCAACGCAATGCGCCCATCTTTCATCGTCCTAAGCGCAAGGTGCCTCTCTCCTTGACTATCAATGGTGCATGGAACGTAGACCACTGGAGGCCACTGGAATTCGTTCAGAGAACAATTTTCGTTGGCGTCTATCGTGAAAATTGAATCTACTACAGAAAACGGTTAACCAGAAGGCTCTACGCCTCAATCGCATACAGCCGCGTCTGCCCAACCGTCCTAAAGCCCAGGTAGTCGTAGACAGCTAACGCACCGGAGTGGTTGGCTGATCCAAGGCCAGCACCAATGCGGTCCATTCCGTCGCGGGCTTGGGCACGCATAGAAGCCGTGATGAGGGCGTCAACGGCGCGCGTCTGGCGCCAATCTTCCAAGACACCCATCTGGTCGATGTAGCCTTCTTTCCAGCCCAAGGCCGCCCAGTCCTGTTCGTAACGTGAGGCTAGAAGGAACCCTGCTACGCGCGGGCGATCAGATTGACGATCAACTGCCACAAAGGACCATTCGGGAACAAAAGATGTACGCCCCTGCAACCACTGTTCGCGAGTAAGCGGGGGCCGACCCCACTCCTGCTCGCTCAGCCGGTTCGCGGCCCTACGCACTGGTTCTTCCCACTCATCTGACCATTCTTCAATGGTCAGATATCGCCCCAGTTCGGGCTGCTCAGGCAGGTCGGATAGGTCTGCGCGCAATTCGTAGTAGGTGCGTGCCCAGTGAAAACCCCTCAATTTGAGGTGTTCTTCAAGATCAGCTTCTCCGCTTTCAACCTGGGAGACGATCTGGGCAGGAGGGTTGTCAGGAAGCTCAGCCAGCATCTGGCGGGCGGCAGCTTCTTGCCATTCGACGAGGGCGCCGCCGAGTCCTACTCGGCGGAAGGTTGGATCCACTCCCCCGTGGCACACGCATTCGACATGTCCGGGGAAGCGCAGATGCACCTGGCCAAAAGCAATCATCCGGCCTTTAGCTAGCCCCCTCGTGGCAAAGCCTGCAATACCTCGCCATTGGCTCGTATCAGCCAACATTTCTGCGACTTCGTCGGCTGATGTGCGATACGGCGGATTGTCTTGGGCTTCGATGCGAGCAATAAGGGAGGCCAAGGGGTATAGGTGCTGCGCATCAAGTTCTTCCCAGACAATGCCATGATGACTGTCGGGATTTGCGACTGCGGAGGAGGATTCAGGCTCTGGGGTTTCAGTCGACTGCTGGGCATCGGCCTCATACTCGCTCACTGCTTGCCCTCCTTTGCCTTCATAAGTCGATTGTTGTCATAAGTCGATCGTGTAGTAAACCTCTGCTTTTTCATCAACGAAGCCGAGGTGTTCGTAGATTCCGTGAGCATTCGAATCGTTCTTCGTATCCACGTCAAGCCCGATTCGGCTCATTCCGCTAGCAGCCGCGGCGGCGACAGACGCATCGACCAGCGCACTCGACAAGGAATATCCACGATGGGCAGGATCAACGCCAAGTAAAGCAACGTAGGCTTCGGTTCGCCCAGTGGCCACCCATCGGTCTGTCGGTCGCCCCGTCATAATGTATCCGACGGCTGTACCGTCGGGATCGCAGGCAACAAAGGACCAGCGTGCATCCATTTCACGCAGGCCTTCCTTCCACCACTGTCCGCGGAAGTCGGGACGGAAATGCTCCTGGAAGACTCTCATGTGCAGATCACGCACAGCAGCTTCACTCACATCAACGAAAGGCCGGATGGTGTACCCATGGTGTGTTGGCGCCGGCTGCTCGGAGCCCTCCAAATCCCGATACATGATCTGGAAGGTTCTCTTGGCGTAGAATCCCGCAGCAATGTAGAGGCGGCGGCGATCAGTCTTATGTCCATCGACAAAGTTGGCTATAGACGCGGGAATCTGGGAGTCGCCGCCAAAGGTTTCAACAAGCATTTGGCGAGCGCGCCCATCTTGCCAATACAACAAGGCACGCCCCAGTCCTCTTCCCCTCCAATGAGGGTGAACATAAGCGTTAATCAGCGCATTCGCTGTATCAGTGACTGTGCGGACTACTCGAACTGTGCCCACCGCGCAGATCTTACGGTCGACATCGACACCGACGATGGCGTCGACCCAGTCGACGCCTCCTCGGCCTTCGATCATCTCAGCGACTGCATCCGCGCCCGTGCGCCGGATCGAGTCGTCTGCTGCTTCAACCGTCCTAATCAGGTCAAAAACTGCAGGCGCATCGGCAGCCATAATGGAGCGCCAGCGCAAACCCAGGTGCTTTCCTGGGTAGGGGACGGACTCGGGCAGCTTGAGTCGCTCGGCAAGTCCAGTCATGAGGACCATAATACGGGCGAGGGGGCCAAAGGTCACATGCGCTCATCTATTCACGCAGTCCAACCTCAAAAGACCACTACACCTTTTTCAATAACGCCGCGGTCGGGCGATGCATCCGCTAGACCACCAACACGTGCGTTAAGCGTCGATCCTCTCGCGGTCCAAAGCGGCTGAACCTTCAACAATGAAATCACGCCGTGGACCAACAACCGAACCCATCAACAGCTCGAAAACGTCCTCGGCCTCGCGCAGTCCTTCTTCATCTCCCAAGGTGATGCGCCGTAGCGAACGGTGAGCACGATCCATTGTTGTTTCCGCCAACTGGTCTGCGTCCATTTCACCCAAGCCCTTGTATCGCTGGATCGGTTCCTTCCAGGTGCGCCCGGCACGCTTGAGTTCACGCAGCTTGCGATGCAGTTCCTCTTCGGAATAGGTGTAGATGAACTCTCGCCCTCGTCTGCCTTTGCCTGCGACCTCAATACGGTGCAGGGGCGGAACCGCCGCATAGACGCGTCCGGCCTCGACCATAGGACGCATGTAGCGGAAGAAGAGGGTGAGCAGCAGAGTGCGGATGTGCGCGCCGTCAACGTCAGCGTCAGTCATGAGGATGACCTTGCCGTAGCGTGCTGATTCCAAATCGAAGGTCCTGCCGGAGCCGGCTCCGATGACCTGAATGATGTTGGAACATTCGGCGTTAGCCAGCATGTCAGCCGTCGAGGCTTTTTGCACGTTCAAGATTTTGCCGCGGATCGGAAAAAGAGCCTGGTACTGGCTATTGCGCGCAGCCTTAGCCGTTCCCAACGCCGAGTCGCCCTCGACAATAAATAATTCAGTCTGCCAGGCATCCTCCATGCGGCAGTCAGCCAACTTTGCGGGCAGCGAGGATGTTTCCAGCGCATTCTTCTTGCGCGAGATTTCCTTGTGGATGCGCGCAGAAACGCGCGCTTTCATCTCTCCCACGACCTTTTCCATGAGCATGGAAGTCTGTTGTTTGTCGTCGCGTTTGGTGGACTTGAACTTGGCGCTAAGCCAATCCGAAATCACTTTATTGACAACGGATCGAATCTGCGGTGTTCCCAAAACTTCCTTGGTTTGGCCTTCAAACTGGGGTTCTGGGAAGCGAACCGTAATAACGGCAGTCATTCCAGCTTGGACATCTTCTTTTTCGGGGCGCCCGTCTTTGGTGCCGACCTTAAGTTTGCGCGAATTCTTATCGATTTGGGCGCGCAAGACTTTCAGGACTGCTTGTTCAAAGCCTGCGACGTGGGTGCCGCCCTTGGGTGTGGCAATAATGTTGACGAAGGATTGTATCTGGGTGTCGTAGCCGATCCCCCAGCGCAATGCGCAATCAACTTCGCAGGTGCGTTCAACCTCGGTGGCTTGCAGGTGGCCAGATTCGGGGTCAAGGGCTTGGACGGTTTCGGTGTAAGACCCCTCGCCAGTGATGTGCCATGTGTCGGTGACTGGCCCATCGGAGGACAGCCAATTGGCGAAGTCGACGACGCCGCCATCGAAGCGGAAGGATTCGTGGAGTTCTTCCTCGCCGCGTTCATCCCAGCAGTTGATGGTCAGTCCGGGTACCAGGAAGGCTGTTTGGCGGGCACGGGCCAGCAGTCCTTCCCAAGAGAAACCTTCGGTTGCGGGGAAGATCTGGAAGTCGGCCCAAAAGCGTACGCGCGTGCCGGTGACGTTCCTTTTGACTTTGCCAACGGTTTTGAGTTTGGAGGCTTGGGTGAAAGGAGTAAAAGGTGAGTTCGGTGTGCGCTGTTTCGTATCGTCAAATTCTCCGGGTTCACCGCGGCGGAAGCACATTTCCCAAGTTTTGGATCCGCGATCGACCTGCACGTCAAGGCGTGCGGACAAGGCGTTGACCACGGATGCACCGACGCCGTGCAGACCGCCGGAGGCCGCGTAAGAGCCACCGCCGAACTTTCCGCCTGCGTGCAGCTTCGTGTAGACAACTTCAACGCCAGACAGTCCAACCCCGGGTACTTCATCGACCGGGATACCGCGACCGTTGTCGGCAACGGATGCGGAGTGGTCGGGATGCAAGCGCACGTCGATGGTGTCGCAGTGGCCTTCGAGGGCTTCGTCGACTGCGTTGTCGATGATTTCCCACAGGCAGTGCATGAGTCCGCGGTGGTCGGTAGAGCCGATGTACATACCGGGGCGTTTACGCACGGCTTCGAGACCTTCGAGGACCGACAGGTGGCGTGCGCTGTAGTCAGATGCAGATGTGGGAGTCACTCGCACATCGTAGGAAAGTCGCGCGTTGAGTCGGGGTGTGCCTCGCCGAAATGGGTTAAGTGGTGAGGGATTCGACGTTCGAGGGCGGACGGATGCGCGGCGATTGCGCCGGAGGTGAACAAGGAGTGTTTGGCGGTGCGTGGGAGCTGTCGATGGTGTGTGATGGTGTCATGAATGCAATGACACTTGAGCGTCCGGCAGTCCAAGAGCCTGTTTTGACTGCAGCAGATCGCTGCGACCAGTGCGGTGCCCGGGCGTGGGTCCGTGTTACTTTGGCTTCCGATGGCCAACTCTTCTTTTGTGCTCACCATGCAAACAAGCATCTTGAGGCGATGGTTGCCACTGCCAAGCATGTCTTGGATGAGCGGTACTTGCTGATCGCCGACGAGGTCGGAACTCTCTGAGTTTTAGCCTTTCGGCCAACAACTGGGCGTTCCTCGCTTCCCCCGCGAGGGACGCCCAAAGCTTTGCCGAGGGACGCCCAAAAGTCCGCCGAGGGACGCCCATACGTTAAGACTGGGGCTTGGGGATCTCACCAGATCTCCAAGCCCCAGCTTTTTCACGCTTCCGCACGACGCAAAAAGCACTGCGAATCCGTCACATACGAACGGGAGTCACCGCTTCCTTGCCGGACAAGACAGCGACAACATTGTCCAGAGCCAGCTGGCCCATGGCGTCACGAGTGGCTTCACCGGCCGACGCAGTGTGAGGAGTGCATACGATCTGCGGGCGCTTGATCAATTCGGGATCAATGTTGGGCTCGCCCTCGAAAGTATCAATACCGGCGCCGCGAATCTTGCCCGAATCAATAGCCGCAATCAGGGCCTTTTCGTCAACGACACCGCCACGCGCACAGTTAATCAGGTACGCGCCGTCCTTCATCTGAGCGATGGTGTCAGCGTTGATGAGGTGGCGGGTGGTGGGCAGCAACGGCACGTGCAGGGAAACGACATCCGAGGCCGCCAGCAGGTCCTCTTGCGAAACTATCTCGACGCCCTCGACAACCTCACCGACGGTGCGGGTTGCGTCAGCAGCGATGACCTTCATGTCGAAAGCTGCGGCGCGGCGGGCAACAGCCAGGCCAATGCGTCCCAGGCCGATAATGCCCAGGGTTGCGCCCGCGGAGATGTCGAGGCCGACGAACATGCGCGGACCCCAGATCCACGGGGTACCCTCACCGACGAAGTTGTCGGCTTCTACGATGCGGCGGCACACTGCCAGCAGCAGCGCGAAAGTATGGTCGGCGGTCGCACCGTCAAGAACACCGGGGGTGTTGGTGATGGTGACGCCGTGGCGGGCTGCTGCTTCAAGGTCGATGTTGTCGAAGCCGACCGCAACGTTGGCGACAACTTTGAGCTGGGGGCCTGCCGCTGCGAAGAACTCTTCGTCGATCTTCTCAGTCAGCGTCACGATGGCACCGTCTTTGCCTGCCACACGCGACAGCAGTTCTTCGCGCGAGGGCGGAGCGATTTCACCGATGTCGAAGGTGAATCCGTCGACGTCGGCCAGTTTGTTCTGGATGTTGTCGGTGAGAAGTCGTGCGATGTACACGTTGTGGGACATGAGGCTGAGGCTCCATTCGTCGTTGAAGATCTGTCCGGCTCGAGGGCGGCGTCCTCACCTTTTCTTCCCCGTGAACGAGCGTCGCAAGGCGTGAGGCGGTGACTCCATGAACGACGATACACCGCCACACAGAAAAATTGTTAACAATTTTGCGAGCGGACTTTACGCATCCAATCGCTGAGACACCACCGTGGTCACACCAGCCTTCATGGTCACCCCATACAGGGCATCCGCAATCTCCATTGTCCGCTTCTGGTGAGTGATGACGATGAGCTGCGATTCTTGCTGCAACTCTTTAAAAATCGTCAGAAGACGAGAAAGGTTGACATCGTCGAGGGCGGCCTCGACCTCGTCCATCACGTAGAACGGCGAGGGCCTGGCCTTGAAGATCGCAACGAGGAAGGCTATGGCTGCCAAGGACCGCTCCCCTCCCGACAGCAACGACAGACGTTTGACTTTTTTGCCGGCAGGACGCGCCTCAATCTCGATGCCGGTGGTCAGCATTGATTCCGGATCGGTCAAAACCAAGTCGCCTTGCCCACCGGGGAAAAGCACTTCAAAAGTGTGAGCGAATTGCTCGCGCGTATCGCGGAAAGCCGACGTAAAGGCCTCTTCAACCAACCGATCCACATCTTCAACAATGTCGAGCAAATCAGCTTTCGACTTCTTGAGATCTTGGACCTGGGAGACCAAGAATTCGTGGCGTTTCGATAAAGCAGCATGTTCTTCCAACGCCAAAGGGTTGACTCGACCCAATTTGTCCAAGTCACGCGAAGCCCGTTCCAAGGCACGCTCTTGCTCAGAACGCACATATGGCACCGGCTCAGGCAAGTCCTCTTCGCTCGCATCCGGATCATTGCCAAACACAGGCACGAGGTTGTGGGGACCGAACTCTTCGACAAGCTGGTCGGCTTCCAGCGACAGATCCTCCAAGCTACGTGATTCAAGCTGTTCAACTCTCATGCGCATCTGCGCGCGAGCAATCTCATCGCGATGCGACGCCGACGTGAGCTCCGCTAACTCAGCGTTCAAACGATCAATGACTCGGCGCCCATCCGTTACTGCCTGAGACACCTGGCTACGTTCCGATTCTGCCGCCTGGCGTTCCTCTTGAGCTTGAGCCAGCGACCCAGCTGCTTTTTCGAGGGCGGCCGTTGCGCCCTCAACCACTTCGAGGGCGACAGCCAGTTCTGCCTTGCGTTTGGCCTCACGTCTGGCATATCGCTGGCGTTCTTCGCGTTCCCGCGCGGCAGCTTGCCGCAAATTTCGGGCCTTTGACTGGATTTGACGAGATTCTTCTTCGAGGGCACGCAGAGCGAGCCTCATCTGGGTTTCCTGCTCGCGAGCCTCCTTGACTGCCGCCTCTGCTGCTTCGGATTGACTCTGGGCCGTATCCAGATCATCTTGAGGGGCCTGCTCAGAATTGGATTCGAGGCGTTGGCGTGCTTGAGCAACCTGCTCCCCCGTCCATTCGACCTGTTGAGCAGCCCTGGCAGCGATCTCTTGAGCGCGCTGTGTTTCAGCCTGGGCAGCCGAGGCTGCCGATTGGACTCGGGCCACCTCCTGAGCAACTTTTGCTCGCGCCGCGTCCTCGTCGCGCAGGGCTCGCAGCGCCTCGTTAGCTGCCTTGATTGCATGGTCGAGAGCAGTGTTTGCTAAGCCGAGTTCTTCTTCGGCTTTAGCCAAGCGGGCTTGAGCTGCATCGGCTGCAAGGCCTGCCTCCTCGTATTGGGCGCGCAGCGCTAACACGGAGGTTTGCATGCTACCCAATCCGGTGACTCTGCCGTTGGTCCATGTGTCTCCACGTAGAGAAACAACGACGCGCACGCCAGAAATACCAGCGAGAGTTTCAACAGATGCCAGATCTTCAACAACCACGGCGCCCACCAACAGATCCATAATCGATTCGCGGACCTGCTGGTCAGCATCGACTAGATCAAGGGCCCAATGTGCGCCCTCGGGCAACTGTGCGCGCCCCGCTTTGCCTTGCACAGCGTCGGTAGCTGTACCGTCGGCTACGACCATCCGAATAAGTCCGCCATTGTTATCTTGAACGCGGCGCAACTGCTCTAGAGCCGTCTGCGTGGAATCAACGACGACCGCATCCGTGTAGGGAGACACGAGGGCGGCAATCGCGTCCTCATAACCGGAGTGAGCGCGCAAAAATTGCGGAAGCGAACCAATGACACCGTCTGAACCCAACAACTCAGCAGTCGTGTCTTGGGGAGCCAACGACTGTTCAAGAGTGTCGCGTCGAGCCTCCCAGCGAGCCCGATCTGCGCGTGCTTCACGTTCAGCCGCCAACACTTCATCGACGTGAGCGCGCGCCTCATCCCTGGCACGCACCGCAGCAGCGTGGATGGCACCGGCAGAACCCTCGTCCTCGTCAACTGTTGGAATGGGCGCGGCAGCTGCTGCAGCCTCAGCTACTTCCTGGCGGCGCCGCGCTTCCTCAAGTGCGGTCTGGGTGCGTTCGGCCTCGTTCTTTGCGGCTTCGTGGCGTGACTGGGCCGAGGACACGTCACCTGTCATCCGGGCAACTTTCTCACGATGATCAGCCAATGACCGGTTGACTCGGGCCAGTTCGCGAGCCGCCTGCTGTTGGGCGTCCTCGAGCTGCTCGAGCAGGCGAGTCTGAGCGGTGAGGTCACTTCGAGCCTGTTCCAGGCGTTCTAAGAGTTCAGCGTCCTCATCTCCGGCAAGTTTGGCCCTTTCATCCAGCATTTCCGGGTCGTCACCCGATGGAGCCAATTCAGGCTGAGATCGCAAAGCCACACGTTCTTGGGCTGCCATGAGGGTGCCGCGTAGCCGCTCGTGGATCGTCGTAAACTCCTGCCACGCCCTCGTGGCCTGTTCCATACGCGGAGTGGATTGGCGTTCTTCATCTTCGAGGCGGGCCAGTTCGGTACGTGCCTTTTCGATCTGCTGTTCGAGGGCGGCCCTGCGCTGTGCTTGGGCTTCGTCGTTCGTCGATTGCACGGTTAGGCGTTCGCGCGCGGACACCAGATCGTCTGCCAGTAGGCGTGCTTTGGCGTCACGGACTCGAGCTTGAATGAGGGATGCGCGCCGAGCAATCTTGGCTTGTCGGGCCAGTGGCCCCAGTTGGCGATGGATTTCGTTGGTCAGGTCCAGGACCCGAACCAAATTCGCGTCCATATCTGCCAGTTTGCGTAAGGCCCGCTCTTTGCGGCGCCGATGTTTGAGGACGCCGGCTGCTTCTTCGATGAAGCCGCGGCGTTCCTCCGGCGTTGAAGACAGGATCGCATCAAGCTGCCCCTGACCGACAATGACGTGCATTTGGCGGCCCATACCGGTGTCAGACAGCAATTCTTGAACGTCGAGGAGGCGGGCTGGAGTGCCATTGATCTGATATTCGGATCCTCCGCCGCGGAAAAGGGTACGGGTGATGGTGACTTCTGAGTAGTCGATGTCCAGAAGGCCATCGGAGTTATCAATCGTCAGATCAACCTGAGCGCGCCCCAACGCTGGCCTACCGGAGGTTCCAGCGAAAATGACGTCAGCCATCTGGCCGCCACGCAAGGTTTTTACGCCCTGTTCACCCATCACCCACGCGAGGGCGTCAACCACATTCGACTTACCTGAACCGTTGGGGCCGACGACGCAGGTGATGCCCGGTTCGAGCCTCAGCGTCGTCGCACTGGCGAAGGATTTGAATCCTCGCAGCGTCAGGGTTTTTAGGTGCACCCCAACAGAATACGGTGTGAACACGCGAAAACCCGCCTTAATGGCGATTTCATCGCCATTAAGGCGGGTTTCAGCGAACTCGCATTAACTCGAAGGCTCCACGGTTTCAGCCAGCTTCAAACTCGCCAGCCCCTGGCGCAACACCGTTGAAGGACGCAGTGTTGCCCAAGCTTAGACCAGTTCAGGGAACCAGAGTTTGATCTCCCTGCGGGCAGATTCAGGCGAATCCGAGCCGTGCACTAGGTTTTCCACATGGGGTTTGTCCCATGCCCGTCCCAAGTCACCGCGGATAGTTCCCACTGGCGCCGTTGTCGGGTCGGTGGAGCCCATCAAAGCCCTCACCCCTTCAACAACGCGCTGTCCCTCAATGACCACAGCCACCACAGGACCAGAACTCATGTAGGCGACCATCGGATCAAAGAACCCCTTGCCGCGGTGTTCCGCGTAGTGTTCCTCAAGCAGATCACGCGAAGCCACCATCACCTTCAGGCCGCGCAGGACGTAGCCTTTGGCTTCGATGCGACGCAAAATCTCACCTGTCAGGCCTCGCCTGTAACCATCAGGTTTGACCAGCAACAACGTGTGTTCACTGTCCGGATCAAGAAGATCGTGGTTCATTCAGACACCTTTCCTCTATTGTGACACCCCCAGGGAGCCACAGCTCCCCCGGGAACGTACACGCCCTTCAACAAAGATCAGCCGGCGTCCTGAAGCATCTCCACCAGCGCAGCAACGGCTTCACGTGCCTGGGGACCCGTGGCCACGATGCGCACAGTCTCGCCCTGTTGGATGCCCAAAGACATGACTTCAAGAACGGACGCTGCCTCGGCGGTGTTGATCTTAATGTCAGCGTCGAAGCTCGCTGCCTTACGTGCCAAGAGTGCGGCCGGCCGGGCATGAAGACCTACCGGGTCAGCAACAACAGCTTCCCCCACTACAGCCCCCTCAGGATCCTGCGATGGATCCTCTCGAGCAACCGGCAGCTCCGAATCCTCGCCCTGCGCAGAAGACGAAAGGGACAAGGCACCCCGAGCCGCCGCAGCAACCTGGCCCAGCGGATTGCCCAATTGTGCACGCACCGCACCCGCAACCGTGCCCTCCACCAGTGGCGCTTCAACGAATTGCACGTGGTCAGGGTCGTCGACGAACTCCAGAACAGACTCGACGGTCATCGTTGACGAACCAATATCGGTCAGCACCAGGACTCCGGCGCCGTCCGCGTCGTCGACCTTGGTGCGAGCAGCTTCAATGGCTGCCTCAACCCGGTCGTACGACGTACCAATACCGCCATCATCGTTTCCACCGACTGCTTCGAAATGCACATCCGGAGCCATCTGAGCTGCCAGTTCAACCACCCCGCGTGCCAGCAGATCCGAATGCGACACAATGACGAATGCGACGGCAGGCATTAGGACTCCTCAACGGCGGCAACTGCCTGAGCCAGGATAATTGCCGACGAAACGGCTCCGGGGTCCAAGTGTCCAACGGAACGCTCCCCCAGGTAGGAGGCGCGTCCCTTCGTTGCCTTGAGAGGACCTGTAGCCGTGGCGCCTGAATCGGCAGCCCCCGAAGCAGCAGCGAGAACAGCTTCTGCTGCTTGCCCACCGTCAGCAGCAGCTTGGGCCACGTCTGCGGCTGGACCCCAGGCGTCGACCATAGTCTTCTCGCCGCGTTCGGCTTTTCCGCGGGCTTGGATGCCCTCGAGTGCCGCACTGATGAGCGCCGCAACGCCCTGCCCGTCCAAAGGTTCATCCGTCACAGACTTGGCCGCACGCAAGAAAGCGGTGCCATACAGTGGCCCCGCTGCCCCGCCAACGGTTGACATGAGAGTCTTCGCGGCGATCTTCAAAACGTCCTGAACGCTGTTAATCGTCGCATCGGATAAAGCCTGCTCAACCTGGGCGAAGCCGCGATCAAGGTTTTCACCGTGGTCGCCGTCGCCGATCTGGCGATCAAGGTCAATCAGGTATTCCCTTTGCGCTGCGACTTCACGGCGAGTGTTGGACATCCAGCGGACGGCCCATGCGGCATCAAGTGCCATAGGTTTCCTCACTTCCAGGCCGGCGTGCACACCGGCGCATCAAATAGTTCAAGCAGCTCATCGTCCACCCTGCACAGGGTGATCGACACACCAGGCATCTCCAACGACGTCACGTAGTCGCCGACCATGGGACGTGCGATGTCAATGCCATCTGCTTGCAGCAGTTGCGCAAGCTTGCGGTAGCAGATGTAGAGCTCCGACGAGGGCGTTCCACCCATGCCGTTGACCAGGGCAATGACGCGCTCGCCTTCCTTAAGCCCCAGATCGTCGCGCACGCGCTCGTAGAGTTCTGCAACCAGATCGTCGGCAGGTTCCATCTTGCCGCGGCGGTACCCGGGCTCGCCGTGGATGCCGATACCCAGCTCAATCTCGTCCTCGTCCAGGTCGAAAGAGGGCTTTCCAGCATGAGGAACGGTGCACGGCCCCAGAGCCAAGCCCATGGAACGCATCTCGTCATTGACACGCTGGGCAATGGCGGTGACGCTTTCGAGATCGTCGCCGCGTTCGGCCGCAGCGCCAGCGATCTTTTCAACGAGGACGGTGCCTGCGACGCCGCGACGTCCCGCCGTGTAGAGGGAATCTTCGACTGCGACGTCGTCGTTGACCACAACGGCTCGTACTTCGATGTCTTCCATCTCCGCCATTTCAGCAGCGGTCTCAAAGTTGAGGACGTCGCCTGTGTAGTTCTTGATGATGTGCAGCACGCCCGCGCCTCGGTCAGCAGCCTTGGTGGCTTCGAGAATTGGGTCGGGTGTGGGTGATGTGAATACAGCGCCGGGAACGGCCGCATCAAGCATGCCTTCGCCAACGAAACCTGCGTGGAGGGGTTCATGGCCGGAACCTCCACCAGAGACGAGGCCGACACGGCCTCGCGCCTTTGGGGTTGCGCGTACGACGAAATCGGGGTCGAAATGGACCTCAACTTGGTCGGCGTGGGCCAATGCGAACCCCTCGAGGGTTTCTTTAACGACGTTGTGAACGTCGTTGACCAGCTTCTTCACGGTGCCTCCTTGCAAACCTGAACGGTGAACGGCCAACGTGAGCATCATCTCACTGCTGGAGCTTTTCCGTCATCCGATGGAGCCGAAACGGACGAATCAAGGCCTCTTTCCAGCCAATGCGAGCATCTGCCCAGCCAACACCACCGAACCAAAGACCACCACACCTGCTCGATCCGACGGAGCGGTGGACGCTTCAGCCAGTTCAGCAGCCCGATCTACAGCCTCAGCCAAATCGGAACGAACATCTACCCGATCAGCGCCGAACACGTCCTCGGCAATTTCGCGTAGTTCTTCTGCATCAGCCGCGCGCTCCCCTGGCATCCGCGTAATGACAAGGTGTTCGAGAACGGGCTCAAGTTCAGCTAACACGCCCTCGACGTCCTTATCTCCCATCGCCGAGTAGACGCCCACGGTGTGCGCCAAGTCGAATGACTCTGTGATCGCATCCGCCAACACCGCGGCCCCTGCCGGATTGTGCGCAGCGTCGACGAGGATCGTGGGCGAATGACGCACCACTTGGAGGCGTCCCGGGGAGGTTGCCGACATCATGCCGCGTTCAACGATCTGCGGATCAAGACCGCGCCCGCCCATGAAAGACTCGGTAGCGACGATTGCAGCAGCAGCATTGTGTGCCTGATGCTCGCCAAACAGCGGAACGAACACGTCCTCGTAGACGGCGGACGGAGTGCGCACTGTGACCATCTGTCCGCCCACGCCAAGCTGGCGGCTGGCCACCTCGAAATCGCGTCCTTCCAAACGCACAATCGCATCAACCTCGCGGGCGCGCGCCAAGAGGATGTCGAGCACTTCCTCCGGCTGCTTCGCGATAACCACAATCTGGCCGGGTTTAATAATGCCGGCCTTTTCTTGCGCAATCTCCGTGATAGACGACCCCAGCCACTTCGTGTGGTCCAGAGCGATCGGCGTAATGACGGCAACTCCGGCATCAATCGTGTTCGTCGCGTCCCAGGTGCCGCCCATTCCGACTTCAACGACGGCAGCGTCAACGGGGTGGTCGGCAAATGCCGCGTAGGCCATGACCGTGAAGACTTCGAAGAATGACATTGCGGGGCCGCCGTCAGCCTGCGATTGGGCGTCAACCATGCCGATATAGGGTTCGACGTCGCGCCACGCGGAGATGAATGCGTCGCGGCTGATGGGCTCGCCCTCGATGCTGATGCGTTCACGCACATCAATCAGGTGGGGGCTGGTGAACCGGCCGACCCGCATCCCAAAGGCGGTGAGCATGGAGTCAATCATGCGGGCGGTCGAGGTTTTTCCGTTGGTGCCGGTGATGTGGACGCTCGGGTATGAGTTTTGCGGGTCTCCCAGGATGTCGAGGGCCGTTGTGACGCGTTCAAGTGAGGGCTGGACGGAGTGTTCGGGGGCGCGAGCGACAATCCCCTGGTAGATCCGTTCAACTTCTGCGTCTAATTCGACGCCGTCAGCTGCTTGATCCAGGGCAGCCTGGTGTTCACTGCGTTCACGTTGTTCTTGGTCCGCGTCGTCGGCGAATTCGTCATCAAATTCTCCGTCAAGTTCAGCCAGGATCGTCGGGTCAGGGCCAACGAGCAGAGAGTTTTCTACGAGGGCACGCAAGGCTTCGTCACGTTCGGCGTCTTGGTCTGTATCTGAACCTTGGCTGGAATTACGAAGTCGACTAGTGCTGGATTGATCGGCGTTGCCTGTTAACGCTGCAATGTCAATGTCAGGCTGATCATCAGGGGCGTCGGCTTCTTCGAGATATGGGATGAGATCTGCGGGAATTCCGCGCAGATCACCGGAAAACATAGAAGCACTATCTGCACCGGCATCTGAGCCTGTGCCTGCACCGAAGAATGCAGCGTGGTAATGAGTCATGCCATCTTTGGTGGTCATGCATGTGCCCTTCCGTAGGTGTGTCTTCTTTTCGGGCACAGAGGATCCAACCCTGTGTCAACCTTCATCCGAATCCCGACAGCCTATTTTACCTGTGTGCGAGTTACGGGAGCATTGGCCGCAGTCAGAAGGTACAGGCTTCTCATGCTGAGAATGCGCCTGCATCACCTGATAGACGAAGCCGGAGGCGTGCAGGCGTTCCCGCACGCCTCCGATTCTGTTTGAGAGATCGTCAACTGTAGTCAGAACTATGACAACCCAGATGCCGTATCAACGGAACACTCTGCGACGCAGTGCCATTGTCCCGATACCGACTGCGGCTATAGTTCCAGCCGCTGAAAGCGTCGATGCAAAGTTGGAACCAGTTTTGGCAAGAATCCGTGCCGTTTTCTTGGGAGCCTGCGCGGAGGTCTTCACGTGAGAGCCTTGAGCAGATGTACTGATCATCGTCGCATCGCTGCCTGCTCCGGGTTGGGCTGGAGCAGGTTGATCTGCCTCAGGTTGGGCTGGAGCAGGCTGGTCCGCCTCAGGTTGGGCTGGAGCAGGCTGGTCCGCCTCAGGTTGGGCTGGAGCAGGTTGATCTGCCTCAGGTTGGGCTGGAGCAGGTTGATCTGCCTCAGGTTGGGCTGGAGCAGGTTGATCTGCCTCGACGGAATTGATCACGAAGACGGCATTCTTTCGAGCATCTTGGTTTTGATCGTTTCGGGCGACAGCAGTCATATTCAACATACCAACACCAGGGGTCGACGCTTTGAGACGGAAAGCGCAAACGATTGCTTCATTCACGTCCAACGACACGGTCGATTGTCCATCTGAAAACACCGAATCGTGCCGACCGCAACTGCGTTCAACAACTTCGACGTTCTGAGGATAACGAATGTCATTGATACTCACATTTTTCAATAACGCGTCACCTTCATTCCTCAGCGTGATGGTGACCTTGACCTCCTCGCCTATGAGGAGCTTATAAGCCTCGTCTTCCGTACGTGCAGCCTGCCCTCTAGGACCAGCAAGTCTCACTGATAAATTCGGTTGTCCAGACTGTCCCTCATTCTGCCCTTGGGGAGAGGCTGCAACTGGCTGCCGGTCATCGACACCAACAGCCGAAGCATTCCCAACCGGAGCCAATACCAGCAGTCCGCCAATCACAGTAGCAGCAACCGACGCATGGATCTTCCTCTTCAACAAGTCCTCTTTCCATTTCTCTCGTCAATGGCCTCGAGCACAAGCCAACGCCATCACATCAACTTCAATTTTCGAAATAGGAAACTAACAGCAGAGGCTCTGAAGGTTCAAGTCCGACGCCTGCCCAAACCACAGTTCTATACTTATCCGACGGTGACCTCAAACGTTAGCAGGACGAACCAGAGCACCTACTGAAGTTCCGAGCTGATTTTCCAGGACACACCTGTAAGGTCTAGGTAATTATTCTGAGAATTAGCTGATACGCAGAAGGAAAGAACACACTCTTGCAACGCAAAGAAGACCTCACCATGCGCACACGTCGATAATTTGTGCGCACGGTGCAAGCTTCCAGACGTCACCGGTTGGTACCACTTCCACTAATGGCAGACCAGTAGACATCCCCTCCCCTCCTCCAGCAGCCCAGGCAGCCTTGCCTTCCTCAAGTGATCAATCCGGGCAGAACCCGTACTTGCTGATGGTCAGGCCTTCGGCCATGACGCATTCTTCGCAGGCCCGACAGGCTTTCACGAAGGTCGACTAGTTTTCCCAGCTGACAGTCACCAGCACGATGCGCACCTAGGCGACTAGACAAATACGCCGCAGTTGTAGAGGTACGACCGGATATCGTCAATCTTTCCTGTACGCCACCGCAGCGCACTGCAAGCAGCGATTACTGCAGTTCCTCGTGGCTCATGACAGCAGCCATTCATCAACGGCAAGGAAACAACCGGCATCAGAAACGTGCCAGAATACCAACAGTTCAACCGGCTCAGGTATTCACCACGAACAGGTCAAACAAAATCCGTACCCAAAGTTCACCGCTTCGACACAGTCACATCTAACTGAGCCGACTCCAACACCGTCACAGACAATGCCAACGTCTCAGTAGCGATCATGTCCTGGTGAGCCTCAACCGCTCCCACACGATCAGCAGGCACTCCCAAAGCCAGATCAATGCGATCCGAGATATGCAAACCAGCATTCTTCCGCTCATCCTGAACCGCACGAATGACATCACGGGCGTAACCCTCAGCCTC
This sequence comes from Schaalia vaccimaxillae DSM 15804, assembly GCF_000420425.1. Lineage (GTDB taxonomy): Bacteria > Actinomycetota > Actinomycetes > Actinomycetales > Actinomycetaceae > Pauljensenia > Pauljensenia vaccimaxillae. Next base: position 277,386 of record NZ_ATUX01000006.1, read on the forward strand.
AAGCTCCGGCGTCAGTTCAGTGTCTAGCACGACGTAGGTGCCATTGCTCAACACATCAGCAACCTGGCCTTCAGCAGCATTGACCGAAGTTGTCACACCAAATTGGTCACCCGTCAAAACCACGGGCGCACCCTCGACCAGGACACCGGGGAAAGTGCAGGTGGCGCCGTCCTCGGACACCTCCCACTCCCCTGCCTTCTGAGCCTTGAACAACTGGGACGTGACCTTGCGGATCTCAGGAGCGAAACCACGCGGGTTCAGCGTCAACTCCGTGCTCACCGACAGGCCCGACTCAGCCGGAGTCAGCAGACGCACCTCCTTGACGTTGACCTCGGAAGCAACGATCGGCGCAAAAGCAGCCAACGCATCACAGTTGACCGACACCACCGACATCGACGCCAAAGGCTGGCGCACACGCAACTGATTGACCTTACGCAGCGCATGAGCCGTCGACACCACGTCGCGCACCTCATCCATTGCAGCAACCAACTCGTCGTCGGCCACAGCCTCAGGCAGCGCTGGATAATCCACCAGGTGCACGGACTCGCCACCAGTCAGGCCACGCCAAATTTCCTCACTTAACAGGGGCAGCAACGGCGCCACAACCTCCATCAAACGCACCAACGCCGTGTACAACGTGTCGAAAGCTGCGCCGTCCTCGTCCCAGAAACGCTGACGCTGTGTACGCACATACCAGTTCGTCAACACATCCAAGTAGTTGCGCACCAACTCGCAGGCCTCGGCGATTCCATACTCGCCCAACTCGTGTTCAACCTCGACGGCCAACGTGCGCGTATGTGCCAACAAGTAGCGATCCATCTCAGGCAAAGCAGCAACCACAGCCGGATCCGACAAGTCACGGACCGTCGCCTCGTAACCGGCCCCGCCGTTAGCCGCACCCGCATACAGCGTGAAGAAGTAGTAGGTGTTCCAAATGGGAAGGAGCACCTGGCGAACCGTGTCACGGATACCGCCGTCGGTGACAATCAAGTTGCCGCCGCGCACCACCGGACTCGACATGAGGAACCAACGCATCGCATCCGACCCATACGAGTCGAATACGCCATTGACATCCGGGTAGTTACGCAAAGACTTACTCATCTTGCGGCCGTCATCGCCCAAAACAATGCCGTGGGAAACAACATTGGTAAAAGCTGGGCGGTCAAACAGCGCCGTCGCCAAAACGTGCAACGTGTAGAACCAGCCGCGAGTCTGGCCAATGTACTCGACGATGAAATCACCCGGGTAGTGGGATTCGAACCACTCCTGATTCTCAAAGGGGTAATGCACCTGCGCGTAAGGCATGGACCCGGACTCGAACCAGCAGTCCAACACGTCGGGAATACGACGCATCATGGACTTGCCGGTCGGATCATCAGGGTTAGGGCGCACCAGTGTGTCAATGAACGGGCGGTGCAAGTCCTTGACCTCAACGCCGAAATCAGCTTCCAACTCGGCAAAAGACCCATAAACGTCGGTACGCGGGTAGGCCGGGTCATCCGACACCCACACTGGGATGGGAGCACCCCAGAAGCGGTTACGCGAAATCGACCAGTCGCGCGCACCTTCCAGCCACTTGCCGAAAATTCCGTCCTTCGTGTGCTCCGGCACCCAGGTGATCTGCTGGTTGAGTTCAACCATGCGATCGCGGATCTGCGTGACGCGCACAAACCACGAGGACACCGCCTTGTAGATCAGCGGCTTGCGGCAACGCCAGCAATGTGGGTAGCTGTGGACATACGACTTTTGCTGCACCAGAACGGCGCGCACAGATTCATCGCGGCGAGCCATTGGCCCAGTGCCATCGCGTAGGTCCATGATGATCTGCTTATTCGCGTCGAATACCTGGACGCCCTCGTAATCGGACACTTCAGAGGTGAAAGCGCCACCGTCATCGACGGGCAGCACCGGTTCGATGCCAGCTTCCATACACACGAACATGTCGTCTTCACCGAATGCGGGAGCAATGTGGACCAGGCCAGTTCCGTCCTCGGTGGTCACGTAGTCGCCGGAGATGATCGTCCATCCGTTGGGGCCCGGTGCTGCGCCCTCGGCCCGGTGCTCGGCGGTGTCAAAGTAGCCGAAGATCGGGTGGTAGCGGCGGCCCACCAGGTCTGTGCCCTTCAAGCGTGCGACAACCTCGGGTTCTTCGCCCAACTCCTTGGCGTAGGCCGACAGGCGCGCCTCGCCCAAGATCACGGTCTGTCCAGCCACGGGCGAATCCAAGTCGTCAGCAACCCGCACCGCGACATAGTCGATGTTCGGACCCGCTGCGACGGCCTCGTTGGACGGCAGAGTCCACGGAGTGGTGGTCCAGATGAGGACGAGCTCGGCGCTGGCAGAGTCGGCCAACAGCGGTTCGGTTAGGCGCATGCCCACCGTCACCGTGTTGTCTTGACGGTCCTGGTAGACGTCGTCGTCCATCTTGAGTTCGTGGTTGCTCAGCGGCGTGCGGTCATGCCAGCAGTACGGCAGCACGCGGTAGCCCTGGTATGCCAAGCCCTTGTCGTGGAGAGTCTTAAACGCCCAGATTACTGACTCCATGTAGTCGGGGTTAAGGGTCTTGTAGTCGTTCTCGAAGTCGACCCAGCGAGCCTGGCGAGTGACGTACTCTTCCCATTCCTTCGTGTAACGCAGGACGGAGGTGCGGCATGCCTCGTTGAACTTCTCAATACCGAGGCCACCCTCGCGGGTGATCTCGGTGACGTCCTCGATGCCCAACTCGCGCTGGGCTTCAAGTTCGGCAGGCAAACCGTGGGTATCCCAGCCGAAGCGGCGTTCAACGCGGTGGCCCTTCATGGTTTGGTAGCGCCCGACAATGTCCTTGACGTAGCCGGTCAGCAGGTGGCCGTAGTGGGGCAGGCCGTTGGCGAAGGGGGGGCCGTCGTAGAAGACGAATTCGTTGCTTCCGTCGGCGCCGGCGTCGCGCATTTCAATGGACTTACGGAAGGTGTCGTTAGCGGCCCAAAAGGCCAGGGTTTCGCCTTCCATCTGCGGGAAGGACGGGCTTGCGTCCACCTCGGTGTCGCGGTGGCGGGGGTAGAAGCCGTGCTTCGTCATGGTGTCCTCGTCTGGTCGTCCCGTGGGACTTGTGTCGTCTCACAGGGACGAGCTTTGGCGACGCCTCAGCCCGCGGTACCACCCCGCTTGCCTCGCGTCGTGTGTCTGCCGGTTCTTGCGAACCAGTTGACGAGGGCGAGGCCGCTTCGTTTCGGCTATGTCGGGCCGGCCCGTCCGGTTCTAGTGGGGCTGTGTGCTCTGACGAGGGCGAGCCTGTTCTTCCGGATGACTCCCCGGTGATATCCCGTGCGGCAGGGTTTGTCTGCTTTTGCGGGCCGGATCGTAGTCGCCGCCAACTCTATCCGAATCCCGCGAGGGACGCACAAAAGTTCCGCGAGGGACGCACGAGTTCACATGTTCGAGTCGGTATTAATAAGAAGCTGCCAGAAAAATCACGCTGTTTCCCGTACGTGCAGTTCCGTATTAAGCAGAACAACTCGAGCACGAGCGCCGTCAATCATTTCTTGCGCAACTCGGCAAGCAACCCTGCCTTGTTCATGCATGGGTTGGGACACCGTAGTGAGCTGCGGCGAGGTTTCAGTGGCGGTCGGATGGTCGTCATACCCGACAACGAGGATGTCATCAGGAACTTTAAGTCCTTCGTTTTCGAGGACGGCGATGGCTCCTCTGGCAATTCTGTCCGAAGCTGCGAGAAGCGAATCAAAGGGGACGCCGCCCTTCAAGATATCCTTCATGGCATCGGCTCCAGCAGCTTCCGACCAACCACCCCACCGAACATGGCTCTCATCAAGATGAGGAAAGACTTCTAGATACCCCTGATATCTATCAGTTGCCGCAGGTTGATTCGGGACACCCAGAATTGCAATCGGTTCGGCAGCTCCTTGAGTTTGAAGATGCAGTGCAGCCTGCGCTGCTCCAGACTTGTCGTCGGAGTAGACATGTGAAAAGTCAGGACTGTGCGGCGCTCGTTGATCATCTTGTCCACACACGACAACAGGGATGTTGTGTTGGCTCAGACTGTTGAGGAGACCTTCATCGGCCCATGGCGACAAATGGATTACAGCATCGACGGCTTGGTTGGTGATGAGGCGGATAGCTTTCTTCTGTTCTTCGTAGGTTGCGGTGGGTACAAGTACCGGCACGATTGAAGTTCCTGCAAGACCATCGGTGATTCCACGCAGAATACGAGAGAACGTTGGATCTGCGAAAAAAGTATCGAGCGGTTCGGAGATGATGACGGCGATGGCGTCTGAGCGGCCAGTCGCCAGTGATCGAGCTCGGATAGATGCGGTGTAGCCAAGAGAGTGGACAGCGCGCCTTACCGCCTCTTGAGTTTTCTTCGAGACGGGATAGTCACCGGAAAGGGTTCGCGATACCGTGGCTTTGGAGACACCTGCCATTTGGGCTACATCTTGAATGGTGGTTCGCTTCTTCACCGATGTTTCCTTACCTTCGGACGCGTTGCCTGATCGGGACGTGCGGTAAATCCCTCGTGTCAGAAATTATCACCGACAATGACCTCTATCCCATTGCGATGCCGGTGTGCGCATTGAAAACGGCACAAAGAACGTTCCTTCTTCCCCCAATCGGCTTGACAACCGGTTTCTATGAATCCAGACTGTATCCCACCTAACAGAAACCGGTTTCTGAAACAGCTGAGCTCAACAACGACGAGGAGCATCATGTCCCAGCATCCTTGGGAAGATCCGCAGGCTCTACACCATGGACGACTGCCTGCACACGCCGCATTCATCCCCTATCCCAGTTCTGCTGAGGCAATCGCAGGCATTCTCGACGAAGACCTCATCCCGTCCAAAGAACGAAGCTTCGGCTACATTGATCTGAGCGGAGCCTGGAAATTTACCCTCTTCGACTCCCCGAAACGGCTAACTCCAAGCATTCTGTCCACCCTGGCCACACATACCCATGAGGTCACAATCCCGCACCTTTGGCAATTCGACGGTTACGGCCAACTGCAGTACACAGACGAGGGCTACCCATTCCCTATCGATCCTCCTCGAGTCCCTTCTAAAAATCCGACGGGGCTCTACCAACGCGTTCTCTTCCTGGACCGCATCGACCCAGATCACCAATACATCTTGCGCTTTGATGGGGTCGAATCTTTTGCCCAAGTCCATGTCAACGGCCACGCACACGGATTTACCAAAGGGTCTCGACTCAGTGCTGAATTCGACATCTCAAACTCTCTCAAGCCCGGGGACAACCTCATCAGCGTCGCCGTGAGTCAGTTCTGCGACGGCACCTATCTTGAAGACCAAGACATGTGGTGGGCATCTGGCATCTTCCGCGACGTCTGCGTGCTCATCAGACCTACTTCGCACATCTCAGATTTCCATGTCACTAGCGTCTTAGACAATGACGCATGTCGCCTCACCATTGATGTTGAGGTCAGCGGCAGCAGGCAAGACCTGAATCTGCGCTGGAATATTCTCGACTCCGAACAGCCATCCAACAGCATTTCCCCCACCTCCATCGCGTGTGGGAACAGCCGTATTAACGAGGACGGAAATGTCCGGTTCGAAGCCAAACTAGAAAACATTCAGTGGTGGAACCCTGAGAAGCCCGTCCTTTACCCGCTGATCCTTACCCTCGAGAAGTCCGAAGATGACCGAAGCATAGAACTCGAATCCATCGCACACCCACTGGGTTTTCGCGATATCAGGATTAGCGACGGCAAGCTCCTTTTGAACGGGCAATATTTCAAGATGCATGGCATTAATCGCCACGATCATGATCCACAAAAAGGACGTGCGATTTCGATGGATCTAGTGGCCACCGACCTTCGCATGATGAAAGCCCACAACATCAACGCTGTACGCACCTCTCATTATCCAAACGATCCGCGCTTCTACACGATGTGCGATCGCATTGGACTGATGGTGATTGCTGAAACAGATCTTGAGAGTCACGGGTTTGTTACCATCGGCGACCTTTCCCAGCTAACCGACGATCCCCTATGGGAGGCCGCATATGTTGATCGAATTGAACGACATGTCCTAGCTCAGCGAAACCACGCGAGCATCGTGATGTGGTCGCTTGGTAACGAATCGGGATACGGCTGCAACATTCGATCAATGTATAACCGGTGCAAAGAACTCGATCCGATCCGTCCTGTTCACTATGAAGAAGATCGAAACGGTGAAGTAGTCGATGTTATATCGACCATGTACTCACGCGTTTCTCAAATGAATGACTTCGGGGAATATCCGCATCCAAAACCCAGAATTTTATGTGAATATGGCCATTCAATGGGAAATGGTCCCGGCGGATTAAGCGAATATCAGCAAGTAATCGATCGTTGGGACTGCATCCAGGGACATTTCATCTGGGAATGGATTGATCATGCTGTGGCGGTAGAACTTCCCAACGGAAAAACGTCTTACCGCTACGGAGGCGACTTCGGTGACGAACCAAACAATGCTAATTTTTGCATCGATGGAATGGTTTTCCCCTGGCGTGAACCAAGCCCAGGATTGACAGAATATTCTTTTGTCATCGCTCCTATTGGCTTCGAATACAAAGACGCTGTTCTCGTTGTCAAGTCACGTCAGTGGTTTGAGGAACTTGAAGGCTACGAATTACATATCGAAACGATTTGTGATGGGAAGAGAATCTCCTCCATTACAATCCCCTGTCCTAGCCTCGCACCTGGAACTACCGCAAGTTTTGACGTCTCGGAGCTCACTAGCAATCTGGAACAAGAACGCAAACATCTGACTTCCGAGTCTCAATCACTTCGAGGTGAAGCTTTCATCAATGTGCGTGCGCTACGCACCCGAGAAACACGCTACGCATCTGTCGGACACGAAGTCGCTCATAGCCAGTTTCCTATTGAGTTCGATAGCTTCCCAGCTGAGCATCGTCAAACAAATGATCGCCCTCGAGAAGAGCTGATCGTCAAAGAAGGCGATAACCAGATTCTCACCGCTCACGCTGGGTGCACCACAGCAACCTTTGATCTGGTAACCGGATCACTGACGGGCTTCGAGGTTGAGAGTCAACAACTGTTAACACGAGCACCGCGTCTGACTTTCTGGCATGCCCTTATAGACAATCATCAGCAAGAATTCGATGGGATATGGGCTCCGAATCTCCTGCATCTTGCACAAGAATCCACTACAGATGTGACATGGAGCAAAGACAGTGATGCCCTCACTGTTAGCGTCTCTTCGAGAATCGCGCCGCCCACTCTCAACTTCGCAATGGAATGCACGTACATCTGGAAACTGACCCCAGACGGCATCCTCCATCTAGCACTTAGCGGTAAGCCGTGTGGCGACTACAGTGATATCGTCCCTCGAATCGGTCTCAGAATGGGCGTGAACTCGTCGCTTCAAAGGATTGAATATTACGGACGAGGGCCGGGAGAAAATTATCCCGATTCGACTCAGGCAAATCTCATAGGGATTTATCAAACCTCCGTTGACAAACTTTCTACCCCATACGTTGTGCCACAAGATATGGGAAACCGAACCGACGTCAGATGGGTCCGTTTAGTCGACGAAACTGGGGGCGGCCTGCTGGTTACAGCAGGAGACAAACCCATAAACATGCGCGCTTTACCGTACAGCGATGAGCATCTCCAAATGGCTCGTCATCTCGACGAACTTTACGAAGGAGATGACATCGAGCTCAATATCGATCCACAACTGTTAGGACTGGGCTCGAACTCCTGGGGTTCAGAAGTCCTCGACTCTTACCGGATTCATTGGGAAAGCTTTACCCATTCACTGACATTTACGCCTTTAATTCGAGGAGGACAGGAATGAGAGTTTTCACCAGTCTTCAGCAGGCCCAAGATATTCTTTCAGGAACCAGCAAGTGGGACAGACTCTTCGAAGCGATTGAAATCAGTGATCGCCTAGAACACGATGTCACCTATTCGGTCGGGGATTCTCTGACATGGAGAAACTTCACCGTTTCAACTCCTGCCGCTTATTTTACTACCAGCCGCCGCTACACCACAGCGTTGTTTTGCAAAAGCGGACACATAGATGTGGACATCGCTCAAATTTGGCAACCAATCGAAGGCTATTGCGACCTTAACGATCGACAAATTGTCCAGCCGACTACTGACAGTCAGTCATGGGCAACGCACAGGGTCGCTCAGGGGGCACTCCTACTGATTGACATACATGAAGCGCATCGTCTGCGTAGTTGTTCTCTCGACTTTACTGGCGTCCAGGCGCGGATCACCGTAGAAGGACGCGGTTTTCACAACAAGTAATCACCCAACCATCAACCGCTGGAAGGACAAAAATGGTTTCCTCCACCCGAGCAAGACTCGGAACCTACGCGTTGCTGACAATGACCGTCGCAGCTGTGTTTAATTTCCGCAATGTCATCAACAACTCTGTGTCTATCGGCTTGGCTTCGGCACCAGCATTCTTCTTTGCAACGCTCCTATACTTCCTGCCCTATACGCTGATCATCGCCGAACTCGTAGCCCTCAACACCAAGTCCGAATCCGGTGACTACCAGTGGGTGAAAACATCACTCGGAGGTCGTTGGGCATTCCTTGGAGCGTTTTCATACTGGTTCGTAAATCTTTTCTATTTCGCATCGCTTCTTCCCATCATCCTCGTATATTCGTCGTACGCCTTCTGGGGAGAAGAGAAGGTATTTTCTCAAACTGCAATCACCATCATCTCCATTGCAATCTTTGCTGTGGCAACCTTCGTATCGACTAAGGGAGCCGTATGGATTGGCAAAGTGACCAATATCGGAGCAACTTTGATGATGGCAATGTCACTCGCCTTTGTCATTCTGACCGCCGGAGCCCTCATGGGAGGACTTGAGCCAGCAACTCCAATCACCATTGACGCAATGTCCCCAGATATGTCTTCATTCGCCACAATGTGGGCATTCTTCGGGACACTCGCATGGATTATCCAAGGTGTTGGAGGTGCAGAATCGGTTGGTGTTTATATCAACGACATTAAGGGTGGCGTTAAAACCTTCATCCGAACCATTATTTTTGCCGGTCTGATGATTGGCTTATTGTACGCCGTTGCTTCGATTCTCATGACCGTATTCGTTCCAGCTGGAGAATTAACCTACTCCTCCGGTATTTTCCAGACAATGGGTGGTCTGGGCTCTTATCTTGGACTGAATGCCGGGCTAGTTAATCGAGTCATAGGATTCGTCATGTTGGCCGCCACCCTTGGTTCGCTTCTCATGTGGACCGCAACACCAGTGAAGATTTTCTTCTCAGAAATTCCCGAGGGCATCTTCGGTTCCAAGTTGGTCGAACTCAACGACAAAGGAATCCCATGGAGAGCGGCGTGGCTCCAGTTCCTGATCGTCGTCCCGATCCTGGTGATCCCTGCTCTCGGCTCAGATTCCATCAACGGATTGCTAGAAATCGTCATCAACATGACTGCAGCAACAGCACTGATTCCCCCATTGTTCATCTACCTCGCTTACTTCTTCTTCCGGAAGAATCATGACAATGTTCCGCGCTCTTTCCGAGTCGGTTCGCGCACGTTTGGAATGTCAATGGCAGCGTTCATGATGGTGATCTTCACCTTCGTTTTCATCACAGGCACACTGCCTTACGGTCAAGAAGTTTGGCTGACACTGGTTTACAACATCGGAGGCGTCGTCATTTTCCTAGGTGGAGCATGGATCGTCTATGCCCGTTACATTGCGCGGCTTCGAGCTGATGATCCAGAGGCAGCAAATAAGGAGTTGGCACCGACAGCCTTGTACATGACGACATCTGAATAGTTGCCCTGTAGTTCGAGCTAGTTCTGAGTGCGCGCCGCGTAGATGAAAGCATCTGTGCGGCGCGCACTCTTTCTCCATCCACAAGAACTGGTCAAGAGCCAAACGCTGTCACTTTCACCTCATGAAATGCTTGAGCTCCTAGCGTCCATTCACTACACAACAGGCACAATAAACACATGCCCAGCGCCAGTGACCAGGTCGCCCACCGCGTGGAGATTCCCTCCACCCGGGGCACACTCATCGGCAATCTGTACCCCACGCAGACTCCGGCCTCGTCTCCCCTGCTTATTATGTGCCATGGGTTTGCTGATACACAGGACAGTCTGGTCGAAAAGGCTCAGTTGCTAGCCGACCTGGGGGTTTCATGTCTCACCTTTGATTTCATCGGTGGCGCACCCGATTCAGCCTCAGGCGGGTCGATGATGAACATGTCCGTGCTCACGCAATGCCAGGAACTTAACGATGTGATCGACTGGGCGGTACTCGACAAACTCTTGCCCTTTTCTTCCCTTGCCCTGTCGGGTGAAAGCCAGGGAGGTCTGGTGGCGGGCTTGGTCGCAGCGGAGAGAACAGCCGATATTGATGCACTCGTCCTCTTTTATCCAGCCCTCAGTCTGCCTGGCAACATCCGACGCCAATACCCGCAGGGCGCAGAACATGATCATCCGTCATTTCTTGGATTCAAAGTCGGCGAACGTTACCTTGATGATGGTCGGCAAATCGATGCTTATGGTCAAGTAGGCCGCTACCTGGGGCCTATCTTGATCTATCACGGAAGCGAGGACGGATTAGTCCCCTTGGGCTCTTCACGCAAGTTCGCGAGCGAACACCCCAATACCCGCCTCTTTGTTCTAGACGGTGTTGGTCACGGCTTGTTCGGCTCCTGGCGCATCCAAAAGTGCTGCGAGGAAATCCGTACTTTCCTTGACTCAGCTCCATAAAGTGTTGAGGGCCTGTCCTCGAAACAGGCCCTCAACAGTTGATCACTGGTGCATTCGCTTAGTTTTTCGTGCGCCGACGCAGACCAACCATGCCGAGGCCGAGTAACGCGAGAACAACTCCACCGGTCAAGGATTTAGCAGCAGAGCTACCCGTTTGGGCGAGCTTTTTGTGCCCTTGTTGGCGAGTGGGTGCCTCCTCGGAGTCATTGGGCGTGCTGGGCTTATTCGGTTTTGCAGGCGTCTCGGGCCCCTCAGGCTCCGCCGGTGTATCCGGATCAGACGGAGTCACGGGTTCACTTGGCTCAGTCGGTTCTTCCGGCTCAGCCGGAACCTCAGGATCAGCAGGCTCATCAGGCTCGGGCTCAGCCGGACACATTTCTTCAGAATCGATGGCCAAGCCAAAATCATGATATGTGGAACCGTTTTCAAATGACCAGCCCATATCGATGCTAACAATCAAGTGTCCATCAGGTCCAAGAGTCCACGTCAAGTTTTCTCCATCTTCGGGGACAATCCACGACGCATTGCCAGCACCGCATGGATCATTCACTGCGGGGACATCAGGCAAAGGCAATGAACCAACCACGGTGACATGCTGAGTCAGCGTCACCGATTCACCACTATTAGGGGTATAGGTGTAAAACACCGGATACTTACCTGGCTTCATGTTATTTACCCAAGAAATATCAGCGGTTGCACGAGCGTCATCAAGACCTATAGTGGTGCCCTCGTAGGTCTTAAACCAGTCGAGCGTATCTTCAGCAACGTACGGGTCGCCAACATTGATCGTAATGTCATGACCGGCAATGTACTGATATAGCTCAACGTATTGACGATCCTGGGTCTCCACCCTCGTTGGCAATGCCGCGCCCTCGTCGTCGGCCTGGAAAATGGTAACCCCATTCCCGTACGTCTGGTAGGCATAAGAATCAGAGATTTGATCAGTATCACCAATGTTGGGATGAACCAGATTATTCACCGACCATCCCGTACCGCTTAACGAAATTTTAATCCTCGCCGTATCAAGAAAATAGATGCCTCCTGTATATAAAGCAGAATCGTAATCGCCCCGGGCCATGAAGTTGGAAACAACTCCCTCAAACTGGGAGGAAGCCGGCATTGTGCGATACACATTCTCCGAGGTGAAGTCAGCTGCCACCATGTCAGGTAGAAGCTGTTGAATATGAGTCGGGACCGTTGTGTAACCGCCACCAACACGGACAGTTCCCAGATACTGAGTTCCCGTAGTAAAAAAATCCGTGCCAGCAGAATTCAAGATCCGACTGGAGAAACGCGAATATAGATTGAGGTTATTACGAACGGTTTCAACACCATTCACATCGCGGACCTGAAGAGTTTGCTCCCGAAGCTGCGTATAACCAGCAGAAAACGGGGAAACATTATCCCACTGAGCATATTCTTCAGCATTCTCAACAGCCAATGGAACGGTGACATTAACACTTTGGCCAGGCTGGAGGGTCCCCTCGATCCGAGGCAGCACATTGCCAAACAATGATGCGGTGAAGTCTGGATCGTCAACTGTAGGGGTTCCTGCGGTTACAGGGGCAGCTTCGCGGCCATTGCGGAGTTCATACTGAACGAGGATTGATTTAGCTTCTTGAGTGGTATTTGTCAGAGTCACCACGAAAGACATTGAGGAAGGATCAGCCATCTGATCGACATCAATAATCGACAGGTTGTTCATACCGTAGCCAAAGCTAAAGGTAAAGTTTGACGATGCATATTGAGATTCATCTGTGCCACCATTTTTGTTCGGCACGCTCAGACGAAGCGCACGAGAAATCCCGTCATAGACTGGAGCTCCCCTGTTAGGAAATGTCCCGTTGTATACGGCACTGACTTGGGGGGTTTGCGCAAGAGCTGCAGGCGCCACTACTGCAGAAGCGATAGCAAGTGCGCCGACAATCATCAAGATAAAGAAAACTATCGACTTGCGGCAGGACCTATGTAAAGACAAATGCTTCTCCTAGCGAGTAATTCGGATCCCTGAACCTTATATGGCATTGCGCGAACACCTAGGAACACTGTCCGGGTAACCATCTAATACTAGGACATTAACCCTTACAATAGGGTCTTAATATAACACCCATCCCATGCGGTACATCACTATCAAAATGGGCTGTGAACGAAGTGGCTGCAATAAGGTTTTCTTGACATAAGCCTCTAAAACGCTCAACACGTATGATGTTCCTTGACGGCTCGTAGCTGAGCCAACCATCCATATCCCCCAGCGGAGGAAAAATGCGCACCGTCCAATTGGGTAGCACCGGCATTGAAGTTCCCAACATCATCTCCGGACAAATGCGAATTGGCCAGAAAACGGATGAACAGATCCGTGAACTCTATTCGACAGCTCGCGATGCGGGTATCGACTTCTTCGACCACGCGGACATCTACGGCTGGTCCGACCCTGACGGAGGCCTGCATCACTGTGAAAGCCGCTTCGCCCAAGCACTCAAGCTGTCACCTGCTGAACGAGCTGAGATCACCATTCAGACGAAGGCCGGCATCGTCACTGACCCGTACTGGGGTTTCGATTTCTCGTACGAGCGCATTGTCACCGAGGTCGAAGGTTCTCTCAAGGCCCTCAACACAGACTACATCGATGTTCTGTTGTTGCACCGTCCCGATGCTCTGGTTCAACCCGAAGAGGTCGCACGTGCTCTCGACGAACTCGAAGCGTCCGGTAAGGTCCGCGCCTTCGGTGTTTCCAACCACACTCCTCGGCAGATCGACCTGCTCAAGACAGCCGTCAAGCAGCCTTTCATAGCCAACCAACTCCAACTGTCAGTGACACACTCTGCCCTCGTCGCCCAAGGCTTGGCCGCGAACATGATCGGCTTCGATGACTCCTTCACTCGCGATGGTGGCGGCCTGGTCGAATACTGCCGGATCAACAACATCACAATCCAGGCATGGTCACCGATGCAGACCAAGTTCGGAGGAGAACCCTTGGTTGGTTCCAAGGACTACCCCGAACTCAACGAAATGCTTGACCGCCTCGCAGCCAAGTACGACGTCGAACCCACAACCATTGCAACGGCATGGATTACCCGCCACCCCGGAGACTTCCAGGTTGTCATGGGCACCACCAGCCCCGACAGGCTGCGCGCTGCCGCAGCTGCTTCAGAGCTGATGCTCACTCGCCAAGAGTGGTACGAGCTGATTCAGGCCGCAGGCCACTTCGTCCCCTGATCCGCTCGAGCTTTAACGGCCGGTGTTTGCCCCAGGCAGCACCGGCCGTTTGTTGTCGCAAAGGTTCCACCCGCAGTTTTAGACACAGTCACATCCTCGCTACCACCCAATCTGACAGCACTTCCGCGTAATCCTGCGGTTCCTGCGTGAAGCCGACCAGGACCAATCTGACGACTGTGTCTGTTTTTGCGGGTTGTATCGCGAGACCCGAGCACCCTCATGTTTTCCAACCCACACGACAAATGTCAGCAGCGCTCCGTTAGAAAATCACGCAGATCTCCGCCCAGATACGAAGGCTCAAGACTGTCCACCTACGTTGATTCCAATAGGCACCCAACTACTTGTCATCGGCGATGGCGAAGCTGAGCGCTCCGACGCGGTATGCTGTCGCCGAGGTCGCTAAATCCAAGGGTTGGATTTAGCGCTTCGTCGCAGTCGAACGTACTTAAACGATGACTGACCATTGCCCTTCAGGAGTTTGGTCGAGCCGGTCGAGGATGCCTGCATCTTTAAAAGCTTTGATGGTGGCTCCTGGGCCGTCGACAAAGTGTGCCCAACCGCTTTGATGGACGGGGATAATATGAGGACTTTCGAGGAGCTGCCCAGCTGCCGATGCTCGTTCAGCCGAGAGGCTTAGTGGGCGACCCCCAAACTTCTCTGCCACAGTTGCCCTGCCCGCATGCATCACGACGTAGTCGAAGCTCTCGAAGTGCTTCTTGATCTGTCCAATACACTCAAAGGATGTGTTATCTCCGGTGATGTAGAGCCGTGTCTGAGGCGTTTCGATAACAAAACCGGTGACTTCACAGTTGACGAAACCGGATTCATCCGGCTCTCCATCGGCCGGCCCGTGGATGGCAGGAACCGCAGTAACCGTGATGTCGTGGGCTACGCTGATGCTCTCCCAAGGTGCAAGGCCCTGCGCCTTGCTTCCAAGCTTCGCCGCTGATCCTGGATTTGTCAGCAGGCGGTTTGCGGCCAAGGCAAATGTCTTGCCGGAGTGGTCAAGATTGTCAACGTGGTCGGCATGAGACACCAACACGACATCAGCATCCGCAACACAGGATGAAGGAATCGAAGGACCGGCAATTTTACGAAGCAGGCCGTAGTCGGTGGGCTCATCAAAGGTTGGATCCGTCACGAAGCGCACGCCTTCAATGTCAATGATGACGGTTGGACCTCCAACGACTAGGAAAGCTAGATCGTGGTGAGGTTCAAGATTGTTCATACAACGATTCTATTCTTGAGTTGACTGACAGACGTCAGGACACTAAGTACCAAGACCCTTCTGCTGTGGAGCCTGTTGGTCGTCCAGGTCTACTTCGATGTGGCTACCTGTACGATCGGGGTCCTCGCTCTGGTTACAGCCCGCTTCCCCGGGCCACGACCGTGTTGGTAGCTTGAGCAACGGGCCGAATAATCATCGAATCAATATTGACGTGACGGGGCCGTGTCAGCGTCCACACGATCGCATCGGCCACGTCCTCGGCGACCAGCGGGTTCTGCACGCCCTCGTAGACTTTGTCGGCAGCGTCAGCTGATCCCAAGCGATTCAGCGAAAACTCTGGGGTCTTGACCATGCCGGGTGCGATCTCGATGATCCGCACGGGTTCTCCGACGAGTTCTTGGCGCAGCGTGTTAGCAATGATTCTTTCGGCGTGCTTGGCAGCGACGTATCCACCCCCACCGGGGTAGGTGTCATGGGCGGCTGTCGATGTCAAAAACACAACGTCGCCGCCCCGCTCACGCATTCCCGGCAACAGCACCCTCGTCGTGAGAAGGGCGGTCAAGACGTTACGCTCGTACATGCCGACCCATTCGTCAACTTTCGCGTCGGCTGTATGCGTGACACCTAGAGCGCCACCCGCGTTATTGACGAGGGCGTCGACAGGGCCGCCTTCAAGGATTGTCTCAGCCATCTGCGCGACCGCGGCCTCGTCAGATAGGTCTGCTGCAACATATTCGCAGCCGGTTTCTTTGGCCAAAGCTTCCAACCGGTCCTCACGGCGGGCGACAGCCACGACCTCCCAACCGGCCTCGATCAGCTGGCGTACGGTGGCCTCACCGATGCCGGTTGAAGCTCCTGTGATGACTGCGCGGCGAGTGTTGGTCATGATTATTTCCTTCAAGCTGAGCTATTTGGGCTGACGTGATGTCACACGAGATTTGAATCAGATGCTCAGATCTCGTCTGACTTGCTTGATTCCTGCAAAGTTGTTGCGGGTTTGTCGTCAAAAACGTTGTGCTGACGACGAGCGCGTCGATGTTTGATGAGCCAGCCAACGACGAGTCCCAGCGGAACGATAATGATCATCCAGGGCAGGAGCATAACCAACAAGACAACGAGTCCTGCCACTCCATCGGTGAATCCTTCCCAGGATTGCTGCCACAGGTCTGGCTCGGTCAGGCCGATAGTTCCATCACCCTTATCCTTGATACGCAGTTTAAGAGTCGAATATGACACTTGACTGTCGTACCAGTCTCGCTGAGCTTTAAGCCCGTCAAGGTCAGCCTGCCTCGCTGCCAGTTCTCGCTCGGCTTCGAGGGCGTCCACGGTGGCGGTCGCCTCGTTCATCAATTCTGTGAGTCTCACAATGGAAGCTTCCATGGCCTTGATACGTGCATCGAGGCCTACGATCGCAGCTCCAACGTCTTCAGTTTCCGTCACCATCTTGACGACTTCGCCAAATTTAGAAAATTTAGCTGTGACTTCTTCATATTTGTCGGCCGGGATTCGCAGCGTTAACTCTATCTTGACATCGTGATCGTCAGTGGCGAGCATCGAGGACGAGACACGACCGCTGGCTTCTTCAGTGACCTTGCGTGCTTCTTCAGCTATCTTATCTGGATCGTCAACACCGATCAGCATGTAGCCGGTGACAACATTCTGCTCATCAACATTGGGATCAAATGAAGTTCCATTATCTCGCCCGGAAAGAATCCTCGTGCTTTCACTGTCATATCTGTAATCCTGCGAAGCAGAGCTGTCTGCAGCACGAGAATCTTCGCTGTTTGAGAGTGAGACGTTGACATCGTCTTTAGTGTTGCCTGCCCCACACCCACCGAGCATGAGAACGAGGCCAGCCACACATACAAGGATTCGCGAGAATATTTGCTTGGACTTACCGCGTGGCATAGTCATTTCCTTTTCATCGCGACAACAATGCTGTGGATATCGTGCTGCTTACCAGACAGGCAAAGCAACAATCTGACCACGTCGCGTTCAAATCGTAACCATTTGCCAACACGCCGAGGGCTCCCAGTTGGGGCGTCCCTCGCGAGAGTTATGTGCGTCCCTCGCGAGGGAGGAGAAGGCGGTCAGTTTTAGCGCAGACCGTAGGCCTTATGGATCAGCCAGATCGGGTGCACCACATTCGCTCCCGTTGCGGTGCGTAGCTGCCAGCGGCACGTCTCCGTATCGCAGGCCGCTAACTCCACGTTGACCTGCTTAATGAAGTCAAAGACCGGCTGTCCCACAGCCTGAGCAATGTCGTACTTCTCTTTCTTCATTCCATAGGTACCAGCAATACCGCAGCACGGCTGATTCGATTCCTTAACCGTTACACCGGGGATCAGTTGCATGAGTTCAACTGCTGGCAGACCAAACCCCTGAGACTTGAGCTGACACGGAGCATGATAGGGAATCGTCACGTCCATCGGCTGGAAGTTCAGATCCAGTTCTCCCTTGTCATGCAGATGCATGAGGAATTCGCAGATATCCCAAGTGCGCGCTCCCACGTCCTCAAGCTCCGGGCTTTCTACTCCCAAGATTTCACGTGCCTCATGGCGCAACATGCCACCGCAGGATCCCGATGCCGAAATAATCGGAGCATTGCGATTCGCACTACGCAAATCATTGGACAGCTTGGTTACATACTTACGTGCTTCGTCGTAGAGACCATTGGACTGCAGGGCCAAGCCACAGCAGCCGTGCTTGGGCACGAGCACTTCGTAGCCGAGGTACTCGAGCACCTGCACGGAATGGATGGACGTTTCGACCTCAAAGTATTGGCCGGCGCACCCGTGGAAGAAGATTACTTGTCCCTTGGTACCCGACTGCGGCAAAGGCGTGTGCTTCTTGAACCATCCTTCGAAGGTGCGGCCTGCGGCCTTGGGCATTGGGGCCGCGCGGTGAACACCAATGACTTTCTCCATAGCAAAACGAATCGGCTTGACATCCAACGCCCAATTCGCAATCGGAGCCACAGGGGTCATTGCTGTACCGATGAATCCAGTACGTCCGATGATCTGATCGCGGAAAGGAATGCCCTTCTGCTTCTTCATATCGGTGCGTGCATGGTGGATCATCTCGGTGACTTTGACGCCCTGCGGGCACACGGTCGAACAGGTGCCGCATGAGGAGCAGTAGTCGATGGACGAGTCGACGATCTGCCCGGGTTTGCGGTAGCGCTCTGCTTGGGGGCCAGAGTACTTGGGGCCGGGGAATAGGTCGGTTACTCGCATGACCGGGCACTGTGTTTCACAGATGGTGCATTTGACGCAGGCATCGAGGGTGTTGCGCAGCCCGAAGTCTTCGTCGTGCAGGTCCAGAACGGACATTTCTTCGATGGTCATGCGATCCTCCCCAGGATGTCGTCGGCTGCGCGCAGAGCGGAGGCAAGGGCGATGCCCTCCCCCGTCTTTTCGCGCCAGCGGGTGGCTCCGGCGAGGTTGCCGCCGGCGGCATATACGTTGTCGTATGCGGGTTTTCCGCCTTCGTCGAGGACGCGCATGGTGTCGTCAACGCCCAGTCCCGCAAGGAAGAGAGGCTGTTCACTGCCCCAGAAGTCTCCGTGCAGCAGTTGGCCTTCAGCGCCCAGTACTGGAAGGCCCAAAACCGTGTCACTCACGGTTCCGTATGAGTCCATGTCAAGGGCTCCAGATTCAAACCCACCTGCTGCTAGGACCACATGTCGGGTTTCGATGGTGGTAATGCGTCCAGCGACGGCCACATCGACGCTTGCGATCCGCCCGCCCTCGGCGTGAAACCCTGCAACCGGCGAGCCGAGGATGAAGCGCGCCTCTGATTTGACGAGGTCGATCAATGCCTGGTTGATGCGCATGCCGGGGATCGACGGAGGCTGCAAGCTAATTTCGAAGATCTCATGTCCTAGCTGGTTTTGAATGTCTTTCCAGGCATTGGTGTCGTTGAGTCCGAGTACCGCTGGAAGACCCACAATTTCACCCTCGCGCAACAGCGGCTTAACAGCCTGCACGAGACGGGCACGCTGGGCTGGATCATCCATTGCCCTGGCAAAGTTCGTGGATGTGGTATCGACTTCGCCCTCACGTACTTCCAGGCTGATGGATTCAGCGCGGGCAATGATTGGAGTGCCCTCCGGGGTGCTTTGTCGGCTGAGATTTTCTGCCACCAGCGTCGGGTAGAAGTCTTTGAGTTGCTTGATTCCAACGATCACGTAGTCGCGTCCAGAGATAGGGATGCCAGCGGCCATCGAAGGCTGGTAGAGGGCGGTGGGCCGTAAGGCTCCAACTGCCGTGGGCAGGACGACGTTGTGTCGGGGATCCCCAATCAGTACATCCGGTCCCAGCACCTGCGCAAGCCAGGCGGCAGACTGCCCTATGTATTCGGGGTCGAAGTGCGTGTACGGGTGCGTGGGGCGCGAGGCCGCGTGGTCGGCTATCGCGTCAATGGGCGCTTCAACGCGGGAGTCGGCGCTGTAGCCGAGGATGTCGACGGTGCCTTGGCCGAGTTGAAGTCCTCCCAGCCCCTTGGTGACCAGCGTGACGGATGCCCCGCCTCGTGCCAGGCGAATGGTAGCTGCTAGGCCCGCCAGCCCTGCTCCAATGACAACTGCATCTCTCATCGGACAACCTCCTTTTCCGGCAGCGGCAGATGCTCAACGTCCAAAGTTCCTTCGTGCACCCAGTTATCGAGGGCGGCTTGACGCGCTTGTTTGCCGTACAGGATGGGCCATAGTCCGATCCAGCGGTTCTTGAGGAAGAGCCTTAATAGACCGTTGGCACGCTGGGAGTCAATATCCCCGCGTTCGTGGGCGATGCCGGTTGCGCGCTGGGAACAGAATCCTCCTTGGCACGGTCCCATTCCCAGGCGCACTTGGCGACGAACGTCGTCGAGTTGGCCACCGGGTAGCTGATCCATGGTGTCTTCGAGCATCTTGCGGGTAATGAGTTCACACTCGCAGATGACTTGGTCATGCGAGGGTGCCTCGTTTTCGTGTTCGAGGGTTTCGAGGCGGTGGCCAATGGTGTAGAGCTTTTCGTCCTCTGACCCTGGCACAGCCTCGTCAGCAGTGCGGCAAGGACGCTCGTCGCCCAGTTCGTTGCACATAATGTCGACGATGCGTTCGGCCATGAGCCGATAGGTGGTGAGTTTGCCACCTGCAATGGTGAGCATACCGAAGACGCCGTCGCGCGAGTGGTGGTCGATGACGCTCATGCCACGGGCCATATGACGGGTGTCGGTTTCCGAAACACGCGAGTCTTTGACGAGCGGCCTGGCTCCTGCCCAGGCGTGTAGGGCGCGGGCTTTGCGGAATCCGGGGATCATTGCTTCGCCAGCGTCAAGCATTTGCTGAACTTGGTCGGCTGGGATGGACAGCTTGTCTGGGTCCTCTGCCTTCAAGTCTGTCGTGCCAATGATGCACACGGGGTGGTCGGGTACAAGGATGTCGCCGTCTGCTGGCCACACACATCGGTTGATGACGGTGTTGGACATGCGGTGGTTCATTGCAATCATAATGCCTGCGCCGGGGACGACATCGACTCCGTGGCAGTCTCCCATGGCGGCAATTTGGCCTGCCCAGGGGCCGCCGCAGTTGAGAACAAATCCGCATTCGATGCGGACATCTTCACCGCCGCGTTCGTCATGTGCGATAACTGCGCTAATCCGGTCGCCTTCGCGTTCGATGCTGGTCACTCGGTGGTAGGTGAGGATCTGCGCTCCGTAGGCTTGGGCGGAACGTACGGCTCCCCAGCACATTTGCCAGCCATCGACGGCTCCGTCGAGGACTTCGAAGGCCCGCTTGGTCCGCGGGTCGAGGCGCGGTTCGCGTTTGAGGGCTTCGGAGACGCTGATTTCTTGAGCGGGCACTTTGGCGGCGGCTGCTCGGGCGAGGAATTGGTCTGCATATTCCTCGTCATCTTGACCAGTGACCACGAAGAGCCCGCCGGTGGCCTCGATCGCGTCGGCGTTGATGCGTTTGACGATCGTATTTTCTTCGGCACATTCGGTGGCGGATTCGGGGTCAGATGCAATGTATCGGCCACCAGAGTGGAGCAGACCGTGGAATCGAGCAGAGGTTCCTTGGGCAATGTCTGCCCGGTCGACGAGGACGGCCTTGTATCCGCGCATGGCCACGTCTCTGATGACGCCGGCGCCGGTTGATCCGCCGCCGATGACGACGACGTCGGTGTGAATGGTTCTCACAGCTCGGTCCCTTCGTTCGCTCAGATGGGACGAATATCGGCCCCATCGCCTTTCCCATAGTGCAACAAGGAAATCGATTTGATCGAATAACCGGCCACCTGTGCACATATGTGCGCAACTTAGGTTTCCCTAAAGTTCCATAAGAGGACTTTGAGGTGTTATTCCGCCGAAAAACCAAGATCCCAAGCCCCCCTATTTTCTTGCCTTCGCATTGCTGTGCGCCCATAGCGGAGCCAGTCGCGCCCGCACCCGCAGACCCATAGGCTGACCCCATGACTGAAACGATCCGCGCCCGCGTCCTCGAAACACAGCACGCTGACGAAAACATTCGTCCCCAGGATGACTTCTACCGACACGCGAACGGCACATGGCTAACCAACCACCAGATTCCCGCCGATCGTCCAATCGACGGGGCTTTCCACACATTGCGCGACCTATCCGAAGAGCGCGGCCGCCAACTCGCTGAGGCGGCGGTGGCCGGAACTCTCGACGACGTGGATGCACGCATCTTCGCCACCTTCTACTCCCAGTTCATGGATGAAGAAACCATTGAAATACTCGGCGCCACTCCCCTAGCTGGCGATCTCAAGGCAATTGACGAAGCCGCGAGCGCCTCGGATCTTGCTGGCTTGTTGGGACGCTTTGCACGCGAAGGTGTTGGAGGAATCTTCGGTGCCTATGTGGGGACCGACGCTCACGACTCCACCGCCTACATGGCCTCTTTTGTCCAGTCAGGCATCGGCCTTCCTGATGAGGCTTATTACCGCGAGGATCAGTACGAGCCGATCCGCTTGGCTTACACGGCTCACGTTGCCAAGCTTTTGGAATTGGCGGGCGTCACTACCAGTGAAGATGAGTCGTTGAGCGCCGCTGAACGCGTCATGTCGTTAGAGACGGCACTGGCCTCCCATCACCGCGATTCGGTGGCCAATCGCGATCCATTGGCCTCAGATCATCCGACACCGTGGTCTCAGTTGGTCGCCGACAATCCCGGATTCGATTGGAATGCGTGGGCACACCAGGCGGGCCTACCCCTAGGTGAAAACGCCGGAGAGAGCCTCGTCATCAATGTCGACCAACCTGACTTTTTGCGTGAAGCCGCAGTGCTGTGGTCGACCACGGACCTGGCAGACCTCAAGCTCTGGCTGAAATCCTCCCTCATTGATGCGCGAGCATCCTTGCTGTCGAGCGATTTCGTTGAGGAGAACTTCAACTTCCACGGGCGAATCCTGGCGGGCACTGAGCAGTTGCGTCCTCGGTGGAAGCGTGCGCTCGGCCTCGTTGAGTCAGTTGCAGGCGAGTCTTTGGGTCGCGCCTGGGTGGCGCGCCATTTCCCACCCTCGTCGAAGGACCGCATGGACGCCCTCGTCGCACGCCTACTGGAGGCCTACGGACAGTCCATTCGCGAATTGGAGTGGATGAGCGAGGAGACGAAAGCCAAGGCTCTAGCTAAGCTCGCCACTTTCAACCCGAAGATCGGGTACCCGCCCAAGTGGAAGGATATGTCAGGGCTAGAGCTGGACCCGGATGCGACGCTCATTGACAATATGAAAGCCGTTGCAGCATTTGAGGCCGATCGCGAGTGGGCAAAGCTAGGCAAGACGGTGGACCGAGATGAGTGGTTCATGACTCCTCAGACGGTCAACGCCTACTACAACCCGACTCTGAATGAGATCGTGTTCCCCGCTGCCATTCTCCAACCTCCTTTCTTTGATCCTGACGCTGATGATGCGGTGAACTTTGGGGCGATTGGTGCCGTGATCGGACACGAGATTGGGCACGGGTTTGACGATTCGGGTTCGCGCTTTGACAAGCACGGCAATCTGGAAAATTGGTGGACGGATGAGGATCGCGCCCGTTTTGAAGAACGCACCGGCGCTCTCATTAGTCAGTATGACGCACTGACTCCGGCTGACCTGGTGGGTTCAGCCGACGAGGGCGAGTCCGATCCTCACGTCAACGGTGGGCTGACCATTGGAGAAAATATTGGGGATCTGGGCGGGTTGTCGATTGCATGGAACGCCTGGTTGACCACACTTGCCGAGCAGGGTTTGACGGCTCAGACAGCTCCGGTCATTGACGGTTTGACCGGCCCTCAGCGTTTCTTCTATTCGTGGGCACGGGTGTGGCGCACGGCTTCTCGACCTCAGTTTGCTCAGCAGATGTTGGCCATTGATCCTCATTCTCCCGCGGAATTCCGGTGCAACCAGGTACTCAAGAATATGGATGCTTTCGCCCAGTCTTTCGACGTGGTCGAGGGCGACGGAATGTGGCTGGATCCATCTGACCGGGTGAGCATCTGGTGAGGTGCGCGGCAGAAACGAATCTTCTCAACATTCTTTCCGCGCTAACCCACTACTAAGAATTTGAGCATTTTCGCCGGTGACGTGCGAAAATCTCACGAGTGGCTTCTTGCCTGCGCTTTGCGGGCGGCGAAGCCTCATCATCAAGACAATGCACTGACCACACGTTGAACACGTAGATATGGAAGAGCACCACATGCCGGGCCTGAATCTCACTCGCGACGAAGCGATTGCACGCGCTGAAGTCATTACCCACGTCGAACGCTACGACATCGAATTGGACCTGACTCGCGGTGACACCGACTTCGCCTCGCGTACCCGCATCGAGTTCGATGCAATCGAAGGAGCCTCGACATTTGCTGATCTGGTTTCCACCAACATCCGCTCCATCACGTTGAATGGGCGCAACATCGACGTGGTCAACCACCAAGATTCACGCATTGCATTGGAAGGCTTGGCCGCCCACAACGTCCTCGAAGTCGATGCTGACTGCCAGTACATGCACACCGGCGAGGGGCTGCACCGCTTTGTCGATCCTGCCGACGGACAGGCGTACTGCTATTCCCAGTTTGAGGTGCCCGACGCCCGTCGGGTTTACACGACTTTTGAACAGCCTGACCTCAAGGCCTCTTTCACTTTGACGGTCACTGTGCCCGCCGGCTGGAAGGCTTTCTCGAATGCGCCGACGCCGGAGCCTCAGGACAATGGTGATTCGTGGACATATCGTTTCGCCGAGACAGAGCGCATGTCCACTTACATCACTGCCATCGTTGCAGGCCCTTACGAGGGCGTGACCGACTCCCTGACCTCGACTGATGGCCGTGAGATTCCGCTTGGCGTCTACTGCCGCGCTTCCCTCATTGAGCACTTGGATGCCGATCACATCATCGATATCACTCGCAAGGGCTTTGCTTTCTTCGAGAAGGAGTACGGCATCGCCTACCCCTTCACCAAGTACGACCAGATTTTCGTGCCCGAATACAACGCGGGAGCCATGGAGAACGCTGGCTGCATCACCTTCCGCGACGCGTACGTGTTCCGCACCCGCCCCACGGAAGCTCAGTTGGAATCTCGCGCGAACACGATTTTGCACGAATTGGCTCACATGTGGTTTGGCGACCTGGTGACGATGAAGTGGTGGAACGACTTGTGGCTCAACGAGTCTTTCGCTGAATTCATGAGCCACCTGGCTTTGGCTGAGGGCACTCAATTCACCGAGGGGTGGACCGGCTTCGTGGTCCGCAAGGATTGGGGTCTGAAGCAGGATCAGCTGCCAACCACCCACCCCATCACCGCTGAGATCCGCGACTTGGCCGACGTTGAGGTCAACTTCGATGGCATCACCTACGCCAAGGGTGCTTCTGTACTGCGCCAACTGGTGTCCTACGTGGGTCGAGAGGCTTTCTTTAAGGGTCTGCATGAGTACCTGACCGCGCATTCCTACGCCAATGCGACACTTGATGACCTGCTGAGCGAATTGGAGAAGGCTTCTGGCCGCAACTTGAAGGCGTGGTCGAAGGTGTGGCTCCAAGAAGCCGGTGTGACGCTGCTGCGTCCAGAGTTCGAAGTGGACGAGGATGGGAATCTGTCACGTTTGGCCGTTTTGCAAGAGTCCTTCTCTGAGGGTTCGTCGCTTCGTCCCCATCGTCTAGCGGTTGCTGGCTACTCGCTGACCGAGGTCGGCGAGGTTGAGCGCGTTTTTGTCGAAGAGCTGGATGTTGACGGAGCATCGACCGAGGTTGAGTCGGCGCGCGGCATCGCTAAGCCGGACATGATCGTCATTAACGAGGGCGACTTGGCCTATGCGAAGGTTCGCATGGATGCTGACTCTTTGGCCTTCGCAAAGGCGAATATCACGAAGATTTCGGATTCTTTGACCCGTGGCATCATCATGGCCAACGCCTGGGATATGACGCGCGATGGTGAGATGCCTGCTCGCGACTACCTGGAGTTGGCTTTGGCCGTGATTCCGGTTGAGACGAATATGCAGTTGCTGACCCTCACCCTGCGTCACATTGACGAAACGGTTCGCACTTTCGTGGCCGACGAGGCTCGCCAAGGCGCTCAGGAGTCCGTGGGACGCCGCCTGCTATTGCTGGCTCGCGTGGCCGGTGCAGGTTCGGATGCTCAGCGAATGCTGGTGTCGGCTGCCGCTCGTAACGCGGCAACTGACGCAGAGTTCTCAGCATTGAAGGACCTGTACGAGGGCGCGGCCACCTTGCAGGGCCTCGACTTGGATGTCGACATTAAGTGGGATCTGCTGACGTCCTTGGTGCGCGGCGGTTTCGCTGATGAGGCCGAGGTTGCGTCTATGGAAGCTGTTGATGACACGATGACGGGTCACCAGAATGCTGCTGCAGCGCGCGCTGCCCAGCCTGATCCGAGCGTTAAGTCGAGCGTGTGGGAGTTAGTCGTTCGCGATCAGTCGATTCCCAATGACACTCGTTGGGCGATGATTTCTGGTTTCTGGGCACAGGCACGTAAGGACCCGTCCTCGTATGTCGAATTTGCCAAGGACTACTTCGAATCGCTGGAGTACATCTGGGCGAACTACACCTTCCACATGGCCGAAGACATGACAATCCTGCTCTTCCCCTCCGATCTTGCGGGATACACGCAGGAGTTTGACTCGGCTGGCGCAGGTCAGCGTTGGATTGACGAACATCCGGATGCCTCTGCGGGCACGGTACGTATTTTGCGTGAGCGAATTGCCGTGTGTGAGCGCCAAGTTGCTAACCAGAAGATCGATGCCCAGGGATCTTCTAGCCTCTGATAACGGCTGATTGACCAATCAGAAGACCGCTGCTTCTACCCCAGAGAGGGAAGAGGCAGCGGTTTTCTTGTGCGCAATTGAGCCGCTTTGGTGCGTAGCAGCCAGCCCCTCGGTGCTATCGAGTTCGAGAACAACTCTCAACTAATCAACATATTGCAATATGCTAATATCTACTGCATACTGGTTCACATGACCACCGATGACATCCGACACGAGGTCGCAGACTTCTTCAAGGCACTCGGCAATGAATCACGCCTCCAACTGGTGTGCGCCCTCGAAGACGGTGATCACACGGTCAATGAGCTGGTGGAACTCACCGGCATGACGCAACCGCTGGTGTCCCAGCATCTCAAAGTGCTCCGTCAGATTCACCTGGTCACGGGCACTCGCACAGGCCAATCCATCACCTACTCACTGACCGACCACCATGTTGCACATGTTGTCGGCGACGCCTTCACCCATATCACCGAAATGATGAGCGACCCTCATCATTCACACACGATTGAGGAGTAAATCATGACCGAGCAAGACATCCACGCAGAGCACACCATTGCCGAACACGAGCACGGCGAGAACTGCGGCCACGAAGCCGTCCAGCACGGCGACCACGTCGACTACGTGCACGGCACTCACCACCACGCACTGCATGGTGACCACTACGACGAGCACGAGGCAGTAGCCGAGCACTCCAAGGCCGAGCACACTCACGGCGAAGACTGCGGTCACGAAGCCGTTGAACACGGTGACCATGTCGACTACATCCACGACGGACATCGCCACGCCGCCCACGGCGAGCACTACGACGAGCACTGAGCCTGTCACCGTCTGAATTAATTGGCTCCCAGAAAAGACGATCTTTTCTGGGAGCCAATTTTTATCGGTACTGCGCCTCGTTTTCAACGCAAAACGGAATTTGCGTCCGTGCATTAACGCACTTGCTACGATCAGCTCATGAGCGCGAAACAGTCTTGGCTGGCAATCCTCATTACAGTTGTGATCACTGCGATCTATCAAGCACTCTTACTGCACTCCGATACCTTTGCAACAGCTATTAATGATGAGAAAGGTTTGAGCGGATTCTTCGTCTTCGCTCCCCTAGCAACATTTGTCTGCTGTTTGGCTGAGTCGTCACGTAAAGGATTTGGATTCTGGCGCGCCGTTGCATGCGCAATTTCTGTACTGGTAGTCGAAACACTCATGCTTCAGATCCTCGACCTAGCCACCAGCCTCATCTTCCTGACCGCATACATCCTCATCGGCCTCGTCGGGGAACTCATTGGCTGGGGACTGCGAACACTGACCGTCGCCAACCACAATCAAACAGCCTGAGATCCCTCCTCTGTTTTATTTGCATTAAACATCAGCACCATCACAAACGGAGAGGCAGAATAAAGGCATGACAAAGAAAACCATTATTGACGTCCGTACTCCCGAAGAATTCGCCGAAGGCCACCTCGACGGAGCAATCAACATTGATATCAAGGGCGAGAACTTCGCTGAAGAAATCGCCAAGCTTGACCGAGATGGGTCCTACGCCGTCCACTGCAAAATGGGGATGCGCGCCCAAAATGCCGTTGATCAGATGACTGAACTTGGTTTCGTGGACGCAACAAACCTACTCACCTTGGCAGATGCCTCTGAAACCTTGGGTGTTCCCGTCGTCAACGACTGATTTCTCTTTAGCCGATTTCGGCTCAACCCAATCGAACTGGTCGCACGGATTACCTAGCGGCCAGTTCGTCGTCAATATAGGAGGGTTTAGCTGCTCTGTAGCCAACAATTCCCATAGCACCGCCGCTTACCGCCAACAATCCGAGTACCAAAGCTGTACTCCCCGTAGCTTCGAGCAGTACACCCACTACAACTGGGCCTATCGCCGCCAAAAGATAGGCACCAGGCTGAACCATCCCCGAAAGACGAGCCGCAATATTTGCACTACGCGACCGTGCTGGTATGAGTGCCACAGCAAGCGGGAAAGAAAATCCCCCAATTGCCAGAAGAGTAACGCAGAACCATGCAAGATCACGCCCAGCAATTATCAAGGTCACGTAGCCGGCGGCTGTAAGGGCTCCGAAGAGTAGTGCCAACCACGGCAGCGTGTTTGAACGATTCGTCAAGTCAATGACCGGTGCCATCACTAAGCCACCAAGCACCGACCACACGTTGATGGAAGCGATCATTGCACCGGCTTGCGCGCCATCAATCCCCATTGAGGTCAAAATTGTCGGTAACTGCCCAAATTGAACGTATGCACCCAACGACTGCAGACCAAACATCAACATCAGTGCAATCGCAGTCGGCGACTTCATGAGGCTAGGTTCTTTGACACAGATTCGGGGCTTCTCCCCGATTAGCTTGGGTACCCCGACTTTGGGTTCGTCGTCATGTCGTGGCGTTGGCACAACCGGAGGAAAGTCTTTTCCCACTCGACGCCATACCCACAGCCAAAAGAGTGCTCCAATGAGGGCTACAAACGCCCAAAAACCAATAGCACTGCGCCAATGCTGCCCATCTGCTCCAGCCATCGGAACCGCAATAAGGGAACCGATAGCACCTCCCAGAGGCAGGACCGCTCCGTAAACCGTAATGAGCATGACAGCTCGGCCCGGCTTATGAAACTTCACCCACGCCGGGACGATGACGTTACCGAGGGCGGGCCCAACTAGTGCCAAGAAAGACAACGCGAGGAAAACACCGTAATGGCTTGCGAAAGGCCGGGCTGCTAGGCCAATCACAGACACGCTCATTCCTAATGCCAGTGTCGACGTTAGTCCGAACCGTCTAGACAAAGGAACGGCTGCAAATCCCATGATGGAGAAAACAATGCATGGAAGAGCTGTCAGAATTCCAGCTGCAATCGCTCCCCCACCCAGACTTGCCTGAATCACGCCTAGCAGTGGTCCGATGGACGTCGCGCCGGCGCGCAGCGACGGTGAGATTGTCACTACGGCTAAGAAGGCCACCAGCGTCGACACTGTTGACATGTAGTGCACAAGTCGAGGCTCTCTTCCGGCTAAAATTCCTGACTCAGATAAATGAAGTAAATTCTTCAGCGATCGGTTCGAACTCACACAAAGTTAACCTACTCGCTCACCTCGACTCGAGCGAGAGACATCCATCCGATAACCACATCAGCAACGCAGCGTTCACGGCATGGATTTCCTAACCATCTCAGACTTTGTAGCGCTGAACGCGTCAGGCCCCGCCAGCATATGCACAGCGGGGCCTGAATCCGTTAGAACAACTGACTATCAGTTATTTACTGATTCAGTCGATCTGAAGGAGATTTTGGAACTGGCACCTGTTCGATGAATTTCTCTGCAATGGCAGACCTTGTCATGAAGACAACATCGTCCTTCGATTGGGCGTAACGTATGAACTCTGCCAGCCCATTAATGCGAGCTGGGTTACCGGTAATGCGCGGATGAATTCCAATTGACATCATGCGCCCACAGTCATCGCCATCATCCAGAAGTTGATCCAATGTTCGCTTAGCAACCTCAACAAAATCTGAAGGCGCTGCAAATCCCGTACCCATGATGTAGCGACAATCGTTGACAACGAGCGAATATGGGACGACTAAATGAGGTTTTTCATTGACAAACGTCCAGAACGGAAGATCGTCACCATAGTAGTCTGAGTCATAAAGGAAACGGCCATCCTCAACCAGAAGCTCGCGAGTATTCACCGACATCTCACGGCAATACCAGCCAACAGGCTGTCGGCCTAACGTCTTCTGGAAAGAATCCATTGCTAGCTGGATGAGTTCTTTCTCTTCTTCGCGCGAATATTCATAATGGTCGATCCAACGGTATCCATGTCCAACAATTTCGTCGCCACGTTCGTTGATCTTCTTTGCGACCTCGGGGTTGCGTTCAAGTGCCACTGCCGCTCCAAAGACCGTGACTGGCACATCGTAACGATCGAAGGTACGGAACATACGCCAAATTCCTGCACGAGTCCCGTACTCGTACATCGATTCTTTTGCCAGATCACGCTGGTCGTCCACCTCGAAAGGTAGCTCATACATTCCGTCGTTCGCTGCATCCCCCATCGCGAAGGTCTTCTCTGAGCCTTCTTCGTAGTTGATGACAATGTTGATCGCAACCTTTGCCCCATTGTCCCAACGAATTCGGGGAGGATTCGGACCATATCCAATAATTTCTCGATCTGGCCCTGCAACTCCTGGGATATCATCGTTGCGGTACCAATGATTCTTCTTCACTTGTGCCTGGTCGGGCATATCTCAACCTCTCATTCACAGATGGGGAACTCATCTACATCGTAATATGTCCACAGTCACATTCGTTGCGTACCAGGTGACTCATTATGTGCAACCACCTGCAGAATTATGAAGGCAAGGAAGTATGAGCAAGACAGTTGCAATAGGTACCACCGGTGGGACAATCTCGATGTCCGCAGTTAGCGTCCTTGGCCCAGTTAACGTCTCTCTTGAAGGTCACCAGCTCGTAGCTCCACTAGCCCAATGGCTTCCCGACATCAACATCAAAGCAACGACATTGCTCCAGTTGGGCTCTCCTCAACTCACTGTCAACAATGTTATTGAAATCTTCAATTTCGCTCACGAAGCTATAGCTTTAGGAGCGGACGGCGTGGTCATAGTCCAGGGAACTGACACGCTCGAGGAGGTCGCTTACCTTCTGGATCTTCTGTGGGACCGCGAGCAGCCTTTGGTCATCACCGGTGCGATGAGAGCTAGTGATGATGCTGGGGCAGAAGGATTAGGCAATCTAGTAGCAGCAACGCGGGTAGCGGTCGATTCACGTCTATCAGGCATGGGTGTTCTCGCCGTTCTTAACGACGAAGCCCATCTGGCGTCTTTAGTCCGAAAAGTTGACGCAAACGCACTGTCGGCTTTCAAGTCAGTTTCATGGGGCCCCGTTGCAAAAGTCGTAGAAGGCTCAGTTGCCGTCGCATACTCGCCCTTCACACGCCCATCACCACTACCCGTACCTGATACACCCAAGCTCCGTATTCCAATCATTATGGCCGGGCTTGACGACGATGGTGATACTATCCGCGCAGCAACCTCTAACGGTGTAAATGGATTAATTCTGTCCGCGATGGGCTCTGGACATCTTCCGATCGATCTCGCTGACGCTGCGGAAGAGGCAATTAAAGCAGGAATTCCTGTTGTGTTTTCTTCCAGGACGGGCGGTGGAACAACCACAAGAAACTCATATGCATATCCTGGATCCGAAGTTGATCTGCTTAACCGAGGCCTTATTGGCGCCGGTTGGCTCGATGAACGCAAATCTCGTCTTCTGTTGCACCTACTACTAGCTAAGGGTTCAACAATGGATGAAATTGAATCAGAATTCGCCAAGCGAGGACGTTTATAAAAGAAGCATTTCACAAACCACTTCTTTTTCGCACTCAGATTCTCATCCAAATATTTCACAAAAAACTTTCAAAACAAAACACAAAAGGAAGGCAGACTACTGATGAGCACGGAAAAACAAATGCTCTCAAAGCAAGAGCCGCAAGTCGACGCTGAAGAATTCATGCTTCAACCGGTTCCACGCAGCGCCCGTAGATCCTGGTGGTCAATGTTTGCAATCTGGGTTGGGTTTGGTTATGTGCCAACCGGCCTGATCGTGGGAGGCCAACTAGCAGGACAGGGCGGCGCTGCCGGCATGTCCTTTAGCCAAGCAGTCTTCGCAATTCTTCTTGGTGAAGGTATTTTGCTTGCGCTGACTTACGCTCTCGGCTATGCCGCGATGAAAACAGGTATGAATCTTTCCCTGATTTCACGTTTCTCCTACGGCCGCAAGGGCATTATTTTGCCAATGCTCATCATGGCGCTTCTTACTCTAGGTTGGTTCGCATCAATCGTCGGGATGGTCGGCGAAATTTTTGATGTCGCAGTCGGAGATCTAACCGGCATCACTCTGATCAACGGCCTGACTCTCGAGTATGTAATTCTCTGCATATTCTGGGGTGCAGTTTTCACCTGGTCCGCCTGGAAAGGGATTACTGCCATCGAGAGAATCTCTGCCGGGGCAGCGCCTTTCGTTCTCGTCGTAGCGATTGTTGTAGCCATCCTCATGGTTAACGAGTTCGGTGGTTTTGGAAATGTTCTAAGCGAAGCAAATAATCGTGAGGGCCTATCACTTGGAACTGCAATCACAGTCATTATCGGCGCATGGATTGCCGGCGTGATTATGGGTGTAGATATTTTTAGATATGCGAGCCGAAAAACTCATGTCCTCATCGGCGCAGGTGCTTGCTTCATTCTGACAAATCCATTACTAAATCTCATTGGATACACGGGAGCCATTGCTACGGGTGAGTCAAACTTCATCGCCTGGATGGTCGAAAACGGTCTGATTCTGACTATCCTCGGTGTCGTACTTTGGGTCCTAGCTCTCTGGACGACAAACATGTCAGAGCTGTACTGCAATGCTCTGTACCTTGGTCCCGCAGCAGAAGCAGTCGGATATCGCCTACAACGTCGTAAGATTGTGATCATCGTTGGCGCCATTGGCACTCTTCTTGGCTCGCTTGGCTTCTACTCTCTGTTTTTTGGAGATTTCATCACCGTCTTAGGAGCAGCATTCGTTCCACTCGCGGGTCCAATTCTTGCCGATTTTTACTTGGTGAGACGGTCCGAATATTCAACTGCCGATCCGAATGATCTACCAGCTGTACGCTGGCCAGCCGTACTTTCCTTCATTGTCGGCGCCTTCGCCGGTATCGCTTTCCAATATTGGATTCCGCTTCCCGGAGACTTCCCCTCCGGGCTTGGAGCACTCATCCTGACCTTCTTCTTGCATCTACTTCTTTCCAGGTTCATGGCAAATCGCACCGAGCAGAAACCGATTACTTCGGAGGGCTACACTTCTCCAGCTTCCATGTGAATCTCGATTTTCTAGCCCAAATTTGGTGGGGAGAAGGATTTAGCCTTCCCCCACCAAATTTCAAGCGTCGCAAGACCCTATCCATCTAGGTATTTTGCAGCAGAAGATATCTCAGCTAAGAAAATAACTTTAAGCCACTTACCCAACTAAACCACTAGTTCAGGTCAGAGTACTTCGCACTTGAACCTTTCGCTCGATCCACAGGGTATTTGCGAGCATTTATCTCGAGTTTTTCACGGATGATCTGAGCAGGATCGAGACCCAGATCGTCGGTTAACATGAGTGTGTAAATCAGGACATCAGCAATCTCCTCTCGGAGACCTGCCATGCGAGTGTCAACTACTTCCTGGTCAGAACGCCACTGGAATAGTTCAAGCAGTTCGGCTGACTCAACACTAATGGACAGAGCTAAGTCTTTGGGAGTATGGAACTGGCGCCATTCACGCTCATCACGGAACGTATTGACCTGATCGATCAATTCATCGAGCTCATTTGACATTTTGCAAAGTTCCTTTCGCTGCTGCCATCAGAGCATCCCTTAAATTTTGATCCACGGCATAGATATAAAGACCTCGAATGCCACGGGTCAATAGCACATTGATTTCATTGCGCAGCATCTGCTCACCCACATGCGCTTTGGTTCCATCCCGCAGTGTGCGACGAGATCGAACATCTCTGTTATGGCTTTTTTCTGGACGAAAGACTAAGCGTCCGTCCTCGTACCCCACGGACGGCCCAAGGATTACACCAACATAGTTCAGGTCGAATCCTTGAATAGTAAATGTAGAGCCAATCTCTTCGATGGTGTGTTCTTGTTCGGCCCAGGCTTGGTGTTTACTCGACCAATTTTTATTTGTGGACTTGAGCTGGTAGTTCCAAGGAGCAGAAAACTTCCCATCAATCTCTACGTTCCACAGTCCTAATCCTTCAGAGTTAGGCTGGGGCTTATAAGGCCAGTCATAGGAAGCAACCATGCGTGAAAGACCATCAAATTCCGAAGAAACGGTGGCACGACGACGGATTTCTTCATGCATCTTTGATGGATCATCAAAAATACGTAAATCATAGTTTTCATCATCTGGGATGTGCCCGATGGTTCCCTGATCGATAAGGGTCCGCAGCCACGATAGTGTTTCTTTAGAGCCGTTAATCCTGAGTTGGTTATGTAATTCTATATGCTCTGTTGCAAGTTGCTGAAGTTGCTCAAACTCGCCAATATTTCGGTATTGCTTGTTTCTAAGAATTTGATTGTGATCCATGACAGCAACCACGACTCTTGCACGCTTGAGTAGATCTTGGAGTTGATCTGCACCCGAGTATCCCTGAGTTCCTTGCGTCCACAGCAGGTGCGCTTCATCAACAAGGACGACGTCAGCTGGTTGTTCAGTGGTGAAGTTATTAATGAATCGCGTGGGGCTCATGACTGTGCCATATTTTCCCGCTGAGTAGAGCTGAAGTTTCTTCGCGATTTCCTGATAGACAGTCAGTTGCTCCTTGTGATTAACAAGTAGGTAATTGCGCGGCTGTTGGGTAGTGAGCTCTTCGACACCACGGTCAATTTCCATAATGTCAAGAAATAAACTTGATAACAGTACAGTTTTACCTGATCCAGCTTGTCCAGAGACCAAGATGAGCTGACCTCGTTGATCAGCCGCTACCGCTGTTTGAACTGCTTCTAAAATTAGACCTTTTGCATCGAGTTGTTCGATGGTGAGGTTATGGAATGGTGAGGCTTTGTATAGAGCGGAGTTACGAACCTCAGCATCCGGAGGAAATAGTTGTTCATCACGGGCGTGAAGAGATGACCAGATCGATTTGAAAATCTCATCAATCTGTTCTTTCGTATGATAGTTCCTCTGCGGATTTGGTCGCCGATTATATAGATGACGCACGTGCCGTGAACCCAGAAGGTGGGTCATTAATCGGTCTTCAATATCAAGAGTTAAAGACTTGTTAAATAGTTCGTGACCAATAATGTGCATCGTCGCATCCGGATGAGCAACGATTTGACGCCAGTCATGTCTAGTTCTCGGATCCTGCCTTAAATGTTGAATAGTTCTTCGATTGATGTCGTTCGTCTCCCCCACATATATGGAGAATTCCTGAGCGTCGCATGCCGTCCCACCATCATGATGATGCACGATGTATACGGTTGGATATTCGAGTAAGAATCGCGCAAGGTTATCGGGGTCGTCCGGATTCGCCTGAATGTGGGATACGAACTGCGCCAATGCAGATTCGTTAAAGGCTATCTCTGCAATGCGCGGATGCGCCCCTTCTTGAACTGCAGACACCGCGATCGTCCTCCAAATTTTCAGGCGTTTCACACACGAAACTTGACGACAGTTTAACTTCAGTTTTCTTGCCGGCAAGACGCCTTCTGATCGTACCGAAGAATCCGGTGGCGCAATGTCAATCAGTGCACCACCGGATTCTTCAACAAAAGTGTTTTCCCAGCGAAATCCCTGGAATACGGCCGACTAACCTATCGCCATGGTCACATCAATGGGATCCGGACCTCATTAGTGCAACCACTCCTGAACTCGCGACGGAGATTCCAACGAGGCAACGATTCGCTGATTTGAAATCAACCGACATCTACGTTGACGGTCAAGACTTTGTTGCTGGTTCTTCCCGTGTTCGGATGCCGGCAACACCTAAAGTCCCACGAAAGATTGCAAATCAAGAGAAGAAGTACACAGGACAGCTGACAACAGTTTTGTGTCGAGAATCAGGCATAGATATTTCTCTCGAGGCTCTCCAAGATCACGGCGGCGACTACCTCGAAGATTTCAATGAAGCGCGCCAGGACTACTACCTTGCGGACGCACTTCGAGAATTACTGAAAGACGTAAGCCTCGACGGTGAAGATGAATTTGAATCAATTAAGGATGAGGCCTACCACGGTGTTCGCCCAACATACAAGAGGAATCATCCGTCCGAGTATGAGCGGCTACTTGCCACATTGGAACAGGCCGCACGAATTTCTCTGAACAAATCCCCTGTGTCCAACACGCCGCGCCTATTTGGCATGCGACAGCGTCACGGCATCATGCACATGCTCGTCAACGATGACAAGTTGAGGTGGGCAGATGACAATTCGTAACCTCTACAACACTGATCTGTCACTCGCATCACGAATCACAATGATTCTCGCCGCCAGGCCTCACCTGGCACGAACACAACGAATGCTGGTGGCGATCGATTTCATGGCAACAAACGCTGCAAATTTTGGGATGTACTCAACCAACCTTCACGGCAATTCGATCTATTCGGCCTCAGAACTCGCAGCCCGAACACAACAAATTCACCAGGGTATCCGCTTTGCCGTCACACGAGGACTGATAGATCCGCAGACAACCCCCACAGGAATCCGATTCAAGATCAACACAACCGGGGAACAATTCTCCCGACAGTTGATGAACCAATATGCCTCAGAATTTCGACGAGCCGTGGAATCGATTCTCCCTTTCGTTGACTCGCACAGTGAGGATGAAGTCATCAAACAAGTTGAACGACAGGGACTGGGCACTCCCGAGGAAGGTGAGCGATGAAGAACGGGTTCTGGATTGAAAACATCATCTATTCAGGAGATGGCGTTGCCTCAACACAAGTCGACTTCAAGCCCGGGTTTAACATCATCCATGGCCCATCAGATACCGGGAAAACCTATCTCGCAAAGACAATCAAGTACATGCTGGCTGGCTCAACCAGGCCATTTTCTGCTGGAACCGGCTACTCCGTCATCTCGATGACCCTCCGCACCGACGAAGGGAAAGTCAAACTTATTCGCACCATTGGTTCTTCAAAAATCACGGTTGCCGCAGATCCAGTATTCGGCATTCCCTATGACGAATATCCTGCACAACCCACGGAATCTTCAGCCAGCGGGGTAACGGTCTCAGACCTATTGCTCCGTCTCTTGGGGATCAAAGAACGACGTGTAGTTCTTACCAACCAATACGGCAGTCGAAAACCACTAACCTGGAAAAGCTTTTCAGACACATTGCATAGATCAGAAGGGCGAATCACATCAGAGGAATCGATCTTCACGACGACGAAATTCGCCACTCTCTCAGCATTCCTCACATTGTTTTATGACCGCGATCTCTCGCTCCTTCCTGAGCATGAGGATCCCGCCGTAGTTGAATCAAGAAAGAACATCCTGCTTCCCTTTCTCGGTGAGCGTCTCGATCAGGTTGGTCGTATGCGTGAAACACTCAAGAAATTTCGCGGGGAAGACGATGGCCGGGATATCACCGCTGAAATCACACAACTCACTGCCGAGCTGTCTCAACTCAACACCATCCAAGATCAAGCACGGCAGGAGCTTTCGGAACTCACACGAAATATCTCTGCAGTCGAACAGGAACTGTCAGTTCGTACCATGGCGGCCGACCGATATGAGGACCTAGCGTCGGTCTACATCGGCGATATCAAGCGCCTCACTTTCGTTGCTGACGCTCAACAGGCGATTCAAACATTGCCCGAACCGTCAGACTGCCCTTTTTGTGGCAGCCCACTGTCTAACCATGAAATGCCTGATTACAAAGAGGCAGCACAAGCAGAGGCAGAAATGCGGGTGGGTGACCTCGAAGAACTTGCGCAAGTACAGTCATCACTCAATGACCAGATTGCCGCGCTTGAAGTTCACCTGAACAGTCTCCGCGATGAGCAGCGATCTGCGGAAACAAGACTTTCTGAAGCGGTCCTACCGAGAATCACAGCTCTCAAGAGTCAAATTGCTGACCTCGAAGCACACCAAGCGAGGCTCACTGAAAGTCGTATGCTCGACACTCAACACGACGAACTAATCGACCAGATCACGACACTGACCAGCCCACCTGCGCCGACCGAAGACTACGATCCTGTGGATCTCTTTCCATCTTCCTTCTTTGCTGACACGGCTAAGTATCTGCAAGAAATCTTGGCTGAATCTCAATTCAAGGATGCAGACCAGGCGTATCTGGATCAGACAGACTTCGATATCCGTATCGGCCGAAAATCAAAACGCTCACACGGAAAGGGATACCGAGCGTTCTTCAATACCGTGCTTGTCCTTGCCCTCCGTCGCTACATTCATGAGCACGCGATCCACAAGCCCTCAATCGTCGTCATCGATACGCCAACACTCGGCTTCGAACACCAAGCCGATGGCAACAATCTCATCACTAGCCGAGACGAATCAGGCAGACCCAAGACTGGGCTCCTACGGAACCTATTCGACTACATGGTTGACAGCGGCGACTACGGGCAACTGATCGTTCTCAACAACACCGACGTCACACCAACCACGCACTTCGACCGTGACGATGCGACCGAACTTGTATTCGGCACTAATGATGAAGCAGACAGACCTGGACTCTTGGTCGACCTACGTGAGGATGAAGGAGAACAGGATCTCGAGTTCAAATAGCCAAGTCTTGAATGTGAGAACGCTGCCCTGCAAGCGTAGACAACGCCGAACATCTATCTGGCTTGTTTTCGGAGTCCAGTTGAAAGAAGTGATAATGGATGCGATCGGGAAGAGCTCTGCACAGATCCCAGCACTCACTAAGAACTACTCGATTCA
This sequence comes from Schaalia vaccimaxillae DSM 15804, assembly GCF_000420425.1. Lineage (GTDB taxonomy): Bacteria > Actinomycetota > Actinomycetes > Actinomycetales > Actinomycetaceae > Pauljensenia > Pauljensenia vaccimaxillae. The sequence goes on from NZ_ATUX01000006.1 coordinate 316,251, forward strand.
ATTGTGCTGAGAGGGTGGTGAAAGACTCATCGAAGTGAGTGCGTCCGGCCTTGACCCGGATCTCGTTCTCGAACGAGTAGCCCCACAGAGCACAGACTAGGGTATCAAGAGACCTCCGAGAAGAACTCTCGTGTCCGAACCCAAAGTTCATGCGTTGGGCGCCCTATCGTGACTACCGAATACTCACACAGACGGATCAACTAATTTGGCTGCCACAGGTCTCTGGTTAGCGCGATCCTGGCCAAGCCCAGTCATCAGACATTCCTTGCAGACGAGTCGCAGTCTACGGTACCTAGAAGAAGAATCCCTGGCGCGCCGCCTTGCCACGATCAATATCTCGTTGAACTTTCATCAAAGCTTCACGCTCTTCGGGCGGAGCTTCATGCATTCTCTTGTCAATTCTCCTTCGCAGAGAGAAATGCCACCAAATGGCAAATCCAACTAGCACGAGAACCGCGAGCACAATCCATTCAGCGATAGTCATAATTTAGTATCTCGCAAGGTTCCCCCGCACAGCAAGGATTCGGCGTTGAAGCATCCCGGGTTTTGTTCCGAGGTTTTTGTGAGAGGATTTCGCATGCCAAGGAACTATATAAAAGTTTTTGGGGAGCGGGCTGTCAGGCTTGTTGAGGATCGTCTGCGGGATAATCTGGGAGTGTCTGAAACCCGCGTGATCGCCGATACCGCGATGAAGTTGGGGACGTCGAGGGAACCTCTTCGGCGCTGGGTGATGCGAGCGCGTGTGGATGCCGGAGTCCGTCCTCGGGTTTCCACTGAGGAAAGCGCCGAACTCAAGCGTTTGCGTCAGGAGAACGCGGAGCTGCGGCGCACGAATGAAATTTTGAAGTTGGCGTCACATCCTCAATGCTCTGGCGAAATGACACACAAAAACTGTGCAAGTCGGGAGGTGATCAGTTCCTGCCACGACCTGTGGTACGTCAAGCAGTCCTTCCGCATGTCCAAGACAGACCTGCGAGCCCGCCCCATCTTCCACCACACCCAAGAAGCGATCGAAGCCCACCTCACTTTCGTGTTCACAGCCCTCGCTGTAGTCCGAGGAACTCAGAGCAAAACCGGCCTCACACTCAAGAAAGCAATTCAAGAACTCCTACCGCTGCGCCACGTCACCATGCGAATCGCTGGCCATGACTTCATCGGTAAACCCGCCGTCACACTACCAGTTCAAGCAATCCTCAAAACTCTAAAGGCGCGACACACCTCAACTGTGCAAATCAGAGCAGAGAAAAGCCATTCATCCACTGTACGAAATCGACGTTCTGGAATCAACATTCGTGTTCACACATGGAGCGTTCGATATGGCCGAAGCCACGGAGCCGCCAATAGACAACTTTCTGCAAAATGTGACGGGGGCAACCGTTCGCATAATGTTTCAAAATAAGCAATTACCACTCCTCCCAATCCGGACAGAACACCAATATTAAGAGGATCGTTAGAAAACAGTAGGTCAGGATCGAGATATCCTGACAAATCACCCCTGCTGAGTAGCTTCCCTAGACGCTGACAGAAAGCCAGGCGCAATTCCTCTTGTGAAAAAGCACAGTCAATTAAGTCACTAAAATTGCGCAAACTTAGAATGCGACCGGATTCCCCGTGACATAAGGTGAGAGACTTCGCAACCGGATCATGAAATACGCGATCAGCTAACATGACAAATTTGTCTGTCAGGGCGAATGGGCCGCTATCGAGGCCAATTCGGGCATTACATGCGCCAAGCAATCCTGCTCCGCCATAACACCATATCCCATCATCAGCAAAGCAATCGATGCATGATCCGTCGTTGAGCAAGACTTCAGTCATGGGAATTTGGCCAATCTTCATTTCGGCCGAATCGATCCGCCATTCCAAATATTCATCAACCGTATCCAAAGCTCGCTCATAGGTAACTGCGTCATACGAGTCCGTAGTACAATAACGAGATAATGCGCTGCAAAGCGTTGTACAAATTCCATCGAGACCATGAACGATTCCGTAGTTTCGATGGCTTGCAACCACCGCCTTTTCAGCCCAAACAAGAGATGGAGCGCCGCTGAAAGAAGCTCTAACTCGCTTGCCACTTTCACAAGTCTCAAGTTTCAGAAGCTCTTGAAGTAATTCGAGTGAATGAGGAGCGCAATACCCCTCAACAAGCAGAATTCCACGACAAATGCCCGACACCAAATCGGTACTTACAAAGCCGCGATGAATCAAGTCCTCCCGATCAAGTTGATCCAAGAGAGCGACTGAAATGGTATCCATCCATTCTAAAATGATTGTCTGCAAGTGCGAATCGGCCTTGCCGTATTGCGAGATGCTCAAATCAGCTAATGCAAATAGTTCTTGAATCGCGCGAATGTCTGTTCGATTTTGTTTATATGTAACAAGTGCGAGTTCAAAGAGGCGGTCTGCTAGACTTTTAGCCTCAAGCGAACCTGTTGCGCTTGCGATTAGCCGGAGACAATATATATAGCCTCCAACGCCCGAAGGATAAGAAAGAAGATCAGAGATTGCGGCCCTCGGATTCATCTTAGAAATGTCAAATAAGTAACGGTCTGAATTTGGTTGCAAGCGAAGCTTGATCTGATCAAGATAGAGTTCCGATAGTCTTTCAAAATCCAGGTCAATATTCATATCACTAGTCTGATTCCACCGGAGTGTCTGATGACTCTAAATAACATCTCATCTTTAATCGAGCTAGTCGCGATAACGAAAACTTCCTGATAATCGCGGTGTAATCAGCTTCTCCACCCCGATCGATTCCGGCGACGCGATTAAAGTGCATATGCATAACTGAGGGTATAATGTCGGTGCCAATCTCATTGTAATTTTTATAGCGAGGCCCAACTTCGAGCACTTTATCTTCGATTTCGTGTACGATTTCATATCGTAATGAAGTTCTCTGCTTATCGAAGTGTTTCGGATCCTCGAACGATCCCCTTTTGAATGCTTTAACGATCGCTGTCGCCCAAGTTTCTGGAAAATAGTATCGGACAAGCTCCATAAATGAGGTTGCGGCGGATAGGATGACCTGTTTGCGATTCTGTGTTGTCTGGAGAGTGAGCCGCTCACTCAAAGCGAGCTCGGAACTTCTGGTAAAGATTTCAAAAATTGATTCGATAGATGTCGTTCGAGTATAACGTGTATATTCGGGAAAAAATTCGACAATTCGAACTTTTTTGTAGTTTTCGCCTCGGAGGCTTTCTATCAAAGCGTCAAGCCCGTTAAGAATCTTTGATTGCGCATTCGCCTCGGGAGGCAGCTGGAATCTCAGTCTCAAATGGGCATCGGGGTTGGTATAGTGAAGAAAGTGCCAATTTTTGCCGCCCATGTCTTTGAAAAATTGAATTACCTGACGAAAGTCGGAAATCTCCGGTATCAAACCGGATGGTGTAGTAAATTCGTATGCGCGCCATTCTTCTACTTTATCGCCGTCTTTCGGATCGATCAGCGAAAAAGTTTCTGAAGGTATCAGAGTCTGGATTGAATTCGTTGACTTTAGGACATATCTATATAAATATTCAACTTTACGGTCGTCTGTGTTGAGGGTGAAAAATGCGGCATCTAGGATCGACGCCCTCGGGCCTACTGATCGTTTGAAAGCTTGGTATTCATCTATGTTTGAGAGGTCGAACTCCTGTATTTGATCGCCCCTTCCAATTCTGACATGATCCGGAAGATTAACCATTTGTTTCCAGCGTCGGAAGGGCTCATCATCTGAGTAGTCGGAGAACATTCCAGCGGGCAGCCTCCATTGAGGTCGTCGGAGGACAACACCGTCGAGAATGACTCCGGGACGGTGCGTCTCCCTTGCACTCCAAGGCTCTTCTTGGAAAAGTGTGTAGGCAGGTTCTCCGCGGCGGGCGATAGCGAGAATTGTTTTCGAGATTGGATCGAACTGTGCGAGCGTAATCATTGACTGAGATTGAACGAGGATTGGTAGTCCTGTTCTTCGGTCTAGGATCCTCATGTCCCCGTCCGCGAGACAGAATAGGAGTTCGGACAAAGAAATTGCCGAAGGATCGTATGGGTTGGCGACCTGAGGGCATATGTACCGTCCCGGGGGCTGAAACTGGGCCGAAAGCTGTTGACATTGTCGATTGTGAAAGAACGGGCGCAGCTGAACGACCTCGATCTGTTCGGAAGAACCTTGACCCCAGATCCGCGATACTTCATTTGAACTGAGGAGCGAAGCGAATCAGCCAAGGAGTGCACCTGGATCGGTAGCCCCGAGGATCGCTGGTAAGAACAGAAGGCCCAACGTTGGATGCTCGAACAACTCAAACATGAGGTCCTTGACTCTTGAATCGTGAGTGATTGTCCTTCCAGACGAGTCCTGTCTGCGCTCTCTGAGTGCTCTGTGAACTACTTTCGAATCGAGAATGTAGAAGTCCTTCTTCATCTGCAGCTGGTTTGGATGGTGCGCATCCAACAGAAAGCTTACTAATGGCTGCGAGGCAAGTGTGCCAGAGGGTTGGTCTTCGAGTCCGAGCTGAATTGGTCCAATTCCTGCGATTGGATCGAAAACCGTGAGAGCATTGACTGCCGTATTAAATCCATAGTTTTCGGCAAATTTGTCTAACCATTGATCGTGTGCGTTGCTGATCTGTGAGGGAGCCGTCTGCTCGAGTAATAACATGGTTGTATCCACGTGTCGTGCGATCTTGCCGTCGTTTGGAACCTGCGCTGCTTCGGTCATCGGAGTCCGAGCCATGACCGTTGTTGGATCTATGCTCATAGTCGCAAGCGACTCAATTGAATCAGTCTTTAACGTGACAGGTCGAATCTCGTCGAGAAAGTGTTCAGGATTACGGATCTGAATTAGTAGCCCAGTCTCAATGAGGCTAAGTAAGACGTCTCGAAGACGCTGCTCGCTCACACCATATTGGCTGACAAATTCCCTTATTAGTGTTTGAATCTGAACACCAGTGTTAGCCCGATTCAACACTTCAAAGTGTGTGGAATTTAGGGTGACCCTTGAATAGGATAGGTCGCTCGATTGCGAATGTTTATGCGCATTCCATGGAACGGGGACTTCATACGTAGATTGTGAGAGTCGTGTAATTAGTTGGTTCTTGAAGAGCCATGAATCTGCAGCGAGTGCGGGAGCATTAGGTGAGTCTTTGCTCATTTCGAAAGCTGCGAAGATATAGGAAGGTCTCTCTTCTAATTCTGGGTCCGAAATCTCTTGGTCTAGATCGAAAACGATACTGGATGAAAGAGAGAAAGGCGTAGCGCGACTTGCGCAACGCAATGCATAGTTCTCGATTGATCGTATGACTCGATCTGTTCTGCGAGTTGGTACGTCTCTCGCTGATAAATTCGGAGAGAATTGATCTTCAATTGAAGCGTAAAGATCTGGACTGGCGGCCCGAATGATATCAAGCAGCTGATTATTCATTCGAGCTTCATCAAACGCAACTTGGTCGTGAGCGTGAATAATAGATACAAGCTCGCGGCACAATCGCCTGGCTTCAGCGTGAGACAATGCACTGATTCTGCGTGCATAGACCCCTGAAAAGGGAGCATACTTAGAACAGTTGGTCATTCCTCCGCTGCTTCCTTCTCATCAGAAAACCAATTGATGCCGGGACTTTGCTCTGAAAGACACCTAGGAAGTCAGCAATACGGGCATAGAGCAGCGGCGCCATACGTTTGACCGCATGACGTTGGAACAATCGAGGCGCAGCTACTGCAGTCGCAGGGGCTTGTACGTGTGAGGCTCATTGCCTCGATAGACCCATCGTACCCCGAGGCCGTGAGCTTAGATGCAGTACCAAAGGAATAGACGAGATCGGTGAAGAGCTGATCAGCGTCGGTCTTCGGGTCAGTAGTGACGGGTTGCGGCATCTAAGTCGTAGTCGACATTTGATCCTCCTTGAACTGCGGCGAGATTCACGGTTTTCAGTGTGTCAGATATCACAAGGATTGTGAAGGCCTTTGCTTGATTTCGTTGCAATGGTAGTCGACTTGTAACAATGACCGATCCAGACTCAATGAATGGCGAACCGAACCTACGTCTATGAGCTGTGGCGTGGAACGGTGGTGACGTGAGTGTCCGACCGCCTGTCTGAGCGGGGAGCAGCTAGGGGATGCGGACGGATTCACAGGCCTCTTTGGCTCACCTGTGGGTTTGCGAGCTTTCATTGAAGTTGAGCATATTACAACGGAGGTTTGCTCCGAGGCATTTCACTCGCTCCCGAACCCCGGTCCCCGCCCTCGAAGCAGTCGATGCGATCAACGCACAGGTGGAAGCGGCGCTCAAGGCCAAGCGAATGACCGGCGCGCTCTCTATCTTGCAGGCGCCTTATTGGCTCGCGAGGCATCAGCAATAGAATCTCCTGAATTCCAGCATCTCTTACGGACTCAGGCTCTGGCTTCCTTGTCTACAGCTGCTTTCCATTCGATTGAACAGCTCTAGGAAGATGTTGGCTACCTGGCAAACCAGGAGTACATGAATACAAGAATCGTGCGATGGCACGGGCGAGCAGGATGGCATCAGTACATCGATCCTTTGAAGTCATCCACAAGGCCCTGACATTCGAAGATGCACTGTTTGCTGAATCTGGCGAAGCAATAGCGTTTGTAGAGGCCCTCGACTCCTACCGAGACTTCCTTGAGACAACCATCGTCCACAAACGTGGGTGCCATTGTCGAGAACGATCCTTCAGACAAACTCCTCGCCGGGGGCTTTGGGAAAGCAGAGCAGCTGTACTCGATGAGTTCAAATCACTCAAACGAGATCTCGAATCAGGTCACTTGACTCTCCTCATTGACCCGGCCTCCAACGATGCGCTCGGCATAGAAGTAGAGGTCGAAATTAACAACCGAGGTGGCGAAAGCAATGGCTCCGAGAATTCTCGAGAAAGATTAGCGGGTCAAAGGGTGCCCAAATCTAGACTGCGATCGCAACGCCAATCGAGTGAAGTTCATTGTCGACAAGACCGAGTGCGATGAGTGCAGCGCTCAACGCATACTCGCCGCAAGATCCCATGATCGGCAACGACGGATTCCTCCCCCTTCCAACAAGTCGCCACGCTCCGCACTACCTGCCTATACCTTTTGGCGCTTCGGATACTTTTTGGCACGTACCCATACTTTTTGGCGCAAGTCGCACAATTTGGCGGCTCAGCCCACGGGCACGCACCAGGCAGCACGAGTACCCGAAATTCGGCTGCCCTACTCCCCTACCTGCAGGCACCGCCCAACAGACCAGACGAAAACAAATCCTCTCTGACCTGGCTTTTCGTTCAGATTTCGGGCATACAAAAGGACGCCCACTTTGTATTAAAATGAGCGTCCCTTCAGTGGAGCTAGGGGGATTCGAACCCCCGACCTCTTCCATGCCATGGAAGCGCGCTACCAACTGCGCCATAGCCCCGTCTTCATTTATTCACCACTGTCGCGGCGACCCGTTAACAATAGCGGCCAGCGACCCGAAGAACAAAATCGAAGCACAGTGCCAGTGATCACACTGGACGTTACGCACCCAACACGTCTTCACGCGCACCGATATTGTGCGCTGCAAGGCGCCAGGAACCGTCACCGGAGGCGCCAGAGCCCCCACCGCCTGCGAAGACAAGCTCAGACCAATGACAGTTATCCAAGCCCTTTAACGCGTCAAAGGTCAAAGGATCCAACCCCATAAAGGTCACCAAGGCTCGCGTAATCGCACTCCCGTGCGACACAACCACTAGCGTCGCCCCGTCTGGACATGTAGCAGCTGCCTCGACAGTAGCTTCTTCCATGCGCCGACCACATTCATTCGACGGTTCGATACCTGCCGCCTCAGATTCACCTGTACGCCGCCACTCTTGCAAGAATGGCAGGAAATCGGTGCTGATCTCATCGACGGTTAAACCCTCAAATTCGCCATAACAGCGTTCAATGAGACGCTCATCGACATGCGGTCCATCAGGAGATAATCCAGCCTTGGCAAATGCAGCAGCCAGGATTTGAGCGGTCTCGTGCGCCCTCAGCAGCGGAGAGGACATGATCTTGACTCCCGGCAAGTCCTCCACTGGCCCTACTGACACGCCAATCTGCTCGGAAGGAGACACTATCCGAGAGGCCAGCACCTCGGCTGCCGCACGTGCTTGGCCACGTCCAACCTCGTTAAGAGGACGGTCGACGATCCCCTGGAAACGACGCTGAACATTGAAATCTGTTTGTCCGTGACGCAAGAACACGATTCTGGAAGCCCCACGATGCCCAGCTGTCGCCTCATTTGAAGAAAAACCTGATCCCACGGCACCAGCCACGGCTTTGCCGCCTTTGACCTGTATGGATTCGCTCAACGTAAAGCCTCCCCTGTTACCGGATGAACAGCTGGTATTACCGCGTCGGTGAGAGATTCGACGACGCCGTCTCCCCAAAGTTTTTCCAAGGCATAGTAGTCGCGTTGTTCTTCGTCAAAAATGTGGACTACAAGATCCAAGTAGTCAATAAGCATCCAGGCGGCTTCCGTGCGGCCCTCGATACGTTGCGGGCGCAGCTTGTGATCGCGAGCCAACTGGTCCATAATTTCTTCGCCAATGGCACGCACCTGGCGCGAAGTTGGTGCTGAAACGATCAAGAATGCTTCAGCTAGAGCGAGCCGGTTGGACACGTCAACCATAACTGGATTCGTCGCTAATTTGTCGGATGCTGCCTGGGCGGCTGCAATTGCTAGTTCACGAGTCTGCTCGGAGCAGGTCACCTGTTCCCCTGTCTATTCGAGGGCACGCTACGGCCCATGATCAAGCCCCAAGAGGCCGATACAAATCGTACTTCTTGATGTATTGGACTACACCGTCTGGCACCAGGTACCACACTGGCTGTCCCCCAGCCACCCTGGTTCGGCAGTCTGTTGATGAAATTGCCATAGCCGGAACTTCCAGTAATGACACTGCACTCTTGGGCAAACCAGGATCTTCTAGGATGTGGCCAGGTCTGGTCACGCCAATGAAGTGGGCCTGTTCAAAAAGCTGATCGGAATCTTTCCACTGGGCAATCTGGGCCAGAGCATCAGCACCGGTAATGAAGTAGAAATCAGAATCCGGATATTCTTTGGCAAGATCAGCAAGAGTATCGACCGTGTAGGTGGTGCCTCCGCGGTCGATGTCGACCCGTGACACGGTAAAACGCGGGTTCGAGGCCGTTGCAACCACAGTCATTAAATACCGGTGTTCTGCCGGAGTAACGCGCCGCCCGGCTTTGAAAGGCTGCATAGCTGCTGGCACGAACACCACCTGGTCCAGGTTAAAGACCTCCATCACTTCCGAGGCTGCAACAAGGTGACCGTGGTGAATGGGGTCAAAAGTTCCGCCCATGATTCCGATGGAACGTCGCCGGCGCGGATTTTCTCCTGGCTCAAGATGGACAGGAGCTGTGGGTCCTGCTTCGGCGCTCATGGTCGGATCGTCCCGTCCCCTTCGATGGTCCACGAGGTCGTCGTAAGCTCTTCGAGTCCCATGGGCCCGCGCGCATGGAGCTTTTGGGTAGAGATTCCAATTTCTGCACCAAGACCAACCTGACCGCCATCGGTGAACCGTGTCGACGCGTTAATCGCGATGACCGCAGAATCAAGTTCGGAGCGGAACCGGTTGGCGGATTTAATGCTGCGAGTACAGATAGCCTCGGTATGTCCGGACGAATACGTCAAAATATGGTCGATGGCGTCGTCAATCGTGTCGACGACTTTGACAGCCAGATCCATAGATAGATACTCGGTTGCCCAATCCTCTTCGGTGGCGTCAACCACGAACTTTTGGTCAATGGATTCAGCATCACCAACGATGGCGCGCGTGCCTTCGTCAGCATGAATGGTCACGCCGGCTGTCGTCAGACGGGTAATGGCTGACACTAAGAAATCTTCGGCGACTGAGGCATGGACCAACAAAGTTTCGGCAGCATTGCACACACCAATCCGTTGAGTCTTAGCGTTCATAATGATGTTTTCTGCTTGGACGAGGTCGGCGCCCTCGTCCACGTACACGTGACAATTCCCCGTACCTGTTTCGATAACGGGCACCTTCGCATTGTCCACAATAGCGTTGATGAGGCGAGCAGATCCGCGCGGAATGAGCACATCGATACCACCGCGAGCCATCATCATGGCGTTGGCGCCTGCCCTGCCCCATGGATCAACGGTCTGAATGAGATCGCCTGGAAAATCAACCGAAGCCAGAGCGTCACGCATGACGGCAATGCTCACGCGATTCGTTGCTTCCGCAGCGGAACCACCACGCAAAATCACAGCATTGCCAGACTTAATAGCGAGGGTGGCGGCATCGATTGTGACGTTGGGGCGCGCCTCATAAATCATGCCGACAACGCCCATCGGCACTCTCGTCTGAGTGATACGGAGACCTAGCTCGTTGGTCGTACCGCGGGTCACTTGACCAACTGGATCAGGCAGCGCTGCAACCTCGCGGACCGCGCCTGCAATGGATCGAATGCGCGTCTGAGTCAATTCGAGACGGTCCAACAGTGCATCCGTCATTCCTTCAGCTCGACCTCGAGCCATGTCCTCAGCATTTGCAGCAAGGATTTCATCGGCGCGTTCCGTAATCGCCGTGGCGATTGCTTCAAGAGCCTGGTTTTTTCGGCCACTTGAAGCCGTTGCCAAGAAGCGAGCTGCGGTGCGAGCAGCGTCAGTGAGCGCAGAAATATCAACGGTTTCAAGGTCCATAGACATTATTTTGACACGATCAGCCCACCGGCTCTGTCTCATTCCAAGGGAGCCAAGTCGTCGCGGTGAATCAAAGGACGAGGATTTTCCCATCCTAATCTCTTCAGTTCGTCGGCACAAGAACCAGCCATCTGCGAACAGACTTCAGAATCGTAGGCACAAATACCTCGGGCGATCAGGCGGGTCTGCGACACGACGTCAACAACGTCACCGGCACTAAAGTGGCCCAACACTTGGACCGCTCCAGCCGCCAAAAGTGACTTCTTGCCGTTTGTAATGGCGGCGGCCGCGCCCTCGTCAACAACAATTTCTCCTCGCGACGTGGCGGCATGGGCGATCCACAGGCGCCGCGATGCTGGCCTCGTATCTGAGGGCTCAAACCAGGTGCCTGCGTCACGCATTTCCAGGACGTCAGCAACTCGATCTGCTGATGTTAGGACTACCCCAATACCAGATCCCGCAGCCATGGTTGCTGCCTGAACCTTAGTGACCATTCCTCCCGAGCCAACCTTGGAGCCTGTCCCCGTGACCAATACGCTCATGAGATCGTCGGTTGACGACACCTTCTCAATCAGCTCTGCACCCGGATGAGACGGGGGCGCCGTGTATAGACCATCGACATCGGTCAAGAGGACGAGGGCGTCTGCCTGAACCATCTGCGCGATGTAGGCAGCTAGCCGGTCATTGTCCCCGAAACGCACCTCTCGGGTGGTCACTGCATCGTTCTCATTGATAATTGGAACAGTGCCAAAACTTAGGAGCTTGTCTAGAGCCGCACGTACATTCGTGTAATGCTCTCGCCTCATCACATCAGCGGTTGTCAGCAACACTTGAGCGGCCGATAGGTGATGAGAGTGGAACGCGGCAGTCCACTGGGCCATGAGCAAACCTTGGCCCATTGCGGCTGCAGCCTGGACCGAGGCGAGGTCACGAGGTCGCGCCGACAGGCCAAGTGGGTCAAGGCCTGCTGCCACAGCACCTGAGGACACGATAACGATCTGATGGTCTGAGTCGCCGCGACGCCAGCGGGCCGCGAGCCTAGCCACCGTGTCGATGCGATTGAGGTCGAGTCCGCCGTCTGGCCGAGTCAACGAGGACGAGCCAATTTTGAGGACGATGCGTTTAGCGCCGGCGATGCCGCGTCGCGTCACTTCGACCCCCCAGCATTCGGGTCGGTCCACACGCCAGCTTCGCGTTCGTTCCACAATTCTTCACGGGCCGCAGTCTTGGCATCCATCACCTGGTGGTGGACTTCGCGCCGCTCCCGACGCGTGGGCCGTTGTGAGGGATCGATGCGCAGGTCGGTACCGCGAGAGCCCAAAAGCTCCGGGCCAGTAGTCAGTGTGGGTTCAAAGTCAAAGATCACTCCACCGTCAAGATCACCAATGACAACGGTGTCGCCTGCAACCGCCCCATTCTTCATCAGGAGGTCTTCGACGCCGGCTGCTGCCAGACGATCAGCCAGGTATCCCACAGCTTCGTCGTTGGCGAAGTCGGTTTGACGCACCCAGCGTTCGGGTTTATCCCCACGAACCTGGAAGACCTCGTCTCCGTCTTTACGAGTCTTGCGCACGGTGATCGCGTCGCGTGCCCCAACTGCCTGCGGGCGAATAACCGGACGTGCTTCGCTAATTTCAGGGAGCTTTTCTCGCTGTTCGTTGACGATACGCGCCAAAGTGAAGGAGAACTCTTTAAGTCCTTCGTGGCTCACCGCAGAGACTTGATGGATTGGCCAACCAAACTTTTCAAGGTCCTGGTGTGTGATCTCAGCAAGATCACGCCCATCGGGCACATCGACTTTGTTCAAGACGATGACACGAGGTCGTTGCATTAAAGGCACGTAGCCCTCAACCTCACCCAAGTCGCCCTGGTAGGCGCCAAGTTCGGCCTCGATGGTTTCTAAATCCTTGACCGGGTCGCGTTCTGCTTCGTAAACAGCGGTATCGAGGACGTGTACGATCACTGCGCAGCGTTCGATGTGGCGCAGGAAGTCTAAGCCAAGGCCCTTACCTTGGGATGCGCCGGGGATGAGCCCGGGCACGTCAGCAATCGTGTAGCGGGTCTCCCCCGCCTGTACGACACCAAGGTTGGGAATCAGAGTTGTGAACGGGTAGTCAGCAATCTTCGGGCGTGCACTCGACATTGCAGCAATGAGCGAAGATTTACCTGCCGACGGGAACCCAACGAGTGCCACATCGGCAACGGACTTGAGTTCGAGGAGAACATCGCGTTCCTCTCCCGGCTCACCCAGTAGAGCGAATCCTGGAGCCTTGCGGGCTTTGGATGCCAGAGCTGCATTGCCCAGGCCGCCACGTCCGCCCTCGGCGACGACGAAGCGGGCCCCTGTTCCCGTCAGGTCCGCAAGTAACTCGCCACGGGTGGACTTGACGACTGTGCCTTCGGGGACAGGCAGAATGATGTCTTCGCCGTTCTTCCCCTGGCGAAAGTCTCCCATACCAGGAGTACCGTTTTGGGCACGCTGATGAGGACTGCGGTGGTAGGTCAGCAAGGTGGTGACCTGGGGGGAGACCTCGAGGATCACCGAGCCGCCGTTTCCACCGTCTCCACCGTCAGGGCCCGCGAGAGGTTTGAACTTCTCACGTTTGATCGAGGCAACGCCGTTACCACCGTTGCCTCCCGCCGCATGAATGGTCACACGATCAACGAAGTCCGCCATTGGTTTGCCCTCCGGGGTTGAAGATGAAGTCTAGTTAAGCAAAATGGGCGCCCGGCTTCAGCCGGACGCCCATTGCTGAGATCGGTCTCAGGCAGAGACCGGCTCGACGATGTTGACGACCTTGCGGTCGCGCTTGCGGCCGAACTCGACCTCACCGGCACGCAGGGCGAACAAGGTATCGTCCTTGCCACGGCCGACGCCGTCACCGGGGTGGAAGTGGGTGCCGCGCTGGCGAACGATGATTTCGCCTGCGTTGACCAGCTGGCCGCCGTAGCGCTTGACGCCCAGACGCTGAGCGTTCGAGTCGCGGCCGTTGCGGGAGGAGCCGAGGCCCTTCTTATGTGCCATCAGAAACTACTTTCTGCTCGAGTGTTTGACGTCAGGCGATCTCAGTGATCTTGACGACCGACAGCTTCTGGCGGTGGCCCTGGCGCTTGCGGTAGCCCGACTTGTTCTTGTACTTGATGATCGAGATCTTCGGACCCTTGGCGGAATCCACGACCTCAGCCTTAACGGTGACTTTGTCCAGCTTGGCAGCATCGACGGTGATGGCCTCGCCATCAACCAGCATCAGCGGCTGAAGCTCAATGGAGGAACCAATTTCTTCAGCCAGCTTGTCGACGACGACGACGTCACCGACGGACACCTTTTCCTGCCGGCCGCCTGCCTTGACGATCGCGTAGACCACGTTGGAGCTCATCTCTTCTCGTTATCGGACCGGGACCTACTCGCTCCAATTCGACCTTGAGTCGAATCTGGGAATAATAATCCCGTTGGCGCTTTGTTGCGCCGACGCTCAAATTTAGCCGAATGGGTATCAGCTCGGCAACTTGCAGCGGCCTTTCAGAGGCCGAAATCGCTGTGCGATTCCACACCTCACGAATGCTGGACACGCCGCAAGTACGGCTCGCGCCCGCTTAGCCGGTATCAACCACACCCGTGGAGGCTACGCGGCGACGACGTTTAGTTTTAGGCGCTGGCGCCGGCTCCGGCAGAGCGATGTCATCGGTGCTACGCACCACAGCCTCGTCTTTTTGCTCGACTCTCGTGGGCAATTCGACGATGTTCTCTACCGCTACCTTCTCCGGTTCTCCGGCCTCAGCTACGACTGCCCTACGACGCCGACGCGGGCGCTTTGTGACGGGCGGCGCGGACACTTCCTCACTGCTAGCAGCGCTAGCTCCCGCTGCTGCCGAATCTTGTTGCAAGGATGGGTCCTCATTGGACGCGCTTGCGTCAGGGGAGTTCTGCTCAAGAATCTGAGAGTCTGCCGTCACGGCTTTGCGCGTTTTACGAGGACGTGAGGCTTTCGCCTGCTTTGAGTCCGTCTGGTTTGAAACGGAATCGTGTTCAGTCTGAGGATCTACCGCAACCATGGAGGTCTCTTCAACATCCTTGGCCTCGACCTCGTCCTTATGAGTCGCAGCGGCAATGGCTGAGAGGGCTTGCTTAGCTTTCTCATGCTCAGGTGAGTCATCAATCCTGCGAGGCTCAGTCGAGGACGTCTTCTTCTGACGCTTCTTGGGTTGGTTTCCCGTGTGGTCATGAGACCCGGTGAGTTCAACCGGATGCTCGTGCACAATGAAGCCGCGGCCCTCACACGCTTCACAGGTCGTTGAGAACGCTTCGATCAACCCTTCACCGACGCGTTTACGAGTCATCTGCACCAATCCAAGCGAGGTGATCTCTGTGACTTGGTGGCGGGTACGGTCGCGTCCCAGGCACTCAACGAGGCGCCGTAGGACCAGGTCTCGGTTGGACTCAAGGACCATATCAACGAAGTCAATAATGACAATGCCGCCAATGTCGCGCAGGCGCAGCTGACGCACGATTTCTTCTGCAGCTTCGAGGTTATTGCGCGTCACCGTTTCTTCGAGGGTTCCACCAGCACCAATAAATTTGCCGGTGTTGACATCGATAACGGTCATGGCTTCAGTGCGCTCAATTATCAAGGTGCCGCCCGACGGCAACCAGACCTTACGATCCATACCTTTGGCGAGCTGCTCGTCAATGCGGTTGGCGTGGAAGACGTCATCGGTGCCCACCCACTGTTCGACACGGTCAGATAGTTCAGGACTCAGCTCGTCGACGTATTCCTTGATGGTCTCGTAGGTGGTCTTACCTTGAACCACCAGGGAGGAGAAGTCCTCGTTGAAAATATCGCGGACAACACGCACCGCGAGCTCAGGTTCGCCTCGCAATAGAACAGGCGCAGACTTAGCGGAAGAATGCTTCTTCTCAATGTCTGCCCACTGCTTGGTCAGGCGCGACACATCGTCAAGAATCTGTTGCTCCGTAGCCCCTTCTGCAGCCGTACGCACAATGACGCCAGAACCGGCTGGAACCACCTGCTTGAGAATCTTCTTTAAGCGGTTACGTTCCTTATCGGGCAGTTTGCGAGAGATCCCCATCATGGACCCGTTGGGAATGAGGACGAGGTAGCGTCCCGCCAAAGTGATCTGGCTGGTCAGACGAGCGCCCTTGTGGCCGATAGGATCCTTCGTGACCTGGACGAGGACGGGATCGCCAGATTTAAGAGCCGACTCAATTCGTCGCGGTTTGCCATCGAGACCGACCGCGTCCCAATTCACTTCACCCGCGTACAGGACGGCGTTACGCCCTCTGCCGATGTCCACGAAGGCGGCCTCCATTGACGGCAGCACATTCTGAACTCGACCCAGATAGATGTTGCCCACCATCGACTGTTGAGTACGACGCGCAACATAGTGCTCAACCAGCAGATCATCCTCGACGATGGCGATCTGATTGAGACCTTCGTGATCACGGATGACCATTTTGCGATTAACGGATTCACGCCGCGCCAGGAATTCCGATTCAGTGATTCCGTGGTGGCGGCGGCCTTCTTTGCGCCCTTCTCGCCGCCGCTGCTTCTTAGCTTCGAGGCGAGTCGATCCTTTCAGGGCCTTGACCTGGTCGGTGGCGTCTCCCAGTTCTTCAGTTGAAGTCGAACGGGTACGACGACGTCGGCGACGACGGGTTGTTCCTTCCACTTCTTCAGAGTCAACCGACGCAGATTCCAATTCAGCGCCGTTGACTTCCCCAGCTTCCAAGGGCTGTTCATCTTTGACCTCAGTCTCGACTTCAGGATCTGACTGGGTAGCTAAACGACGCGTCCTCTTCTTAGCAGGCTTGTCCGAAGGAGCATCCGTATCTTCGACTGCTTTGGCACGCCGTTTGCGCCGAGGCTTTTCCTCACCGTCTTGCTGCAAGGCATCATCGGAGCTCTTGGATTGCGAGGTCTCATCTTGCTCGCCGATATTCGCACGCTTGGAACGTGTGCGCTGACCGCGAGTCTCGGCCTTTTCCTTGAGATCTTTTCTTTCGCCAGCAGATTCTTCTGAGAAGCTGGGAGCCTGGAATGCAGGTGCCTGGAACAGCAAGGACGCAGCCGGCGTTTCGGGCGCCAACTGATTCGTCTGATCGGTAGTCACTTTTCTCCAATTTGTCGGACGCGACTCCCGCATCTGAGTCTGCCCTCGCGCTCGCCCGCTAGGGGCGGAAAACTTTCGGAACCGCATGGTTGCGGCGTAGCTCGCGGAGCCTTGCGGCATGCGTCGCGGCATACGCGTCACAGGGATGCGCCCATGACGACCGTCTAGCAATATTGTCGCACAAGTTAGCTCCCCCACCTTTGTGATGTGTGTTCGTGTTTAGAGGCTCAAGAGCCACGGAAACGACATGTGTGTCACTAAACGGACTCAATACCACTGTTTCACCCCATAAGTAAGGGGCATATGGACTATCTTTCTTCACAAGCACATGACGTTGGTCCCAGCGGCCAATGTCGGCTCATAATCCATCCAACACAACCTCTCCTCATTTAAGGAAAGGCGAGAATCATGACCCTCGCTCAAGCAGCGCTTGACTCGGTCACGGTCGGACGATGGCAGTTCGGTATCACTACCGTCTACCACTTCGTCCTCGTACCTTTGACCATCGGGCTGTCACTTCTGGTTGCCATCATGCAAACCAAGTGGCACCGCTCCGGTAACGAAACATGGCTCAAAGCCACCCGCTTCTTCGGAAAACTGCTCCTCATCAACTTCGCCCTCGGTGTGGCAACAGGCATCGTCCAGGAATTCCAGTTCGGCATGAATTGGTCGGAGTATTCCCGCTACGTCGGTGATATCTTCGGCGCTCCCCTGGCCGTTGAAGCCCTCCTTGCATTCTTCCTCGAATCTACATTCTTGGGTTTGTGGATTTTCGGATGGGGCCGCCTCAGTAAAGGCCTGCACCTAGCTACCATTTGGTGCGTCGCTATCGGCACGATGCTGTCTGCGATGTGGATCCTGGCTGCCAACGCCTGGATGCAGCATCCTGTCGGCACCGTTTATAACCCGGAGACCGGTCGCGCTGAGCTCGATGGCATGGGTGGGTTCCTCGAACTCATCACTTCCGGTGTTTATCTTTCTGAATTCGCTCACGTCATTACGTCCGCATGGCTGGTGGCGGGAACATTCGTCGCAGGCATCGCCCTGTGGTGGATGGTTCGTTCACAGCGCGAAGGCTCCCCAGAGGCAACCTCCCAGGCAGCCAATGCGTGGCGCCCGATTGCTCGCTTCGGCCTCATCGTCGTCCTCGTTGGAGGCATCGGCACCGCAGTCTCTGGCCACATCCAAGGCCAGGAGATGGTCAAGGTCCAGCCGATGAAAATGGCAGCGGCCGAGGGCGTGTGTGTCGACACGGACGGTGCAGCGTTTACGGTCGCTCAGTTCGGCGAATGCCCGCTCGGTGACGATGGCAGGCAGCCAACACAGTTCATCCGTGTTCCCGGCGTTGCATCATTCATGTCTCACAATGACTTCTCAGCCACCTCCGAGGGTGTTGCCGACATCCAGAATCGGATGGTCGAAACCCTCAACGGCAACGAGGACTTTGTCGCCAAATACGGTGACGCCTCGCAGTACGACTTCCGTCCGCCTCAGATGGTGACTTTCTGGTCTTTCCGTCTGATGATTGGCCTGGGTATGGTTGCTTTCCTCCTTGCAGCTTGGGGCCTGTGGGCCACGCGCAAAGGTCAGGTGAGCGACAACAAGTGGCTGGGCACCTTCGCCCTGGTGAACCTCCCGCTCCCGTTCCTAGCCGCCTCCTTTGGCTGGATCTTCACGGAAATGGGCCGTCAGCCCTGGGTTGTCGTCCCCAACCTCCAGGCACTCGCCAATGGCGAGCCCCTTGGCTCGGTAATGATGATGACCGAGGCGGGTATCTCCTCTGCGGTTCCCGCATGGCAGATGCTGACTACTCTGATCCTGTTCACGCTGCTTTACGGCGTCCTGGGCGTCATCTGGTTCCTCCTGATGAAGCGCTACACCAAGGAAGGCATCGCTTCCAAGGCCAAGACCGACAATTCGGAGAAGGAGTCCGGCTCATCGGATGACCTCTCCTTCGGATACTGAGAGGCGGAGAATCGACAATGACACTTTCCATTCTCTGGTTCATCCTCATCGCGGTTCTGTGGACCGTGTACCTCGTCCTGGAAGGCTTCGACTTCGGCGTCGGCATGCTCTTGCCTTTCGTCGCAAAGAATGACGCCGAACGCACGCAAACCACTCGCACGATCGGGCCTCACTGGGACGGCAACGAGGTGTGGTTGCTCACTGCTGGTGGCGCAACCTTCGCGGCATTCCCCGAGTGGTACGCCACGATGTTCTCGGGCATGTACCTGGCTCTTTTCTTGATCCTGGCAGCTCTCATCGTTCGCGTGGTCGCCCTCGAATGGCGTTCAAAGATTGCGACGCAAAAGTGGCGTCACGTGTGGGACTGGTCCCACACCATCTCGGCTTTCGTCGTGCCGCTGCTCCTGGGCGTTGCCTTCACTAACTTCGTCCAGGGCATGAAGATTGAAGTCACCGACCAGACCACCGGTGAGGTGATCCCCACGGACATGGTCAATGAGTCGCTGGCAACAGCTAGCCATCAGCTCACCGGCGGGTTCTTCTCACTCTTGACCCCCTACACGTTGCTTGGTGGAGTGGCTATTTTGGTCGTCTGTCTTGCTCACGGCGCCCAGTTCCTGGCCCTCAAAACCGAAGGAGCTGTGCGTGACCGCGCTAACAAGTTAGCAGCTCCTTTGTCGGTCGCTGCAACGGTTCTGGCTGCATCATGCCTGTTGATCGGCCAGTTCCTGTACGCCGACAATGTGCTGGCATGGATCCCGCTGGTGGTGGCAGCCCTGGCAATCATTGCGTCGGCAGCCTTCTCGCAACAGTCGATGCGAGCTGAGGGCAAATCCTTCACATTCTCATCGATTGCGATCGCTGGAACCGTCGCTTGGGTCTTCGCAGCCATGGCACCGGCTGTTCAGAAGTCATCCATTGATCCGGCCTACTCATTGACGATCGACCAGGCTTCGTCCTCGCAGGCGACGCTGTCGGTGATGACGATCGTGGCATGCTGCCTGGTGCCCGTCGTTATCGCCTACACCATCTGGTCCTACTGGGTGTTCCGTCACCGTGTCAGCGTTGATGATGTCGACACTGATACCGGCCTGCTGCCGAAGTCGATTCGCTTGGGAGAAAACTTCCTCGCTGGCTGATCTGACTTTCGACCAGACAAGTGGTCCCGTCCTCATGTACGAGGGCGGGACCGCTTTTTGGCCCGCGAGGGTGTCGAGCTTTGGAAAACTTAACCCTGAGACGACGAGTTGTTCTTCGTCAGAAGCGAATCAATGACCCGCGCGTTAATGGGGCGAAAGAAGCCTGCAATGGGCCCAACCATCAACATACACACCACTGTTCCAACCCCGGCGACGCCGCCCAATAGAAAACCAAGAAGGATGAAGATTGCGTCGGTCACGACTCGTACAAGAGCAAAAGAGGCGTGGAGCTTATCCGCTGCGACAACGGATACGAGATCGTTAGGGCCCGTGCCTGCGTCCGATTCAATAACGAAGGACATGCCGTAAGCCAAAAGGACACATCCGACAACCAACATATCCACCCTCATCAGCAATGATTCTTGATCGTCCAGAAGAGTGGCGAGCAATGCATTCCAGCCATCGATGATAGGTCCACCTGCAAACATGCAGACAAAAGTTCCGATCTTGACGTAGCTGCGATCGATGAAGAGCAACGCGGCGATAATGAGGAAACATACGGCAACGTGGATGCGTCCGTGAGTCAGGAATGACCATCCTGTAGCACTGTGGAGTCCGCGGAACAAGCCTTGGACAGCGACGTTAAAAGGATCTGCTCCCAGGTTCGATCGAAGGAAGAACACCACACCGAGATGGGCAACGGTGAGGCCAATCATCAGCAGGATCAGACGAATGCCCATTTCAACCGGGGAACGTTTCATAGAGGTAACCTCGGCACATTTACCAAGATGGTGGCCCCCATTTGATTACAAACTCAAACGCATCTACTGGGACCATCGACCCACCACAGCCACGAAGCTGGCAGAATAGGCGGGTGCGTCCATTCGATCCGCGTCTCCTGCGTTACGCCCACTCCGCCCGCAAGCACATCGTGCTCAGCGCAGGCTTGGGTTTACTCACGGCCATCCTTGTTATCACCCAAGCCTTGTTAATTTCCTGGTCTGTGTCGCCCATCATCACAGGCGAAGCAACCTTGAGCGATGTACTGACATTGATCTGGATTCTGTTGGCAGTGGCGACTCTACGGGCCCTCACCGTGACATTGCGTGAGGCCACATCACACAAAGCTGCAGATCGAGCCATTCGTGAGCTACGAGCAGCAGTTATCGACCGCACCGAAGCGCTAGGCCCACGATGGAGAGCCGTTAATGGAGCTGACAGCACCACGCTCATCACCCGCGGTTTAGATGACTTGTCTCCCTACTTCGTGAAGTTTTTACCGCAGCTTTTCCTCTTTGTCACGGTTACTCCCCTGGCCCTATTGACCATTCTCATCTTGGATTTCTGGTCAGCGTTGATCGCGGCCCTCGTCATTCCACTGATTCCCATATTCATGGTCCTCATCGGTCGCTTCACTCAAGAGTCCTCGCGGGCGAAACTGGCAGCAATGGAACGCCTTGGATCCCAACTCCTCGACCTCATGGCAGGCCTGCCTACCTTACGTGGATTAGGCCGAGAAGACGGGCCAAAGACCCACCTCAAAAAATTAGGGCACGACAGTACCCGCACAACAATGTCAACCTTGTCTGTGGCGTTCCTGTCCGGCGGCGTCCTTGAATTCCTGTCCACTCTTTCGGTTGCTCTCGTTGCCGTCGAAGTCGGCATGCGCATGGTGTCCGGACACATCCCGCTGACCATTGGCCTCGCCGTCATCATGTTGGCACCGGAAGTTTTTGAACCCATACGCCAAGTTGGAACGCAGTTTCACGCATCCGCAAACGGTATTACCGCCGCGCAATCTGCCTTCGACATTATCGAAACTCCCCTACCGGGCACCGCCGCAGATTCATCTGAGGCATCCGAAACTTCCTATGCGTCCACGCCCAAGTCCGGCCTAGCTGGCAGTCACGAAGATCAAGGGAAGACTCCTGCTCCTCGCATTGACGAAACCGTCATTAGATTCGCCGACGTCAGTGTGGCGGCCCGCGGAGCCTGGGCTCCCTGGCGTCTCCAGGCTCAGATACAGCCCGGCTCCATCACCGCCCTCGTCGGCCCCTCGGGCGCAGGAAAAACAACAACTGTCATGACTGTGCTGGGAGTCGAACCCACGACGCGCGGAACCATCCAACTGATTAAGGAAGATGGGTCAATAGTCGATCTGAAGAACGTGGACCGAGCCTCCTGGTGGGAACAGATCACCTGGGTGCCTCAGTCCCCCACGATTGTGCCCGGAACGCTTTTGGAAAATCTCAATGTCACAAGTTTGAATGACAGGCTTGAAAAAGCAGCCGAAGCCACAGGATTCGCCGAAGTCGTCTCGTCATTGAAAGAGGGCTGGTATACACGTG
The DNA here is from genome assembly GCF_000420425.1 of Schaalia vaccimaxillae DSM 15804. GTDB lineage: Bacteria > Actinomycetota > Actinomycetes > Actinomycetales > Actinomycetaceae > Pauljensenia > Pauljensenia vaccimaxillae. The sequence goes on from NZ_ATUX01000006.1 coordinate 338,498, forward strand.
TTGGTATGGGTGGCGTCGGCTTATCAGTTGGACAACGTCAGCGTCTTGCTCTGACAAGAGCGCTTGTGGCCGACCGTCCGCTTGTCATCCTCGATGAACCAACTGCCCATTTGGATGCACTCTCTGAAGAAGTTGTCTTGGACGCAATCCGTTCCCTTCACGCTCAAGGACGCACAGTCATCGTAATTGCCCATCGCCAGGCAGTAGTTGCTTTGGCTCACCAACGCATCGAAATCGTCTCCAAAGCTGCCAGTTCACAGGATCTTGAGTCATACCCTCAGCTCACTACCCAGAAACGGGAATCGAACGTTGAGGTGACAACTCCAGGACTGCTGGACGAGACACAGATGGAGGACGCTCGATGACGCTTTTCCTTACACGACAAGAAAAACAGTCTCTGCGTCGCATTGTCGCCATGCTGGATGTGGACCGACGCGGTTTTATCCTTTCCGTCATCCTGGGTTCTCTGGGCTTGGGGTCAGCCATTGCTCTGGGAGCCACTTCTGCTTGGCTCATCGCACGCGCCTCGCAAATGCCGCCGGTCATGTATCTGACAGTCGCAGCTACAGGAGTTCGCCTCTTCGGAGTTTCTCGGGCAGTCTTGCGCTACCTCCAAAGGCTGGCGAGTCATCGTGTTGCGCTGCGCGGAATGGATTCTCTACGCCAAAACCTTTATGCGGCCATTGCTTCGCGCAGAGTTGATCGTGTCGCGACGCTTCGCCGAGGCGATCTGTTGGCGCGAACGGGACAAGACGTTGATGATGTGGGCGACCTCGTCGTCAAAACCCTGTTGCCCGCATGGATGTCGGCCATTGTGGGCATCGGAGTTGTTGGTGGAATCACTTTAATATCCGTACCTGCTGGGCTGATCCTCGCCGGCTGCCTCGTCGTCGCGGGGATTGTGGCGCCTCTCCTATCAATGCGTTCAGCACGGGTTGCCCAGCAGGCTTTAACGCATGCACGATCCGAACTTTCTGCCACGACTATGGCAATCATGGATGGGGCAACCGAGTTACAGGTGTCGGGCATGATGCCATCTATGCGACAGTCAGTGGAATCAACCGAAGATGCCTTGACCGCAGCAACTGCTCGTTCGTCAAAAATTGCTGGAATCGCCGCTGGTGTTGATCGTTTAGCGATGGGTATGGCGGTGGTAGGCGCGCTTCTCGTAGGGATTCCTCCCACGACCTCGGGCGCCCTCGCGGCAGTTTTGCTTGCAGTCTTGGTACTCACTCCCCTGTCGTCATTCGAAGGAACAGCAGAGTTGGGGCCCGCCGCAGCTCAGCTGGTTCGTTCAGCAGCCGCGGCGCAACGGATCGACGAATTACTAGGCGATGAAGATCTAATGGTCACCCATGCGGTACCTGAAAGTTCTGAAGGCTCTGTCATCATCGCTGACAATCTTGCTATCGGTTGGCCTTCAGGACCAACCATCGCCGAGGATATTCATATGCGGATCACACCTGGCAGCCGCATCGCCCTCGTCGGACCGTCTGGCATTGGCAAGACGACGCTGGCTATGACTCTCGCAGGTCTGATTCCTCCCAAGTCCGGCACAGTAACGATCAACGGCGTCGATGCTTGGGGAGCTAGCCGTGCTGATGTGTCCTCTCATGTGACTGTGACTGCCGAGGACGCCCACATTTTCGCTGCTAGCGTCTATGAGAACTTGCGCGTGGCTCGCGCTGATCTATCACGGGATGAAGCCAGGAATCTCGTTGTTCAAGCAGGATTGGGCCCGTGGCTCGAGGCGTTGCCCGATGGGTTGGATACGTCCGTTGGCTCGGGTGGCACCACGGTGTCAGGCGGAGAACGGCGCCGTCTCCTCATGGCGCGCGCTATGGCTGCTCCCGCACCTTTAATGCTGGTTGACGAGGCCGGAGAGCACTTGGATGGTCCTACTGCGGATGCACTGGTCACTACTCTCTTAAGCGGAGATGACGATCACGGCGTGCTGGTGATTACGCATCGCCTTTCTGCCCTCGATTCGGCTGACGAAGTCGTGGTGTTGGACCGCCCCCAAGGATCAGTGGCGCGTATCGTTGATCGAGGTTCGCACCGTGACATTATTTCGCGTAGTTCCGGGTATGAATGGGCTGTACAGCAGGAGGACTTATGAGTCCGGAACGGACAGATCTCACTCTTCTTCGGGCCGCACTGGGATTGACAGCTACCCTCGACCTCGAGGCCGCACTGCGTAGCTTTGTTGATCGTGCTTGTGCATTGACCGGAGCTCCTCACGGCGCTCTTGCCGTGCTGGATACGTGGGGCGCGACAACAATGCTCATTGAGCATCACGATGGAGATAGTTCAGCAGATCCCCCAGCTGTCCTCATCCATGAGATTCCGCGCAACACTCACCTCTTGGTTAATTCTCCCTCAGATGTGACCGACTTCGACGTACCGGAAGATGCTCCCGCGTTTCTGGGCACTTCCGTCCTCGTCCACGAACAGGTTTACGGGCGCCTCTATCTGACCGGTAAGCCAGGAGGCTTCACCGCTTCTGACATTGCTGTTTTGTCGGCATTGGCTCCCGCTGCCGGTATTGCTGTGGAGAATGCGCACTTGTATGCGGACTCTAAGCGGACAGAGAAATGGATCTCAGCCTCTCAATCTTTGACAACAACCATGCTCGAAGGCGCCGACGAGGAAGAGGCGCTGGAATTAATTGCTAGAACCGTTCGCGAAGTATCGCGGGCCGATACAGCAATCATTGTTCTGCCCTCAATCGGTGACATGTGGGCCGCAGAAATTACCGACGGATTCAAAGCTGGCGAATTGTTAGGAGTGGTTTTTCCTCCACAGGGACGAGCCATGTCGGTCTTAAATGAAGGCACGGGCATGATTGTCGATTCAATGGCTCGCGCCCAGACGATGCGAGTTCCGGAATTAGCTGAATTCGGCCCAGCCCTGTATGCCCCATTGCGGTCGCGCGGTCACTCCTCTGGTGTTCTCATTCTTTTGCGCAAGATTGGGTCTCACGAGTTTGATATTTCAGAATTGTCGTTGGCTGAGTCTTTGGCTTCGCAGGCCACTCTTGCTTTGGAGTTGGCGTCGGCTCGTCACGCCGAGGACGTGGCTTCTCTCTTGGACGAGCGTGACCGCATTGGCCGAGACCTGCACGACTTTGCGATTCAGCAGCTCTTTGCAACAGGGATGCATCTGGATGCAGCTAAACAGCACATAACCTCTGGGAATGTTGACCCTGATTCCATCGTCGACATGCTCGACCGGTCCCTAGCCTCTATCGACGAAGCTGTTAAACAGATTCGCGCCATCGTCCACCACCTCAAAGAGAGAGATCAAGAGGTGGGCCTGGTCGAGCGTATTCGACGCGAAGCCTCACTGACTCGCTGGGTGATGGGATATGCACCGTCCCTGCTGATCACCTTGGACGGGCGCCCCATCAACGAGGACGAGGGCGAGGAACCCGCTGCGATCGATGACTTAGATAGTCGAGTCGACGCTGACCTGTGCGATGACATCGTGGCGGTGGTCAGGGAAGGGCTATCGAACATTGGACGCCATGCCCATTCAACGGCTGCAGCTGTGAAGGTGGATGTATCGGGTCGGCTCTCGCAAGGCAAGGTTTCGGTGCGCATCGCAGATGATGGTCGAGGTATTGATCCCGATCGCACCCGTAACTCTGGACTTGGAAATATGGCAGAGAGGGCCCGTATGCACGGCGGCACTTTCTCTCTAGGCCCAGGGATTGGTGGAGCCGGCACAGAACTCCACTGGCAGGCACCCCTGATCTGAGTCCACTCCATCGGGCAATGAAAGTGGGCCCCGGCTAAGCTCAATTGCTCTCCGGAGCCCACTTTGACCCAACCCGCCTCGCCTACTGGCAGGTTGTGGCAATCACCGTCAGTTGTTCCTCATTCTCCTTCTGGTAGTTAGTGCAAGTCCAGCAGCCATGAGGACACCGGACAAGACGATGACATCACTGGTATTAGTTCCTGTGGCTGCAAGTCCTTTTCGAGTCTTCGGACTTTTACCTTTTCCACCATTTTTCCCGGTATCGAAAGGTGCGTGTTGCACATCCTTCGCAGGTGGTGCAGTCTGTACAGACTGTCGGACGTTGACCGTCAGATCTGCCCGTGCAGAGATGCCACCCTGCCCATCCGCCAATTCGATGTGATGGGAGCCGACTTCGAAGTCGTTTGGAATCTGGAAGGCAAAGACCACTTTTCCATCGGCATCCGCTAGGGCATTTCCGATAGTTACAGGGGTCGAGTGGATTGTCGCTGTAATTGTTCGGCCAGCGATAAAGCCTTTTCCAGTGATATTCACCACCTCTCCCTGGCGCACCGTTGTCTTATCCAGTACTACCTCAGGTGGCCCAACGGGGTCCGGGTTTGGTGTGGGGTCCGGATCTGGTGCTGGGTCAGAAGGAGGATTCGACTTAACATGAATTTCGATGATTCCCGATTCTGCACTTCCCAGACGATTCGTGGCGCGAAGCATCACCGATGCCCCGTCATAGGTTTTATCGACCGTCAGCATGAGCACATCCGAGTTCGCCGATTCGATGGCAGTCCATTGAGATTCGCCACCACGCTTGAGGAACCATTGGAGTTCGGGTTCAGGTGAACCTGTAATCCGTTGATCAGCCGCGAGCATAACCAAGAGCATTGCTTTCTCAGGAACCCATACGGTGCGGGACTGCGCATCACCGGCAGTCTCCATCTCATGGGAGTCCGACAACGGTTCAAGGGCACCGATAGTCGGTGCCTCATCAGTAGTGAGGGACTTACCAAACACTTCAACTTCGGCAAGGGTCAACTCACGGTCAGCGCCAGGTAGAATCACCCGAACGAAACGACCTTTGGCGCCTTCAAAGTCGATTGACGACGGATATCCACCGATTCCGTCAACCTTTTTTGCGATGACCCCATCCATCCCGATGAATGTGCCCGGATCGACCTGTCCCGCTAGATCTTCCTCAGAGATAACCACCCAGAAGTCTTTTAGTCGTTCACTGCACGAGACAGTGGCACCGCACATGTCCTGGGCGTCGCGATTCCACACATTAATGTCATTGATGAGGTACTGGTCCCCCAAATCAACCTGCCACCAAGGGGAATCCTGCAGAGCAGTGTGACTAACGGATGCATTGTCCCACCGGCCGTCCGTATTCCCATCGTTAGCACGTTCAGGCGTGCCCTGCCAGGCGGTGCTACTTTGTGAAGATGCTTTCCCCAACGCAAGGTTCTCGAAAGCAGGCTTGACGTTAAGAACGGCCCATGATGAGGTCGATTTCCCGGCCGGATTAGTCGCCACCGCATAATACGAGGCTCCGTCATCGGCGAGTTTGGCGGTAATCGATAACATCGCAGAGGTCTCACCATCAATTGGTTGTCCCTGCTGTTGTCCAGCGCTGACCTTGTACCACTGGTAACCGGGCGTTGGCCGACCCGAAGCACCTGCAAAGAAATCGACCTCTTCTCCATCCCGTGCAGTGTTGTTCTGGGGTTGTGTGTGGAAAGTGGGTGCCTGGGTCTCTTGCTTCTTTTCGTAGGCAACCACACGAATCCGCAAGTTACGAATCTGCACTGGGTCGGCATAGTACGAGGGATCGGCTCGTTCAACACGAATCCTTGTCACGGTATTGGCCGGCAGAGTTAATCCATCTCCAAACTCGCTTGCCATAAGTTCTGTCCCGGTCAGCACGACCTCGTGGTCCCCAAAGGTCACTCGATACTTAGCGTTGTGTGCATTGTCGGACTCAAACTCACCGCTGATTTTCAGGGTGACATCTTCGTAGGAGGTCGTACGATCAACAACGTATCCGTCAAAAGCCATCGCACCGGCAGAGCGTTTCGGACTTGTGCGGGGGTAGATTTGTTCTCCGCTGAATTCTGCGGTTCCAGAGGAGAGTTCGACGGTGTTGCTGGGAAGATACTTCGGTTCGGAATCAAGAGCAACTTTGATGACCGGACGTAATTCATCAGGAGACTCTCCGCTGAGATTGACCTTCAGGCTCGTGCCTTCCTGTGTGAAATTAAGGGGTGTACCAGTACCATCAATGGTCACAGACGTAGCACGCGAAGCCAATCCGGGTAGCTCGATTTCCTGTCCATCCTGCCAACGTGTCGGGAACAGGTACAACGCATGTCCCTTAGCCGTGATCCGTCCCCACGAGGGGATGGGGAACCATGTGGCACGGGCTCCTGTAATGGCATCAGGATGGCGTTTCATCCATGCTCCGATACCATCGAGAACCTGCTGATCAAAGGTGTCGAATGAACCATCACCCTTGGGACCAATATTGAAGGCAAATTGGCCGCCGCCAGAGATCGTGGTCACTAAGCCGTTGATCGCCGTCCTCGTGGTGGGGATGATCCTCGACTCAGATCGATCTGCTTTGAAGGTCGAGCAGTAACTCCAGCACTGGGGGAAAATTGACAGGATCGATTCCCACGGTCCCATCCGAAAATCCCTGGGAACCGCATTGTCTCCGCCAACCTCGAAATCTCCTTTGTCATTCCAAACGCGCGAGTTGAAAACGGTACCGGGCTGTTTGTCGTGGACCCACTTTGCCATTCGTTCGGACTGATCGCTGGTAGGGCCTCCCATGTCGAACCAGAATTCCGCAATCGGCCCATAGTTGGTCATCAGTTCATCGATCTGCGGTTTGATGACATTATTCATCATCTCTTCGCTGATCTGATTGACGTTCTGATAGGGTTCGGCCTCATGTTGAGTCCAGTCGATGATTGAGAAATAGAATGCGAGTTTGATGCCGATCCTGCCACATTCCTCGGACAGTTGTTTGATCGGATCCTTTCCAAAGGCAGTTTTCTTCACGATGTTGAAGTCGGTGGTCTTTGTATCCCACATAGCGAATCCGTCGTGATGCTTCGTCGTGATCATCACATACTTCATGCCTGCCTCTTTGGCAGTCCTGCAAACCTGAGCCGCATCCCACTTCTCAGCGGTCATCTTTGCAGCGTCGGCCAAGTATGCTTCATCGGAAATGTTCATCCACGCTTTGATCTGCTCTGGATATCCAATACGTTGAACTTTCCCTTCGTACCTGCCTTCATACATGGAGTAGACACCCCAGTGCATGAAGAGCCCAAACTGCAGGTCCTGCCAGTCTGAAATCTTTTGCACCGCGGATTTGGGAACTACTGCGGAGACGCCGGTAATGGTCTCAGAATCAGGGGAAGTCGGCGGTGCAGGATCTGCTGCCGCAGGAACGATGGAACTCATCGTTAGCGCTAACGCCGCTGCCACCCCCAAAAGGTTTCGTCTCAGTGTCATGGGACTGCCCTTCCGAAGAAACACAAGGTCGTGGACTTCTTTGTCCAGGTTCTCATCTGCGAGAACACTTTGAGTTTCTCGATTTTTAGTAGAGGCCACACTTTGGTTACTAAATAATCAGGGAACCTTTAGGGTTTGCTAGTAACCCTAGTTGTGACTGACTCTCAGCCTCACCAGTCCAGACTGGTCACTGCCAACAGCATTCGAGGCCGAAACCCTGATCGCTGCCCCATCCAATTGCTCCGTAACAAGAAGATTGGCACGTCTGCCATGAGCCTCAGCTCCGTCACATGCCTCCAGGGGCTCCCAATAGGCACTCTTTGGTCGCATAACAAACCAATTCAGTGCCGGAGCTGGATCTCCAGCCCCATCAATCTCCATCTCGAGCCGCATGCCCAAAGGAGCAAAAATCGTCCTCGACTGAGCGTCACCGGCCATCTGTACAGCTCTTAGACAATCCGCAGACAATCTAACAGCCGACAAAGTGGGGGCGACACCGCTACCAGCACGTTGGCGGCCCAACTGCCTAACCTTGAGCAACTGCCTCGCAGACTCTCGAGCCTCATGCACTCTGGACAGAGCCAGTTCGTCACCCGATCGAGCCAAGAATGCACGCATCTGTTGAAGATCTAAAGGATCAGCGTAATAATTCGGATCCGCCAGCTCGACCCTCACCCTCGTGATAGAAGATACCGGCAGCTTTACCTGGGTGAGTGCAGGCCCAGACAGCAACTCCCGACCCGATAACTCCACCCAGGAATCTCCTACCGTGATTCGATACCGCTGTTCATCCTCAACATCGGCTACCAGATGCACGTCATAGGCCGCGTGCTCATCGCCGAATTCCCCCACCACACAGAAGGCCTCAGCTGCTACTGCCCCATTTCCCATCTTCGGACTATTCATCCAATGCCAGTCATTTTCTTTAATAGCCACGAGATCATCGTCAACTACGACTAGGGGCTCAGGAACCCACTGGACATCTGATTCACAGCGCACCCGAATCACCGACTGCACTTCGTCGGGGCACTGTCCATCAAGCGACACCACCAGAGTTGTGCCATCTTGTCTAAAGTCCAGAGCACGGCCAGCATCATCAACCTCAACAGATTCAACAACCGAGCCCAGTCCTCGGACAACCAGCTCCCCAGCATCCCAAGAGGACGGGAATAAAAAGAGACACTGCCCGTTAACAGTGAGTCTGCCCCACGACGGCATAGGGAGCCGAGTTGCCCTCGCCCCCATGACAGCATCGGGATGACGCTGCAACCATTGGCCAATCTTGCCCAAAACACTCGCATCAAAAGGATCGATCCCGCCATCGCCTCGCGGACCGACATTGAGGGCGTACTGTCCCCCGCCCGACACCGTTGTCACCAACTGGGTGACGAGGTCGCGAACCTTAAGTAGTAAGTTGTCTGGCGACCGATCACACTTGTCTGTGGTGCAGTACCCCCATGCCAAGGGAAAGATCGAGGAAGCAGCTTCCCAATGCCCGTCCAAGACCAGGGTAGGAACTTCGTTGTCTCCCCCGACCTCGAAATCACCTTTGTCATTCCACACACGAGAACTAACCATGGTATCGGGCTGATGCATATGAACCCGACGGGCGATACGTTCGGATTGCTCTGCGGTTGGGCCGCCCATGTCGAACCAAAGCTCAGTGATCGGACCATACTGGGTCAGCAGTTCATCGAGCTGCGGCTCAATGACTTCGTCGATTAAAGAATCACTGATCGGATTCACGTTCTCGTACGGTTCGGCTTCGTGCTGAGTCCAGTCGATGATCGAGAAATACAGGCCTAATCCCAAACCCTGCCTATGACATTCCTCAGCTAGCTCGCGCAAAGGGTCACGTCCAAAAGGTGTCGCTTGGACAATATTGAAAGAAGTTGTGGCCGTGTCCCACATGCAAAACCCGTCGTGATGTTTCGTTGTCACAATCAAAGAGCGCATACCTGCTGACTTTGCCAAGGCGCATATAGTGCCCGCATCCCACGAACTGGCGTGCATATTCGAGGCCGCTTGAAGATAAGCCTCATCGGAAATACTCATCCAGGCTTTGATCTGCTCGGGGTAACCAATCCCTTGGTCAGTACCTTCATAACGCCCCTCGAAAGTGGAGTAAACACCCCAGTGGATGAAGAGCTCGAATTGAAGCTGTTGCCAGCGGCGAATGCGCTGGTCAGAACTAAAAGGAATAGCTGCGGGAAGACCTACTGAGGAGAACATGGCGACCATGGTAGACACCAAGACCATGATCTGTCTGTGATACCGCAAACCAACACCTCAGGTGGCATTTATCTGCCAGTGGTTGGCAAAAACGATCGGCCACCTAGGGTGGCCGACCGTTAATCAAAAAATCACTGACAACACACTTAGTTACGCCAAGCAGCAGCTCGTTGTCCTGCAACCCACGCTGCCACCTGGGTGCGACGTTGAAGACCCATCTTGGATAAAAGAGACGTAATGTGGTTCTTCACCGTCTTCTCAGCAACACCCAGCTTCGCACCAATTTCACGGTTCGACAGCCCATCGCCAATCAGTTCAAGTACGCGACGCTCAGACGGTGTCAGATCAGCAGTGGGATCTTCATGGTCAGCACGTCGACGCGTCAATGTGCGGTCATCAAGAAGAACCCGCCCAGCCGCAACGGCTTTAATAACGTCAGTAATCTCAGCGCCTCTGACGGTCTTAAGGATGTAGGCGCGCGCCCCCTTATCCAAGGACTCAGCCAACGCCTCGTCATCATCAAAGGAAGTCAAAACAATCGGCAAAATTTCCGGGTGAGTCTTGCCCAGAGAATCCATAATGTCAATGCCCGTACCATCGGGCAGTTGCAAGTCCACCAAAATCACATCGGGACGCACTAGATCCGCTCGACGCAGCGCATCTTGAACTGACCCGGCTTCAGCCACAACTTCAAGCTCGTCGGCGCGGTCAACGATTTCAGCGATGCCACGGCGAACGATCTCATGATCGTCGACAATCATCACGCGGATGTGAGACAGGTTGATTGCGTTTTCAGTCACCCGGCCATGTTACCGGGTCCACGATCCTCACTCACGCCGTGTCTGCAAAATGTTGAGATGTTCAGAAGGCATGAGGCATCTGCGACGAACACTCAACCTTCATCAAAGCGTTGGGGAATCCTCGGATGCTTCAAAGCTGCTCATAGCGTTGGCAGCCGCCGCGTTTTCCGCATGTTTCTTCGACGTCGCGGTGCCTGTACCCACCGGACCTTCAAGACCTTCAACCAGCGCCACCGCAGTAAAAGTGCGCTGATGGTCAGGACCTTCGCCACAGACCTCGTAATGGACGGCACCTAAGCCATGGGCCTGCGCATATTCAACAAGAATCGTCTTGAAATCTTGGTGCTCTCCTCGATTTGCAGCATCGACGAGCAAGAAGTCCAGATTCGCCAAAATGACATTTCGAGTCGTCTCTAAGCCATGCGTCAAATATGTTGCGCCAATGAGAGCTTCAAAGGTATCGGACAAGATGGAAGATTTATCTCTTCCGCCCCCGTTTGCTTCTCCCCTACCCAAGTAAATGAAGTCTCCGAGTCCTAGCCTGCGAGCAGCCGCTGCTAACGGTTCTTGAGACACCGTTGCTGCGCGCATCCGCGACAAGTCTGACTCCGCGACCTGCGGGTGGTCATGAAAGAGACGGTCCGCAACAACCACCGACAGCACCGAATCCCCAAGAAATTCCAAGCGTTCGTTGTTCGCAATGCCACCAGCTTCATTAGCGTAGGAACGGTGAACCAACGCTAAACCCAGCAGGTCATCTGCGACGTCAATTCCCCATGCCTGACACAGGGCCACCGTGTCAGTGCGCGGAGGGATCGGAAGATGTTTGGCTTTAGCCATCAGTCCTGCTCTTCTTCGTCGCTATCTGCATCCGCGTCGTCACTGTTGAGTAGTCCTGCCAGCGACGCCAATCGCGGGTCCACCACAAAATGCTCGTGATCAGCGGGCAATTCTTCCCACTTTTCTCCGCAGACGTCGCACAGGCCTCGACAATCGGGTTTACACAAAGGGCGCTCGTCTACCAACGTGATGATCGCATCACGAACCTGGGTTTCAAGATCGATGGTGTCGCGCTGTCCGATCAAGAACAGATCATCGCCATCCTCATCGCCATCTGACGCAGCCAATTGAGTAGGCGCACTTCCCGGCTCGAAGTACACCTCCGCCGAAGAGATGGCATGGTGGGCAACCACAGGATCCAGGCACCGTACGCATTCACCACTGAGGTTGACATCCGTATAAAGCTGAACAAGAACCCCATCATCAACGCTGGTCAGATCGACACCCAAAGTCAGCTCGTCGCCCTCGGGCACAGCCATCGCAGGAGTGCCCAAGTCGTCGGGCGCTTGCCAGTCAATGTCAAAGTGACGAGTGGCACCAATCTGGCGCGGCAAAGTTGTCAGGGAGAGGACGAGATGAGAGTCAGCCATCGAGCTCAACATCCGTCACGTCCACTCCGTGGCGTTCAGCAATCGTGCGCCGACCGGCTTCGGTCTTGCGCTGCAAGTCCGATAGCAGCCCCGCCAATTCCCCAAGCGACTTTGCAACATACTCATCTGCGCCTTCACGCAGCGTCTCGTCTTGTTTGCGGGCCTGCGCAACGATTTCTCGTGCACGTTCCTCGGCCATGCGCGTGATGTTTTGAGTTGAGAGCAAACGCTGAGCCTGGTTGTTGGCATCAACCAAGGTCGCTTCAGCATCTGAGCGTGCCTGAGCCAAAGTCGCCTCGGCTTCATCCTTTGCCCGTTCGACCATACGCTCAGCCTCTTCGCGCGCATTTGCGACAATCTCTTCAGCCTTTTCGTTCGCGGCATCCAGAGTTGACGTGGCTTTCGTATTGGCCTCAGCAATTGTGGTTTCAGCAGCCGTGTCAGCCCGCCCCAAAACAGCGTCAGCGTCGGCGATCACCGCGTCAGCAGACAGAAGGTCCTCCGGCAAAGCCTCACGTGCTTGATCCAAGAGATCAAGAATCTCAGCTTTGTTGAGCATGATGTTTGCAGATAGCGGCACTGCGCGCGCAACCTCAACAAGGTCCTCAATCTGGTCCAGTGCGGCGATCACTGTGGAGGGGCCGTACACAGTCTGTTCCTGCCAGCTCTGATCGTCACTTTCGTGCGCGGGAGTCGCTGCGTCCGGGTTAGCCATCTTTTCCTCCATCATCGTTGGATCGACGGGTCGCTTCTAAGCTTCATTGTCCGTCATCAGGTCCGCGATTGAGGCGGGAACATACCGAGAAGCGTCCAATCCGAGGGCAAGTAGTTCACGAACGCCCGACGACGAGACGTGTCCGAGCCCAGGACGAGTCGGCAGCCAGAGTGTCTCGACTCCCCCAACCTCAAAGTTGTAGGCGGCTTGACTGGCTTCAAACTCGACGTCCGCTGCGCCTCGAACACCTTTAATCACCACGTCGGCGCCGACATTGCGCACACATTCGATCAGTGAGCCATCCATCTGGCGCACCTCTACTCCCGGAATCTGAGCCGTGGACTTCTCAAGGAAAGCAACACGTTGCTTCACACTAAATCGGTATGACTTGCGAGGGTTCGACCCCACCGCGACGATTACACGATCTGCGATCCGAGTTGCGCGCGAAATAATATCAATGTGTCCAATGGTGACAGGATCAAAGGAGCCGGGCACGAGGGCGATGGTCATGCTTCCAGCCTATCTGCCGCCCGGACTGTAGGCGCGGGAGGGCCAGCAAACCACGCAGCGGTTTCTCCCCACTTGCGCTGGTCTTCGAGCACCAAGAATGAAGGCCAACGCGGTTGCGGGCTGCGAGTGGAGCGTTCAACCACGACCAGTGCATCGGGTGTCAACCAAGGCCCCAGACTGGCGAGCACTTGAGCCAGGTGATCCTCATCCACATCGTAAGGAGGATCAACGAGGACGAGGTCGACGTCGCCCGTCAATGCTTCGTTTTGCTCGTCGACACTGCGGGTGCGCAAGAACTGGCGAACGTCGCCTGTGTGGACGCGGCCGGGCAGGCCTGTGGTTGAAATATTGGCAGAAATAATCCGTGACGCCGCAAGAGACTTCTCAACGAGGACGACGTCAGAGGCTCCCCGCGATGCTGCTTCAAGGCCGAGAGCACCCGAACCCGCATACAGGTCAAGGACGCGGGCATCTTCGATCATTCCCAGGTGTTCGAGCCTCGAAAAGAGAGCTTCGCGGACACGTTCAGATGTTGGCCGCGTACCGCGGGCCGGAACTTTAAGAGTTCGGCCTTTGGCTTTTCCGGCAACAATCCTTGTCATACTGCGATTTTACGTTACCTTCAGGATCTTTCGATCCACGCTAGGGAATCTCCAGAGATCTGCGCGATAGCCTGAGCAAGCACAGGATGGTCAGATAACCGCGGATCATCACCTACCAGGCTGTCTGCTTCAGATCGGGCGGCCTCGATAATCGACACGTCGCGACGCACTGACAAGAAGCGCAGATGGCTGGACCGGCCCGACTGGTCAGAGCCCAGAACGTCGCCCTCCTTGCGCAGTTTGAGATCTGCCTCAGCCAATTCGAAACCATCAGTTGTTGCCGCGAAAGCTTCCAGGCGTGTTCGACCCGAGTCAGTTAGATCGTGACGATGTACAGCCATACAGACAGACTTGAGGTCAGAACGTCCCACGCGCCCTCGTAGCTGGTGGAGCTGACTCAAGCCGAATTGCTGAGCATCAACAATCACCATCATCGTTGCATCCGGGACATCAACCCCGACCTCGATAACCGTTGTTGACACAAGTACCGGAGCTCGGCCTGCAGAGAAATCCTCCATGATCTGCGCTTTGAGATCGGGAGGAGTTCGGCCAGTGAGTTCATGAATGGCTAAGCCAGCCAATGGGGAAGATGTGCGCAGATACTGGGCAACACCGGCAACACTTGCTAAGGGCGGCCGAGTCGGAGCCTGGGTATCTGGATCAGCATCTTCAACGGTTTCGTCCTCGTCAATCCTTGGGCAAACGACGTAGACGCGGCGGTTGGCATCAACTTCTTCGCGCGCCCTGACCCACAGGCGTTCCATCCAGGCACTGTGAGTGGCGTCGACGAGGAAGGTGTCTACGGGCGTTCGCCCCGGCGGCAAGCCGCGCATGCGCGTCTCATCAAGATCACCAAACACCGTCATGGCAACCGTTCGCGGAATGGGTGTTGCGGTCATGACAAGCTGATGCGCAGAGCGCCCATCCGAGCTATCGCGAAGCCGATCACGTTGCGCGACACCAAAGCGATGTTGTTCGTCAACAACCACCAATCCAAGATCTGCGAACTCTATCCCCTCTTGAAGCAGCGCGTGGGTGCCAATGACAATGATCGGCGCGCCGGCGCGCAAAGCCTGGTCGATCTGCCTGCGTTCCACCGCCGGAGTTGCTCCAGTGAGCAAACGTACGTCGAGTTCCGGGAACTTTTCGAGGACGGGGGCCATCATCGAGCGGATTGACGAAAAATGCTGTTCGGCCAGAACCTCCGTTGGTGCCACCAATGCCCCCTGGTGCCCCGCCCCAACGACTTGTGCCAGAGCAGCCACGGCAACAATTGTTTTTCCCGACCCTACGTCGCCTTGCAAGAGACGTTGCATGGGTCGACTCGCTTCCAGATCCTGCCCAATTTGTTCAATAGCATCGGCTTGAGCAGAGGTGAATTCAAAGGGCACGGCGTCGATAAATGCCGTCAGAAGAGCATTTCCATGACGCGCACACGCTGGGCCTTGGCGCGCGTCAGCACCAGCTCTGGCCAAAACCAGAGCCGTTTGCAGAACGAAGGCTTCCTCCCACGCCAGGGCGCGTCGAGCTAACTGGTAGTCCTCATCAACTGTGGGCTGGTGCAGGAGCCGAAGTGCCTGAGCTTTCGATAGCAGGTCGTGGCGTTGTCTGAGTTCCTCTCCGATAACGTCGTTGACCTGAGCGTCGTCGAGGGCGTCCAAAACCATTGCCACCGCACGCGCGATCACCCATGAGGTGAGCCCAGACCCTGCCGGATAGATGGGGATTGGACGACTCGCATGACGACGCAGCGCGTTCTCGTCCTCGTCTGCTCCTTCAAAACTTGGATGCGTGAGCTGAAGTTTTCCACGATAGCTGCCAACTTTTCCTGCAAAGAGGAAGGATTCTCCAGGCTTGAGGAGCTTTTCGTGAGGAATGAGTTTGTACTGGTTTTTAGCGAAGAAGGTGGCCGAAATTCGATCGAATCCGTCAGTCAATGTCACTTCGAGGCGCACACCGCCGCGGGCCGACTTATTCGCAATGAGCCGCGTTTCAACAACTTCAGCCAGGATCGTCACATCGTCGCCATCTCGCAGCGACCGTAGCGCCGTCAATGCCCCCCAGTGGTAGTAGCGTCGCGGGGCAACCGCAAGCAGGTCGCCGACGGTGACGATGCCAACGGCATCCAGTTTGCGCGCCGTTGCCTGGGGGATGCGCAAATGAAGGGGAATGCCTAACGGATCCATCTCACCCCAGTCCCTGCAAAAGGGTTGGGCCGTGATGTCCGCCATCTCTGACTTCTAAATCAACAACGGATGGGGCGTCAAAGCCCAAGAGTTGGCGCAGCGTGGCCGTCACTAAGGGCCCATCGCACTCGCGATTGAGCAGAATTTTGCAGCGTGTGGACCCTGCCGCTCGAATCATGGCCACGGCTTGCGCCGTCACACTTTGATCAAGATCGTCTGGAATACGGGTGATAACGGAATCAGAAGTCGCCAAATGGGCGGTATCGCGCAGCATCGTCAGCATCGTGGCGGCCACCTCGCGGCCACCCGGTTGAGGAACGAAAAGAGGAGCACACGCTTGGCTCACGAGGAGCACGGACAAGTCGTCAGTGGTCTCGGCGATGAGCAAACCTGGGTGGACTGACCCATCCTTGCCCGATACAGCAGGCACCATGGGGGCAACAACAGATGCCAGTTGTGCGGATGCTTCGTCACAGGGAGCGATCAGAGTAATGCCCGTCGAAGACGACGCCGCCGCTTGCCAAAGGCCCGGAGCGTCTTGGGGCTGAGGGTCATAGAAGACGATTGCTCCTGCGCGGGCCATATCTTCGATAATTCCGGGCGCCCGAGTGCAGGCAATAACCCTGGCTCTTTCGACGCGTCGCATGGGCCTACGTTGGAGCAAACGTATTCCTCTGTGGGTCAGTCCCTCATCAGCTAAGTCATCGACTCCAATTTGATCATCCGGCCTGGCGTCGGCCACTTGAAAACGAAGAGTCCTGCCAGTCCTGGGCAAAATAGCCAGTGGAGCCGCAGTATCAACGTGCAGGCGCCACTCCCCCAGGCCGAACAAATCAACGCGGCCAACATATGACAGGCGAGCACCGAGGGAGCACAGGTTCGCGACGAGTTCTGTCAAACCGTCACTACCTCCCTGCCAAATGATGTCGACGGTGAAGTCACGACCGGCTGGCGGGGTCTGAGGGGCGGGGGTGCCTGCCTCAGTCGTTTGCGCGAGGTCGGCAAGCATCTGAGCCAGAGATTCCAGCATTCCTGCGTCCTGTCGAATCGCGCAATCAAGGCAGGTTAGAACGAGGGCGAGGACGGCTCCTCCCGCGTCAATACGGCCAGTGTGTTCATTTGTCGCTTCAATGAGACCGACTTGGGCTTGACTAGAAAAGCGGGACACAACATCGGCTTCGTCGAGGAGGGTTTGTCCCATATCTGCAAGTTCGGTCCGTGCCGACGTCAACATTTCGTGCACGGCAGTGGAGGCATCAATTCGGAAGAATTCGTCGGCGGCCGAGGCGCTGAGCATTCTGCGAATAGCGATTGGCGTGAGTTGCGCTGGCTCAGATTCGAGGGCGTGAGCCCAGGTTGCCATGAGCCCAGTTAAGAGGATTCCAACGTGTCCAACGCCCTGCCGTATCCCTGAGTCAACAGCAACGTCGAGTGCAGCAGCGAAGGAACTGCGCGGGTCCATAGACCGCAGTGACACCGCCATTGCTAACAGGGTGAGGTGAGCGTTCGATCCGGTGTCGCAATCGGAACCATTCCACCCATCCAAGTCATTGAGGAAGGGGGCAAGCCTGGAGGCTTCCTCGGCTGCAGCGTCCAACGCTGTCGCCAAAGTTGAGGCATTCAAGGACATGTTTGTTCCCCCAGAGTCGAACACGGACGGTGACCTCATTGTGTCGTTGGCGTGTTCTGTGTGCGAATTGACACGCTTAAATGACACTTGTGACTTGGAGTAGCAGGCGAATTTCCGTTACTCTTTCATGGTTGCCTGCGGTGACATTCGCCGCTGCTAGACCGTCCCGCCTCCGGCGGGGAACGAAATTGCAAAACCGAGGAGATCATCGTGGCTGCCGTTTGTGACGTGTGCGGTAAGGGACCCGGCTTCGGCAAGAGCGTGTCGCACTCGCACGTGCGCACCAATCGCCGTTGGAATCCGAACATTCAGCGCGTTCGCGCCCTGGTCAAGGGCACCCCAAAGCGCCTGAATGTGTGCACCAAGTGCTTGAAGTCTGACAAGGTCGTTCGCGCGATCTGATTCTTTTCCTCTCTGGGAAAAGAATATGGGGGAGGCCCGCCGAAAGGCGGGCCTCCCCCATTGTGCGTGATTCTTCGTCACCACATGGATATTTCAAGATTAAAGATGGTTCTGCTCTCTTCCTGGGTTTTCCCTTACTCAGGAGTATTGACGCAGATCCACCTAGCGGCGTGACTGTAGGACCAATACGGTGCTCTGGTTCGCCATGGGGCAATTACTGGTTGGGTGCACACTGTTAGTGGCAGGCTCGCAGAGTAACTACTAAAGAGGCGCCTAGACGCTTTCTACGATGAGGGACCACTCAATTTTGAAAATGATCCCAGCCGCCACGAACCTCTACACCATCAAGCAATAGAGCGGGAGACTCCCCCTCGTTACAGGCTCGGATCTTGCCAAGCGGATGGAACCCCTCGGGCAGGGCAATATCCGGCGGGAAAGCAGCAAGCATCCCGTGATCTTCTCCCCCGCCCAACACCCAACTCATCGGATCCTTGCCGCACACCTTCGCCATGTGAGCTAAAGGAGCCGCATGCTTTTCGAGCTCGGATCGGTCCAACTCGATGACCACTTTCGAGGCGCGGGCCATGCGGCCGCCGTCCATCGCAATGCCATCCGATAGGTCCATCATTGCAGTGGCTCCAGCCTTTGCCGCCGCAGGCCCCGTCTCTAAGGGAGGGACGGGAGCTCGATAGACGTTGAGTGCCTCAGCAAACTCCCCCATGCCTTCGTCATCGCGAATCTTGGGATCGACGTGCCCACCAAGGAGCAGCTCCAAGCCCGCGTTAGAAAGACCATGTTTGCCAGATGCCGCGAGTACATCGCCTGGACGGGCGCCCGCACGAACCACCGGCTCGCCCTCGCAATAACCAAAGGCAGTAACCGACAGCACCATCTTCTCACCAGCGGATAGATCGCCCCCCACCACGCCGGCTCCGGCCTGACGCGCCCTGTCAGCAATACCCTGGACAACACCCATCAGCCACTCGACCTCGGTGTCGGCCGTCACAGCTAGAGTCACAACCAGGCCCGAAGTCCTTCCTCCCATGCCAGCAATGTCGGAAAGGTTTTGAGCAGCGATACGTGCGCCAATTTGCTCAGGATCAGACCAGTAGCGGTGAAAGTGTTCGTCTTCGACGATGACGTCGGTGGTGACAATGAAATTACCTTCGGGTGCGGCAATCTGAGCGCAGTCGTCTCCGATGCCGATCATTGTGCGGTCGCCCTCGGGCAAGATTTCTTCAAAACGGGCGACGAGCTCGCCCTCGTTCAATTCTTTGATGAGCATGCAGTCAGGCTATCGAAGAATGGCAGAACGTAGGTGCGCGCCACTATGGACATCCGAAAAGGCAGAAAAGACGCTATCTCAGCCGGACACACTGCGAGGCAAACAGACACATCGCAGCAGCCGAGGCTACGTTGAGGGACTCAGCGTCTCCGCTCATTGGAATAGACACGAGCAGGTCGCAAGCGTCCATTTCCTCGACTGAAAGGCCCTTCGCTTCATTGCCAAAGACCCACGTATGAGTGACATCCAGAGCGCTGGCACGCCCAGAAAAAGATTCAGCAAGAAGATCGGTCAGGACCACCGTACCCTCACCACCGCTAGTACCGAGCAGGACCGAGCCCCACTGGCGTTGGAGCGCCACGGCCTCGTCCATAGATTGCTCCGTAACAATGGGCAGATGGAAGACGGAGCCAGCTGAGGCACGCACGACCTTCGGATTACGCACATCAACTGTGCCAGCAACGGTAATAACGGCGCACGCCCCCATTGCGTCGGCGGTGCGAATAATCGTGCCAACATTGCCGGGGTCACGTCCTTGAGCAAGCATGACGATCGTCGAACCTTCGGCGGGCGCGTCGGCAGAAGAAGTGATGGCCTCTTTCTTGGCCACCGCAATCATTCCTTGCGCATCGGCGCTCATCGCACGAGAAACCTCGGCACTAACCTCGTGAACCCACCGTGTGCTGCGGTGCGCCTCGTCAGCAATCTCAGGGTGTAGGTCTGCGGCGGCTGCCGTCATATACACGTCCTGGACGGCGGAACTGCGGTGGCGGAGAAGTTCGCGTACAGCCTGCGGGCCTTCAACCAGCATGAGTCCTGAACGCGAACGCGCCGAGCGCCCGACCAGTCCAGCGACTTTGCGCACTCTATCTGAATGCGGATTGTCGAGGACGGGCGGGCGCCCAGCGAAAGTGTTCACCTGGAGGTCAGGCCTTGGGGGCGTTGACGTCGGCAGGCAGAGCGTCCTTGGCGACCTGGACGAGGGCGTTGAACGCGTTAATGTCGTTGACGGCCAGTTCGGCCAACATACGACGGTCGACCTCGACGCCAGCAAGGCCGAGACCCTGGATCAGGCGATTGTAGGTCAGACCCTGAGCGCGGGAAGCAGCATTGATGCGCTGGATCCACAGGCGACGGAAATCGCCCTTGCGAGCCTTGCGGTCACGGTACGAGTAGACGAAGGAGTGAGTGACCTGCTCCTTGGCCTTGCGGTACATGCGCGAGCGCTGGCCGCGATAGCCGGAGGCCTGCTCGAGGACTGTGCGACGCTTCTTCTTGGCGTTAACAGAACGCTTGACACGTGCCATATCTGTTCATATCTCCTAATTCGAGCCGGTCACTTGCCGAGAAGGCGCTTGACGCGCTTGACATCAGCGTTGGCCAGAACCTGGTCGCTGGCCAGACGGCGGGTCTTGCGGGAGGACTTGTGCTCCAGCAGGTGGCGGGCGCCAGCCTGCTCGCGCATGATCTTGCCCGAGCCGGTCACGCGGAAGCGCTTCTTGGCACCGGAGTGGGTCTTATTCTTCGGCATCTCTCTTTATCCTTCTTCTTCGGCAGCGGCTTGAAGCTGCTGTCTTCAGTCGTTATCCGTGGCGGCGTCGCCCGCTGCGCGGGACTGGCCCTTGCTGGCGCGTTCGGCGCGCTTGTCGCGACGTTCAGCGCGCTCGGCTTCGCGGCGCTTGCGCTGTTCATTAACGGCGTCGGCCTTGCGCTTGGTGGGCGCGAGCACCATCGTCATGTTTCGTCCATCCTGACGAGGCATGGACTCAACGATGGCGAGATCTCCGATCTCTTCCGCCAGACGCTGCAGGAGTCGCACGCCCGCTTCTGGGCGGGACTGTTCACGTCCGCGGAACATGATCATGACCTTGACCTTGTCGCCAGCTGATAGGAAGCGCTCAACGTGGCCCTTCTTGACGCCGAAATCATGGTCGTCAATCTTGAGCCTGAAGCGAATTTCCTTGAGCTGTGTATTCGCCTGGTTACGGCGGGCGTCACGAGCCTTCTGAGCGGCTTCGTACTTGAACTTGCCGTAATCCATGAGCTTGGCAACCGGCGGCTTGGCGTCGGGCGCAACCTCGACCAGGTCCAGACCGGCTTCTTCGGCCAGTCGCAGGGCGTCTTCAACACGAACGACACCGACCTGTTCCCCTCCGGGTCCAACGAGGCGAACCTCGGGGACACGGATTCGCTCGTTGATGCGAGTCTCGCTGATGAGTGGCTCCTTCCACAGAAACTTCGGCAGGGCAACGAAAAACCTCCGTTACGCCTGATGCGCACGGAGGCTCATGTTGCGGTCAGCACACGGGTGTGCTAACCGTTTGAACCCGATCCCCTCATCATGTCTTTCGACTGACAACCGCTGCATTTTCAACGCTGCGGCGGACACCCAGGTGGGAGAGACTCCGCTTGCACTCCGGACTTTCGCCCGGACGGTCACATTAAGACTAACAGGAATGGGCAACTTACGGCCAATTCACTGGCTTTCTAGGCCAGTGGATCGCCTCACAAGCGAGATATTGGAATCTGCTTTGGTAACTCACCCGCAAAATCAGACACAGTCGTATCCACCAAACTAGTTACGGCTACGTAATCATGCGGATTCCGAGGCTTTACTCGGCTCGCTATTCCACGACTGTGTCTATTTTTGCGGGTTCCTTACGCCTTAGGCCCGCACGGGGGCCAACTCCACCCGGTCGGCGGCTGCGATTAAGCGTTTTGAAGAACCAACTGCACGTAAAGCGGCCTCCACACGTGCCCGCATGGCGACAGCATCGCCAGAAATGTCAACCAAGAGTTCAACTCGGAACAGGCCATCACCCGCGTACATCACGCGCACATCAGCGATAGGACCCTCCTGGCCAGCACCCGCCAGGGATCGTAGCTCTTCAATAAGCTCGTGATCCTTCCACGCCGGTAACCACTCGTCCCCCTGGGAAAGGGCGGCCACAGCCGGCCTGGGCAACACGACCGCCGCCCCACCCGGATCCATGACAATCCTCCCACCGGTTTCAACTAGCGCCGACAGCCCAATCGTGCGAAAGTCCAGGGCCATCGGGCGATCTCCAGGGCGATCCGCGCCAAGTGTTTGGGCTGATGAATACACCGCGAGCGCCTCACCAGCCGGAGTTTCTACCCGCACAAAGTCCACAGGATTGTGCCCCTCGGGACTCTCCCCCGCATGAATTCCTGTTTCACGTGGATCGGGTTCAACATCGATAGGGACGATCACCCGTTCGAACACGAGGGCTTCAACGAGCGCCTCCAAACGAGCAGCACCATTGTCCTCATCAGCAGGAATCAGCAGTGCCGAGCTTGTTCGCGGTAATGCTTGCCCAACGTCTTGGCGGTCATGGGTCATCATTGCAAGGCGCTGAGCCAACCGGTTCTTTTGTTCCTGCGACAATTCAGGAACAGGGCGGTGCTCCTGCGAGGTCACAGCGCTCCCCCAGCGGCCACGTCCAAAGCCTGCTCCAAGGTGAATTGCCCGGCGTAGAGGGCCTTACCAACGATGGCGCCTTCAACGCCCACTGGCACCAAGGCGCGTAGCGCTGCGATGTCTTCAAGGCTGGACACCCCGCCGGATGCAACAACGGGTGCGTCCGTAGCTTCGCATACGCGGCGCAAAAGCTCAGTGTTTGGTCCGGACAGCATGCCGTCGCGCGCAACATCTGTGACGACGTAACGTGAGCAACCGGCAGCGTCAAGGCGCTCGATCGTCTCAAACAGATTGCCGCCGTCTCGCGTCCACCCCCTGGCTGACAGGGTTTCTCCACGAACATCAAGGCCCACAGCAATACGGTCACCGAACTCGGCGATAACGCGTTCGGTCCACTCCGGGTCTTCAAGGGCTGCGGTTCCCAGGTTGACTCGCCGGGCACCCGCGTCCAGGGCGCGGCGCAGCGACTCGTCATCACGGATTCCACCCGACAGCTCGACATTAATGGGAAGCTCACGGGTGATGTCTGCCAGCAACGGCGCATTTGAGCCCCGCCCGAATGCAGCATCGAGGTCAACCAAGTGCAGCCACTGAGCCCCGGCCTCGACAAAACTACGCGCGGCTTCGAGAGGATGTCCGTAGTTGGTTTCGGTTCCGGCCTCGCCCTGGGTCAGGCGAACGGCTTGGCCGTCGACAACGTCGACTGCGGGCAGGAGGATCAGGTTGGCGGACATGGGGTCCTTTCGCTTGAGTTGAGTCGGTGGCGTTTCAGGCCGAGTGCCGCCTCTGCGGCGGCGGTAGTTATAGGCTGGCGAGCCAGTTTTTCAGGAGAGTGAGTCCTGCTTCTCCAGATTTTTCCGGGTGAAACTGGGTGCCTGTTAAGGCTCCATTTTCGACGGCTGCAACAAAACGGGAGTTTCCGTGGCGAGCCCAGGATGTTAGTGGCGGCGCAGTGGGGCCAGGCCCGAGGAGTTCGGCCGGATCTTGGGTGGCCGCGTAGGAGTGAACAAAGTAGAAGCGTTGATCTTCCACTCCCTTGAACAGGTCGGAGCCTGCTCCCACTTCAACCTTGGACCATCCCATGTGCGGGACAACCGGCGCGTCGAGCTCGTCAACTGTGCCAGGCCATTGCCCTAAACCCTCGTGTTCGCCTTTTTCGACGGAGCGTTCGAACATGATTTGAAGGCCGACGCACACTCCCATCACGGGGCGCCCGCCAGCTAAGCGTTGATCAATGAGGGACGCCCCATCAACCTGGGCAAGCTGATCCATAACCGCTTTGAAGGCCCCGACGCCGGGGACAAAAAGCCCCTCTGCTTCTAAGGCTTTGTTGCGATCCGCGGTCAATTCGACCTCGCCGCCGGCAGCTTCTAGAGCGCGTACCGCCGAACGAACATTGCCTGATCCGTATTCGAGCACCACAACCTTAGGAGCCATCTTTTACTTCCTCCTCATGAACCAGCCGAATGGTCCGCCAGGTTTGCGGCGGATCCCGTCAGCGGATACGGAATCGTCATAGTCTGCGGGCGTGGTGCGTCCCAGCAGCAGGTCTTCGGTGGCCTGAGGCATTGATCCGAGCAGCAGACCCGCAGGGATCGGTTCCTCGGGTTCACCGCTGACATAGCGTTGAGCGGTGATCTTGCCGGACACTCCCGGTTCGACGCCCTCGCCCTCGACCAGCCAACTCATGAGCGCGACGGCACCGTACTTTGATAGGCGCGACACAACGCGGGCCACGCGGTCCACAGCGTCTGGCATTGGGCGTACGTCAGCAAGGAGTTCTTCGAGGGAGTCCTCGTCGGTGGGAACGGTTTCGACGCGCAGCCACACGCCGGTCCACGGCTTGAGGCGGACGACAGACTCGCGGATTCCGGTCAGTCCAAGCAGAGAGTGCAGTGCCTCGGGCGAAGAAATGGGCGCGAGAACGAGGGCGACCGACAGTCTTCCACCTTCCAGGTGAAGGGACTCATCAACCGCAATATCGTCAGCTGACTGCGACCTAGCGGCCTGTTCAAGCTGGGCAAGTTCAGCTTCGAGGTCGCCCATGTCAGCTGCTTCATGTTCAGATGCTGTGCCTTCTGACGGCAACTCAACACCTGCGGTCTTGTCCTCGTCTACCGCGGCAGTGTCTGCGCCCGCCTCCACGTCCAAGCCCGCAACAAGGTCACGGAACTGGGCGTCAATATCCTCAGGTTCAGGTGTTGTGGACATAGCGATTCAGAGAGCACCCTTAGTCGACGGGATACCTTCAACGCGCGGGTCGGGTTCGACGGCGAAACGCAGAGCCCGCGCCAGGGCCTTGAATTGGGCTTCAACAATATGGTGAGGATCGCGTCCGGCCAGAACTTGCATGTGCAAGCAGATGCCCGAATTGAAGGTCAGGGACTCGAACACGTGGCGTGTCATTGAGCCGGTGAAGTGGCCTCCGATGAGATGGAATTCTTGGCCGGCAGGCTCGCCCTCGTGAACAATGTATGGACGTCCCGCCACGTCAACAACGGCGCGGGCCAGCGCCTCATCGAGCGGAACAGTGGCGTCGGCGAAACGGCGGATGCCCGCTTTATCACCCAGCGCCTGCTTCAGGGCCAGCCCCAAGCAAATCGCGGTGTCTTCGACAGTGTGGTGGACGTCGATGTCAATGTCACCCTCGGCTCGCACCGTCAAGTCCATGAGGGAATGCTTACCCAAAGCCGTGAGCATGTGATCGTAGAAGGGCACGGTTGTGGAAATGTCGGTGCGCCCAGTGCCATCCAAGTTCATTTCAACGTGGATCTGCGACTCGGAGGTCACGCGATCAATCACTGCAATGCGCGGTGCTGTACTCATTAGATGATCTCCTTGAGAGCATTCTTAAACATTTGGGTTTCTTCGGGCGTTCCGACGCTGACTCGTAACCAGCCTTGCGGGCCAACCACTCGGATGAGGACTCCTCGGTCCAGCAAATCACGGAATATGCGGTCACGGTCCTCGAATTGACCAAAAAGCACAAAATTGGCGTCCGAATCCAAGGCCTGGAGGCCTTGCGCACGCAGCCAGTCAACCAGTTGATCGCGCTCGACGCGTAGCGACGCCACCTGTGCCATGAGTTCTTCGCGGTGACGTAGCGCAGCCAGGGCTGTTGCTTGGGAGACGGCGGACAGGTGGTACGGCAAGCGCACCAGCATAATGGCGTCAATGATTGGACGAGCAGCGGCCATATACCCCAGTCGCAGCCCAGCCATACCGAAAGCCTTCGACATGGTGCGCGAAACCACGAGGTGAGGATGATCGCCCAGCATTTCCAACGCCGAAGGAACGCCTTCGCGGCGAAACTCGCCATAAGCCTCGTCGATGACCACGAGGGTTGCGGTCTTGACGCCGTCAATGACAGGTCCCGACTGGCGCGTCATTGCAAGAATCTGACGCTGAGCGTCCACGGGGAGCGCCGTGCCGGTGGGGTTATTGGGCGAAGCCAGGATCAGTACCGCCGGAGACTCAGCATCTAGGGTGCGGGCCACTTCATCAAGGTCCAGTGAGAAATCATCGCGCCTGGCGCCTTGGACCCAACGGGTGTTCGTGTCGCGCGCATACTCGTGATACATCGAGTAGGTGGGCGCAAAGGAGACCACCGTGCGGCCCGGACCGCCGAAAGCCTGGAGAATCTGCGTCATCACCTCATTTGAACCGTTGGCCGCCCAAATATTCTTCGGGTCAATATCCACGCCAGATTCAGCTTTGAGATAGGCAGACAGGCTGGCGCGCAAGGCCGGGAAGTCCCGATCCGGGTAGCGGTTCAAGGTGGCGGCAGCCTGAGCCACTGACGAGGCAATATCGTCAATGACTGCTTGCGAGGGCGCGTAGGGGTTCTCGTTGACGTTGAGTCTGACGGGAACGTCTAGCTGTGGTGCTCCGTAGGGTTCGAGTCCCGCGAGGTCTTCGCGCACGGGGATTCGTAGTTTGGGCGTTGTCATTGCGCTGCGCTCCCTTTTCCTTCACGTACGAGGGCGGCGGCTCCGTGTGCGGGCAAGTTTTCGGCGCGCGCCAAAGTGTCGAGTTGCTGCGACAAGCCTGCGAGTGCGTCTGCCGTGTATTCGACGACCTGCTGGCTGCGCAGATATTGGGTGACATTGAGTCCGGAAGCAAAGCGCGCGGTGCCGCCGGTGGGCAGGACGTGGTTCGAGCCTGCGATGTAGTCGCCCAGAGGCACGGGAGTATATGAGCCGACGAAGATTGCGCCAGCGTTATTGATGCGCAGAGCATCTTCGCGGGCATTCGCGGTGTGTACTTCCAAGTGTTCTGCCGCGTATGCGTCTGCCACTGCAATCGCGTCATCAATCGAGTCGACGAGGACGATGCCGGACTGGGGTCCTCCAAGAGCCGTGAGGATACGCTCGGTGTGGGTTGTGGCCTCTGCTTGGGTGTGGACGAGTTCGTCGACCCGGTCAGCAAGTTCCACCGAGTCGGTGATGAGTACCGACGCTGCGGCCGGATCGTGCTCAGCCTGGCTCACCAGGTCAGCCGCCACATACTCTGGCGTAGCCGTGGCATCAGCGATGATCGCGATTTCTGTGGTGCCCGCTTCAGCATCAATACCTACGAGGCCTTGGACGACGCGTTTTGCCGCAGCCACGTATATGTTGCCGGGTCCCGTCACCACGTCGACTGGTTCTAAGCGGTCTTGTCCGTCGGTCAGTCCGTGGGCGAAAGCTGCGATGGCTTGAGCGCCGCCGATGGTCCAGACTTCCTCAACGCCGAGCAGGGCGCAGGCGGCGAGGATCGTCGGGTGTGGCAGTCCCCCGAATTCTTTTTGGGGAGGCGAGGCCAGGGCGATCGAGGGGACGCCAGCGACTTGGGCGGCCACGACATTCATGACAACCGAGGACGGGTAGACAGCCAATCCTCCGGGCACGTACAGCCCCACGCGAGACACTGGCAGCCACCGCTGGGTAACTGTGCCTCCGGGGACGATCTGGGCTTGGGCTGGGGCGGGAAGCTGCTGGGTGTGCCCCACGCGATTGTGCTCGATAGCTGTGGTGAGTGCTTGGCGAATTTGGGGGTCAAGATTGTCCAACGCGTCGCTTATTGCTTGCGCAGGCACTCGCAGATGAGCGGGACGCACGCGATCGAATTTCTCTGCCAACTCGTAGACGGCAGGGGCGCCCTCGTTTGCAACCCTGGCGATGAGTGGTGTGACGACCTCGACGGCTTTGGAAGTGTCGAGGGCGGCGCGCGGGAGGACTTGGCGCAGCTTGGAGGCGTCCAGGTTGGTGCCGCGAAGATCGATGCGTTTCATGCTTCTAGCCTAGGTGATCGCCACTTTTGGGCGAGAATCCGACCAATGCTCGGACTCCCCTTTCCTTGCCCATCCCCTCCCCGCCCACCTCCCCGCGAAGGACTCCCATAACTTTGCCGAGGGACGCACAAAAGTCTCGCGAGGGACGCACAAGTTGATGAACAAAAGAGCTGGAGCCCAACGGCAGTGGAATACTTAAGCCACCACACGTCCTCGCATAAAAGGAAACCCATGTCTGACGTCCCGATCATTGAAGTCTCCAGCGGCATTAACCTGGGCCAATTCCTCAAGTTCGCCAATCTTGCCGAAGACGGGGTCATGGCACGCGAACTCATCCAAGGCGGAGACGTTTTCGTCAACGGTCAAGTTGAGACACGCCGCGGGCATAAGCTCAGCGACGACGCTCTCGTCGAGGTCGACACCCCAGAGGGCACCTATGGGGCACGAGTGCGACTCATTCGCTAGCCCTAGGCTCACCAGCGAAGAGGCGACACCGTAGCCGACTCACACCCAGCAAGATGGACGTCCCTCGCGAGACTTTTGGGCGTCCCTCGGCAAAGTTATGGGCGTCCTTCGCGGGAAAGGAAAGGCGGGGTGGGGCGGAACAGGACTACTGGCTGATAATCCCGTCCAAGCCAACGACCGCTTTAACATGCGAGAAGAAGGCGCTGGACTGAGCAACCCTCAGTTTTGGATCCAACTCCACCACGGTCGTACGCCCAGGCTCACGCAAATGCAAACGAACCGGAGACCCCCCGGGGAAAGACTCAAGAACCCCTCGCAACTCGGTCAGCAGTTCAGGTGTACAACGCGCAGTTGGCAACTGAATATCCAAAGGCAAATCAGCACCATCAGACAAATCCAGCAGCGTCATGGACTGGCCGTAGACGCTCATGCCCTCCTCACGCACATTCACCTTGCCCTCCACCTGGACAATGATGTCCTGGGACAAGTAGGACTGAATCGTCTCGTAAGAGCGCGGGAAGAACAACACCTCGACAGAACCCGTCAGGTCCTCAATTGTGGCAATCGCCCACGCATTACCCTGCTTGGTCACCTTCGTTTGCACGCTCGAAACCAGACCCGCAATCTTGACAACACGATCGGCCATCCCATCCTCGGAATTAATGACCTGAGTGATCTCAACATCCTGATAACGAGCCAACGACGCCTCAACACCACGAAGCGGATGATCTGACACATACAGACCCAGCATTTCGCGTTCCTGTGCCAGTTTCTGTTTGCGTTCAAACTCTGGAATATCCGGAATATCAACGGTCAACGTCGCCGTTCCACCCGTCCCCATGTCCTCTCCCAGTCCACCGAAAAGGTCAAACTGGCCGATCGCTTCATTGCGCTTGACGTCGATAATCGCATCCACGGCCTCGTCGCATCGCGCCAACATGGCTCGTCGTGTGTGCCCCATTGAGTCAAAAGCACCGGCCTTAATGAGGGACTGGATGGTACGTTTGTTACACACCACCTGAGGAACCTTGTCCAGGAAGTCCTGGAAGCTGGCGAATTTCCCCTTCTCCTGGCGCGTTTGAACAATGGCTTCAACGACATTGGCGCCAACATTTTGAATAGCGTTCAAACCAAAGCGAATGCTTTCACCATCAGGCGCAAAGTTACCCATCGAATGGTTGACATCAGGTTGAAGAACAGTAATGTCCATGTGGCGGCATTCAGCCAAGTACAGGGCGCGCTTATCCTTGTTGTCCTTCGTTGAGGTCAGCAGCGCCGCCATATATTCGGTAGGGAAATTGGCTTTAAGATAGGCCGTCCAGTAGGACACCAACCCGTAGGCCGCCGAGTGCGCCTTGTTGAACGCGTATGCGGAGAAAGGCACGACTACATCCCACAGGGCACGAATCGATTCCTTCGAATAGCCGTTGGCAAGCATCCCCTGCTCGAAACCAACGAATTGCTCGTCAAGAACCTCTTTCTTCTTCTTGCCCATGGCTTTTCGAAGAATATCGGCCTGGCCAAGCGAGTAGCCTGCAAGTTTCTGCGCTATCTGCATGACCTGCTCCTGATACACAATCAGGCCGTAGGTGGTCCCCAGGATTTCCTCAAGGGGTTCAGCAAGCTCGGGGTGAATCGGAGTGATCTCCTGCTTACCGTTCTTTCGCAGCGCGTAGTTGGTATGCGAGTTCGCGCCCATAGGACCGGGCCGGTAAAGAGCACCGACAGCGGAAATATCTTCGAAGTTGTCGGGCTTCATCAACTTGAGCAGGTCACGCATGCCGCCGCCATCAAGCTGGAAGACCCCGAGGGTGTCTCCGCGCGACAGCAAGTCGTACGTCTTGCGATCCGTAGTATCCAGGTGTTCGAGGTCGGGGTCTTGCTTTCCGTTGAACGCTATGTTCTCCAAGGCATCTGAGATAACGGTGAGGTTACGCAGCCCCAAGAAGTCCATTTTGAGCAGACCCAGAGTTTCGCACGTGGGGTAATCGAATTGGGTAATGATGGCGCCATCTTGGGGACGTTTCATCACAGGGATGATGTCGGTGAGCGTATGGGAGCTCATAATGACTGCACACGCGTGCACGCCCCACTGGCGCGTCAGCCCTTCCAGGCCCAGGGCATAGTCAACAACCTCTTGGGTCTCGGCTTTGTTCTCTTCATAGTATTTGCGGAATTCAGCGGCTTCGGCGTAGCGCTTGTCATTCTCATCGAAGATGCCGTGGACAGAAATGTCTTTGCCCATAATGGCTGGCGGCAGGGCTTTGGTGAGCTGTTCACCCACCTTGAAGTCCTTGCCCAGGATGCGCGCAGAGTCTTTGAGGGCCTGTTTGGTTTTAATGGTGCCGTAGGTGACGACCTGGCTAATGCGGTCCTCGCCGTACTTGCACTTGACGTATTCGATGACCTCGTCGCGCCTGCGCTCGTCAAAGTCGACGTCGAAGTCAGGCATCGAAATACGTTCGGGGTTCAAGAACCTCTCAAAAATCAGCCCGTGCTCTAAGGGATTGAGTTCGGTGATTCTCATGGCGTAGGCAACCATGGATCCGGCACCCGAACCACGACCTGGTCCCACGCGGATCTTCTGTTCTTTCGCCCAGTTGATGTAGTCGGCCACGGTCAGGAAGTAGCCGGGGAATCCCATCTGCACGATGACGTCTGACTCGTATTCAGCTTGCTTGCGCACATCGTCAGGGATGCCTTGAGGGAAACGATAGTTCAGGCCTTTCTCAACCTCTTTAATGAACCAGGAGGTCTCGTCCTCACCTTCGGGCACATCGAAAGCTGGCATGTAGTTGGCGCCCTCGTTGGTGGTGGTGAAGGAAATGTCGCAGCGTTCGGCAATCTCCAACGTGGAGTTGCACGCCTGAGGAAGTTCTTTCCAAATGTCGCGCATCTCTTCAGAGGAGCGGATGTAGTAGCCGTCCCCGTCGAATTTGAAGCGATCCGGGTCGTTGATACGCGAACCGGAGTTAATGCACAGGAGCGCATCTTGGATTTTGCGGTCTTCTTGCTTGACGTAGTGGGCGTCGTTGGTGGCCACCAGCGGCGCCTTCATGAGTTCGGCTAACTCGAGAAGCTGCTTTTGTGTGCGACGTTCAAATTCGATGCCGTGATCCATGATTTCGACGTAGAAGTTCTCTTCGCCGAAGATATCGCGTAACTCCCCCGCTTCGCGCACGGCTTCGTCCCATTGCCCAAGGCGCAGGCGCGTCTGGACGGCACCGGAAGGACAGCCGGTGAACACGATGAGCCCTTCGTGGAATTGGCTGAGTAGTTCTTTGTCGGCGCGCGGCCACTTACCAAATTGCCCGTCGGTGGATGCGTAGGAGCCCAACCGGAACAAGTTGTGCATGCCGGTGGTGTTGTATGCGATGAGCGTCAGGTGATTGTAGGAACCACCAGCCGATACGTCGTCGCTTCGCTGCCAGGGTTCTCCCCACAACACCTTTTGCCGGTCGAAGCGGCTGGTACCCGGGGTGACGTAGGCTTCCAGGCCGATAATCGGTTTGACCCCGGCCTTGACGCAATTCTGGTAGAAGTCGTAAGCCCCGAAAAGGTAGCCGTGGTCGGTCAGGCCGATCGCAGGCTGGCCCAGGCGGGCGGCTTCTTCAGCCATGGCTTTTGTTTTCGCGGCCCCATCGAGCATCGAATACTCGGAGTGATTGTGGAGGTGCACGAAAGAATCAGCCATGGTCCGATCCTAGCGCTGTAGAGCGTCCTCGTCAGTGCCCGCAGCCGTGGACGATTCGTCCCATTTCGACATGGTCAATACCTGCGTCTTGGAAGATTTCGCCCGTCGTTTCGACATATCCCTGTTTGGCGTAGAAGCCGCTGGCTTGGACCTGTGCGTCGAGAACCACATGCGCATCCTGGCCAGTCGGCGTGAGCTGGGCGACGACCTCGTGCATCGACTGGACGAGGGCGGCGCCAACCTTTCGCGACCGGTATTCGCGTCGCACAGCAATGCGCCCAAGATGATAGTGGTGGGCGCCGTCGGGGATGATGCGGCAGGTACCAACAACTTGGGATGTGCTCTGGTCAATCGCGACGAGGTGGGTGACGTCGTCGCGTTGGTCCCGCGCATCGATTTCGAGGACGAGTGGGCAGGACTGTTCGATGACAAACACATCCCACCGCACGTCTTGGCCTTTCACACGCAGTTCTTGGGAGTCTGCGACGCGCACGTGGATGCCAGAGTCGGTGGTATGGCCTGGCCATTGGTTGGCGTTCATGACGAGGCCTCCGGGTGACGTAGCTTGTCGAGGGCGGACTGTAAGTCCGCGGGATAGGGCGAGCGGACCGTGGTGGGCATACCTGTGCGTGGGTGTGAGAAGCCAAGTTCCACTGCGTGCAGCCACTGGCGTTCGAGTCCGAGGGCGCTGGCTTGGGTGGAGTTGGCTCCGTAGAAGGTGTCACCCACGCAGGGGTGTCCGACCGCTGCCATGTGGACCCTGATCTGGTGAGTACGTCCCGTTTCAAGGTGAACGTCGAGGAGGGCAGCCCCCGGCATCAACTCGATGGTGTCGTAGTGGGTGATCGCATGTTTGCCGCCGTCGATGACGGCCATTCGCCATTCACGTGAGGGGTGGCGTCCGATGGGGGCGTCAATGGTGCCCGAGGGCGGCTCCGGGTGTCCAGCAACCACCGCGTTATAGATCTTGCGGACTGTGCGTTCTTTGAAAGCCCTTTTCATCACCGAATAGGCGAGCTCAGACTTGGCAACCATCATGGCGCCAGAGGTTCCAACGTCGAGTCGGTGGACGATCCCTTGACGTTCGGGCGGACCGTAAGTGGTGATCCTGTATCCGGCGGCTTCCAGATTGCCCAGCACGGTTGGGCCTTCCCAACCCGGGCCGGTGTGCGCGGCTACTCCCACGGGTTTATCGACGACCACGATGTCGTCGTCGTCGTAGAGGATGTCCATGCCAACCACCGGCGGCGGTGTTTTTTCAGGCTCGGGAATGGTGATGTCCAGGAGGTCTGTAACCGTCAGTCGATCAGACTTCGACGCATTCATACCGTTGATTAGGACATGGCCCTCAGAGATGAGAGCGACGCATTGGCTTCGTGATAGTCCCAGCATTCTGGATAGGGCTGCGTCCACTCGCTCTCCGACGAGGGCATCTGGAACGGGCAGGAGCCGAGACTCACTCATCTGCAGTCCCGTGAAGGTCTTGAGATCCAGGTGTGTTGGGATCAGAGATTGTTTTCTTCTCGTCTCGATCAGCGAACTCTGACGAGACGGCGAAGGCCATCCACACGGCCGCGAACACAATCCAGATGTCAGCGACATTGCCGACGAACCAACCGTTGTAATTGATGAAATCGACAACGTGACCTTGGCCAATGGACGGCGGCTGGATCATTCTGTCGATCAGGTTACCGATGGCTCCCCCCATGAGTAGCGAGGTCGCTGCCACTGCTTGGAGAGTCTTAGCACGCCGCACCATGACTGCCAGAACAATCAAAATGACGATGGAAAAAAGGGTGAAGATCCACGTTGTTGAGGACCCAACAGAGAAGGCGGCTCCTGAATTGCGCACTAGCTGTAGGGTCAGGAACTCGCCGACGAGAGGTATGGGTTGGCCTTCTTCAAGATTGGACTGAGCCCAGACTTTGGTGAGCTGATCGCTCACTACAGCGGTGATGATGATGCCCAGTGCAAGAGTCCACTTTGCAGCACCTGCGACCAGTCGCCGGTGTCCATGCGTCGGCATAGCCCTCCTCAGTTAGTCGGCATGGCAATGGCGGCGGCGCACTGGGCGCCGCCGCCATCACCGAAGATTTAGGAAGATCAGTTCTCAGAACCGGAGTTGACCTCGCTGAGCAGGTTCTCCAGGTGACCGCGCAGGTTCGAGCGGTATTCGGACTCGAAGGTGCGAAGCTCATTGATCTTAGTTTCGAGCAGACCGCGCTCCTGATCCAGCTGAGCGAGGATGGTCTCGTGCTGATTCTGAGCATCTGCGACGATCTCGTCGCCCTTGGCGCGCGCCTCGGCAATAATGCGATCGGACTCTTCCTTGCCGTCGCGCACGTATTCATCGTGGACGCGCTGGGCGAGGGCGAGCATGGAGGTCGCTGACTCTGCCGATTCCGGAACGACCGGGGCTTGCGGGGCCTCGACCACGGGAGCTACCTCGACGGGCTCGTCGACAACAGGTTCTTCGGCGATCTCAACGCTGGCCTCTTCGACGACCGCTGCGGGCTCTTCAACAGCTTCAGGAGCCTCAGCGACAACCTGGCCACCGGAGAGTTCGGCGATACGACGTTCGGCGGACTCCAGCTTCTCCTTCAGATCCGTGTTCTCCATCTGGAGGGTGTAGATCGTCGAGACGACCTCATCAAGGAACTCGTCGACCTCAACCTGGTCGTAGCCCTCACGGAACTTCACGTACTGGAATTTCTTGTTGAGAACGTCCTCTGTGGTGAGCAGAGCCATTTCTTCGCCTCTCAGTCTTAGGGGTGCGATGTACAGGAACCGATCGGGTCTCCTACACATCCGGGCTTCGGATGGCCTCAGCCCTTTGACACATCACCTCGAAGCATAGCGGAATCATTAACATCAGCACCACTGATCACGACATATGAGAGCACGATCTGCGTAATATTCAACACCTCTGCCCGCATTTATCAGACTTCGGCCCTGTTTTTGCTACCCCAGGTAGGTCAGCATTCCCGCAAGACGTTGGATCATCACAACGCCGATATATAGAACGAGGAAGCCGACATCCAAGGCGAAGCCTGACGCCAACCGAAGGGGTGGGATCACTCGCCTCAGGGCACGCAGTGGCGGGTCGGTCAAGCGGTAAAGGATATTCGCAATTACCAGGATCAGCCCAGTTGGGCGCCAGCGAGGAGCAAAAACTTGCACCCAGTCGAGAATGAGCCTGAGAGTGAGGATCAGCAGGTATAAACCAGCCAGGGCATAGATGATCCGTCCTAGCCAGTAAACGACAACCAAGATCAGCCCTGATTGAACAGGGAGCCGCGTCGAGCACCGGTGGTGTCACCTGCCACCTCGACTGTACGTGGAGACAGCAGGAAAACCCTGTTGGTCACGCGCTCGATGACGCCATGGAGGCCAAAAGTCAGACCCGCAGCGAAGTCGATGAGGCGACGCGCGTCAGCCTCGGACATGTCGGTGAGGTTGACGATGACGGGGGTACCCGAACGGAATGCTTCACCAATAGTGATGGCGTCCGAGTATGCGGTGGGATGAACGGTGACGATGCGGGACAGATCTTCTGCCTCGACGACGGTTTCACGGCGCGCAGGGGTGGCAACCTTGAGGTGTTCGACCGGGGCGATGGGAGTGACCTCAGCCATCTCTTCATATTCTTCGAATTGGTCCTGCTCAATGATTTCTTCATCAGCAGCTGGCCAACCCATGAATTTACGTGCCCGTGCACCAAAAGATTCGCTCATTGTTTTCTCCTCACCCATCAAGCGGCACTGCACAAATTAGTGCCCGCAGCGGCACATGTGCGGCAGGCGCGCCGAATAGCTCACGTCAATCTTTTATGCGGGTGCAATCACACTGGCTTGACGTCCACACGCGCAGTCTCGCCGATACGAATGAAGAGTCGGATCTTCTCTGGTGCATCTGCCATCAATATCGACGCGGCAGCCGAGTTCTCGCAGTTCGTCGGCAGCTGCTGTCACGAGGTCGAGGGCGGGTGTTCCCCAGGAGGTTGTTGCGGGGGCGCCGTGGTGGGTCTGGGCGACTTCGTCTCGCATTTGAGCTGGCACTTCATAGCACTTACCACAGATACTCGGGCCAATCAGAGCCTGGATTCGGGTGGCGCCGAGTTCACTCATTTGGCTAACAGTGCGACTGATAATGCCTTCCTGAAGGCCTTTACGCCCGGCATGCACCGCAGCTATCAAGGCTCCATCGCATCCAGTCAGGAGGATTGGCACGCAGTCAGCGGTCATAACAGCCGCCCCGGGAGCACCTTTCCACAAGCGCGCGTCGACGATGACTGCGTCGGCATCAACGGGACCTAACTCGCCCTCGTGGAGTTCCTCAAGGGGACGTCGACCGCAGGCGTCCACGACGACGGGGCCTTCACGCGTTAAAGATACGGTCGCCACCGTGTGGGAATGAGTTTGATCCATCCATACGATCGCCGTTTCTAGCTGCTCGCTAAGAAGACGACGTCTGCGATGGACAACATTTGGATCATCGCCGACGTGCAGTCCCAGGTTGGATCTAAGAGGGTCGGCGCCCCGGCCCGCCTGAGTCAGGAGAACCGGGGCGCCGCCCAACAATGTCCGAGTCACACTCAGCGCAGGAAGTCGGGAATATCGAGGTCGTCGTTTTTGTCGGCCTCTTCGTCAAAGACGCGAGGCACTTCCAAAGACGGTTCCTCAACGGCAGGTTCAGGTTGGGCAGGCGTTGCAGCGGGTGCGGCTGCGCGTGTCGGCACCTTCGGTTCTGCGCGGTGGGCAGGAGCCGCCGATGGCACTTCTCCGAGGCGTCGCTGCGTTGGAGTTTCTTCGGCTGCAGGACCAGCCTGCTGAGCGACAGGGGTTGCCGGACGGGCTGCGATCGGCGAGGACCCTGCCGGCATATCAGGGGTGTCGTCAAAGCCCGCAGCAATAATGGTGACGCGGATTTCGTCGCCCAGAGCGTCGTCGATGACGTTACCGAAGATGATGTTGGCTTCAGGGTGAGCTGCTTCGCGTACAAGCTGAGAAGACTGGAAGATTTCTTGCAGGCCAAGGTCGGATCCACCCTGGAAGAACATAAGGACGCCATGCGCCCCATCGATGGAGGCTTCAAGCAGCGGCGAGGAGATCGCTGTTTCGACTGCTCGTAGGGCACGGTCTTCGCCGGTTGCGGCGCCAATTCCCATGAGGGCAGATCCCGCATCTTTCATCACGGATTTGACGTCGTTGAAGTCCACGTTGATCAGGCCCGGGGTGGTGATCAGCTCGGTGATGCCTTGCACACCAGACAAGAGGACTTGATCGGCTGCGCGGAAAGCGTCCAAGACGGAGATGTTGGTGTCAGAAATTTCAAGCAGACGATCGTTGGGGATGACGATCAGGGTGTCGACCTCGTCGCGCAGGGTTTCGACTCCCATTTCGGCTTGGGATGCACGACGGTTACCTTCAAAGGAGAAGGGGCGGGTGACGACACCGACGGTGAGGGCGCCGCCATCGCGCGCAATTTTGGCGACGACAGGCGCTGCGCCAGTGCCGGTGCCGCCGCCTTCACCTGCGGTAACGAACACCATGTCAGCACCTTCGAGGGCTGCGGTGATTTCGTCAACGTGATCTTCAGCTGCTTTGCGGCCAACGGAAGGGTCAGCTCCGGCCCCGAGGCCATGGGTAAGGTCGCGTCCAATGTCGAGTTTCGTTTCAGCATCAGACATGAGAAGAGCCTGGGCGTCAGTGTTGACGGCGATAAATTCGACGCCTTTAAGCCCGACTTCGATCATGCGATTGACGGCGTTGACTCCGCCGCCGCCGACGCCGACGACTTTGATCACTGCCAGGTGGTTCTGCGGTGCCGCCATTGGTTACTCTCCCCCATGTTCATCAACCCTCAACCTCAGGTTCAAGGTTGATGTTTTGTCTGCATTTGTGCGCAAAGAACGTAGGCGGGACGCCAGCTAGCTTCAAGCAGACACGCGGGAGTGTTGCATGGTCCTATGAAGTCACCGGATGATCGGGAGAAGACACGTCATACACCAAAGCTCCTCGCTGTTCGATAAGAACTTTAAGAACCTTTGCCTTCAATTCGCTGTGTTCGACCGTGCCCCACTTCGCCAAAGAACCATTGGTCAGATTCAGACTCACAATCGCCCCACTTGCATCAATGGAGGCGACTCGTGATCGCGTATCAGCATCCAAGGTTTGCCATATAGTCAACGCATCTTGAGCAGCCTCAGCGCGGTCGCCCTTCGCGGGTAGAACGACAGTCGGCAGCCCCTCTGGCGCCACCTCCTGCGTTGAAAATGCCACACCCTTCGCATCCACCAAAGCCACTCCTTGGTCGGAGGCCTCCACCATCACCGCTTGACGCAAACTCACCACAATATCCAGGCCCGTCGGCCAGGCGCGCGACGCCTGGGCCGTATCCACGAGGATGTTTTCTTCGACAGCGGCCTCGACATCGTCCAGAGACAACCGAGTTAAGGGAACTCCCGAGTACCGCCCCACGGCGGCTACGACCTGATCGGAGCTCAGGGCAGAGTCTTTATCGACACCGCTGACTGACACATTGGCGGGTTCGAATGCAAAAACCGAAGAGAAAAACACCACCCACGCTGCGCCAACAACTGAAATAGCAATGCCCAATATTGTCAGCACATGCGTCAGACGTAAACGAATCTTCGCTCTGCGTCGTTCTTTGCGAAGGTCTGTCACCTGCGCATCCGACCTCGGCTGTTGGGCGGGCCCCAGGATCTGTGCCGCGTCAGACTGGCCCACCGGCCTCGTCAATTTACGTGCGGACGAGGCCGAAGCACTGCTGCGACGACCGTCAGCTTTCTCTCTGCGGGCAGGCGAGGACGATTCACCGCGCGCAGTATGAGTGACTTCGTTCCCCTTCGCAGAGTCTTGCGTATGGGAGTGTCCGCGCGCGGGACGCGAGGCTGGTGAGCTGCCCCTTTCAGGGCGCCTGGGGGCAGGTGGCCTCATGCGTTACCCTGTTCACGCCAACACGCCAGCGCTTCATCACCGCACGACGTGATAGACCCCGCTCCCATGGTGATCAATAGGCCATCTTCTTCAACGAGGCCGGCTGCGTAGCGCACGGCCTCATTCATGTCGCCAATATGTAGACAGCCATTGATCTTTCTCGAAATTAAAGTGGCATCCACTCCTGGTTCCGGGTCCTCACGAGCCCCGTAAACGTCTGTCACCACCACATGGTCGGCACCAGACAGCGCCTGAGCAAAACGATCGGCAAAAATGCGGGTCCGAGAGTACAGATGCGGTTGGAATACCACTGCCACCGAGCCTCGGCCTGCCACAACGCGAGCCTGAGCGATAGCCGCCGCAACCTCAGTGGGATGATGAGCGTAATCATCAAAGAGACGACGAGACCCAATCTGCCCTCTCAGTTCAAAACGACGTCCCACTCCCGTAAAAGATGACAGGGCTGCGGCCATTTTCCCAGCGTCAACACCGCACTCAATGCCTGCAGCCCACGCCGCAGCCGCATTCAGAACATTGTGCTGGCCGGGCACAGCAAGACAAATCTTCGCCTTCTCGTCCCCCCACGTGAACTGCGCCCTCGCCCCGTCAGGCAAGACTTCAACATCTCGCACGACCAGATCTGGCGTCGCCCAACAGTGCTCCGGCCTGCCGTAGGTCATTACCCGATGACCGCGAGCGCGAGCTATAGACGCCAAACGCGACGCGCCCTCGTCCTCGCCACACGCGATGAGTAATCCATCTTCGACAAGACGATCCGCAAATTCGACGAAGATCTCTTCGAAGGCCTCACGGCTTGCGTAACGATCTAAATGATCCGGTTCAACATTCGTCACAATCTCAATTGAGGGGCTGTAGTTAAGGAACGAACCATCGGATTCATCAGCCTCGGCAACAACGACGTCGCCCTTACCCAAATGAGCGCCAGAACCGAATTGAGGAATCACCCCTCCCACCGCAACAGACGGATCGGCCCCCGCTTCCCGTAAAGCCACAGAAAGCATTCCTGACGTGGTCGTTTTTCCATGAGCTCCCGCAACCGCAATGAAGCTCATACCAGTTGCGGCAAGCGCCAAAGCCTGCGATCTGTGGATGACCTCTTGTCCTCGCTGGCGAGCAATCATTAACTCGGGATTGGACTCACGGATGGCAGTTGAGACCACCACCGTAGCCTCAGGCGCAACATTGGCTTCGTGGTGTCCCACGAAAACCTCCACCCCTAAATCTGCTAAACGCGACAGCAGTTGAGAATTTGCCTGGTCAGAGCCAGACACGCGGGCTCCTCTCGATGCTAAAAGTTCAGCGACCACCGACATACCGGCGCCGCCGATTCCAATGAGATGGAAGGAACGGTCGTTGAGATTGAAACCACCGGATTCAAGATTGGTCATGCCTCTTCCTTTGCATTCGCGATGGACATGATTCTGGCGGCTAGATCTGCTGCAGCGTCGACCCGTCCCAGGTTTCGCGACGCCCCTGCCATATCTGCCAGTCTGCTCGTACCCACCAGTGTCAAAACGTCATCAACAACGACCTTGGGTGTCAGCTTCTCGTCTTCGATCATCAGCGCTCCCCCGGCGCCAACATGGTCCTGAGCGTTGAGCTTTTGTTCCCCGTTACCTATCGGGAGTGGCACATAAACACACGGCAGACCTAAGGCGGTCATCTCGGCAACGGTGCCCGCACCTGATCGACACACGACCAGGTCTGCAACTGCCAAAGCATCCTCCATCGTCGTCAAGTAATCCACGACAAGCCACCGTTCGGCAACTCCCGTTTCGTTAACCGTACGTCGCACGTCCTCGTCTTTACCCTTACCGGTCAGATGCACAATTTGAACGTGCGAGGGCAAAGACGCCGCAGCGCCGCTGACAGCCTCGTTAATGTGGACGGCACCCAAAGACCCACCCGTGACGAGCACGGTGCGAAGATCAGGATTGACGCCCAGGCGTGCGGATGCCTCCACCCGAGCCGCCCGTGCTCCTTCCTCAGTACTGCGCTGGCGAGCAAGGCGGGCAATCTGCTCCCGTAGTGGCAAGCCCGTAACAACGGTTTGTCCGCGACGGGCTCGCAGAGGAGTAGAAGCGAATGTTACGGCGACGAGGGCGGCGCTGCGAGCGCCTACCTTATTTGCTAAGCCCGGTCGCGCATTCTGCTCGTGGACGATGATGGGAACGCCTAAACGCTTCGCCGCGACATAGGCCGGCGTGGACACGTATCCGCCAAAGCCAACGAGGGCATCGGCTCCTTCCAGGGACTGCATGCAGGTGCGCACGGCCCTACGCCAGCGTGACGGTAAAGAAAAGAATTCTAGGGAGGGGCGTCTGGGCAGCGGGACTCGCGGGATTTCAATGAGGTCGAAACCCTGAGCGGGCACGAGGTCGGATTCTAGTCCTTGCGCAGTACCAAGGACTTGGACGTCGCATCCTTGTGCTCGCAGTTCGTGGGCTGTGGCCAGGAGAGGGTTGACATGTCCTGCGGTTCCCCCGCCGGCCATGACGATCTTCTTGTTCATCGGGATCCCTCTCCTTAGATGTGTGATGTCAACGGGCTTTACGTCGCTTGGGTAAGACCCGCGGATCACGCCCTGCTGAGGATTCATCGGGCCTGCCGATCATCCACATGCCGGCTCGATCCCTGGCGAATGCTCCGACAACACCCACCGCAAGCGCGGTGAATATGAACGATGAACCACCATAGGACACCAACGGCAATGGCACACCGATGACTGGCCCAATCTCAGTGACCGACATAATGTTGATGCATGCCTGGATGCCAATCCATGTGGCAATGCCCCCCGCTGTAATAGAGGCATAAGCATTCTGCGCTTCTTGACAGACTCGCACCATTCCCCAGATCAGCAGTCCTAGGCAGACCACCACTGCGAGGGTTCCGAGCAATCCGAATTCTTCTCCGATGATTGCCAGGATGAAGTCTGTATGGGCAGCTTGCAGATAGTCCCATTTCTCGCGTGAGGCCCCCGGCCCCAAACCCGTCAGGCCACCGGATCCAAGTGCCCACAGCGAATGATCAATCTGCTCGGGAGCAGACAGGTTACGTTCGCGCCCATTCCACGGCAAGACGGCGGCAATACGTCTCATACGCGTCGGGTTGGTCATGGCCACGACGATGAGTGTCGGAAAAGCGACAGCACCAATTCCGGCGAACCATTTTCCAGGTAGCCCGGCAACCCACATCGTTCCCAGGGCAGCAACCGCTGCGACCATCGCGGTGCCCATGTCATGACCGAGCATGATGGCCCCCACGCCCAAAGCAAGAGGAGCTCCCGCCCGTACTCCCATCTGTTTGAGATCTGTCAGACGAGCACCCTGATAGGACAACGTCTGCGCAAGCATGAGCACCAGCGCCAGTTTCAAAAGCTCCGACGGCTGCACAATCGGCAAGCCCGGCAATTTCACCCAGTTAGCGTTGCCTCCCTCAGCAATACCAAGAGGAGTGGCGACAAGACTTTGGAAGACGAGAGCAAAGGCGAATAGTGGGATCGTGGCCTTCTTGATCAGCGAGGGCGGAAGAACCTGCACGCCGGCTGCCAGGACCATGGCAGCAAGGATGATGCCCAGGGGCCGCAGGTATGCGACGTAGGGGTTCTCGCCGTCTGCAATGTTGGTCACGGCTTGGGCAGAAAAACCCATGACGAGCCCGAAGATCATAAGAACCAGCGCGGGGATGATCACCAAGTAGTAGGTCGCTACCGGGGATGTTTGGCGAGGACGACCGGCCTCGGACCCAAAGCGGATTCGTGGAATCTTAACGACGGGTAGCTGTCTATTGAGACGATTCAACCACTCACGCAGGGCTGTCATGGCCGCCGCTCCACTGATGCGCAAGTCGTTTGACGGCGTCGACAAAAACGTCGCCTCGTTGTCCGTAGTTATCGAATTGATCCCACGAGGCGCATGCCGGAGCAAACACCACCGTATCGCCTGGCAAAGACATGGCGACGGCCTCGTTGACCACAGAGAACATCCAATCCTCGTGGCCATCGACTTCAACGTAAGGCACCTGTGGTGCCCCTGCTCGTAAAGCTGCAAGAGGAGCACTGCGATCAGCGCCGATGACAACGACTCCCCGCAATCTTGGTGCGACTTCGGTGACCAGATCCGTGAAATCTTGGCCCTTGGTATCACCGCCAAAGATCCACACTCCTGTGCCAGGAGCCACAGCGGACAATGATGCTGCGGCAGCGTGAGCGTTGGTCGCTTTCGAATCGTCAATCCATGTCACATCAGCGGCCTGGGCAACAAAGGCGCGCCGATGTCCTGCCGGACTAAACGTTCTCAATCCCTCTTCCACAGCTTCAGGCCCCACTCCGTGGGCTCTCGCCAATGCGGCGGCAGCTAGTGCATCCATCATCACGCCCGCAGTTGGACGGTCACCGTACGCGTTTTCGAGATCTGCGATGGTGGCAAGTTGGAGTGCTTGTGATCGGCGATTTTCAACGAAGGCTCGATCAATAAGAAGACCCTCAACGATGCCCAGTTGCGACATATACGGGCTACCTAAGGTGATACCGATGGCCCTGGCGCCCTCCTGGACGTCGGCATTTTCCACCATCTTTTCGATCTGGCGATCGTCGGCTGGATAGACGCAGGCAACCTTGGTGTTTTCGTAGATGCGAGCCTTATCGGCTGCGTATTCTTCAACGGAACCGTGCCAGTCCAGGTGATCGGAATCAACGTTGAGGCACACTGATGCCTCCGGTTGAACCGTGAAAGAGGTGTGGAGTTGGAAGCTGGACAATTCGACGGCAAAAACCGTGGCGTCGGAGTCAATTGCCTCGGTGATCGGGGTTCCAATGTTTCCGACCTCAACGACGTCCTCGCCTGCAGCCGACAGGATTGCCCCGAGCATTCCCACCGTTGTCGTTTTTCCGTTGGTGCCCGTCACTGTCAGCCAAGGCCGACCGGCGTGAGGCCCTTCCTCTTGGAGGCGCCACGCTAACTCAACTTCTCCCCATACCTGGATTCCTCGCTGACGTGCAAGGTCAAAAATGGGAGCATATCCAGGCACACCGGGCGACACAATGATTGTGTCGGGTTCACTTTGGATCACAAGCTCTGCCATTGCCTTGGGGTCGGCGCACACACTGATCGCAACCTTTGCAACGACGTCTTCGGCCTGTTGCGAAGGATGCGTAGCGTCAAAGGCGGCGACCTCGTGGCCCCTCTTGACGAGGGCGCGTGCAGCCGCACGTCCGGAAGTCCCCCAACCAATGACGGCGAAGCGGCTCATATTCTCGAAACCCATTCTGCGTAGAACAAACCAGCACCCGCGACGGCAAAGATCGCAGCCACCAGCCAGAAGCGAATGACGATGGTGGTTTCTTGCCATCCCAGTAACTCAAAATGGTGGTGCAGCGGAGCCATCTTGAACACGCGTTTACGGGTCATCTTGAAGACAGAAATCTGGATGACGTCAGACAGAGTGATCACAACGAAGAGGCCACCGACGATAACGGCGAGGAATTCGGTGTTCGTCAAAATGGACAGACCCGCTACTGCGCCGCCCAATGCGAGAGCTCCGGTATCGCCCATGAAGATGCGGGCCGGCGAGGCATTCCACCACAAGAATCCAGCAAGGGCACCGATGATGGCAGCGCAAAACACTGCTAAGTCAAGGGGGTCACGCGTCTGATAGCAGGCGGCCACATTATCGGTCACCGTGTGGCAAGCCTGGATTCTTTGGAAGTACGTAATGAAGGTGTAGGCGCCGAAAACAAAGATTGAGCAGCCAGTAGCCAACCCATCTAAGCCATCCGTCAGATTCACGGCGTTCGACCATGCGGCTACCAGGAAATTCGTCCAAATCAGGTAGAGAATGCCGCCAATGATGACGCCTGCGAAAGCTAGAGTCACGCCGGTGGGACGGGTCAGCGAGATCGCCATCGATCCTGGCGTCACACCAAATTCGTTGGGACGAGACAGGGTTGCCCAGCCAAAGACTGACGCTACGGCCACCTGGCCGATGATCTTGCCAATGGGGTTGAGGCCCAAAGAA
Source organism: Schaalia vaccimaxillae DSM 15804 (assembly GCF_000420425.1). Taxonomy (GTDB): domain Bacteria; phylum Actinomycetota; class Actinomycetes; order Actinomycetales; family Actinomycetaceae; genus Pauljensenia; species Pauljensenia vaccimaxillae. The sequence continues at coordinate 383,424 of NZ_ATUX01000006.1, forward strand.
CGGTGGCGCAAGATCTTGATGCCGTCATCCAGTAGCCCAATGAATCCCAGTCCGACGAAGAGGATCGCCAGGCTGATACCTGACCAGGAGGGACCCGCGCCAGCAATCCACGATCCGATCAGCCAGGCAACGACTGCCGCGAAGATGATGACGATGCCACCCATGGTGGGCGTGCCTCGTTTGGTCAGGTGCTGAGTGGGCCCGTCCTGACGGATAAATTGACCGTACTCGTGGGACACGAGGAATCGAATGAGCACCGGAGTCAGCAGGATCGATAGGGCCATTGCGATGACGAAGGCTGCGATCAGACCGATCATCGGCTGATCCCCCTTTCTTGCAGTGCTTCGGCAACCTGCCACGATCGTGATCCGAAGGATCCTTTCACGAGGACGACGCTGGCGTCGACGAGGGCGTCGATCACCGCTTCGACTGCGTCTTGAACGCTGTCGACCGAAATCCCTAGGACGTGAGGTCCCGCGCCCTCCAAATAGTAAGGAGCGTCAGGTCCGAGCACGACAAGAGTTTCAACTCCGGCCTCGGCCGCCATTATGCCGACCTGACGGTGGGTATCGGCACTCGCCTCACCGAGTTCGAGCATCTCAGAGAGCATCGCCACTTTGGAACGGCCCTGCCCAATCGACGCTAAAGCCGCCAGCCCAGCTCTCATGGAATCAACATTGGCGTTGTATGAATCGTCGATCAAGGTGACTCGGTGGCCGTTGAGTTCAAGGTCTTGAACTGCCATGCGATGCGGAGATAGTGCTTGGGCGTCATTGAGTGCGCCCACGATTGTTGTCAGATCCATCCCCAGTGCGAGGGCGCCCGCGATTGCAGCTAATGCATTGTGGACGTGGTGGACGCCAACGATCTTTAACGACACTTGCGCGAAACCGTCAGGGGTCTCCACGGTGAAAGTAGCGCGGTCCTTGTCATCAAGCTTGATGTCGACAGCTCGAATGTCGGCTTGGCCGGAGGATTGGGTGGAAAAGAAAGACACCGGTCCGGTTGCTCGGTCTGCCATCGCTACGACATTGGGATCGTCGGCATTGAGGATTACCGTAGCCCCTGGCCTTGCCCCTTCAATCAATTCGGCCTTCGCACGCGCGATACCTTCAACTGAGCCAAAGCCCCCCAGGTGGGCATGTCCAACCATTAATTCAATGGCAACATCGGGCGAGGCGATACTGGTCAAGTACGCGATATGACCTATGCCTGACGCCCCCATTTCCAGGACGAGGTGGCGGGTTGATTCATCGGCGCTGAGTACGGTCAGAGGCAACCCGACCTCGTTGTTAAAAGACAGCTTGGGCGCGACAGTTGCCGCGTCTTCAGACAGAATCTGAAAAAGAAGATCTTTGGTGGTCGTCTTTCCTGCAGATCCTGTCACGGCAATGACATCGAGTCCGTTTCGCGCACGTAGGTCTTCGAGGTGGGCGTGGGCTAAAGCGCCTAGAGCCCGCGTCGAGTCGTCGACAATGATCTGAGTAAAATCCTGTCCGTTGGGAAGAGGGACGTCTCTCTCGACAATTGCGGCTACTGCGCCCAATTGGTGTGCCGCCTGCACGTAGTCATGTCCGTCTGATTGTTCTCCACGGCGCGCGATGTAGAGCGATCCTTTGCCAGCAAGCCTGGAATCGGTCACAACCGTGCCATTGACGCAGATGTCGGGTCCCACGATGGTTCCATTGACTGCTTCGGCGATCCATTGAATCGACCGTTGCATATTTCCTCCTTCAGGGCTACGCCCTTTTCTGCCTGGCATCGGTGGTCCTCACGGCGTGGTCGGGTAAAGGTCGGCTTTTTGCGACGAGGCCGGAATCCCCAAGTTACGCACTGCTTCTAGCGCTACGTCGCCAAAGAGAGGCGCTGATGAGTCAGATGAAATGTAGGCAACTTTCGGGTTGTAAAGCACGACGGAAATAGCGAGCCGAGGCTGATCGGCAGGAATAATACCTGCGGTGGTTGACACAATGCCCGAGGCGTTTCCGACAACAATGTCAGCGGTGCCAGTCTTCACGCCCACCCGGTATCCGGGAACCTTAGCTGTGCCTGCGGTGCCGATCTCATCTTCGACAACCGACTCCATCATTTTGAGAAGAGCCTTGGAATGGTCTGCACTCATCACTTGAACGGGCTCGCGTTCTTCAGGCACTCCGTATGTTCCATCCGCGTTCGTCCATGACTTGATAAGTGTTGGATCCAGGCGGACACCACCATTACCGATCGTGGCCATTACTGACGCTTCTTGCAGGGCGGTCATCATGTAGGCCTGTCCAAACATATTGACGTATCTGTCTCGCCCGACCCAGTTATGCCAGTCGTAGACCAAGCCCTCCGATTCGCCGGCCAGTTCAATACCCGTGCTCTGGCCGAGCCCAAAGGCTTTGAACATGTTGTACCGCTGCTCGTCACTGACGGTTTGGCCGATTAAGACGGTTCCGGTGTTAGAGGATTCAGCGAGGATTCCAGTGGCGGTGAGGGTTTGTCCTTCATGCTCATGAAAGTCTGTAATTTCTCCACCGGCATCCGGATAGTCCAGAGAATACGGGACCTGGAAAGTGGTGGTCGGTGTGATGGTATCGGCTTCTAGCGCTGCGGCGAAGGTCAAAACTTTGCCCACTGAGCCAGGTTCGAAAGCGTATTGGACGGCTGCCACCGGCTGAGGATTTGCGTTATCGGGAACCGTGGATCCAGAGTCCGCCATCACCAGGACTTGAGCCGTAGAGATGTCCTGGATGACGATGGCTCCCCATTCGGCCTGGTGCTTTTCGACGCGGGCGTCAAGGAGGTCTTGGACGAGATGCTGGAGGTCAGCGTGGAGTGTCAAGCCCAAGGATCCCCCGTCGAGGGGTTCGGTGATGGTTTTTTTGCCCCCGGGCATGATCGCCCCGTTGGGCGAGATTTCGAAGGCTTCTTCTCCGGGAGTTCCTTTGAGTAGGGATTCGTACTGAGATTCCAATCCGGACGACCCCACTCCTTCAGCGTTGACCGTTCCGATCACCGGAGCCGCGACATTGCCGTTGGGATAGGTTCGTTCATAGACGGACTCCCATTCGATTCCGTAAATGTTAAGCGCGTTAATTTTTCGGTAGGTCACAGCATCGACATTGCGTGCGATGTATTGGTACGTCGACTCTCCTACGAGGGCGCCGCCAAGTTCGGCCTCGTCCATGTCAAGTAGGTCAGCGAGTTGACGTGCGGCTTCTGCCGGCCCTCGTCCAACTACTTCCCCGTCCTCGTCGTAATGGACGTAGGAGCGGATGTTGATCTGGTTTGCCGCAATGTCATAGGTAAGGATCGAATCGGCCAGAACAACACCCGTCGCATCCGTGATGGCGCCACGTTTGGCAGCGACCAAAGACTTGTCGGTGCGGACCGCTTCACCTTCGGCGGCCAACTGCGGACCTTGGACGATCTGAATCTGAATGAGGCGCAGAGCGCACAGGCTCAGCACGAAGCAGAAGATCCCGAGAATCCAGCGTGAGCGTTTGACTTTGCTCGTCACTACCGATCCTCCTCATTCACTGCGCGGGGGCGCCGCCTTCGACGGTACCTGTGCCCAGGGTAATGAATCCTGTCTGCCCCGCGGGGACCATGCCGTTATTGAGCGCTGCTTCCTTAAGTTTGACAGGCGAGGCAGCTTCTTCAATCTGTGCCTGCATCGTCCAAGCTTGGGCGTCTAATTCATTGAGGATCAGCTGCTGTTCGCGAATCTCGAAAGAAGTTTGTGCCATCCGAGTGTTCAGGACCATGGAAAGAATCACAGCTGCCAAAACAACAACGATGGCAAGGAATGCGACAGGCAGGAATGACCGAGTCGCCCGACCTTCGCCTTCAATGACCCGCAGGCGTCGCGCTTCATCATGGAGGCGCTCGGGGCGCGAGGCCGGACGCGTAGCAGCAGATGCGGCACTCATGTGAGGTCCTTCCATTGGCGGATCAGTTCAGCTCCACGCAGTCGCACGGAAGCGGATCGAGGGTTGTGGGCAAGTTCTTCTTCGTGGGCGCGCTCAGCGCCTCGGGTCAAGAGGCGAACGCTGGGGCGCATTTCTTCGGGGATCACCGGTAGTCCCGCTGGTGCGTTGTCGGTAGAAGCGCGGCGGAAGACGTCTTTAACAATGCGGTCCTCCAGTGATTGGTAGGACTCAATGACAAGCCGGCCACCAATTCGCAAGCACGCTAATGCGCGGGGTACAGCGTCTTCGAGGATGCGCAATTCGTCATTGACGGCAATACGCAGCGCCTGGAACGTTCGCTTGGCTGGGTTTCCGCCGGTTCGCCGGGCGGGCGCGGGGATGGCTTCTTTGACGATGTCGACGAGTTGTCCCGTGCGGGTGAGCGGGTCGGTTGCTCGTCTTTGGACAATGATTCGAGCGATACGCGAGGCGAATTTTTCTTCTCCGTAGACGCGCAGAATCCGAGCTAGTTCTTTCTCGTCAGCCTTGGCAAGAAGTTCAGCGGCGCTCAATCCGACAGTGGGATTCATCCGCATATCAAGCGGAGCGTCATGAGCGTAGGAAAATCCTCGCTCGACCTCGTCAAGTTGGAGGCTGGACACCCCCAGGTCCATGAGAACGGCATCGACGCTATGTTCGCGTCCGAATTGGCTGGCGACCTCATCAATGTGGTCGTAGGTGGTATGCACGGCGATGAAACGGTCACCAAAAGTGGCCAGTCTTTGACCAGCTAGGGCGATCGCATCAGGGTCGCGATCAATCCCAATCACTCGTGTATTGGGGAATCGCTTGAGCGCCGCCTCGGTGTGTCCTCCCATTCCTAGGGTCGCGTCGATGAGGAGAGCTTCGGGGCGGTCGAGGGCGGGAGCAAGCATGTCGAGACATTCGTCCAGGAGCACGGGAATGTGCAGATCGGCGGCGTGGCGCTCGTTGCCCATGCGTCCTCCTTGACTGTCTTGTCGCACGTGAGATGCGATCCGTCTTGCCAGGTCCCCAACCGTGCTCCGCCATCGGGGAAGTGATGTCGGAACAGCGGGCGGAGACCTGCCAGTACGGGTCAGAACATCCCGGGGATGATTTCGTCTGCTGTATTTGAGAAGACCTCTTCTTGGACTGCGAGGTATTCGCGCCAAGATTCGGAGTTCCAGATCTCAGCCCGCGAACCCGCACCAATGACGGTGAGCTCACGATCGAGACCTGCGTAGGCCCTCAAGTCCGCAGGGACGCTGATACGCCCCTGCTTGTCGGGAACCTCTTTGTAGGCGCCCGAGAGCATGACTCGGATCCAATCGCGCGCCTGCTTGGACGACAGGGGTGCGCGACGCAGTTCTGCGGTCATGCCTTCGAACTCCGCTGCTGGGAACGCATAAATGCAGTGTTCCTGGCCACGGGTGAGGACGATGCCGCCCTCCATGTCGTCACGGAATCGGGCAGGCAAGAACATGCGCCCTTTGTCATCGAGCTTTGGCTCGTAGGTACCCAGGAACATGTTTCACCGCCTTCCCCCGCTCAACACGTTCCCCCACTTTAACCCACCCATTGCCATAATTACAGCGAAACTCCGAAAATAACCAGACTATTTTTCTGAACTTTCGGCTTTAACACTAGCCTTTTCCTGGTGGAGGAAAGTGGGGAGATTTTTCACGATTTGCGCAAGAAACTGAGTTCTCTACACGAGCACTCTGCCCCGAAGTTCCACTGAAGCCACTCTCAACAGCGTTCAACCATGAACTAGTGGCGCCGCCGAATAACGATCAGCGCATCTGTGGAGGAAGATGGGGAACACAAAGTGGCACCCACGGTGCAAGCCCAGAATCATCTCGGCCCACCAAACTGGTATCTACCGCCCCTGTCGCACTAGGCAAGCGCACGCCTCCATAAATTCGACGCACTTGCACTCGCCCATCTGAGGACACAAAAACGGGCACGGCCCCAAAGCCATGCCCGTCATTTCACTGGTGGCATCACCAGCACAAAGAGTCTGTCAGTCTGACTGGCGCCTCTCATCCCAACGCCGTTCCTGATCCTCGATAAAGCTACGCCACGATGACGATTCCTCTTTTTTAGCGGAACCACCTTCACCAGATCGAGCCTGGAGCGGCCGATTGATGCGCTGCGTTTTCACAGGAGTCAACGCAAGCAGAATCCCCCCGACCATGAGCGCGAAAGCAACGACTCCCATCAGGATCGACCAGACCGAGTAACCCAGACTCACCGCACCAACAAGAGCCAACAAACCCACAACTGCCAGCGCACCACCAGCAGCCATCCGGCGAACTGATACAACGCCACTCTTCTTCGGAGTTTCAAACGCTGGCGCGGAGGTCATTTTTGACGCCAAATCCGGATCGCCTTGGCGCAGGTTCTCTTCCATTTGGGCGAGAACCTGTTTCTCATATTCAGAAAGAGCCACAATGCACCTCCTTTTGTCGGGTCGACACGCTCAGTCTAGTGCGATTCTGACCCCAACCGCGAAATACGCTGGTCAGTGCCCGATAGTAGAGACGCCGGCGCAATCGCCTGAGGTCCAAACTTGCGAACAACTCGGTCCATTGCGCGCTCGGCCTCGGTCGGCTTCTCGTCCTGATCCAGTGTCACCGCAACCCCGCTGGATCGAGGTTGAAGAGATTCAACGCGTACGCCAAAGAGGCGAACCCCAGATGTCGGCATCGCTTCCTTATCGAAGAGAGAACGCGCTGCCTGCGCGATATCGCGCCCCAGATCTGTGGGAACAGAAAGCGTGACAGACCTGGTGATTGTATGGAAGTCTCCATCCCTCATTTTGATACCAACAGTCCACGCCACCATGTCACCTGTGCGCAGCCGCTGAGCGCACTCATGGGAGGCCTCAAGAATGAAGCGTTCGATGTGTGCACGTGAGCGCACATCGTGACTAAAGGTCTTCTCAGTGCCCATAGATTTTTCACGTCCTGCGGGGCGAACTGGTCGCGGATCAATCCCCCAAGCAAGATCGTGTAGCTGATGGGCGTGGGCACTTCCTAACAATCTGGCGGCGCGAGAAATTGGCAAGTGAGCCAGATCCCCGATGGTAACAACGCCTTCTCTGTCAAGAATCTTCTGGGTTTTTCCACCCACTCCCCACAATGCTCCCACGGGAAGCCCGTGAAGAAACTGGGTTGTGGATGCAGCCGGCACCAAAAGCAACCCATCGGGTTTTGCATTCGATGAGGCAATCTTGGCAACGGATTTTGTTGAGGCAATACCAACGGATGCAGGTAGTCCTACTTCTTGTCTGACCTGCCTACGAATCATCTTGGCGATCTCAACCGAAGACCCGAGACGCCGAAGAGCACCCGTCACGTCCAAGAAAGCTTCGTCAATACTGACTTTTTCCACCTGCGGAGTGATGCCTGCCAGCACATTCATGACCCGCCGCGAATACTGCGAGTACACGCCCCTGGACCCCGCAACAACACGAGCTTGCGGACACAAAGCCCGGGCACGAGCCATGGGCATACCAGCTCGCACGCCGGCCGCCCGAGCCTCGTATGTTGCAGACGTCACGACTCCACGCATGCCGGTGCCACCAACAAGAATCGGATGTCCCACCAAGGAGGGATCCTCAAGCATTTCAACCTGCGCGAAGAACGAATCCATGTCAATGTGCAAGATATTCGCACCCGTGTCGTCACTGCCCCAGTTCCGCCGGACACGCGCATCGCGGGGAGCGTTCGACATGTCTCCTCCTCTGCCTCGCTTGGAGCTCTATAGCTACAGTGTCCCTCATGGCGCGCGCATCTCGGTCCTCATCCCAGCGATTCCCAGTGGATTCAGGGGTCGCAGAAATTCGGTGGGATGGTCCACGAGCCACTCTGCTACTCGATTCCGTGGAATCATCCTGCATAGATGTCGATGATCCAACCCGCTTGGAATTCGAATATATGCAGCACATGACGTGCGCCCTCAACGCGACTTTCCCGCAACCGCAGCCCGTCAAAGCGTTGCACTTGGGCGGTGCCGCGTGCGCGTTGGCCACAGCATGGGCCCTCAGCCGCCCTCGTTCACGACAAAATGCCGTTGAAATTGATGCGGCTTTAGCCCAACTCGTCCGCGAAGAATTCCCTATTCCTCGCGCGCCTGAACTCAAGATTCGTATCGGGGATGCCAGAGCCGTCCTGGAAGGTGCCCGCCCGAGTAGCTTCGACGTAATCGTGCGCGACGCATTCGCCGACGCCCTCGTGCCCGAGCATCTTAGAACCTCCGAATCTGCTCAGCACGCCTATCGCGTCCTGCGCCCAGGCGGCCTCTATCTGCTCAACTGCGCTCACGGCGCGGGGTCGGATGCAAGGATCGATCTGGCAGCGGTAGCTGAAACTTTCGACAGCGTCTGTTCCATTCAAGATCCTAAAGTGGGCAGGTCTGGGCGGCGCGGCAACGTCGTCCTAGTCGCGTCAAAGAAGAACGAGGACGGCGCCATCGCCCTCGACGTCGATGAACTCGACCGTCTGCTTCGCAGGCTCCCCCTACCGGCACGAGTCATGAGGCAAGCTGACTTAGGTCAGTGGCGAGCAGGCATGCGCCCACTCGTTGACGAGCTCATAGGCTGGCCTAAGCTGAACGAAAGCTAGTCGCGTAAAGCATCCCACTATGAGATATCGATGTTCCTACGCCACTGTGGCGTTCGACGGGCTTGACTAAGGGCAATCATCAACCCTAGAACGCCGACAACCCAGATAATCGCCTGCATCCACATGGACACCTGAAAGTCAGCCCAGTTGTATTTTCCGGTCGATGATACCGCGTCAAGACACAAACCAATGGCCTGCACACCGATCATCCCCGCCAAGAAACCGCCGGTATTCGTCACCGACATAGCGGTACCCATGCGTTCCTGTGCGATCCCCTGTTCAACGAAGTCAAAACCTATGGTCGCCGTGACATTGGGGAGAGCCAAAATAGTGACAAGAAGGAAAGCAGTCCACGGGGCAGGAGCTTGAGGCCGGGTTAAAATCACGGCCCACGCGCCCGCAATCGCTGCAACCGACGCGCACACCATAGGCACCCGCCAACTTTTACGTAGCGCAGTCAGCTGACCAACAAGCGGACTCAAAAGGACTGAAGCTGCAGAAAAGACCACGAGCGCAGTGGCGGCCGCCGAAGCGCTCATCCCCATGCCCAAAGTCATGAATGGCACGCCCCAAATCAGGGTGATGACGACCGTAGACCCTGCACCCAACCAGTGAGTAAAGAAGCCCATCCACGCCCACGGCGACATTAAAACATCAGAGATTCTGGCTGGACTTGAACCTCGTTGTTGTGCGCACCCTCGTCGCAACACACTCACCGGCCCATCAGGCGTATCGGCAACCTTGGCGACCACAAGAAGCGCCACACCCAGTCCAACGCCCGCCATCGAAACGAAAGCCGTATTCCAACCGACTCCAGTGAGCAACCAGAGGAAAGGCCATGACGAAATCAACTGACCAACCAGCCCTAATGTTGACGTGAGCTGAGACATCAGAGGTATATGGCGCGCGGGGAACCACAACGTCACCAGACGCATGATCGACACATAGGCGGTTGCGTCGCCAACTCCCAGCAGAACCCGTGCGGCAAGAGCCTGGGGGTAGGAATCAGCCAAAGCCATCGCTAATTGCGCACACGCAACCAGGGCAGCCCCGCTGGACATGAGGATCCGTGCGCCAAAGCGGTCTAGGGCTAACCCCATCGGAAATTGGGCTGCACTGTAGACGCCAATCTGAAGAGCAGAAAAGACTCCCAGAGTTGAAGCGTCGATAGAAAATCGATCCATCGCCTCGACGCCGGCTACTCCAAGAGAGCTCCTGGCAGCAACCGCCATAATGTATGCACTCAAAGCACAGATCCATACGATCAGTGCTCGGCGCTGCATGCCTAGTCCTACTTCCCCGCTCAGTCTGGCGTGTTGTCTTTCTTAGGAGCCCTGTGTCGAGGCGAGGCAGAATTCGTCGCTGAACCAGGGTTTCGCCGACGCTCCTCAACTCGTTTGAGGACGGCTTCCAGGGTATCAGCGACAGGTTCTTGATCTAGCGAGGCGTCCGCGGCTGACGTTTCGGAGGATTCCTCGTCCTGCTGACGCGAAATATTTGCTAAATAGGCCTCAATCACATCGCCGATATCTTTGGACTCCTTGGCCTCTGAACCTAACCGATTGTGTTGATTCATTGCGCCTAAAGGCACTGCGCCGCCCTCACCGCCGGTCCAAGCATCGTAATGTTCCTCAAGGGACTCTACGGTGTGCTGAATCTCGGGGTTAGCTTCGAGGAGCTGGTCGATATTCTCTTGATCTTTCGCGGCTCCTCTTTCCAAGTCCCCCACCGGCAAAGACAGATCTGCAATATCAGATAGGGATCGCAGGAGGGCTGATGCCGCAGCCGGATACGGAGCTTCGGCCATGTAGTAGGGCACGGCACCCAGAATCGAGATACCCCCGATCTTCCTCTCAGCCAATCGGTATTTGAGGAATGAAGTCATTGGCGCAGGAAATTGCATGATATTTGCCATCTGTGGCTGTTCAGGCAGCAAAGATTCTTCGGTAGCTTGCATGTGTATCGCAACGGGGCGCGTGTGAGGAACACCCGATGGAATACCCGTGAGCGAAACGGCAATTTCGACGCCGGCTTCGTGAGCAATGTCTGCCACAACGCGTGCGAAGGTTTCCCACTTGGCGTCGGGTTCGGGACCGTGAAGGAGCAGGAGTGGATGGCCCAGGTCATCGTGGACGAGGTCGAGGGCGATCGTGGGTGTTTCGACTTGCGTAGAAACCCAGCGTTCAACGGTCATCACTGGACGGTGAGATCGGTAATCGATGAGCAGGTCGGAATCGAAAGTCGCTACTCGTTCAACTTGGAGCGAGCGCAGCATCTGTGAGACGGCCATGCGCCCAGAAATACCAGCGTCCATAGCTCCATCGAAGTGCACCACTAGGACCTTTGCTTTGGCACCGTAGGCCGGCCCTTGATCGAATAGCTGGCTATCCCCTGTGCGATCCATAGGATCCTCCCCCCTGCAGTCTCGAGGACGTTAATCGTCTGGTCTCCACGCTACCCGTGCCCGGTCCCGATGGCGTGCTGGGGACCGCCGATTGAGCCGAGGGCGAAGAGTCGCGCATCTCGCAGAACATCGTTTCAAGTCGTTTTCAGGCGCGCAACCACTCAAGTATGCGGCACAATAGATCGCCCGATTCAACAAGGTGGGAGAGTTCATGCCCCAGTCGCCCGCGGCTTCCCAAGCTGATCGTCAGCTGCCGGAACAGGATTTCGTCGACGCTGCATATGAGCGTCTTGACGAGTTACGCGAGTCGTATCGCCAGAGGCAACGCCGAGCCCACGCAACTCACGGGGTCGGCAACGCGCAGTCTTGGACTGAACGCGACGCCATCTCATCGCACCTAGGCGATGTGGCGGCACGTTTAGAAGGCATCGAAGATCGACTCGTGTTTGGCCGCCTGGACATGGCTTCGGGCAATGTGCGCCACATTGGGCGAACTTCCTTGTCGGAGGCGTCGGGAAACCCGCTCCTGATCGATTGGCGTGCTCCGGCTGCTCAGCCGTTCTATCAAGCAACAGCTGTGGCTCCCGCAGGGGTTGTGCGACGCCGTCATATCACCACCGCCAACCGACGCGTCATCGCCCTCGAAGATGAATTGCTGGATGCTCAAAGCAGCCGAAGTGCCGAGTTAGATCTGCAGGGCGAGGGAGCCCTCATGTCTGCTCTGGATTCTGCGCGCGACGGACGCATGGGGGACATTGTCGCAACAATCCAGGCGGAGCAGGATCGTATTGTGCGCGCACCTGAACGCGGCTTAATCGTCGTTCAAGGCGGCCCTGGCACTGGGAAAACCGCTGTTGCTCTCCACAGAATCGCCTATCTGCTTTATGCCGACCGCGAGCGCCTTGAACGTTCCGGAGTTTTACTCATTGGCCCTTCGCGCATCTTCTTGCGCTATATCGAACAGGTTTTACCGTCTCTGGGTGAAACCGGCGTCGTGTCAATGACCATGGGCGACATTGTTCCGGGGATCCGCGCAACGGGAACGGATTCGGAGCAGGCAGCCCACATTAAGGGGTTACCCGCGTGGGAGAAGATTTTGCGGCAAGCTGTGCGTCAGATTCCACGCGTCCCACAGGGCGATCAGGTGCTCACGGTGTGGAACCGGCGCGTTGTTTTGCATCGCGCCGATGTCGAGCAGGCGATGCGCCGGGCCCGTCGGTCTCATCGTCTTCATAACAAGGCTCGGGATTCTTTCGCGTTAGAGCTCATGGATGTCCTGGCATCTCGCCTGGCTGTTGACGCCCAGGACGTGGATTCTTCGGGAGTGCCTTTACCGGAAGAAAAACAGGCGTGGTTGTCAGAGGTACGCGATTCGGTTGATGCGCGCAGGGCCATTAACTTGGCGTGGATGCCGACGTCTGCGGCCACACTCTTGGAGCGTTTATTTGCTGATCCGCGTCGCTTGGATCGAGCCAATCACGGAGCCGGTTCTCCCCTGCGTCGAGATGAACTTGCCGAGCTGGTACGCCCCAAGGGCAGCGCGTGGACGGTTGCTGACGTGGCTCTTCTTGATGAGTTGGAGGAGCTTTTGGGCCCGCTGCCTTCAGGGGGTTCAAAGGTGCAAGACGCACGCGTGGATGCCGATGAATTAGCCAAGGCGCAGCAGGCGATTGAGTCGCAGGGTTTGGGCGGCGGTATTGTCACAGCGCAGATGCTCGCTGAGTCGACGAGGGCTCAGGCCCAGTGGACGCCGTTGGCTGAGAAGGCAGCGTCGGATCGTCAGTGGACCTACGGTCATGTGGTGGTCGATGAGGCTCAGGATTTGTCGCCGATGGCTTGGCGTTGTTTGCTACGCCGTTGTCCTGCCCGTAGTTTCACTGTGGTGGGTGATCTGGATCAACGCCGAGGGCATCGTCGCCCCCAATCGTGGCAGAGGGCGTTGGGTCCTGCTGCTCGTGCTTTGGAAAATGAGTATGCGCTGACTGTGTCTTACCGGACTCCACGAACTTTGACGGAGTTGGCCCAAGGTGTGATGGCTCGGGTGGGCCAGCCGGTTCTCCATCCCATGACAGCGGTGCGCGATGTGGAGGATTGTTATTCAACTCATTTTGTTGCTGCCGGGTCTGTGGGACCTGAACCGCGCGACTCGGATCCGTTGTGGGCTGCAGCACTAAGCGGCCTCGATACTGCCACCAGTCGCCTTGACGCTACGTCTGGAGTGGGCGCGGGTCGGGTTGCGTTGATCGTAGGCGAAGAACGAGGGCTCGCGTGGGATGCTGACCGGACTGGGTCTTCTGGTTTGTCTGAGCGCGTGAGTGTTTTAACTGCGGCGGCAGCCAAGGGTTTGGAGTTTGATTCGGTCGTCCTGGTCGAGCCAATGGAGATTCTTCAAGATGGCGCGGGTGATCTTTTCGTCGCTTTGACGCGTGCAACTCACGATGTGCATGTGGTGTACTCGGGCTCGTTGCCTGCTGGCATGCAGGAGTGGGTTGATTAGACGTGTGGTCCCGCACAGCGGCTATTCGTTCCTGCAGACAGGGTTGTCTGGCACGATGGTGCCATGACGCGCGCATTGCTCCTAGAAAATCCCCATCAAGTTGCTGACGAAGTCTTCGCCAAGTACGGCATCGAGGTCGAACGTTTCAAAGGTGCTCTTGACGAGGATGAGTTGATCGAAGCCCTCGACGGGGTGGACTACCTTGGTATTCGTTCAAAGACCGACGTGACTGCGAAGGTCCTCGAAGCTCGACCAGCCCTCAAGGCGATTGGTGCCTTCTGCATAGGTACAAACCAAATTGATGTCACAGAGGCCACGGCGCGCGGTATTAGCATCTTCAATGCCCCGTATTCCAACACCCGGTCGGTAGTTGAGTTGGCGATCGGTGAAATTATCGACTTGACCAGGCGCGTCACAGTGAAGAACTCCAGACTCCATCGCGGTATCTGGGATAAGTCCGCCGATGGGGCACACGAGGTCCGTGGGCACACCCTGGGCATCATCGGCTATGGCAATATCGGCACCCAGTTGTCCGTCCTCGCCGAGGCGATGGGACTTAACGTCATCTTCTACGACACTGCTGAACGTTTGGCTTTGGGCAATGCCACGCAGATGCCGACTCTTGAATCTGTTTTGCGTGAAGCCGATCTGGTTTCCATCCATGTTGACGGCAACCCCGCCAACGCGAATCTCATTGGGCGGCGCGAGTTCGCCATGATGAAGCCGGGCGCATTGTTCATCAATCTGTCCAGGGGTTTCATCGTTGATATTGACGCTCTTCACGAGGCTCTGGTGTCTGGCCATTTGGGCGGTGCCGCAGTGGACGTTTTCCCAGAGGAGCCCAAGGCTAATGGCGATCCTTTCGAGTCTCCTTTGGCCAAGCTTGACAACGTTATTTTGACTCCTCACATTGGCGGGTCAACGGAGGAAGCGCAGTACGATATTGGGCGCTTCGTGGCGTCCAAGATTGGTGACTTCCATACAACTGGTTCAACGGATATGAGTGTCAATCTGCCCAATCTTCAGCTACCTGCTTCAGATGATGCCTTGTTCAGGATTGCTCTCATTCACCGCAATACACCTGGCGTATTGGCCACTGTCAACCAATCCTTCGCGGATGCCGGGGTCAATATCATCGGCCAGATTCTTGGGACGCGCGGCCCCTCTGGTTACGTGTTGACCGATATTTCGTCTCCGCTCCCAACCGACGCCCTTGAGCAGATCCGGAGTATGAAAGACACGATTCGATTGACGTCAACCGTGCTGTGATGCGCCTGTGAAGTGGCGCGATGTTGTTCAGCTTCTGAACGACATCACCAAACTTACGGTACCGTAGGTGTAATGCTACTGAACCTACGGAGGTCCAGATGTCTCTGACCACTACGCTGCGCGAACAGTACGCCCCTGGCGTTGCTCCGATCGTTGATATCCCCGACGCCACGGTGTCGGATTTACTCGCGGAAGTCGCTTCGCGTTACCCGACTCGAGCAGCACTGGATTTCTTTTCCGCACAGACGACCTACGAGGCTCTCCTGGTTCAAGTACGCCAAGGAGCAGCCGCCCTCGAAAAGGCCGGCGTACGCCAAGGGGACAGAGTTGCCCTCATCATGCCGAACTGCCCTCAGCATGTCGTCGCAATTTTGTCGACAATGATGCTCGGTGCAATCGCAGTAGAGCACAACCCCCTGGCTCCCGCGGAGGAGCTTCGCCAAGAGTTTGACCGACACCAGGCCAAGGTTGTTGTGGCGTGGTCGAAATCCTTATCCAAGCTGGATTTTCTCGATTCAACATTCACTGTCTTCTCAATGGATTTAACGAGAGGACTGCCAACGGCCACACGCATGCTTTTGTCGCTTCCCATTTCTCAGGCCCGCACTCGCAGGCAAGAATTGACTGAAAACCCACCAGCTTGGGCCAAGTCCTGGGATCGAGAGGTTGAACGCAGTTCCCCATGGAAGGGCACTTGCCCAGCGCAAAGCGAAGACATTGCTTTACTCATCCATACCGGTGGCACGACCGGCGTCCCCAAGGCCGCGGCGCTCACTCATCGCAACCTGATGGCCAATGTCGCACAGTCCATTTCTTGGGTTCCCGTACTGCACGAGGGAGCAGAGGTCTTCTACTGCGTCCTACCCCTCTTCCACGCCTTCGGCTTCACGGTGAGTTTCCTATGCGGCCTGCGTTTGGGAGCAACAATCGCCCTCTTCCCAAAGTTCGACACGACTATGTTGCTCACCAGCCAAAAGCGACTCCCCTGCACATTCATGGTCGGTGTTCCGCCGATGTATGAACGGCTTTTGGAGTCGGCACGCCAGTTAGATGCCGATCTGTCATCAATGACTTTCTCTTTGTCAGGTGCAATGCCTTTGTCGAAAGACCTGGCTTCACGTTGGGAGGAGGCAACCGGCGGCCTCATGATTGAGGGCTATGGAATGACCGAGGCCTCTCCCATTATTCTTGGCTCTCCCCTGTCACCTAAACGCACTCCAGGCGCTTTGGGTATCCCCTTCCCCTCGACCGAAATTCGGATCGTGAATCCAGAAAATCCGCACGAGGATGTGGCAGATGGCGAAATTGGCGAGCTACTTGTTCGCGGCCCACAGGTATTCCATGGGTATTGGCAGCGCCCCGATGAGACTGAAGGGGCATTCCACGAGGATTGGCTGCGCACAGGCGATTTGGTTCAGATTCGTGATGGCTTCGTCTTTATGGCTGATCGACATAAAGAGATGATCAACTCATCTGGGTTCAATGTTTACCCCAGCCAGGTCGAAGACGCTGTCAGGTCCATGCCAGGTGTGCGCGACGTTGCGGTGATCGGCATTCCGGCGGGCTCCCAGGGCGAAGACATTGTGGCTGCAATCGTTTTGGAGGCCGGCGCTTCGGTCACTCTGGCAGATATTCGCCAGTGGGCAGAAAAGTCTCTGTCCCACTATGCCTTGCCGCGCCAAGTCGTCGTGATGACGGAGTTGCCGCGCAGCCAGCTCGGCAAGGTGATGCGAAAGAAAGTTCGCGAACAGATTCTGGAGGCAGCTGACAGTGCCGCTCAGACTTTCCGCCGTCTGACAGATCGTAAGGACGATCAACAAAACTAAACTTGCGTTTGGTTCAGCCCCGCATGGAAACCCATTTACTGAGGTTTTCTGTGCGGGGCTGGAATTTTTGAGAAGCGAGCAGGTCAGGTATCGAGAAGCGTGAGCGCTTCCTGGGTAGCAGACTTTCGCGTCTTAGAAGCTCTTTGCCGAGATTTCTGCGGCGCGTCATCGCCTTTTGTTTCAGCCCCAGGCGCAGAACTTTCACCATTTTGGGACGCTGCCTCATCTTGGCGCCCGCGCAGTGTGGTGATGGCTTCTTCGAAGTCTTCAAGTGAGTTGAAGGCTCGGTAGACCGAAGCAAAGCGAAGGTAGGCGATCTCATCGAGTTCACGAAGGAATGGCAGAATTGCTTTTCCAACCTCGTCCGAAGAGACGTTAGAAACGCCAGATGAGCGCAGTTCTTCCTCAACTTGTTGAGCTAGGAGTGCAAGGTCATCATCGGAGACGGGACGCCCCTGGCAGGCTTTTTTGACGCCGGAGACAACTTTGTCGCGAGAAAAGGGTTCAACAACACTCGAACGTTTAACAACTTGGAATGACGATGTTTCCAGCGTTGTGAATCGCTTCTTACAGGAGGTGCATTCACGACGCCGCCGAATGGAGGCGCCGTCGTCTGCGATTCGCGTATCCACAACACGCGAATCGGGGTTATGACAGAAGGGGCAATGCACGCCCTAACGCTACACGTTCAACGCCTCAATCGTCACCTGATCCCCATCAGACACTCAGATCAATCCACCGGCACAATGATTCTGTCACCGACACCAAGTCCACCGCGGACGTTATTAAGGCTCTCAATGTCAGCAACAACGGCTTCTAGCGGCCGGTCAGTCTCAACCGCCTGGGCCAGGCTCCACACGGACTCCCCCGCCATAACAGAGTGGACACGAGTCGGCCCTTCATAGGCGGAGGGTTGGAGCAAGGAACCGACACCAACCCCACCGACGCTCAGGGCGAGTACTGCCAGGCCGCCAAGAAGAACACGCCCTAAAGGGATCGACATGTACTGAGATTCCACCTTGGGATTGGCAGGCTCACGTCGCATTGCGGGAAGTTCTTGACGCTGCGCATCGCGGCGACGGCGAGCAGAGGGCGCGCTGGCAATGTCTCGAACATCGTCGACCGACACATCTGGCACCGCCACAAGGCGAGTTCGACGCACTGTACGCGGATCACTTCCACCGACCACCAGGATATTGGCACTCATGTTGATCTCCTCTTCCAAAATCGCACACACGTTCGTCGAACACCTGTACGATAGCAATATTCGATTCCAATGTCGAGACCCGCTCGAACATGTGTTTCATATCGATCAAGATCTCGAATAACCTGACTGCATCAGTGGAACAGGGGCCATGTGCATCTGCGTCCCCCAACCGAGGAGCACCTATGACGAACGAACCACAGCTTCGACCTCGCCACATTGAGATTCTGCGTGTAATCCACACGAAAGTTGACGCTCGCGGTTTTCCGCCATCGGTACGAGAGATCGCTGAACTCGTTGGCCTATCATCACCCTCCACCGTCAAGCACCACCTGGATTCCTTAGAGCAGGCCGGTTACATTCAGCGCGTGCCCGGACTCCCCAGAGCGCTTGAACTCACCGAGACGGGATTGGCTGCCATCGGACTGACCGCATCCAAGGCGGAGGATCCCCAAGCTCGGGTGGTCACCATCGAGGTGCCGGCCGCCCTCGTCGACGAGGACGGCTCCGACATCCCCCTGGTGGGCCGCATTGCCGCAGGATCACCTATCACTGCTGAACAGCAAGTCGAAGACGTTCTTCGCCTGCCCACTCGGCTGACGGGACACGGGACACTTTTCATGCTTGAGGTATCGGGTGAGTCAATGGTTGATGCCGGTATCTTCGACGGAGATTTCGTGGTCGTCCGCTCCCAATCCACTGCTTATGACGGAGAGTTCGTGGCCGCGATGATCGACGGCGAGGCAACCGTTAAGGAACTCTCACACTCAGACGGACATGTATGGCTACTGCCCCACAATGAAAACTACGCTCCGATTCCCGGAGATGAAGCAACCATCCTCGGCAAGGTCGTAACAGTCCTTCGAGCCTTGTAGATTCACACCAGCTCACACGGAGTGCGGCCAAACTCCCAAAGGGACTGCGCCTAGACCTACTTCCTTGTTGCACGGATAAGAAGGAGAGGGCACCGGTCAAACCGGTACCCTCTCCCTACTATTTGAACTGAGTTGCTCGTTTAGAACCCCAGATCGCGGGCAACCTGGCGAAGCCGTTCAGCCGAGGCGGTCAGACCATCGCGTTCATCCAGCGTCAGCGGCGGGTTCAGGACACGACCAGCACCAGAGCGACCAACGATCGTCGGGGCCGCCATGCAGACATCCGAAATCCCCTCCCAGTCTTCCAAGAGGGTGGAAATCGTCAGGACACGGTTTTCGTCGCGCAGGACAGCCCCCGCAATATTCGACGCTGCCAAACCGATCGCGTAGTTCGTTGCACCCTTGCCATCAATGATTTTGTAAGCAGACTGGACAACCTCGTTGGCAATACGGTTGCGCAGAGCAGAGTCGAAAGTCTCACCGGTCAACGTCGGCCCCCAGCGCTTGAGCGGCACATTCCCAATTTCGGCAGAAGACCAAAGTGCGACCTCGGAGTCTCCATGTTCGCCAGCAACATAAGCATGGATATTTCGGGTGGTCACACCTGTCTGAAGCGACACCAGGTAGCGCAGACGCGAAGTGTCGAGCACGGTACCCGAACCAAATACCTGGTTACGTGGCAAACCTGTAATTTTGAGAGCTGCATAGGTGACGACATCAACCGGGTTAGTAATGAACATGAAAACCGCGTCGGGTGCAACGTTTTGCAGGTTCGGCACAATTTTCTTCATGAGATCCACGGTGGATCCAGCCAATTCAAGCCTGGATTGTCCCGGCTTTTGCTTTGCTCCGGCGGTCACGATGACCAGGTCAGCACCGCGAACAATCTCAACATCGTCTGAACCTTCTACTGACTGGCACGGTGTGAATTGGATGCCGTGGGCGATATCCAGGGCTTCTGCCTCAACCTTCGCCTTATTAATGTCTTGCAAAACGATTGAGCGCGCGTCCCCTCGCATTGCGCAGGCATATGCCACTGCTGTTCCAACAGCGCCGGCGCCCACAATCGCAATCTTCGATGGCCGACCTGTTGACTTAGTCGGATACAGGGTTTTGACCTCGGGTTCCATTGTGCAACCTCCTTCTGAGAAGTTCTCCCACAGGCGATTGTGACAGTAACCGAGCAACATTTCGAGGGATTGTGCACCACAGATGTGCGGATTGATCCCTCAAAACCAAAATTGTTAACAATCTTGGGACAGCCGTCCCAAAGCATCTCTGACCACCTGAGGATCCGTCGTCGGCCACAGACTCGGCATGGACGACCGAATGTAGGCACCATAGCTTTTCGTCAACAGTCTGCGATCCAGGACAGCCACCACTCCCCTGTCTTGACTGGACCGGAGTAAACGACCAGCACCCTGCGCCATGAGTAACGCAGCGTGGGTGAGCGAGACGGCTTGGAATCCTGAAAAGCCTCGACGATTGGCATCAATGGCACGAGCTTTGGCAACCGGATTATCGGGGTGCGGGAAGGGAATCCGATCAATAACCACCAACCTGCAGGCATCCCCCACAACGTCTACCCCCTGCCACAAAGACATTGTTCCGATCAGACACGAGTTCCTTGATTTTCTGAATCGAGCGACGAGGGCCGAAATAGTCTCCTCGCCCTGGAAAAGGACTTCGAGATCGGTGCGCTCACGCAGGGCCTGAGCTCCTGCTTCGGCCGCCCGCCACGACGAGAAGAGGCCGAGCATTCCTCCCGAAGACGCCTGAGCAAGCTCGACCAATTCGTCCAGCGCCTCCAGGCTCGGCCCCGAAGGACTTGGGTCAGGCAAATGCTCAGCAATATAAAAGATGCCCTGTTTAGCTGGATTAAAAGGCGATCCGACATCTATGCCTTGCCACGGGGTGTCAGACACCATGAATCCGCATTCACGAGCCATGGCATCAAAAGACCCTCCCAACGCCAGGGTTGCAGAGGTCAACACCGCCGGACGCTCACCAAAACCGGCAGTCCCCAGAGCCAAAGCGACGTCGAGAGGTGCGATCACCAAGCGTTCGGTTCCTTGCCCGTCAAGGCGTGAAACCCACGTGATCGATCGTTCAGCTTCGCGGCTCCACGCATCCAAAGCCGCCATCAACTCATCCAGGGCACCGCGGGCCAAGAGTTTGGCGGCCGCGTCAGCCTCGCTTTGCTGGATTGACGAGGACGCTCGGCGCGCCTCGTCATCAACCTGCCTCATAGCATCAACCAGAGCCGGCGGGCGTTGCATGAGCAAACCATCCTCGACCGGACTGAGCGCCGCACCCAATAGGGCAGCTGTTTGTTCCAGCGCTTCACTTGGGACATTAGCGTGGGTGCGCAGGGCGCGCGCAACTCGCAGCACCATGGACTGGGAGAGCTCACACGCGGCTTGGTCGCGAACCCGATCCGCTAACTCGTGGGCCTCATCAATGACAACCGCATCAACCTCACCAAAAAGATCAGATTCTGCGGTGGTGTGAATTCCGAAAAGGGAATGATTCGTGACGACGAGGTCGGCATCGAGGGCGCTTTGGCGCGCCAACTGGGCGAAACACTCATCAATCAGTGGACACGATTTCCCAAGGCACTCTCGCTTAGATACGGACGCATAGTGCCACACCCGATCAGACACCCCGGGGACTAAATCGTCACGGTCACCACTGTCAGTCTCACTGGCCCACTGGCGTACTCGCAGGATCTCGCGCCCCATTTCCGAGGCCAATCCCTCCTGCGCATCATCGTCGAGAGCTACATCGAAGAGCGTGCCCTCGGTTGGATAGCCTCCCGAGATCCGATGTAAACACACATAGTTTGACCAGCCTTTAAGGACTGCAACTTTAGGCCTGATCCCAGTACACGCTGCAACGGCGTCAACCACAACCGGCGCATCTTTGGTGAGCACCTGGCGTTGAAGTGCCAGCGTTGCTGTAGAAACCAGGTTCCTTCGACCTGACAGCGCACTGTGGGTGAGCAATGGCACTAGGTAGCCGACGGACTTACCAGTACCCGTACCCGCCTGCACCATGAGGTGCCCACGCTCGTCGATGCTTTGGGCAATATGGGCCACCATTTCTTGCTGGCCCTCGCGCAGCGAACCACCCATCTGTTCAATGGTGTGGCTCAGAACCCGCCCGCTCATCTCGTCAAGAGATTGAGCATCCTCACTCATCCGATGAACCCTGAGCTAGCGCAGCCTCACGCAGGCGCGTTGCGAGTTGTTCATCCGTGCGAGCCACAATGCGGGTACCTGCGTCAACGTATTCTTCGAGTTCAACCTCTCCGTCCTCGTGAACTTGGTGGATGAGATCCCCACGCGAATACGGCACGACAACATCAACGCGCACACTGGGACGAGGCAACATGTCCTCTAGGACCGCTTTGAGATGCTCAATGCCAAATCCGGAGAACGCTGAAACCGCAACGGAGTCGGGATAGGTGGTTCGTAGGACCGCTAATTGTTCGGGCGCAGCCAAGTCCGCTTTGTTTAACACGATGAGCTCAGGAATATCCGCTGCTCCTTCAATCGTATCCAAGACGGCACGAACCGCTTCAACCTGCCCGACCGGATCAGGATGGGCAGCGTCGAC
The DNA here is from genome assembly GCF_000420425.1 of Schaalia vaccimaxillae DSM 15804. GTDB lineage: Bacteria > Actinomycetota > Actinomycetes > Actinomycetales > Actinomycetaceae > Pauljensenia > Pauljensenia vaccimaxillae. Next base: position 405,662 of record NZ_ATUX01000006.1, read on the forward strand.
CACATGTACGAGGATGTCAGCTTCTCCGACCTCTTCAAGAGTGGAACGGAAGGCTTCAACGAGTTGGGTGGGTAAATTACGCACGAAGCCTACGGTGTCTGTGATCGTGTAAACACGCCCATCACTGGTGGCAGATCGACGAACGGTCGGGTCAAGGGTGGCAAAGAGAGCATCTTCGACGAGGACGCCCGCGCCGGTGAGGCGGTTAAGCAACGTCGACTTCCCTGCGTTGGTATATCCGGCAATCGCCACCGAGGGGACGGAACCGCGGCGCCTGGCTAGCCGCTGCGTGCGGCGCGCAGGCTCCATCTTCTTAATGTCTTCTCGCAGCTTTGCCATGCGAGTGCGGATCCGGCGTCGATCCAACTCAATCTTGGTTTCACCAGGACCGCGTGATCCAATTCCGGCGCCGGCTGCCACACGTCCACCGGCCTGACGAGACATGGATTCGCCCCAACCTCGCAGACGAGGCAGTAGGTATTCCAGCTGTGCTAACTCGACTTGAGCCTTGCCTTCACGAGACTTGGCGTGCTGAGCGAAAATATCAAGGATCAAGGCGGTGCGATCCACAACCTTCGCGTTGACAACGTCTTCGAGTCCACGCCTTTGAGACGGTGCCAACTCTTCGTTAACAATGACGGTGTCAGCTTCCACGGCGCGCACAATGTCAGCCAATTCTTTGGCTTTGCCTGAACCCAAATATGTGGCCGGGTCAGGCTTGACTCGTTTTTGGATAATCCCGTCTAACACTTCCGATCCAGCGGTCTGTGCCAGCGCCGCTAACTCACGCAGCGACGTTTCCGCTTCTTCCTCAGTCTGGGTGGTACGCAATCCCACCAGGACCACTCTTTCAAGCCTGACCTGGCGGTACTCCACCTCTGAGATGTCTTCGCGGTCTTTGTTGCCCGATTGAATACGCCGAGTCCCCGTACGAGTTTCTCTTTCAAGAGCTCCCTCGTCGTCACTATGGTCCTGCTGCGCCGTAGACGCCAGGGCTGTGCCTTGGCGCGCTAGGATTCGTGCCACGACATCCTGGGCGCGACGTTCATCTTCTGTAGGTAGACCGTGAGTAGAGGGGGTGTCGGGTTGCGTCATTCATTTACCTTTCGAGCTGGAACACTGTAGCCAGTGTGTCACGGACCGCCCTCATTTGGCGTCCACGGTGACTTCTCTTCGCCCCGGGCGCAATCAGCTAGCCTGCCCACGCCTGTAGGCTGGGGGTGTGGAGCAACAGTATTTCAGCGACCAGGCCCCTGCATCCGAGGACGATCTGCGCACCATTTTCTTCGAGGTGCGCGGACATGATCTTCAAATGAGTGTCTCCCCCAAAGTGTTTTCAACATCGAAGTTGGATCTGGGAACCCGCCAACTCCTGAATGAAGCTCCGTCGCTACCAGAAGAAGGCACCTTCCTTGATCTGGGATGCGGCTGGGGACCAATCGCTGTCACCATGGGCCTGGAGTCTCCAGCAGCCAAAATCTGGGCAGTTGACGTTAATTCACGCGCCATCGACTTAACGAAACGCAATGCCAACACCAATGGCCTGACCCATCTGACCGCTGAACTATCCGAGGAGGCTCTGGACCACGCACGTAAATCCGGAACGACCTTCGACGTCATTTGGTCCAATCCTCCGGTACGGATCGGTAAAGCGGCCATGCATCAGATGCTGATCGACTGGCTGTCTCTTCTGTCCAATGAGGGCGTTGCTTACCTCGTCATGCAGCGCAATCTTGGAGCAGACTCATTGATTGCTTGGCTCAACGGCCAAGGCTTTGCCTCCTCGAAAATTGCTTCGAAGAAGGGCTACCGCATTATCGAGGTGCGCCCTCGATCCTGAGGGCACCTCAACTATGAACGGGCCTCGTCCCGTAGCGTTTCGTATTCTTGGGCCGCCCTCGTCACCGCCTGAACCGCCTTACCGACGATACGTTCGTCCTCGTCCCCATCGGCAACGTCAATCCAGATGACTCTGGGATCAGGCCGCAGCCACTTGATCTGGCGACGCGCCAACTGGCGGGTGGCGACGGTGATGGATTCAATGGCCTCATCAACACTCATCTGTCCATCAATGACGGCAAGGGCTTGGGCATAACCCGTAGCTCGCGAAGCCGTCTTGGCTTCACGCAGTCCCTGCTGCGCCAGGGAGCGAGTCTCTTCGAGTAAGCCGTCCTCAAACATCTTGGCTGTTCGACGGCTAATGCGCTCATCTAGCTCATCCATATCCCGCCGAAGAGCAACCACAACGGTAGGCGCTTCGTAGCGATGGTCAGGCATGTGGGAAGAGTAGGGCTTCCCGGTAATCTCAATGACCTCCAGGGCACGGATAATTCTGCGGGCATTGTGAGGGTCAATTCGGCCAGCGGAAACGGGGTCAAGTTCAGCCAGGCGCTCATGCAACCCGCGCGACCCCATCAGCCCCTCTGCTTCCAACTCAAGTCGAGCACGAATACTTGGATCCTTGCCGGGAAATTCGATGACATCTAAGAGAGCGCGTTGGTACAGGCCCGAGCCTCCCGCCACAACCGCAATATCTCCTGCCTCATGAATCAAAGCAATATCACGGCGAGCCTTGGTTTGGTAGGTGGCTACAGAGGCTTCATCCATCAGATCTAGGACATCAATCTGGTGGTGAGTAATTCCCCGCCTCTGGTCAAACGGAGTCTTCGCAGTGCCAATATCCATACCGCGATACAACTGAAGGGCGTCCGCCCCAACGATCTGGCCGACTCCGTTCCCACCCAAAAGTCCAGGCAATTCTTCGACCAAAGCTAAAGACAGATCCGACTTACCCGACGCTGTCGGTCCGACGACACCAACAATCAAATGCTCCGGTTTCCAGCCTTGATCAGGCACAGGTAGCTCGCAAGCACCTGCCGAAGCAGCGTCAGCCACATGACCAGGCTGCAATCCATCACTCATGGCGCCCAGTCTACGGGCGCGCGCCCACCTGCCCTTGGTCCAGGCGGGTAGGGTGTTGATATGACTCATCACGATACTGCTCCCGTGACATTAGAACGGGTGGCGTCAGCGCTCCAGGAAGTTGGAGCTGTGCCCTTTGTCGCAGGAGACGCGCAGGTTGCAGCAATCTTCCCGCAGTTAACTATCCGCATTGTTGTCCCCCACGGTCGACCACCGCAGGGCATCGCCGACCTCCCGCGAAAGTTCGACATCAAACACGGGGAAAACCTTGCCGAAACCGTCAGCTCACTCAACGCCTCAGTGTACCTGCCCAAGCTGACAACCTCCATTACGGATGACGGTTCCGTATCAATTCGCATGACTCATGTTTTCAACTGGCCCGTCGGTGCCACAGCTCAACAAGTCACCGCGGAAATTCGAGGATTTTTAACCGGATGTCTGGCAATGTCGAAACAATTCAACGATCGTTATCCAGATCAGTGGAGCCAGGGGGAATAAAAGATGTCTGAGTGGAAATCATTCACCGTTGGAGGGGCCGATGACTCTTCGGACGAGTCGACCCCATTTTTCTCCATTCCTGCCGAGGAATTAGCTCCACAAAGTTCACCTACGCCCGAGCCCAGCAGCGCCGCCTCGTTGGAGGCTGACCAAATGGCTGCCAAATGGGACACCAAGGTTGAAGACGTTACCATTGAACGGATCGAACAGGTGGTGGCTGGCGATGGTCTACCGCATGGCTCCAATGAAGTGATGGTCTTGACCGAACTTGACGGACATCGAATCCAAATCCATCGAGAACCGGCCGATAGCCCTTGGCTTCAAATTGAAACTCGCGTCGAATTATCTGAAGAAGATCAGTCGTTTTCTGCCTACGACCTGCGCGTTGCGGCAAATGAATGGAATACCAAGCATCTGCAGCCAACGGTTTTCCCCGTTCGTTTCGATGAGCGCTGGGGATTCGTCCTGGCCACACGTTTCTTCGTGGGTGAAGGCATGTCGGATCGACAGATTCACACGATGATCAGACGCGGCCTGTCGGTGTCCATCCAGGCAATTCGAGCCCTTCCCGGGGATCTGACACCTAACGCTGATTGATCAAAGCCCCGAGCCGCTCTGGCGGTTCGGGGCACAGCGCTGCGCATCTGGGAGACATGCGAAGGTCAGAAATGAAACGAGCGGGCCGACCCCCACGCCGTTGTGGAGATCGCCACTGCAGATAGATTAAAACTGGATCCAGGGTCTGCGACTGGGGTTCAATAGCTCGTTACAAAATCGTTACAACATCCGTAATGCCGCGAAATCATGCCAAACGATTGGCATTTCGGGTGAACTCCCAGACCTCAGATCCACCCCCTGCGACACAGGAATACCCTGGGCGAAGCCGAAGATTCCCGATTAGGAACGCACGCGCAGTGTGGGGATACCCAAAGACACCTTCGCCGTTTCTTCTTCGTCTCGAGCTTGGCTGGCCTCCCAGGCATCTCCTGCTCTCGTCCTGCGCACCTGGAAGAGTCCTCCCTCGAGACCAGAGTCCGCAATCAAGTGGTGCGGAGCCCCGTACGTAACAGCCGCGCACACCATATCCCCCGGACGAGGACGATCGCCCTCGCCGAGTTCAAGTGGCAACCCAACATGGACCAGCCTATTGTCACGCGCACGCCCCGTGATCCTCAGGGTGGCACCGTCCTTACGACCGTCGCCCTGCGACACGAGGACCTCAACCTCACTACCAACAAGCTGGGCATGGTCTTCAGCGCAGATACGTTCCTGCAAAGCAATGAGCCTCTGATAACGCTCGAGTGCAACATCCTGGGGAACCTGATCTTCGCGATCAGCAGCAGGCGTACCCGGGCGTGGCGAGTAGAGGAATGTGAACGCGGAAGTGAAGCGCGCTTGCTCAACCACTTCAAGTGTCTGCGCGAAGTCGTCTTCTGTTTCGCCAGGGAATCCCACAATGATGTCGGTGGTGATGGCCGCATCCGGAATAGCTGCTCTCACCCGGTCGAGAATGCCCATAAAGCGCTCGCGTCGATAGGAACGGCGCATTTGGCGTAGAACCGCATCTGAACCCGACTGCAGGGGCATATGTAGGCTCGGCATCACATTGGGGGTTTCAGCCATCGCAGCAATAACATCATCGGTGAAGGCAGCGGGGTGCGGAGATGTGAAACGCACACGTTCTAAACCGTCAATCTGACCTGTGGCACGCAACAGCTTGGCAAAAGCGCCTCTCTCCCCAAAACCAACACCGTAAGAATTCACGTTCTGACCCAATAAAGTCACTTCGATGGCGCCCTGATCTACGACCGCCTGGACCTCAGAGAGAATCTCCCCTGGCCTGCGATCACGTTCCTTACCGCGAAGATGAGGCACAATACAGAAAGTGCAGGTGTTATTGCAGCCCACAGAGATCGACACCCATGCTGCGTAGGCTGACTCACGATGAGTGGGAAGCGTCGACGGAAAGACCTTGAGAGACTCTTCAATTTCGACGGCAGCTTCACGATTATGTTCAGCCCGACGAAGCAGAGCCGGCAAAACGTCAATGTTATGGGTTCCAAAGACCGCATCGACCCACGGCGCCTTCTCGATGATTCCATCACGCATCTGCTGAGCAAGACAGCCACCCACCGCGATCTGCATCCCCGGCCGCTCACGTTTGACCGACGCAAGTTGGCCGAGGTTGCCAAAGAGTCGCGTTGCCGCGTTCTCCCGAACAGAGCAGGTGTTGATGACAACGACATCTGCTCCCATATCACCGGCGTCTGTGGCTCGCTGAGCGGCTTCGGGAACTCGATCGACAGGAATCAGACCAGCTTCTTCAAGAAGACCAGCCATGCGTTCAGAGTCGTGTTCATTCATTTGACAGCCGAGGGTGCGCACCGCATAGGTGCGTGGAAGCTGGCGTTCAGGTGTCTGAGGAGTCAAGGTCTGCGCATTCATCGGATATGAGTCTAGTCAGCTCTGGCGTAAGTGCACTCCAAGGAAGTCCGCCAGCATTCTCAGCGCCGCGTCCACTGTTAGTCGTCGAACCATCGAGCGCCCTCCTGAAAGGTCAAGAAGTTGGCTTGTGGAGTCTTGATCATGCGAAAGAGCGACATAGACAGTGCCCGCACGATGTCCGTCGGATTGCCCAGGTCCCGCCACTCCTGTTGTGGCAATTCCAACATCGGCGTTCATAAGCTTTCTGACCCCCGAAGCCATCGCCTGCGCAACCTCACCGTCAACGGGGCCCACGGCCTCCAAGCGTTCTTCAGGCACGCCAAGGATCTGAGCTTTGAGATCGGTCGCGTAGGTACACACACTTCCACGCAAGACCCGCGACGCTCCAGTAATATCAACGATTCGCGCACTTAACGCCCCACCGGTTAGGGACTCAGCTACAGCCAATGTCCAGCCCTGACTGGCCATCTTTTCCAGAACTGCGGCGAGTTCGTCATCTGTCATAGAGATCAGGGTAGTCGTAGATAGAGTCCGTCTGTCAGCGTTGCTAGGCGCTGATACAGGCGGCCTGCAAATTGATGTCAAAGACACCAAATTGCGCGCTAGAGATCGTCGCCGTCATCATCTGTGCTCCGCTGTTCGAGGGCGTCGCGAATCACCGACGAACTTACGGCCGGAGAATAACCCTTCCGAGCGAGCATTCCCGCCAGACGTCGATAAGCAACGTCTCGAGACTGACCACTCATCGATCGCATTTTCCGTGCGACCAATTCGCGGGCTCGACAGCGTTCATCATCAGGATCGATCTGAGTCAGAGCCTGGTCGATATCGTCTTGCGCTAGGCCCTTGCGGTGAAGATCCTCACGCAGGGCTCGTCCGGTTTTGCCCGACATATTGAATCGCTGTCTGACGAGCATCCTCGCGAAAGCCTCATCGTCGACCAATCCCACCCTTTCGAGACGGGTGAGGACTTCCTGAGCAATCTCGTCTGAGAATCCCCGTGCAGTGATGGCCGAAAGGAGTTCCCCTCTGGACCGCGACCTCGTATCGAGCTGACGCAGAGCGACTTCGCGCGCTGCTTCAATGGCCTCAATTCCAGTTAAAACTGCGTTCTTCTGGCGCAGACGGGCTTGGCGCTCCGCGGGCGAGAGCGAGGATTTTCTCTTTTTGTCACCGGTTTCAGGGTGTTCTTCAGGGTCGAGGTATCGAACCATCACTCACCTTTAAAAACCCGCATCCTCGGCTGGATCAAGCGCTGCCTCAAACTGATCTGCTGCTTCATTGGCAGCTTCTTGTCCCGCTCCTTCCCCAACTCCCAGCGAGACAAGGATCTTGTTCTCGATCTCATTGGCGAGCTCAGGATTATCAACGAGGAACTGGCGCACGTTTTCTTTGCCTTGGCCAAGTTGATCGTCACCGTAGGTAAACCAGGATCCTGACTTACGGATAATGCCAGCATCGACACCCATATCGATGATGGAGCCCTCGCGCGAAATTCCCTTGCCGTAGACGATGTCGAACTCAGCCTGCTTGAAAGGCGGAGCCATCTTGTTCTTGACAACCTTTGCTCGCGTTCGGTTGGCGACCGGCGCCCCCGCCTCTTTGAGGGTCTCGATACGTCGCACGTCGATACGCACTGACGCATAGAACTTCAAAGCCTTGCCACCGGTAGTGGTTTCAGGAGAGCCAAAGAATACGCCGATCTTTTCACGCAGCTGATTAATAAAGATCGCGGTGGTACCTGTAGCCGACAGTGCGCCTGTGATCTTGCGGAGTGCCTGGCTCATCAGACGAGCTTGGAGACCAACATGAGAGTCACCCATTTCGCCCTCGATCTCAGCCTTAGGAACCAGGGCTGCAACAGAGTCAATGACAATAATGTCGATGCCACCTGAGCGAATCAGCATGTCAGCGATTTCAAGAGCTTGCTCTCCGGTGTCGGGCTGAGACACAAGGAGTGAGTCGGTGTCGACTCCCAGCGCTTTGGCATACACCGGATCAAGAGCGTGTTCCGCGTCAATAAAAGCTGCGTTACCGCCAGCCTTTTGAGCGTTTGCAACAGCATGCAAGGCGACAGTTGTCTTGCCTGAGGATTCAGGGCCGTAGATTTCGATCACACGACCGCGCGGCAGCCCACCGATGCCCAGGGCAACGTCGAGGGCGAGAGATCCTGTTGGAATCACCTGGACAGGAGGACGCGTATCGTCGCCCAGGCGCATAACAGAGCCTTTACCGAATTGCTTGTCGATTTGCGACAACGCAACTTCAAGGGCCTTATTTCGATCATTGCCAACGGCACCTGATGACGAATTCTTACGTGGAGCAGCCATGGGCGCATCCTCCCTGTATCTTGAGCCTCTCCGGCTCTGCGATTGTCCTGGTCTGGGTAAGGCGACCTCCCCTCTCCGGGGCGTCACAGTGACCGTATGCCTGACCATGGGCATTTGCAGACAGCAGATTTCCCAACTGTGGATATCGACTGCCCGAGATCACCAGTGGACAGAATAGATGGAACAGATGTTCGATGCGAGCGACACGCCGCTAGCGCCTTCTTCATTAGTCGAGCCACAACTATGCCCGACTACACGAGACAGTGCCGAGGACCCAATAAAGTCATCTCTCTTTGGGATCGACTCGATGAATCCACCGAGCTCGCTTATCTTGCCCAGTTTCATCAACGAGGGCGGCCCAGACCCTGTCAGGCTCAATACCGGCCGCAAGGGCATCTACAGCCGTGGCGTGCAGCGGCGCCAAATAAAGATCTGCGGCGTAGGAACGACCAAGGGCCGATCCAAAGACTGTGTCAACAGCTTCCCAAAACTCCGAATTCTTCACTGAAAAGCAAATACGAGGATTAGGAAATCAGCGTGACAGGAACCAGGTCGTCTGGAACCGTATCTGGGACAACCACTCCATCGATGACAGCCATCCGATCCGACACCTCTCGTAGAACAAACCAGAGCGGCACACGCAAAGCTGCACAGATCGACTCAAGCAGTTCTGATGACGCTTCCTTCTGACCGCGCTCAACTTCGGAAAGATACCCCAGCGACACCTGAGCGACAGAGGATACCTCGCGCAGGGTTCGCCCCTGGTCTTGACGCAGGCCGCGTAGAACATCGCCTAGCTCATTGCGCAGGAGTGGTTGAGGATTCTGAGTCATCGCCATAGTCCGACTGTAGCCCGCGTTGGAGCTTTTTCGCAGCGACAGACCATTCTTCGGACGGGTGGAAACTCGCTCATTCGGATATTGATTAACGCCCATATCGTTGAAACTGCAAGGCAAAGACACTTATTCCCACGAACGAAAAAACCCATTAAAGTTGAGCCTAACTCACTCAACTTTAATAGGTTTGCTCGTTTTCAGTGTTCTTGGCGCTTACCTAAAACATCTGGCAAAACAGCCTCTTCGAGAAGCGGAGCCTGCGAAACAAGACCGTCCTCGGCAACAGCGCTCGCTTCCTCCTCAGCCTCTTTTTCCTCAGCTACAACAGCCTGCTCCAGCTCGGCCTGATCCTTGACGGGGCCAACTCTCCACAGCCGCATCCCCTCCAGGACGTACACGAAGCCCGACCACAAGGTCACAGCTAAAGCGGCACCGGCCAAAGCCAGGCCGAGATACTCAAACATCACAGCCCATGACAGGTTGGATTCATCCATAGCTACGAAGTGGCCCCACGGAACTAATAGTGTTCCCAGAGCAAAGATCTGAAGAACAGTCTTGAGCTTGCCTCCCGAGTTAGCCGCGACAACGATGCCGCGCCTCAGAAGGAAACCTCGCCACACGGTGATCCCCAGTTCTCGAACCGCGATGAGAATTGTCAGCCACCAGGGAAGAATCCCCTCCCATGACAGCATGGCAAAAGCCCCCAGAGTCAAGGCCTTGTCGGCGATTGGATCGGCAATCCGACCAAAATCTGTGACAAGTCCTCGGGCTCGTGCAATCTGACCGTCCAAGCGATCCGTCATGGCAGCGATGGCAAAAACACCAAAGGCAATCCACTGCAGTGACCACTCGGGCTGAAACTTCAGCCAGATAAAGATCGGTACGAGGACGAGGCGAAGGACAGTCAGCGCATTAGGCAGGTTGACGGGTGAGACCTTGGGCTTGCGCTCCAGGGCCGATACGTTCTCATCCATCGCAGTGTCCTCTCTTCGGGAGTTTCGCGGTCAGCGACCGGTCAGCTGCCAGGCGTCCTCGTCCTCATCCGGATGGTCATCCTCCCAATCGGGGGCTTGTCCACCGAAATCATGTCCAGCGTACGGGTCATTGTCGCCAGAATCAGCAACCTCGCCGGATTGTCCGCCACCTGGCTGTGCCTGCGCGCGAATGTCAGCCATGACCTCGTCATAGGACTTGCCCTCATCAGGATCTACGACAGCAGGCTCCTGCCCCAGCGATGACTGTTCGCCGCGCAGCATAGCCAAGACATCGGGCAACTGTTCGGGCGTCACCAGCACCTGTCGAGCCTTGGACCCCTCCGATGGGCCAACAATTTCACGTGATTCCAGCAGGTCCATGAGGCGCCCAGCGCGGGCAAATCCAACCCGTAACTTGCGTTGCAACATCGAGGTCGAACCCAGCTGAGTCGACACCACCAGTTCCGCGGCCTGCAGAAGATCGTCGAGGTCGTCTCCAATATCCTCAGCGACCTTGGCAACCTTTTGCTCAGCGGGTACAACATCGTCGCGGTAATGCGTCTCCATCTGAGTTTTCACATGCGCAACGATCTTGTGGATCTCCGACTCAGAGACCCAAGCACCCTGAACACGCATCGGTTTAGATGCTCCAGCAGGCAAATACAGGGCATCACCCTGGCCGATGAGCTTCTCAGCTCCAGGCTGGTCAAGGATCGTCCTCGAGTCCGTCAATGACGAGGTCGCAAATGCGAGCCTTGATGGGATATTCGCCTTAATTAAACCGGTAACAACGTCAACCGATGGCCTTTGGGTGGCCAAAACCAGGTGGATTCCTGCTGCACGGGCTAGCTGGGTAATTCGTTGAATTGAGGCTTCCACGTCGCGCGGAGCCACCATCATCATGTCTGCTAACTCGTCGACAACAACAAGCAAATAAGGGTACGGATGCAGTTTTCGTTCCAACCCAGGTTTGGCCTGAACCTGTCCAGAACTGACTGCTTTATTGAAATCATCAATGTGCTTGAAGCCGTAGTCCGCTAGATCGTTGTAGCGCGCGTCCATCTCCTTAACCACCCATTCGAGAGCCTCAGCCGCTTTCTTCGGATCGGTGATGATCGGAGAGATCAGGTGCGGAATTCCCTCATAGATGGTCAATTCAACGCGCTTGGGGTCCACCAGGATCATTCGGACCTCCTGGGGGGTCGAACGCATCATGATGGAGGTAATCATTGAGTTAATGAAGGAAGACTTACCTGATCCGGTTTGGCCAGCGACCAGCATGTGCGGCGTCTTGGCTAGATTCGTCACAACGTACGAGCCTTCGACATCTTTGCCTACGCCCACAACAAGAGGATGCGGGTTGCGTTTAGCAGCACCAGAACGCAGCACGTCGCCCAGAGAGACGTTCTCTCGATCCGTATTGGGGATCTCGATACCGATAGCCGACTTTCCGGGAATCGGCGCAAGTATTCGAACGTCGGCTGAAGCCACCGCATAGGCGATGTTCTTCGACAGGTTTGTCAGCTTATCGACCTTGACGCCAGCACCCAGGACGACCTCGTAGCGGGTAACCGTGGGGCCTCGCGAAAAGTCCACAACCTTCGCATCAATGTTGAAGTCTGCAAACACCTGTGCAAGCGCACGAACAACCTGGTCGTTGACTGCAGAACGGGTCTTGTGAGGGGGACCCGCGACGAGCAGCGCCTCATCGGGAAGCACATAGGTAATGGATTCGTCGAGGGCGGACTGAAATTCAGGCGCAGAAGGCGCTTGTGTGAACTCCGGAGCACCCAGGTTCTCGCTTTCCTCAGCGAGGTCGCCGGCCGCCACGAGCTGACTGGTTTGAGACTCTTGACCAACCACAGGCACTTGAGTCAGCGCCTCCGTTGGAGCATCCTGCACTCCAGCAATGACGGGGGTTTGCGCTGTAATATCTGGGGTTTCGCTCAGCGCATTGACAGGCTGAACCACTGTCTCAACTTCATGAGCTTGACGCATGGGTTCGTCGCCGTCGTATTGGTCCAGGAAGGCATCGTCACCGGCTGCAAGCTGTTCACGCGCCTCGCGTCGGGCACGCTGCCTAGGTGTTTCCTCATCGGGGTCGTCGTTCTCGCCGCGCGGGGAACGATCAAGAAGTTGAGCAATGAAGTTTCTGATCTTTACGGGGGCTTCACCAATACGTGTTTGGGTCGCAAGCAGAAGCGAGTATGCGAGCAAAAGAATGAGTATTGCACCCGCTCCCCAACCCGATAGGAGATTCGTCAAAGGCCGCGCAACAAACCAACCAATCAAGCCTCCAGCGGCTTCGACCTGATCGAATGGCTTGAGCGGAGGGTTACCTTGTGAAATGTGGACCAGGCCTGTCAGAGCGACGATCACTCCGGTGGCTCCGGCAAAGTGATGCGGCAGCGCATGCTGACCTGATCGAGCGCGGATCAGCTCGGCAGCAAAACCGATAAGCGCGAGCGGAACAACCACTGAAAAAATACCGACTGAGCCTGCGGCCCCATGGTGAATGAATGCACCTGCTTGGCCGGAGATTTGGAACCATTCGCGCAGTGCAACGACAATCGCAGCGGCGACACTGACAAAGGCAAGGGCATCACGTTTGACCTGTGGATCAGTGGCTCGCCAGGCTTTGGTCGCCGCCACCACAGCCTGACCAATGCCAGAAAATAGGCGCGCAAGCAGGCCCGGTTCGTTGAGTTGCGAAGACGGCTGCGTAGACGCCCTCTGATTCGCTGCTCGCGACGAGGACGTTCCCGAAGCACTCTTCTTGCGACCGGAGGAAGAACGCGATGATGACGGAGACGAAGACTTTGAGGCCATGATGCTTGTGACGGTACCCGCGACAATGCCGCCGACGCTTCAGGCGCGCCGCCTTTTTACCGCACCGTTACGCGGTCTTGGACACTGATCCGGTCTCTAAGACCCGATCGATCTGCTCTCGAGTTGGCACTGGAAGAGCCGATTCGTGCGAGATTGTGATCGCTGCAGCAGCATTGGCCATCCTGCATGCTTCCTGCAGATTCGCACCCATCAAAAGGCCTGCGCACATCGTTGCGATATGCGTATCCCCCACCCCGGCAGTGTCGGCAACTTCGGCGTCGAAAGCATCAATTTTTATCACGGGCGAATCCACGTTTTCTTGGACTTCGCAGCCGTTTCGTCCCATCCGCCGCACGGTTGCTGCTTCTGGCCGTAGCAGATGACGTATGCCTACTCCCGGTTCGAAGTCGTTGAGGATATTCGTCAACGCCGCATATTCACGAATGTTCATGGTGACAATGTCAGCGCGTTTGAAAAGCTGCTTCCATACTTCGACAGGCACCTGCTCAACCGCTGGAGAAACAGAGACCACCAGCTTGACTGAACTGGGTAACGCCGCGGCCCAGCCTGAGAGGACTTTGGCCGAATGTGAGCTCGTTAAATCCGATGCGGCTACGTGGATCAGATCCCCTGGTTGCAGGACGAGGTGATCGAGTACGGCGCGCGCTGGTTCTGATTCAACTCCAGCTGTCACAATCGACGTCATTGAACCGTTTTCAGAAATCAACTGGATAGCGACTCCAATATCTCCGACCAGTTCCTGGGTGATGACATCGACTCCCGCATCCGACAGAAGCTGGCGGACCGTGAAGGAGTTTGGTCCAGTTCCGAGCGGGGAAGCCAGAGCTGCCGGCACTCCAAGAGCCGCCACAGCTGACAAAGTCGTGAAACCACCGCCGGGTCGAGATGAGGCGGCGTCCGCGTGCACCGATCCACCTAGAGGCGGCATGTATGAAATGTTCATCGGCAGGACCAGAACCACCGAGTGCGTTGAAATGAAACGTCCCGTCATTGAGGTGCCTCCTGACGCTCGCGAAGCTCACACATTCCTTGGGGTCCGTTCACTGTTCGGTGACAACCGGAACAATCATGGGGCGGCGGCGCAGTCGGCGAGCGACCCAACGACCAATAACTCGACGCATAGCCTGCTGCAAGACATAAGGATCCTGTTTGCCGGGGGCTGCTGCATCCTTGAGCGCTGCTTCAACGTCGGGAAGGATTTCGTCAAAGACTGAATCGTCCTCGGCCATACCGATGGCACGGATCGTTGGCCCCGCCAAGACCATGCCTGAGTCATGTTCGACAACCGCGTAGACGCTGATGAAGCCTTCCGAACCCAGGGTTCGTCGCGTCTCGAGTTCGTCCTCGGAAATCTCTCCAATGGAGCGTCCATCAACGTAGACATATTCGCACGGAACCATACCCGACACGCGGGCACGGCCATCCTTAAGATCAACGGTGACGCCGTCCTCGGCTAGGACAACATTTTCCGGCGAGATACCGGTCTTGACGGCCAGTTGTCCGTTGGCGACAAGGTGACGAACCTCGCCGTGGATCGGCATAACATTGGTTGGTTGGATGATGTTGTAGCAGTAGATGAGTTCGCCCGCTGACGCATGGCCAGACACGTGGACCTTCGCATTGGCTTTATGGACGACTCTGGCGCCAAGCCTAGTCAATTCGTTGATAACCCGGTACACGGAGTTTTCGTTCCCAGGGATCAGCGAGGACGCAAAGACCACCATATCCCCCGGTTCAATGGTCACGGTGCGATGGGAGCCTGTGCTCATGCGTGACAAGGCAGCCATGGGCTCACCCTGAGAGCCGGTCGCCATGTAGACGCGCTCATGAGCAGGCAATTCAGCAATAGTTTTCTGGTCGACAATGACGCCCTCGGGCACCGTCAAATAGCCTTTTTCTTGGGCGATACGCATATTGCGTTCCATAGAGCGGCCCACCAACACCACCTTGCGGCCATGAGCGTGGGCAGCATGGATCACCTGCTGGACGCGGTGGACGTGGGAAGCAAAGGAAGCAACCACAATCTGTCCATCGGCCTCGCCAAAGACTCGGTCAAGGACGGGCCCGATCTCGCGTTCTGGGGTGATGAATCCGGGGACCTCGGCGTTAGTGGAGTCCACCATGAATAGGTCGACTCCTTCCTCGCCAAAGCGCGCGAAGGAGCGCAGATCGGTCAAGCGACGGTCCAAGGGCAGCTGGTCCATCTTGAAGTCGCCGGTGATGAGGATCTTTCCGGCTTCGGTGCGCACGAACACCGCGAGCGCATCCGGGATCGAGTGGGTGACCGACACAAACTCGAGGTCGAAGGGACCCACGGTGATGCGGTCGCCTTCGGCCACCACGTAGAGGTGTTCGGCAGGAAGCCTGTGCTCTTTGAGCTTGGGTTCAACGAAAGCGAGCGTCAGATCAGACCCGTACATGGGGATGTCATCACGCAGCTTCGACAGGTAAGGCACTGCACCGATGTGGTCTTCGTGCCCGTGGGTCAGCACCATGCCCACGACGTCGTCGAGGCGGTCTTCGATCCAGGAGAAATCGGGGAGGATGAGGTCGACACCGGGTTGGGTCTCTTCGGGGAAAAGGACGCCGCAGTCAACGATCAGGAGCTTGCCCTGGTATTCCAGGACATTCATGTTCCTGCCAACTTCTCCGAGGCCACCCAGGGGGATGACGCGGATAGCGCCGCCTTCCAGGGGCGCGGGTTCAGACAGGTTTTCGTACAGAGGCTTCATAGTCCAAGTGTGCCATGTTCTCCGTTAACGTATCCGAACCGAGCGGCCCCGCCACTGGCCGACGCCCGTTGCCGCTCACAGCAGCGAAGCGTTCTCCATGGCTGTGCGAAGTGCAGAAATCTCATCCTCGCTGGCTCTCATCAGAGGTAGGCGAACAGCGGGACTGTCAATCAGCCCTTGTAAATGGACTGCGTGCTTAGCCATGACTGCCCCTTGGCCTCCACCCATAATGGCTGCAACGAGGGGACGCAAGGAGTAGGCGAGCTCACGAGCTTCCCACACTTGGTCTGCGTCCAGTAGGTCAATCATCTGCCGGTATTGGCTTCCCGCTACGTGAGCAACAACGGAAATAAAACCGGAGGCCCCACCTGTCATCCACGCAAAGTTCAGACCATCATCACCCGAGTAGTATTCCAATCCGGTACGGTGCATACGTTCGACGCCCTGCTCGACATTGCCCGTGGCATCTTTGACTGCGCTGATCCGTGGGTGAGTGGCAAGGTCATCAAGGGTTTCGTCAGAAAACGCCAAGCCTGTGCGTCCGGGAATGTCATAGAGCATGATCGGCAGGTCGGTGGCATCGGTAATGGCGTGCACATGTGCACGTAGGCCAGCCTGCGATGGGCGGTTGTAATAGGGCGCGACCACAAGCAAGCCGTCAGCCCCGTGTTCTTGGGCGCCTTCGGCTATACGCACGGCGTGCGCTGTGTCGTTGGAGCCAGCTCCGGCCAGGATGAAGGCCTTGTCCCCCACGGCCTCTTTGACGGCGACCGTCAGGTCGTTCTTTTCGGGCTGATGCGTGGTTGGTGATTCTCCGGTGGTTCCGTGCACGAGGATCGTGTCGCAGCCGTCATCAACGAGCTTTCGGGCAAGACGTTGAGCCGACTCAAGGTCGACGGAGCCGTCCTCATGGAAAGGCGTGACGAGTGCGGGAGCTAAGGATCCGAATTGGCGTGCAGGAATGTGGCTCATGACATCGAGCATAGCGGCCTAGTTCACCAGCTTCGTCCTTGACCACCTGGCGGTCGCTAAAGCGTTCCTCGTCTTCGAGGCTGTCTAACGCGTTGCCCACCAAAGATGTTGGACGAGGGCGGCGTCCTCCTGCACATTCTTGGGCCCCAGCTGGCGGCGCACAGGAGTCGGTGCGAAGCCTGCTGACTGGTAGAAGCGGATGCGCGCTTGGTCCGCATTCGAGATCCACACCCGCAGACACGAGGTCGAACTAGTGTCTGCTACAGCTTGAAGCAGGCGTGATCCGTGGCCGGATCGAGCAAAGTCTGGGTCGACGTAGAGTTCGTGGATGTCGGTTCCGGCTGGAATGGGGTCGGCACCATCGACACGGATTTCATCCCCTGGTGCGGCGAAAGCAAAGCCTGCAATCCCGTGTCCATGCAAGGCAACAAGCGTTTGTACCCCTGCAGGTTTGGGTCCTGATAGGGAGGCGTGCCACTGCTCTGTGATCTGGGCAGCATCGATTCCAAGCGTAGGAGTGGATGCCTCATCGACGCCTGTGACGCTGAGGATCGAGGCCACTTGAAGTTGCGCGATTCGAGCAGCGTCATCTGGTTGCGCGGGTCTGACCGATCGATCCACGCCGTTGGAGGCATGTGTATGTCCTTCATGTCCCGCCATATTTTGCCCGCTTTCAAGGCTCATAGGCCCAGGACCTGATCGAGGCCGACGGTCAATCCAGGACGGTCTGCTACCTTGCGAATGGCCAGCAGAACACCGGGCATGAAAGAGACCCGGTCAAAAGAATCCGTGCGGATGACCAGTTGTTCGCCCTCGTTACCAAAAAGGATCTCTTCAGACGCAGTCAGCCCGCGCAAGCGCACAGCATGTACGGGAACACCGTCCACCCGGCCTCCACGTGTACCTTCCGGGTCGATCTGCGTTGCATCTGGGATGGAACCTAGGCCGGCCTTTTGGCGGGCAGCGGCAATCCCACGGGCTGTGGCGGTGGCTGTTCCCGAAGGTGCATCCACCTTATTGGGGTGGTGCATTTCGATCACTTCTGCCGACTCAAAGTAGGGAGCAGCAAGGGCAGCGAACTTCATAGCCAGGACCGCGCCCATGGCAAAGTTTGGAGCGATGAGGACGCTGCGCCCAGCCTCGTTGGCGTGTACGCGTACACGCTCGTAGGACTCTTCGCTCCAGCCGGTGGTTCCGACCACGACATTGAGGCCCGCGTCCAATAATGCGTGGACGTTGGATTCTGTAACGGCAGGGACTGAGAAGTCCACGGCAACAGTTGCACCATTCAAAGCGGAGACATTGATGGCATCGCCTGCATCAAGCATGGCAACGACCTTCATGTCGGAGGCTTTTGTAACAGCCTCGACGACTGTTTTGCCCATACGTCCCTGGGCGCCAGTCACTGCTACCTGAATCATTGTTCATCCCCGTTCCTTGCTAATGTCTGCATCGATTGTGGCATTGCTGGCTTCATCCGCGCGCGCACGTCCACCGAGTTGGGATCGTCGAGCTTTTACTCACGTGGAAGAACCAAAGCCTTATATCGGTGGCGACCAGCAAGCTCTGCCGCCATATCGCTGACCTGCTGAGCTGTGACCCCATCAATTTTTGTCAAAGTCTCATCGACGGTGCGGTAGGTCCCAGAAATTTCCGCTCGCCCCAGACGCATCATCCGTGACCAATTGTCTTCTAGTCCCAGTGCTACCGATCCGCGGACCTGGCCGCGCACCCGACTGAGTTCTTCTTCGGTGGGGCCATTGGCAGCAAGATCTTCAAGTTGACCAACCATGATGCGAGCAACCTCGTCAATGTGGCGCCGTGATGTGCCCGCATACATGCCAAAGGTGCCCGAATCCGATAGTGCCGACTCAAAAGCGTAGGTCGTGTAAGCCAATCCCCTCTTCTCGCGGATCTCTTGGAAGAGGCGCGACGATAGTGAACCTCCCAGGATGCTGAGCAGAACGGACATAATGTGTCCGTTGGGATCATCCGCTTTCATGCCTCGTGTTCCCAAAATGAGGTGGGCTTGTTCAACGTCCCTGATCCGTGTGATTTCGTCGTCGTGTTCGACTGGTTCAGGGGCGTTCGTCATTCGCCTTGGCCTGGGCTGGTGGGCTTGTAAATGGATGTCATTCCAAGAGGACCGAGCCAACGCCTGATCCACGAGCTCCGCGAGCTGTTGGTGATCAACGTTGCCTGCAGCGGTGACCACGAGATTGTCTGGCCCATAGGTCTGCTTGTAGTGGTCCCAGACGGCATCTCGGGTAACCGCTCGAATAGCATCAGAAGTCCCACCGATCGGTCGACCTGCAGGAACATCCCCATGAACTGCCAGCTGGAAAGCATCGTGGATCACTTCAATAGGACTGTCCTGCGACATTGCTAACTCGTCAAGAATCACCCCTTTTTCCATGTCAAAGTCCACCGGAGTGATCAGCGAATCAGCCACCATATCGGTAATGACATCAATAGCCATCGGCAAGTCTTCACCCAGGACACGTGCCCAATATGCAGTGTGCTCGCGGGCCGTCTCCGCGTTTGATTCGCCTCCGACACAGTCAAATGCCACCGCAATATCTAAAGCACTACGTCGAGAAGTCCCCTTGAACAACAAGTGTTCAAGGAAATGGGTGGATCCAGCGCCCTCGTTAGTCTCATCACGAGACCCCACCGGAACCCACAGTCCCAGGCTCACGGATTGCATTGCCGGCACTCGCTGAGTGACGATCCGGGTACCACCGAGGGTAACAGTGCGTTTGACTCGGGTTCCGGCGTCTTCGAAGGAGGACGAGGACGGCCCCTGGTCAAGCGGTAATCCAATAGGAGGTGTCATTTTCGGGGGTTCTCCAAGATTGTTTCACTTGTGCTGATAAAGCAGGCCACACAATTTCGCCAGCGTATATAGACAGGTGTAGGGGTGAGCCTCAACGGCTCTCCCCTACACCTGAATTCCGAGGCGGTCTACCACCTTATGTGGCGCTCACTCTGCGTCGTCAGCGCCCTGCGACGACTCATCGGAGTCTTCGCGCTTACGGCGGGTACGCGTACGGGGGCGACGCTCACGACGCTCAGAACGGTCACGGCGTTCACGACGTTCGCGGCGTTCACCACCGTTGTTCTCTTGAGCAGCGGCCTCAGCCTCGGCGGCCTCACCTTCGATAACAGCGTGCAAGCTGAGCTTTCCACGGTCACCGATCTCGGCGATCTCAACCTCGACCTGCTGACCGACCTGGAGGACCTCGTCCACCGACTCGATGCGGTTGCCGCCCACTAGGCGACGAACCTGCGAAATGTGCAGCAGGCCGTCCTTGCCGGGGGTCAAGGAAACGAAGGCTCCGAAAGAGGTCGTCTTGACGACGGTTCCCACGAAGCGTTCGCCCACCTCAGGCATCTGCGGGTTGGCGATCTGGTTGACCATCGCACGAGCAGCCTCGGCGGATTCACCGTTGGCGGATGCGATGTAGACGGTGCCGTCGTCTTCAATGGTGACGTCAGCGCCAGTGTCTTCCTGGATCTGGTTGATCATCTTGCCCTTGGGGCCAATGACCTCGCCAATCTTGTCGACGGGCACCTTGACGGTGATGATGCGAGGAGCGTGGGCGCTCATCTCATCGGGACCATCGATTGCTTGGTTGATGAGATCGAGGATTGCCAGGCGGGCGTCGCGGGCTTGGGCCAACGCGGCGCGCAGTACCTGGGAGTCAATGCCGTCGAGCTTGGTGTCCAGCTGAAGGGCGGTAATGAAGTCCTTGGTGCCGGCGACCTTGAAGTCCATGTCGCCAAAGCCGTCTTCAGCACCCAGGATGTCAGTCAGAGTGACGGACTTCTGGACGCCGTCAATCTCGCCGGTCATCAGACCCATTGCGATGCCTGCGACGGGAGCGCGCAGCGGCACGCCAGCTTGCAGCATCGACAGGGTCGAGGCGCAAACCGATCCCATCGAGGACGAGCCGTTAGATCCCATAGTTTCGGAGACCTGACGGATGGCGTAGGGGAAGTCTTCACGTGAAGGCAGGACGGGCACGAGGGCGCGCTCTGCCAGGTCACCGTGACCGATTTCGCGGCGCTTGGGCGAACCCACGCGGCCCACCTCACCGGTGGAGAAGGGCGCGAAGTTGTACTGGTGCATGTAGCGTTTGGAGTTGACCGGCGACAGGTTGTCGATCTGCTGCTCCATGCGCAGCATGGCCAGAGTCGTCACACCCAGAATCTGGGTTTCACCGCGCTGGAACAGGGCCGAACCGTGGACGCGCGGCAGGACCTCAACCTCAGCGGACAGGGAGCGGATCTGACGCGGGGTGCGTCCATCCATACGGATTTCTTCGCGCAGAGTGCGCTGGCGAATCGTCTGCTTTTCGAGGGAACGGAAGGCGGCCTTGAGTTCCTTTTCCGAGTCGGGGAAGCGTTCGTCCAAAGCACCGAGCATTTCATGCTTGACGGCATCGCAGGCCTCGTCCCGAGCCAGCTTGCCTTCGGTCAGCAGAGCCTTGGCGAGCTTATCGCCGACGTAGTCCTCGACGGCCGCGTACTGCTCGTCGGTGTAGTCAAGGAAGAGCGGGAAGTCAACAGTTTCCTTCGAAGCCTTGGCAGCAACCTGCATCTGAGCTTCACACAGGGCCTTAATGAAAGGCTTAGCGGCTTCAAGACCGTCTGCGACAACCTCTTCGGTGGGGGCCTTGGCGCCCGCTTCAATGAGGTCGACCTCGTTGGCGCCACCGCCGGCCTCGACCATCATGATGGCGACGTCTTCAGAGCCGTCTTCCTTAGTGACGACGCGGCCTGCGACGACAATGTTGAAGACGGAGCGCTCCAGCTCAGACCAACGCGGGAAAGCAACCCACTGGTCATCGATGAGCGCCAGGCGGGTGCCACCGATCGGCCCGGTGAAAGGCAGACCTGCGATCTGAGTGGACATGGATGCGGCATTAATAGCCAGGACGTCGTATGCGTCGTCGGGGTGGATCGTCAGAACGGTTTCAACGACCTGAACCTCATTGCGCAGGCCCTTGACGAATCCGGGGCGCAGGGGTCGGTCGATGAGGCGGGCTGCCAGAATAGCTTCGGTTCCAGCGCGGCCTTCACGGCGGAAGAACGATCCGGGGATGCGGCCAGCCGCATACTGACGTTCTTCAACGTCCACGGTCAGCGGGAAGAAATCGAATTGATCCTTGGGGTTCTTGCCAACTGTCGTAGCTGACAGAACGGTGGTCTCATCATCGAGGTACGCCAGGGCTGCACCTGCGGCCTGCTTGGCGAGGCGTCCGGTCTCGAAGCGCACTGTGCGCTTGCCGAACTTGCCATTGTCAATAGTCGCCTCTGCGGCGACGATGTCTGTGCCTTCCATCATGGTGGCATCTCTCCTTGTTTCGAACGAATGCGCGCTCTGCTTCGGCCTTCGATCGAAGTCCACGGCGTCGATTCCTTTTCGGATTGTCCGTGAACCACTGTCGAAAACCGGCGGCTTCCACGCGCGGTTTGAACTGTGATTCGGGTCCTGGCAAAAGATGTCCCTGCAGGGATCGAGCCCGTGAAGGCGTTTGCCGGACGTAGCGAACCGGCCCGGTCCCTTGAAGGGATCGGGCCGGCAATGGGTCAGCGGCGCAGGCCCAGACGCTCGATGAGGGAGCGGTAACGCTCAATATCGATGTCGGCCAGGTAGCCGAGGAGACGACGGCGTCGTCCGACCAGCAGAAGCAGGCCACGACGGGAGTGGTGGTCATGCTTGTGGGTCTTGAAGTGCTCGGTCAGGTCCTTGATGCGGCGCGACAGCAGCGCAATCTGGACCTCGGGAGAACCAGTGTCGCCCTCGTGAGTCGCGTACTCGGCGATGATCTGGTCCTTGACTTCCTTGCTCAGCGGCACAGGCTTCTCCTTATAACTCGTTGCGCGGGGCTCCGGGGCCACTCCCCGAGGCGGACATTCCGCGGCCGATCTGACGGCCTCCCTAGGCTAACACGGCACCGACGCGGCAATTCTGTGCTGGACAGTTGCTCCGGTCACCATCGACTGTGGGATCGCACACTCAAACGTGAGTCGCTCCACCTGCATTGACTCGCCGAGTCAATGCCAGTGCTCTGACTAGACCCTGGGGAACGTCGGGCAAAATTAGATGGCGTCGAACTCTGCGGCCGGCTGGTATCGGAAGGTAGCGGATCCTCCACCGGATCCAACCTCGCCGGGAAGCATGACCGATGGCACCACGTCAATCAACGTGAAACTTCCAGCTTTCGGATCGGCAACGGTATCGCCCAGTCTCAAAATCGTTCGAGGAAAACCGCCGACCCCATCGAGATCCACACCCCTAACGGATGCGACGAGCTCACCATTTTGAACCCAGGTGCGGCTTACGGTGTAGGACGGGAATCCGGACGGAGACGGTGAGTATCGGCCGGAAACTTCAATCACAATGATTCTGTCGTTGCTGTGGTCCATGGATATTCGCCCACCCATCACAACCTACAGTCCGCAAGGACTGCCATTGCGGCGTTGCGCCCGAATTCGTCCCACCCAATGCTGAAGGTGCCACCAAGGACGGTATTGCCGGCAACCGGACAGTTCTCACCCCAGGGGTTGTGCAAAGTCAGCGCAGATGCGGTGGCATCCAAAATTGCGTATGAATGCATGGACTCAATTTCAACTGCGACTGGCTTGCCATCAATGCGGACATGGGCTATGCCAACTCCCCCATTGGACTGGGACCCACCAAAACCAAATTGCCCCATCGAGGCAGTCACGCATTGTCCGGATCGGACGGCCTCGATGATCGCTTGGCGCGCATCCACACCGTACACTGCCTCACCCGCGCTGTCTTCGTCACCTGCATAGACGACTTGCGACCTGCCCACCAGAAGGTCAGAGACTGCGCACACATAACCGGCATAGTTGCCCGTGGATGCAGCTTCGCCTGAGGAATGGTACTGCCCGACAGCCGCTTCGAGGACGCCAGCAACATTCGCCCCGCCGATACCATTTCCTTGGACACCATTGGCGTAAACCTCGGTGACCAAGATGTCGTA
Source organism: Schaalia vaccimaxillae DSM 15804 (assembly GCF_000420425.1). Lineage (GTDB taxonomy): Bacteria > Actinomycetota > Actinomycetes > Actinomycetales > Actinomycetaceae > Pauljensenia > Pauljensenia vaccimaxillae. The sequence continues at coordinate 429,240 of NZ_ATUX01000006.1, forward strand.
TTCGAAGGAGGATTCTGATCGAGACGACGTATCGCGCAGCGTCACCGTATATCCATCCTGAGCGCCGCGAGCATCGAAATGTGGGCGCATAATCGAACGGATGTGTCGACGTCCCACCTTGGAAGCCATGAGGGCCTGGACGACCGACACCAGGTGACAGTCACCAATACCCCCTTGTCTCACCGAGGTGTAGTCGGGAGCCACCAGCTCAGTATTAATCCGTTCGAAGTCCGAAGACGTCAGTGCAACGGTCCGATTCGCCATGCTCATGGCTTGGCGCTCTTCAATCACATCGTCTGGATCGAGAGCTTTTCCGAGTTCCCTCGCGCAATCATGCGACGCCTCTTTAGCTTTTTCAATGAGTTCTAAGTAGGCAGCTCGGATGGCCGTAACCTCGTTAGAACAGTCGAGGAGCTGTTCGATGCGTTCACCGACCGGCAGCCCTGTCAGCCGCGCGTCGTAGGCCAGCATCTGGTCTTCTAGCTGGCTGGCACGACGTTCAAGATCTTCCAGTGTCCATCCGTAGCGGTTAATGGCTTGTGCTCCGGCATCTACACCGTCGACGAGCTCAATCCACGCTTTCCGCATCGTTTCGTGCTGCTGAGAAAAGGAGTCGGCGACCGCACCGTCAAGGGACTGAGCGACCCGCGGTAGATCTTGGATCCGCGTTTCTTCTTCGGAAAGCGCTTCCTTAAGTGCCTGCACTTCGGCTTCAATACCGAATACTTTGCTCGAAGATCCAGGAATACCTGGCAGCGCGTCGACGTAGGTGCCGATCAGGTTGGTCTTGCTCACTGCTCCCCCGATAGCCGAGCCACAGTTTTCTTGAAGGAGGCTTCCAAGTCTTCCTCGTTGCCGGTCGAGGCGCGCACCGAGTGGCGCACGAAAGATGCGATGTTCTCGCTCCACTGTGCAGCAAGCTGAGTCCGTTCAACTACTGATCCAAGAAAACGCCCATAGGCCGCATCCAACAGATCGTTGCCAAAAACACCGGCAACGGCAGCGTCAGGAATTGGCTCATTAAGAGCTGCTGCACTGATGTCATCCAAGCGTTTAGCCAGCTCAGCCATTTCGCCTGAATCGAGTGAGAACCCGCTCATCGCTTCCTTTTCGATCGAATCACGTTGCTCAGTTACTATACCTGTTTCACACGGCCACTCCCTGTGAATCAGGGCGGGAAATGGTGATTCACGCGGTATTCGGTGGGTTCTAGTGAGCAGTGACCGACTGAGGATCAACACGACCTGCCACTGCCACGCCCAGCACCGAGGCCGTCCTGCGCAGGTCATCGTCCATTTGCTCGAGCAACCCATCTAAGGAATCAAAGCTCAGCATGGGGCGAATTCGTGACACGAATGTCACAGCGATTTTCTCGCCGTAGAGATTTAAGTCTGATCGGCCGAGCACATGCGCTTCGACAGTTCGATTCTTGCCTTCAAAGTGCGGATTCGTACCCACTGAGATTGCAGCGGGAAGAAACTCCGTCGATGCCGTACCGGGAACCTGGCGCACAACCCATCCCGCGTACACGCCGTCGCCAGGTACGACTCCTTCAATGTCTTGGCCAAGGTTTGCTGTGGGAAAACCCAGCTGACGTCCACGCTTGAAACCATGTTCGACAACGCCGTGAATCCTGTGCAGATGTCCCAGTACCCGCGCAGCTCCCGCCACATCACCCAGCTCCAGTAACTCCCTGACCCACGAGGACGACCAGCGTCGGCCTTCAGCGGCTTCAATGTCGGTGACCATGACGACGTCGAAGCCGTGGGCACGACCTAGGGCGCGCAAAGTTTCGACTGTTCCGGAATTTCCTCGCCCAAAGCGGAAGTCTTCTCCCACCACCACCTCGACCGCTCCCAGACGGTCAACGAGGTACTCAACGACAAACTCTTCGGGTTCTAAGGAATAGACCGAAGCGTCATAGTGGACCACCAGCGTAGCCTCCAGTCCTGAGGCTGCCATTGCGTCAAGACGATCTTGGAGGGCACAGATCAATTGGAGACCGTCCTCAGGACGGTGTACCTGCCTGGGGTGCGGATCGAAAGTGACGGCAACGGCCGATACATGCTGACGTTTGGCTCGATCAACACAGGTGGCGATGACCTTTTTGTGTCCGTTGTGCATCCCATCGAAGTTGCCAATGGTCACTACAGATTTCAGGGCTCCTGGGACCTCAGAGCAGTCAGTCCATGTGAGCATTAGTGATCTCCTTGGAAGACAAGTGTGGTTTTCAATCGTCCGTTATCGATCTCGACAAGGCCAAGGACCTGGGAGTTCGGGCCGACAGCCGCGTAGCGGGTCGCCACATTCCCCTTGTCGTTAGGTTGTTGGAGGGCTTCGATGTGGGCGCGGCTACGCCGCGGTGCCTGCCCATGGACGAATCGACCAGCCTCATCGGCGTCAAGTTCAAGGATCGGGAACATGGCGGTGACCGCGTCTGCCAGGTCGATAATCGGCACGCGCGAATGCCCGGCTTCGCTGGGATCGGGCTGGTGTCCACGCTCAAGAATTGGGGCGGAGCGTTCTTCCAATTCCTCCAGGGTGAGGGCGTCTTCGATACAAAATTGGCCAACACGCGTGCGCCGCAAAGCCGTCAGATGAGCACCGCACCCCAAGTCCTGGCCGAGGTCGCGAGCCAAAGCTCGAATATACGTTCCAGATGAGCAATCGACTTCAACCTGCACATCGACGACGGGGATAGCCTCGGCATCTGCATCGTCACTCAGTTGTGCTGTTGTGTGGAGGATCGGCCCGACCACCTCGAAACGGTCGATGGTGACGGTGCGCGCTTTGAGATGGACTTCTTGGCCTGCGCGTGCCAAAGCGTAGGCACGTTTGCCATTGACTTTAATGGCGGAGACCGTGGACGGAACCTGCTGTATTGTTCCGCGTAATTTCGCTATCGCTGTTTCCAGTTCTCGCTCGCCCAGTTGGAGGCATCCGGCCATATGGGCGTATTCGCCCTCGGCGTCATCGGTGGTTGTCGTGGCACCTAGCCGGATGGTGGCCTGGTAACTTTTCGAATCCCCTGTCACCCAGGTCAGCAGCTTTGTTGCTTTGCCGATTCCTAACACCAGCAGACCCGTTGCCATGGGGTCCAGGGTGCCGGCATGGCCGACCTTACGTGTGGCGGCAAGCCTACGAACTTTCGACACGACATCGTGGCTTGTGATGCCTTGTGGTTTATCAATGACAACGAGGCCAGGGACCGGATTGTCCACGCGCGCAGCCATTGTCAGTGAGCGTTCTCTTCTTCGCTGTCATCTTCGTCTTGCGCGTCGTCAAGTTCTGCGTCCTCGTCGTCACGCCGATACGGGTCTTCTTCGCCTGCATACGAGGCGCCCACTGCCGCTTGGGCGATTTGAGCGTCCCGGGCTTTGGCTGCGGCAAGGGCATCTTCGAGGGCGGCCGCAGATTCAGGAAGCCCATCAAGGAGGAACTCCAGCGTCGGAGTCAAACGGATACCCAAGGCTTTACCCACCTCGGAGCGAATAATGCCCTTAGCTGACTCGAAGGCTCGTCCGGCTGCGGCACGGTCATCATCATCGCCGAGAACCGTGTAGAACACCGAAGCATGCTGGAGGTCACCGGTGACGCGCACATCGGTAATGGTTACGAAACTCAAGCGAGGATCTTTCACCCTGCGTCCAAGCATGCTGGCGACCGTCTGGTGGATACGATCCTGAACCTTACGTTGGCGAGCTTCGTCTGCCATCGATACCTCCCGCACTTCTGTTCGGCACCCAACGGGCAGCCATTCGTCTTGTCTAGCCTTATCTTACGAGGTCGCCATGCCTCCGGCGTACTTGAAGTCGAGGTCAGGGTTGAGCCGTCTTCATCTCTAAGCTCGCATTGGTTAGGCCGAAAACGGAGGGCGGCGCCCGAAGCTCGCAAGCTCCAGGCGCCGACGTCGTGGATTTTCATCCTTCGATCAGTCGCGAGGCTTCTCGCGCATCTCCCAGGTTTCAATGATGTCGCCCTCGGCGATGTCCTTGTAACCCAGCGTAATACCGCATTCGTAGCCTTCGCGGACCTCGGTAACGTCGTCCTTCTCACGGCGCAAGGAGGCGATTTCGAGGTTGTCGGCAACGACGATGCCATCGCGGACCAGGCGAGCCTTAGTGCCTCGCTTGATCGTGCCCGAACGGATGATCGAACCGGCGATGTTTCCGAACTTGCCAGAACGGAAGACCAGGCGAATCTCGGCGCTGCCCAGCTGGACCTCTTCGTAGATCGGCTTGAGCATGCCCTTAAGAGCCGCCTCAACATCGTCAATCGCAGAGTAGATGACGTTGTAGTACTTGATGTCGACGCCCTCGGCATCGGCCATCTCGGCAACGCGTTCGGCGGGACGAACGTTGAAGCCGATGATGACGGCCTTGTCGATGGTCGCAAGGTTGACGTCGTTCTGCGTGATTGCACCAACACCGCGGTGAATGATGCGCAAAGCAACCTCGTCTCCGACCTCGATGCGCAGTAGCGAATCTTCCAGGGCCTCAACGGCACCGGAGACGTCACCCTTGATGATGAGGTTAAGGGTGTCAACTTCGCCCTCGGCCAGGACCTTGTCAAAGTCCTCCAGGGAAACGCGCTTGCGGCGCTTAGCCAGCATTGCTTGACGTTCCGCGGCCTCACGTTTGTCAGCGATTTGACGGGCTGTGCGGTCGTCGGAGGCAATGAGGAAGGCGTCGCCTGCTCGCGGTACAGAGCTCAGGCCGAGCACTGCGACGGGACGCGAGGGGCCGGCCTCTGCCACATCGTTACCGGAGTCGTCGAACATGGCACGCACGCGGCCGTAGGAAGATCCCACAACGAGGGCGTCGCCCACGCGCAGGGTGCCGCGCTGAACCAGCATGGTGGCCACGGCGCCGCGTCCCTTGTCGAGGTTGGCTTCGATGGCAACACCGCGAGCTGCAGTGTTCGGGTTGGCTTCCAGAGTGAGAGCCGCATCCGCTGTCAGCAGGACAGCTTCAAGGAGTTCATGAATGCCCTGACGCTGCTTGGCGGAAATGTCGACGAACATGACGTCGCCGCCATATTCTTCAGCAACCAGCCCGTATTCGGTGAGCTGCGAACGAATCTTGGCCGGATTCGCATCTTCCTTATCGACCTTGTTGACGGCAACCACGATCGGCACATTTGCAGCCTGAGCGTGGTTGATCGCCTCAACGGTCTGAGGCATGACGCCGTCATCGGCAGCGACCACGAGAATCGCAATATCAGTGACCTGCGCACCACGGGCACGCATGGCGGTGAAGGCCTCGTGACCGGGGGTATCGATGAAGGTCATGGGACGCTTCTTACCCTCGTGCTCAACCTTGACCTGGTAGGCGCCAATATGCTGGGTGATGCCACCGTGCTCGGTGTCAACGACATCGGTGTGACGGATCGCGTCCAGCAGCTTAGTCTTACCGTGGTCAACGTGACCCATGACGGTGACGACCGGAGGACGGGCCTCCATGTTCTCAATGTCATCGAGTTCTTCGGCCTCAAGGTCGATGTCGAAGGACTCGAGGAGCTCGCGGTCTTCGTCCTCGGGGGAAACAACCTTGACGTCGTAGCCAAGTTCAGCGCCCAGGGCTTCGAAGGTGTCCTGGTCAAGGGACTGAGTGGCGGTGGCCATTTCACCCAAGTGGAACAGGACGGTGACCAGTGCCGCGGGATTGACTTCGATCTTCTCCGCGAAGTCGGCAAGGGATGCACCCTGGCGGATCCGAATCTCCTGGCCGTTGCCACGAGGGATCGAAACGCCGCCAATGACGGGTGCATTCTGCTGCTCGAACTCTTGACGTTTGGCGCGCTTGGACTTACGGCCTCGCTGGTTACGGCCGCCACCTCGACCGAATGCGCCCGGGGTTGAACCGCGTCCGCCGCGGCCGCCACCAGCACCTCCACGAGGCGGACCAAAGCCACCGCCAGGCTGAGTACCTGGTGCGCCTGCGCCACCGCCACCACCGGGACGCGAGCCGCGGCCTCGACCGCCGCCAGCACCACCACGTCCGCCGCGTTCGCCACCAGCGGGAGCGCCGGGACGAGCAAAGTTCGCCTGACCGGGCATCATGCCGGGGTTAGGATGGTTTCCTCCCTGAGCTCCACGACCGCCGGGACGAGGGGACGAACCTGAACCGCCGGGACGAGGAGAGCCCGACGCGGCGCCCGGACGAGCCGGACGTTCGCCCTGACCACCGCGTCCACCCGGACGAGGTCCAGGGCGTGCTCCGCCCGAACCACCCGGACGAGGCATGCCCTGGCTTGAAGCATATGGGTTATTGCCAGGCCGTGGGCCCGAGGGACGCGGACCGGGGCGAGGCCCACCGGTGCCGCCGGGTCGGGGAGCATCCGTAGCGTCCTTAGATGCTGAACGCGGAGCCGGTTTGGCTGCGGGGGTCGGTTTGGCAGGAGTGGTCTCCTGTGGTTGTTGAGCCGATGGCTGTTCAGGCTGCTCAGCGGCTTGCGTCGATTGGACGCTAGTAGGTTTAGGCGCAGCCGGCTTCCTTGCCGACGGCTTGGGGGCAGCCGGTTTACTCGGTGTGGGCTTCTTGGCCGCAGGCTGACTTTGGGGTGCCGCGGAAGCCGACGAGCCGTAATGCTCGCGCACCTTCCTGACGACGGGTGATTCAAGACCGGAGGATGCCGCTTTGACATACTCTCCGTTGTTGTTCAGGAACTCCAGGAGTTCCTTACTCTTGATGCCGAGCTCTTTGGCAAGCTCGGAGACGCGCAACTTAGCCACTTTTCTCCTGTCCGGAAGCGCCTCCGGACCGGAGACGCGTTACTTGTACTGCTGGCAGCTCATCGCTGGGTACTCATCGGGTGCCCATCAGCTTCCAACCCGCTTCCACTAATCGATGGTCGACGTCTTAGCCGTCGCTTGCTGAGCGATCTTTTCTAGGTTGTCCCACGCGTCCTCGCCGATGTCGGCGCGTATGCGCAGGGCCCGCTGGAAGCTCCGTCTGTGACGGGCCTTCTCAACGCACACGGAGTCGGGGTGTAGCCACGCTCCGCGCCCAGGAAGATCGCGCCGGGAATCTATCGAGACAGATCCCTCGTGTGTGGCGACCACGCGAATCAGGTCCGCGCGCGCCTGGCGCTTCCCGCAACCAACACACGTCCGAATAGGGCCCTCCCCTGAAGCGGGGTCGGTCAGCAGACGCGCAGGATGCGGCACGATTATTCAGTTTAGTCGAGCTCCAGCTCGTCCCGAACCTCAGAACGTGAGCGACTGGTCACGTCATCAGGCATAGACGATCTGGAGGCTGTAGCGTCATCTCCCGTTTCCGTATCGGAGTGAATATCAATGTGATAACCGGTTAAACGCGCCGCAAGTCGAGCATTCTGCCCTTCTTTGCCAATGGCGAGAGAGAGTTGGAAATCGGGGACAATCGCCGTTGCAGTCTTATTGTCAACGGAGTGGACAACAACCCTGGTGACACGAGCCGGCGACAGTGAATTGGCCACGAAACGACCGGGATCATCCGACCAATCAACAATGTCAATCTTTTCTCCGCCAAGTTCGGTCATAACGCCGCGCACGCGCGAACCCATCGGGCCGATACATGCCCCCTTGGCGTTGATTCCTTCCCGCGTGGCCACAACCGCAATTTTCGTGCGGTGGCCGGCTTCGCGTGCAACAGCCTTGATTTTGACCAGACCCTGTTGAATCTCGGGAACTTCACGTTCGAACAGTCCCATGACCAGGCCGGGGTGGGTCCGTGACAGCGTGATCCGGGGCCCCTTGTCGGTACGCTCGACGTTGACGACGAAAGCCCGAATGCGATCGCCGTGGCGATACTGCTCCCCCGGCGCCTTTTCAGAATCGGGTAGGACAGCTTCAAAATCATCAGAAACTTGGACAATCGTGATGCGTCCATCGCGCGACTGCTGAACGGTTCCAGTAATGACCTGACCGGCTCGATCAGCGAAGTCACCTAAGACTTTCTGATCGTCGGCATCACGTAGACGCTGCATAATGACGGACCGAGCCGTCGACTGTGCGATACGCCCGAAGTTCTTCGGGGTGTCATCGAATTCGCCGATCGGGTTGCCGTCCTCGTCCTCGTCCATCGCCATGACGGTGACACGACCGGTCTTCTTATCAATCTCGATTCGGGCCTGCGAGATTGCGCCAGGAATATTGTGGTACGCCTTGAGGAGGGCTTCTTCGATGGCGTCGACCAGGGTGTCCAGAGACACTCCCTTTTCGGTCTCCACCATGCGCAGTGCTGTCATATCGATTTCCATAATGACCTCAGTCCATAGATCCGAATTCGACGCGTGCCCGCGCCTTCTTCATCTGTGCGTATGCAATCGTCGTTTCTTTACCATCAATGTCCAGGGTGGCTGCCTCGTCGTTGGCTGTTTGCACCCTTCCCACGACCGTATCCCCATCGCGTAGTTTGACCTGAGCGAGACGACCGGCCTGCTTGGCCCAATGTTTGGGCAGTGTCAGTTCACGCTCGGCACCTGGCGTCGACACTTCTAACAGGTACTCAGAGTCAATAGGGTCAGCCTGATCCATTGCTTTGGAGATCGCTCGCGAAACATCAGCCAGAGTGTCAGCGTCAATCCCATCCATGCCAACGGGAGCGTCCACAATGACACGAACCAATGGTGTGCCGGATTGGTTCGTCACAAGAACGTCATCAAGGTCGAGCCCCGATTCCTGGACGATCGGCTCAAGAAGAGCCTGGAGCTCGTCGGAGTGCTTGGGGTTGGGCACGGGACCTCCTGTATGAAAATGGTGTGCGACACGGCATCTGTCCTCCCATCGTACCCGTGTCACCGCGTGGGATGATGCGCAGGTGCATGTCATATCCGCTACGTCACGGCCTCCACGTCGCCGAACAGCTCTTGGTCTCAGCCTCTTTCTCAGCGTTGCAGCACTGACAACAGCATGCGACTCGAGCACCATCCACTTCTCGAACGAACCCGGAGTTTTGCCCGCCCTGACCGGCATTGACAAAATTCGTGATGAGGCCGTGCGCACCGAAGTCGCAGCAATTGAGCGAGCAGATTCCCTGGCTCAAGCACTCACCAATGACCGGTGCCCACAGTGCGCAACCGCACTGCAAGAAATTTCTACGAACTCTGCCCAGCGCCTCACTACGCTCGGCGGAGTGTGGCAACCCTGGGAGGACAATGTCAACGAGGATGTTGAACGTCCCCCGGCTGTAGCCGATGCGCCAATGACCGTCGAAAGCTTCATTTCCTGGCTGGTTGCCGGCGCGCAGCGCGACCTAGCCGTGGCAGCCGATCCGTCCGTCACACACTCGCAAGACTCTCTTGTTTTGGCTTCAACAGCCCTGGGACGGTATGCCGACGCCCGAGCATTATCAGAGGCCTATGGAGTTGATCTTTTCGCCGGATCTGCGGCATTGAACACGGCTAACTCGCGACTTGTCGGCCGGCAAGAAGCCGAACTTATCGCACAGACCAATGTTGGCACTTGGTCTTTAAGTTCTGACGATCTCTTATCCAATCAGTCGCTGCCTGCTGTTGAGTACGTCGAAGGTGACTCAAGTGTGAGCGGTTCGGCCGAACTGGCTGAAGCAATCGTCGTGTGGGACTGCGTGGCCCAGACTCTGCCACGCACCGAAGTTCTTGACGGACAGCCTTTAGATGCAACAGTTCGTTCGGACCGTCTCATGGTTCGGGTCGACCGTATACTTGACACGGGCGTTGCCGATCAACGGATCCCCCGATGCTCCCTTGAATCCAGGCAAGTCGAAGAGTTAGCCCGCAACCTTATCGCCGCCGATATTTCTTTACTCAATTCAGAATCCGCTGCTGTTCGATTGACGGGACTGCATGCGGCACTTGAAGACATCTCTGACTACCAAACGATCTCACCCCAGGCTTTCGGCGCCCTCGTTGGCGTGACTCAAGCCGGCTAGCCAATCTCCCCCACTCATGTCGCAGGTGCCTGCAGCTTCGTTGCCACAGGCACCTGCGAGTCTATGAGCCCCCTCTTTTCAGGCACGGATCTTGGCGACGATATCGTCACCGATTTGGCTGGTTGACCGTGCCAATGATTCTCCTCGAGCAGCCTCTTCGGCTCTGGCAACCATGTCCTCTTCCACCGCGCGCGTAATCCTGCGGGCTGCGTCGACTAAACCAACGTTTTCCAGCAAAAGTGCGACCGCTAAGATCGTCGCCGTCGGGTCGGCCTTTCCTTGCCCAGCAATATCTGGCGCAGACCCGTGGACAGGCTCAAACATAGAGGGAAAATCGCCTGACGGGTTGAGGTTTCCAGAAGCCGACAGTCCGATGCCTCCGGTGATGGCACCGGCCTCGTCTGTCAATATATCCCCGAAGAGGTTGTCGGTGACGATGACGTCGAAGCGGCCAGGATCGGTCACCATGTAAATCGTGGCTGCGTCGATGTGACAGTAGTCGACCTCAACCTCAGGGTATTCGCGACCAACTTGGTCGACGATTCGCCGCCACATGTGGCCGGCATGGACTAAAACATTGTGTTTGTGAACCAGCGTCAGGTGCTTTTTTCGCCCCTGGGCTTGCTCGAATGCGTATCGGACGACGCGCTCGACTCCATAGGCAGTGTTGACCGATACTTCGGTGGCGATCTCGTGGGGGGTTCCGGTGCGAACGGCTCCCCCATTTCCGCAGTACAGGCCTTCCGTTCCTTCACGCACGACGACAAAGTCGATCTGACCGGGATTGGCCAGAGGACTTGGAACTCCTGGATAGAGCTTAGAGGGACGAAGATTGACATAGTGATCGAGGGCGAAGCGCAGCTTGAGCAGCAGCCCGCGTTCTAAAACTCCAGAGGGAACGGATGGGTCCCCTACGGCTCCCAGCAGAATGGCGTCATGTTTCTTGATTACATCAAGATCCTCATCGGTTAAAGTCTCGCCCGTGCGATGCCAACGTTGAGCACCTAAGTCAAAGGTGGTGGTCGAAACTTCCATGCCCGAATCATTCAAAGCGGCGTGAAGCGCCTTAAGGCCTTCGGGGATAATTTCTTGACCGATTCCGTCACCGGGAATCACTGCGAGATTGAGGGTTTCCATAGGAATGAGGCTATGACCTGCAGTCATTCTGGGACGGATTGTCTCGTAAAACGGTCACAATGGTCGAAGCATGCCGCATGACAACAATGTTCTCGGCCGACACACGGCCGCCCTCGTCTGCAAATAAGCAAAACGAGGGCGGCAAATGTCTCAATGAACAGCACGCCTAGGTGATGCACGCTCAGACAGGCGTACTCTCACTCAGCGAGCGGCAGAACCATCCGTGTAGTCGGAGTCAACCGAGGTCCAGCCGAAGGCAGCACGCAGCTTCTGACCGGTCTTCTCGATTGGGTGCGACTCATTTTCAGCGCGCAGAGCCTTGAATTCGAGGCCTCCATTGTCCTGATCGGCAATGAAGCGCTTGGCAAAGGTTCCGTCCTGAATATCAGCCAGGACCTCCTTCATGTGCTCCTTGACCTCAGGACCAATGACACGGGGGCCAGAGACGTAGTCGCCGTATTCGGCCGTGTCAGAGCAGGACCAACGCTGCTTGGTCAGGCCACCCTCGTTGATGAGATCGACAATGAGCTTGAGTTCATGGCACACCTCGAAGTAAGCCATCTCCGGCATATAGCCAGCTTCAGTCAAAGTTTCGTATCCGTACTGGATCAGCTTGGAGACGCCACCGCACAAAACAGCCTGCTCACCGAAGAGGTCGGTTTCGGTTTCCTCGGTGAAGGTGGTCTTGATGACACCTGCTCGCGTTCCACCGATACCCTTCGCGTAGGACAGAGCGAGGTCAAGGGCAGAACCCGAAGCATCCTGCTCAACACAGACGAGGGCGGGGACACCCTTGCCTTCCTGGTACTGGCGACGCACCGTATGACCGGGGCCCTTGGGGGCAACCATGCAGATATCGTGGCCAGCTTCGGGAGTGATGTAGCCGTAACGGATATTGAATCCGTGAGAGAAGAACAGTGCTGCATCGTCCTTGAGGTTAGGGGCGATCTGCTCGGAGTAGACGGTGCGCTGGACCTGGTCGGGAACCAGAATCATAACGACGTCACCCTCGCGAACGGCCTCGGGAACGTCCTTGACGGTCAGCCCAGCGGATTCGGCTTTCTCCCACGAGGATGAGCCCGGGCGCAGACCCACGACGACATTGACGCCGGAGTCCTTGAGGTTAAGAGCATGAGCGTGTCCCTGCGAGCCGTAGCCGATGATGGCCACAGTCTTCGACTGGATGATCGACAGATCAGCGCCGTCGTCGTAGATGATTTCTGCTGCCATTGTCATTTCTCCTTCAATTGATCGGTGATCGAACGCGATCCGCGGCCGATCGCCACGGCGCCCGACTGGACGATTTCTGTGACACCGTAAGGCTCGATGGCCTTAAGCAGTGCTTCCAACTTGGACAAAGAGCCGATTGACTCAATGACGACCGATTCGGGTTGCACATCGACGACGTGGGCGCGGAAAAGGTCAACGACCTGCAGGACCCCTGTGCGACGTGTTTCATCGGCCTGGACTTTGAGCAGCAAGAGTCGGCGTTCCACCGAATCCTGCGCCGTGAGCTCAACGATCTTGAGAACGTTGACCAACTTATTGAGCTGTTTGGTGATCTGTTCGAAAGGCTGTTCATCTGCCTCAACAATGATGGTCATCCGCGAGACCTCGGGATGCTCAGTTTCACCCACAGTCAGTGACTTGATATTGAACGCGCGGCGGGCAAAAAGGGCTGCCACGCGAGTCAGAACGCCCGGCTTATTTTCAACGAGCACCGCAAGGGTATGCAATTGAGCCATGATCAGTCCTCCACATCCCAGTCGGGCGCCATTCCCCTGGCGTAGTTGATTTCATCGTTGGACACGCCCGCGGCAACCATGGGCCAAACCATCGAGTCTTTGGAGACCCTAAAGTCAATGAGCACCGGACGGTCGTTAATCGACATTGCCCATTCGATGGCCTCGTCGACCTCGTCAATTGAGCGAACTGTTCGCGCGGCTGCCCCGTAGGCATTGGCCAGCATCTCGAAGTTGGGGATCTGCTCACCATCAACAGGATTGAGAGTGGTATTTGAGTACCGCTTTCCGTAGAAGAGGGACTGCCACTGGCGCACCATTCCCAACACGGAGTTGTTAATCAGACAGACCTTGATCGGAATGTTGTTGATCGTGCAGGTAGCCAACTCCTGATTGGTCATTTGGAAGGAGCCGTCGCCGTCAATCGCCCACACGACTTTGTCGGGGGCTCCGACCTTTGCACCCATTGCAGAGGGAATACAGTAGCCCATGGTTCCCAGGCCCGATGAGGACAGGAAGTGACGGGGATTGTCATGTTGGATAAATTGGGCGGCCCACATTTGGTGTTGACCCACGCCGGTGACGTACACGGCTTCGGGCCCTGCGATCTTCGAGAGGCGTTGGAGCACATCTTGGGGAGCCATCATGGAATCTTCAGGTTCTGGCCACCCCATCGGGTATTTGTCACGCAGGCGGTTCAGGTATCGCCACCAGCCCGCCAGGTTTCTGGTGCTGACATCTTTGAGTTGCTCGTTGATCTCTCGGTTGAGCATTGGCAGAGCTTGGGCAAGATCACCCACGATCGGCACATCCGCATACCGGATCTTCGAAATCTCAACGGCGTCAATGTCAATATGGACAACACGCGCCCTGGGGGCGAATGAATCCACGCGGCCGGTGACGCGGTCATCGAAACGTGCACCGAGGGCAACGATGACATCAGCGCGTTGCAGGGCCCCAACTGCCGGCACGGTGCCGTGCATACCCGGCATGCCCAGATTGTGGCGGTCAGAGTCTGGGAAAGCACCGCGGGCCGTCAATGTGGTGACCACGGGGGCGTCTGTGAGCTCGACAAGTTTGGCAAGTTCAGCAGTGGCATTCGAACGGATCATGCCACCACCGACGTACAGCACTGGAGCTTCGGCCTCGAGAATGGTTGTAGCCGCAGTCTTGATCTGCTTCTTATGTGGCTTGGCTGCGGGTCGATACCCGGGAAGTTCCATCTTGGGCGGCCAAGAGAACTCCATCTCCGCCCCCTGGGCAGACTTCGTAATATCAACGAGGACGGGCCCCGGACGGCCGGTTTGGGCCAAGTGGAAGGCTTCGGCAATGCGAGCGGGAATTTCCTGAGGATCCGTCACGAGGAAAGCGTGCTTTGTCAGCGGCATGGAAGCTCCGACAATGTCGGCTTCCTGGAAAGCATCGGTGCCAATAAGGGAGGCTCCCACCTGACCCGAGATCACAACCATCGGTACGGAATCCATATTTGCGTCTGCTAGAGCGGTCAGGATGTTGGTGGCTCCTGGACCGGAGGTGACGATTGCGCAGCCAACTTTGCCGGTAGCCAGGGCGTAGCCTTCGGCGGCATGCCCTGCCCCCTGCTCGTGGCGCACGAGGATGTGACGAATCTTCGTCGAAGCCATTAGGGGATCGTAGAGATGGAGAATAGCGCCGCCAGGCATACCGAAGACATCGGTGACGCCAAGCGCTTCGAGGCTCGCAACGATTGCTTGAGCGCCGGTCATCGTTTGGGTTTCAGCAGTGGTCTTCACCGCAGGGTCCTCTCACTTCGTTTGGAGACATCGCATGAAAAAATCCCCGTCGCTATTGAGCGTTGGGGATAAGGCGTGCGATCCATCCAGGGTTCACATGGCAGGAGTCGCACGCCCGGGTACGAGGACCAGGACGTCGATTCCGAGAATGTGAATGTTGAGCACGTGTCCTACGGTAGGCGCAGTTTGCTGATTGGCCCTCGTTGTCTCATACTCCGAAACTTCGAAGAGAAACGGGAGACTCTGGTCCCCACGAAAGAGTGTCTTGCCACAGTCGGGACGATGGACTGACGATCGGCCTGTTAAGGCTGAGATACTTTGTCCCGTCTCATTCACTATCCGACGAATTTTACGGAGTTTCCACTGTGGAAGCAGTATTCGAATACCTGGCTGGTCAGCCGGTGCTTTTCGTCTTCCTGATGATCGGCATTGGCATGATGTTCGGCCACGTCAAGATCAAGGGGATCGGCCTAGGCGCCGCAGCCGTCCTATTCATCGCCATTATCGTCGCCGCATGGTCGACGGCCTCGGGCGTAACCATCGAAGTCCCCGAAGAGATCAGTGCTTTAGGCTTGGCCCTCTTCACATTCGCTATCGGAGTGAACTCCGGCGCCTCGTTCTTCCATAACTTGAGGACGGCCATTGGCCCCATGATCACCATGGTGCTGCTCTACGTCGTCGCTGCCAGTGTCGGCCTGGGTGTCGGCAAGGCGATGAACATGGACATCGCGATGATCGCTGGTACTTTCGCCGGCGCAACAACCAATACGCCCGCACTGGCTGCCGCCAGCGATTCCTCCGGAGATCCGGCAACCGCCACGGTCGGCTACTCGATTGCGTACCTCTTTGGTGTCATCGGGATGCTCATTGCCGCAATGGCAGCCCTGTCCTACTCGAAGAGCGACAAGGACACTCCTTCGCCGTTGGCTAACCGTACGATCCGCGTTGAGCGCGACGATCACCCCTTCGTTGGCGACCTGTACGAGAAGCTCGGTTCTAAGGTCACTTTCTCGCGTCTACGTCGCGGCGAAACAGGACCCATTTCGCGTCCTTCCATGTCTGACACTTTAGACAAGGGCGATCTCGTGACGGTAGTTGGACCTCGCGAACTCGTCGTTCGCGCAGCAACCGAATTGGGCCACGCCTCTTCTCACTCGCTGATGCAGGACCGTTCCTACTTGGACTTCCGCCGTATGACGATCTCCGATCCTCACATCGCTGGCCGCACCGTGGGCGAACTGAATATGGCGAAGCGTTTCTCCGCCACTATTTCTCGCGTGCGCCGAGGCGACACGGATATGATCGCCGAACCTGGTCTGGTTCTTCAGCAAGGCGACCGCGTCCGCGTCGTTGCTCCGACGTCGAAAATGCGTGAGATCACAAAGTTCTTCGGTGACTCCGCTCGCGGCCTGTCGGACATCAACCCCATCGCTTTGGGTATCGGTATGGCTCTGGGCCTGTTCATCGGTCATATCCAGATTCCGATGGGTGGCGGCTCGACCTTCTCAATTGGTGGTGCTGCGGGAACCCTGATCGTTGGCTTGATTTTTGGTCGCGTTGGACGCGTGGGCCCGGTGGTGACTGCTCTGCCTTTCACGGCGGCATCGGTGATGCAGGAATTGGGTCTGCTGATGTTCTTGGCTCGCGCAGGAACAGCAGCCGGTGGTCAGATCTCGAAGGCTTTCACCTCGGGCGCCTGGATCAATATCTTCATCCTTGGTGTCATCATCACTTCGATCATGGCCGTTGGCCTGTATGTCACGATGCGTTGGATCTTCAAGATGGGCGGCACCCAGCTTTCCGGTCTGCTCGCAGGTGCTCAGACGCAGCCCGCAGTCTTGGCTTTCGCCAACGGTCGTACCGGTCAGGATCCGCGTGTGGCACTGGGATATGCGCTGGTTTATCCGGTTGCCATGATCGGCAAGATTTTCGTCGCACAGATCCTTGGTGGTCTGTGAGCAACTGAAACGCTCTTTCGCAATGTTCATCTGAATGTGGTTGGGACCGAGGCTCAGTGAGCCTAGGTCCCAACCACATTTTTCTCTCCCCTACTGCAATCTAATACGAGTATGTGTCACACCATAATTCCTGTGGCTGGCACATTAATTACCCTGGGAGAACCGTCCACAGCAGTGAATGTATCAGCCGATGAACTTTATGCAGCTTCACTAATGTTTTGAATTGCTGTCGCCAGCTTTTCATTGCAGCGGGCCATAACTTCTGTGTACAGCGCTAGCTCATCAGCAGCAAGTTGCTCATTTTCCCACTGCTCAGCCTCCCGAGCAAGTTCTGCAGCCTTGGCCTGTACCTGTGTGAGTTCCTGCGCCATCGATATCAGGTCATCACTCGACTTATACTTCTCGCTGAAAGCGACGTACTCGTCGACAAATCCTTCGTAGGATTCAAGGAACTCACGTACCTCAGAGCTGTTCGCCTCCGGTGTGGGCTCGGTTTCCTCTGTGGGCGCGACCTCAACGCTCTGACTCTCGGTGGGCTGCACTGGTTTGGTATCTTCTACGCTTTTGTTCTTGTCCGAGCCTCCGCAGGCTGCCAGTGACAGTGCAAGTGCGGCTGTTGCGATGACGATGCTAGCTTCTTCAACACGATGGCGTGTCCTCTCTGCATTGATGAATGAACTTTTCAGCTCAAGATGCAGGTGCCCCCCCCCCGCTATTTTTGTCAACTACGTGGCCAGCGTGATTCGCACAGCTTGTTATTGGTGCATAGTGTGGTTTTGGGAGCGATAGCGTGCTGTGTGGGTGGCGTCTCCTGTCGTGGCCCTCGGCTGGCCGTCGATGCGCTGCAGAAGGCTGTCACCAGGCGCGGTGGGCGACAGAACGTGGCTGGCTGGTGCGCAATCGAAACGAAACTCACAGTTCTGGTCGCGTAGCTTCGTGGAGTCCATCCGCGTGGACGGTCTAGCCGGGCCAGCGCGGCCGGTGACAACGCCGCCATGGAGTCCCTCTTCTCCCTACTGCAAAAGAAAGTCCTCAACCGCTGCCGCTGGGCTTGTTTCAACCAGCTGAGGGGCGCGATCGTGACTTGGATCGAACGGACCTACCACCGCCGACGCAGACAAGTCCACCTCGGACGCTTGACAGCCATCGAGTACGAGATGATTCAATCCCAACAGGAGGTAACTGGCGGCTAAAACCCGTGTCACCCAAACTCGCAGCAAACCCTTGTCGTGATTCGTGTGCTTTGTGTTGTTTGTTGTGGGTGTTTTGGAAACAAAAGCAAGGGGGGGTCGCAACTTGTCGTTCATTGTGTTGACGGGTTGCGGCCCCCCCCTTGGTTATTTTGGTTTGGTTGTGGCGGTGTCCTACTCTCCCACACCCTCCCAGGTGCAGTACCATCGGCGCTGTAGGGCTTAGCTTCCAGGTTCGGAAAGGGATGCTGGGCGTTTCCCCTACGCTATGACCACCACAAAACTATGTGTCCACACACCGTTTACCGTTGCCGGGGTTTTGCTGTGTGGGTTGGTGGTGATTCGTATAGTGGTTAACGAGCATTGTTTGCTTGTTTGTGTCCCCACAATAAGTGG